>CAJUAL010000001.1 GCA_910584405.1 uncultured Vampirovibrio sp.
AAAGCCGATAGAAAGAATTTTTTCGATAACAAACTCCGAAGACAAAAGGCATAAAGTTATTACATTGTTAGGTTCAAAGATTAAGTTTAAAAGGAATCTTTTAAACAATTCAAAGAGTCAATGTCCGGATTTTGTAAAATATATTGAAAATGGTTATCAAGCAGAATTTATTCCTTATAAAGATTATAGAAATGAAGTACCTATGGTGAAACCTATTGCTTTTTACTTACCGCAAATTCATTCGTTTAAAGAAAATGAGGAATGGTACGGTAAAGGTTTTTCGGAATGGACTAATGTTACTAAAGCGATTCCTCAGTATGTTGGACATTATCAACCAAAATTACCTTATGATGTCGGATTTTATAATTTGAATAATAATGATATATTTTATAGGCAGATAGAACTTGCCAAGAACTATGGAATATTTGGTTTTTCATTTTATTATTATTGGTTTCAGGGTAGAAAATTAATGGAAAAACCTATATATAATTATTTGAATGATAAAAATTTAGATTTTCCATTCTGTTTGTGCTGGGCTTGTGAGAATTGGTCAAAACTTTGGGACGGTGGAAATAAAGAGTTATTAGTAGAATCAAATTTAGAAAAGGGCGACTCTGTTCAATTTTGGAAAGATATACTTCCGTTTTTAAATGATAAAAGATATATCCGTATAAATAATAAACCTGTAATAATAATGTATCGTCCTAATATATTTGATGAAGATGTATTGAAGAGTTTTATTACTGACTTAAGAACTTTTGCAAAGGATTCGGACTTTAAAGAAATTTATTTAATATTGGCTATAACAAATGATATCCCTGCAAGTAGAAAAGAGATAAATATAGAAGAATGGGGATTTGATGCATGCGTTGAATTTCCTCCTCACGGTTTTAGAAACAATATGGATAATAATAAAAATGTGCCAATAAAAAATATAAAAGGTTATAAAAATCCTAAATTAAACGGCATAATATACGATATGAAAAAATTTCTTTCAAATGGACATATTATACCTCTATTTGAAAATACAAATATTTATAGAGGAATTTTCCCGCATTGGGATAACTCTGCAAGAAAAGCTCAAAGTGGTTGTTTGATATTTGAGGGTATGACGCCTGATTTATATAAAAAATGGCTTATGGATATTGTTCAATGGACAAGAAAAAACAAAAAAGAAAGTGAACAGTATATATTCATAAATGCATGGAATGAGTGGGCTGAAGGTGCTTACTTAGAACCTGATATGAAACATGGTTATGCTTATTTGGATGCAACAAGAGAGGTTCTTAATGAATATTTTTGTAAGAAATAATAATGATAAAAATAAGAAAGTATTGGTTCATTTTCATTTATTTTATTATGAGCAATTAGATTATTTTATTCGTAAATTAAAAAATATATCGTGTTGTAATTGGGATTTATATGTGACAATTTGCGAAAAAAATGATATAGAATTGTTAAAATTAAAAAATTTTAAACCGGATGTAAAAGTTATTGAAGTGAAAAATATTGGATATGATATTTGGCCTTTTATTCAGGTTTTGAGAAAAGTTAATTTAAAAGATTATGATTATATATTAAAAGTTCATACTAAGAATTATAGAAAGGATTCATATAAGATTCCTAATTATAAATATAAGAATATAGCATTTATAGGTTATACTTGGCGGAATCAGTTAATTAAAGCTCTTATAGATAATCCTTTTAGATTTAGGAAAAATTTAGAAATATTATCAGTTAATAAGAAGATAGGTTTTATTTCAGATGAGTCTTTAATAGTAAAAAGTTGCAATGAAAAATATATTGACAAATTAAAGACTCGTTTATCTATACATAGTAACTATGAATATTTTTTAGCTGGAACTATGTTTATGATGAGAGCTGGTATATTACAAAAACTTGTGGATTCGGATTTATCTGAAAAAGATTTTGATATTAGTTTAAAAATAGGCTCAGATGGAACTCTGGCACATGCAGTTGAAAGAATTTTTACAGTTTTAACTGATGATTGCGGGTATAAAGTTTTGGGAATAAAAGATAAATCTTTGGAAAAATATTCGACTTTAGGAAGATTAAGTTTTTTACAAAGAATTTTTTCGGTAACAAACTCAGAAGACAAAAGGCATAAAATCTTAACAGTTTTAGGATTGAAGATTAAATTGAAAAAACACCAAAAATTTGTTTTTCCAAAAGGTACAGTTATAAAATCTGCAAATATTATTGATAATGAGAGTATAAATTATAAAAATAAAACGGCAACGATTTTTGCAATGTTTTCGGTGGATGGATTGATTGCTGATAATACAATAGAATATTTAACAGAATTAAGAAAATTTTCTGATTATATTGTTTTAGTAGGAGATTGTCCGATTTTTGAAAATGAATTGTTAAAACTTTCAGGTATTGTAGATTCATACATATTTGAAAGACATAACGAATATGATTTTGGTTCTTATAAAAGAGGTTTTCAACATTTAAGTAAGAATGATATTTTAAAAAATGTAGATAATATAATTTTTTGTAATGATAGTGTAATTTATTTGGGAACCAGCCTTGAAGATATTTTTATAAATGCAAAAAAACATAAATTTTACGGTATTACAATTAATAATGGCGGATATTCTAAAAAATTGAAACTAATAAATAATGCTCCACATATCCAATCTTATTTTGTATCAATATCTTCAAATATATTTTCAGAAAATTATTTTAAAATTTTTATGAATTCTATAAAACATTTTAATAATAAAAAGAAGATTATATATAATTATGAGCAAGGTTTATCAAGGATTATACAGGAGAACGGAAATTCATTAAATACATATTACCCACCTATTAATGTTTCAACTTATTTTGAACCTTGTCATTATTACCTGAATGAAAACAGTAACTTTAAAGGTCCTAAATATTTTATAAAAAAATTTTTAATAAAGAATTATAGAAAAGTAGAGCTTGATGAAAATTTGGAGTTAGTAGGAGGTAAAGGATAATGTTGAAGAAAAAAAGAATACTTTTGGTTACGCATGATTTTACTGTAACTGGAGCTCCTTTATCTTTATTGAATATTGCAAAAATTCTTCAAAAAGATTATGACATAAGTGTGTGGGGATTATCTGGCGGAGCTTTATTTTCACGATATAGCAAAGATTTAGATATTGAACCTATTATCTTAAGTAATAAATATAAAAAGCATCCGTCACTTTTGCTTCCAAAATTAAATAAATTTGATTTTGTAATTTTAAATACAGTTGTGAATAAAAAACTTGCATCTATTTGTCAAAATAACGGTATTCCATATATGTGGACAATTAGAGAAGGGCAAAATTTAGTTTGTTGGCATAATAAAAAGTTAGTTAAAATAATTAAAAAATGTCAAAAAAATATCTATGTTGTTAGTGAGTATGCGAAAGAATATATTGATAAAACTTATGGTGTAAAAACAAAAATTATTCATAATCTTGTTCCAGATGAATATTCTGATTTTGAAAAACAAAAATCAGATAAATTAAGTTTTACTTTTTTGGGTTCAATTCATTCAAGAAAAGGTGTTGATTTAATAGTTGAGTCATTTTTACAACAAAATAATACAAATTGGGAACTTAATATTTGTGGAGAAGGAAAGCTTGAACATCAACTTAAAGAAATTTCAAAAAATTGTCCAAATATAAAATGGCAAGGAGTTGTGACAGGTGATACTCGTCGAAAAATATTTGAAAATACGGATATATTTTTAGTTCCGTCAATAGATGAAGCTTGTTCCAGAGTTGTTCTTGAAGCTATGATGATGGCTTGTCCTGTAGTTATTAGTGAGAACGTCGGTGCTAAGTATATGGTGAATGACAATACAGGATGGGTTGTGAAAACAAGTGATGTTGAAAGTCTAAAAATATGTATTGAAAATATTCTTAAAAATCCTGAAAAAATTCAAACAATGAAAAGATATGCAAGACAGATGTATTTGTCAACCTCAACGGAAGAGATTTACAAAAAAAATATATATTCAATTATTGAAAAAAATTTAAAACAACCTGTAACATCAAAATTAAAAAGAATGTTATTTTCAAAATTTTATTTGTTTATTGATAAGCTATTCGATTTATCAAGGTTGGTGTTTTCAGTAACTAACCAAACTGAAGGTTCAAAATGCCGTAAAGTTATTACATTTTTGGGCTTTAAATTAAAACTTAGAAACAAAAAGAAAGAAGCAAAATTAGTTCAAGAAGCTTTTAACAAAAGAGATTTACAAATGCAAAAATCAATTATTGAAAAATTTACAAGAATTGAGTGTAAGTTGAATAGCTATGAAACAAGTTTAAATAAACTATTAAACGAAAGTTATAAGTTTCAAAATATTTTAGCTTTAGAAAATGAGAATTTATATGCACATATATTTAATAATCTTATAAATAATACAGAATGGGTAGAACTTAAAGATTTTATTCCGACAGGAGGTGCTGCAAATTATTCGTTATTATTTATGATTTTGGTTACTTTAAATTATGCAAAACCAAGAAAAATTTTGGAATTAGGTATTGGGCAATCCAGTAAATTGACTTGTGCTTATGCAAAATTTAATCAAGAAAATACTAAACTTCAAATCATTGAACATGACCAAGCATGGATAAATACAATGTTTGAACAGTTAAAACCATCTGAGAATATAAACATTATTAAAAAAGATATGGTCAAAATTTGTTATAACAATACAGAGAACGATATTTATGAAGATTTATCAGATGTTATAAATGGTATGAATTATGATTTTGTCTTGATAGACGGACCTTATGGTTACAACAGTGTTTACCCGAGAATGAATATTCTGGATTTAATTCCAAATAATTTAGCTTCAGATTTTGTAATTATTTTAGATGATGCAGAAAGACAAGGTGAAAGGAACACTGCTCAGTTAATATTTAATAAGTTAAATGATGCAGGTATTAAATATTCATATAAATTTAGAGGTGCATTAAAAACTCAATTAGTCATAACTTCTAAGAGTCGTGAGTTTATCAATTTATATTAATAAAGAAGGAATCGTATTATGAAAATAACAGTAATAGGAACAGGTTATGTAGGATTAGTTGCTGGAACATGTCTTGCAGATATGGGTAATGAAGTTATCTGTATTGATAATAATGCCGAAAAGGTAGAAACTTTACAAAAAGGGTTTGTTCCTATTTACGAACCAGGCTTGGAAGAACTTATTAAGGCAAATGTTAATGAAGGACGTTTATTTTTCTCAACAGATTTAAAAACTGCTGTAGAAAAATCGGAGGTTTGTTTTATTGCTGTAGGAACTCCGCAGGGTGAGGACGGTTCTTGTGATTTGCAGTATGTTTTAAACGTTGCGCGCGATATTGCAAAATATATGAACGGTTATAAGGTAATAGTCGATAAATCAACTGTTCCTGTCGGAACTGCCGAGAAAGTTACAGAGCTTATTAAAGCTAATACGGATTATCCGTTTGATGTTGTATCAAATCCTGAGTTTTTAAAACAGGGAAATGCTGTAGATGATTTTTTGTCGCCTGACAGGGTTATTATTGGTTCAAATTCAGATAGAGCAACAAAAATTATGCAAGATATTTACTCTCCGTTTTTTAGAACAGGTAATCGTATAATTGTCATGGATGTTAAATCTGCGGAGATGACAAAATATGCTGCTAATTCGTTTTTGGCAACGAAAATTTCTTTTATGAACGAAGTTGCGAATTTATGTGAAAAAGTCGGGGCAGATGCCGAAATGGTAAGAATTGGAATTTCAACCGATTCTCGAATAGGTAATAAGTTTTTATTCCCGGGGCTTGGTTATGGCGGAAGCTGTTTCCCTAAAGATGTTAAAGCGCTTATAAAAACTGGTGCAGAAAACAATTGCGAGATGAATATAATATCTGCAGCGGATATGGCAAATAAAAATCAAAGAAATTTATTTATTCAAAAAATTACAAACAGATTTGGCAGAGATTTAACAGGAAAAACAATCGGAATTTGGGGTTTGGCATTTAAACCTAAGACTGATGATATGCGGGAAGCTCCTGCAATAACAATTATTAATAGTTTGCTAAATATGGGAGCAAAAGTTAGGGCATATGATCCGAAGGCTGTAGAATCTGCAAAATTTTATTTCGGAGATAGAATAATTTATACAAAATCTTCTTACGAAGCATTAGAAGATGCTGATTGTATGTTATTGTTAACAGAGTGGAATGAATTTAGAAGACCTGACTTTGAAAGAATAAAAAAATTATTAAAAAATCCTGTTATTTTTGACGGCAGAAACCAATATGATTCAGAGCGATTAATTGAGCGCGGGTTTGAATATTATCAAGTAGGATATATAAATAAAACCCCTGTTAAAATATAAAATTAAAGGCTTTAACAGGAGATATCTTTATGCTAAATTATACCCATAAAGGTTAGTTAGTTGGTTATATTATGAGGATTTTTATATGAAAGATTTTCCTGTCGATATAGTGTATTTGTGGTGTGATTCGTCTGATAATATATGGCGGGAAAAGAAAAATTTCGAACTCGCAAGGTATGGAAAACCTTTAGATAAAGATTCTATCGGAGAATGTCGATTTATAGAAAATGATGAGTTAAAATATTCGCTCAGGTCATTGGAAAAATATGCTTCGTGGATTCATAGAGTTTATATTGTAACGGATAAGCAGGTGCCAAAGTGGCTTAATATTAATAATCCGAAGGTAAAAATTATAGATCATACGGAAATTCTGCCGCCTGAAGCCTTACCTACGTTTAATTCTTCTGCTATTGAAACTGCTATTCATAGGATTCCTGATTTATCGGAACATTTTTTGTTTGCAAACGATGATATGTTTTTCGGAAATCATGTTGATAAAGAGTTTTTCTTTACAGATGATGGTGAGCCGATTTTCAGGTTTGGCAAGCGCAGAATTTTAAATAAAACTTATCACGCTTTGTATGGTTATATGTTAAGTAAAGCTTATAATATGGTTTTAAAAAGGTTTGGAAAATCTTGTGCCCGTTATCCTCATCATAATATTGACGCATATAGAAAATCTGATATTGAAAAATGTTATGAGGATTTTCGAAACGATTTTGAGAAGACTGCATTGCAAAAGTTTAGAGAAAAAGACTGTGTTCAGCGTTCAATATTCGGATATTATTCTATTGCAAAATCTCTTGCCAAGTATAAGATTACGGATGATTTTACGGCAAGAATTAAGGCTTTTTTAACCAAAACGCATTTAGATTCAATTTCTGCGATATTAAAAAGTTCAAAATTAAAATATATTGAAAAACAAAAACCGTATTTATTTTGTTTGAATGATTTTTTAAAAACAACAGATAAAGACAGATTAGAGATGAAAAAATTCTTGGATAGGAAATTCCCTAAAGCTTCTGATTATGAAAAAGAATTTGATAAAAAAGTAGAAATTTCTGTATGTTACCATAAAAAATCAGAGTTGATTCAAAATGAGATATTAAAGCCTGTTCAGGTTGGAGCAGCGTTAACAGATTTAGATTTAGGGATTGCAAAAGATAATACTGGAGATAATATTTCTGTTAAAAACAAAAATTACTGTGAATTAACAGCTTTATATCAAATGTGGAAAAATTCCGATGCTGATATTGTAGGGCTGATGCATTATAGAAGGATTATGGATTTCGGGTGCGGTAAGAAAAGGTGGTTTAACAAATTTACTCCGGCTATTGCTGAAGAAATGTATTTGGATAAATCTTCATTAGAATCTCTTTTTGAAGGTTATGATGTTATTCTTCCGATGAAACGGGTTATTCAGCAAAGTAATACTGTTTATAATTATTATAAAAAAAGACATTATATATCTGATTTAGACAGAGTATTAGAGCTTATAAAATTAAAAACTCCTGAAATGTATGATACAGCGATTGATGTTTTAAAAAATAATCGTGAAATGTATTTATATAATATGTTTGTTACAACAAAGCCGTTTTTAGATGAATATGCAAAGTGGCTGTTTGATATTTTGGGAACTTTAGAATCTGAAATTTGTCATGATGTTGAACAAAGAGATTCTTTCCAGCAAAGAGTCTACGGATTCTTATCAGAGCGATTGTTTACTGTATTTATTGAATATAAAAAACAAAAGGGGCTAAAAATAAAAGAAGTTCCTGTGGTTTATTGCGAAACAAACAGGAAGCGTTATAATATATTTCAGATAAGAACAAAAATATATTCTGTTCTTGTAAAATTTGGTATACGCAGACCGCACTGGAGGGAACAGTATGGAGTTTAGTAACATAAATTTAGTTGTCGGAGCAGGGTTTTCGGGTGCGGTTATTGCAAATTTACTTGCCGAAGCAGGTGAAGAAGTTCTTGTTATTGATAAAAAAGAACATGTTGCAGGGAATTGTTATGACTATAAAGACGAAAACGGTATAATGGTTCACAAATACGGTTCGCATATTTTTCATACAAATTCTGATGAAGTTTGGAATTTTATGAAAAAGTTTACCGATTTTAACACATATATGCATAAGGTTATCGGTGTGATTGACGGGATTGAAACACATATTCCGTTTAATTTTAATACTTTATATGATGTTTTTCCGTTTAGTTTTGCTCAGCGTCTTGAAAAAAAGTTGTTAGATGTTTTTGAGATTAATACCAAAGTTCCTATTTTAGAGTTTCAGAAGCAGGATGATGATGATTTAAAATTTCTTGCCAATTATGTATATGAAAAAATCTTTTTACACTATACGACAAAACAGTGGGGTGTAAAACCAGAAGAAGTTGACGGCGCGGTAACAGCCCGAGTTCCCGTGTATTTGAGTAAGGATAACAGATATTTTCAGGATAAATATCAGGGAATCCCTTTAGACGGGTATACAAAAGTTGTTGAACGAATGCTTGAACATAAAAATATTAAGATTAAACTAAAGACCGCTTACCGTGATTTAAAAGATAAGAATTTTAAGCGAATATTTTATACAGGTTCAATTGATGAGTTTTTTGAATACAAATACGGACAGTTACCTTACCGCAGTGTTAAATTTAAACTTGAAACACATAACAAAAAATATTATCAATCCAATGCCGTTGTAAATTATCCTTGCAATTATGATTTTACAAGGATTCATGAGTATAAATATTATCTTGATGATGAGTCTGAGAGAACAGTTATAGCCAAAGAATATTCAGAAAGTTTTGAGTTAGGCAAAAACGAAAGATATTACCCGATTCCGCACGAAGATAATACAAAACTTTATGAACGCTACAGGCATGATTCGCGAGAATTTGAAAATGTTTATTTTCTTGGAAGACTTGGAGATTACAAATATTACGATATGGATAAAGCTGTTTTAAGGGCAATAAATTTATATAAGGAGATTAAAAAATGATACTTGTAACAGGCGGAGCAGGATATATCGGAAGTCATAATGTTATTGCTTTGATAGAATCAGGGTATGATGTTGTAATTTTTGATAATCTGGAATTAGGACACCTTGAAACTGTTGAAACCTTGAAAAGTATTCAGACAAAAGGAAAAGTTGTGGATTTTATTAAGGGTGATTTGCAGAATTTCGAGGACATAAATTCTGTTTTTAAAACTCACAAAATAGATGCGGTAATTCATTTTGCGGCATACTCTCAGGTTGGCGAGTCTGTAAAAAATCCTCAAAAGTATTATTTTAATAACGTATATGGAACTTTGAATCTGTTGCGGGCAATGCTTGAGAATAATGTGAAAAAGATAGTATTTTCATCAACTGCAGCTACATATGGTGAGCCTGTGTATGTTCCTATTGATGAAAAACATCCGCAAAATCCTATAAATACTTACGGTAAAACAAAATTAATGATAGAAAGTATTTTAGATGATTATGATAAAGCATATGGTTTAAAATCAGTCAGGTTAAGATATTTCAATGTTGCAGGAGCTGACAGTCTAAACAGAGTCGGCGAATGGCATGAGCCTGAAACACACTTGATTCCGAATGTTTTAAAATCAACTTTTGGCGGAGGCAAAAAGTTCCAAATGTTCGGAACGGATTACGATACAAAAGACGGAACTTGCGTAAGAGATTATATTAATATTGAAGATTTGGCAAAAGCCCATATTTTAGCACTCGGTTATCTTGAACAAGGCGGTGAAACCAATTACTTTAACCTTGGAACAACCGAGGGTAACAGCGTAAAAGAAGTGTTTAGCACCTGTGAAGAGGTTACGGAAAGAGAAATTCCCGTTGATGTTATGGCAAGACGTGAGGGTGATCCTGCAACATTGATTGCACAAAACACAAAAGCAAAAGAAATCTTAGGCTGGATTCCGGAAAAATCTTTAAAAGACAGTATAAAAACAGCTTATGCTTGGGAATGTAAGTTAAATAAATAGTATATAATATATTAAAATCTTTTAAGCAAATAATTGTTGTACAATTGACAATAATTATTTGTTATATTAACATGAGCTTGAAAAAAGGAAGAAATAAATGTTCAAACCACAAACAATGATGATGCAAATGATGATGATGCAAGGCAGCAAGTCTGGCGGTCATTGTTGTGTGATGCGAATGTGCTAATCAATAATCAACAAGTTTAAAGACCGCCAACGAGGCGGTCTTTTTTAGTATGTAGATAAGTTAGCACAAAAAAGGAAAGAAAAATGATTGCAAGAATAAATAATAATACCTCAGTTACCTCAAAAATAAATGTAAAACCCCCTAAAACTCCAAGTTTTCAAGGTGCGGGTTCAGTTAAATTTTTAGATGCGTTTATAAAATCACAAGAAAATCTGTCTTCAACAAGATTTATTCAAGGGACTATGACAAACTGGTTCCCAAAAGCTGTTTTATCAAGAAGTTTGGTTGATTTTTGCGAATTTTCGTTTCTGGAATTTTTGGAATCTGGGTTGTTTTATTTTGCAGCTCCGTTTTTTGGAGAACATTTATACAGAAATAAGCTTTTTAAAGCTGTTCAGCCTAAAAAATTAAAAAATCAAATAACAAAAAATGTTTCAAAAAGTGTTGAAGAAATTCAAAAATCAGCATTAACAACTTCCCGCAAAAACAGACTTATTACAACAAAAGGCGGAATACTTTTAGGCTGTCTTGCGGTACCTGCATTGGAATATTCTATCGGGTTTGCGAAAAATCTTTTCACATTAAAAGTTTTTAAGGTAAGTAACTTTGATAATGTTGCAAATTTAAACCATGATAAAAAAGAAGATTCAGCACAGCAAAAACGCGTAGAATCACATTCGAAAAAGGTTTTATTAAAAACAGGGTTGTTAATTCCGACCGCAATTGCAGGCGGTTTAGCACTTGCAAGATACGGTTATAAATCACCTTTGGCAGTTAAAGCTTCAAAAGCTTTACTGGAACCGGGAGCTGCTATTTCAAAACTGTTTAATATCAAATCTCAAAAGACTAATAAGTTCTTAAAAGAATACTTGAAATTAGATTTTGTGAATAATAACGGAAAACTTTCACTAAGTAAAGGTCAGCTTGCCGCAACTTGTATTACGGGCTTATTCGGATATTCTGCGGCATCAAAAGACAGAGGAAAACTTGATTTTTATGAAACTTGGACAAGAGTTCCGCTTGTTGTTTTATATACAATTTTCGGGTCTTCTTTGTTAGACGGCGGATTTAAGAAAATTCTTGCAAATAAGGGTAAATTCCCTGAACTTATTAAACGAAATACTGACGGTACAATTGCTGATATTCCGTCAAGAAAAGATTTACCTGCAATTGCTGACAGACTTTCAAAACTCAATAAAACTGCAAAAGATGTTGAGCTTGCAAAATTGATTAAACAAAAAGCTATTATTACAGGGGTTCCGTACGCATTCAGCCTGCTTGCAATGGGCTTTACTCTAAGCGCAGTGTCACGTGCATGGACAAAATACAGATACAATCATCAGGCAAAAAATCAAACTCAGTCAGCTGCAACAAATTATGTAAAATTCAGTCCCGTATTTGAAGGTTTTAGGACAAAGAAAGTATAAAATCCGAGAGGTTTTTAGCAATAATCTCGTGTGATTCTTTGCTAAAATGCAATCCGTCAGTGCTTGAAGGTTTGACGTATTGATTAAAATCAAAATACAGACAGTTATTTTCGTTTGCAGTTTGTTCAAAAACGTGAAATATTTCTTGGATTTTATCTATTGAATTTTTATTGAACATTAGTGAAAATCTGCTTGATAAAATATTTTGCGTAATTTTGACAGGCGGAACAATAATAATTTTTGTATTTGGGTTAGCTTCTTTTATTGAAGTAATAAGATTCACAATTCCTGATTTACAGTTTTGTTCATCAAGGTTGTAGAAAAACTGAGCATCGTTTGTTCCGAGTGATAAAATACAAATATCAATATCTCTGTGATTTTGAAGATATATCGGTAAGTACTCTCCCCCGCTTTGTTTCAAGCCTTCAGGGTTTTTAAAAAATCCTGTGCGATTGTTCATTCCTTCTTCAAGAATTTCAAAATTTTCATCCAAGTATTGATTCAAAATCCCGCTCCAACGAGAATTTTTGTCATATCTTGCACAGGTTTCTGGAACAAATCCGTAAGTATTTGAATCACCGTAACAAAGTATCTTTTTCATAACTTAATTATAATACGTAATTCCGTTTTTGGTATAAGATTTTTGAGTTGGAACGATATAATTTTTACTGAATCTTGAAGCCTCAACAGGTGCAGGTTTTTTACGAACAACAGCTATAGGAGCATATCCATAGCGCTGCATTCTTTCTGCTCTTGTCATTGCAGGTCCCTTAAAAGTATGGCAAGGTCTTGCGGGTCTTTTGTGACCGTGGGCGTATCTTCTTTGGTGGATTCGCGTACGATATTCATAAACATTTTGACTCATTGGTCTGCTTACACCGGGAGCTATTGCAACTACTGCTCCAGCTCTGTTATAGTATACAGATGTTGTAGCGTTTGCCGCGCAATTAGTTAATATAAGAATAAAAAATACTGTGAGTAGTTTTTTCATAAACACACATCCTTACCTTCTAACCTACTATGTATCTATTTAACGATTCTCAAAGAAAAAAGTGTTAAAATTGTAGTAAAATTTTTACTTTTCTTAATATTAATCGATTAATGTAAATCGCAACTCCCCTGAGTTATTGATTGTTTCGTTCCACATACTTGCAGGTCTTATCCATATTTGATGATTGTTTACCGATTGGTAAACAATCATTTCTTCAAGGTTTTCCGAATTTTTACCTACGGCAATTATTTTATAAATATTTCCTTTGTAGTGTTTGTAAGTTTTTCCGACTTGTATTTCTTGCATAATTTTACCCCAATTTTAATACTGCGCTATGACGATTTGTTGTTGCATTTTCGTTTCTGTATGAGAAAAATTTATCGTTATCACAAACCGTGCAATAAGGGCAAACATCAATTTCCTTAACGCCGATTTCTTCTAATTGACGCTTGTTTATGTTTTTTAAATCGACAAAAATATTACCTTCTCTGATTTCAGAAAGTCCGTCAAAATTTTTTACTGTAACTTTTAGTTTTTCGTAAACCTCTTCTCCTACGTTATAACAGCAAAATCCTATTGCCGGCCCGATTAGGGCAATTATATCCTCAGGTTTTGAGTTAAATTTTATTCTCATTTTTTCAACTGTTAGCGGGGCAATCTTTTGTGCTGTTCCGCGCCAGCCTGCATGTGCGATTGCTCCGATATTTTGTTTTTTATCGTATAAAATTACAGGGGTGCAGTCAGCAAAATTTAAAAATATACCTAAGTTTTTTGCTGTCAAAATTAATGCGTCCGTATTTGGATAATCTTTCCGTGTTTCTATTGCGACATCAATATTTGCGCTATGTGTTTGTGTTGGCGAAATAAGATTTTTGGGAGAAATTTTAAGATAATCCGCAATAATGTTTTTGTTATTATTAATTTCAAAAATTCTGTCATTCTGAACTTGATTCAGAATCTTAGAATTTTTGTTTTGTTTGGCAACGATATTTACTTTTTTATCGCAGATACAAATATCGCGTGTCGTAAAAAATGCCTCGGCACCTTTAATCAAATCGGATTTTAATATTTTTTTCCCGTCAATTTCTTTAAAATAAAACATAAAAATATTATACCAGAACATTTGTTACATAATGTAAAAAATATTTAAAGTTTATATCAATTTTATTACTCGAAAAATTTTATATAAGTATACGGGGATATTATACGGGGGAATATTTAATGTCAATAGGTGCTTTAAATTCATTTAATACTATGATGAACAAGGCAAGAAATATGAGTATGTCTGAAGCTTCTCAAAATACCAAAAGAGAAGACGGAGTCATTCTTGTAACAGAAGAATGGCGTGATATGGCAAGAAACGGTGATGCAAAAACAGGTGAAAAATACCAAGAACTTATAAAAGGATTTGGACAGGAATATACCAAACAGCTTGATGAAAAATTCGGAAATGGCGACGGGGTTTTAACGTTTGACGAATACTTTAAGTCAGAAGTCGGGGATATTCCGTCAGATGCTCCGCAAGAAGAAGTTCAGGAAATGCAAAAAATGATTAAAATTGCGTTTAATCGTATAAATTTAGACGGTAACAAACATATTGACGCAAAAGAAATGACAGCCTTGCTTGCGGCAATGGATTATGACAGTGAAAGCAGAGTTGACGGTTGTATTACAATAAAAGATTTTATGAGTTGGTCTATTAAATTAGGCGAAAAAGGTAAGAATTTCCTTGATGATTTATTGAAATACAATTATAAGTCATTTTTCGGTAATTAATAGCTGAATATTTGACTATAAACGGGTTTTGGCGATTTTGCCAAAACCCTTTATTTATGCAATGTTTACAAACTTTTACAAAGAGGGCTTGACACTTAAACCCGCTCAAAGTCAAACAAACTACCCTATGTATTTGTTTCTGTAAATTTTTATTAAGAAAAATGATAAAATCTTTCAAAAAACATGCCATATTTGCTTGACTATGAAAATTGAAGTACTATGATAGGGGAACATGCAAATGTAAAGTAGGGTAAACTGTGCCCGTTTAACAAAAATCATTGGAAGTTTGATTATACGTGAGTTTCGCCAACTTTACATACCCATGAAAATTGCAATATTTGCCAATTATTAGGCAGAGGGTTTACAGCCTTAAGTTAGAAAAAAGTTTATAGTAGTACACCATTATTAAATGAGGTGAATTAATGTCTGAGACAAAATATGCAAAAAGAGTAACGCCAATGGGTATTCCTCATACTCGTTTGGATGATTTACCTGACCTTATTGAAGTGCAAAAAAAATCGTTTGAATGGTTCTTAAAAGAAGGTTTGAAAGAAGAATTACTTTCATTCTCTCCTATTAAAGACTATACAGGCAGATTAGAATTACACTTCTTACCAAATTATACTTTCGACAATGCAAAGTATACAGTAGAAGAAGCAAGAATCCATGACGCAACTTATGCAAAACAATTGCGCGTTATGATTAGATTAGTTAACCGTGACAGCGGTGAAATCAAAGAACAAGAAGTTTACATCGGCGACATCCCTACAATGACAGATAAAGGTACTTTCATTGTAAACGGTGCAGAACGTGTTATCGTATCACAAATCGTTCGTTCTCCTGGTGTTTACTTTAAATGCGACCCGTCACCTACAGGAAAACGTTTATATAACGCTACAATGATTCCTAACCGTGGTGCTTGGTTGAAAATAGAAACAGATTCTAACGATATTATTCACGTTAAAATCGACAAAAACAGAAAAATCTTAGCTACAACTTTATTAAAAGCTATGGGTATTACAGTTTCTGAAATGGAATCAAAATTCACTCACTTTGAATTTTTGAAGAAAACTTTAGAAAAAGACCCTACAGAAACTACAGATGAAGCTTTAGTAGAATTGTACAAAAAATTAAGACCTGGTGATCCGGCTTCTCCTCAAGGCGGACGTCAAATCTTGGAATCAAGATTCTTTGATGAAAAGAAATACGATATCGGTCGTGTAGGTCGTTATAAATTAAACAAAAAATTAAACTTAAATATTCCAAACAACCAAAGAACATTAACTGTTGAAGATATCGTTTCAACAATTGAATACCTTATCAACTTAACTTATGATGAAGGTCAATTGGATGATATCGACCACTTAGGTAACAGAAGAATCCGTTCAGTTGGTGAATTGTTACAAAACCAATTCAGAGTTGGTCTTTCAAGAATCGAAAGAATCGTTAAAGAAAGAATGACTCTTCAAGATTCTGAAACATTAACACCGTTGAACTTATTGAACACTAAACCTTTAGTTGCATCATTAAAAGAATTCTTCGGTTCTTCACAGTTATCACAGTTCATGGACCAAACAAACCCACTTGCTGAATTGACTCACAAACGTCGTATTTCAGCTTTAGGACCTGGCGGTTTACAAAGAGAAAGAGCAGGATTCGCGGTTCGTGATATTCACCCTTCTCACTATGGACGTATTTGTCCGATTGAAACTCCTGAAGGACCTAACGCAGGTTTGATAGGTTCATTGGCTACTCACGCTAAAGTTAACGACTACGGTTTTGTTGAATCTCCGTTCTTCGTTGTTAAAGACGGCGTTGTAACTGATGAAGTTGTTTATATGACAGCAGATGCCGATGAAAACTTCCGTTGTGCTCCTGCTGACGTTAAATTAACTAAAGACAGAAAATTTGTAGAAAACATGGTTCCTGCAAGATATCGTTCTGAATTTATCATGACAGAAGCATCAAAAGTCGACTATGTCGGTGTATGTCCTATTCAGATTATCTCTGTTGCGACATCAATGATTCCGTTCATTGAACACGACGATGCTAACCGTGCATTGATGGGTTCTAACATGCAGCGTCAGGCAGTACCTCTTCTTATCACTCAAAGACCGAGAGTAGGTACAGGTCTTGAATCTCGTGTAGCTAAAGACTCAGGTATGGTAATCGTTTCAGATGTAGACGGTACTGTTGAAAGAGTTGTTGGTGAAGAAATTGTTATCAGAGATGTTCAAGGCAAACCACATATCTATACATTAATGAAATATGTAAGATCTAACCAAGATACTTGTATCAACCAAAAACCAATCGTTCACGAAGGCGACAAGGTTAAAGCAGGCGATGTAATCGCTGACGGTGCTTCAACTTGCGGCGGTGAACTTTCATTAGGTAAAAACATTTTGGTTGCTTATATGCCTTGGGAAGGTTATAACTTCGAGGATGCTATCCTGCTTTCTGAAAGATGTGTTCACGATGATGTATTTACTTCATTACACATTGAAAAATTAGAAATCGAAGCTCGTCAAACTAAACTTGGACCTGAAGAAATTACCCGTGAAATTCCGAATGTTTCAGAAGATGCTCTAAGACACTTGGATGAACGCGGTATTGTTCGTATCGGTGCTCGTGTTTACGCTGATGATATTCTGGTAGGTAAAGTTACACCGAAAGGTGAATCTGAACATCCGCCTGAAGAAAAACTTTTAAGAGCAATCTTTGCTGAAAAAGCAAGAGATGTTAAAGATAATTCACTAAGAGTTCCTCACGGTGAAGGCGGTAGAGTACTCGACGTTAAGGTATTTGACAGAGAAAAAGGTGATGAATTACCACCTGGTGCAAATACTGTAATCAGAGTTTACATTGCTCAAAAACGTAAGGTTTCTGTAGGTGATAAACTTTCAGGTCGTCACGGTAACAAAGGTATCGTATCTCGTATCTTACCTAAAGAAGATATGCCATTCTTACCTGATGGTACTCCTGTAGATATCGTATTGAACCCACTTGGTGTTCCTTCTCGTATGAACGTTGGTCAAACTTACGAATTATTGTTAGGCTTGGCTGCATACTTGACAGGCGATCACTACGAAGCACCTTCATTTGACGAAATGTACGGTGAAAACCAATCAGAAATCGCAACAAAAGCCGAACTTATCAGAGGTATTAAAAAATCAGGCTATGACTGGGTTGGCGAAGACGGTAAGGTAATGCTTATTGACGGTAGAACCGGTGAACCGTTTGACAGACCTGTAGCTGTAGGTTTGACTTACTTCTTGAAACTTGTTCACTTGGTTGACGACAAAATCCACGCTCGTTCAACAGGTCCTTACTCATTAGTAACTCAACAACCGTTGGGTGGTAAGGCTCAATTCGGCGGACAAAGATTCGGGGAAATGGAAGTTTGGGCGTTAGAAGCTTACGGTGCTGCTTATACTCTTCAAGAAATGTTAACAATCAAATCAGATGATGTTAACGGACGTAACAGAGCTTATGAAGCAATCGTTAAAGGTGATAACATCCCAAGACCTGGTATTCCTGAATCATTCAAGGTACTTGTAAGAGAATTACAAAGTATCGGTTTAGATATAACAGTAGCGAAGAAAGACGGTCAGGAAGTAGACCTTATGACAGATATGGACGACTTACGTAAAGCTGCTCCAAAACGTACTCTGTCAGACGTTGATTCTGAGTTGTTGAATATCAACTTCTTTGAAACACCGACCACTTTTGGAGATCTATAAGCGCGAGCGAGCTGAGGGCGCCGGCTTTGCGGTGTCGATTCGTAAGAGCGAACCGAGCAGGCAAAGCCCAGACCCGTTAAAAGCGAGCGAGCAAGAGTTTGAAGCTCAATAATAAAAAGGAGAACATTATAAATGTCAACAAGTATTGATTATTTTGATTATATACGAATAAGTATTGCCTCTCCGGAAAGAATACTTCAATGGTCTCACGGCGAAGTTACCAAACCGGAAACAATTAACTATCGTACTTTAAAACCTGAAAGAGACGGTTTATTCTGCGAAAGAATTTTCGGACCAACAAAGGACTGGGAATGCTATTGCGGTAAATATAAAAGAGTAAGACATAAAGGTATTATCTGTGAACGCTGCGGTGTTGAAGTTACAGACTCAAAAGTTCGTCGTCACAGAATGGGACACATTAAATTAGCAGCACCGGTTTCTCATATCTGGTTCTTAAAAGGTATCCCTTCATACTTAGGCTTACTTTTAGATATGACTTTGAAAGATCTTGAACAAGTTATCTATTTCAACAGCTATGTTGTAATCGATGGCGGCGACAGTGATTTCAAAAAACTTCAATTATTAACAGAAGAAGAATACGAAGATTATATGGCTGAAAACGAAGAATCAACTTTAAAAGTTGGTATCGGTGCCGAAGCTATCAAAGAACTTCTTGCTGAAGTTGATATTAAAACATTAGCAGAAGAAATCAGAACAGAATTAGCAGGAAACGTAACTTCTGTTCAGAAAAAATCTAAATTAATTAAGAGATTAAGATTATTAGATTCTCTAATCTCATCAGATACAAATCCAACTTGGATGATTATGGACGTATTACCTGTAACGCCTCCTGATTTAAGACCAATGGTTCAATTAGACGGCGGACGTTTTGCAACATCAGATTTGAATGATTTGTACAGACGTGTAATTAACAGAAACAACCGTTTACAAAGACTTTTGGAAATGGGTGCTCCTGAAATCATCGTAAGAAACGAAAAAAGAATGTTACAAGAAGCGGTAGATGCCCTGATTGATAACGGAAGACGCGGAAGAACAGTTGTCGGACCAAACAACAGAGCATTAAAATCACTATCTAACATTATTGAAGGTAAACAAGGTCGTTTCCGTCAAAACTTGTTAGGTAAACGTGTTGACTACTCAGGCCGTTCAGTAATCGTAGTTGGTCCTTCATTACAATTGAACCAATGCGGTTTACCTAAAGAAATGGCAATCGAACTATTCAAACCGTTTGTTGTTAATAAACTTATCGAACGCGGATACGTTCAAAATATTAAATCAGCTAAGAAGAAAATCGAAAGATCTGAACACATCGTTTGGGATATCTTGGAAGAGGTAATTGACGGACACCCTGTTATGTTAAACCGTGCTCCAACCCTTCACAGACTTGGTATTCAGGCATTCGAACCGAAATTGGTAGAAGGTCGTGCAATCCAGCTTCACCCGTTAGCTTGTACAGCGTTCAACGCTGACTTCGACGGTGACCAAATGGCTGTTCACGTACCTCTTTCAATCGAAGCTCAAGCTGAAGCAAGAATGTTAATGTTAGCAACTAACAACCTGTTGGCTCCTGCTAACGGAAAACCGATTGTTACACCTTCTCAGGATATGGTTTTGGGTATGTATTACCTTACAACTGTTAAAGATCCTAACCAAGAAGTTAAAGGTTACTTCTATAACTTCCAAGATGCAATTTCAGCTCTTGAAGTCGGTGTAATCAAGCTTCACGATAAAATTATCGTAAGAGATGAAAAAGGTGAAAGATTAGAAACTACAGTTGGTAGAATCATCTTCAACGAAGAAGTAAGAAAAGCACTTGTGTAAGTGTAAATTCAGTGTAAAAAATAACTAATTGAAGGAAAATTAGAATGGAAAGATCATATACAAATACAAAAAAATCGCCTGATTTCATTAACAAACAAATGGACAAAGGTTCTTTGAAAAAATTGTTAGGTCAGATGTATTTGGAATACGGCGGAGCTAAAGCTGCGGCATTAGCAAATGCTCTAAAAAACTTAGGGTATAAATACGCTACAGTTTCAGGTACAACTATTTCAATTGCTGACCTTTCAGTTCCTGAGTCTAAAAAAGAATTGTTGAAATCAGCAGAAAAAGAAATCGAAAAATCAACAAACAGATACCTGAAAGGTGAAATTACAGAGGTAGAAAGATATACAAAGGTTATCGACACATGGTCTGAAACAACAGCTAAGTTGACAGAACAAGTTGTTGAAAACTTTGACAAATTAAACCCTGTATATATGATGGCATTCTCCGGAGCTCGTGGTAACTTATCACAGGTTTCACAGTTGGTTGGTATGAGAGGTTTGATGGCAGACGCACAAGGTCAAATCATCGACTTACCGATTAAATCAAACTTTAAAGAAGGTTTGTCAGTAACAGAATACATCATTTCATCATACGGTGCTCGTAAAGGTCTTGTAGATACAGCGTTAAAAACAGCTGACTCAGGATACTTAACAAGACGTTTGGTTGACGTTGCACAAGACGTAATCATCCGTGCTGAAGATTGTCACACCGAAAAATACATCGACCTTAAACCTATTATGGATGGGGATGTTGTTATTGTTCCGTTAATCGACAGATTGTTAGGAAGAACAGTTGCTCAGGATATTCTTGATGCTGACGGTAACGTTCTTGTTGCAAACGGTACAACAATGGATCGTGATGATGTTAAGAAAATTTCAACTTTGGATTTACAAGAATTAAGAGTTCGTTCAGGTTTAACCTGCGGTTTGGAATACGGTGTATGCCAAAAATGTTACGGTTGGGCTATGACAACTCAAAAACTTGTTGATGTAGGTGAAGCAATCGGTATTATCGCAGCTCAATCAATCGGTGAACCTGGTACGCAGCTTACAATGAGAACCTTCCACACAGGTGGTGCGGTTGGTGTTAAAGAAGCTAAGAAAGAAATCTTGGCTCGTGAAGCTGGTACAGTTGTTTCAAAAATTAAAGCAAGAGAATTAAGAACCCGTCACGGGGATATCGTTCAAGTTTCTATGTATGAAGCTGATATCGAAGTTAAGGGCGAAAAAAGAACAACTAAATATCACATTCCTGCAGGTGCTACATTATTTATCACTGACGGAATGGAAGTTGCTAAAGGATTCAAAATGGCTGAGCACGCACCGTCTTCACAAGGTGACAGCTCTCGTTTAACAGAAAAAGCAACAAAAGATATTACAACAGATATCTCAGGTGAAATCGTATTTGAAGATTTCAAGGCTGATGAGAAGAAAGACAGACAAGGCAACGTTTCAAGAACTACTAATAAACAAGGTGTAATTTGGGTATTAGGCGGTGATGTTTACACATTACCTGGCGGTTCTAAAGTTCTTGTTAAAGACGGTCAAAAAATCAAAGCTGGCGAAAAATTAGCTGAAACATTAACAATTTCTGAACACGGCGGTGAAGTTAGAGTCGGAAGTGATTTGGAAATTGAAGAAGCTAAATTTGACGGTAAAAAGATTAAAAAGATTGTTCACGGTAAAGAATTAACAATTGTAATTGCATCTTTACAACCTGAAAACGCTTCATTTGAACAAACTAAAAAAGAACAACTTTGGACAGTTGATAAAACAGGCGAAAAATATATCGTTAAAGCTCCTGTTGATACAACAGTTGAAAACGGTATGATTATCGCAGAACTTATCGACGATGAATGTGCGGTAACTTCTTCCGGTGAAATCAGATACGTTGATGTTGAAGTTGATGAAAATCAAATTATCACTAAACCTGGTAAAGTTGTATTTATTCCTGAAGAAATTCACCAAATCAATAAAGATTCAACTTTGAAAATGGTAGAAAACGGAACAACAGTTACAGCAGGTACTGAAATTGTTAAAGACGTTTACTGTCACATTGACGGGGTTGTAGAATTTAAAGAATACAACGATGTAATCCACGAAATTACAATAAGACCTGGTGAAGTTCACACATTATCAAGCATTTCAGAATTGAAAGTTGATGAAGGTGAAGTTGTTAAAAAAGGTACAGTAATTGCTGACGGTATCAAAGCTAAAGAAACTTCAATCGTTACAATTATGGATTCTTCAGTAGATGAATTACCGTTAGATGATTTGGATGAAGAATTAGATACAACATTATCTTTAGATGATGATTCTATTGCAAATCAACCTGTTCAAATCTTAATCAGACCTGTTCAAGTATTAGAAGTTAATCAGAAAGATGTATCAATTAAATTCAATACAACAGACGAATTAATTGATATTATCCCTGTAACTCAATTACAATACAAAGACGGTGCAAGAGTAAGAAACGTTGATGGTGCTACAATTACAAGAACATCTTTAGTTCTTCAAATGCAAGGTTACTTATCACACCTGAAAGGTATGGTAGAATTAGACTCTCAAGGTTCTTTGAGAATCGTTGTACTTGAAAACTTGATTGTTCGTCGTGAAATGGAAGGTTCATCAAAAGCATCTTCTCTTCAAACAGAATTGCTTGTAAAAGACGGTGAAACTATTGAACCAAAAACTCCTGTTGCAAAAACTCAAGTTCTTGCAATGCACGATGCTGTAGCTTCTATTAAATCAGAAGAAGAAGATGTAAGAAGACTTCTTTTAATCTCACAAAGTTCTGAAACAACAGTTTCTGTAAAAGGAAAAGCAGTTGTTAAGAAAGGTGATTTTGTAAAATCTGATAAAGTATTAGCAGAAAGCGGTGAAACTTCTCCTGTTTCAGGTATTGTAACAGCAATCAATAAAGGCGAAATTTCAATCAGAAACGGTCGTCCTTACTTGATCAGCCCTGGTACAATGCTTCAAATCGACTCAGGTGCATTAGTTCTTAGAGGCGACTTGTTAGCAACTTTGGTATTTGAAAGAGAAAAAACAGGCGATATCGTTCAAGGTCTACCGAAAGTTGAAGAGCTTTTAGAAGGCAGAAAACCGAAAGATTGTGCAATTTTGGCAGAATACGACGGTACAGCAAAAATTGAAATCGACGATGACGGTTTACCAAGATTATTCTTAGTAGATGAAGACGGCTCATCAGTTGAAATTAAATATGCTATTGATTCTAATGTAATTGTTTCTAACGGACAAAAAATTACAAAAGGTCAAGCTTTAACTTCAGGCCCTATGAACCCTCATGATGTTATGAGATTATGCGGACCGGAAGCAGCTCAACAATACTTAGTAGACGAAGTACAACGTGTATATCGTTCACAAGGTGTTGAAATCGCTGATAAACACATTGAAATTATCGTTCGTCAAATGACTAAGAAAGTTAAGGTTATTGACGCAGGTGATACAAACTTGTTACCTGGTGAATTGATTGAAATGCAAACATTCGAAAAAGAAAACAAATTAGCTCAAGAAGCAGGAAAAGCTCCGGCAACATGTGAATATATGTTGTTAGGTATTACAAAAGCTTCATTGAATACCGAATCATTCATTTCAGCAGCATCATTCCAGGAAACAACAAGAATCCTTACAGAAGCAGCTGTAGATGGTAAAAAAGACTTGTTAAGAGGTTTGAAAGAAAACGTTATTATCGGTCGTCTAATCCCTGCAGGTACAGGATTCCACCACCTAATCAATGCTGATGAAGAACGCGACAGAGAAGAAAGAAAACGCGCTGTTGCTCAAAGAAATCAAGCAAGAAAACCTTCTGCAATCTTAGAAGAAATCGAAGGTATGTTCGGTGCTCCTGATTTCAACCTTGATGAAGAATAATTCAAAGGGTAATATAAGAAAAGACCTTCCATATTTGGGAGGTCTTTTTTTTATTAAATTATATAGCTTAACCGATTAAATTTTTAATAAGAGTATTTGTAATTTCATATCCTGTAACATTTTCAAAATGTATAAACATCGGTGCAGGGTTTGCTTCTATAAATACATATTCTCCGCTATTGCTAAGTCTTATATCTATTCCGGAGTATTTTAATCCCAGAAGTTTTAAGATTTTCAAGCAGTCTTTTTGAATATTTTCAGGCAAAGAAACTTTATTGATTACCGCATTATTGTCTTGCCTAAAATCAATGTTTTGCGCTAAGATTTCACCTGCAAAAATTTCTCCTGATTCAAATGCATATACTCTAATATCAACACCGTCAATACACTCTTGTAATTGGGTCGGGCAATTTACTAAAGAATCCTTGCGTAAAAGGTCTTCTTCTTTCAGTTTTTGAGTAAATGCGCCGCCGCGCACAGGTTTATATATAATATTTTTGTTATTTTCAAGATAAAAAGTTTCTAATGCATCTTTATCATTTGTTACAATAGTGCGAGGAAGTCTTATTCCGTTATTTTGCATTATTTTGGTTTGAATGCCTTTTTTTCGGTGAAGTTCAACTGCCTGTAATGAGTTCCAACTGACAGGTTCAAGTGAATATAACAAAGATTCAAGGGCAGATGTTTTTTCACGGTATACAATATCAGAAGTTCCGTATGTAACTCCGTAATACCACCTCCAGTATAAACTTTGAATATCTTTTAAGTATATTTTTTTATTATCAAGTATTATATAATCGTTCACCCCGTCAGGCGACCAGTTGAATATAGGGTATTGTCTTGTATCAAGATAACTTGTTTCAACATTTTTTTCTTGTAATTTTTCTAATATGTATCTTGCATGTAAATCTTCATTACTCCCTATTATAATAATCATTTTAATCCTCCATTTTTATTCTAAGGTAAGTTATATATATTTACAATTTGTAACGTTTTATGAAAATTATTAAAGTAATGATTAAATATTTCCGTATAAGAAATATGTGTACAAAATAGAAAGGACATGAATATGACATTTAGAGTTGAAGGTAATTATGGTGGAAGTTTTGACGGTGATGCTTATAAAAAAGCACTTGAAATGTTAAAATCAACAGGCAATAATAAACCGACATCTGAGCAAATTAAGGCAGCAATGGATAGACTTGCCAATAATCAAAAATCAGATACAATACCCGGTTTTGAGGTTGAAAAAAGTCCTGATGATAATACTTTTGTAGATTTTAATGACGGAGCTGTTCCGAAAAAAGCAATTAAAGATATGACAAAAGAAGAATTAATAGATTTTCTTAAAGGTAAAACTTATTCTATAGGTGAAGGTGGTGAAACAACCAAAGCTTTAGGCGAAGAAGGCGGCAACTTAGCTACAACCCAAGCTGTCGGTGAAGAAGGCGGCGGCTCCGTGACATATGCTCTTGGTGAAGGTGGCAGCTTAGGTACATCTAAGGCTATGGGTGAAGAAGGCGGCGGTTCTGTAACATATGCCCTTGGCGAAGGCGGTGAGCCTATCAAAATAGATGAGGAAACGGTGAAAAAAATTAAACAAATGTTAGAAACTTTGAAAAGGCAGCAGGATGTAAATGCAGATATAGATAAAGTTACTCAAGAAACTATAAAAAAACTTCTTGAGGAAATGCAAGCCACAACAAAAGGTATGCACGAAGAAGGCGGCAGTGCCGATATTCTAAATAAAATGAAAGAGTATATCGAAACACATAAACCTGATTTTCAATAATAATTATTTAGCGGGGTTTAAAACTAAATCCCGCTAAAAATTTTATATATTCATAACTTTCAAAATATCATTTAACTCTGCGGATGTTTTCTTAACATCTGCGTTTGAGTATTTAATAGCGTTATCAGGGTCTTTCAGTCCATTTCCTGTTAAGATACAAACGATTTTAGAACCTTCTTTAACAAGACCTTGAGAGTGAGCTTGGATTAGTCCTGCCACAGAGGCTGCTGATGCGGGTTCCGCAAGAACTCCTTCGCATGATGCTATAAGCTTGTAAGCTTCTACGATTTTTTCATCTGTAACACAGCCGATTTTGCCATTACTTTCATCACGAGCAGCTTCTGCTTGTTTCCAGCTTGCAGGGTTACCGATACGAATTGCTGTAGCAAGTGTTTCAGGGTTCATGATACGTTCTCCTCGAACGATTGCCGCTGAACCTTCGGCTTCAAATCCCATCATTTTTGGCAGCGTAGATATTTTGCCTAAATTATGCCATTCTTTATAACCTTTCCAGTATGCCGTTATATTTCCTGCATTACCTACAGGTATAAAATGATAGTCAGGAGCACCGCCTAAGGCTTCACAGATTTCGAAAGCACCTGTTTTTTGCCCTTCAATACGGAATGGGTTAACAGAGTTAACTAATGTTATCGGGTATTTATCAGAAATTTCTCGAACCATTTCAAGTGCGCGGTCAAAGTTTCCTTGAATTGCAATAATTTCTGCCCCATACATCATTGCTTGTGATAGTTTGCCAAGTGCAATGTATCCGTCTGGGATTAAAACATAAGTTTTTAATCCTGCTTTAGCACCATACGCTGCTGCTGATGCTGAGGTGTTGCCTGTTGAAGCACAAATTATTGCACCTGAACCTGCTTCTTTGGCTTTTGTTACAGCCATTGTCATTCCACGGTCTTTGAAGCTTCCTGTAGGGTTGCAGCCTTCAAACTTTAAGTAAATTTCGGCATCAAGCCCGATTTTTTTAGCTAAATTATCTGCTTTAATAAGCGGAGTATTACCTTCGTTTAGGGTTACAACAGGTGTAGAATCCGTTACGGGTAAAAACTCTCTATATTTGTTAATTAATCCTTGATAATACATAATTTCCCTCTTAGTAGTAATAAATTTCTATATCTGAACTCTTATCAAACTGTCAACATTTGTTGCAGGGTCGTTGTTGAATATTTCAATAACTTTTTGCATGTCTTTTTCTTTGCAAAGTTCTGTGATGACAGTAATTCTTGCGGCATTATCGCTTGCAACTTCTTTTTGAACAATACTTGCAAGGCTTATATTGTTGTCTTCGCAAGCTTTACCGATACGTCCTATTACACCCATGCTGTTTTGAGCTGTAATTGAGATATAATATTTGTTTTCGGTTTCAGAAATATTCATCATTTGAGCATTTTCGCTATGGTGGCATCTCATCATCGGCAGCAGGTAATCTGTTTTACCGATTTCTGATGCTATGGCTAAGATATCACCAACAACAGAACTTGCGGTTGGAAATTCACCTGCGCCCGGGCCTGATAGGGTTACATCGCCTACAGGATGTCCGGAAAGACTTACGGCATTGGTTACGTAATCAATATGAGCTAAGGTCTTTGATTGCGGTACCAGCATAGGGTGAACTCTTACATCGGCTCTTCCGTCTTTATTTAATTCGGCAGATGCTATAAGTTTAATTTTATACCCGAGTTCATTTGCCGCTTTCATATCATCAGGACTGATTTTTGTAATACCTTCACGATAAACATTATCTATCTTAATTCTTTTACCAAATGCGATTGTTGCAAGTGTTGTAATCTTATATGCAGCATCGAAACCTTCAACATCTCCTGTCGGGTCCGCTTCGGCATATCCAAGTTCCTGAGCTTCTTTTAAAACATCAGCATAAGAGGCTCCCTGAACATCCATTTTTGTTAAGATATAATTTGTTGTTCCGTTAAGAATAGCTTTAATCTTGTTTATTTTATTGCCGGCAAGGATTGTTTTAATCGGCATAATTAATGGAATTCCGCCTGCAATCGCTGCTTCATATAATACAACTTTGTTATGATCTTCCGCGAATTTAAATAATTCTTCACCGTGTTTTGCTAATAACTCTTTATTTGCCGTGACAATGTGTTTACCGTTATTTATAGCAGTTTTTATAAGGTCAAATGCGGGTTCAATTCCGCCGACAAGTTCTGCAACAACCTGAATTTCAGGGTCATTAACCACTTCATAAGGGTTATCTGTAATAATGCTCTCATCTAAATCTTCAATATTACGTTTTTTGTTTTTATTGCGAACTGCAATTTTTACGACTTCTACATTGTCGAAATTTTTAAGTGTTTTAAAAACACCGCTGCCGACTGTTCCCAGTCCTATTAATCCAATTTTAATTTTATTTTCCATAGTCTTTAGTATATCATAAAGGGGTAAATATTACTACATTTTAACATGTCCCTTGCAAAAAAGTATTTTTGGGTTATCATAATAGTACTGAAGTAAGAAAACTAGCTAGAAAAGGAAAATAAATTATGGCAAAACATTGTGAAATCTGCGGAAAAGCTCCAATTAAAGCAGCTAAATTAACTTTCTCTCATAAACAAATCGTTCATACTCAAGAACCAAACTTACAAACAGTAAAAGCTGTTGTTAACGGTTCAACAAAAAGAATTAAAGTATGTACATCTTGTTTAAAAGCAGGTAAAGTTCAAAAAGCTATATAATAAAATAAGCTTTTCGTATAAAAGATTAAAAGGGTTCTCGTTTCGAGAATCCTTTTTAAATGAAAGCTAATTTTACTGTTAACATTTCTTCATGTTTATTGAAAATCGTTTGTTTATTTTTTTAGAATGTAATAGAATAATATTGGGAATGTTTTTTAAGGGATAGGTAGATGATAAAAGACAGATTGAACGAGAGAACTTTAACACCTCAAGAGGTGCGTACTATTTTAAAAGCAGATAATAAAGAGATAGTTGATTTGTGCAGAAAAGCAGCAATCAGACCTAGAAAAAATGCTAAAGGTCACACTTATTTTTCTTATGATGAAGTGAAAAATTTAAGAAAAATTCAGGCTAAAGTTAAAGATGCTGTTTCAACTGCTGTTAGTGTTCCAGTAGGTGTTGGCGGCGGTATCCAAAGTAATTCTGCTGCTGTAAGAAGTATTTTAACATCTTTGCAGGATTTAGAAACAAGATTAAGCAACAAAATTGCATCTGTTATTGATGAAAAGCTTGAAGGTATGGATGATGTTGTTGTTGAACTTATCCGTTGCAAAACTGATAATGAAACTTTGAAACAAAAAATTGTTGACTTAAATAAAGAAGTTTATCAGCTTAAAAACGAACTTAACAGCTACAAATCTGTAGGTTTAGGTTTTTATAAGAAAAAAGAAGTTTACGTTTGGGAATAAGAGGAAATAATAATGGCGGCAAAAGAAGCACCGACTGTAAATGTTAGCGAAGAAAGAAGTAAAGCGCTAAAGTTAGCTATTGAAAAAATTGAAAAAGATTTCGGTAAAGGTTCAATCATGAAGCTCGGTGATAAAACTACCGTCAATGTTGATGCTATCCCGACCGGTGCATTATCTTTAGATGTTGCGCTTGGTATCGGCGGTATTCCGCGCGGTCGTATTATTGAAATCTACGGTCCTGAATCTTCAGGTAAAACAACTTTGGCGCAGCATATTGTTGCAGAATGCCAGAAAAAAGGCGGAATTGCTGCGTTCGTTGATGCTGAGCACGCTTTAGATCCTGAATACGCGAGAGCATTAGGTGTTCAAGTTGATGATTTACTTATTTCTCAACCTGATACAGGTGAACAAGCGCTTGATATTACAGAAGAACTTGTTCGTTCAGGTGCTGTTGATATTGTTGTTGTTGACTCTGTTGCGGCTCTTGTTCCGAAAGCTGAAATTGAAGGTTCTATGGAAGATCAGCAAATGGGGCTTCAAGCTCGTTTGATGTCAAAAGCGCTTAGAAAATTAACAGGTATTATCGGTAAAACTAATACTACAGTTATTTTTATTAACCAGTTACGTATGAAAATCGGTGTTATGTACGGAAACCCTGAAACAACAACAGGCGGTAACGCTTTGAAATATTATGCTTCTGTTCGTATGGAAATCAGACGTACTGAAGGCTTAAAAGGTGATGACGGTGATGTTGGTAATCACGTTAGAGTTAGAGTTTTGAAAAATAAAGTTGCACCTCCGTTTAGAACTGCTGAATTTGATATTATCTTCGGTAAAGGTATTTCTAAAATCGGTAATATCTTAGATGTTGCAGTAAACCTTGATATTGTTAAAAAAGCAGGTGCTTGGTTTAGCTATAACGAAGAAAAATTAGGACAAGGCAGAGAAAAAGCTAAAGAATTTTTAGAACAAAATCCTGAAATTTTGGCTGAAGTTGAAACACTTGTTCGTGAAAAGTTGGCTGAGTCTTAATCTTTTTTAAAATTACTGTTATTTTATAGCAAGTTTATTTTTGTTTGGGTTTAATGTAAGAGATTATGGAATACAGGAGGCAAAAATGAGAATTTGTTCAATTAACAGTTATAATTGTAATACCCCAAAAAGAACGCTTTCAGCACCAAAAGCTCAAAGCGCGGTTCAAGATAATGTGAATTTTACAGGTGACGATAGCAGAAAATCATCTTTGAGTAAAACTAAAGGTGCTGTAATCGGTTTATGTTTACTTCCGATTGCAAGCGGTATGGTAACAAGCTGTAATGAAGAACCTGTTTATGCAAATGCTAAAGTTGAAATTGAAAAAGGTGATTCAATTCAGCATAGTGATACTATTGTTGATCGTTGGGAACATACTGATACTATTAAAAATGATAAGTATGATTTTGTAAGACCAATTCCTTTGGATTCTATTTTTAAAAACTTTGGAAACTGGGGATTTGTAGATGGTGATATGAATGACCCGAAATCAAACAGAAATATTATTCACTATGATATTACCCGTGAATGGGAAGAAAATGACAGAGAAATCGGTGATATGAATTATCTTCAGTCAGCAAGAGATAAGAATGTTCTTGTTTATGATACCGAAATAAAAGATTACAAAGGCAATCATAAATATTACGGAAAATCTGTAATCAGAATCCCTGATGAAAGTTATACTGTTACAACAAAAGACGGCAGAGTTTTACGTTCACCAAAAGGATTCTTTGTTGAAAGCTGGAGAAGTAACAATGACAGAAAAGGTGCTGATTTTACTTCTTGCACGCCATTAACAAGAGATTTTTGCGTAACTGTTGGTGACAGCTTAAAAGTTGCGAAACAAACAGGTAGTAATGAATTTCAATTAACAGGGTCAGTTGGAAAAGGTTATTTGGATGATAAATCAATTCTTCTGAAAAACTTAATCGGTATTTATTCAACCGATGATCATTTAAGAAATGTTGAAATTAAAGCTGTTAATGATGAAGCTTTGAAAGATAAATATATCGAAGCAAAAAAAGCTGAGAATAAATAATAAAAAAGTTGGCAATAATTATATAAACTCGAGAAAAAGACCTCTTTATTAAGAGGTCTTTTTATATAAGTTTTTCTTCTAAGTTTTCAAATATATCTTCTAAACGGGTTTTATCATGCGTAAACCACCAGCCGATGAGTGTTTCAAATGCGGTTGCCTGACGGTATTCGTTTTGAATATTACGTCTTCCGACAGGAATTGGAAGATTACGGGCACGGCGGGTCAGGTCAAGTTCTTCTTCGGTTAGTTTATCGTTTAAAAAATGAAGAAGATCGCTTTGAAATTGTGTTTTAACCAAATTAGTTGTTATTTGGTGTAATTTTTTCGCGTTATTTGTTTGTAGAATTGTTTTTTTTCTTATATGCAATTCCCAAACAGCATCACCTAAGTAGGCATAATTTCTTAAGTTAATATCTTCCATAATGTGATTTTACTACAAAAAGGGGTAAATGTAGAAGTAATATATTTATCCCTCCCCGATTGGGGAAGTTGCGCGTGAATATGAGCTATTTAAAAACTTTTATGTTGGTGAAAGGATATATTAAAAGGAGTTTTTTATGGTAAAAAAAATATTTTTTGCGGTTGTATTTTTGGGATTAAGTATTAATTTATCCTTAGCCTCAGACAGTATACAGGAAGGTTTTGTAAAGTGTAACAGGTATACGTGCTCGGAGTCATTAAAGAGTTATAAGGAGTATATTGATTGGCTTCAAGCAGAACGCGCAATTGTTTATAATGCATTAAACTTATCGGATGAACAGATTCAAATTTATGAACAGATGATGAGTGAGAGTGTTCCTTGTTTTGAACAAGATTATAACAAATTAGTAAAAGAGTGTCATAAGTTAAATGCAATGCAGACGGCAAAAGCGGGTGAGTGTGATATTTTACGCCAAAAAAGGGTTGTTCAAAAATTAAAAAACAGTCTTGAAAAATCATTTGATAAAAGTACAAAACCATTCAGAAAATGTTTAACTATGCAGCAGCGTGCAAAATACGGAATGATAAAAAAATTAGCGCATGATGATGTAAAAAAAGCTTCGCACAAGAAGGATTATTATAAGGCAAACCCGCAGATGCGTCCGTTTGGAAATGAGATTTGTCATTAATTTAAAGGATGTCTTTTTGAAAATAATTATTATAATAAGGGTATGAAAAAGTGCGCACTTATTTTAATATTACTTGTGACGTGTCCTTTCACGTTGGCAAAAGACAGACCTGACAGCTTTGACGGGAAGGGTTATGTCGGAACTTTGCCTGATTTAACAAGAAGTTTTGAGGCGGTACCTGAGAAAAAAACAACTCCTGAGGTTAATATATCAAAGGATTTTAATTCAGCAAGCGAGATTAAGCCTGTTCCGCGTGATAACCCTGCGTTTGTTAATATTATCTTGAAAAGCGAGAAAACTTCTCAGTATGTTAATGATTTAAACGAGTTTATCCCGCTTTTGGAAAGTATTTATGACTTGATTGAAGATGATAGCAGCGTTCAGATTTTTAACGCTAAGGTTTATTATTTTAACAAGAGTGCCGATTATTTTCGCGATAAGTATTCAAACAAGCCTGAAAGTCAGTTTGTATCATACAAACGCTTAATGGAATTGAGTATGCATGCACGTTCTATTGCACTTTTACGCAATGAGGCAGAGCGTTATAATCCTTATCTTGCTTACGGAAGTTCGGGGTATATTTATAATCCGAATAATATTACAGAACAATTGGGGTATTTAAAAACCGAGATTGAGCAGACAATTTTAATTCTGAAGGAATCAAATTAAAGTAACTTTGATTAATCCTTTTTTCTCCAGTTTTTGGGCATATTCGGTAAGTTTACGAGAGTTGCCTACACCGTGGCAATATGATATTAAATAGTCTGTATTTTGAATCATATAACGGTTAGCTTGAACTATTGCGTATCGTTTTGGTACAAATTCTAACCCTTCGGGGTAAAAAGTGCTTTCAAAATTATTTGGAGTTTCAACCTTTTTGTCGAGAGCATACGGTTCAAGTAAATAAAGTTTAATATTTGGGTGACGATTTTTTGCCTCTTTTAATACTCCTTGAACCAAGCTGTCAAATGAGCCGTAATGCCCGACTGTAAAAGTTTTAACGTTGTATTCAGTGATGTGTTTTTCAACAACTTCTGCAAGCTGTGGTTTAATTCTATCGGAAGCGTATCTGCTCCCTATAAAAAAACAGGTTTTGTTATTCATAATCTAATTATAATACAAATACGTTTCTATTAACAGAAAAATTCGTAAAGTAAGACACTTATAATTTGATGTAATATTAGTTACTCTTTATACATGACAGATTTTCAAGAGTTAATTAACAAATCAATTAAAAACTTGCGTTTGAGTCTTGATATGACTCAAGAAAAATTTAGTGAGAAGTGCGGGTTGAGTACCGACAATTATAGGAATTTGGAATATAACAGGCATTCTCCTAAATCAAGTACAATAGACAAAATCTGTTCGGCATTTAATCTGACTCCGTTAGAATTGTTAAGGTATGGCGCGGAACAACCTGACGGAATTGAACAAATAACAGATTCTTTGAGTGGAATGTCAGAAAATCAGCTTAGCATGGTAAAAGATTTTATTACACTTGTCCGTAAATATGATTTAAAAGATTAAATAGAACTTGTTATATATTTACCCCTAAGGATTTGCGCAAAAACTTTTTTTAGATTAAAATCAAGTTATGTTTAAAAAGTGTTTTATGTGTGTGAAAGAGAATTTTTCTGAGGGCGGCAAGTTCCATGCGCTGACAGAATTTGTTTGTAATTTATATAAATCTTTGAAATATAAATATAACAATATGAAAATCTTAGACAAGTACATCCTAGGACAGGTTATTGCCATGTTTTTAATGGGTGTGTTTGTATTTTCAACAATTATATTTGCTTCAGACGTATTTATGACATTGATTAAACAGATTGCAAAATTCGGGATTCCGTTTAAAATTGCGTTTATTATGATTTTGCTTAACATCCCGTCAGTAATCGTTTTAACAATCCCTATGGGGGTCTTGTTATCAACCGTTATGACTTTAAATAAATTAAGCTTATCATCAGAAATTACCGTAATGCGTGCTTGCGGTATCGGGTTAAACCGTATCGCAAAACCTATTTTTATTTTTGCGATTATAATGTCTTTATCAAGCTTTTTTATAAATGAAAGTGTTGTTCCGGTTATGACAAAACAGTCAAAAGACTTGGCGTTGTGGGCTTTGGGGCAGAAAAATATTCCTGACGGTAAACAGAATTTTATTTTTAAAGAATTAAACGATAATAATGTCTTAAAACGCTTATTTTATGTTGGTTCTTGCGAGAAGAAGACACTTTATAACGTAACCGTGTTAGATAATTCAAAACCTGATACGATTCAGATATTACAGGCAAGAGAAGGTAAAACTTCCCCTGACGGGTGGCATTTCAAAAAAGGTGCTGTTTATACAATCGGAAACGAATTAAATACATCTTTATTTGAAACTATGGACGTGAAATTCGGCTTAGATTTGTCTAAAGAGTTAAATAAAAATGTTGCAAAAGAAATGAACTTTGTAAAACTGTTCAAATATTTGGTTAAAAACGGTAAAACTTTAGAAAAACCGCAATCTTATATAATTGAACTTTTTGATAAAATTGCACTGCCGTTAACGACAATTGTCTTTGTACTTGTCGGGGTTCCGCTTGCGATTACACCTCCGAGAGTTAGATATAACAGAGGATTCTTATTCAGTATTTTACTAATCTTTGCGTATTACGTAATAAGAGCGTTATCAATATCTTTTGGTGAAAATTCCGAAAGTATGATAATTGTCGCCTTAGCAGCCTGGATTCCTAATATCGTTCTGACGATTTGGGGTGTTTGGCTGTATTACAAAAAAGTCTATACAATCAGTTAAAATTTTGTAAAATCATACTTTTAATGGTCAAAAATTTCATTTTCTTGTTTTAAAATATAAGTATGGACGATAGAAGGCATAATAGTGAAGTAACAGGAAATATATTTTCACAGAAGTTTGGGTTTACTGATGTGAATAATCCTTTTGGCGGCAATTTTGACACGTCAAAATTGCCGCAGGAAAAGCCTGCTCCTGTTACAAATCCTCAGGTCCATTCAAAGCGCCTTAACGGTTACGATTGTGCAATACTTAATCAGACAAACTTTGAAGGTAATCAGCAGGACGCAGAAGAAGTAAGTATTGAATATCGAATTAAAGATAAAGAATCTCAGGTTAAAGATTTAGATGCAAGAATTAAAGTTGCGGATAATTACGGAACCCAAAATGAAGCTTTGGGATTGAAAGCAAAACGTCAAAGGCTTTTGCAGGAATTAGATACTCTAAGAAAACAACAAATGTATGGCGGCAGAGTTTTAGGCGAAAAAAATAAACAGGTTTACCATGAAACTTTTAAGAAAAGAATGCCTGTAATCTATAAAATTCAAGCCTTTATTTCAAGACAAATCCTTGCAAGATTATCAAAGAAAATCAATTCTGTTGTAACCTTAAGTGATTCACTGGAACAATTATCACAAATTAGCAGAAGCGTCGATGAGCTTGTTGATATGAATGTTCCGTACGGCGAGAAGGTTGAAAATTACGAAAAACTTACCGAATACCTAAATCAGGCAAATATGATTCATTCTAAGATTTCAAAGTCTTTGGGTCGGAAGATTTAAGTTTTTGAGTAAATAATGCAAGTGTTATATAAAAAGTTAATTCGTTAATAACCTTGCTTGTCTGTTATGTTTGTCATACAATTTTCCTTGAGAATTGGCTTTTTAAGGAGAAATTATGAACGAATTGTTAAAAAAATCAGCTGCTGAGCAAAGCAAAGCACTGAAAAATAAAGAGATTTCCGCAGTTGAATTAACAAATGCTGCTTTTGACAGAATTGATTCAATCGAAAGTAAAATCGGTGCATTCAATTCATTAACAAAAGAAACTGCTTTGGAAACTGCTAAAAAAGTAGATGAAAAGATTGCAAAAGGTGAAGAATTACCGTTACTTGCCGGCATTCCTTTGGTATTAAAAGATAATATGAATCTTGTTGGTTCAAAAACAACTGCTTCATCTAAAATCTTAGAAAACTTTGTTTCACCGTTTAACGCAACAGTAACAGAAAAACTTTTAGGAAACTTAGTTCCTATTGTTGGTAAAGCTAACCTTGATGAATTTGCAATGGGTTCATCTAATGAAAACTCTGCATTTAACAAAGTTCATAACCCTTGGGATTTAAATAAAGTTCCGGGAGGTTCATCAGGCGGTTCTGCTGCCAGTGTTTCATCTTGTGAAGCAACATTGGCATTAGGTTCAGATACCGGCGGATCAATCAGACTTCCTGCAAGTTTCTGCGGTATTGTTGGTATGAAGCCGACTTACGGTAGAGTTTCCCGTTACGGTTTAATTGCATTCGCATCATCTTTAGACCAAATTGGACCGTTTGCAAGAACTGTTGAAGATGCTGCAAACTTACTTGAAGTTATCTCAGGTCATGACCCTAAAGATTCAACATCTTTAGATTTACCTGTTGAACACTATGCAGACAGCCTTAACGGTGACTTGAAAGGTAAAAAAGTCGGCGTTATTAAAGAGCTTATGGAAGAAGGTTTGATGCCTGAAGTTCAACAAGCACTTCAAAACGCTATTGAAACATATAAAAAATTAGGATGTGAAATTGTTGAGATTTCATTGAAAAAATTAAAATATTCAATCGGTATTTACTACATCTTGGCAACTGCAGAATGTTCTTCAAACTTGGCAAGATTTGATGGTGTAAAATACGGTTACAGAACAAAAGATGCTCAAAATCTTCTTGAAATGTATACAAAAACAAGAGCAGAAGGTTTCGGTCCTGAAGTAAAACGTCGTATAATGCTTGGAACATATGCTTTGTCATCAGGTTATTACGATGCTTATTATAAAAAGGCTCAACAAATGAGAGCGTTAGTTACAGAAGAGTTTAAAGAAGCATTCAAACAAGTTGATGTATTAATTTCTCCAACTTGTCCGAATACCGCTTTTGAACTTGGTGCAAAATCAGCTGACCCGCTTGCAATGTATTTAACTGATATTGCAACAATCAGTTGTAACTTAGCAGGTCTTCCGGGTATAAGTGTTCCGGCAGGATTTGATAATACAGGCATGCCAATCGGGTTGCAAATTCTTGCTCCACAATTGCAGGAAGCTAAGTTATTTAATTTTGCATATAAGTTTGAACAAGCTAATGATTTTTATAAAAAATTGGCTAATATCTAGTTTAAAAAAAGGAACCTTTTATAAGGTTCCTTTTTTATTGATTATTTTTTTAGATATTTCTGTGCTAAATCAGAGTTGTCGCCAATAAATTTTGTTATCCAACCGCCGAAACATTCATGAGTAATTTTTTCAGTGTTTTGCACAAGTTCATCTATTGAATATTTTGAAACGCAACTCCAGGTGGCGTTTTCAAGTTCATTGCGGTTAAATCTTCCTTTTAGTTGGCTTGTGTAAATTTGAACTCCGCTTTTTTGAAAGCCTTCGGAAATAAATTCTTCGTTTAATGAATTAAAAAATTCTGATGAGAATCCGTCATAAAACTCTTTTTTATCTTCATCACTATAATTAGGTTTTGTATTTTGTTTATAACTTGCGGACGGATTATCATTTGATATGCTGCTGGTTCCGTAGCTTGGAGCAGACGGCATGTTCACTGTGGCTGCAAAAGCTTTGTTTACAGTTATAATTAATATATTTACGCAAGCAAGTATTCCTAATATTATTAAAATCTTTCTCATATCTTTATCCTTTTTAGTACATATTACTGTAAGTATAATTTTTTGTTATCATCTTTTCAAAGGATTCGGTGTATGGGTTAATGTTAACGAAGATTTAAAATAAAAAAGCACTTTGGGAATTTCCCAAAGTGCTTTTTACTATCTGAAATAAATTATTATACAGAAGCTTTTGCTCTAGGACCTGCGTTAACGATTTCAGACGGCATGTTTGGATATTTAGAAGCAAAGTTATCAGCAAACATTTGAGCAAGTTTGTTAGCTTGTTCATCATATGCAGCTTTGTCTTCCCACATACCGCGAGCGTCAAGCATTTCAGCAGGAACGTTAGGACAAGATGTAGGGTAATCTACATTGAATACATCGTGGTGTTTGAATTCGATAGAATCAAATGAACCGTTCAATGCTGCAGTTACCATAGCTCTTGTGTAAGCTAATTTCATACGTTTAGCACCCATAGATGCTGAACCGCCTGCCCAACCTGTGTTAACTAAGTAAACTTTAGTTCCGTATTGGTCAAGTTTGTCACCTAACATTTCAGCATAAACTGAAGCATCCATTGGCATGAATGGTTCGCCGAATAATGTTGAGAATGTAGGTTGAGGTTCTGTAACTCCGCGTTCAGTACCTGCAAGTTTAGATGTGAAACCTGTTACGAAGTGGTACATAGCAGCGTTTTTGTCTAATCTTGAGATTGGAGGTAATACGCCGAATGCATCAGCTGTCAAGAATACAACAACTTTCGGAATTCCGCCTTTTGAAGGAATTTGAGCGTTGTTGATGTAGTTGATAGGATAACCAACACGAGTATTTTCAGTTAATGAACCGTCATTAAAGTCAAATTCTCTTGTTTCAGGATCCATAACAACGTTTTCAACTAATGAACCAAATTTAATTGCGTTATAAATATCAGGTTCATTTTCTTTAGAAAGGTTAATACATTTAGCATAGCATCCGCCTTCAAAGTTAAATACACCATCAGGTGACCAGCCGTGTTCGTCATCACCGATTAATTTTCTTGAAGGGTCAGCAGATAAAGTTGTTTTACCTGTTCCTGAAAGACCGAAGAATACTGCAGTTTCGCCTGTAGCAGGGTCCATGTTAGCTGAACAGTGCATTGGAAGTACGTTTTTCTTAGTCATAACGTAGTTCATTGTAGCAAATACTGATTTTTTGATTTCACCTGAGTATTGAGAACCGCAGATGATAATTTCGTGAGCTTCGTAGTCAATAGCGATACAAGCTTCTGAATTTACGCCGTCAACTTCCGGATCGCATTTGAATCCTGGAGCGCAAAGAATTGTATAATCAGGTTCACCGTAGTTAGCTAATTCTTCTGCTGTTGGTCTGATTAACAATTGGTGAATGAACAAGTTTTGGCTTGCCATTTCGTTAATAACTCTGAATTTTTGAGTGTAAGTTTTGTCAGCACCTGCAAAACCGTCGAAAATGAAGATTTCTCTGTTTTGTAAGTAAGCAGCGATTTTGCCTTTAATTGAGTTGAAAGCTTCTCTGCTTATCGGTCTGTTAACTTTACCCCATGCGATTTCGTTGTGAATACCGTCAGTGTCAACGATAAATTTGTCTTTAGGAGAACGGCCTGTGTATTTACCTGTTGTTACAACTAAAGCACCTTTGTTGCTTAATTTGCCTTCGCCAAGACGTAATGCAGCTTCTGTTAATTGAGCAGGGCCCAAGTTACGGTAAACTGCTTTTGGTCCGATAATACCAAATTTTTCAATACCATAAGTTTCCATTTATAACTTCCTCCTTTTGAAAGTAAATGTTTCCATACACCGACAGTTTATTACAAAAAGACCCAAATTGCAACATTATCAATACTGAATTTTACGTGGATAATCGCTTGGATTTTTCTATTCCAGTTGCATAGGGTTACCTCAAGTTTTTTTATAAGGGTATTTCCAGTATGGAATGCTTCCCTTGGCTCGAAAAACCGTTTTTGACAGTAGAAAGTTTTATTGCCTGATTGAACATTGAATAGAATTTCTATAATCTTGTTTCGGTAATAGTCATAAAACTTTACATTTAAATAAGGAGTTTGGACGAGTAATAAACGGATTTCGGGTTAATAAAGATAAGAAAAAATCTCGTTTACAATTTTGTTATGAATATGATTTGGACGCGGGGAATTTGTCGAGAATTGAAAACGGGCTGATTGACCCTAAATTATCTATGCTTTGGCGAATATCCGAGGCTTTGGATGTTCCGCTTTCTGAAATCTTTAAAGTGCTTGAAGATGATTTGGGGCAAAATTTTAATTTGTTAGATAAATGATTTCATGCTAAAATATTTTCAGATTTATTTTAAAAGGCGGAGGGTTTTATGGAAGGTCTGAATAAGTTTAAGGTTTTAACTGTAGTAGTAGTTTTTTTATTTTTGTTTGTAGTTGCGGCAATTTATACTAATACAAAAGATGCATCTCAAGGTAAGATTGATGTAACAAATCAAGCAAAGGCAGAAAAATTCAAAGAAGATATAAAATCTGATGTTGCTAATTCTTCTGCAAATTCTCAGGATGTTCAGAATGTTAATGATGAAGTTAATAATATAAACATGCGTCTTGATTCATTGAGTGCAAGAATTGATCAGCTTGAAGCAGGTGCTAAACCAAGCTGTTATGTTTACGGGATAATGGGGGATAACGGAGTCGAACAGTTGTCGGCTGAATCTGCTATTTCAGAAGCTCGTGATAATAATAGAGAACTTGTAATGACATGTTCATTCTAATAAGATAGGTTAATTAAAAAGGCGTCGGTTGAAATTTTCAACCGACGCCTTTTTTTAAAGTTTTTGTTTTAATTATTCAACTTCAATTGCTCCAACAGGACAAGCATCAGCAGCTTCTTTAACTGCATCAATGTTATCAGCAACAGCTGATTCATTAACTACTGCTTTGTCTTCGATAGAGAATACAGCGTCGCAGATTGATTCGCAAGCGCCGCATCCGATACAACTGTCATTAACTTTAACTGTCATTTTTACGTTCTCCTTATTTTACATTACGTGTGAAATATTTCACAACAAAATTATATACTAAACAATATAAAATATCAAATCCTACAAAAGTTTTAAAATTAAGCTTGAATTTTATAAAAAATAGTTTATAATATAAATATACGGGGCGGTAGCGTCAACTACCGAATCCTATTTTAGATGGCTAATGTGGTACTTACCTTTTGGGGTTTGTACCACATTTTATTATGTATATAATCAATAAAATCAAAATTAAGGTTAAATTGATATTTTCCATACGCGCCCTCCTTTCTTAAGAATTATCAGCCGATGGCTAAGTTTTGTTGTTGCTGATTTTCTTTTGAAATAGGACTGCCCCGTTTATTTAGTTTTAAAAGTTCAAATTATACCCAATCTCTAATAAATCCTGCAATTGTATCAAATCCTGTAAGTTCGCCTAAATTACCTTTTGGCGGAAGTGATTTTGAAAATACGAGCATCGGAACTTTCTCGCGGGTGTGATCGGTTCCGGGGGCAGTTGGGTCACAGCCATGGTCTGCTGTAATTATCAGTAAGTCGTCTTCTTTCATTGAAGAAATTATCGGTTCTATGTAGGTATCGATTTCTTCGATTGCTTTGCCGTAACCTTGTGGGTCGTTTCTGTGACCGTAAAGCATATCTGTATCTACAAGGTTTGTGAAAATTATCTCACGTTCATTGTAAGTTTTATTTTTTTCGTAAGCTAAGTCTTCCAAATTAAGTTCATTGCGTACGGCTTTTAGTGTTAATTCAAGTCCTTCTTTGTTTGAACCCGTGTGGATTGCATGAGTTATGCCTGATTTTGAGAAGATATCTTCAATTTTTCCGATACCTATAACTTTTCCGCCTTGGTCTTTTATTTCATTCAAAACAGTCGGTGCAATCGGTTCTATTGAGTAGTCGCGGCGGTCTTTAGAGATTCTTTTCGGCTTGCCGTCAATAATTTTGTAAGGTCGTGCAATTACTCTTGATAAATAGTAATCATCTTCAGTTAAGATTTTTCTTGCGATTTCACACCATTTATAAAGAGTTTCAAGTGGAATTAAATCGGTATCAACTGCGATTTGAAAAACGCTGTCTGCTGATGTATAGACAATCGGGAATTTTGTTGCATGATGTTCATCATTTAATTCTTCAATAATAGCTGTTCCGCTTGCCGGACGGTTTGCAAGTATTCCGCCGCAGTTTGTTTCTTTAATAAATTTTTCAACAAGTTCAGTCGGGAATCCTTGCGGAAATGTTGAAAATGGTCTATTTAGTGTAATTCCTGCAATTTCCCAGTGACCTGTTGTTGTATCTTTTCCTTTTGATTTTTCAACAAGTGTTGCGAATGTTGCTGTCGGGTTTTGAACTTCTTTTATTCCTTCAAAATTTTGGATATTTCCAAGCCCCATTTTTTCAAGGTTTGGAACATTTAAGCCTTTGTTATATTCACAAACGTGTTTTAGGGTATTGCATTCCGGGATATCTCCAAAATCCCTGCAATCAGGCATGGCGCCTATTCCCATTGAATCAATTACCATTATTATTGCTCTTGACATAATTCCCCCTTTTGTTGATTAAATTTTATCATATTAAAAGGGTTTTGTAAAAATTTATTTTGCTGTTTTTAAAACATATCTGGCAGCAGCTGTTGCAGGTTCAACAATTCCGTCATGGAATCGTATAGGGTAAATATCTGTCATGTGTTTTGCGTCATTTTTTACGACACAAGTGCTTTGGGCTAACGAGTTTGAACCTGATGAGCAGGAAACCTCTTTATTTGGCAGGTTTGAACCGTTTACGTCAATGAATCCAGCACAAGCATCCATACTTGCCCCTGAGTGAGTATCCGTTAAGATTTTTCCTATCTCAAGGCTACAACTACTCCTACCTAAATTAGGTGAAAAAGCCACAATCGTTCCGTCAGCTAAAACGTAAGCATGAGCATTAGACAGATTACTCATAGATGTTATTACATTTTTTATAAATGGTGATTCAACCGAATATTGTCCGCCTTTGTTCATAGGTATATCTGTTGCGCTATTAAAATAAGTTGCACCTGTTAGTGTCCCATTTAGGATTGCACAAATTGATTGTGTGGTTTCGGGGTGTTCTGTACCTCCGTTTGCGCCGCATCGTTGCGTAATCCCCGCAAAATCATATCCGTATTGTGCCTGTGACATTCTTGCAGCTTGAGAAAGTGTAGATATTGTTTTTTTAAGTCTTGAGCGGTATTGTTGGCTTCTTGTATTCGCAATTAATGTCGGTATTGTCATTGCTGCAACAACTCCGATAATACCGAGTGTGATTAATACCTCAGCCAAAGTAAATCCTCTTAACTTTAATTTAAAAAACATCAAATTTCTCCTTCTATTATAACTATAGTTTATTTATATAAATATAGTTTGTTGAGAGGAGCTTGTCAAGTAATTATAATAATCTAATGAATAAAAGCGATTTTTTAGCAAAATATGGTTTAAATCTTAAAATCGAAAGAATAAGAAACAAGCTGACACAGGAAGAGTTGGCTGAGAAAGTTGATTGTACGGCTGTTCATATCGGTTATATTGAGCGAGGATTAAAATGTCCGACGGTGTTTCAGTTTTTGAAAATTGCAAGAGCTTTAAATTTGAGTTTGGATGAATTTTTTAAAGAGTTTTAATTGCTTTAAATCCTGAATTATCATATAATTTTAATATGAAGAAGTTTGATTTCTTTAATCAGTATAGGGATCCTGTTATTGTAGTAAAGGGGTATGAGCAGGTTGTTTTTAAGAACAACACGTTTTGCCATGTGTTTAAGCATTTTGAGGATTTGAGAAAATTTGCTCACAGGATGAATTTTGATATGTGCCCTATGGATAGTGAAAATGTTGATTTGTTTTCTCCTGTTTTTCAGGCTGTTGTGTCGAAAGAGAACTTCTTTGCAAGAGTTTTTTATTCTTCTTTGAATCAAAAAACAGTATTTTATGATTTTACGGCGGTAAAACGCGGTGATTATACTATTATGTTTTTTGTTGATGTAAGCTCAGATGTTATGTTAAAGGATAATCAGAAAGAGCGTGAAGTTTTTCAAAATAAATTATCAAAATTGGAAGAAGAAAATGATGAACTTCAAAAAATTCGTCAAAAAGCTCAATCACAAGCTATCAGAATTGCATTAATCAATAAAGTTTCAAATATTATAAGAGAATCAATGGATATTTCCGTTATTTTAAATTCTGCGTTAAAAGAGCTTGCAATAATGTTCGGGTGTTTTCGTACATATTACGCATCTGCTGATGATACGGGGTTTTGTGTTCGGGAAGTCTACGGAGAAAAAAGTCTGGCAAAAGATACTCAAATTCGATTTGATGCTTATACAATGAAACAGCTTAAAAATAACAGAATTTCTATTAGTTATTCGCTAATGGAATATACAGATGCCGAGGCGTTTAAACAATCGGTATTAAGGGTTATTGTTCCGGTGTTTCATATGCAGAAAATGATCGGGGTTTTGGTTTTGTTAAGTTATCAAAAACGTGAGCTTAATGAAGAAAAAGAAATCCTTGAAGCAGTGTCATCACAACTTGGTAACGCGATAATAAGAGCTGAGCTTTATCAAAAAAACGCCAAAAACGTGAAAGAGTTAAAATCTGCATTAAATGAACTGAAAGAAACTCAATTACAGCTTATTAATTCTGAAAAAATGGCTTCTTTAGGTCAGCTTGTCGCAGGTGTTGCCCACGAAATCAATACCCCCGTTGCTTCAATTAAGTCAAATAATTCAATAATTTCAAAATTAATATCAAAAATTGAACAGGATGATTTGCGTGAAATGTTTACTCAAGTGAATGCTATTGATTCGGAGGCTATTCAAAGAATCAGCAACATTGTTGTTTCTTTAAAGAAGTTTGTACGACTTGATGAATCAGAACTACAGGAAGCGGATATTAATAAAGAGCTTAACTTAACGCTTGATTTAATCATGCATGAAACTAAAAACAGAATCGAAATAGAAAAAAACTATGGAGATTTGCCGCTTGTAAAATGTTATCCTAATATGTTAAATCAAGTGTTTACAAATATTTTGGTAAATGCTTGTCAGGCAATTGAAGGCAGCGGAAAAATTGTTATTACAACAAGTTATCAGGATGATAATTTAATTGTGAAATTTAAGGATAACGGAAAAGGAATTTCAAAAGAAAACATAAATAAAATTTTTACCGTCGGATATACAACAAAAGGAGTAGGTGTAGGTACGGGTTTAGGGCTTGCTATAAGCCAAAAGATAATAGACAAGCACAACGGTAAAATCAATGTTATAAGCGAAGTCGGGGTCGGTACGGAGTTTATTATTACTATCAAATGTAAGTAGTAAATAATTAAGAAATGTTACAAACTTGATGCAATTATTTGTAAATTAGAACTATTATTAAAAAAACAATTATAATAATTTTTAAAATTCATTATATAATTGCTGAAAAAATCTGAATAATATGTTATAATAGTAGTACAAGATAAATAAGTGTCAGTGTTACCCTTAATAAATTTTCTGACCAACTATCTGTAGTAGGAACCAAAAACATACATGAATTGTAAACAAAAATTAATATATAGAAGATAAACAAGCAATAATTTTTAAAAAAAATACTTTATATAGAAGTAGGTGTGATAAAAATTATTGTGTAGTGTCGGAGGAAAATAATGACAATTAGTGTAAACAGTAAGAAAAAACAAGTGAAGAAAACATTTGATGAGCTATTGAATGACTTAAGAACAAGTAATTCAGAAAAAGTCAGATATAATGCAGCTCGTGTTTTAGGTGAAATGGGTGATTCAAAAGCCGTTGAACCTTTAATTGATGTTTTGAAACACGATAAAAACGGTTCAGTAAGATTGTATGCAGCAAGAGCTTTAGGTGAATTAGGCGATTCTTCTGCTACAGTTCATTTGATTGAATCTTTACGTGAAGACCGCAACGTTGACGTTAGAGTTCGTGCAGCTCGTGCGTTAGGTCGTTTGGGCGGTGCTATCGTTGTTGAACCGCTTGTTGAATCTTTAAACGATGAAAATCCGCAAGTTTGTATTACTGCAACTGATGCTTTAATTGAAATCGGTGATGTTGCAACTGACGCTTTAATTGAATCTTTAGACCATGAAAAAGTTAACGTAAGATGTGATGCAACTCGTGCTTTGGGTGAAATCGGTAATAAAAAAGCTGTTGATAAGATTATCAATATGCTTTACGATGAATGGGTTAACGTAAGAATCTATGCAGTAACTTCATTAGGAAAACTTAATGATACAAAAGCTGTTCCTGCATTGATAGATGTTATGAGAAACCGTTCAGAAAACGAATTGGTTCGTGCAGGTGCTGCAGCTGCTTTAGGCGTGTTACGCGACCAAAGAGCTTTGATGCCGTTAAGAGAATTGATTATGGAAGCTGAAGAATTAGGTGAACTTGAAGACACAGCTTTGAAATCATTCAAGAAAATTATGGCAGCAAATTGGCAGTCTATCCCTGGGGCTACTCCTCAGAAAAAACCTGCAGGTACTTTTTAATTAGCTAATGGTTGTTTATTTATAATACACTTGAGCGGAACCGAAAGGTTCCGCTTTATTTATGGTTTGTATTTTTTTACTAAATTTTTAAAATAATCAGGGTCATTTACAGCTCTATAGGCGCAGCCGATAGATTTATTCCAAGAAAAATTGTAATTACATGGATATTTACTGTTATTGTACCAGGTTTGCGGTGCTCCATACGGAACAAATTCTTCGTCAATTGCTTGAAACAAAAATAAATCATATCCTACCAAATTTGGTTTGTTGGACCCGTTAATATCAACAGCTATTGCGCCGCTTCGTTCAAATGTTATTAAAGTTCCGTCTGACAACATAATTTGACCGTCATCAAGTCCGCCTGTTGACATTCCCTTATATTCATTAATGTTGAGGCATTTTTCTTTGTAATAGTAGCCGCAATCGGTTGCTCCTGATAAATACGGCAGCAAATTTCTATACGTGCCGCCTTGGCTTTTGCCTCCAAAAAGAATATCCAAAGATGAGTCATTAGCGTTAATTTGACGAGCTGCTTGTTGAATAATTGAATAAGCTTTATTAAAACGGGTACGTAATTGTTTAGCCTTGTAGGCATTTATCAGATTAGGGATAGTCATTGCCGCAACAACTCCGATAATACCCAATGTTATTAATATTTCAGCTAAAGTAAAGCCTTCGGCCGGTCGGGGCATTATGTTGCCAATCTTAGCTTTTATTACATCAACACACGATTTGCGGTGCGTATCGTCGTTAGTCAAAATATTTCCAGACTTAATTAAAAACATTTAAATCTCTCCAAAATTTAAACTATTACTTTATATAGTATAAATTATTTATTTAAATTAATCAATAATTTTAAATATTTTATTTATTTTTAATTCTCAAAATATTGTTCATAATTTACATAACAATATGAGGGTTAGAATATGCAGGACATAAAAGTACTTGTAGGGCAGAGAATTAAAACAATAAGAAAGAATAAAAAATTTACACAAGAGCAGTTGGCAGAATTAATCGGGATTGAACCTCAGAGTTTAAGTTATATGGAAACAGGTAAGTTTTCACCATCTCCAGATACTTTGCAAAAACTCGGGGAAGTTTTGGGTGTTAGAGCGTATGAGTTTTATTATTTTGAAGATGTTACTGAAAAAGAAATGGAACAGACTGTTATTGGAGCATTAAAAAACGACAGGAAATTTTTGAAACTGGTTTATAATATTTATAAATCAATTCAGTATGAAGCAAAATAAAAACCGCTACAAAACGTAGCGGTTTAATTTAATATCGATTTATAATTTTAAAAATTAATCTTCAATAGCTTTTACTTCAACAACTTCTTCATCTGCAACTTCTTCTTGTAAGTCTGTGCGGATTGAAGCTTTATCTGAAGAAATATTTTTATCTTTCAATTTTGTAATTTGTCTTGCAAGTTTGTCAGCTAATAAATCGATACTTGCGTACATTGATTCAGCAGCTTCTTCACATCTGATGCTGCCTGTGTTAGTTTTACAAGTAACTTCTGCAATATGTTTTCCTTCTGCTGCAGGGTTTTTAATTACTGATAAAACAACATCAATACCTTGAATTTGGTCATAACGGGTTGCTACTTTGCCGATTTTTTCTTTAACGTAGGCTTTGATAGCTTCTGTAATTTCGATGTTTCTTCCGTTTACGTGAATGTGCATTTATAACCTCCAATTTCTATACTCTGCTTTGTCAGTATAACATACTTTAAATAATTTTTAAAGCCCTGAGAGTAATTATTCGTCAGCTAAAAATTGAGGTAATTCAACGTCAGGAGTTCCGATAACTCTAACCAATTCTAAAACTGATGCTTTCATTTGACATTTTTGAGATGAACCGCTGAAGAAATCTCTGTAAAAACATCCTTCGCAATTACAACCTCTTTTATAACATTCTAACGCTGTCGTAGTCCATCTTCTGACAGCAACTGCTCTTCCCATATCCCTACTTCTAAACAATTTATATAATCTCCAATTTACTATCTGTCCAAAATCGATATCCGGAGGATATCGAACATCTCCCCTAAAGCCGTTGTAGCTTTGCGTTCCGACTTCATATTTTAATTATAGAAAATAAGAGTTTTTTTTCAAGGTCAGAACATGTTGTTATGAAGTTTTGTAACAAACCCTTGTAGTGGCGCTATATTCGGCTTTTTCTAATGTCAAATATCCTAAAACCATGATATATCATGCTTTTGAGTACTTAATATCATGCGAAACCATGTCAAATCATGCTTTTGCTCGGTTTTTTGCTGTGTTAATTTTTGTAAAATATTTTAAAACGGAACAGATTTTAAATACAATCTGTTCCGTTCTAGTGCCGGTAATGACTCTTTTAATAACTTCTAAAAGAGTAATCGGTTCATGCTGTACCGATTTTGCCGGACTTACGGTATCCCTCACCGCGACTGTCGCATGCCCCAAAATCTCTGGGGAGAAGTCGGTCTTGGATACACATTTTATTCTTTATCTTTTATTGTTAATTTTTTAGGTTCTTTTGTTTCTGTTTTTTGTTTTGGTATTGTTATTGTTAATACGCCGTTTTTATATTCTGCTTCTGCTTCATCAGATTTTATCGGCTGGTCAAAAGAGATTGTCCGCTGGTATTTGCCGTAACGAAATTCTGATGTATGGTAGCGTCTGTTGTGTTCTTCTTCTTCTTTCTTTTCTTCTTTTTCTTCGTGAGTTTCTGCGCTTATTGTCATAAAATCGTTGTCTATTTCAACTTCGATATTATCCTTTTTTACGCCCGGAAGTTGAACTTTAACTTTATAATTATCTTTGCATTGGATAACTTCAACTGCAGGTCTTAGGATTGAATTTTTTATTATATTAAGAGGATGACCGAATGAATGCATGAAAAACGTATCACGTAAAAAATTATCGAGTTCCTGGTGAATGCTGTCAAAGTATAATTCAGGTTCTCTGACTATCAAATCGTGTTTCATATTAACTCCTTTCTCTTTTAAGATAATTGTTTTTTTGTTTTTAAACATTAGATAAACGGTTAATTTTTCTGTATTAAAACCTAGTACTTTAAGGGAATAGTTTTTTGTACGGGAGCAAAAAATAATTTATCAAAAAGGAGAGAAAATATGTCTTGTAAAATGTTATTTTTCGATTACAGAGAATCAGAAGAGAAATTTTTTGAGAATAATAAGTTTGAAAATTTTGATATAAAGTTTTTTAAGGAAAGCTTGACGGAAGAAACTTTAAACCTTTTAACTGAAGAAGATTTTGAGCAAACTTTAGTTATAAGTATTTTTATAAATTCCAGTATTAACGATAAAATCATTAATAGATTTACAAATCTAAGGGTTATATCAACCCGCTCAACGGGGTATGATCATATCGATTTGAACGCTTGTTTGTGTAAAAATATTGCGCTTATAAATATTGAATCGTACGGAAGCGTTTCTGTTGCAGAATTTACTTTTGCAATGATGTTAATGCTTGTGAGAAATTTATTTACGGCTGTTACTACTCAGAAAAATCAAATAATAAGTACGGCAGATTTAACAGGACAGACTTTAAATAATATGACTTTAGGAATTGTTGGTACGGGAATGATAGGTGCAGGGGTTTGTAAAATTGCGCATGGCTTTGGGATGAGGATTCTTGCATATGATGTCAGGCAGAATAAAGAGCTTGAAAATAAGTGTGGTATAGAATATGTCAGTCTTGAAACATTAATAAAAAATTCTGATATTATAACATTACATATTCCGTTTATGAAAGAAAATTATCATATGTTTTCGTATGACAAGTTTGATATGATGAAGGAAGGTGCTTATTTTATAAACGTTGCAAGAGGTGAGTTGGTTGATAATGAAGCGTTGTTAAAAACTCTTAAGTCAGGGAAATTAAAAGGTGCAGCCTTGGATGTTATCGCATGTCACCAAGACAGTAAGGCAAGTCAGGAAAAATCTTCCCTATACTGTATAGAAACATCTGAGGCAGTAAAAGAAATGGCAACATTACCGAATGTTTTAATAACACCTCACATGGCATATGATACTCAGGAAGCTGTTGATTATATTTTAGAAAAAACATTTGAAGCTCTTTCTGATTATATGCAAGGAGGCAGATCGCATAGGGTTGTGTAATTATTTTTGCATAATTTGGGCTGATATTGCTCCAAATAAAAAGTCGCATTTTTTTACCAGTTTGAAACCTTGTATTTCAAATTCTTTGATAAGTTCATCAGGCTCAGGGAAGGTTTCTTTTGAGTTTAAAAGATAACTGTAATGTTCGGGGTTTGTGTTACAGAGTTTTGCAAAAATCGGTACTATAATGTTAAAAATCTTTGAAATCTTATTATGATAACCAAAATCCAATTGTAAGAATTTCCCATCCTCGGTTAGTACTCTGTAAATCTCACTGATAGCTTTTTGTCTGTCGCGGATATTTCTCAGTCCGAATCCCATTGTTATGTAGTCGATTTCTCCATTTTTAAACGGAAGATTTGTGCAATCACTTTGCATAAATACTCCGTTTTTGTTTTTTAATTTTGCAAGTTTAAGCATTTCACTTGAAAAATCAATTCCTATAACTTTTGTACGCGGATAAAGTTTTGAAATTATACGGCTGAAATCTCCGGTCCCGCAGCAAAGGTCAAGGGTTATTGTTCGCGGTTTTATATCAAGTTCTTTTATTGCAAGATATTTTACTATGTAGTGAGTGCCAAGTGAAATAAGGTTGTTCATTTTGTCATAGTATGTTGAAATCTCGTCAAACAGATTTTTTATTTTTTGCGGATTTTTATCAGGTTGCATAATGTAAATTCCTTTGCTTAAAATCTATTTTAGCATACAATATAGATTATGAGAGTAGCATTTTTACCGATAGATAACAGACCTGTTTGTTATACTCTGCCAAAGTTAATTGCGCAGATTGATGAAGGGATTGAATTTTTTGTGCCCGATAGGAATTTACTTGGCGGGTTAACTAAAAATGCCGATATTGAAGGGTTATTTGATTGGATTTGTAATTTGCCTGAACTTGATGCTTTTGTATTGTCGCTTGATACGATAGCTTACGGCGGATTGATTCCGTCACGCCGCTGTCCTGAGTCTTTTGAACAAATAAAACAACGTGTCGAAAAGTTAAAAAAAGTTTTGAAAGATAAAAAATGCAAAATCTACGCGTTTTCAAGTATTATGAGAATTTCCAATAACAATTTTAATATTGAAGAAAAAGAGTATTGGGCAAAGTGGGGCGAAAAAATCTTTAAATATTCTTATGACGGCGGAGTTGATTCAGGTGATATTCCGCAAGATATCTTAGATGATTATATTCAAACTCGCAAACGTAATTTTGAGATTAACAAACTTTATTTAAAATGGCAGAAAGAGGGTTTGTTTGAAACTTTGATATTTTCAAAAGATGATTGCGCGCAATTTGGGTTCAACGTGGAAGAAGCTCGTGAACTTGAAGCGCTCGGCGGGTTTACGAAAACCGGTGCGGATGAGATTCCGTTGAGTTTGTTATCTCGGGCAATTGAAGGCGAAATTAAAATTTGTCCGATATTTTTAGAACCCGATTGTAAGCATTTAGTTTCAAAATACGAAGATGTTTCGATAGAAGATTCTGTTTGTGGTCAGATTGAGCTCGCAGGCGGGCGGGTTGTTGAAGAGCAGGACGCTGATTTTCTTTTGTTTGTGAATAATTTCCGTGACTTGCAAGGTGAAATTGTTATGGGAGTTGACACGGAACCTTTTTATAATAATTTTGTCGTGCCTGACAAACCTTATATGGTCGCTGATGTTCGGTTTGCAAACGGAGCAGATAATTGTTTTATAAAAGAGTTTTTTAAAAATAATTTGTCAGATGAAAATTTCTACGGATATTCTGCTTGGAATACTTCGGCAAACACTTTGGGCAGCTTGATTTGCGGGGCTAAGGTTAAATTATTGGCAAAAAAATATAATAAAGACGCGTTTAAACGTTTACAGGTAACAAGGTTTTTAGACGATTGGGCTTATCAGGCAAATGTTCGTCAAACTTTGAAAGTCCCAGATATGAGCGCGCTTATTGCAGGCATGAAAAGCTTTGAAAATGTTGTTGCTGAAAAGTTAAATACAGAGATTTATGTAACTTATTCATTCCCCTGGGAAAGATTGTTTGAGGTAGAAGTTGAATTTAATTGATATAATTTTACTTGGAATAGCTTTAGGTATTGATTGTTTGGTGGTGTCTTTTTCGCAAGGATTAATTTTTAACTGTAACCGTGTGAAAAATTCACTTAGTCTTGCGTTTATTATGGGTTTATTTCAAGGTTTGATGCCTGTAATCGGTTATGTCGGAACAAATTCGTTGTATGATTTTCTTGTTCCGTTTAGCAAGTGGATAGTTTTCGGAATATTTTTTATACTTGGTGTAAAGTTTATTGCAGAAGCTTTTCAGGCTAAGGAAGAAAGTATTCAGTGTATAGGCTTAAAATGTCTTATAAGTCTTGGGATTGCAACAAGTATTGATGCGCTGGTATCGGGTGCAACAATAAGGCTTACGGGGGCAAATCTTTTACTTGCCTGTGTGGTTATAGGGATTGCATCATTTGTAATGTCTATGGCAGGTTTTTGGAGTGGTAATTTTGTTAAAAATATGCCTTCTAAATACCTTGAAATCACAGGCGGCGTGATTTTAATCCTGTTGGCTGTTAAGGCTGTTATTTAACGTTTTTGACAATCCATTTAAAATAATCGGTTTCGTTTTTAGCTCTATGCGCGCAGGCTATTCCGTTTAAGGTGTTGGATACATTTTTATTACAATAACTTACAATAGTACTAAAGTTTGTTCCCCTGCTGCCCATAGTTCTAAGTTCTCCGTCTGAGAATTGGAAAGTGAATAAATCATAGCCTGCTCTGTTTGGCGGGGTTTCATAACCGTTTAAGTCTACTGATACAAAAATTGTGCCGACTGAAAGGTTTTCAAAAAAAAGGTTTGTACCGTCTAACAATACTAACTGTCCGTCATCTATATATGCGTCATTAAATATTTTATTGCCATCAAAAGTTTTATAACCTGTTGTAGTTGTTTCTGGATTAAATAACTGAGTTTTATAAAAGCATAACGGGTGATTTTTCATTCCACTGCCAAATCTTCCGCAATCAACTGTATATTTTACATAATTGCCAAATGTTTTATAAAAAGAGCCTGCAGGGTATGTAGTCGGGTCAAGTGATATATCATCAGCTTCCATTTGGCGAAAAGCCTGCTGTATTGTAGAATATGATTTCAAAAATTGAGAGCGCAAGCGGTGAGCCTTTTGTGCCATAATCAGGTTAGGTATTGTCATTGCTGCAACAACTCCGATTATCCCGAGGGTGATTAAAGTTTCAGCAAGAGTGAAGGCTTTTTTTATATATTTACCTCTTTCTGTCAAAATTTTGCTCCTTTTTCTTATAAACTGACAAATTCTTGCTTATATTATGACATAATTTTACATTATGTCAAATTAATAAGACAAATTTTTGCCTTAATAAAATACAAAAAACAATTATACTCATTATAAGAGGTGAAAATATGGGTATAAAGACGGCGCTAGGGTTAAAAATAAAAGAATTAAGAAAAAGGGCAAGAATATCTCAGGAAAAATTTTCAGAGATGATAGAAATGAATCCGCGCCAGATTGTCAGGATTGAAAACGGCGAAAGCTTTCCTACGGCTGAAAATTTAGAAAGAATTGCGTTTGCTCTAAATGTTACACCTCAGGAATTGTTTTATAACGAAGCTTATGAATCTGATGAGTATTTAAAAGATGAGATTCAAAAATCTTTAAAACATTTAAACAGTAAAGAATTAAGAATGATTTATTCTGTTATAAAGAATCTTTAGTTTTAATTGTTTAAAAAGCACGCGCTTTGGTGATTTCCGGAAATAGATTTTAATAGTGGAACTTGTTTGGTGCAGATTTCCATACAGTATTTACAGCGCGGGTTAAATTTGCAGCCGTCGATTTGCTGGGATAATGTCGGAGGCTGACCTTGGATTGTTTCTAAAGTTTTATCTCGGTTTGAAGGGATTGATTTTAGAAGTGCCTGAGAATACGGGTGGTTCGGGTTTGTGAAAAACTCTTCATTTTTTGCGTGTTCAACAATTCTTCCCGCATACATTACGGCAACTTCGTCCGAATTTTCTCTGACTAAGGCTAAATCGTGGGTAATTAAAAGAATTGATGTTCCGTTGTTTTTAATTTCACGCAGAAGATTCATGATTTGAGCTTGAATTGTGACATCTAACGCGGTTGTCGGTTCGTCTGCTATTAAAAGTTCCGCATTACAGGCAAGCGCCATTGCAATAATTGCGCGCTGTTTCATACCGCCTGAAAATTCGTGAGGATAATTCTTTAACCTTGATTTTGCACCGGGAATTTGAACAGCATCAAATGCTTCAATTGCTTTTTCTTCAGCTTGTTTTCCTTGTAACCCCTGATGAATTTTTATAATCTCTAATAGTTGGTCGCCGACTGTATACAGCGGGTTAAGAGAGGTCATAGGGTCTTGCGGAATTAGAGCAATTTTACCTCCGCGAATATTTCTCATATCTTTTAACGGTTTTTCAAGCAGGTTCTCTTCGTTAAAATAAATTTCTCCGCTTGTAATTTGTGCGGTTTTAGGAATAAGACGCAGAATACTCATTGCGCTCATTGTTTTTCCGCAGCCTGACTCGCCTACAAGTGACAGCATTTGACCTTTTTCTATTGAAAAAGACACATCAAACAATGCTTGACGAAACGCATTTTCGCATTGAAATCCCAAATGAAGATTCTTTACTTTTAAAATTTTCATCACAAATGATTATATTATTATTTTATGATGAAGTAAATAGTTAATCGGGTCGATAAGAGTTTATTATTTACACCTAAGGAGTTGTTGTCGGACGTAAGTGGTTTGCAATCCAGACAAACGGTTTTTTGATAATATTAAATGCACCTTTGGCAAAGTTTTTGATAGCTGTTACATTCAGTTTACCTTTTTGAATAAGTGCAACCGTTCCTAATGCGGCACCGATTCCCAATAATGTATTAAAAGCTTTTCTCTTCCAGCTTTTGGGTCTTACAATGTTGTGGTTGTTTGTATCGTAAGTATCTGATAAAGGACCGTTTAGTGATGGTAAATTATCAAACCCCGGATGTCCGATGTATCGCGGATTTTGACCAAGTATAGCTGCCGGAGCATCATAATTAACTATTCCTGCGGCTGCACACATATCCATTGCTGTTACCCAATCTACCATGGAAAACTCCTTTACATATTTTACCTACAAATATATAAAGTATTTTTTGTGATAAAAATTGCGCGTTTTTTAAAAAATTCTTTCACACATTCCTTGGTTTATGTGTTTTTCTATTGTATCCATTGTTTTAAAATCGATATCTCTATCATTTGTGCATTTGAAAGAATTGAAACCCTTTTCATATTTAGTGACATAGCAGGTTGTATCGGCGTATTCACAAGCATATTTTTTAGATTTACCGTTAGGATCATTAGGAATTTGGCATACCCCGTCACTGAGAGTGAGCATTAGATTATCATAAGAACTCATTTTACTTGTGTCAAAAGAAAAACTTACATTTCCGTTTTCAACTTTTGCGGGCGGATTTTTACTGTCGTGTTTTTGATAAGCATTGTATAGCGCTTTTCGTTCGTTTTCACTAAATCGGCAAACCATTTCGTCTTTTTCTTTTTTACCCTGTTCAATCATTTGAGCTTGGGTTGGGATATCAGCATCAGTTATTTGTTTTGATTTATCTTTTTCCATGTTATTTGCCATTTGAGCAAATGATTTTGTTACAGTTTTAAAACCTTCATAAACTTTCGGATCTTCAAAGTTTGTGTAATTGCTTAAATATACTTCACATCTGCCATTTGGGAGTTTACCTTTTATTGTGTATTCGGTAATTAGGCTTCCGTTTTCTTTAATTGAACTTTTTGTGCAGGTTTTTAAGTTATTAATATACTGTGCAGGCGGTTCAACTCCTATTGTAACCGCGTATACTGCTGTGCTGATAATTAGTGTTAAGCCTGCTGATGTTAAAATTTTCTTCTTCATTATTTAAACTCCCGTGTTTATGTTATTATTATAGCATAAATTACTTAAAAGAAGGAAATATAAATGGATAAATATTATTTAACAACTGCGATAGACTATGTTAACGGTGCTCCCCATATCGGACACGCTTATGAAAAGATTTTGACTGATATCATTGCAAGACACTATTCTCAAAGAACCGATAACATGTTTTTCCTGACAGGAACTGATGAACACGGGATTAAAATCCAAAAGACTTCAGCAGCTCAAGGTAAAACACCAAAAGAACTTTGTGATGAAAATGCTCAAAAATTTAAAGATGCATGGGCTGCGCTAGGCGTTAAATATAACAGATTTATCAGAACAACCGATGAAGACCATGAAAAAGTTGTTCAAAAAATATTTAAAAAATTAGTTGAAAAAGGCGACATTTATAAACACGAGTACGAAGGACTATATTGTTCAGGCTGTGAATGTTTCTTGAACCCTAAAGATTTGACAGAAGACGGACTTTGCCCTGATCACTTGAAAAAGCCTGAAGTTGTTAAAGAAGAAAATTATTTCTTTAAGTTATCAAAATACAAAGATGCAATAATTAAACATATTAAAGAAAATCCTGAGTTTATTGTTCCAAGTTTCAGAGCTAACGAGGTTTTAAACCAGTTAGAAGATATTCAGGATATTTCAGTTTCCCGTAATAAAGCGAATGTCGGTTGGGGAATTGATGTATTAGATGATCCTGAACAATCAATTTATGTTTGGATTGACGCGTTGTCAAATTACATCACAGCAATCGGTTATGATACGGAAAATCCGACAGAACAATTTAAACAATTATGGCCTGTGGATGTTCATGTTATCGGTAAAGATATTTTGAAATTCCACAGTATTTATTGGATTGGAATATTAATGGCATTAGAATTACCGCTGCCAAAACATATTTTTGCTCACGGCTGGATTACTATTGATGAAACAAAGATGTCTAAATCTTTAGGTAATGTTGTTTCACCGACATCAGTTCTTGAAAGCTTTGAATTAGCTCATCCTGATGCGTTCAGATATTATATGGCAACTTCTGCTCCTTGCGGACGTGACGGTAATTATTCAGACCAGGATTTTAAAGAAAAAGTTAATGCTCACCTTGCAAACAGTATGGGCAACTTATTAAACAGAAGCCTTTCAATGCTTGTTAAATATTTTGACGGTGAGGTTAAGGAAGAATTCTTTAATTATTCAAAAGAAGCTGAAAGTTTGTTAAAAACTGCTCTTGGTACAGTAAAAATCGTTGAAAATCATTTCAACCACTTTGAAATACAAGAAGCTGCTCAAGAAATTATTTCGCTTGTTGATGCTGCAAACAAATTCGTAACAGACAATGCTCCTTGGACACTTGCTAAAGAAGAAAAAATGACAGAGTGCGGACAGGTGCTTGCTACAGTACTTGAGTTAATGTGCATTATATCTTCTCTTATTTACCCGTATTGTCCGAATATCGCTGCTGATATGGCAAGTCAGTTGTCTTATGATATTTCAACAAAACTTGATGATATTAAGTTAGGTAATATCAAGGCAGGAAAATTGATTTCTAAAGAAGATATTCACCCTGTATTTTTAAGAGTAGACAGCGAACTTGCAGACAAATCAAAAAAATAATTGTATATACTGTTATATACGTAACAATATATTGCGAAGATATCTTAAAACGATTGAAATATGACATTGTTTCATATATAATCGGTTTGAATGTATTGATTAGCTGCCAAGTAGCAGGACAGGAGAATAGATGAAGGTTACCTCAGTAAACCACGCCCCGAATTTCAAAGCTTTTGACGGTACAATTAATTTTGATGCCTCACCAAGTTTGACTGCTAAAAATAATGAAAAAAAGAAATATAAAGATCCTCTGACCAATTGGCCGTTAAGAGGTCTTGGTTATACTAATGATATCGGTATTGCCATAAATGAACTTGCTCCTGCAACAGCAAGATTGTTCTGGGTTCCTGCATTAATGTATTTTGGTGCAGATATTTATGATAAATACAAAAACAAGGGTGATAAATATAAACCTAATGCTGCTCGTGCATTTAACCAAGCTATTTTCCAAGCTTGTGCAAGTATTATGTTCCCTGCAATATTTGGACATATGGGTATGAGCTTGTTCTCAGCTATAGATAAGCGTAGAGGTGAAAAGCTTTCAACTAACGCGAAAGAACAAACCCTAAGATTTATCAAGAGTCACTCAGCTTTACATGATGTTTTAGAGGCCGGTAAAGATAAAAATGAAGTATTAGATAAATTTACTGAAAATTTTGATAAATTCTACAAACTTAAGAAAAAAGATTATTCTCGCAATAACTTTATCGTAAAAGCTTATGATAAATTATTGGCAAATTGTCATAGAGGTGCCGTAGCAAATTCTAATGAGATAAGAATTAAGGATTATGCTAAACGTCAGTTCCTTGAAGTTCTTGATAACTGTCAAAATGCCGAAATTGCAGAAAAAGTTCTTGATAAAAAGATTTTCAAACTTAAAGCCTGGAAGTCAGCCGGTGCATTTACCGCCATTATTTTGACAGCAAGCGCGGTTGATAAGTTTGTTGAAAAAGTTATAATTAAGAAGTTTGTTAAACCTATTCAAAGCAGTTTGCAATCTCAAAAAATGTCTTTTAACGACTTTAATGAGAAAAGAGCTAAAAAAACAGAGCAAAAATAACTTATTTTTCTAATTCTGTAAATGTTGAAAAAAATTCTGCAATAGAAATACCAAAACCTTTGCAGATAGCCTCAACGGTAGATAATCTTATATCTCGTTGAGCTTTTTCGGCATATGTAATACAGCTTTTCGATAAATCTGAATACCAGGCAAGTTTTTCTGCTGTCAGGTGTTTTTGTGTTCTTAAGTCTTTAATTCTTGCTGATATTTTTTCATTAATATTCATAATGTTGATACCTCTATGTTAATACCTTGACTTTAGTATCAATATTAAGTATATTAATTAACAATGTTAGTATTAACATTGTGAACATGGAGGGCTCGAATGACCGAAAAGATTTTTACTAGTACCTCGGAAGGTTTTACTCTTGCAGAGGTATTGATTACGCTTGGAATTATAGGTGTTGTTGCTGCAGTAACAATCCCTAACTTAATACAAAAGAATTTTGAAAGACGTGTTATCTCAACGTTAAAAGAAACTCAGTCAATACTTGCTCAAGCTTTCAGGTTATCCCAAGAAGAATACGGTGAAGTTGAAGGTTGGGGACTTGTTCAATATTCAGGTGAATCAGCATCGCTTATTGCTAATAATTTAAGACCGTTTATGAAAATCTCATTGGATTGCGGGCTTAATGATACAAATAGAAGATGTGTTCAAGGTACGTATTTAATGTTAAACGGAGAAAAATATAATATTGATTATGCAACTGCTAGTAATTATTATAAAATTGCACTATTAAACGGAAGTTCAATATGGTGGAGAGCAGCTCAAGAAAATGATGCTTTAATCTATTTTTGGATAGATATAAACGGCAAACAGCTTCCAAATACTTTTGGTAAAGATTTGTTTATGTTTTCATATGCAAACGGCAATGTTGTCCCAAATGGTTCGCCGTTTTCATCGCATGATGCAAGACAACATTGTATAAAAGGTAAAAGTACAGGCTGGGGTTGTGCTTATTACGTTATTATGCAAGGAAATATGAATTATTTACATTAAAAATGCCTGACAAATTTAAATATGATATAATATATTTAAGTATTTGGAGGATATTATGAAATTACCTGAAAACATTGGGCAAAATGCAAGACAAGAACTTGAAAAATTGTTGTGCGGTAATAAAAACTTTATGAATGGTACACCTACTGCTAAAAATATGTGCCTTTCAACATTGCAAAAACTTGCACTTTATCAGGAACCTTATGCTTGTGTTTTAAGTTGCTCAGATTCGCGTGTTGTTCCTGAGATAATTTTTGACTGTGGAATCGGTGAGCTTTTTGTTGTTCGCGTTGCGGGAATTGCCGTTGGGCCTAATGTTTTGGAAAGTATAGAGTACGCTGTAAAGAAATTACATGTACCTTTATTGGTTTTGCTAGGTCATGATGATTGCGGGGTTATGACTTATGCTAACGAGCATTATCCTGAAATGACAGAGAATTTCCAATCCATCTTAAAATGTGTTTATCCTGTTATTGACCATGCTGGGCAGTTAGATTGCAATAATAAATTTGCAAGAAAACATACCTTCTGGGTTGAAGATTATTTGATGAAAAATTCATCAATAATTAATTCAGCTGTAACAGAAGGTAGTTTATATATTGCGAAATGTCATTTTGACCATGATAGCGGTGAAGTTTATTTAATTGAGAGGTAAATATATAAGGTGTAGGTACAATCTGCCAAGTGTAACAAACTTATGCAATGTATTTCATAAGTTTATTCAGCAATTGGGCTTTTTGGTGAAATCCTGCAAATTCTGCGATTTTTTCACCGTCTTTTAGAAGCATAAATGTTGGAAAACCTTTTACTCCATACTTTTGAGCAATTTTAGGGCTTTCTTCGCAATCAACGATTCCAATCCACATATCTGAGTCTTTTAATTCTTCAAGCTCAATACGTTGTTTCATACAATAAGAACACCATGTTGTGTAAAACTCGATAAGTTTAAGACCGTTTTTGGTTTCATTATCAAAATTTGATTCATCTAATTCTATAATCATAAAAGCTCCTTTCGTTTTTGATATTATACCAGAATTAGAAAATCTTGACATGGTTAAGTAAGCTAATACCTTAACGGAATTTTAGAACGGAAAACTTCTTTATCTTGATAACCGTAATTTAAAAGCATTCTGTTTGTGCTTGTGTAGAAAATGTTTTCATCAAAAGTCGGTCCGATGTTTATTGAAGATACAGAATCTTTTGAAAATTTGTATTCAAGATACGGTACAAACAGCCCGTTTTTTTCAACTACGCCTGTCGGCTTTGAACCTTCTGCTCCGAAAACGTTAACAATAACTATTCTGTATTCGTGTTCGTTTTTAAATTGAGGGTTTTTGAAGAAAATACTTACTATACTTAAAACATCAATCAATTCAAGCAGAATATTAAAAAGCTTAACTTCATTTGTTTTTTTACAGCTTAATGCACGTTCAAAAAGCATATTCCATTTTTTGAAGATTGCGTGGATAATTTTTATTTGTTTTTGTTTATCATAAATTACGCTTCCGTAAATCGGCAGGTAATCGTTATCAGTCATTTCTTTTATTAGTTTTTTCTTATCAAAACCGATATTATATCCGGTGTAACTTTTTCCCTTTGCGTAATTATTCCAAAGAGTCAGGTTATCTCCGTCAGTAGAGAATGATGTAGTAAAATATTCGAGCTTATTTTCAAAATCATTATCTCCGTCAACAATATGTTTGTATTTATTTGTAAAATGGTTTTTGATTTTTCCGAATAAATCCTGATTAAGCCCTTCAGTTTCATTAATAAGATGCACGATGAGTCTGTAAGAATATGCGATTTCTTCTTTGTCATTAAGATAAAGAGCATTAGAAAACCTTATAGCTCCGCAAGATAAAATATTCAAAAGTTTTTCGGGTTTTGTGTAATGATAAATTGTATAATTTATATCATTATCAAGAATCTTTTTTATCTTGGGGATTTTTTCCAGTAAATTATCATAATAAGACATTCAAGAAACCTCGCAGACTATAACTTTATTATAACATATTTTAATGTTTAATTGAAGCGTCCAGACGTTTTTTTATTTGTTGAATTTCTTCTTTAGTCAGATATTTTGCAATACGTGCAAATTCTTCCATAATATCCCAAGAGGTGTAATTTCCGCACTCGACTTTTTTAATCCATTCATTAACTTCTTTTGTAATCATATAATTCTCCTAACTCCACTAATAAAAACTACAGGTCAGGCATTTACCTGACCTGTAAGACCTTTTATTTTTTTGCATATAATTTAACTTTAAAGTTTATCAAAAGTATTTTTTTGTTTTTCTTGTAAGGAACAATTTCAACTGATTGGATATCAAGGAAATGTTCGTGTTTGTACATTTCTTTTAAGAAATTATCGTAATCTGAGTAATTACTGATCATTTCCATATTCAATCGAGCAACATTATATTTTTCACCTGCTCCTTGAACAAAGTTATCATCTTTCGGGTCGTAATCATATTTGATTGAGCGAACCTTGATTTTATTTGCACGAACTAATTGTAAAACTTCTGCAAATTCACCTGCGATAACGGCTTCTGTATCCATTCCGGATTCAATTGGTTTGTAGAATGGTTTATTAGCACTTTCGCTTTCTTTTTCTTTAGCTTTTTCTTCTGCTTCTTTTCTCTTATATTCGTCTAAAGTAGCTTGTTTTTGCTGAATGGTAGCATTTTTAGATTCAATTTCAGCTTGAAGGCTTGTAAGATTGTTGTGATTTTCAATAATTTTTTGAATCCCGAAAATACAGCCGCCTATTATTGCAACTATTAGAAGAATTGATAAATAAAATTGTTTTAGTTTTTCTGTATCCATAATCTATCCTTTAAAAACGATTAGTTAGACTCCGGTTCTGTTTGTTGATTATCACTTTGAGCCGGTTGTTTTTTGTTTTTATCATTATTATTGTTGTTGTTATCTTTTTCGTCTTTATTTTCTGAAGTTTTACCTGACAATTTGTCCATAAATGATTTTAATTGAGTATCATCCATGTTGGTTATTTCAAAAATATACGGAGCGTTATCAACTGTTGATGCAGTATTACTGATAATTGTATCCAATGTTCCTGATTTTAAATCAAGTTTGCTGATACGTAATTTTGATTCTAAAAGTGATTCTTTAAGGTTTTTAAAGAATACGTAAACATCTTCAACAGTATCTGCGCAACCTTTTATGTTAATCATACCGTCATTGCCTGTCATAAAGTATGTAAGGTAAAGATCTTTCGGTATTGATTCACCTAACGCTGCAAAGACTTTAATTTTTGTTGTGTTATTTTGTAAAACTCGTTCGATTTCAGCCAATGCATCAAAGCCTGAGTCGCCGTTTTTGGATTCAAAAGCTTTAATTTCAGTATCTAATTGAGTTATTTGGTTATCAAGTTCTGAAATTTGGTTTTGGGCTGTTGTACATTGACCTTCTGTATATTTAAATGCTCCAAATACCGCACCGCCAAAGATTACACCTATAACGCCCGCAATGATAAGAGCTTTAGTCGGGGTAAGTTCAAATACTTTTCCTCCGCCAAGGTCAATAGGGATTATAACTTCTTCTGCAACGGCTTTACTTTTACCGCCTTCAGCTATGAAGTTTACACTTATAGGGATTAAACCTTCCGGGGCAATACAGCCTATAGAATGTAATGAAACTTTAATCTGATCTTCTTGTAAGATGTTTAAGCTCATTTCTGTAAGCGGTTCTTTTCTGAATTGGTTATCTTCAATGAAAAGAGTTTTACCGCTGAATTGTAATCTGCTTGCCATGATTTCTGCTGAAACCAGATCGGTTTCGGAAATAATCATCAATGAGCTTGAAGGTGTGCTCATCAAAGCGATTTGAGCAGCATTTTCGATTGCAGAATATATTTCTTCACCTTCGTAAGATTTAATAGGTAACGGTTCTTCATAGTATTCAATGATTTTCTTGCCAACCATACCTAATAATTGAAATCCGCTGTTGTTGATAATCATCAAACTCCAAGAGTAACCTTCTTGCATTTGTTCTGCTGCAATATTTGTATGAGCAAGAGCTTTTAAATCTGCAAATAAAGAACATTCTACACTGACAAGAGTTGCACCCATTGCGGTAATTATTTCTTTAATTTGTTCTACAGCTTCTTTTTGAACAGCACTGTAAAATACGCTTCTGGAATCTGAATTTGTAGAAGCTAATGCGTCAAACCAAACATGCATCGGGTCTTTTCTTTTGAAAATATAAGTTTGTTCAAGTTCCCCTAATACAACGTTATCTATTGCCGAATTATCCAGCATTAAAGGTATGCCTTCTTTCAGTCCGAACCAAACTGTTGGTATACTCAAATGAACCTGAGCTTTAGCCGGATTGATGTTTCTCATTTGGAATAATGATTCTAAAGCTGATTTAAATTCGTTATAATCGGCGATTTCTCTTTGAGCTTCGTTATAAGCCAAATCGGTATGAGCATAAGATTTAATGTTCCCAGCTTTATCAACTTCCATTAATTCCAAACCGCAGGAAGGCGATACTGTAATATAGACTTCTGCCCCGCTTCCACCAAATAAATTATTTAACATATCTACCTTTTTACTCTTCTTACTATTATCTTATTTTTATTATACAATATATTTTATAAATAGAAAAAACTTAACATAAATTTACACCCAATGGAGGATTTGGCGCTTTGAATAAATTAGTTGAAAGTATAAATAAATTAAAAAAAGAGAAGAAAGCTGTTATATTGGCGCACTGTTATCAACCTGTTGAAATAGATTTGGTAGCGGATTATGTAGGAGATTCGTTATATTTAAGTCAGGTTGCGGCAAAAACGGATGCTGAAATTATTGTATTTGCGGGTGTGTATTTTATGGCACAAACGGCTAAGATTTTATCGCCAGATAAAAAAGTTTTATTGCCGCAAATTGAAGCAGGATGCAGAATGGCAGATATGATTGATTATAAACAATTAATAGAATTTAAGTCAAAAAATCCGAACATTCCAGTTGTATGTTATGTTAATTCAACCGCAGAAGTTAAATCAGAATGCGATATGTGCTGTACAAGTTCAAATGCTGTAAAAGTTGTAAAAAGCATGGGAGTTGATAAAATATTATTTCTACCTGATACATATTTAGGAAAATGGGTAGAAAAACAATTGGGTAATATTGAAGTTATAACATACCCGGGATTTTGCCCTACACACTTGCAGATAAGACCTGATGATATTAAAAAGGCAAGGCAAGAACATCCAAAGGCTTTGGTTTTGGCTCATCCTGAGTGCCATATGTCAGTTGTTGAATTGGCTGATTATGTAGGAAGTACGACAGGAATTATGAATTTTGCCAAAAACTCCGATAACAAATCCTTTATTATCGCAACAGAACAAGGAGTTGTTGACAGACTTAGACGTGATTATCCTGATAAAGAGTTTATTCCTGTTAAGAATAATATTATTTGCCCGAATATGAAAATGACATCTTTAGAAGATATTTTACATGTTTTGGAAAACGAAAATAATGAAATCTTTGTAGATGAAGATGTTGCACAAAAAGCTGTAAAATGTATTGACAGAATGTTGGAGGTTTCAAAGTAGTATGGAAAATTCTGATATAATATTCGGTAAAAATTCGATAACAGAAGCTTTGATTGCAGGAAACAGGGAAATTAATAAAATTCTTATTTCCAAAAACATTCATAACGATGTGAAAATTAATAAAATAAAAGAATTGGCACAAGAAAAAGGGATTGTATTTCAATTTGTGGCAAAAGAAAAATTTCAACCATATGCAGAATTTAATCATCAGGGCGTAATTGCAATGGTTTCTCCGATAAATTACGTAGAATTAGATGATTTTTTAAACAGTAAAGAACATACAAATTCTTCTTTGGTAATTTTAGACGGGATAGAAGATTCGCACAATTTGGGAGCAATAATAAGAACTTGTGTTTGTGCAGGAGTTGACGGGATTATAATTCCATCCCGCAGAAATGTTCAGGTTAATTCTACCGTTGAAAAAGTCAGCGCAGGTGCAATAAATCATATTCCTATAATAAAAGTAAATAGTCCGGTTAATGCTGTTCAAAAACTAAAGGATAACAACTGGTGGATAATTGCAACAGATGCATCAGCAAAAGATAATTATTATGATGTTAAATATAATGATATGAACTTTGCAATAATTATGGGAGCTGAGCATGCAGGGGTTTCTAAATCGCTTCTCAAAGCATCTGATTTTGTGGTTAAAATCCCAATGCAAAACAGTTTTAATTCTCTGAATGTATCAAATGCCCTAAGCGCGATTATTTTTGAAACACTTCGTCAAAAATTGAATAATAATAAATAATACAATAAGATGACCTCAAAAATTTTGCTTGGTTATATCATATTAGATAAGATTGGAGCATATTGTGAAAAAAGAATTTGAACAATTTGGTATATTAACTGATGATATTTCTGATGAAAATGTAGATTTTAAAAAACTTCAGGAACTTGAATCAGATGAAGATAACGAAGACGGAGAAGATGTCTTAAAGTCTGTTGAAGATCCTAAAGTTCAAGAAAGTCTGGTTTCAATTAATTCTGATGACAGTGTAAAAATTTACTTAAGACAAATCGGTAAAATTCCTTTATTATCTACAGAAGAAGAACTGGATTTGGCTAAAAAAATCCAAGAAGATCATGACGAATTTTCAAAAGATTTGCTTGTAAATGCCAACCTTCGTCTTGTTGTAAGTATTGCAAAAAAATATATAGGACGCGGTTTATCGTTCTTGGATTTAATTCAGGAAGGTAATGTCGGTTTAATCAAAGCAGCAGGCAGATTTGATTATAAAAAAGGTTACAAATTTTCAACTTATGCAACCTGGTGGATTCAACAATCAATAACCCGTGCAATCGCTGATAAAGCAAGAATAATAAGACTGCCGATTCACATGATTGATTCTATTGGTAAAATTAGAAGAGCTACGATTGATTTGACAACCGAACTAGGGCACCCGCCTACAAAACAGGAAATCGCTTATCGAATGGGGCTTCCTGTTGCTAAATTAACTGCAATAATTAAATCAGCTCAATCAACTGTAAGTATGGATACACCTGCTTCTTCCGATGAGGATTCGTCTAAGATTGCAGATTTTATTGTTGATAATTCGACAATTACTCCTGACGGTAAAGTTACCCATGACAGTTTGTTAGAAGATATAAGACAAATTCTGAATCAGCTGAGCCAAAAAGAGCGTGATGTTTTAATTCTTCGCTACGGATTAGATAATAACGGAATGAAAAAAACTTTAGATGAAATCGGTTCTCAATACGGAGTATCAAGAGAACGTATCCGTCAAATCGAAAATAGAGCAATTTCAAAACTTAAAAAGCTTTGTAAAAACGAAAAATTACACGACGGATTAACAAACTATTTTGGAAGCTAGAGGGGTTTATAACTCCTCTTCTTCATCTTCAGTGTCGTAGTGATGATGTTGATTTTGAAGTTTTTTCATTCTGAGGATTTCTTTTAAATCTTCAGTAATTTTGTCTTCTTCATCTAAAACGGGTTTGCGTTTTTTTGCATTCAAAACATTAGCAACATTCATCATTGCAAGAGAGTTAAGGGTTGCACGCAAAACTGCGCTTTGATCCATATATTGATTATTTTGAACAGGCGCTTCTTCTTCTTGGGCTTGTTGAGCGAAGTACTCACCGCCTTGTCCCATTTTATCATCTGATAGTTTTGCAGCTGTTCCGGATATATCTCCGCTTTTGAAATTAAAAGCTCCGCCAATACCGAAAAAGCCGGCTGACCTGTTATCGACCATAATTCTAACCCTTTACTTCTATTAGGGATAATATAATCCCAAATATCCGTCTTTCGTGTCCTACACATTATAAAATGTGTGATATGATATTAACTCGTCTGAATGTATTATTTTGCTACTATGTTAACAAAATGTTACATTCGCCTTCTTATTCAATAACCCAGTATAGCACATTGTGTTGAAAAATACAACCCGATATGATATAATTAAAATATACTTGAATTGAGGATTTTAAGATATGAAAAGATGTCATAAAGCTTTTACGCTTACTGAATTATTGGTCGCATTAGGTGTTATTGCTGTACTTTGTGCAATCTTATTGCCGGTAATTTTTAATATTCTGCCTAACCAGAATGTTATTATGGCAAAAAGAGCTTATTATACAATTCAAACTATTGTCAGTGAACTTATAAACGATGAAGGATGTTATCCTGACAAAACATCTTATTCTTCAGGTGTAAGGTACGGGTTTGATGATGGTTTTGGTTATTCGAACTGTATAAAATGGGGCGGTAATGATAATACCACTACTATATCAACTGAAGGTGATGCTGTTACAAAATTCAACACGCTTTTCTTTGATAAACTCGGAATTGGAGTTCCGGCTGGAGCTGGTGCTGAAAATGCTGTATCTACTCCTGATGGTATGCAGTGGTTTTGGACGGGTACTGCTAACTTTGGAGAAGAGAGCGGATACCATACATTACATGTTGATGTGAATGGTAGTGCTGCTCCAAACTGTAGTGATAGAACATACGGTTCTGTTACAAAATGTGCCAGTGCAAGTAATTATGACCAATTTTCAGTTAATATCTATACTGACGGACGTGTAGAAATTATGGATGATTGGGCAAAAGATGCTGTAACAGTTAACAAAGATGTAACACAATAATAAATAAAGCAGTCGGATAATCGCGCTTAAAATAATTTAAGTGAGGAAAGTCCGTGCATCCCAGAACAGGCCGCCGGAGAAACTCCGGGCGTCGTGAGGCGGCGGATAGTGCCACAGAAATGTAGACTGCCGATGGACATTATGTCACAGGCGATGGTGCAACGGTGAGTTAAGAGCTTCACCAGTGATATCGGAAGGTATCAGCTAGGTAAACCCCGGTCGGATGCAAGATTGAGTCGAAGGTTATAAAGGTTGTTCGCCCACTTCGGAAAAAATCGCTAGAGCTTAGGAGTAATCCTATCCCCAGACAGATGATTATCTAAAACAGAACACGGCTTACGGATTGCTTTATTTTTTATAACAAAAAGCCCTCGAGATTCTATAACGAGGGCTTTTAATTTACTTTTCACTATATGGTTTTAAATCTTGTGCATATTGTCGACAATTTCTTTTTTCTGTATCCAAACTTCCATTCCCATTTCTTTTCCGCAGTTTGTTAACGCTTCTTTTATTTCTTTGAATGAATAATCTGATTTTGAAATGTCACAAAGCATAAACATTACAAAATGTCCTTGCATTAAAGTTTGTTTAATATCTTCAATATTAACGGTGTATTTTTCCATTGTAGCTGTAATTCTGGCTACGATTCCGACGTTGTCTACACCTGAAACTGTTACTATAATTAAATCAGACATTTTGTTTTATTTCCTTTCTTATTTAGCTTCTACAGCTTCTGCTTCTGCAATCCATTTACGATTGATAAGCTTTGCAATTTTATATTTTTGGCAATAAGCTTTTAAGTCTTTTTTAACTTCAGGAGCTAATATGTAAAGTACGATAATATTTGGAACGCACATTGCAATCATCATAGCATCTGTTATATCAATAATTGATTGAACATTCATAGCAGAACCGATTACGATAAATAAACAGTAGATTAAGTTAAATGTTAATACACGTTTTTTACCTTCACCCAACAAGAATGTCCAAGCTTTTTGACCGTAATATGCCCAGCTGATTAAAGTTGACATTGCAAATAAAACGGCGATAACAGAAAGTATTATCGGGAAGAACGGAATTACTGATTGGAATGCGTTAGAAGCAAGTTCGATTCCTGAAATTTTACCGATTTGTGTTGTGTTTAATACTCCAGAGAAAATAATTGCAAAAGAAGTAAATAAACAAAGAACGCCTGTTAAGAAAGTTTCTAATAATGCTACAAAACCTTGAGAAACAGGTTCTTTAGTTTGAGCTGTAGCATAAACGATAGCGGCAGCACCAGTACCTGCTTCGTTTGATTGAACAGAACGTCTTAAACCGATGATAATTGTACCAAAAACACCGCCGGCAACAGCTGTCGGACAAAATGCTTCTTTAATAATTAAACCTATAGCGTGAGGAATATTTGCAAAGTTAGCAAGTATTACGATAAGTCCTGAAATAATATATAAAGCGCACATTGTCGGTGTAAGAATTGTTGTAACTTTAGCAATACTTTTAATACCGCCCATTACAACTAAACCGATAAGTATAGCGGCGATAACACCGATAACCCAGGTGAAGCCGTGGAAAATACTATGTTCTCCGCCAGTAATAAATATAATTTGGTGTGCAGTTTGATTAATTTGAATCATATTACCGCCTGTGATACCTCCGCCAATACAAAGGATTGCGAAGATTACAGATAGCGGTTGACCTAACCAGCGCATATTTTTTCTGGTTAAACCGTGAGCGATATAGTGCATCGGGCCGCCTGATACGGAACCGTCAGAGTTAAATCTTCTGTATTTAACAGCTAAAGTCGCTTCTACAAATTTTATAGACATACCCAAAAGCGCTCCGAAAAATATCCAAAAAGCAGCTCCGGGTCCGCCGATTGAAATAGAAATTGCAACCCCTGCGATACTTCCGATACCTATTGTACCTGAAAGAGCTGTTGCAAGAGCTTGAAATGAAGAAACTTCACCACAATCACCTTCACCTTTTTCTGATGGTTTTGTTACTGTATCAATTGCATGTTTGAATCCCCAAACGGATATTCCTTTTAAGTATAAAGTAAAGAATATTCCTGCAAAAAGTACCCAAAAAATAATTAATGGAACATTATTTCCTGCCACCGGAACAGGGAAGAAAATAATTTTAGCGATTTTGTCTGTAAACGGTGCAATATTTTGGTTAATAAAATCATCAACACTCATTGCATTAGCAGACTGTACGCTTAATAAAAGTGTCATCAAAAAAGTCATAAGTTTCTTCATTTTTTTAATTTTTCCTTTCGACTATAAAAAGGTTCTATCCCTTATAATAGGGTAAATCCAACCATACTTACTAATAGTATAGCAAAAACATGTCAAATCATTAAAAATGAGTAAAATTATGTTACAACAGCGTTACAACTTTGCCGATTTTATCTCCGCTGATTGTCAAAATATCATGTGACAAATCAATATGTCCCCAGTGCAGGTTATTGATTAAATCAACGGTTACAAACTCTCTTGCAGTCATATCGGTATCACAAATTTTGACAACGAAGGCTTCTTCAAGTTCAAGGTTTACAACAACGCAAAGTCCGCCTGCTCCGACTTTTGCAATAAGCCCTTGTGTTTTTTCAATAATTTTTGTGTCAGTTCTGTTTTCGCCGCCTATTATGTATGAGTTATTTAAAAACGCGTTTTTAATTCTTTCATATTTAGGGTTGCAGAAAAGGTTTAAATATCCTTTTACAAGGTTTTCTAACGGCATTGAAGGAACGGGAACTCCGCAGCCGTCTTTTGTTATCGGATATTGTGTTTTTATTTCGCAAAGTTCATATATTTTTTCTAAAATTGCTTTTTGCAGCGGGTGATTTATATTATCATAATTATCCATATCCCAATCGTTTAACTTACATAACCCGAGCATCATTGCATGTTTACCTGAACAGTTGTTATGGATAGCTGTTGCAGTTTTGCCATTAATAAGTAATTCATCTTGAGCGCTTCTTGATATCGGTTCGTGGTTTCCGCATTTTAATTTGTTTTCTGAAATTTCAAATTTATCTAATATATTTTTTACTATATCGATATGAACTTTTTCCCCTGCGTGAGATGCTGAACATACGGCAATTTCTTCATCTGTTAAGTTAAATTTTTTATCAAGTTCGTAATCAATTATTAACGAAGCTTGTAACGGCTTAGCACAAGAACGAATGTAAAACGGATAATTTTTATCATCGCCGACTTTTTCAACGGTTTTCAGTTTATTGCATCTGATAATGTATCCGAAGTGTTCACGTTCAATAAGCCCATCTCTGTTGTAGGTTACAAGTTTTGCCGGTTCGGTATTTTTAATCATTATTTTTTCTCACTATGGTTAATAATTGTTCTAGTTTTGATTTTAACTGTTGGTTTTCTGATTTTAGATTTTCTATTTGTTTTTCGTACTCATTTGAAGTTGAAACGCTGACTTTCGGGATTTCATTGTGGTCTAAGATGAATCTTTTTTTAGCTTCTTCTTTTATGTTTAAGATAATATCAAGCTGTTTTTGAGAAATAAAACCTGAGTCAATTAAATATTGTCCGAATTTTTTATTTGAATTGGTATTTTCTTGTTTAGAGATAACATCATCAAGTTGAGATGCTGAAATTGTACCGTTGTTAACAAAATATTCGCCCGTTCTGAATTTACCTGTTAAAAATCCTGCAAGGTTAAGGATTCGTGAATCGTCGGGAAGTTCAAGGAAGCCCTCGTCTACGCAAAATAAAAAGTATGTTGCTATTTCTTCTAAAGAAAGATAAGTATTTAAAGCAATTTCTGAAATCGCGCAGTCATTATCACAGGCTTCAAGTATATTATAGGTGTTTGTATCAAATCCTGATTTTTTAAAATCAAGTTCACATCTGCCTTTATATGTCAAAACCGGTTTGTAAGTTGCAAAAATATATGACGGGTTTTCATCTTTAATATCTTCTGATAATTTGTTATAGATAATTTCCTTTGCCCAAGCAGGAAAATTTGAGATTTTGTTTAAATATTGCCCTAAGAAATTTCTTTTCATCTAATCCCTCACGAATGCTTTATATATTAACATTAAAACCGTTAAAAAGCAATTTTTATTAAAAATTTTACTTTATATATAAGTAAGTTAATTTTGGGGAATCTTAATGGATATTAATTCATTGGATAGTATTAATAAAGTTAATTTAAGTCGGATTACAGGAGCGGTTGGTATTTCTTCGGCATTGCCTTATGTAAGTTTAGACCAAGAACCTGATGTTTTTGTATCTTCTTTTGGTCCTTTAGGCAAGCCTTCGGGGATTTTTGGCAAGATTGCAGACAAAGTTAGAGAAGTTGCAACTCAGGTAAATGAAACAATTAACAGTCCTGAAACCAAACAAAAAATTAATGCTGCTAAGATTGCAAAATTATTTGTTGATAACGGTACGGTTAATTCGTATCAGGAAGCTTATAAACACAAAGATTTAATAAACGAACTTGCAAAACATGATTATAACTTAGTAAGTAAAAAATATAATACAATTTTAAAAAATGTACAAATTGACGGAGTCAAAAAAGGTTCAACAAAATATTTGCAAACAATGGGGCTTGGGCAGGTTTATAATGTATTGATGTATGACAAGCTTCAAGCTGAAGATATTGATGAGATTTTTACAATAAGCCGTAACAGGCCTAATGACAATCCGCATATTGATTGCAGAATTCAATTAAATTATTTTGTATCTACCTTAAAAAGTTATGAAGATTTTGATAATCTTTCAGCAAAAGAGCAAAAAGATTTAATGCAGTCTTTGGGGTTTTCTTTTCCGACTTATAACGCTTTAACTAAAGAAGAGGCTAAAAACTTATCAAAACATTCTCCACTTACAAAGTTTGAGTATGTTAGCGATTTAAGAAATGTTGATTCACAGGACGAATTGGTTCAAAATTTGGATGCGCGAAGACGGAATATTCCTTGTCGCTCAATTCCTGTTGATAAAACAAAAATTGAAAAAGTTTTGTCGCAAGATGGAATAGAAAACTTAACTAAAGCTTTGAATAAAACAGATATCACAAAATACGAAAAAGGGCTTCCTTTAGAATACTCAAGAAAAGATTTTATTCAGGATTTTAATAAATTAACTAAAAATTTGTCAAATGAAGATAAGAAAAAAGTTTTTGAACATTTCGGGTTTAAGATAAATTCTGCTAACGATATTATAAACTTCCCGAACCCTGATACTAAAGGCGAAATTGATGATAATCTTAAAAATGTAATTGAACAGGGACAAGAATATATTAATAGATTCATGCTTGAAAATAAGGTTAAGTTAGCTCCTGAAGATAAAGCTTTAGAAACAGAATTAAATAATATAATTCAGGCATTTCCGGAATTTGTATCCGTTATCGGAAAACCTCAGCACCGCGGTGACAGTATAGATTATCATACAATAGATGATATGAAACGGATTTTGAATGATGAAAACTTTAAATCATTATCTCCGGCTGAACAAAAAATATTAACAACTGCAACTCTGTTCCATGATTTTGGTAAGGTTCAGGGCGAAGTTGATGAAGGTCATGCAAAGAAAAGTGCAGTTTTAACAAAAGAAATTTTGAAGAAAACAGATTTATCTTTTGATGAAAAAGAACGTATTTATAATCTCATAAATCACAGCCACTGGCTTGTGGACGGCAGGTCAAATGAGGATATAGCGTTTGATTTTAGACGTCCGAATGATTTTAAAATGGCAGAAATTTTTGAAAAAGCGGACAGTAATTCTGCCGGATTTGAGTATAACCCAAACCCTGAAAAAATTGCGCAAATAAATAGAAATATTGAAACAATTAACCAAACAGGTATTCCGTTATTTGTAAACCAGCTTCCAAAAGATGATAAGTATTATGATAAAACACCGTCAGGTACAAGATATCTTGACTTGCGCGACCCTGAAATGTCTGTTGAAAAATACGGTTATCCAAAAGGAACTAAAGTTAAAGATTTAAAATTCCTTTGTCATTCATCAAGTGATGATTTAAGTAATTTTGAAGCTCTTTGCGATGATAGTAAAGAAGTTTGTTTGAGTACAAGTTTGCTTGATTGCAGACAAAGATTTTCAACAGGTTATAATTATTCAGGTTCATATATTGTAAGCGGAAATAACGCAAATATTGTTCTTGGCGGGAAAGATGTTGCGTGTACAGGCGGTCATCGCGGCAGAGAGTACGCTAAAAGAGCTATGTATCTTCAAGATGTAGAACAGGGATTTCTGGATAATAAAGAAGATAGACAAGTAATTTCAAATCAAATTAAAGAAAACTTGAATTTGACAGATGAAGAATATATGGAACTTTATACAAATATTTGTAATCTTGAGCAGCTTGAAGATGTTCCTGATGTTTTATTAAAATCAGGTCGTACAATAAAAAAAGAAGACATTCAAAAAACAATTTCAGATATTCAAACAGAATTAGTACGCCCGAGAGAAAAAGGTGAAAATGGTTATACGAACGAAATTGTTGTCTATAACCCGAAAATTGAAGCATCGGTTATTCGTATGACTCCTGAACATCTTTCAAGGTTTAAGAAATATGATGACAGAATTTATGTATTGGTGTAAAAAGGGGGATTAGCCCTTTTTATCTTCAATTTTAATACTTGTTATCATATCGTAATGTTCATCAAGTTTGAAAAGAATCTTTTCAATATTGTCCAAAATTAAACCTAAATGAAAGATTTCTTTATTAACTGGTGCATATTTTTCAACGAAAGTGTTTGCAAGTACTAAATATGTATAAATCTGAGTAATAGCATCTTCTACGCGTAAGTCTTTTGAGTGTTCTCGATTTTTGATTGAATTAAGTTCTTTTTGTAATTCGGTATTTTCTTTTGTCATAATGACCTCCTTTGTTGTAATTAAAATAATAAATAATATACCTACATTCTATTTTTATATTTTTATAATCTATAAAATATCTTTTAAATCAATAGTAATATTCAAAAAATAAACTATCATAAAAATATGGTTGATAGTAAACAAATAAAAAAAGTTTTGGGAGCTACTGTTAAAGAGTTAAGGTTACAAAAACATTTGACTCAGGAACAGCTTGCCGAGCATGTAGGTTTACAGCCTCAAACGGTTGCTAAATTGGAAATCGGCGGTATGTTTGTTTCAAGTGAAGTTTTATCGAAACTAAGTAACTTTTTTGAAGTTGATCCAATGATGTTTTTTACTAAAAAAGTAAAAATATTAACAGATGAAGATAAAAACCTCATACAGGATATAAAACATATGCTTCCGACTTTTGAGATTTCTGAACTTCGCAAACTCCATGATATTATGTTGATTTTAAAAGATTAATTAGTTAGTTTTTAGCCATAAAACATATATCCTCCTTGGTGCGAATTCGCACCCTTAATTTTTACAATATCAGTTATTCTGTAAAAATGCAACTAAAAGATAAAGAAAATTTACAATTTATAAAGGCTTTGGGACAGGTAATTCGCAGGGTTCGAAAAGAACGTACGGGATTATCGGGTAAACAGTTTGCATATCAGTATGAAATAGAATGCGGTAATTTTAACAGGATTGAGAATGGTAAGCAGAATGCTGCATTATATTTTATTTGGGGAATTGCTGAAGCTTTAGGTATGAAGTGTTCTGAACTTATAAAACTGGTAGAAGAAGAATTAGGTGACGATTTTTCTGTTATTGATAAGTAATTAATAACCTTTTACTTTAGTGTCATTGTTAAATATTGTTTTTTTTCATTAATTTCTCCTTTGTGTTAAATTGATATACATGAAAATTCAAAAATATATATGCACTAACATTTTATCTTTATTGGGAAATATTATATTATTATATTTTTTATTATTCATATTTGATTTAAATTGGTTTGATTTTATATTAAAACATGTTGATTTATATTTTTTGTTTGATGTTTTTGCCAATTTAATTGTATTAATATTTATTTTGTTAGGAGTTGAAATATTAATTGTCAAAGTATGTCATAGAAAATTTATAATAAAGATTCAAATAAAGAATAAAATTGTAGAACAGATATATAATAATTTATTTTGGATAGGTCTTATTTGTTCTATTTTCTATTTTTTATTTTATATTTTTGTAGTTATTCTTTTAAATAATCCTATGTGAAAACTTCAAAAGTTTTATTCCGTAAATTATAAGTAATTACGGGTTTTTATTGTTCTATTTAATTTTAAATTTTACTAATTATATTCCTAGTTAAATCTTTTTACATAAAACCTCACTTTCTCTAATGTCAGGTTCTCATATTTTTGCGCAGAAATAAATTGAGATAGTTGTAATACGTATGACCGTAAAGTATTGTATTATTATAACATTTTGTTCCGGAAATCGTCAATAAAATAGCGGCGTTTGACTTCATGAAACTTCATGATTAAAATTTAACGGGCTAAATATTAAGTCGGTTGATTAATTTTCCTTGAAAATGTATTATAATAGTAAATTGAATGAGAAAGGGAGAATTTATGGAAAATAGCAAGTTAAATTATTGGAAAACCGTTATTATATTAATTTTATTAGCTGTAGCATTAGGCGTTACGATTGATTTAGCGTATATTTATTTTGAGGCTAATTTTGACCAATTATATTTAGGCAGTTTCTGTTCAATTAATAATTTTATTGATTGTGACGGGGTTGCTAAAACAACCGAATCTCAGTTTTTAGGCGTTCCGCTTGCTTGCTGGGGATTGTTCTTATACTCCTTTATCTTAATGCTTTTGGCTGCCGACAAATTAAAGAATTTCAAATTGCTAAAATTTTTAGAAGTATTTAAAAATAAATTTCATTATATTGCTTCACTTGGTTTAATTTCATTTACTATATCAATGGGATTGTTATGTGTAAGTTTATTTGAAATAAAAAAATTATGCATAATGTGCGCAGTTACTTATGTTTTAAATTTATTAATCGGTATTACTGCGGTTTGGGGTCTTGAAGGCGGATTTGTCGGTGCTGTGAAACAAAGTTGGAAGGATTTTCTTGACGCATTAAAACCGTTGCCTTACAGAATTGCATTTATTATTGTGATGCTTTGTGCAGGTGGCTTTTTAGGTTGGACATATACAAGTGCAAAATTCTCTCCTGCATTAAAATTTGCAAAAGAATATGGTGAATTTATTAAAACTACTCAAAATAAATATGCTATTAAGGGTAATGTTTTAGGATCTGATTCTAAAGACGCAGTTGTATTAGAAATCTATTCGGATTATATGTGCCCGATGTGTTCAACCGGTAATGTTATGTTACATAAGCTTGTGACAGAATTTTCTAACCTTCGTATAGAACATCATTCTATGCCGCTAGATACTCAATGTAACAAGTACCTTCAACAAGAATTTCACCATGGTTCTTGTACAATGGCGCAATACGCTGAGGCTGCTCATATGCAGGGCAAATTCTGGGAAGTAAATTCACTGTTCTTTGAGAAAAAACCTGCAACAGAAGATGAAGTTATTGAACTGCTTGAAGCCTCAGATTTCGGACTTGATATGGACAAGTTGAAAAAAGATGCTCATTCAAAAGCCGTAATGGATATTATTTTAAAAGATATTGATTATGCTGTGGCGAACAAACAAATCGGAACACCTTCTATGAAAATGGGTGATGATTTTGAAATGGGTATTCAGGGTTATCATGATTTGAAAAAATGGGTAATAAAACATGGAGCAAAACCAAAAGGATTATTCTAAAAAAACAATATTGCTCCATGCATGTTGCGCAATATGTTCGGGTTATCCCATATCTTTATTAAAAGATATGGGATATTCGGTTGTTGTGTATTTTTATAATCCTAATATTTACCCGTTAGAAGAATACGAAAAACGCTTGGAAGCTCAAAGGATTTTATGTGCTCATTTTGACTGTGAACTTATTGAAGGTGATTATGAACCCGAGGTTTATTATGATTATGTAAAAGGGTTTGAAAATGAACCTGAAAAGGGCGCAAGATGTGATAAGTGTTTTTACCTGCGCCTTGAAGCCTCTGCAAAACTTGCTAAAAAGTTTGGAATACCTGAGTTTACAACCTCTATGGTTATAAGTCCTCATAAAAATTATGAAAAATTAACATCAATCGGAGAAAAAATAGCCGCAGATTACGCTTTGGAGTATTTTTCTCTGAATTTCAGAAAAAATGACGGATTTTTGAAAACAAACAATATTTCTAAATCTCTTAATCTATACCGACAAAATTATTGCGGTTGTAAATTTGCAAAAAATTTATAACAATATCGTCCGTTTGTATTATGACGTAAAAATCATAATATCATATAATAGCGTTGAGAAAGAAGATATTTTTATAAATGAAATCACAAAGAGGATAGAATAATGAAAAAAAGATTTGGCTTAGTAATGGCTGCAATGATGGTAGTAAGCACAATGTCACCGATGGTGTATGCTTTTACAAACCCGTTAAAAAATTATAATCTTTATGATGATGTTAATCCGCAATCAACGGATGAAAGAGAACAGGTTATGAACGATATTTTAATGCCCCGCAGTTCAAAATCATCTGCCACAAGTTCACCTGACAGTCTGCCTGATTTTTCGCAAGCAGCGTCATCTGTAGATGTTCCAAAAACAAGAAATCAAACTCTTCGTGAATCTTCAAGAAATGTTTACTCTGACCCGAACAGTGAACCGGGGTGGTTAGAAGGACCGTCTTTCTATCCGAATCCTTCTTTTAACAGTATTGTTGAGAAATACAGAAGAAGCGATTTTGCAGGATGTTTGCAGGAATGTACTTCTTATGTAAGAAAACACCCTAATGATACTTTAGGTTTTTACTATCTTGCAATGTGTTATACAAAAGTAAGTGATATGGATAATGCTGTAAAAGCTTATGAAAGAGTTATAGCACTAAACGATAACCCAATGATTGTAAAATATGCAACAAACGGACGTAATTGTATCATGGGTAACGATGAAGAAAAATGTTATCCGAATGTTAATGTACCGGAACTTGTTTATCCTTATGCTAATATTCCTTCAACAAATCTTACACCTGTTGACCCTGAAACTCTTGTAAGAAGAAATTTTGCAATATTAAAACAAGAATTATCACCTAATACTGCCGATGATGACAATAATGATGATAATAACAATTCTAACGATCCTAATTCAAAAGATAAAAAAGGTAAGATTACATTACCGTTTGGTAAGCAGGACGAAGAACTTGATAAGTTTATTAATGCACCGTACGGTAACGGTTTATCACCTCAATTGAATAAAGAATATAAACAACTTCAATTGAAGAAAATTCAAAGTACAATTAATAACAACAAATCAGGTCAGGAAGATAAAGAAAAAGATTTGAGAGATTTAAAAGATATTAAAAACTTTGATAATCAAAAATCTGATTCTGAATTAATTAAGTTAGCTTATGAGATTCCGCAAAAAGAATTGGAAGCATTATCTAAAGATCCTGAATATATAAGAAGTAAACAGGAATATGAAGAATTACATATGCTTTTAGGTGGAAATTCAGATTCTTCCAAAGACAGTATGGTAGATTTTCTTCCGTATATGACAGAATCAGGAAGTAAGAATTTATCTCCTGAAGTTATTCAAGCAATGATGATGAAGTCTGTTATGGGTGATTTAAACTTATAGGAAAGGTTTAATGTCGTCAAGTAAATATGAAAAAGTAAAAAACGACTTTCTGCGCGGAAAATTCAAGGGCTGTAAGTCGTTTTTTGAAGAAAACGGTTATTATACGGAAGCTGCGTATTGTTATATTGTTTTGGATAAGCTTGACAAGGCTCAGGAATTATTTCTAAAAGCAAAAGATGAAAATATCAGAGCAAATTGGGGCTTGCTTTTAATACAGCTTATTCGCGGTGATATACATTCATATCCTACGTATTTTGAGGTAAGAAATTTTCTTGAAATTGACATAAATATCTTAATTACTTACTGTAAAAGTGAATATATTGAAAAAATTATCAGATATGCTGATTTTTTAGCGTATTATAACCCTGAATGTTACAAATTTTTTGGCAGAGTTTTCTGGGCAAACAATATAATGCCTGCGTCAATGTTTTTCTTAGACAGGGCAAAAAGTGAATTTTATCAAGATCCGGAACTCCATTACTTATTGGCATATGTTCGTTATTATAACGAAAAAGATAAAGTCGGCTGTAAAAAAGCACTTGACGCTTGTTTAGAACTTTTACCCGAATATTATCCTGCGAAAAAACTTTTAGCTAAAATAAGCTAAATATCAACACCTTGCATCATTTCAACAAGCTGTCCGATTGTACCTTCCATAGTAACGCTGTCAGAGGTTCTTTGTTGAAGAAAAGCGTTAACTTTTGGCATCATCTCAATTGCCGTGTCAAGTTTAGGGTTAGAACCCGGTTGATACATACCAACGTCGATTAAGTCCTTATTTTCGCGATACATTGACATAATTGTTCTTAATTTCCCTGCTGCCTGTTTATGTTCAGGAGAAGCAATGGCACTCATCAAACGGGAAATCGAACCCAGAACATCAATTGCAGGATAGTGGTTTGATTCGGCAACCTTTCTTGATAAGAAAATGTGACCGTCAACAATACCACGCACAATGTCAACAATCGGATCGGAAATATCATCACCTTCCATAAGAACGGTGTAAAGCGCTGTAATAGAACCTCTCGGACTGTTTCCCGCGCGTTCCAAAACTTTTTGAAGCCAAGAAAATATTGACGGCGGATAACCTTTCATCGTAGGCGGTTCCCCTAAAGACAAACCGACTTCACGACCTGCCATAGCACAACGGGTTACGGTATCGGTCATTAAGAAAACTTTTTTGCCCTGATCTCTAAAATATTCACAAACCGCAGTTGCTGTTAAAAGTGCTTTTTGACGAATCAATGGCGGTTGGTCGCCTGTTGAACATACAAGGACAGATTTTGCCATCCCGAGTTCGCCCAAAGCATCTTCAACAAATTCCTTAACTTCACGTCCGCGTTCTCCGATTAGTGCAACAACGTTAACATCAGCATCAGAGTTTCTTGCAATCATACCTAACAGTGTACTTTTACCAACCCCAGAACCCGCGAATAACCCCAAACGCTGTCCGCAGCCCATAGTCATACACCCGTCAATTGCTCGAACTCCTGTTGAGAATTGTTCTGTGATAATAGGTCTTTCAAACGGTCCTGGAGGCGGGCCGTCAATCGGACGCCAGGTAGCACCTGTTGTATCAAGAGGTTTGCCGTCAATAGGGTTTCCTAAAGGGTCAATAAGCCGTCCTAATAAAAAATCTCCGATAGGAATTGTTATAGGGCGTCTTGTTGTTGTTACAAGACTTCCTTGACCTATTCCGCTTCCGTCAAGTAACAGTGATAACTGTGCAACTTCGCCTTTAAATGCAGCAACTTCGGCAGGTTTTTGTTCACCTTGAAAGTTTTCAATGTAACATAAATCACCGATTTTTAACCCCGGTAACTTAACCTCAACAGTTAACCCCAAAAGCTTTGATACAGTACCTTTAAAAGTATATAACTCTGTTTCATCAAGCTTTTGTTTTACTCTTTGCTTCAACTCATTTATAGCGGATTTGTCAATTTCTGTCATATTTTTATTATAGCAATATTTTTGGCTATATCAAATATGTATGCAAAATTTACAATCTCCTGAAGTTTACTTAATAACTTCTAAAAGTCTTTCCCAGACTTCGTCAATTGAGCCGTCAGCGTTAAGAGTATGCAATGAACCTTTTTTTGTATAGTATTCAATTAACGGAGCGGTTTCATTGAAGTATGTTTCAAATCTTGCTTCTGCAATTTCTTCATTATCGTCTTTACGTTGTACAAGTTTTCCGCCGCATTTGTCGCAAACGCCTTCAACTTTTGAAGGTTTGTATTTTAGGTTATAAATTTCACCGCAAACAGGGCAAGAACGACGATTAACGATTCTTGAAATCAATACGTCATGGTTTAAGTCAAAATAAATTGCTCTAAAATCTGCTTTTATGTCACCGTTGATGTCGGAGTTAATTGCTTCAAGCATATCTGCCTGAGCGATGCTTCTTGGGTATCCGTCTAAGATATAACCTTCTTTGCAATCATCTTGTGCTAATCTGTCTTTTATTATTGAACCGACAAGTTCAACAGGTACAAGGTTGCCTTTATCAATGAAAGATTTTGCAATAATACCGTTAGGTGATTCTTTTGCAATTTCTGCTCTTAAAAGTGAGCCTGTATCAATATGAGGCAATCCTAAAAATTCTGCTAATTTAGCGGTTTGAGTACCTTTTCCGCATGCAGGAGGTCCAAGAAAAATAAGTTCTTTTTTCACGGTACTGCTCCTTTCTATGTTTATAAATTCGTTTTTTCTCTCTGTGATATTCATTTCCCAGTCTTCCAATTTCCGAAACAATTCTACATCAAGCATATTTTGATTTCAAGTGGCAGGCGTTCGGACACTTAGGCGGGTGTTGATTTAAAATGGTATTTTATGCTAAAATACAGGTAAGAGTAGGGAAAAGTTATTATGATAAATAAAAAATCACGGGAAGAAATTAAGAGAATGCGTCATGCAGGACACATTGTTGCTCTTGTTCACCAAAAAATGAAAGAGGTTGTAGAACCCGGAATTTCTACAAAAGAATTAGATAATATTGCAATGCAAATAATTAAAGAAAATCGTGCTATACCAACATTTTTAGGGTATAACGGATTTCCGGCATGTATTTGTACTTCAATAAACGAGCAGGTCGTACATGGTATTCCTTCTGAGAATGTTATTTTAAAAGAAGGCGATATAATTGCTATTGATGTTGGTGCAACATATGGCGGAATGGTTGGTGACAGTGCTTGGTCATATTGTGTTGGAAAAGTTTCTGATGATGTTGCTAAATTGATGAAGGTTACTGAAGAATCATTGTACGCAGGAATTGAGCAAATGCGTCCGGGAAATGTTTTGGATGATATTTCAAAAGCAATTGAAGCAGTTGCAGTACGTGAGGGTTACGGTATTGTTCGACAATACGGCGGACACGGAGTTGGTCATCAAATGCATGAAGATCCGTTCCTGTTTAATTACAGTGTCGGAGATAATACTTTAATCAGAGCAAATACAGCTATTGCAATTGAACCGATGTTGAATCTGGGTGGAGATGATGTTGTTGTCGGAGATGATGAGTGGACTGTCAGCACGAAAGACGGAAAACCATCTGCACACTTTGAACACACGGTTATTGCAACTGATGAAGGTCCATTAATTACTACTAAATTAATGAATTAGGAGATAATTTTTATGAATTATTATATAGGTTTATCATTGGCATCAGGTTCGAGTATGGACTCGGGAGTTGCCGTAATTGATGAGAATAATAAGATAATTCTTATTGATAAACTTTATAAGATGAATGATATAATTTTCTTTTTTGAGAATTTTTCATCATTAAAAAATTCAAAGATTTGTGTATCCGTACCGTCAGACAGAACAATGCTTGACGGGAAGTGGAGGGTTTTATCAAAGCCTTACCAGCCTGTTGCGACCAATAAAAATATGCCAAACCGCGATAATTGGACACAAAGACATTCAGGTCGCGGAACGGAGTATTTTAAGGAGCTTGCTTCACGCGGGATAACCGTAACCCGTTTTGATATTTATATGACAAGACAGAGTTTACATTTAAACTCTTGTTATAAAGATCGTTCACCGGCGGATTGTAAATTTTTACAGCAGGCAATGAAATATGAGTGGGGGTTTGAAGATATTCCTGTTAATATGATGCCGATGTCACATTTAGAGGCTATTTTGGGCGCAATTTTAGCAAAAGAACAGGCAAATAATCCTGAAAAGGTTAATGTTATTTATAAATTTAGAGATATGGATGTTATTGATATTAAAGATAATCTTCGTATTTCTACAGATGTTTATAATTTTGAAAGAGAGTTAGTTTCAGGTTCAAGCTTGGTTTAAGAAGGTATGTTAAAAGATTTTTTAAAAATTGTAAGAGTTATTTCTAATCCGTTATTGTATTATGTTGATAAGTCAGGAAATTCTGTATTTAGAAATTATTGTCTGTTTAAAAACACGGGGTGCTTGTATAGAACAACAATTCCGAAGAAAAATGCCGGTAAGACGTTAGAATTTCGTTTTGAGTTGGATAAAATTTTAAAACGAGTTTATTTCTTAACTCCGATTTTTTTATATTTAATTTTTGTTCATGTAAAGTTTTCAATATGGAGTGTTCTTTGGTTTGAATTTCTGTGGATTATGATTGTCAGTGCTTCTCGAGTGGCATTTTCTTGTATTTTCAGCAGACATTTGGTTAGGACTTTTGGTAAGTATGAATTGATTGATTTCAGACCAAGTATTTCGAAAGAAAAATCTAACGAATTTATGAGTGTATATTTTTCTAAGGCTGTTGCACTTTTGATTGTAATAATATTATGCTTTATGCCGTCCTTTTTGATAAAAAGTGCGATAAAGCGTGATATAACAAAAGCTAAGAAGTTTTCTCAGGCTGTAACTCTTTCAAAACTTTATTTTACACTATATCCGAAGAGTGAAAAGATTTACGATATGCGAGCTTATGCAAAATTCAGACAGAAAGATTATGAAGGTGCGCTTAGTGACTATGAAACAGTTTTAGATTTTACGGGTAAAAAGTTTTATAAAGAAGATTTAATAAGACTTGCAAATCTGTTGTATTTGAAACGGGTTTTGTCTACTCCTAATGAAGCCGTAGATTTATTTAATGAATATTCTACAAAGAAAAATGCTTCTGTATTGCAGTTGTCACAGCTTTTGTGGATTAAATCAATATTCAGAATCGAACATAATATAACAGAAGGTATTTTACAGGATTACAGTGACTTATTAACTTCGCTTGATGAGAAAGATACCGATAATCAATTTTATGTATCTTGCGACAGAGCATATATTTTGTACCTGATGCAAGAATACGAAAGCGCGATAGACAGTTATAATCCTATAATTTCTTACGCTGAAGCTGATAGAGAAAAGTTTGGCGAACAGTTGAAAACTTTATACGCTGAACGCGGGTTTGCAAAACTGAAAGTTGGAGATACCAAGGGTGCTGATGAAGATTTCTTATCATCAGGAATAACTCCGTGGGATATGAAAAATTATGAGCCAACATACTCTAATCAGGAATTTGTAGCAGATTTTAAATAAGTTCTGAAATAATTGCGATTACGGATTTTTGAACCTCTTCAATTGATTTTGTAGAATCAACAACTTTAATCCTGTCAGGTTCTTGTTTGGCAAGTTCTAAGTATCCGTTTCTTACGCGATTGAAAAATTCTTGTCCTGCGCTTTCCATACGGTCTTTTTCGTTTCCGACACGTGCCATTGAGGTTTGGATATCAACATCAAAAACAAGGGTTAAGTCAGGTTTTCTTCCGCCTGTTGCAAGGTTATTAAGGGTTTTAATCTCTTCGATATCTAACCCTCTGCCATAACCCTGATACGCAACAGAGGAATCTGTATGTCTGTCGCATAACACGATTTTACCTTGGTTAACGGCGGGATTTACGATTATATCAACATTTTGAGCACGGTCAGCCAGAAATAAAAACGATTCACAGCGATTTGAAACTTCTCCGTCATAGTTTAGAAGGATTTCACGAATTGTTTCGCCTAAGCCTTTTGCTCCCGGTTCTCGGGTCGTGACAACTTCATATCCTTTTGATTCAAGATAATCTTTTAATAACTTTAACTGAGTGGTTTTTCCGCAGCCGTCTGCGCCTTCAAATGTGATAAATAAACCTTTTTTTTGCATAACATCCCTTCTTTTGAAATTAATTATACCTCAAACACACAAACTTTGCCCGCCCACCCGCCCCCTGTTGTTATGGTGCTTATACGCTAGTGGTGCTTGGTGAGTATATGAAATAGTATTAAGCTATGAATTATGAAAGCAATATTTATAGAAATATAGGTTTAAATATCAGAAAATACAGACTGATAAAAGGTTTTTCACAGGAAAAACTTTCCGAATTGCTTGATGCTATTTCAAAATTTATCGGACATGTTGAACGATGTGAAAGATGTATAAGTCTTAAGAAATTAATTCAGCTTTCTAAGATTCTTGAGATTCCTCTTGAAGCTCTTGTTGTTGTGGAATAGGTGCAACAAAATTTTCTTCATATTCAGTTAATATATTAATTATTTCTTCTGTTTTACTCATCATAACTGTAAGACAGTTATCGACATCTTTTTTGGTCAGGTCACTATAATCATATCGTATTGACTCTTGTAATATAAACATAGTGCTCTGAATTTCTTCGACTCTTAATTTTGTATCTGCGATTAAATCTTCCATTTTTATCCTTAATAGTGCTTTTATTGTAGTAGTGCTTTATAAGTATACAAATATAATTATAATATGTCAAGTTTTGAAAGTTATTTTTATAAAAATATTAGAGAAAAGATTCGTTTTTATAGAGTTAAAAACGGGCTTACTCAAGAAAAACTTTCTGAAATTCTTGATATGAATCCTAAGTATATTGGTCATATTGAAAGATGTGAAAGAGTTATTAGTACAAAGTCTTTGATAAAATTAATTGAGTTTTTTGAACTACAACCCGAAGAGTTTTTTAATTTTGAAGAAAAATATAAATTTTATTAGTAAATATTCCCCAGCGGGATAAATCAACATTGACAGATTCCGTGTCAGGCACGGAATGACAAATAACGTACCGTCATCCTGAACTTGATTCAGGATCTATCCATGTCAATTATTTTAATAGCAATATCAGCCCGCTTCCAATAATCATAATGATTGAGCCTGTGAGTTTTTTTATGAAATGCTCTTCTTTAAAAACTTTGTAGCCAAAGATTACCGCAATCACGCTTGACAGTTGGAACAGTGCCAGTGACAACCCGACGTTCATTCGTTCAAAAACAAAGTTTGTTGATAGCTGCATCAAGCCTAAAAAAGCGGCAATTCCTGCACAACTAAATAAATCTTTTCCTGAAATTCGTTCGGGTTTGACGCGGAAAATTATCAGCATTAATATTGAAAATAAGAATCCCGTAAAGCACCACAGAATAAAGGATTCACTGACGGAAGATATTAAAATTATCTTTTTTAAAACGACAGCTTCGCACCCTGTAAAAAATAATGCACAAAATCTTAGAATTATGTCCTTTCTCAATAATAGCTTGAAAGAAAAGCCTTCTTGGACAGTATCAAAAATAAACCAGCTTCCGAAAATGATAAGTAAAACTCCTAAAAAGCCATATATAGACGGGATTTCACCAAGTAATAAGTAGCCGATTACAAGTCCGACAATGCATTTATATGAATTTATCGGTCCAAGTACAGACATTTCGCCAATTTGCAGGGCTTTTATAAGGCAAATCGAGCCAAGCGTACATAGTATTCCTGCCAATAGTGCGTAAATCCAAAAATTTAACCCGTATTCGCTCCAATTATTCATTATTGCGGGTACGATACAAGATAAACTTAAGAAAAAATACGAATAAGTATTAATTAAAACGGGATTATGTTTTTCGGCTTGAATTTTTTGCACTAAATTCGCAAGAGGGTTTGAGATAATCCTCACAAACAGTGCACAAATCAGTGTAAACATGCCCTACATCATACCTTTTCTGTTAAAGAAAAATGCCGCAATACATGTTGCAACAACAGAAATTGAGATTACAATCGGGAATCCGAATTGGTTATCTCCAAACGGCATAGGAACATTCATTCCCCAGAAACTACCTATCATTGTCGGGATTGACATGATAATTGTAATTGCCGCTAAGAATTTCATTACAAGGTTAAGATTGTTGTTAATGATTGAAGCCATACAATCCATCATACTTTCCAAAATTGTTCTGTGCATTTCAACCATTTCTGCTGCCTGTTTGTTTTCAATAATTACGTCTTCAAGCATATCAATATCATCTTCGGTAAATTTCAGAATTTGTTGAAGTGATTGAGCATTAACCATTCTCAAAAGCTTTTGTAATACAAGCTGGTTATCTTTTAGTGCTGTTGTGAAGTATACTAAAGATTTCTGGATTTCCATTAATTGAAACAAAGCTTTGTTGTGGGTGGTTTTTTTCAGTGAATTTTCAATGCTTTCGGTTTGTTTATTGATGATATTCAAATAGCGCAGGTAAAATTTTGCGGCACGGAACAATATGTTTAACATAAAGTTTGCTTTGTGTCTTGTGTCAAAGAATTTAGCAGTATCTGCGTTAAACGAATTAATAATTTTGTTTTCGTGAGAACAAACAGTGATAATACTTTCAGGAGTAAAAATTAAACCCAGCGGTAAAGTATCAAAGTTGCCTTCTTCGTCCATAACAGGCACGTTTGTAATGATTAAGAGGTTTCCGTCCTCAAAATCCATACGTGATAACTCGTCTGCGTCCAGTGAGTTGTTTAAGAAACTTTCATCTAACCCGAGTACTAAAGAAACCTGTTGAATTTCTTCGCGGCTTGGATTAATCAGGTTAAACCAGGAACCTGAAACAGCTTCGTTAAGATTAAGTTTTTGTAATGAACCGTCGTCTTGAGTTTTTGTAATTTCCAACATAATAACTATTCCTAAGTGCCTGACTCAATAACATTAAACTACACATTTTCTTAAAGTTCAATAGTACAAAATATTGAGTTTTGAATCTTACTCTTTACGGTCATTTACAGGATAGCGGTTTTATTGTATAATCAAGGTCAAGAGGAGTTTTATGACAAACCGAGATAAAAAAACAGATGTAATAGTTGTCGGCGGAGGTCCTGCAGGGATTGCGTGCGGGATAACTTTAGCAAGAGCCGGCAAAGAAGTTGTAATTATTGAGCGCGGGCTTTTTGCCGGCAGTAAAAATGTCTTTGGCGGTGCGATTTACACACATTCTGTTAAAGAACTTTTTCCAAATTTTGAAACCGAGGCTCCATTAGAAAGACGTACTGTTGAACATAATTACGCAATCTTAGGCGAAAAAGATTCTACAACGATTTCTTATAAAAAAGATAATAACGGAAGTTATTCTGTTATCCGTGCAAAATTTGACCGCTGGATGGCTGAGGAGGCTAAAAAGGCAGGTGCTTATCTTGTTGAAGAAACTGTTGTTCGAGAGCTTATAGTTGAAAACGGTAAAGTTATCGGTGTGAGAACAGAACTTGAAGACTATTTTGCTGATATCGTGGTTTTGGCTGACGGAGTGAACTCTCTTTTAGCTCGTCAAATAGGTTTGAGAAAAGATATTCAAACGAAAGATGTTGCTCTTTCTGTTAAAGAGGTTATAAAACTTGATAAAGATTTGATTAACCAAAGATTTAATATAAAAGACGGTGAAGGTTCGATTGTTGAAATTTTCGGCGGACCAATGCTCGGGATGCTCGGGTTAGGGTTTATGTATACAAATACTGACTCTGTGACAATCGGTCTGGGGGTTACTTTAGATGAACTTGTCAAAGCGAATTACAGACCTTTTGAGCTTTTGGAACAGCTGAAAAATCACCCGAAAATTGCTCCTTTAATTGAAGGCGGTACTTTAAAAGAATATTCGGCTCATATGATTCCTGAGGGCGGTTATAAAAAGATTCCTCAGCTTGTTTCTGACGGGGTTATGGTTGTTGGCGACGCGGCTATGCTTGTTAATAACCTTCACTGGGAAGGTACAAATCTTGCCCTTATAAGCGGAAAACTTGCAGGGGAAGCCGCTGTCGAAGCGCTTGATGATAAGGATTTTTCTAAAAAATCGCTTTCACGTTATGAGAAAAAACTCAATAATTCTTTCGTTATGAAAGATATGAAAACATATAAAGATTTGTTTGATGTTATGCATGTTAGAAAAAAAGCATTTCTTGATTACTATTTGAAAAAAGTTAACGCGTTTTTTGAAATGTTCACATCGGCTGACGGGGTTCCGAAACGTGAAAATTATTGGAAGTTTATAAAAAGTCTTTTCACAGATAGAGGTATAATTGAACTGTTTAAAGATATTTTTGCGATAATAAAATTAGTATGGAGTATTTTAATATGAATATAGATAAAAAGTTATATACCTTAAAATACTCGCCTGATACAAAATCTCACTTGGTTCCTAATAACGAAGATTGTAAACTTTGTGTAAGCAGGTGTTGTACATATATTTGTCCTGCCGGAGTTTACGAGTGGAATGAAGAAAAACAGGAACTTATAGTGAATTACGAAAACTGTCTTGAATGCGGCGCCTGCCGTGTTGCCTGTGAGAAACAATCACTTCATTGGGAATACCCGAAAGGTACAAAAGGAGTTACGTTCAAGCAGGGCTAGGGGTTTCCGCTAAAACAGGACACTATATTGCCAATGGCGGTTGGAACAAAAAGTAAAGATATTTATAATAAAAAGGAGAGAAAAAGATGAAAGAAGAGTATTCAAACCAATACAGACGCTGGTATGACAAAGACCCTGTACTGTCAGAAGCGGTTAAAACTTTAGAAGAAACAGATGACCAAACTCAAATTAGAGTTGCACTTAATTTGATTAAAATTATTATTGAACACAATATCGAAGATGAAAAATTTGAAGCCGTAGATGATATTATCTCAGCTGTCGGTTCAGGTCTTGATGATAACAGACGCGGTCGCTGGTACGATATCGATACAACCCTTCGTACTGCAATGAATATGCTTCAAAATTGTCCTGCCGATACTCAAAAAGTTATCGCAAAAGAAATGGCTCAAATGGTCGTTAAGCAAATTAAAAAAGAAGACGACGAAGATGAAGAATAAATAAAAATAGTGGCGGGATTGAAAATCCCGCCACTATTTTTTAAATTAATAATTCTGAAAATTTATATAAAATTTGTAATTTTTCTTCGTTTTCTGCTATAAATCCTATATTTTTCTTAATCGCATTTATATAATCATCTTTTGATAATATTTTCTTGAATGAAAAAATTTGACTGATTTCTATATCAAGAGCCTTGGCTATTTTCTCAATTGTTTCAGGCTGCGGGTAGTTTTTTCCTGTTTCAATTTTGCTCAAACTTGTAATATCCATATTTGTAATTTCTGCAAGTTTTTCCTGAGTTATATTTTTTGATTTTCTCAAATATTTTATACGTTGTCCGAGTTTTGTTTTTAATGTTTCCATATTTACCCCAATTATATAATACAGGTATTATGAAATTTAAATAATGGACTGTTGAGCTTTATTTTATTTGACTTTTTAGACTAATAATCATATAATTATGACAGCTAAGCATATTTTTAAGGAGAGAATATGATAAATAGTTCAAAAAACGGGTTTACATTAGCTGAAACTCTTATAACCCTCGGTATAATCGGAGTTGTTGCAGCTATGACAATTCCTACGTTAATGAGCGCATATAGAGAAAAAGCTGTTGTAAATCAACTTAAAAGAGTCTATTCGGTATTGAATCAAGCTTTTAAGCTTGCCGTTGTTGAAAATGACGAAATTGAAGGCTGGGACATCGGGCCGCAGGAAGATAATCTTCAATCTTCTCAAAAATTATACTTAATATTAAAACCACATATAAAGTTAAGCGAAGATTGCGGTACTAAAGGTTGTTTCAGTAAAAATACATATAAAGCTCTCAACGGAAAATCTGCATTTGCTTGGCAGCCAACGACACATTCAATGTATGCAAAAGCACGATTATTAGATGGTACATCTTTAGCTTTCTGGAGCAGGGGAAAATGTAGTGACGATGGAAAATGCGGTGTTATTTTTGTTGATATTAATGGAGATACACTCCCAAATCAAGCCGGATTGGATTATTTCAGATTTGATATTACAACAAAAGGTATAATTCCCTCAACATCAGCGACTGAGAATAACAAATATGGAAAAGAAATTTGTGAGTATAAAAATAACAGCAATCAAAACGGTGCAAATTGTACTAGATGGGTAATTACAAAAGAAAATCTTGATTATTTAAGACGTGATGTTTCCTCTCAGATGTCAAAGTTATAATAAAACGGGTCGTGCATAATGCGTGACCCGTTTAAAATTTGCTTTATTTTGATTAAGTATCAATATTTGTTGCATAAACCGCGTTGGTTTCAATGAAATCTCTTCGAGGTTCAACTTTGTCACCCATTAACACATCAAACAGTTGGTCACAAAGCATTGCATCTTCAATATTTACTTTCAACAGAGTTCTTGTTGAAGGATCCATTGTCGTTTCCCACAATTGCTGAGGCATCATTTCGCCTAAACCTTTGAATCGTTGAATTTGTAATCCTTTTTGACCTCTGTCGTCAATAATTTTTTGTAATTTTTCAAATGAATCAATTTCGTATTTTTCGGTATCAGTTTCTAGCAACAAGCCGTTAGATTCTTCGATTAAGAAGTCACGGATAAGCGGATAAGAATTTTTCAATTTCTTATACTCTGAACTTTTTATAATATTTTGATTCAAAATTACATGTTCTTCTTCATTCAAGTGCAAAATGAACGAATATTTAGAATTTTCAGGGTTATACTTAACTTCAACTTTATAATTTTCAGCTTCTGCAATATTATAATTTTTAGCGTGGTCAAGCAGATAGTGATTTAAGTAATCGCAGATTTCGTTCATTCTTGATTGGCTGTCAAAGTCTTCTAATTTGATGTCAGAACGTACCAAACCTCTTAAAAATACCGCAGGGAACATATTTAAGATTGGGTTGTTATATGAACGGTAAAATTCTGACATATTTTTGATAAGTCCCAGTAAATCATCACCTGTTTTAACATTTTTCTTGTCTTTATCAGAAAGACTTAAGTTTTTAATACCGCGTTCTTTAAGCATTTTATCCAAAACGTGTTCGTTGAATAAGTATTCTGAAGTTTTGCCTTGAGTAACCTTAAATAAAGGTGGTTGTGCAATGTATACAAATCCTTTTTCGATTAATGGTCTTGCATAGCGGAAGAAGAATGTTAACATCAATGTTCTAATGTGAGCACCATCAACATCAGCATCTGTCATAATGATGATTTTGTGGTATCTTAATTTATCAATTTCAACTTCTTCTTCGTTTCGGCTGATTTTTATACCGAAAGCTTGAACCATTGATTGGATTTCGTTATTGCCGTAGATTCTGTCAAGTCTTGCTTTTTCAACGTTAAGGATTTTACCTCTTAACGGCAAAATAGCTTGGAACATTCTGTTTCTGCCTTGTTTTGCAGAACCGCCCGCAGAATCACCCTCAACAAGGAAGATTTCGCATTTTTCAGGCTCACGATTTGAGCAGTCTGCAAGTTTACCTGGTAATGTTGAATTTTCAAGTACGGTTTTACGTCTTGTTAATTCTCTTGCTTTTCTTGCAGCTTCTCTTGCGCGTTGAGCTTGAAGAGTTTTTTCAATAATCATTTTTGCAATTTTCGGGTTAAATTCAAGCCATTCTTGTAACTTATCTCTTACAGCATCTTGAACTGCTCCCATTGCTTCTTGAGAACCTAATTTTTCTTTTGTTTGTCCTTCAAATTCAGGGTTCGGGATTTTAACCGATACGATTGCTGTTAAACCTTCACGAACGTCTTCACCTGACAGGTTTTGTTCAGAATCTTTTAAGATATTATTTTTTCTTGCGTAATCGTTTAATACCCGTGTAATAGAGTTTCTGAAACCTGTTAAGTGTGTACCGCCGGAGTGGGTGTTAATGTTGTTTGCAAATGACAGAACGCTTTCTGTATAAGATTCTGTGTATTGCATTGCAACTTCAACTTGTAATTGTCCTACGACTTTATCGATGTAGATAGGTTTTTCGTGAAGTACGTTTTTATTTTTGTTTAAAAATTCAACGTAACTTCCAATACCGCCTTCATAGTGGAAAGTTTCTACTTCTTCAGAGTCGTGGCGTGAGAAGATTATTTTCAAACCTTTGTTTAGGAATGCCATTTCTCTTAAACGGTTTGCAATAACATCACAATCAATTTCTGTAGTTTCCGTGAAGATTTCAGGGTCAGGCCACCAGGTTGTTTTAGTACCTGTTTTGTCGGTTGGTTCACCTTTTTCAACAGGAGCCATAGGTTCGCCTCTCATGTATTCCTGACGCCATACAAAGCCTTGACGGGAAACTTCTACAACATATTTTTCTGATAAAGCGTTAACAACAGAAGCACCAACACCGTGAAGACCGCCTGATACTTTATAACCGCCGTCGCCGAATTTACCGCCTGCGTGAAGCACTGTGTGAACAATTTCTAAAGCTGATTTTCCGCTATCAGGTTTAATATCAACAGGGATTCCGCGACCGTTATCTTCTACTGTTATACTGTTATCCTTATGGATTGTTACGTGAATATCCGTACAAAAACCTGCTAATGATTCATCGATTGAGTTATCAACGATTTCATAAATACAGTGGTGCAAGCCGCGTTGAGAAGTTGAACCGATATACATACCCGGTCTTATTCTAACAGCTTCCAAGCCTTCTAAAACCCTGATGTTATCTGCACTGTATTCTGCTGATGTATGAGTTTCGATTGCTTCAATCTCTTGATTTTCAATTTCACTTAATGCTTCTAAAGCTTTATCTTCTGACATGTCATACTCCCCTAATCTACTGAAATATAGTAATAGTATAGCACAAAAGAACTTACTTTGCCAAATTTATTTACTTTAGTTTACTTATTGATATAATTGATTTATGAGAAATTTGTTACTTGCATTATTACTTTTAATCCCGATGGCGGTATTTGCCGATGCGTTTGTACCGGAGTTTAATAAGATGAAGACTTTAAGGTGCGATTTTGAAGAAACTGTTTATAATCAGGATAATTCTGTTGTGTCAAAAAGTAGTCAATTTAGGGTTTTTAAGCTCGATGATGAGTATCAAAAAATTTATCTGCAAAAAGAGCCGATAGACAGGGTTTTCTATTACGGAGATGACAGGATTGAATTTAATCTTCAATCAATGACGGATGATGTAATTATTATGTCACATACTGTTATTGACAGAAATACAATGCAATATCATTCAACATCCGAGATTACTTATGATAATTTTATGTTCGGAACAAGAAAATCAGAATCGGTCGGGACTTGTCGATTTATTGATTAATAATTTTTAAAATTATGGCAATTTTTCCCCGTGAAATTTTTTTATTATTATATAGGGGATTTATAAAATGCAAAAGTCTGCTGTAGTAAATTTTGATTATAGTATATTGTCAGAAGACAATGCTGTTTTAGGTACTGCATTTAATGGTGGTCAAAGTCTTGCATCTTGTGTAAGTTCATTTCGTACAAATCCTTTCGGGGTAATGATAATGGACTGTGATTTGCCTGATAGAAAAGCTATGGATATTGCAGTTAAGTTAGCTATGGCGATTGATAAAAATTCTCCTGAAGAAATAAGATTCCTTAAAGCACAATACGGTTCAACCAAAGAGTTTGCCTCTGCTAAAGAATATTTAGACAGAAAAGCAAAACAGGTTTGGGATGTTTTTTATAACCGAGATAAAAAAATGAGAGTTCCTAAAGAGGCAATGAAAACACTCGGGGTAACAAATCTTCCGAGTTTAGAATTTATGCTTGGTGACAGTGTAAGATTATTTGAAAAAGACGGCAGCTCAACAACTGTTGATACTATTCGTTCAATTTTGACCAATAAAAATTTAGATTATACATTTGAAGATATTTATGAATATCTTTTGTTCGCGCATAAAAAATACTGCTGTTTTTATAATCTGAAAACGGTGACATATTTAATTGAATGGCTTGACTGTGATGTTGAGAAATTAGCTGCGCTTGGTGTTGATGATAAAACGATAACAAAAGCACTTCAAGCATTTTCATTTACTGCCAAATTGAAATATTTGTTCAAAGGTAATTTGAAATTATCTATGTTTCCGCTTTAATAAGAGTATGAAAATAGATAAGTTTAAAGTCGAAGAATGGTTTAACAAGTACGAAAAAGATGCAGTATATGACCTTGCCGATACTTGTGTTGAATCTCTTTCTATAGATGAATTGCTTGAGATTACGGGAAATCGTGAAGAGTATTTAACTGAGCTTTTTTCAAAGAAGCTTAATTATGGTGCAATCCATGGCAGCAAAAGGCTGAAAAACGCAATTTGTACAATGTATCAACGCCAAACTCCTGGGAATATAACTATAACTCACGGTGCAATCGGAGCAAATCAGCTTGTAATTATGAGTTTGGTTGAACCCGGAGATAAGGTTGTGTCTGTTGTTCCGACATATCAACAGCATTATTCTATCCCAAAATCATTCGGAGCTGATGTCAAGATGTTTTTCTTAAAAGAAGAAGATAATTGGCTTCCTGACCTTGAAAATTTAAGACAAATTGTGGGAAATGATACAAAACTTATCTGTATCAATAACCCGAATAACCCGACAGGGGCGGTAATACCTGATGATATGATGCGTGAAATTGTAGAAATTGCAAAATTATCAGGGGCATATATTTTATGTGATGAGGTTTATCGCGGGTTAAACCACGAGGGAAATCCTTTTTCTGTATCTGTTGCCGATATTTATGATAAAGGGATTTCAACAGGCAGTATGTCAAAAGTTTTTTCGCTTGCGGGTTTGCGTTTAGGCTGGATTGTCGGGAATAAATGTATTATTGATGAAATTAATCATCAACGTGAGTACAATACGATAAGTGTCGGAATTTTAGATGATTATTTTGCTTCAATTGCGATAGAAAATAAAGACAAAATTATTAAAAGAAACCTTGAAAAAATCAAAATCGGAAAAGAAATTATTACAAAATGGGCTGATTCTGAACCGAATGTTCATCTTGTAACCCCAAAAGGCGGAACAACGGCGTTTGTAAGGTATAATTTACCTGTTCCGTCAACTGAGTTATGCGCTGAATTGCAAAAAGAAACAGGAGTTATGATTTTGCCAGGAGAAACCTTGGAAGTCGACGGATTTTTAAGAATAGGTTATGGAAATAACTTTGAAAATTTAAAAAAAGCGCTTAAAATATTTTCTGTTTGGTTATCAAATAAATAAATCGGAAACTTTTACCTCAAAAGCATTTGCAATCCTGATAATTGTTTCAAGATTCGGGTTGGCGTGTTCATTTTCTATTTCGCTTATTTGGTTTTGTCCGATACCTGCAAGTTCTGCTACGGCTTCTTGAGAAAACCTCTTTTTTGTTCTCAAAAGTCTTACGTTATCTGCGAGTATTCTTTTTGTATTTTCGTTATTCATTAAAATTCATTTTATATTACTTGCAAATAATTTTTTATTAAATAGAATTAATAATCTATTATGATAAGCATGTAAAATATATTATTTAATTAATAAATGGAGGCTGTATGAAGAAAGGCTTTACTTTGGCAGAGGTACTTATTACCCTTGGAATTATAGGAGTTGTCGCTGCGATTACTATTCCGAGTTTGATTCAAAATAACCAAAAACGGGTTATTGAAGCCAAATTAAAAGAAGATTATTCAATTTTACAGCAAGTGATGAAATATGCCGAGTACAATGATCTGTCACTTGAAGGTTCTTTTCCCGATAACGATGCCGGTGTAAGGAGTTGGTATGAAACGTATTTAAAAAATAATATAAAAGTTAATCAGGTATGTTTTGACAAAGCAGGCTGTTGGCATTCTAAAAATCCGACAAGAGATCTTGCCGGTCAGGATGTTGCGTTTAATCGAACGGGGGTTGGTGTTGGTATAAATATTCTCAATTTGAGATTAAATAACGGTTCAAATATAAACATAGACGGGTATGGACAAAGCAGTATATGGTTATATTTTGGTGTAAAAATTACAAGTGAAAGTACTGTTGTTGCATTTATTGATGCGAACGGTGACAGCGGTCCGAATATTGTTGGTAAAGATATTCAAATTATAGTATTTACTAATAAAGGGCTTCTTCCCGCAGGATATGACAAGTCAATAGAAGAAATTAATAAAAATTGCAGTAAAAAAGCAACGGAAGCTAATGCAGGATATTTTTGCATGTCAAAGATTAAAAACAGCGGTTGGGAAATTCCAAATGATGTTTGGAAAATTAAAGTCTAATTTTTGTTCAAATAGTCATCAAATTTTTTGATATTAACAGTATATCCGCAGCCGTCGTGAAGTTTTCCGGGATAGGAAATTCTTTTTGCAGGATAATTTTTACACATTCGCAGACGATGTTTGTAATCTGAACACAACCCGTCTTTTGTTACCAGTTTACAGGCAAAAATAAGATTCCCTTCCACGTCTTTTCCTTTTATATAAAATCTTTTGTAAGCAGGGTATAAAAACTGCATGATTTTAAACTCTTTTTCCGTATACGTATCCATGCTGTACATGTAATTACAACATTTCCCGCATTTTTTACATTCACCTGTAATCTCATAACTCATTTTTTCGGGTACAAAATATGATAACAGTTCGTATATTATTGATTTTATAACGTTAAACATAAAGAAAATCTATTACAAAAATACATAAATTTAAATAACCCTGACTTTTATGTATAATATAAATTATGAAGAGTGTCGGTAACAGCAATATCAGATTATATGCTTGGGCAGAATTTGTAATATGGCTTATTATTGTGGCTGCAATCGTTTTAGGATTGCGATTTCATCATTATAAGGCACAAAAACAATTTAAAAATTACCAAATATTTATGGAAGATGTCGACGGTTTAATTGTCGGTTCTCCTGTGAGATTTTTAGGTGTGCAAATCGGGCATGTTAAAAAGATTCAGGTAATATCTTCGGAAGTTTACATAAAATTTGTTATCACACAAAAAGATTTGGTTTTACCTGTCGGTTCGATTGCAACGGTGGAGGCTTCAGGTCTTGGCGGGTCAAAATCTCTTGAAATATATCCGCCGAATGAGGATTTTCCGACTGATAAGATTATTATATCAAAAGACCCGACAAGATTAAGCAAGGTTATGGGCTTGTTTGATAATATTTTTAAAGAATTGGATTCAATTATTACAACTCTTACGCATGCATCAAGTCAATTTGAGTTTACATCAGAAGGTAAGGTTCCGAAAAATGTTGTGATGCCTGTTGAAGCTCATAAAGGTCTGGATGATGTTAATAAGACTCTGGATACGGTTATTGACGCTGAAAATAAGTTTATGAAAAATTTTAGGGGCGGGAGTAGGGGTAAATAGTGTGTGTCTGTAAAATTTGCTAAGTTTGCTGTTATTAAGGAGGTAATTATATGGTTAATATGGAAAAAGTCAGAATAATAAATAATCCTGTTGTGCTGCTGAATTTATGTACAATGCGTGATAAAAATACTGATAGTCAGGGAGTCAGGATTGCAACAAGAAAGATTACAAGGTGTTTATTGTATGAGGCATCTAAAAATTTACCGCTTGTTGAACGAGAAGTGACAACTCCTTTAACTACGTTTATGGCTAAAACCGTTAACCCTGATATTAATCTTATTATTTCTCCAATTTTAAGAGCAGGTTTAATTTTTACTGATGAAGCCATAGATATTCTTCCGCAGGCTACAATTCGTCATATTGGTATGTATAGAGATGAAAAAACATTAAAACCTGTTTGGTATTATAACAAAGTTCCGATGGAAGCTGAAAACCCTGAAAATTTCTATATTTATATAACAGATCCTATGCTTGCAACAGGTAATTCACTTTTAGCGGCAATTGATTTGTACACACAAAAAGGTATTCCTGTTGAAAATATTAAATGTATTTGTATAATTGCAGCACCTGAAGGTATTGAAAATATTCAAAAACATTATCCTGATATTGAAATTATAACTGCAGCCGTTGACAGTCATCTTAATGAAAAGGGTTACATTGTACCTGGCATGGGTGATGCAGGTGACAGAATTTTTAATACGTAAAATTTATACCGATTGCATAACCGAATTTTAATGGTATAATGTAATCAAAAGGGTTAAGCCGGATTTATGATGAGTCAATCGAAAAAGTTATCCATAGCGTTTTATTGGCACATGCACCAGCCTATATATCAGTTGAGTGCTAATGGTGATTACTTAATGCCTTGGGTAAGGCTTCATGCGGTTAAAGACTATCTTGATATGGCTCTTTGGGCTAAAAAATTTGATAAATTGAAGCTTAACTTTAACTTTGCTCCTGTTTTACTCGATTGTATTTTGGAGTATGCAAATCACGATGCTCATGATATTCATTCAAGGCTTACGATTACTCCGGAAGAAGAGTTAACAAGAGAAGATAAAATCTTTATTTTGAATAATTTCTTTGATACAAATTATCAAACAATGATTTTGCCAAATGAAGAATATCACAGGCTTTATCAGATTATTCAGGTTCATGGTACTTCTGATGTTGATATTTTGACTAATCAGGAATATTCTGATTTAATGGCGCTTTTTAATCTTACTTGGATTGATCCGTCGTTTAAAACTTCAAATTCCGTGTTGAAAAAATTAGTCAAAAAAGGTAAAAATTATACCTTAGAAGACAGAATTACAATAATTGAAACTCAGCGCGATATAATTAGAAAAGTTATACCGACATTAAAAAAACTTTCAGATAAAAACAAAATCGAGTTGACCACAAGCCCTTATTATCATCCGATATTACCAATATTACTTGATTATAAGACTATAAGAAAAAACTCGACACCTGATGATGAGTTGTTTAACTTAAAAACCGAACTTGACGCTAAGGTTCAAACAAGTATGGCGCTTGATAGAATGGAAGAACTTTTCGGAAAACGTCCTCGCGGGGTTTGGCCGTCTGAACAGTGTGTCAGTGCAAAAACTCTTGAAATGTTGAGCAGTTTAGGAGTTGAATGGTCAGTGTCTGATGAAGGGATTCTGGCAAGCTCTATCGGGTTTGAGTTTGAACATGATTTTAAAGGGTATTTAAATGAACCTTATCACTTGTTGAAAACTTATAAGTACAAAACTCAAAATGCTGATATAAAAATGGTTTTCAGAGATTCAACCATTCCGAACCTTATCGGTTTTGAGTATCAAAATCATAATCCTATTGCTACGGCTAATGATTTGTATGACAGAATAAAAGTTATGCAAAGTAAGATTTTGTCTTCTCCTGATAAAGAACACATGCTGACTATAGCTTTAGACGGTGAGAATTGTTGGGAAAATTATTTGGAAGACGGTGCATCTTTCTTAAAAACCCTTTATACACTGATAACAGAAGATGAAACTTTGGAAACGGTTTTAATCAGTGATTATATGGATAGGGCAAAAGAACATAAAGATTTGCCGAAAATTGCTTCAGGTTCGTGGATTAATAGAAACTTCAAACTTTGGATTGATGAGCCTGTTAAGGATTTAGCCTGGTCATATTTAAAACGTGTAAGACAGGATTTTTCAAATTTTGTAAAACGTGAACCGTTAAACCCTAATATCGGCTTAGCGTTAAGAGAATTGTTTATATGCGAAGGCAGTGACTGGTTCTGGTGGTATGGCGAACCGAATGATTCCGGTCGAGATAATATTTTTGACTTCCTGTTTAGAACACATTTGAAAAATATTTACAGATACCTTGATTTGGATACGCCAAACTATTTGGATGAACCGATTTCAAATATTTCAACCGCTAAGCCTTCAAAATATCCGAAATCACTTATCACTCCGTTGATTAATGGCAAAATTGTTACAGATGAATGTGATGAGTGGAATAATGCAGGTTTTATAGAAACAACTGACGGTCCTGTTTTAAGAGAGTCAAAGCTGTTTGATAAAATTAGATTTGGAAATGATGAGGATTATTTCTACTTGAAATTTAATATGAATAAATATATTAAAGAAAATCCTGATTTAACCAAACGAACTTACCAGATGTATATTTATTTGCGAAAAGCAAGTCACAAACAGGCACTTTCCCCTGTAAGATTAATCAATAAAACAAAAGATATAGCACCTATTTCTATGGAAAAATTCCACAATGAAATTCAAGTAGCAATAAGAAATGATAAGCTTCAATTATTGAGGATTACAAAGGCAATCCCTGGTGATATGTGGGTTTTAGAGTCACCTAAAAATATTGAAACAGCTTATGATGAAACGCTTGATTTGAAAATCCCGTTTGATTTGTTGGAAATAAAAAACGGTGAAGTTTTGGAATTTGTATTTGTTAATGCAAATTACGGTATAAAAGATTTTTATATCCCAAATGAAATGGTATTAACCGTAAAAAGACCTGCTTTAGTTTTGAAAAAGTAGTTCTTTAGTCAAGTCGCATACAGCTAAAATTTGAAGTGTGACAAATAATATTCCCATTGATATTTCCCCATTGATTACATGAGAATAAACGTATTTTTCAGACCAAAATTGCCAGATTGTGAATTTTTGTGAAATTATTATTCTTCATCAAAATCAAGTAAATCTTTGGGTTCAACGTTTAAGACATCGGCAATAATTTTGAGTTTTGATAGTGTAATATCTGTTTTAGCGGTTTCAACCATTGCAATCATTGAACGGGAAATCCCGTTTATTGCAAGAAAATCATCTTGTTTGAGATTTTTTTGTTTGCGGATTTTTTTTAAGTTATTTGCAAATTTTTGTAAAAACTCCTTGTCCATTTTTATATTATCAGCTATACTGACAATATAAAAAATCAATGACACTGACAATAAGGATGGATTATGAAAAAATTTGGTTTCACTTTAGCTGAGGTTTTAATAACCCTCGGCATAATCGGGGTAGTTGCGGCGATGACTATTCCGAATTTGATAACAAAATTAAGATATAATAGGGAGGCTGCGCTTTTAAAAGAAAATTATTCCATTTTGCAGCAAATGATGCTTAGAGCTAATGACGAAGGTGCAATGAGCGCGTTGCCTCATTCTGATAATATGCAGCAGTTGAAAGAGTGGTTTAATACTTATCTTTTGCCTTATGTGAAGGTTTCAAAGGTTTGTTACGGGACTAAAGGCTGTTGGAGCCAAAACGCTAAAAATTCTATCGGACAGGTTTATGTATCAAGTGAAAGGTGCGGAAACGGTGATGTTTCGTTTGTTTTGATGAACGGAACTTCTGTTTGCATGGATGATTTTAGAGATTTTCGCTTTGGAGTAAAATATGACGGTTCAACAATGATAGGTTTTCTAATGGATGTAAACGGCGATAGTAAACCTAACAAATTCGGGCATGATATTTTTACGGTTGTATTTAGAGAAGATAAAATTCTTCCGGGCGGATATGATGCGACAAAAGCTCAGCTTGATGCTAACTGCAACTCAAAATGCCCAAGCAGTTTATATTGCGGAACATATTGCATGCAAAAAGTTATCCAACAGGGTTATAAATTACCTGTTATTGTTGATAAAAAATAGTTTTCCCCCCTCGTTTTGGGGTGATTATTACATATCAAGAGCGATATCAAGTGTTGGAGCTTTTGCAACGATTGCACTTGAAGAGATTATATCAACTCCGCATTCTGCAATTTTGCGTACGGTTTCAAGGTTAACGTTTCCGCTTGCTTCAACTGTTGCTCTGCCGTTTATCAGTTCAACCGCTTCTTTCATTTGTTCTAAGCTCATATTATCAAGCATTATGATATCAACTCCAAGCGGCAGTGCTTCTTTAATTTGTTCGATTGTGTCGCATTCAAGCTCGATTTTGTGAGCGTGAGAAAGGTTTTCTTTAACTTTTTTCACCGCGTTAGTTACAGAACCTGCTACTTGAATATGGTTATCTTTAATCATTGCGCAATCTGAAAGGTTAAATCTGTGTAGTGCTCCTCCGCCGACTTTTACGGAATATTTTTCAAATGCTCTAAAGTTTGGTGTTGTCTTCCTTGTATCGACAATTTTTGCTTTTAATTCACCGATTGCTTTTTGGTATTTGTTTGTTTCTGTTGCGATTCCGCTCATTCTTTGGATATAGTTAAGCGCAACCCTTTCTCCTAAAAGCAGGTATTTACCCGGCCCTTTAATTTTTGCTAAAACATCACCTTTTTGTATAGCGTCGCCGTCTTTATATAAAAGTTCTACCTGAACCTTGTCTGATAATACTTTAAATACTGTTTTAAAAACTTCAAGTCCGCAGATTATTCCTTCACATCTGGAAACTAAACGAGCTTCAAATATTTCTGTTTCTCCAAGGATACTTTCTGTTGTAACATCTCCGAATCCGATATCTTCCATTAAAGCTGATTTAACGTGATCTTCTACATAAAAACTACTTAACAAAACTATATTCTCCTTTATTTTTTGATATTATACTGTGTTGACATTTTTCGCTTGTGTTCAGGTAATCCAAACGATAATGTGCTCCGCGTGATTCTTTGCGGTTTAGTGCCGAATCAACGATTAATTTTGAAACAATTAGCATATTTCTTAACTCGTATTCTTCTTTTGTGTTACAAAAATCTTCGCGGTTAAATTCTTTACTTATTTTATTTAAACCTTCTTTTGCGATATTAAGTGATTGTTCGCTTCTATAAATTCCCGCTCCTGTCCACATCAAATCTTGCAGGTCTGATTTTAGTGATTTGACATTAACTGAACTGTTTGTTGTTTGGTTTTCGTAATGCTTAATTAGCGGGTAAGCTTTTTCAATCGGGGTGGAATTTTTAAGGTTTTCACTTACAGAATATGCGCAAACCACGCATTCTAAAAGAGAGTTGCTTGCAAGACGGTTGGCTCCGTGAAGTCCTGTTGAAGCGGCTTCTCCTATTGCGTATAAGTTTTTGACGGAAGTTTCGCCTTTAATGTTAGTTTTAACCCCGCCCATAAAGTAGTGCGCAGCGGGTGCTACGGGGATAAAATCTTTTGTAATATCAATCCCATGTGTGCTGCATTTTTTGGCTATATTAGGAAATCTTTTCAGAAGTTTTTCTTTTCCTATCACTGTTGCATTTAAATATACATGAGCGGTGTTATTTTTTTTCATTTCTGAAAAGTTTGCGCGTGCTACTATATCTCGAGGTGCAAGTTCGCGTTTTTCGTGGTATTCGCTCATAAATTCGTGTCCTGATTCATCACAGAGTTTGGCGCCTTCTCCGCGGACTGCTTCGCTTATTAAAAATCTGTTTTCTTCATCGTCAAAAGCTAATGCTGTCGGGTGAAATTGTACAAATTCTAAATCCTGTAAAGCTGCGCCTGCTCTGTAGCATAGTGCAATCCCATCACCTGTTGCTCCTTTTGGGTTTGTTGTGTATTTGTAAAGCTGTCCGATACCGCCTGAAGCTATTATTACGTTATTTGAATAAATCGTTTCATATTCGTTATCTTTTAGAATAATAACTCCGCCGCAGGTATTATTTTCTACAAGCAGGTCAACGGCTGTTGTGTTTTCGTAAATTTTTATGTTTTTGTTTTCTTTAACGGCTTTACAAAGCGCAATTTCCATTTCTCTGCCTGTTGCATCTCCGCCCGCGTGAAGGATTCTGCGTACGGAATGCGCGGCTTCTTTTGTTAATGTAAATCTGCCTTCTTCATCACGGTCAAATTCTACTCCGAATTTTAACAGGTCTTTTACTACGGTGTCTGAGTTTTCGCTGATAAATTTAACAGTGTTAAGTTCGCTTAAACCCGCACCTGCTTTAATTGTATCGCTGACATGGGATTCAACAGAATCTGATTTATTATCTTTTAATACTGCAACCATTCCGCCTTGAGCATAATAAGAATTACTTTCACCTAAGTCTGATTTTGTGATAAGTAAAACCTCTCCGTTTTTTTCTGAAATTTTTAATGATGCATATAACCCTGCGATTCCACCGCCGATTATTACTGTTGAATAGTTGGAGTATTTCATATATTTATCCCTTTTGTTTACCTTTTTCGGGCGTGTTTATTTTCCAAATATTTTATAACAAACAGTTTTTTTTTGCCAGTTTTTATAATAAATATCGAAAATAGGTTAGGGGTAATTATTTAGTTGTTTTTAATACATAACGAGCCGCAGCCGTTGCAGGCTCTACAACACCGTCATGAAATCTTATCGGATAAATATCTGTCATATGTTTAGCATCATTTTTTACGATACAGGTATTTTGGGATAAAGAATTTGTACCTGATGAACATGAAACTTCCTTATTAGGTAAATCAACGCCGTTAACATCAATAAACCCTGCACAAGATGCCATATTTGTTCCGCTGTAACCGTCTTTTAATACTTCTCCCGTATTTAATGTGCAAATATATTGATTTAATATACACGAATTAATTTAATAATGCAACATTAATTAAATCAATTAATTATTTTTAGAAGAATACATGTAATTATATTAAGTATGAGAATAATTACGGAATTGAAAGAAATTTTATATTCAAAAGGATTGACTTTAAAATATGTTGCCAGTCAATTGGAACAGGAATTAAATAAGCCTTACACCCTTGCAAACTTGTCAAATAAGCTCCGTAACGAAACTATCACCTATAGAGAAATGAAAATTATTGCTAAAATTATTGGCTGCACATTAGAATTAAAATAATAAATAAAATTCTTACTCAAATTTTAAACCAAAAGTAACCGTATAAAATAATACTCCGCTTAAATAACCAAAAATCAGTTATGGCGAAAATATGTCGACCATATAATTAAGAAAAAATAACCCGTAAGGAGTAAAATTATGTTAAATTCTTCAATAAAACTTCTGCTTGTAGAAGATCATAAACTAATGCGTGTAGGTTTAAAATCACTATTTGATGAATTAGAAGGCCTAGAGGTTACTTCAGAAGCCCAAAGTGGTAAAGATGCGATAGAAAAATTCAAAACCACTCATCCCGATGTAATTCTTATGGACATCGGATTACCTGATATTTCGGGGATTGAGGCGACAAAAAAGATTCTTGAACTTAATACTAATGCTAAAGTTATTATTTTAACGTCGCACCTGTCAGAGCAAGAGGTTCTGGATTCTTTGCAATCAGGAGCTTGCGCGTATGTTATGAAAGATATTAATACCGATATTTTGAAAATGATTATTCAAACGATAAAAGAAGGTGCAATGTGGATTGACCCGTTAGCGGTACCTATTTTACGCGACAAAAACTGTGGAATTGTGCCTCAGCGCCAAATGTCAAGGGCAATGTTTCGTGAACAGCATTCAAATCTTACTCAAAGAGAGTATGAAGTGCTAAAGCTTGTAGTTGACGGAAAATCAAATAACGAAATTGCCGAAGCTTTAACAATTTCTTCCCACACTGCAAAAGCTCACGTTTGTAATATTATTCAAAAACTTGTAGTCGATGATAGAACACAAGCGGCAGTGAAAGCTTTAAAAGAGGGTTTGGTATAAAAAAGCGGTCGGGCAAATCTTGCCCGACCGCTTTTTTAACCTTTAAAGAATTATTCTTCAACTTCTTCTGATTCTTCAGCAACATCTGATTCTGCTTCGATATCGCTTTCATCAAGAGCTTGTTGATTCATTTCTTCTTCGATTTCTGCTTGTAGTTCATCTTCATCAACAACATCTTCTACAGAAGTTTCAACTTCTTCTTCGTATTCGTAGTTGTTAACGTTTTGACTTTCAGCTTGTTCCATTTGTGAAACTGATTTGATATCAATTTTCCAGCCTGTTAATTTGTGAGCAAGTCTTACGTTTTGACCTTCACGACCGATAGCAAGGCTTAATTGATCGTCCGGAACAACAACCATAGCTTCGTGTGCAAATTCATCATCTGCCATAATATCAACAGATACAACTCTTGCAGGTGATAATGCGTTAACAATGTATTCAACAGGGTCTTCTGAGTATCTTACGATATCAATTTTTTCATTTTTAAGTTCAGATACGATTGTTTGAATTCTGCTTCCTCTAGGTCCGATACAAGCTCCTACAGAATCTACTTCAGGGTCGTTTGACCAAACTGCAATTTTTGTTCTGTAGCCTGCTTCACGTGAAATTGATTTAATTTCAACGATATTATCTTCGATTTCAGGAACTTCAAGTTCAAAAAGTTCTCTAACGATTTCAGCATGACCGTGAGAAACAATTACTTGTGGAAGTCTTGTTGTTTCTTTAACGTTTAGAACAAATACTCTGATTCTGTTGCCTGGTTTGTAGTATTCACCTGGAATTTGTTCTTTTCTTGGCATAATCGCGTCAGTTTTGCCGATGTTAACAATAACGTTGCGTCTGTCGTCAACTTTTTGGATTATACCTGTAATAAGTGTTCCTTTTTTGTCAAGAAATTCATTTAAAACAAGGTTTCTTTCAGCTTCGCGGATTCTTTGGGTAAGAACTTGGTTAGCTGCTTGAGCTGCAATACGTCCGAATTGTTCAGGGGTAACTTCTAATTTAACTTCATCACCCAACTCAACATCTTCGTCGATTTCTTTTGCTTCGGCTAAAGAAATTTCGTTGTCTTCATCTTCAACTGATTCTACAACGGTTTTACCTTTGAAAATACCGATTTCGCCTGATTGTTCATCTAAAAATGCTTCAACATTTTCGATTTCTTTTATTCTTAAATGTTTTTTATAAGCTGCAACCATAGCATCACATAAAGAAGATACAACAACTTCTTTAGAGATACCTTTTTCTCTTTCCAGCTCTTCGAAAACTTCGTTTAAGTTTCCTGCTCCGATTTTAATCATAGTGTTTTCCTTTCTATTTATATTAATCTATATATAATTTTGCTGATTGAATATTTGACTTAGGGATTTGAATTTCAGCTCCGTCATCAAATCTGAAAAACGTTAATCCTTCATTGTAATCATAATCAAGGATTTCGCCTTTAAAAATTTTTTCGGTTTCGCCAATTAGCGGTTCTTTTAATTTAATACTAATTCTTCTGCCTTTGAAGATGATAAATTCTTTTTCTGATTTGAATTTACGTTCTAACCCCGGAGATGATACTTCCAGATAGTATTTCACTGGGATTAATTCATCTAAAAAGTCTTCAAGGCTTCTTGTAACTTTCTCACAATCATCGAGTGTAACGTTGTGGTCTTTTGAATATAAGAAAATTCTCAAAAACCAGCGGTGATTTTCTTTTGAAAAGTCTATTTCAATAGGGATTAAGTTAAATCGCATGGCTGTGTTTTCAATGAGTGGTGTAATCGCGTTTAACACTTCTAATCTGTTAATATCTTGTTTCATAAAGTAACCTTTCCCTACTTAGTGAAAAAAAGAACGGGGTAACCGTTCTTTTTTCTGTGCAATACTGCTTGCTCTTTTATTGTAATACATTAACTGCTAATTGTAAAGTCTTTGTAAAGGTTTGGTTAAGATTCTGCTCCTTCAGGTTTATAATTTAATGCTGCTGTTAGATTTGATATCGTATATGATTGATTTTTACTGTTAACAATAGGTTCAGAACCTGCGGCTGATAGAGATGTTATTAAAGTACTCATTGTTGTAAATACAGCAGATCTTTCAGTATTTAGTTTCTTAAGTTTTTCACTACGTTTATCATCTTTTTTGTCATAATCATCACCATTTTTATCTACAGAAGCTTTTTTGATTTCTGCATCTAATTTTTTAAGTTTATCTAGTGCTTTTTTAAGGTCTTTATCTTGAGATTTTGCTAAGTCATATTTTTTATCTTTAACTTGATCTTCGAATTTTTTGATATCTTTGATTTCAGCTTTTTTAGTTTTCAGTTCATCGATTGTTGAGTCGCACTTAGTTTCAAGTTCACCAATAGCCGTTTCAGCTTTCTTAAGTTGTTCTTGCTGTTCTTTAAGTTCTTGTATTTGTTGTTCTAATTGTTGAATTTGTGCATCATTTACACCATCTTTGTTGTTGGCTTTTAATTGTGATAATTGTCCTTCTTTGGCACTTATTTCGCCTTTTATTTGTCCTGCTTTTGTTGTTATTTGGTTTTTGGCAGCAGGTAAGTCATTAGTTTTAAAGTTTCCGAATTTATCAATATCTCCGTCAATAGTTTCCATACTTTTTTCTAAGTCATTGCTGTCAAGAGTTGACAATGCTAAGTTATCAGTATTAAGATTTACACCAGCTAATTCAAAGCCATCTTTTGCACCTTCTTTGATTGAATTTAGATCTTCTTTCGGGTCAAGTTTTTTATAATCAGAATCCAGATTAGTTTTCTTGGCTTTTACTTGTGATTCAAGATTATTTATTTGTGTAAATGATGATACTCCTGACAGTTGTCCAGAGAAACTTGATGAATCAATATTTGCTGTGGAATTGCCGTTTGCAATTCCGTCAAGAACTTCGCCTGCTCCTGCTTTTGCTGTGCCTTTAAGACCATCAAATACACCCATTTTGTTAAGCATACCGAAGGTGCCGTTGACAAGTTGTCCTATCATTTGTCCTTTTTGGTATGCACCCATTTTGTTTGTTGCTTGGAATTGTTGAGTACCTTGTACTCCGCCAAGACTGCTTAGACCAACACTCGGAGTGAATCCGCGAGCATTCAGGCTTTGTCTTACACCTTGATAATTGTGTTTGCTTTGGTTTGGAGTTACTTTTACTCCCGGAACCCAATTTGATGAATGTTTTGCGTTAAGTTTGAAGATAGAAGAAGAGCCCGCACTGTTGTAATTAGCCATATTTTTTGTGGCTTGTGCGGTCACACCTGTCTTACCCGTCTTACTTGTTCCGAAAGACGTGTTCATACCGGGTTTATTCAGTTTGTTTAAACTGATCGACATAGTTTTGCTCTCTTTTTATACTCTTAAATATATAAAAACATGCCAAAATGCGTGATTTCACATGGTTTGAAGTTTGTTACATTTGTTTACATATACTTAATCCTTATTCTTTTTTGCAAAATTTAGTGTCCATGGTAAGATGAATTTATGAAAAGAAAACCGATTGTAGCAATAGTAGGAAGACCAAATGTAGGCAAATCAACTTTTGTAAACCGTCTTGTCGGTGCAAGACATTCAATTGTTGACGATTTGCCAGGCGTTACGCGTGACAGAATTTATTTCGATGTTGAGTGGCAAAATAAGGCTTTCACTGTTATTGATACAGGCGGTATAATTCCGGGGGACGAAGATGATATAATGGTTTCGATTTTTGATCAGGCTAAGTTAGCTTGTGAAGAAGCTGAAAAAATTATTTTTCTCGTTGACGGAAAAGACGGTGTTAATCCTGTTGATTACGATATCGCAAATATCTTGCGTCAATCCGGAAAACCGATATTTTTAGCGGTTAATAAGTGTGATAATCCTGATTCACTTATGATGACAAGTGATTTTTATTCTCTTGCATTGGGTGAGCCTTTAGGAATTTCTGCCCTGCACGGTTCAGGTGGTGTTGGGGACTTATTGGAACTTGTAACAGAAGACTTTGAAATACTTGAAGATGAGGAAGAGGATAAGCGTATAAAAATTGCGATTGTCGGACGTCCGAATGCGGGTAAATCTTCTATAGTTAATGCTTTGTTAAACGCTGACAGAGTTATTGTTTCTGATGTTTCAGGAACGACAAGAGATAGTATAGACAGCTATGTTACATATAAAGACAAAGAATTTATTATTGTAGATACGGCGGGTATCCGTAAAAAGTCTAAGGTTGATTACGGAGTGGAAAAATTTGCGGTTGATAGAGCAATTCGTTCAATCAGAGAATGTGATGTTGCACTTTTGGTAATCGATGCGAAAGAAGGAATTTCCGATCAGGATAAGAAAATTTCATCAATTATTACAGAATCAGGTAAAGGTTTGATTGTTGCGATTAACAAATGGGATTTGATTGAAGAAAAACAGGCTAATACTATCAATAAGTTTGAAAAAGAATTAGCTGTAGATATTCCGTTTTTAAGTTTTGCACCGAAAATTTTTATCAGCGCGGTTACAAAACAACGTTTAAACCAGATTTTTGATAAGAGTACCGAAGTGTATGCTCAATGTACAAAACGTGTTTCTACAGGGCTTTTAAACAAAGTTATTAATGAAGCTTATGCGCTTAATCCTCCGACAAGTTTCAAGGGCAAGAGATTAAAGATTTATTATGTAACTCAGGCTAAAACGCAGCCGCCGACATTCATTCTGTTTGTTAATAACGAAGAGTTGTTAAAAGACAGTTATAAACGTTATTTAGAAAATAAACTTCGCGAAGCTTTCGGATTTTTCGGAACTCCGATTAGAATTTCTGTTCGTGAGCGCGGGGGCAAGGAATAAATATTGGCATTGATAGTGTGTGGTTTGGTATATAACCTAGCCGCCTGGCTTCTGAGCTGCCTGGCTGCATCAAATTGGATAGACTCCGGTTCGAGCCCGGAGTGACATAATCCGTAATGAACTTATCGTCTTATTAACTTATAGATTATTTGTCTAACTTTACCCCTCAAATTGAGAAAAATCTATGGAAAACATTTGTTTACCTGATTTTAGACAGGTATTGCAAAAATTTGTTTCAAGCGTACTTTTTTTGTTGTAATCAACAAAAGAGCTTCCGCAGCGTCCCCTATAATCATTTGCCAAAAACGGACAGGTGTATACACCTGTTGCGGTAAGGATTCTACCTGATTTGCAGTCAAGTTTTTCGCAAGGTTCTAAGTTTTCTCCGTCAAATTCAACTGAAGAATCATGCCATGATATTATTTGAAGGTTTGTGGAATCTAAATCAAGATTATTTCTTTCAAAAACAGTCATAAATCCCTTTGTTAATTCTTCTTTTGATAAGTTATAGTAGTTTGTTACGGTAATAATCGGGTTAAAATTGTATTTTAAAAGATGTTTTAATGCAAATAGTCCGTGTCTGTATGCGCCGCGGTATCTTATATCATCGTTTTTAACTTCGTCATAGTGGTCAATGCTTAATTTAAAAATAATTTCGTTTGTAGATTCGTCTTCAACTTTTTTCAAAAACCTTGCTTTTTTTTCGTTTATAAACGAACCGTTTGTGCAGATACAGACATTTGTTCGTTTCAGGCAAAGTCTTAAAATTGCATTAAAGTCAGGGTGAGTCATTGGTTCTGCTCCTGTCAGGTAGATGCATTGGATATTTTCGCCCATTGTATCGTTTAGTGCCTGTTTAATAATATCAATGTTGATAAAGTCTGAATTTTTCTTGAATTTTTGAAAGTCGATATAACAGTGCTTGCAGTGTTGATTGCAGTTTTTTGCTGTTAATTCTATAAATAAATTATTCAAATTTTTCATATTAATAACTTCTGATTGGAAAAGATTGCTTGTCATAATTTTAAAACTCCTCTTTAGTCTAAAATCATGTTAAACATGAATAAATTAAAATAAATTATCCGACTCGGTTATCTGATTTTAATTATTATGATAAAATCAATTTATGATTAAGATATTAGATTGTACAATTCGTGACGGCGGGTATGAAACAAATTGGGAATTTGAAGACGGGTTTGTTTCAGACTTATTTGAATTTGCGAGTGAAAACAATGTTACTTACCTTGAGATAGGTTACAGAAATCATATTGATAATGAAGGTAAGGGACGTTTTTACAGGTGTAATGAAGATCTATTGAAGAAATTTTACAATCAAAAAGGTGATTTGCAATTGGGTGTTATGACCGATACTAAACGGTTTAGTATTGAGGATTTTAAAAGTGCGGGTGAGGATTTTGTTGATTTTGTAAGAGTTGCAACACGTCCTGATAAAATTGGTAAAACATTAGAAATTGCTGAAGAGTTAAAATTCCGCGGATATAGGGTTTTTGTTCAGTTAATGGATATTTCAAGTGTGGATGCTGACGGGTATTTGAAACTTTTTGCCTGGGAAAATAAACAAATACTTGAAAGTTTATATTTTGCGGATAGTTACGGAAAGCTTTGTCCTGATGAGGTTGAGCAGTATTTTAATAAATTAAAAATTTTGGGATATGAAAAGATTAGTTTTCATGCACATAACAATAATGGTCAAGCACTAAAAAATACATTAAAAGTAATAAATCTGGGTGCATATTCTGTTGATGTTTCAAAAAACGGTATGGGGCGTAACGGCGGGAATTTAGATTTTTGCGAGCTTAGAAAGTACTTATAAATCAACATTAATACTCCTTGTCAAGTCCGTAAAATTACTTACGTAAAACTGCGGACTGTTAAAGTGTTTGAAAAACTTTTATAATTAGATATATTCAACACCTGAATAGAAAGGAGAAAATATGTAAAGATTTGATTTAATTTTTGGTTAAAGGTAAAATAAGTTTATGAAAAAGTTGATTGTATTTTTTATATTGGTATTTTTTTCTGTACCCTTTGTAAAAGCTAAAACAGATTCGGAATATATTATAGATAAAGTTTTAGAAGAATGTACTACAGAAAATTATATGACGTCAGGGATGAATCAATGTATTTATGACGGTATTGAAGCTTGGAATAATGAAATTAACCAATATTCAAAACAAATAGTAGAATTGTTAGATGACGAAAATATTAAAGTATTTAAAGCTGCACAGTTATCTTGGGAGTTTTATTATAATAAAGAGAAAGACTTTTTATATAAAACTGTTTATGAAAAAGAGGGTGATATTCATACAACTTTTGTAATAGGAGATATGTATGAATTAGTAAAACACAGGGCTGTTACTTTAAAAAAATATTTATTTCAACTAACAGAAAATTAAGCTTTTTTTACCTTATTATGTATTACATTTTTAATAAGGAGAATTAAGTTGTCTAAAGAAAATTTTGAAAAAGCGTTACAATTTCTATTTCCGTCAGAAGGCGGTTATGTAAATGATAAAGACGATAAGGGTGGACCAACGAATATGGGGGTTACACAATCAACATATAATTCGTACAGAAGAAATAAAGGTTTGTCTACAAAAAGTGTTAAAGAAATAACAAGAGAAGAAGCAATCAATCTTTATTATGAAAATTATTGGAAAATGTCAGGGGCGGATAATATATCAGATCCAAATATGGCAGTGGCTTTATTTGATACGGCGGTTCTACATGGTCCGAGTATGGCAAAAAAGTATTATGAACAAAGTAATGGGGATTTAAATAAATTTTTAGATATTCGGCAAAAAATTTATGATGAGATTGTTGCTAAAGATTCTTCTCAAAAAAAATTTTATCAAGGGTGGAATAATCGAGTCAATAATTTAAGAAAAAATATTAATAATAATAAATTTTCGTCACAAATAAGTAATCCAGACGTAAACGATAACGATAAAAATATTTTACAAAATAAAGATTTATTTTCATTAAAAGATACATCAAATAATATTTCAGAATATGAAAACATGTCTAGATTATTTAAAATAGGTATAGAAAAATATGATATACCGAGTTTAAATTTACCAGATTTCAATAATCTGATGATAGATCCATATAAGGAATCACCAGTTGAAAATCCTTGGGATAAAATACCAATGGCAAATCCTTGGAAATCTGTGCCAACAGAAGCAGAACGATTCTTTACCCCGCAAGAAATAGAAAATATGACCCCGGAAGAGTTTACGAAGAATGAATCTGTAATAATGGAGCAGTTGAGAAACGGTCAAATAAAAACAAATTCACCTGAAATTGACTATCAAAATTATGATAGGGTATACACCCGAGAAGATATTGACAAAATGTCGACCTCAGAATATACAAAACATGAAAAAGAAATCATGGAACAAATGAATAATATTGGGATTCCAAGTAAAAATGAATTACCTAAAGGCACAAAAACATATGAAAAAGAGAAAAGTTATTCAACAAGTTCACAAGACGGAAAATGGGTAACAATCAACGGTAATCATGTTTTTATTGAAAGATAGTGTTATTTCACTGTTAGAGTTTTTAGGATATGAAAAGCTTAGATTATATATGTTCAGTACGGAAACAGAAAGGAGAAAATATGTAAAGATTTGATTTAATTTTTGGTTAAAGGTAAAATAAGTTTATGAAAAAAGTTTTAGGTATATTTTTTGTTTTAATATTCAATCTTATATTTAGTAGAAATTTTGTATATTCTAATGAAACTGTTTATCCGATTGAAAAAGTTGAAAAAGAGTGTATTTCAAAGACGGATAATACACTTGAAATGAATAAATGTAGTCTTGCTGCTCAAGAGGCTTGGCATAATGAAATTGAGAATTCTTTAATCGAACTGAAAAGCATATTAAAGCCGCAAGATTATAAAATATTGCTGGAATCACAATTAGCTTGGGAAGAATTTTATAAAGTAAATACTCGGTTTACTGATTTATATCCTCAATACAAGTCTGGAACAATGTTTCAAAATGTGAAACAAGGTTGGCGGACAGGTCTTGTGAAACAAAGAGCATTGAATCTTAAAGAATATATAAATACTTTTAATTTCTAAGATAACTATTTTACCTTGTATGGAAATTCATGTTTATATTTTTTTATTTTTATTACAAGGAGAAGTTTATGAAAGATGAAAATTTTGAAAAAATGTTAAGGATGGTTTTATCACATGAAGGTGGTTATGTAAATAATCCGAATGATAAAGGTGGTGAAACTAATAAAGGTATTACTCATACAACATATGATAGTTATAGGAAAAATAAAGGTTTACCTCTTAGAAGTGTGAAATATATAACTGATGAAGAGGTTAGTGATATTTATTATAACAATTACTATAAAGCATCTGGTGCAGATAAAATAAATAATCCAAAGTTAGCAACATATGTATTTGATACTTCTGTGAATATGGGAGTTTCAAGAGCTAAAGATTTTTTAGATAAAAGTGGCGGTGATCTTGAAAAATTTGAAAGTCTAAGAAGAGCTAAGTACGAAGAATTTGCAAAAGCGAATCCCAAACAAGCAGAATTTCTTCAAGGTTGGCAAAATAGAGTAACTTCAACTAAAGTATTTGTTGAAACTAGTTTTCCGGGTAATGAAATTGGAGAGAAGAAAAGTACTCAAGTAGAATCACGAATACCTGTTAAAGAAATGGACAATGTTACATATAAAGAATCTGATGATAACAATGAATAAACGTTATTTAAACTATATGCAGAAAAATATAATATACCGAGTTTAAATTTACCTGATTTCAATAATCTGCTGGTAGATCCATATAAGGAATCCCCAGTTGAAAATCCTTGGGATAAAATACCAATGGCAAATCCTTGGAAATCTGTGCCAACAGAAGCAGAACGATTCTTTACCCCGCAAGAAATAGAAAATATGACCCCGGAAGAGTTTACGAAGAATGAATCTGTAATAATGGAGCAGTTGAGAAACGGTCAAATAAAAACAAATTCACCTGAAATTGACTATCAAAATTATGATAGGGTATACACCCGAGAAGATATTGACAAAATGTCGACCTCAGAATATACAAAACATGAAAAAGAAATCATGGAACAAATGAATAATATTGGGATTCCAAGTAAAAATGAATTACCTAAAGGCACAAAAACATATGAAAAAGAGAAAAGTTATTCAACAAGTTCACAAGACGGAAAATGGGTAACAATCAACGGTAATCACGTTTTTATTGAAAAATAGTGTCAATTCACGGTTTTAGTTTTGATTGTAAACTTACGTAAAATTTTAGCAAAAAAATCTTGCCTTTTTATTTTATATGAAAGAAAATACATAAAAACGGATGTGTGAAATGATAACGAATAGTGTAACAAAATTTCGAATAGAGAAAAGACGATACAAAGAGGAATACATGTCCCCAAATTCTCAGGCATTACTCTCCTCTTCAAAACAAGTTTCAAAATTTAATAATCAAGATATTAAGAGACCTTTAAAAACAAATCATTCAGATTTAAGTTTTAAAGGTCTTTCTTTATTATATGAAGCACCTAGAGTATACAGTAAAAAAGCATTCTTAGAATTTTCCGATAAATATATCGGCAAAATGGGAAGAGAACTTTTTGAAGATATTACTCAAAAGCGTTCATCAGGTACTCGTAATCTTATTTCTGTTGATGGTGATAATATAACTATCAGAAAGAAATCCATACCACATTTAGCTTGGGACGGTTTGATATATCCATTTAAGGTTTTACCCGGTGATATGCTTAACGGAATGTTAGAATTGTTGGCAAAAGTTCCGGGATTTAAAAAATGGGCAGCTAAAACTCTTGAAAGACCGTTTTTTAAAAATATCAGACAGCGTTCAAAAATTGATTCTAAAGTTAATTCTTTAATGGGCATGATAAGGTTTAAAGATATTAAAATGCAAGATGCTTTAGCCCGTTATGCCAAAGATAACAACATAAAAGTTTCAGAGATTCCTGATAATGTAAAAGCACAAATTGCTCAGAATTTAGAAGGTCAATTAGGCTCAAAAGTTTTTCAGTCACAATTAAAACAGTTTGACCCAAAATCAGGTAATTATGATACAAAACACGAAAGATCATTAAATAGATTAGTTTCAGGGCTTCCGCCTGCAATATTTCTTGCTAATGATGCTTATAACCTGTCAAGAATGATGGATGATGATTCTAAGGCGGCTGAAAAAGAAAGGAAAACAAGGTTTAAGCAGGAAACAAGCAGAATTTTGACAAGCGGATATTTGACACTTGTTACAATGGGTGCTTTCCAGAATTTTATTAACAAATCGAAAGCAGGAATCGTTCTTGTTACAGGCTTGACGGTATTAGTTACGGAAATGTTTTCTCGTTTGTCTAACGGAAAACATATTAAGAAATTAACACCGGAAGAAGCTCGTAAAGAAAATGAAATGATGAATGCTCCGGAAGCAAAGATTAAACCTGTAAAAGAACCTATATCTTCAACAGGTGTACAAAAGCCTCAGAACCAAAAAGAACAGCAAAAACCGCTTTTATCATTTGATACTTTGATGAAAGGTTCGGCAATAGTTCTTGGAACAGGATATGGAATTAAGGCTGTAAAACACCTTCCTGCTGTTCAAAAAGCTGCATTTAATTATTTTGAAAATATGAGATTGAATAATCTTGAAAAATTCGAAAAATTGGGAATAAAAGAACATGACATTAAAAATGCTGTTGATAATTTCCAATCAAAAGTAATTTTCAAACCGTTTACAGACTTATATAGCAAACTTACAAGTAAGCCATTTATTGTTGATGAAGAGAAATTCAAAGGCGTAGTAGAAACCTTAAGACAAAACGGTTTTGATAAATTGGCGGATAGGTATGCTTCTGTTGCGAGTGAAGTTACAGAAACTACTCAGAAAGGTAAATTGATTGTTAATTTGGGTAAAACCGATAAAACATTTAATTTCTTCGGCAAACCTGTATCGGTAAAACCTTTTGTTAATTTTGTAATTGCTCCGTTCAAGTTTATTTGGAATACAGTAACACTTCCTTATTGGATGATTGATGAAAAACTAATGAGCGTATTTAGGAAAGCTAAACCTAAGTCATCTCCAAAAGATATCGAAGCTGTAGCAAACAGTTTTGACAGAATTGCAAGACAAGCTGAAAAGTTAGCTAAAAACGGTATTTCTAAAAAAGAATTTGAAGACTTTATTCAGGTTAATCTGCTAAAAGGATTCAATCAGGATTCACTATCAAGTGTATCAAACGCAGAATTATCAAACTTAGCTAAAACCGCAGCTTCAGTTGCAACGATTTGGTTCTTAATGACAGATAATTACAATATGGTTATGTTAAAGTCAAACGGTAATGACAAAGAAGGTGCAAATACCAAATTTAAAGAAAGATTTGTTCAAGAAGGTTCAAGGTTGTTCTATCAAACATTATTGATTGATTTGTTCAATTCAACATTCAGAAATCAATACAATTCATCACTAATGGGTATGAGTGTTGTAACTTTAGTTGATACAACATTAGGTGAAATGTTAACAAGATCATCAGTCGGAACTCCGATTAAAGCACATACAAGAGATGAGCTTATTGATATTGAAACAAGACAGAATAATTCAACAGGATTTAAGAAAAAATATTACAACTTTATGCAAAGATTGACAGGAAAACGTTCTATCAAATCTTATGAAGTTAAACCGAAAAACGGTAATAATGGCTCTTTGAATGCCCCTCTTCCGACATTAAAGCCGGATAAAAATGTGATTTTTAAACAAAATGTCTAACGTCTAAAAAAGGAACCTGTTAAGGTTCCTTTTTTCTTTTAAATTTTTACCTTTTAGAAATTTATTTTTCTAAATCAGGGCTTTCGTTAACGTAATTTGTAAGTTGTTTAACGGCAGGTTTATAGGCATTTATTGTATTTGTACCGCCTAAACAGCCGCCCGGGCAAGCCATTACTTCAATCAAATTACCGAGCTCACATACTCCGTTTTTGGCGAATTTTTTCAAATCTCTGATTGATTGTTTATTAAGTCCGTCAACTATATATGGAGTTGCTTTTTTATCATCATCAAGTAAGTGATTAACTGCATTAGCAACACCTGCTGTTACGGCAAAGTTTCTTGCCTGAGCAGAAGATTCTTTTCTGAATGCTGTTTCGTCACATTCTGCCACTTGAACATTCAACGCAATAAACCAAGCTCCAAGTTCTTCAAAGCTAAGTACATAATCAATATTAGGATTTTGCATAGCTTCACGTCTTTTCGCAACACAAGGGCTAAAGAATACTGTTACAGCATCAGGATTTTCTTTTTTAACCATTTCAGCTGTATAGTAAGCCGGAGTTTTTGTTTCTGAACGGAACGGTTTCAATTCCGGAACATGTTTTTCAACAAGTTCGTTATATCCTGCACAGCAAGATGTTGTCATGAATTTGTCGCCTTTTTCCATACGTTCAACAAATTCTGCGGCTTCATTTCTTGTAGTTATATCAGCACCTTCTGCAACTTCAATAACATCAGAGAATCCAAGTTCTAAAATTGCGGTTTTTAATTGTTTTGGAGTACAAGGTAATTGACCCATAATTGCAGGGGCAGGCATTGCTACAACTTTTTTGCCTTCTTTCATTACTTTTAATATATCAATAATTTGGCTTTTTTTATGAACTGCACCAAACGGACAGGCATGAACGCATTTTCCGCAAGAGATACATTTTTCAAAATCGATTTGAGCCAAACCGTTTTCATCTTTAGCGATAGCACCTACAGGGCAAGCGTTTTCGCAAGGTACGATAATTTTTGCGATTGCCTGATACGGACAAACTTGAGCGCACATTCCGCAATTTTTACATTTAGACGGGTCAATAACAGATTTTCCGTTTTCAACCTTTATTGCACCAAATTTACAAGCTGATTCGCAAGGTCTTGCAACACAGCCCTGGCACAAGTCTGTTACATAAATTCTTGACGGTACACAGCCTTGGCATGCCGTATGAAGAACAGTTAACGGATTTTCTTCCGGTTCTGTTCTTTCTAACGCTTTTGAAGCAAGTTCTGATAGTAATTCACTATCTTCAGCTTCTTCAATTGATAAACCTAAACCTGCAATTACTCTATCTCTAAGGATTGCACGTTCTTTGTGTATACAGCAGCGGAAAGGAACTTCACTGCCTTTTGGGCGCATATCGTAAGGGATTTTTCTTGTGTTTTCTTCAAAATTATCACTTAAATATGCTCTGATAAGTCTTACTAATATTTCGCGCTTTAAGTGCGATGTTTGCTTAGGGGTATTCATGCTCATATTCTTAATCCTTTTCTATTGTTTTTTTGCCAACTTTTCATCGATAGCTGCAAGAACTTTTTCTACGTTAGCTTCTTTGATAACTTCATTATCAACTTTAACATAAGGTGCTTTGGAAAATTCCCAATCAGTAGCGCACAAACCTAAACACGGAACACCTGATACATCAACTTTATCCCCGTATTTAGCAGGAACGATGTCGATTAATTCCTGAAGGTTTGCAGAACCCATAACAAAACAAGTTGTTCCAAGACATACTTTTACACTGATTTTTTCCATTTCTACCTTCCTTTTATATATATTGTACACTAACTTTTTTAAAATATTTATCTTGCAATACTGCAGCCATTTTTTTGATAATATTTTTTCTGATTTCGATTTCTACAGGCAATGCAGGATTGTAATGTGCCTGATTCAATTTTGCACCAACCATAAAGTTTATGCAGTCGCTATCTAATAGAAATTTTATCAGCTTTCCGGCAGCATTGTCAATATCTAAATTTCCGTCTTCCAAACATTCAAGTGTTTCTGTTAGGGTTAAGATTCCTTCTGTTACAAGGTCAACCCCTTCCATATAAGAGCAGCTCGGAAGTTTGCCTATACTGATTTCTTTATCCATTGTAATAGGGAGGTTTAATTCTCTTGAAATAAGGTTTGCTGTTGTTCCGCCGCAAATTGCTTTTTTGCCTTTAAAATCCTGAAAAATTTTGGCATATTCATTATCTTTTTTCTGGTTAAACGGAGGACCTGTAAAAATTAGCGAAGTTCTCGGTTCTCTAAAGTATAGAACGCAAGCTGAGATATCGTCTTTCGGAAGTCTTTCGGTTTCAATATTTTTAGCTTGTCTTATTATATATGCGGATAATTCTGAGCTTGAGATTTCCGGTTCTTCTTGAAGTTTTGCAAGAACAAGATTTATTAATCCTTCGCGTCTTAACCCTAATTTTAATCTGCCGTTGCCCAACCCGCATTGTGTTACACCGTCTGAGCAGAAGATTAATCTGTCCCCGAGTTCAAGTTTTATTTTGTAACTTTTAAGACATCTGTTTTTGAAGGTTTTAGACGGAATTGTTTCGTAAGGCGGAGTCATAATTTCGCCGTTTTTTATCCATAAAAACTCAGGGTTTCCTTCTTCAATAATTTTAGCGTCACCTTCGTCATTTACATCGATGATTGAGAATGTTGAGTAACTGATTTTTCTAATCTTACAAACAGGAAGCGAGTTCATAACGATTTCAGCGGCTTGTCTTATCGGAATCTCTTGTTTTTCAACGAATTTCAAAAGCATTGTGGCAGTCATACAAGAGAGGATATTTGCTTTAATTCCGCTGCCTAACCCGTCAGATAATACTGCAATCAATTTTGCTTCATCAGGGTATCTTTTGGAGATGAAATAATCGCCAAAAGCGTTCTGATTATATTTTTTTACCTGATTACAATCAATATCAATGAACATTATTTTTTGTCCTCGCTTGATTTGTCGTCATAATCGTTTGCAATTGAGTTTAGAAGTGTTTCGGTTTCAACCATATGTTCACCCAGAAGGCAGGCAATTTCCTGTACGATTGAAATGTTTTTCGAGATAACTTCTTTAGCTTTTTCGGAAATTTTTTCTCTTGTTGTTTCTGTCTGGGTTACGTCTGTAATTATCGCGCCGACAATTTCGTTAGGTTCTATTGTAAACGCGTTTATGTCAAACAATCTGTCTTTTACGTTGTAATGTTCTTTGTGAAGGTCTTTTCCTGTTTTCAGAATTGTTCTGAAAATGTCTGAAAACTCGACGATTCTGTCTATTGCAGCACCTGTCATACCATCAGGGCGGGATTTGAATATTTCATACATATCGCCTGTAAACATTTTCATAAAGCTATCATTTGCTTCTATGATATTCATGTTATTGTCAACCATAACAATAGCGGCAGGCATACAGCGAAGCATTGCGGCAGCTTTTCTCATTGCAATTTTTCTCATGTAAGAAACGCACATAGAAGGTTCGGCAACCCCGTCAAGCAGTGCTGCTGCAAGTTCTCTACAGGTGTTATAACCGCATCCTCCGCAGTTGAGTTCGTCTTCTTCGGTGTGTTTACCAATTTTTTTAAGAGTTTGTGTAATTTCTTCAAGCGAGTATTTGGAGGTCGCAACTTCTTTTGGTGAATAGTCGCATTCTACCACTAATTGCGGTTCTGTAGGGATTTCATCTCTTACTTTAACTTTTTGCATAATATCGGAAATTGAACTTATGCTCGGGTTGTTTGATGCGATACACGGTCCTGTAATACATCCTGATTCACAAGCTAAGGCTTCTACAAATATAGGAGCGGAAAGTTTTTCGGCGTCTAAATTTTCCAATGCCTTTTCAAATGCAGGAATCCCGCAGATTTCCATTAGCTGAACATTTGGTTTTACCCCGACTTTTTGAATTGTTTGATTCATTCCGCCGTTAATAGGGTATAAAGTTCCTTCATGCGCGCTGTATGGAACAAATTCGTAGTAGCTTTCTTTTTTAATTTGGGAAATGTCACCGATTTTGTCGGCAATCCAAATTTTTAGTTCTTCAAATGTCAGTGAAGCATCAATAAGATTATCATTTTCATCAGCTTCATTCTTTTTACCGATACAAGGTCCGATAAATACTACCGCAATATCTTTTCCATAGAGGTTTTTAAGCATTTTTGCATGTGTTTTTGCCGGAGAACCTATTGGTGTGATATTTTTTGTAAATTCAGGCTGGTAAAGTCTGATGTATTCTACGATTACAGGGCAAGCGCTTGAAATCCAAAGTCCTGATTCTGTTTCATTAAGCAGTTTTGCAGCTTTTATGGAAACTTCCTGAGCTCCGATGGCTGTTTCTGAAACTTCTTTAAATCCGAGTTTTTTCAAAATGGCAATCATTTTTTGTGCTGAGTTTTCAAATACAGAACGCCAGGACGGGGCTAAAGAAACATAAACATCTTTTCCGCTAATCAAAAGGTTTTTAACCTTTTCTAAGTCACTTCTTACACATTTTGCATTCGTCGGGCAGACTTTTACACAAGTTCCGCATGAAATGCACTTTTCGGGAATTACGGATGCGTGATTGTTCTCGATTTTAATTGCTTTGACCGGACATTCGCGGACGCATCTGTAGCAGTCGTGACATTCATTGATTAGTGTATAGACCGGATGTTGATTATTCATTTTTAACCCCTAAATTTTTTATACTAAAGCTGTTTTTAAAATTTCTTTTAATTTTTCTTCGTTCATTTCAGTGTGTAAAACATCGTCGATGTAAATGTTTGGACCTGTAGAACATTTGTCTTGGCATAAGCCTCCGACAAGTTCAATTTCAGCATCTAAATTGTTTTCTTTTATATAATTTTCAAGAAAGTTCAAATTTTCAAGGTTTCCGCGCGCAAAACAAGAACTTCCCATACAAACTTTTATATTATGTTTTGTCATATCTTCCTCACTTTTTACTATACAATTTTAATATATTAATTTTTATAAGGCAAGTAGAAGGGGTAAATTTTTTATATGAGAAGTGCCAATTGGCGGTTGATGATTGTATTGTATATATGTTGATGAATAATTTACGTAATGATTTTAATGAGATTGATAAAATGATTGTGGATTTATCAATAGAAGAAAAATAAACTGACTATGTTAATTGACAAAGTGTCCTGTATATGGTACAATATAGTTATGGGTAATTACCAAGTTAAATATCTGATACTTAATGGTAAAGCTCCGATTATTGAGTGGTTGGAGTCTTTAGACAGTATTACAAGAAAACGTATAAATCAAAGAATTTTAAGAATTGAAGATGGTAATTTCGGTGATTGTAAAAAATTATCAGAAGATATTTCAGAATTGCGTTTTACATTTGGCAAAGGATATAGGGTTTATTACACAGAAGAAAATCATGAAATAATTTTGATTATCAATGGCGGAGATAAGTCAAAACAATCCAAAGATATAGAAAAAGCGCAAGAATTTCTAAAACAATGGAGGCTTAAAGATGAATAAATCACAACATTTTAACGAATATATTTTAAATGATTTAAAAACCGATGAAGATATAAAAGAATGGATAAATATCGGTTTTGAAGAGTTTTTGCAGGACAATGATTTGAATGCTTTTGTAAAAGCCTTAGAATATGCAGTAAGAGCAAAAGATTCTATTTTAGGTATGTCTAAAAAAACAGGTATTTCTAGAAGTAATCTTTATGCAATTTTTAACGGTGAGCAACAGCCGCAGTTGTCTACAGCGTTAAAAATTATTAAAGAATTAGGATATACCGTAAAAGTTGCATAGAAAATTTTATAGCATATATTTACCCCTTGTGGTAAAATTGAGCTATGGACAGATTAGATTTTATAAAAGCAAAACGTATTGTTATTAAGCTTGGCACAAATGTTTTACGTAACGACGAAGGTTACGTATCATTGCCAAGGGTTTATACATTTATTGAAGATATCGCAAACCTTGTTATCTCAGGTAAAGAGGTTATTGTAATCACATCGGGCGCCGTTGGTTTGGGTAAAAAACGACTCGGGCTTGAAAGTACCGAAGGTACGGCTTTAAAACAGGCATGTGCTGCTATCGGGCAAGGTAAATTGATGTCGATTTATGAAAATGGGTTTGACACGTACGGACTTACCGCTGCTCAAATTCTTCTGACAGAAGATGATTTTTCGGTCAGAGAACGTTATTTGAGCTTGAGAACAACTCTTAATAAACTTTTGGAGCTCGGTGCAATCCCTGTTATTAACCAAAATGATACTGTTACGACTCTTGATATCTTGCCAAGATTTATTCAGGAAGATATGCAGGTTTGTTTTTCGGATAACGATAAATTGTCAGCACTTGTGGCAAGTGAATTGGATGCGGATTTGCTGATAATCCTTTCTGATATTAACGGATTATATGATTCTAACCCGAAAACCAATCCTGATGCTAAGCTTATAAAATCAGTCGAAGAGGTTAATGATTCAATCCTGTCACTTGCTTCCGGTGTATCTGACGGCGGACGTGGAGGAATGGAAACAAAACTTAAAGCAGCAAGACTTGTCACTCGTTTTGGCGGAAAAGTTTTAATTGCGAACGGTAAAAAACCGTATATCATCAAAAGAATTTTTGATGGAGAAGATGAAGGAACAATGTTCTTACCGCAAAAAGAAAACTTGTCTGATAAAAAGCGCTGGATTGGTTATGCAACAAATATTGTCGGTAAAATTATTGTTAACGACGGGGCTAAACACGCTCTTATAGAACAAGAAAAAAGTCTTTTACCGATTGGTGTTGTCAAGGTTAAAAATTCATTCCAAAAAGGTGATGTAATTTCAATTTTGGATGAAAATAATCAGGAATTTGCCCGCGGAATTGTTAATTATGACTCAGATTCATGCCGCAAACTTATTGGCAGACATTCCGATAATATTATAGAAATTCTCGGGTTTAAAAATTACGACGCCATTATTACACGTGATAATATTACAATTTTATAGTTAAATTGGAATACCCTCGCCCTTTGGGAGAGGGTAGGGTGAGGGTATTATGGAAAAATTTATAAAAATTGCACAAGAAGCAAAAAGGGCTTCATTAAAAATTGCCGAGCTTGATACTGAAATTAAAAATCAAGCTTTAAATAGTATTGCTGAGGCTTTCGAGGCTGCGAAACAGGAAATTTTTGAAGCTAATAAACAGGATTTATCTGAAGCCGAGAAACTTGTTGAAAATGGCGAGATTACAAAATCTACTTTTAATCGTCTTAAACTTGATGAAAATAAGATGCGTGATATGATTCAAGGGGTTCGTGATATTACAGGGCTTGAAGATCCTGTCGGTAAAGTGTTACTAAAACGCGAACTTGATGAAAATCTTGTTTTGACAAAAGTTTCTTGTCCAATCGGGGTTTTGGGTATAATTTTTGAGGCAAGACCTGATGTTATTTCTCAAATTTCATCTCTTGCGATAAAGTCGTCTAACGCCGTTATTTTAAAAGGCGGAAAAGAATCTAAAAATACTAACAAGAAAATTTTAGAAGTTATAAACGGAGCTCTTGCAAAAGTTGAAGGTTTTCCTGAAAATGTGGTTCAGCAGGTATTTAGCCGAGATGATGTAGCCGAAATGTTAAAATGTGATGAGTATATTAATTTAATTATCCCTCGCGGCGGTAACAATTTGGTTAAATTTATCAAAGAAAATACTAAAATTCCTGTACTTGGACATGCAAACGGAATTTGTCATATTTTTGTTGATGAAAGTGCTGATATTGATATAGCTTCACGTGTTGTAACCGATGCTAAAACTCAGTATCCGAGTGCTTGTAATGCTGTTGAAACCCTTTTGATTCATAAAGACTTTAAAAAAGCGTCTGAACTTTTGGCGTCATTGCAGTTATCTGAAATTAAGCTTATTCAAAATCCTGAATCTTGGGATATTGAATACGGTGATAAGATTTTAGCTTATAAGTTTGTAGAATCACTGGACGAAGCTATAAACCATATTAATACGTATGGTTCGGGGCATACCGATTCAATTATTACGACCGATAGTTCAAATGCTGAAAAATTTATGAATAATGTTGATTCAGCAGGTGTTTATTTTAATGTTTCAACCCGTTTTGCTGACGGATTCCGTTACGGATTCGGGGCAGAAGTCGGAATTTCAACCAACAAAACCCACGCAAGAGGACCTGTTGGGCTTGAAGGGCTGACTATTTATAAATATAAACTTGTCGGAAACGGACAAATTGTTGATGATTACGCTAAAGGTTTAAAAAAGTTTCATCATAAAGATTTAACTATTTAGCAACGGTAGTTTTTTGTTTATATTCGATAAGACATTTTGCTAACTGATCGGGACAGCTTGTTGGTCTTGGACCGCAAGTAATTCCCTGAAGTCTTTCTATAACCTCATCAACATTCATTCCTGTAATAAGGCTTCTGATTCCTTTCAGATTCCCGTTGCATCCGCCATGAAATTGGGCATCAACGATTTTGTTATCTAAAATTGCTACTTGCATTAATTGACAGCAAGTTCCGCTTGTTTTGTATTCGATAATTTCCGGTTGCATTTGTATATTTTCTCCTGTTATTTTTTCTGTTAAAAAAGGGCGCAACTTTGCTGCGCCCTTTTGATTTGTTATCTTCTTAAGAAATCCGGTACATCTAAGTTCATAGAAGGAACTTTTGGAAAATCTAAACTGTTAGAATTTGTTGTGGTTGATTTTCCTTGGAAATACTCAGCAGCAGACAGTTGCGGAGTATTAATTGATGTTTGGTTAGGTTTTTCTGCAAATCCTGTTGCAATAACCGTAATTTGGATTTCGTTTTGGAATGCTTCGTTAATTGAAGTACCGATAATAACATCAGCATCGTCTTTTACAACGTTGTTAATAATATTTGTAGCGTCTGTTATTTCGTATAAAGTCATATTAGAGCTTCCCGTAATATTAACGATGATACCTGAAGCTCCGTCAATTGAAGATTCAAGCAGTTGAGAATTAATTGCCATTTCAGCAGCTTTAATTGCTCTGCCTTCACCTTGAGCACGTCCGATACCCATTAACGCAGTACCTGAATCTTTAACGACTTTCTTAACATCAGCAAAGTCAATGTTAATCATACCAGGAATTGTAATGATATCTGAAATGCCTTGGATACCGCGGTATAGAACTTCGTCTGTTACGCAGAAAGCTTCTCTTAAACCAATTTGACGTTCTACAACTTGTAATAATTTATCATTTGGAACAACTAAAATAGCATCAACATATTTTTTAAGTTTTTCAATACCTGCTTCAGCTTGCGCCATTCTCTTTTTACCTTCCCAGCAGAAAGGTTTTGTAACAAACGCGATAGTAAGTATACCTAAATCTTTAGCGATTTGAGCAACAATCGGAGCTGCACCTGTTCCGGTTCCTCCGCCCATACCTGCGGTGATAAATACCATATCTGAGCCGTCTAAGGCTTTGGTAATTTCTTCTTTAACTTCTAAAGCTGCTTTTTCACCTGTTGAAGGGTCGCCGCCTGAGCCTAAACCTTTTGTGGTTGCAACACCGAGTTGTAATTTATTTTCGACATTACTATAAGTTAATACTTGCAAATCTGTGTTCATAAGCCAGAATTCTACACCTGCAAGTTTAGCCTTAATCATTCTGTTAACAGCGTTTCCGCCGCCGCCGCCCACTCCGACAACTTTAATACGGGTAGGGTTTATATTTGATCTTTGGTCACTTCCGTAACTTGTTGATACTATATTTTCCATTATACCTCCTATGTTTTTTACTAATATTATATACTAAAAATTTAACATTTCACGTATTTGAATATTTCGTAATAATTGGTTAAGGAGATATTAAGTTGTGAATAAAATTAAGCTATAAAATTAACGTCATGTTTAGACATATGTTTTGCAATTTTTAACGGATCGGTAATTGTATATTCACCATTGCTGTTTGGATTTTTTGTTCTGATTTGTGTTACTTGTCCGTTTTTTGTAAAATACATATTTCCGTTTGGATTTACGTGCCAGCCGTCTGTTGTTCTTGTTAGAAGATTTTCAGCTCCTGTGCTGTTGTTTCTTATTGAATTTAATTCTGCACGTTGAGCTTTATTTGCCATATCAAGATTAGCTTTTGCGATTTTTTGTTCTTGAGTTAGTGGTTGAAAAGCGATTTGACTGTTATATTCTGCTTGCATTTTTGGTGTAACTGTACCTCTTGAAGCGTTTTCAACAAGTTTTCTTGTATTAGCATTAACATGTCTTAAGTCAATTCCTTCAATAATTTCGGCTTCGCGAGCGTTTGTAATCGGTCTTGAAGCTCCGCTTACAGAGGTGTTTTGAATCCTTTGTTTTACAGGAGGTAAGCCGTAGCCCCAATTTTTACCTTTAGCTTTTAATAATTTCGGACTTAGCCCTAAATTTGTAACATTTGCGCTATTACCCTGCCAAGGCGGTAATAATTTTGTTTCATAGTAAGGAAGAGCAAGTTGAGCTTGTCTTTCTCCCGGAGGTAATAATTTAATTTCTTTTGGTGCCGGGAGAAGTCTTAGCTCGGCAGCTGCTGCTTGTGTACTTTTTTCTCCTGCTGTTAAAAGTTTTAATTCCGGTGTTGCAGCTTTGGTACCTTTAAATATGCTGCCTAATTTAAATTTACCTCTTGATAACAGATAAATTGCTCCTGCGGCTAATCCTGTTATTAAACCTGTTGCAATCGCAGGAGAATAATCTTTATCGTAATCTTTTTGGGAAGGTTGAAAATTTCCGTAATGTCTTTTGAACATATCCGAATATTCGGAAGAGTTCATTGTATTGTAACCATACCCGTAATTTACACTATTAATTGACATAAAAGCTCCTAACCTTATATAAAAACCCACCTATGTATATATAAAGTTAATTTTTACGTCAGAATTGCGTAAATATACTAAAAATTGTTAAAAGATTGTAACAATTATACTTGAATATCTAATTTTTTGCCCTGATTTTCTTTTTTAACTGCCTGAGCTTTAAGTTTAATTTGTTCAGCTTCTTTAGCGACTTTGTAATCCTGAGAAGACGGGTCGTGCGGAGCCATTGCAGCTTTTATAACGGTATTTGCATGGTCGATTGTTCTTTGCGGGTTTCTTTTATCAAGAGTTGGCATCTGAATAGGCACATGACCTGAAACAGGTATCCCTTCAGCGTTTCTTTCAATAGAAATTGCGCCTGCAAAAGAACCGCCTGCTCTTTGGTGTGCTAGTTCGTGATTATAAATTTCATTATAATTCTTCTGAATTAAAGCCTGTTTTGACATACAATTTGTAACCATACACACACTCCTTTAAATTTACTAACATTGTAGCAGAAACAAGTGTTTTTGTCAAGTGTTGTTTGAAATTTTATTAAAAATTGTAATTAATAACCTACGGGAACGTATTGTCCTCTGGCGTTATATCCGTAATCAATTCTTTTGCCGCCGACAGCTGTCGGTACATATTCCCCTTTTGAATTGTATCCGTAATCGACTTTTTTCCCGCCGATAGCAGACGGTACATATTGCCCCTTTGAATTGAAGCTGTAATCGATTTTTTCTCCACCGATAGCAGACGGAACATATTCACCTTTTGAGTTGTATCCGTAGTTAATTTGTTTGTCGCCGATAGCTGTCGGAACATATTCTCCTTTAGAATTATATCCGTAATTGACCCTTTTCCCACCGACAGATGTTGGTACGTATTGACCTCTTGAATTGTATCCGTATTGGATATCCTCAGCAAAAACAGGCAACACAATCAGGCTAAAGATTATACCTGTAATAAATAGAAATTTTTTCATAAATTTTCCTTATAAAATAACTTTGTTTTGAAAATTTTCTTGTTGAACAATTGAAATAAGCTTATTCAAGAAAGCTTTATATCTTGCTCTGACAGCTTCACCTGACATAATTATGTCTGCATCTTGTTTGCAAGGACGGATATAAATTTCAGCTTTGTTTGATGCGTTTTTATAAATACCTTTTGCAGATTCGCCCAAATCTCTTTCTGCTGCACGAACAAAGAATCTTTCTTTTTGCACTTTAGAATCAACATCAACATAAATTTTAAAGTCAAAAGCATCTTTTATTTTATCTGTAAGCGTAAATAATCCCTCCGAAATAATAATTTTGGAAGGATTAGCTAATGTATGATTATCAAATCTTTTTGCAGTACCTGACATGTCATATTTTGGAAGAAATACAGATTTACCGTTCAATAATTCTTTAATATGAACACTCATTAATTCCAATTCCAAAGCTTGAGGTACATCTAAGTCGTAATTTTTAGCAAATTCTGCAAAACTTCCTGCTGCCTTAACCATTTCAGAACGGTCGTAATAATAATCATCAGTATTAACACGTGTAATTGCATTTTCAATTTCAAATTCTGTAGCAAATGATTTGATTGTTTCAATTATATCAAGTGTAATTGTTGATTTACCGCTTGCAGTTTCTCCTGCAATCCCGATTGATGCGGGACGGGTAATATGACCTGATAAATACTTTGCAAGTCGTGAAATAACTGAAGGTTTGTAGCTGATAAGTATTGAGCCTTCTGATTTTAATTCTTCTTCAAAAATCTTTTTCAATCTCTCTTCTGTTGCCTGAACTCTGTTAAACGGCATGGAAACATACATTTTCTTTGATTGTAATGTAGTTTCTTTCTTTGTTTTTTGCAGGATATATTCTACCATGGGTTTCCTTTTTTGAACTAAATTACTACATTCATAGTCATTTTTCATGACTATAGCAGAATTAAGTCAAAAAAAAAATATTTTTTGTCAAAATGTTAAATTTATTTAATATTAACATTTGTAAACTAATATTCTGAAATTAATCAATTTATCCGATATGTAATTTTTATATATTATATATATTAAAACAGTGAGGTATGATATGAGTAATGAAATTCCGGTTGATAGCTTAAATAGCTTGATTTCAAAATTTGGGATAGGTGGCAAAAAACCTGTAAAAAGAAACAGTCCAGTCGGTAAATTCAGGCAGCCTGTGCCTATTACACGAAGACGGAAAAAGCAGGAAAAGACTGAGTTTAATTATTCAATGGGACCGCGTGAAGGTTATACAAGGATTGTAGGACCTGACAGTATTTCTACTCATGTAAAACCTGTTAAAATTAGTATTGACGGGTTGTTATCAGAAAGCGGTAATGTAATTGACGGTGAAGTCGGCTCTTCAAGACAAGGCAAGCGCGGTGATTGCTATTTACTTGCGTCTATAAATTCAATAAGAAATACGGAAGACGGTCAGGCAATTTTTAAGAAAAATATAAAACAAAACAGTGACGGTTCTATTACTGTAACTTTACCCGGAGCTGTAGCTATTCGTAACCAATATTTAAAAGAAGGTAAAGGTAACGGATGTGAGGTAACGGGAGTTTATCATATTACGCAAGATGCTTTGCAAAAAGCGATTGCTAATGCTGGTCGCTCATATTCAAAAGGTGATTTAGAAGTTATTGCATTAGAAATTGCTATGGAAAATTACAGAGCTGAAATGGTTGTCACAAAGCAAAATCTTGGTGATACAGGCAAAGAAGCTTATACTGCTGAAGCTGCAACTAATCACCTGGATGGCAGAGATTTTCTGGGTTATGGTCAATCATATGATGCGACATTTATTTTAACCGGTCAAAAATCAGAGGTTTACAGTTGTAAGAAAAATAAATATAACAATGTTAAGCCATACAAAGGCGGTGAGTACGGTTATATAACCAGAGAAGAAATGGAACGCCGTGAAGCCTTTAATTTGGGTAGTAACAGACTGGTCGCCGCTAAGGGTATGTCAGAAGTTACTAATGTTACACATAGAGATTCTGATTTACAACGTTTGCTTGATAAATATCAGGGACATGAAGATGATTTTGCACTGACTTTTAGTGTCAGGGTTGCTAAGAATGGTCCTGACGGGGCAACAAAAGCAGGCGGCGGGCATGCATTAGCCGTTGTTAAAATCACAGACAGCACTGTTTATGTTTCTAATCCTTGGTATCCTGATAAAATCGAACCGATACCAAGAGGTCAATTTGAAGCAATGGCAACAGGGTTCTCTGCTACACCAATGTCTGAAAAAAAAGTTTCAGGAACATATATGGCAAATGCCATGAATGATATCAATAATGGTGTTAGTTCTAATGAAGCAGATTCTTTAAGAGAATCTTTAAACAGGTTAATAGCAGAAAGACCTACTAAAATTCCGCAAAAAATGAATTCAGGTATTGCTCATCTTTCATCTGAAAAAGTTACTGAATTTTTAGATGCTTATAACGCGTATACACCTTCAAAACGCTTGGATGCAAAAACTTTATTACGACAAATAAATAATGCACCAAAAATTGATTTGACAAAAGAGCAATTGGATGTTCTTAACCGATTATTTGCTCAGATAAAATCTAACGAAACTATTAAACTTTCTGCAGAAGACGCAAATATTTTACAGTCATTATCAAATAGAAAAAGTTAACGGTTTATGATATAATACTCCCTGTAAATGTTTAACAAGCAGGGAGTATTATTTATGAACATTAATAAAAATTATCAAAATGTTAGTGAAAGTTATTTATTTTCAACTGTAGCAAAAAAAGTTAATGAATTTGCTCAAGCAAATCCTGATAAAAAGATTATTCGTCTGGGTATTGGTGATGTAACTTTGCCTTTATGTAAGGCTGTAGTTGATGCGATTAAATCTGCGGCTGATGAAATGGGAGTAAAAGAAACATTCAGAGGTTACGGACCGGAACAGGGATATGATTTTTTAAAAACCAAATTGCAGGATTATTATAAAAGTCATAATGTAGAACTTGATTTGGATGAAATTTTTATCTCTGACGGTGCTAAATCTGATTTAGGTAATATTTTAGACTTGTTTGATGTTGATAATACCGTATTGGTGCCTGACCCTGTTTATCCTGTTTATGTTGATACAAACGTTATGGCAGGAAGAAAAGTTGTCTATGTTAACGCTAACGCGGATAACGATTTTCTACCGCTTCCAGATAAAGATGTAAAAGCTGATATTATTTATTTGTGTTCTCCAAATAATCCGACAGGTGCTGTTTATAATAAGGAACAATTAAAAGCCTGGGTTGATTATGCAAATGAAAACCAAGCTGTGATATTGTTTGACTCAGCTTACGAATGCTTTATTACAGATGAAAGTCTTCCGAGAAGTATTTTTGAGATTGAAGGAGCTAAAACTTGTGCGATTGAGTTTTGTTCATTGTCTAAAACAGCAGGATTTACGGGTACAAGATGCGGTTATACCGTTGTACCGAAAACTCTTGAATTTGACGGAGTTAAGCTTAATAAAATGTGGTTAAGACGTCAAACAACCAAGTTTAACGGTGTTCCTTATATTATTCAAAGAGGTGCTGAGGCTGTATTTACACCAATCGGACAAAAAGAAATTCAGGAAAATTTAAGTTACTATAAAGAAAATGCAAAAATTATTTCTGAAACCTTGAAAAAACATAACATTTGGCACATCGGCGGAAAACATTCACCTTATATTTGGTTAAGATGTCCTAATAATATGACATCTTGGGAATTTTTTGACTACTTATTAGAAAATGTCCAGATTGTAGGAACACCGGGTTCAGGATTTGGAAACAACGGAGAAGGTTATTTTAGGTTAACGTCGTTCGGAAGCCGTGAAAATACCTTAGAAGCTTGTGAAAGATTTGATAAGTTTCTTAAATAAATTTTAATAACAGGTTGGAGATTATAACTCCAACCTGTTTAGTATTTTAATTATCATAGGGTGTGTTTTGACTAATTTCAAAATATAGGTCATCAGATAAATTTTTAATGTAGGACATTAAAATAGCAAAATCAAACATTATCTCTTGATCTTCATAATATTGACAATAAATGTCAGCAACAATTATAAAGCTATTCAATTGTGAAGCCATTCTAAATAATTTCTTAGTATCCATTTTTCTCCTTTTTGTCCGTGGTACGGATTGTGCTTTTTGTCATTATAGCGGACAATTGAAAAATGAACAAGATATTGTTACAAAAATTAGCAAAAAGAATAAAAGAACTGAGGAAGCTAAACAACCTTACTCAAGATGATTTATCTGCAAATTCCGGAATTGCTCGTTCTACAATAGGAAATCTTGAAACTGCTCAAAATGATATTGTATTATCTAAACTTGAAAAAATTGCAGAAGCTTTAAATATTGAATTATGGGAATTATTAAAGTTTTAGTAATAATTACCCCGTAAATCCCGTATCATCAAGAAGGTTTTCGCCATTGTAGGATTCTACTGCCATTTGGTCACAGCGTTCGTTAAATTCGTGTCCTGCGTGTCCTTTTACCCAGATAAATTTTACTTTATGCGGTTCTTTTGCTTTTAAAAGTCTTTGCCATAGGTCTTGATTTTTAACGGGCTGTTTGTTTGAACCTTTCCAACCTCGTTTAATCCAGCCGTCTATCCAGTTTTGATTGAACGCGTCAACCAGATATTTTGAATCTGAGGTTAATTCAACTTCGCACGGTTTTTTTAGTGCTTCAAGTCCGATGATTGCTGCTAATAATTCCATTCGGTTGTTTGTTGTGACCTTAAATCCCTCTGTAATTTCTTTTTTATGAACTGTTCCGTTATCATCTTCGGCAACAAGAATTGTTCCGTAACCGCCTTTACCCGGGTTTCCGCTGCAAGCTCCGTCTGTGTATATTTTTACTAACATTTCTTCTCCTTTGTATTTTTTCGCTTAACAGCGATTTATCCCTCTTCTGTGATGTCCCATACTTCTAAGATATCGTCAGGGATTCCGTTTAAGAACCTTGACGGCTTTGATAGTACCATATTCATTGAATAATCGTACATATCAACAGGATATGTGATATAAAGATTGTTTTTGGCACGAGTTGCGGCAACATACATTAGGCGCAATTCTTCATCCATTTCTTCTTCCGAGTTAAATGAGTAGGCGCTCGGGAACCTTCCGTCAACGGCACCTATTATAAACACACTGTCCCATTCCAAGCCTTTTGCTGAGTGTATTGTTGAAATTGTCAGCGCTTCATCATCAGAATTTCTTTTATACATACCTTCAACACTCGCATCAGGTGGTTCAAGCGCCATATCGCTTATAAAGTCTTCAAGGTTTGAGTATTGTCCCGCGAGGTATTGAAGATGGTCTAAATCTTTTTCGCGTTTGGCAAAATCGTCATATTTATCTTTTAATATCGGGCGGTAGTAAGCCAGTACTTCTTCTATAATATCTGATGGGCTTTTTGTTGCAATTAAGTTTCTTAATTTGTCTAATACTTTTAACATCGGAGTAATACTTGTTACTTTATTTGACGGCAAAAGCTTAATATCAGGGTTTAATTGACCTTTAATTATCGGGATTACATTGTTAACGGTTGATGCCCCGACTCCTTTTAAAAGCAGTAAAATCCTTGTCAAACTTATTATATCATCAGGGTTAATTATTACTCTTAAGTGGGCAATAATATCTTTTATATGCGCAGTTTCCATAAATTTAGGTCCGCCGAATTTTTGGTACGGGATTGCGCGTTTTGAAAGTTCAATTTCCAAAGAGTATGACATTCTTGCGTTTCTTGCAAGTACGCAGATATCTGATAAGTTTACATCTTCATCAAGAAGTTCTAATATTCTCTGGCAAATAAAATCCGCTTCCATTTGGGTGTCTTTTGCACATATCAGAGCAGGTACAACGGGTGATTCTATATTGGAAAACAGGGTTTTTGCGTATTTTTCTTTTGCTTTTGAGATTATAGAATTTGTGAAGTTTAAAATATTTTGGGTGCTTCTGTAATTTTGTTCAAGTTTGATTATTCTTGTACCTTCAAATATTTTAGGGAAATCAAGGATATTTCTATAATTTGCTCCGCGGAATGAATAAATGCTTTGCGCGTCATCTCCAACTGCCATAACGTTGTTATGTTCGGAGGCTAAAAGTTTTATTACGTCTGCTTGAAGAGAATTTGTATCTTGATACTCATCAACCATTATGTATTGGTATTGGTTGGAAAGTTTTTTGCGAAGTTGTTCGTTATTTTCAAGTAAAAGTTTTATATATAAAAGTAAATCATCGTAATCAAGTACGGAATTTTCTCTTTTATATGCGACATAAGCCTTGTGAATTTCAATAATTTTATCTTCGCAGTGCGCGAATTGCGGAAATTCTTCTTCAATAATTTGTTTTGTCGGAGTCATTTTATTGACGCTTTTTGAATAAATCTCGTGAATTGTATGTTTTTTCGGGAAGCGTTTTTCTTTTTTAGGGTAAAGCTGTCCTGTTATATGGTTTATAATATCTTCACAGTCTGATTTATCAAGGATTGTAAAATTGTTTTTAAGTTTTAAAAGTTTAGAATATTTTCTTAAAATAACATTGGCAAATGCGTGAAAAGTTCCGCCTGCAACTTTTTCGCACCTGTCATCAAGTACAAGTGTGGCACGCGATAGCATTTCTGCTGCTGCTTTTTTGGTAAACGTCAAAAGCAGAATATTTTCAGGCTTTATTCCGTCTTCAATAAGTCTTGCAACTCGATATGTCAGTGTTTTTGTTTTACCTGAACCTGCTCCTGCAATTACCAAAATCGGACCTTGTTTTGATGTGACAGCATCAAGTTGGGCAGGGTTTAATTCAGTTTCGTAATTAACTTTATAATCACTTTTTACACTGTCGCGTTTTTTTAACACGTATTTTTTACGTGCGGGTTTATTCTCTTCTGTTTTTACAATTTCATTTCCCATTGTCTTGATTATATCTCGGTTTTTTAGGGGGTTCAAGTATATAATGTAAAGTTTTGAAAATTTTGTTCTTATCCTGCTGAAGTTTTTTTAAATTATGCCGATAAATTTAATGTGTGTATAAAAAGACGAGAGATGTTATGAAAAAGTTTATAGTTTTTTTATTTTCAATTTTAGTGGTAATTATTTTTCCGCTAAATGTACAATCTTCAGAAGAAACTAATAAGTGGTGGATGTATCCGAAACAATTAAGAGTATATATTCCGCCAAATCATAAAAGAACGGTTATGATGAAACACGCTTTTGCAGAATGGACTCAGGTAACGGGCGGGAAACTGGCGTTTAAGTATGTTCCTTCTCCTAATGTTGCAAAAATTCAGGTATTTTTTGTCGATAAAATCCCAAACGCTGATAGAGAAATCGGTTTAACTCGATTTCGATATTCAAATAGCGGAAAGCTTTTAAGCGCTAAGATTTATATTGCAGAAAAAACGTCTTACGGGCGGGTTTTGGGAAACGATTCCGTTTATACCGTAATGCTCCATGAAATCGGTCATGCAATAGGGATTAACGGACATTCTGATGACCCGTTGAGTATTATGTATCCTGTAGAAGATGATAAACAGGAGATTCTTGAATCAGATTTGAAAATTTTAGCTGAAATATACGGCTGGTAAGGAGTTATAGTGAAAAATTTTTTAATTGTATTTATATTGATATTTTTATCAGGGTTTAATATTGTATTTGCGGATTACGGCTGGGAAAATCCGAAGTCTGTCAGAACTTATATTGCCCCCGGTGATAAAAAAATAATGATGAAACAAGCGTTTGCAAAGTGGACTCAGCTTACAAACGGCAGAATTGTATTTAAGTATGTATCATCACCTGAGGATGCTCAAATTAGAGTGAAGTTTGTGAAAGATGCATCTAAAAATGTTAAAAAGTTAGAGCAGGCAATAGGTGTTACTTATGCTACTTTTAGGGTTTCATCAGGCAAGGTATATTTAAATACTGCTGACATAGAAATTGCAGACCATGTTCCCGGTAGTGCAGGACGTTTGATGCCAAAAGACAGAATTTTTCGGGTAATGGTTCATGAAATTGGTCATGCAATAGGTTTTCAAGGTAGTCATGAACATTCTTATGACAGGCAAAGCATTATGTACCCTGCTGCAATTAGCCGAAATCAAGTTGTTACACCTGAGGATATGAAATTTCTGGCACGGCTTTATGGCTGGTAATATCTTTTTAAGGTTTTTGGATTCTGTTATCTTTCCAAGTCCAGCCGTTTGTATGGTAAAGCTTTAGAACATCAAGACTTATTATTTGCTGAGTTTCATTTATAGGCATATACATAATACTTGATTTTTTTCTTTCATTATGAGGTAAGCCCAGCGCATGTCCTACTTCGTGTAACATTGTTGTATAGACATAATTTTTTGAATATTTTTTTATGTCATTTCCTTTTGTAGCTATACGGATTTCGGCTTTGGTAATTTTATTGCCGTTTATACTTGTGCTGTATGAAGCGATAGGGCTGTCGCCGCTTACTTTTTCCAAAAATGCAACATCAATATCCGCAGGACCTTTCTCAACATAGCTGAATTTTATTTTGTTTGCACTCACTGATTGCCATTTTTGGAAGGCTCTGTGCATTGATTCTGCGTAAGGATCTTTCGGGATGTAAACGCTTATTGTTGATTTTTGCCAATGCGGCGGAGTTGCTCTAAGTTCTGAAGCAGGTGTCATCGCGATTGCAACCGATGTAAATACGCATAAAAATCCTATTATTAGTCCTAATATTGATAAAAATCTTTTAATCATTTTAAATTCCTCTTTTGGAAAAATTATACTGTATATTTTCTTATAACACAAGATTATGAAAATTTTTCGAAAAATAGATTCTTAATAATATTTCCGTATAGGCAAAGATATTTTACTATTAGTAAAAATAGTATATACTCAAAGACAATAGATAGATTATGAAATTCGGTTTAATGTATAAGTATGACTTTGAAAAGGTTATTTGGTAAAAATTTAAAACGAATAAGGGAAAACTGCGGTCTGACACAACAAGAATTTGCAGAGCTTGTAAATATGCAGCCTAACTCAATAGGACAAATTGAAATCGGTTATAAAGGTGTTTCTTTTACAACTCTTGAAATCTTTTCTCAAAAGTTGAATTTGGAATATCGTGAATTTTTTGATTTTCAACCTGATATTCAGCCTAAGAATATGTTGTCTGCTTCAATTATAAATGAAATTCAAAGTCTTGATATCGAAACTCAGAAATATGTTTTGTTTATGATAAAAAATTTGGTTAATCTGTTAAAAGTAAAGAAGCTTTAGTCTAACTTTATGCTAATATATTTGCATAAGGAAAACTAATTATGAGCGAAAAAAATAAAATGATTAACGGTGAAAATTATATGCCGTTTTGTGAAGAGCTTGAACAAGACAGATTCCATGCAAAGACATTGTGTATGGAATATAATTCTCTTACGCCTGATAAAAAAGATGAAAAACACCGGATTTTATCGGAACTTTTGGGAAATTCAGGTGAAAACAGTGTAATAGAACCGAATTTTTTCTGCGATTACGGTTATAATATAGAATTTGACGGTTTCGTTTATGTTAATCATAACAGTGTATTTCTGGATTGTGCAAAGATTAAAGTCGGAGCTGACACCTTTATAGGTCCAAATTGCGGATTTTATACGGCAATTCATCCGATTAATGCAAAAGATAGAATCGCAGGTATTGAATCAGCAAAACCTATTACGATAGGAAAAGGAGTTTGGCTTGGCGGAAATGTTGTAGTGTTGCCCGGGGTAACAATTGGTGATAGAGCCGTAATAGGAGCCGGTTCTGTTGTCACAAAAGATATACCGTCAGATGTCGTTGCTGTCGGAAATCCTTGCAGGGTTATAAAAAATATTGAAAACTTGTCTGAAAATATTGAATAATATATAATAAGGTCAAAAGGAGGCAGAGATGTTAAGAAACAGAAATAAATTAGAGTTGCGGGGGGGGGTAACTCTTATTGCTTAGCGCGGAGCGCTTTTTTAAGTCCTGTCATGCTGAACTTGATTCAGCATCTATCAATGTCAATAGAAATCCTAACAGGACAAATCAACATTGATAGATTCCGTGTCGGGGCACGGAATGACAATAAAAAGGGGTTTACTCTAGCGGAAGTTTTAATTACTCTCGGAATAATCGGTATTGTTGCCGCGATGACTATCCCGAATTTGATTGCTAAAAATCAAAAAAGACTTGTTGAAACCCGTTTAAAAAGTACATATTCGATTTTATCTAATGCAATAAGATTATCAGAAGAAGAAAATGGTGCAGGTTTTAGTCCTGATTTTGGAGGTTCGGGTTGGAGCAGTCAAAAATCTAAACGAATATTTAGTCAATATTTGCTTCCGTATTTAAAGATTAATTTTCAATATCCCGATAAAGATTGTGTAAAACTGAGTGAAAGTTATTCGTCTTCAACAACTTCTCAAAAATATACGGATAGTAACGGTGCTTGTTACGCATTGATGAATGGTGTATCAATAATCTTTTTTGCAGGCAGTAATTCTGATAAAAATAATAAAATGATTGTTCGAACAATAATAAATCCAACGAAAAAGAGAAAAATTGAAGGTAAAGATGTGTTTAATTTCGTTTTTATTAATGGTGAAAATGGTTACTATATAGGAACTTATGAATTTTGTGATGATGAAAATAAGTTAACACAATATTGTAATATGGAAGCTTCACGGATAAACATCGGCGGTGGAAGCTGGGGGCGGGCAGGATTTTGTACTGAGTTGATTAAGCGCAGCGGGTGGATAATTCCTGCTAATTATCCTATTAAATTTTAAATGAATAAACAATTTCCCGGTTGTATTCTTCACCTTTTTTTAAGATTCCTTTTTCGTTAAAGGAAGGTGTATTGATTGCGTTCGGGAAAAATTGAGGTTCTACGCAAAACGATGAACGTTTTTCGTAACGAGAGCCGTGTTTTCCGTTTGGCTGAGTAGTTTTTCCAAGGTGGTTTGCGCTGTAGAATTGAAATCCCGGAAGATTTGTTAAAACGTCCAGTTTAATTCCTGTTTTTGGCGATTCAACTTCGGCAGCTTTAATTAAGGTTTTACCGTCGTAGTTATCTATAATATAATTTTGATCAAATCCTGAACCGATTTTAAGCTGATCAGATTCTGAATTTATAACATCCCCAATTTTTTTAGGTGTTTTAAAATCAAACGGAGTATTTTCAACTTTCAAAATTTTTCCTGTCGGGATTGCGATTTCGTTGTTTTCTGTAATTAGTGATGAATTTGGAAGGGTTACAATATGGTCATATACCGAATTTTCAGCAGTATTTTCTGCTCCGTCAAGATTAAAATAAGTATGATTTGTCATATTTATTAAAGTATCGGCATCTGATTTTGCTTTGTAGATTATGTGCAGGTTGTTATCGTTATCAAATTTGTAGATAACTTTTGCATCTACGTTTGCAGGGTATCCGCCTTCCATATCTTTTTTTATGTAGGTAAATTCGATACCGTCTTTTAAGATATTTGCTTTCCAGTTTTTAACGTCAAAACCTTCGCTTCCTCCGTGGCAATGAGTTTTACCGTTATCTTTATTTTTTTCTAATTCAAAAGTTTTGCCGTTTATTGTAAATTCGCCGTTGTTAATTTTATTTGCAACAGGTCCGATTGTTCCGCCTGCGTGTCCGACAGGTGAGGTTTCGTAAGGGGTTACGTTGTCATAACCCTGGGTTACGTCGATTATTTTACCGTTTTTGTCGGGAACTTTTATTGAGGTGATTGTTGCCCCGAATGTTGACAGGTCAACGCTTGCTCCGTTTTTATTTGTGATTGTATAAAGTGTTGCGTCTTCTCCTGTTTTTTGAATTTTGCCAAAAGATTTTTTATCTATTTTTATGCCGTCATAATTTGAGTCAATTGTTGAATCTGAAACGGTAATACTTTTGGAAAAAGTATCTTTTACGGGTTGATTATCCGCAACAAAGTGACTGTGAACTATTTTTTGTGACATATGTTTATTTGTATTGAATGCAAAATGAGGGTTAAAATCTATCGGCATATGAACTCCTTTTGTTAAGAGGGTATAACAAATGCATAAATATTTCAATATCTAAGGTTTTGAGGGTAATTTTACACAAAATTCGGTTTTAACATTTTCTTCGCTTGTTACGACAATTTCACCGCCGTGCGCGACTGCGATTTGCTGAGATAAGTATAATCCTAAGCCTGTTCCCACTTTACGCAGTTTTTTTGCGGCAGAATAATATTTGTTAAATATCATTTTTAATTCGTCTTTACCTATGCCCTGACCGTAATCTATAATTGAGATAGTTGTGTAGCTGTCTGTTTTACCGAGTTTTATATCGATATCTTTTTTTGTGTTGCTGTGGTCAATTGCGTTTGAGATAAGGTTTTTGATAATTCTTTTAAGCTGAACGGGGTCTGCCGATATTATCGGAGAAATCGTTTTAGGAGTGAATTTTATACTTATTTTAGCATTATGAGCAAGCGGCTGCATTTCACTTACAATACTTTCTATAAGAGGATTCAGTTCAACGTTTTCTTTAACCAGTTTAATACCTTGTTCTTTTAGTTTGTAGGTTTCAAGAAGTATTTGAACAAGGTCTAACAGGCTTTTGTTTGAATCTTTCATATTTTCAAGTGCAAACTTTTGTTTATCGGTAACTTTTCCGAATTTATCCGCCAAAAATAAATCAATAATATTAGCAGCTGCAACAATCGGAACTTTCAGGTCGTGAGTTAATGTTGCTACAAAATCTTCTTTTAGGGTTTCAATTTCTTTTTCTGTTGTAATATCTTTAATTATGAGTACAAAACGCTTTTTTTCTATTGATTGAAGCGGCTGAGAGCTCATTATAAAGTTGTTTGTCGGAGTATGTTTAATAAAAACTTCTGCGTTATTAAGTTCTGCTATGTCAAAGTTTTCATCGTGCACGGGCTGGATAAATTCAAAAACATTTTTACCTATGATATCTTTTCCTTTTATGTCAAACCATTTCAAAATTTTTGGGGTAGCCCGCAGAATTTCAAATTTTTCATTTATAATTAAAATCCCGTCAGATAAAGAGTTAATGACAGATTCTAAGAGCTTGTTCTGGCGCATAAGTTCAGCTTGGTATTCAACAATCATTTTTTCTCTGTCGTTTAGGGTTTCTACCATTCGGTTAATACTGTCTGTAACGTTTTGGTATGTCGGGTGTTCGATTTTTTCAATCTTTGTAGATAAATTCCCGTAGCGGATTGAGTCAACCGTTGTGGTTACTTTCCCAAGATAATCATTAATTTTTGACCAGCGCTTGTTAGTTTTTCTTGTTATGAAAAACAGACATATAAATACTATGATTACGCAGATATTTATTATATAAAAATATGAAAACATTTATTACTTTTTCTACTCTCTTTATGTGATTTATGATATAATTATACCAAATAGTTTGGAGTTTGTTAAGATGGCAAAGATAAAATTACCAAAAACTATAAAAATGGTTATTACGGATTTTGACGGAGTTGTAACTGACAATTGTGTTTATGTTAACGAAGATTTTACAATGTCCAGAAAGTTGAATTTCAAAGATGTAATGGGATTTTCTTTGTTAAAAAAGAACGGATATGAGATTGCAATAATTTCCGGCGAGGCAAATTCGGCTATTGAAATTATGGCAAAAAAATTCGGAATTGCTGAAATTCACCAAAATATCAGAGTTAAGATTGATGTTTTGAAATCTATTATTGAAAGATATAACCTTACACAGGAAGAGTATGTTTATATTGGAGATGATGTTAATGATTTGGCGTGTCTGAATTTTGCAAAATATAAGGTTACTCCTCCTCATTCCGTTTATAAGGTGAAAGAGGTTGAAGGTATTCAGGTGACAGAAAGTTCCGCAGGTGATGGTGCATTCAGAGAGGTGGCAGATTGTTTAGTTGGTTAAAGAACTTTTTTTCTAAGGTAAAAGATTTAAGCGGTTCGGTAGATTCTTACAGGCAGGATTCTATTATACAATCTTTGCCGACGGTGGCTTATGTTAATCAGGCAAAGAAACTTGTCGAAGAAAAAGATTTTGAAGCTGCGGAAGTTATTTTGAAAAAAGCTCTTGATATTTCAACTCAGGATGCACTTGTGTATAAATATTTGGGTAAAATTAGCGAATCTCGTACGGATTTTGAATCTGCCATGAATTATTATCAGTCTTCAGCTCGTATAAGCCCTCAGGATAAAGAAATTTGGTTAAGACTGGGGTTGATGCGATTAAATTGTGGTTTGGTTGATGAATCAATCAGAGCTTTTGAAAAAGCAGATAAAGTTACTCCTTTTAACACTGATGTTAAAACAGGCTGGGGTATGGCGCTTATGAAACAAAATAAATTTGCGCTTGCCCGTGACAAATTTATAGAAGCTTCCCGAATCAGCAAATATAACTATACAGCAATACTTTTATCCGCAATTATGGAAATAAGACTCGGGGATTACGATTCTGCCGAGATGAAGCTCGCGTTTTTGGCAAAAGTTGCTCCAAATGAAAGCAGTACTTTTGAGTATGCAAATTTGAAACTGTTGAAAAGTGATTATGCAGCCGCCGAAAAGTTTGCAAAAAAATCAATCGAGATTAATAAACAAATGCTTCCTGCTTATTTGGTTTTAGCAGAAGTTTATTCAAGACAAAATGATGTTGAAAATACCGAAAAAATATTTCAAAAAGCACTTTTTAACGATTTAGATTGTGCAAGATTACACCTTGAATGGGGAAAAGCTTACTTAAGATTTTTTGACTTTGAAAAAGCTAATAATGAATTAAACAAAGCTGTTGAAATAAATAACGATTTTCTTGAAGCTCAAATAGTCAAATCCTTAGTTGATGCAATGAACGGGAACTTTGAACTGCTTGACTCAATAAAAGAGCGCAATGGCGGAAATGTTTATGTTCAGGAAGCTATAGGTGTTCAATATATGAACGCAGGTAAGTTTGAAGATGCGGTTGATATGTTTAAAAAGGCATTAAGAACAGATAAAAGACAAATGTATAATCTTTTGCATCTTGCAAGAACTTATCAATCAATCGGAAATAACGATAAAACTAAAGAATATTTCGAAAAATTTACCTTTGAATGTCCTCATTATGTTCAAGGTTTTATAGAATATGCAAAATGGCTTATTAGTATTTCTGATTTTGCAGATGCACAAAGAAAACTTCGCAAAGTTGAAAAGCTTGATTCAAATAATACAGAATTGTTGAATTTGTTATTTTTTGTTTCATATACTATTGTCAAAGATAGTAATTGCGACTATAATATAAAGGAAGCAATTTCTCTTGCCGAAAAAATTAAAAACTTAGGGGATTTTAATTACGAGGGGGAATATGCAGAGCTTAAGGATATTTTAGTAAATATACATAGGACAAATTAAATTGAGAAAGATTATTGTACAAAAGTTTGGAGGAACCTCGGTAGCAGACACCGACAAGATAAAAAATGTCGCCCAAACCGTAATAAGAGAGAAAAATAACGGAAATGATGTAGTTGTCGTAGTTTCGGCAATGGGACATACAACAGATCACCTTGTAAAAATGGCAAAAGATTTAAATCCTAACCCGTCAGGACGTGAAATGGATATGCTTTTATCAACAGGTGAATGTGTTTCTATTGCACTATTAACAATGGCAATACAGGCTGCAGGGCACAAGGCGGTAAGTTTTAACGCGATGCAGATAGGAATTTTAACCGAAAACGTTCACTCAAAGGCAAGAATTGTTGATATAAAAACCGATAAATTAAGAAAGAATCTTGATGAAGGTAATATAATTGTTGTAGCAGGATTTCAGGGCGTAACCGAAGACGGCGAGATTACAACTCTTGGCAGAGGCGGTTCTGATACGTCAGCTGTGGCTTTAGCAGCAGCTTTAAACGCTGAAAGATGTGATATTTACACTGACGTTGAAGGTGTTTATACAACTGACCCGAGAGTTGTCCCGAATGCCTCAAGACTTGATATCGTTTCTTATGAAGAAATGCTTGAGTTAGCTCATGCAGGGGCAAATGTTCTTCACCCAAGAAGTGTTGAAACCGCAAAACAATACGCTGTTCCGCTTAGAGTAAGGAGCAGTTTTAAACTTGATAATATGGGAACTTTAATTGTAGGAGTAGAAAAAATGGAAATAAATAAACCGGTAACAGGCGTTGCAGCAGATTTGTCACAAGTAAGAGTTGTTGTTTGTGATGTTCCAGATACTCCGGGTGAAGCAGCTGTTTTATTCAGCAGTTTAGCCGAAAAAAATGTATCTGTTGATATGATTATTCAGTCTTATGCTCGTAAAGCTTCTAAGACAAACGATATTGCTTTTACAATTAACAAAGAAGATTTGGATAAAGCTAAAGAAGTTCTTGATGTTGTTAAAGTTAAACTGGGCGCGGCTGATGTTAAAATTGATGATAATATTGCAAAAGTTTCAATAATCGGAGCCGGCATGATTGACCGTCCCGGTATTGCATCTGCTATGTTCCAAACTTTAGCCGATACAGGTATCAATATCAGAATGATTTCAACAAGTGAAATTAAAATAAGTTGTTTAATAAACAAAGAAGATGCCCAAACTGCGGTTAAGGCTTTGCATGACGAATTTAAATTAGGCTGTGATGAGATTGCCGAGGTTAAAGGAACCCTGCCTGACGTATAGGAAGCTGATTGTTACGTTTTTTTTATAAAAAGTAGCGAAATTAGTGTCTGTCATTTTATTTTCATGGTAGAATTTTATTACAATTATCTAGCGAAGATATTTTTAATTAAAAGGAGAAAATGAATTATGACAGAAAAACGAGTATGGCTTTTCAGAGAAGGAAACGCTGATATGCGTAATCTTCTTGGCGGTAAAGGCGCAAACTTGGCAGAAATGACAAACTTAGGTTTGCCTGTACCTCCAGGTTTGACTATTACAACCGAAACTTGTATGGCTTATATTAATAACGGCAATAAAATGCCTGAAGGTTTAATGGACGAAGTTAAATTCGCATTAAAAGAAGTTGAAGAACAAAAAGGACAAAAATTCGGCGATGCTGAAAATCCTTTATTGGTTTCTGTAAGATCAGGTGCAAGAGTTTCAATGCCTGGTATGATGGAAACAATCTTGAACTTAGGTTTAAACGACCAAACCGTAGAAGCTATGATTAAATTAACTAATAATCCTAGATTCTGCTACGATTCATACAGAAGATTTTTAACAATGTTCGGTTCTGTAGCTTGGGAAATGGACAGACAAAAATATTTTGAATCTGAACTAGAAAAAGTTAAAGAACGTGAAGGCGTAAAACAAGATACTGAAATTTCAGCAGAAGGTTTAAAATCTTTAATCCCTGTTTATAAAAACATTATTAAAGAAGTTACAGGAAAAGAATTCCCTCAAGATCCGTACGTACAATTACAAGAAGCAATTGAAGCAGTATTCAGATCTTGGAATATTCCTCGTGCAGTTGCTTACAGAAACATGAACAAAATTGATCATAACTTCGGTACAGCAGTAAACGTTCAATCAATGGTATTTGGTAACATGGGTGATGATTGTGCTACAGGTGTTTCATTCACTCGTAACCCTGCTACAGGTGAAAACAAATTCTACGGTGAATACTTAACAAATGCTCAAGGTGAAGACGTTGTTGCAGGTATCAGAACTCCAAAACCTATTGCTGAATTGGAAACTGAAATGCCTGATTTATACAGACAATACGTTGATATCGCTAAAAAACTTGAACTTGGTTATAAAGATGTTCAAGATATGGAATTTACTATTGAAAAAGGTAAATTATATATTCTTCAAACACGTAACGGTAAAAGAACCGCTGCTGCAGCTGTAAGAATTGCTGTTGAAATGTGTGAAGAAGGTATTATTTCTAAAGAAAGAGCAATCCAATTGGTTGACCCTTATTCAGTAAACCAAATCTTACTTCCATGTTTTGATGCTAAAGCTATGGAAGAAGCTCACAAAATCGCTCAAGGTGTAAACGCATCTCCTGGTGCAGCTGTTGGTAAAATCGTATTCGATACGGAAGAAGCAGCAAAACGCGGTGAAGCAGGTGAAAAAGTTATCTTGGTTCGTGTAGAAACTTGTCCTGATGATATTCACGGTATGGCTGTTTCTCAAGGTGTATTAACTCTACGCGGTGGTGCTACATCTCACGCAGCAGTTGTTGCTAAAGGTATGGGTAAACCTTGTGTTTCAGGTTGTGAAGATATGAAAATTGACCTTGCAAACGAAACATTAATCGGCTGTGACGGAACTGTTTACCACAAAGATGATGTTATTTCTCTTGACGGTGGTAAAGGTATCGTTATGGAAGGTGCTGTTAAACTTGTTGAAGCTCAAATCGATGACAATTGGAATAAATTCTTCTCTTGGGTTGACGAAATTAGATCTATGGAAGTTGAAGCTAACGCAGATACTCCAAAAGATATTGCAAATGCAATTAAGTTTGGTGCTGAAGGTGTTGGTCTTTGCAGAACTGAACACATGTTCATGGATCCTGACAGACTTCCTTGGGTACAAAAAATGATTATTGCAGGTACTCCTGAAGCAAGACGTGAAGCTTTAGACAAATTATTACCTATGCAATATGATGATTTCTATGCTATGTTCAAAGCTTTAGGTTCTGAACACCATATGACAATCAGACTTCTTGACCCGCCTCTTCATGAGTTCTTACCGGATAAAGAAACTTTGATTGCAGAAGTTGCTACATTAAAAGCTCAAGGTAAAGATGCTCACGAAAAAGAAGAAATGCTTCACATTGTTGAAGGTTTGTCTGAGTCTAACCCTATGATGGGTCTTCGCGGATGCCGTTTAGGTTTGACTTATCCTGAAATCAATGAAATGCAAGTTAGAGCAATCTTTGAAGCTTGCTGTGACTTGAAAAAAGAAGGTTTAGACGTTAAACCTTGGGTTATGATTCCGTTAATCGGACACGTAAACGAACTTAAAGTTGCTAAAGATATTTTAGTAAGAGTTGCAGAACTTGTAATGGCTGAAAAAGGTGTTCAAGTTGATTATAAATTCGGTACAATGATTGAAATTCCTCGTGCAGCTTTAACAGCTGATGAGATTGCAGAATATGCAGAATTCTTCTCATTCGGTACTAACGACTTGACTCAAATGACATTCGGTTATTCAAGAGATGATGCTGAAGGTAAATTCTTAAACAGATATGTTGATCAAAAGATTTTAGCATCTAATCCGTTTGAAACACTTGATACAAAAGGTGTAGGACAACTTATCGAAATGTCTATGGAAAAAGGTAAGGCTGTTAATTCTTCACTTGTTGGCGGTGTTTGTGGTGAACACGGCGGAGATCCTGATTCAGTTAAATTCTGCCACAGAATCGGCTTGAATTACGTTTCTTGCTCACCGTTCAGAATTCCGCAAGCAAGACTTGCAGCAGCTCAAGCAGCGGTTGAAGATCGTAAATTAGCTCTTGTTTAATTGAGTTAAGATTATAAAATTAAATCGGATCTGATATTTCAGGTCCGATTTTTTTATTTACCCCTCTTCGTAATTGTTAAGTGTTTTGTTTATGAGATTCATAAATTCTTCGCGTACATATTTGGGTGAAATAATTTGACAACTGCTGCCATATCTCATAAGTCTTTGGAATAACTTACTTGTCGGCTCATTTCTGTTTATGACAGTTAAACAGCCTTCTGAATCTATTCCGTTACTTTGTTCATTTTCAATCTTTAGTTTATATGTTTTTGCTAATCTTCCGCTTAATTTGTAAACTACAGTATGTGCCATTTCATTTGCTTTTGCTACTTGCGGACGAACATCGATTCGTAGAATTTTGAATAATGAAATTTCAATGTTTTGCTTCTTAGCAATATCATATAGTTTGAAGTAAACATTTTTCGAATCGTATATGAGTTCTTTAGGTGTACATTTTGTATGTATTTCTTCAGAATCTTTCAGGTAAACAACATCAAGTGTTTGATTGTTTTTGCATAATTCTTGACAATGTTTAATTTGTTCTTTCAGTTCAAGATATTTGAATGAAAAATTGTAATTATGTGTTTTATTTATGTTATCAAAAGATTGTTTATCTTCTTTATTCATTCTGAAAGTTAAATTCTCAAGAAATTCACAAACTCCGTTGGTTAAAGTTTCATCAGGAAAATCTTTTATTGATGAAGTTAAAATGTTTATTGATTTTAAATCGTCAAGTGATAATTTCATTGTATAAATACTGCTTAGTAGTTTAAATTTTTTGTTTTCTTTTATAATATTCATTCCAAAAACTTTAAGCGTATTTATGTATTTATTTAATACAACTTGAACTGTATTAGTCGATTGACTGGTTTTTAAATCGTCTTTAAGAATATTTATAACGTTATTATAATCAGCATTGTCTTCATAGAGTAATTTAAGAAGTTCAAAAAGTTTCAAACTGCTTTCATTGATTTTTTTACTCTGATTTTTTTCTTTATCTTTATTCGACAATGTAACCTTCTTTCATTTTCTTTAGAGTAGAAATTACTTCGGTTCTGATTGTATCAGGAGTTAATACCTTGCATTTATAACTATGATAAAGGATTCTTTGCATTATTTCGAATTTGCTTTTTGAAACAAGTTCAATAACATATTTGTTTTCGTATTCTTCCAGAATTTTTTCACAGCTTAATAATTCAAGAACTTCCTTCGGTTCTTTAAAGTATTCGTATTTTACAATAATATCCGGCAACTCAAGGGTTTTTGTTCCGAAATTAATATTTGTGATTTTATCAATCTTTGAAACAAGGAAACTTGAATAATTCATTTTTTCGGAATTTATACCGTATACATAAAGTTTTCCATTATCGATTGCCAGTTTATCAACATTTATTGTAATATCTTTATTTCCGGAATTTGCAGATTTATATAAAATCGTAATTTCGGTATTATGCTGAGCATAATATATTAATTCATTAATAAGTTGAGGGTCAATTCCGTTCAATGGAGAAATACATTTTAAATCATTTTTAAGCTTCTCATTTGTAACATATTCAGACATTTTTTCAAAAAAGTTTTGTAAAGACATTAAATCTGAAACTTCAATTGATTTAGCAATTGCCTGATAAATTTTAATAATACTTTTCGCTTGTTTATCATCGATTTTTAATTCAAAAGGATGTGATGCTATCGAAAATGTCGTAACCCCTTTTTTTGTAGTTTTTTGAATATCGCATCCGATTTCTTTCAGTGAATTAAAATAAACTCTTAAAGTATCAACAGAAACATTTTCTTTCAGATATTCATGATTTCTTAAAGCTTCTTGGAGCTGTGCGTATGTTTTAGGACCTTCAGACAGAAGCGTAAATATTAATATTGATTTGAATCCGGTAAAGGACATTAGATTATGTGTAACTGTATTTGTTTTTAAAAATTCTTTCATCTGATTATGTCCCCTTTACTTAAGATTCAGTCTAGCACAAACTTTAAGTAATTTCTAATTATTAATTTCCATGCTTATAAAAAATAATGGTAATTCTGTAATGTCAAATAAAATCGGTAAAAATTTTTACAAGATTTCATTAAAAAATCTTCATTAAGATTTACGAACACGTATTTTTCCTTATTAAAACAGGGGGCATGGTCAAATGTAAAAATTTATCAAAAATTCTTTACTTGTAATCAATGTACCTTAGTTATAGAGTTAAATACATAAGGAAAGCCGAATTAGAAAAGGCTACCGGACAAGCGGAAGGGTTAGTTATTTAACATAGTAAGTTAAATAATTGTAAAATAAAAAGTTGGACATATGAAATAGAGGTGATGGCGAAGAAGTCCAAAGGGAAAAAGAGATTATTGAGGTAAAGTTTAAAAACTGTAGATTAGGGATATTTTAACAGTTTACATTATGAATAAATATGTATATCTGGTGTGTTTTGGGGGTTAAAAGCAAAGACTTTTAGAAGAGAGTAAGTAAGGATAGTTGTAAACTTTTGAATAGCTTGTACTTGTATAAGTACAGGCTTTTTTATATAATTTTGTTATGGGAGAGTTGGAAGTAAAAAAAGTTATAGCGTTGATGTCAGGAACATCTTGTGACAGTATTGATGCTGGTTTATGCGAAGTTTATCCTGACAGAAGCGTAAAATTGATTAAGGGCATAAATTATCAATATCCTGAACATATTAGAGCAAAGATTTTTCAAATGTTTCGTGGAGAGGCAGGAGTAAAAGATATTTGCCAGATGAATTTTGTGATTGGAGAATGTTTTGCAAATGCTGCGAATGTTTTGATTGAGGAATTTGGAAAACCTGATTTTATCTCAAGTCATGGTCAGACGGTTTATCATTATCCGTTTGATGAAAAAATAGATAATATAAATATGCGCAGTACACTTCAACTTGGTGAAAGTTCAGTTATTTCACAAAAAACAGGCTGTACTGTTATTTCAAATTTTAGAGAAGCTGATATGGCTCAAAACGGTCAGGGAGCACCTTTAGTATGTTTTGCTGATGAAAGTTGGTTTAAAGGAAAGAAAAAGAATTTTGCTATACAAAATATTGGCGGAATTTCAAATGTAACTGTTGTTTCTCAAAATTATGATACTTTCGGATTCGATACGGGTCTTGGTAATATCATGATTGATTATTGTATGGGAAAATATTTTGGAAAAGCTTATGATAAAGACGGCGAGGTTGCAGCAAACGGCGTTATTTGTGATAATTGGCTGGAGTTGTTGTTGTCGGATGAATATTATTTTCTAGATGCTCCAAAATCAACAGGTAGAGAGTATTTTTCACCGGAATATATAGAAAATGCCTTAAAATATGCTCCTGAAGACTCGAAAGATATAATTGCAACGGTTACGGCTTTGACAGCTAAGACAATCGCACAAAGTTATGAAAGGTTTGTTTACTCTAATGTGGATGTTCACGAGGCTGTAATCTGCGGAGGAGGGGCTTATAATAAAACTTTGATGAGGTTTTTAAGAAAATATTTGCCTGCTTATGTAGAGTTAAAAACATGCGAAGATTATGGAATTTCTAATAATTATAAGGAAGTAATGGCATTTGCGCTATTGGGATATTGTACATATTATGGTATCCCGAATAATTTGCCTTGTTGTACGGGAGCGGATAAACGAGTGGTTTTGGGTAAAATAACAGGGTAATGTAACAATCTTTTAAATGCGAGGCAAAATAAATCTTTTTTATGATTTAATACGCGGATGAAAGTAGAGTTTTTTCCAAATATTTATAATAAAAGGCATTTTAGTTTCTCTTCTAATATAGAAACTAAAATTAAGACTGAACAGCCTAAAGATAGTTTTAAAAAAGAAGATGTACAATATAATTTTACATATAACAATGTAAGTTCATCTGTACTTAATTCAAAATCAATTTTAAAAGTCAACCGAAATATGTAGGTACATATCAACTGTCGCCGGAATTTCTTCCGATTTTAGCAGGATTGACTCGTTATATGTGAATATAAAAAATTTTTAACAAAGGGGTTTACAAAGAAAATTTAGCATGTAAAATAGAAATGTAGCCGAGAGGTAAATGATGAAAATCATTTATTTGAGGTTCCCGTAAGGGGGATTAGCTCAGCTGGTAGAGCACCTGCTTTGCACGCAGGGGGTCAGGAGTTCGAATCTCCTATCCTCCACCATTTAAAACAACTAGAACTATTTAAATCAGTGCCTTCGGGCACTTTTTTAATGCTTTCAAGACATTTATCTTTTGAAGAAATTATCGCTGACTTGAATGCAGGCATGCCGGCTTCTGCAACCTCTTTTTTAGCAAGTTTTACAAGTTTTTCAATAGTCGCAAACGGTTCTTTAAAGACCATTTTGACCTTTTTGTTATTGACGGTTACACTTAAATATGTAGACCTTACTATTTGTGCAACATCTTCGGGTAAAAGTTCAGTGGCTGGTAAGCTTGCTTTACTACACAAATCAAGGATTTGCAGACCTGTATCAAGAAAATTTGTATTAGCAATGGTATGTTTTTGGAGTTCAGCATTTAATCGGCTTAATTTTACCTCATATTCGTTTTTAAGATTTATCCACATGTTATAATCAAGTACGTTATTAACTTGATCAAGATACATCTTTTTTAAAATCTCTTTGCATTGTTCGGTTTCAGTATTAATCCGTTCAATTTCGTTTTTATGGTATTCCTGTTCATCGCCTAAACATTCTGTAAGGCAATATTGAACTAATTCGTATAAATCTTTATCAAGCCCGATTCTTTTTAAGTGCATTCTAAAGGACTGTGTAAGAAGTTTTTCTGAAATATACGCAGTATTAGGGCAACTCCTGTCAAAATGTGAACAACGATAATAAATGTTGTGTTTTTTCTGTCTTTCACCACAGAATGAATATCCGCAAACTCCGCATTTTACGATTCCTGGATAAAGAAAATCAAAGTTTTTACGGACTTTTGACTTATCTACCTTTAAGAAAGCTAATTGAACTTTATCAAATGTGTCACGAGATACTAAAGATGGATGTTTCCCCTGATAAATTATGCCGTTGCAGTTCATTTGACCGACGTAAATAACGTTTTTTAACATTGATTCAAGAACACATTGAGTAATTTTAGGTCTTTCGCCTTTATAGTAGTAACCCTCTATAAAAAGTTGTTCTGAAAGCTTTCTGAGTGAATAACGACCAGTTGCAAAAAGTTCAAAAGCCCTGCGAACAAATAAAATACGAGATTTATCTATAATCAAACTCTTTTTTGCCCCTCTTAAATATCCGTAAGGCGGTTGGAATGGCCAGTAGCCCTGTTCAAGCCCTTCATGTAAACCTTTTGAGATTTCTTCGGACAGGTTGTCAATGTAGTTTTTTGCCATTAAAACCTTAATTCCATGTATGAATTTGTCATGCGATTTGGAATTTTTGCTGATAATACTGCCCTCTTTAACTAAATGTATCTCTAAATCATAATCTTCAAGGGTGACGTAATCTTTAAAGTTACGGTAAAGCCTGTCCGTTTTTTCAACAAGAACTGTTTTAACCTCGGGATTAGCTTTCAGGTATTCAAGCATGGCATTATAGTTAGTTCTGCCAGCTTTTTTAGCTGTTTCTGCGTCTGAAAATTCTTTGACAATTTGAAACCCGTTTTTTAAAGCATATTCTTTGAGTAATTTTAACTGTGCGGGAATGGAAAAACCCTCTTTTTCTTGTTCCCTGCTTGAAACTCGTGCATAAATAACGACTTTTTTGTTTTCCATAATCTGAACTCCTTAAATTTCTGAATTTCTTATTTTTATTTTTACTCATTTTCCAGAAAAGTAAAGTGAGGATTCCATACGACTTTCCAATAGATTTTGACGAAAATTCAATGGGTAAAAGCAATATAAAAATAGTAAATCTTGACTTGATAATTCATAAAAATTTACGAAAACAAACTAAAATAAACAAAAAGAAACCCCACACAGTTGTGTGGGGTAGAAAATTCAGAAATAAACAAGTTGAAGTTATCGCTTACGAATTTTACGAAAAGCAGGTTTGAAGGTTAATTTTACCTTTTCACCCTGTAATTCAAATTTGTTTTTAACAAGTTCGATAATTTTTCTTTGATTTTCCGTATCGAGTTGAATAAATGCGTCGTAAAGTCGTTTTTTCATTATATCCTGACATTTTGAAGTTAAAGTTTTTATTTTCTGTTCAGTGCTGTTAATTCTTTCGGGCAAGTTGTTATACTCGTTTTCGATATCAGTTTCACTTGCAGTAATAAAATCTTCATCATCAATATTTTTGGATTTAATAAAGCGGTTTAACCGTAGTTTTGAGTGATGTTTACGGCTTACATCCCGTTTAAGATTTGAATATTGCTGCTTTAAGGGTTTAAATTCTTCCTTTAAAACCTCGTTAACAAGCTCTTTCGGGATTAGATTAAGTCGAATTTCTTTGAAGTAGTTTAAAACAGCTTCGGTAACAACTGTTTCATTTACCGAATGTCTTATTTTATTTTCATCAAAAGCAGTATAATAGATATATTTACCTTTTTTAATTTCACCCGTCATAAATTTACCTGTTTCTTGTAGTGTTAGCAGTTTTGAATACAAAAAATCATGTTTTTTGATTTTTTCGTAACCTGAACCGCTTAACATTTTTTGGACTTTATCATATAATTCACGACTTATTATTGCTTTGTATTTGCCTTTTATTTCTTTTTCACATCCCGGATATTTGTACCATCCCGTATAAAAAAGATTTTTTAGCATTGACGATAAAGTTGCCCTCGGAATTCTTTCATTAGCTTGTGGTTTATACTTAAAACCGAGTTCAAATAGCTCATTAGTAAGTGTTTTTAAAGAGTATTCGCCCGTTGCATACAATTCAAAAGCTTTCTGTACTAATTCAGCTTCTTTAGGAACAACTACGATACGATTTTTATATGTATCATAACCATGAGGCAATTTACTTGGTCTTTTACCTGTTTTCGCCCTGTCAATTAAGCCTTTTTTGCGAATTTCATTAAGGTGGTTAACCTCAAATTCAGCACTCGCTATTATTATACTTGTCAAAAATTTTTCATGTGCTTGGAATGGCTTTTTAATAACCATATTTTCTTTGACAAAAACAATTTGTGTATTATATTCATCTACAAGCCCTCTAATCGGATAAAAATCAACTTGATTTCTTGTTAAACGATTAATACAAAAACAAACAATAACATCTGCACGATCTTTAGATTGTTGTTTTGCTATCATTTCATAAAAAACAGGTCTATTATATGGTGTCATGCCGCTTTTATTCTCATAATATACGTTTCGAACCTTAATACCATGCATTTCGCAATATTTACGGCATTCCCTTTCCTGTGTTTCTCTCGACATTCCGTCTTCTTGTGATTTACTTGATAACCTGATGTAAATATCAGCAATAAGCATTTTAAGGAGTTTCGACATCGTCAGCCTCCTTATCTTCTGCAACTTCGGTTACCCTGTTTTTGATATCCAAAAGAATTTCATTACCAGATATGTCGATTTTAACAGCTTTTCCGATAGGTTTAATATCAGTTGCTTTTAAACTGATAACTCTTTTATCATTTGCAAGTTTTAATCTGATTTGAGCCGGATTAAGTTTTTTGTTCTCATTTGAACTGTTGTATATATCGCAGTATTTGGTAAGGTTTATTCGCAGATATTTGTCTTTTGTTATCATAAAATCTCTGCCATATATCAGTTCTTTTTTATTGAATAACTTATATACATCAGATAAAAAGACATCACCAAAAGAAAGTTCGGTATCAAGATACTGTTCAAAGTAATCAAGATAATTTTTAGCTAAATCTTCGGTATTAACGACTTCTTTACCTAAAATGTCATTAATTACAGTTCATATAGCCATTCCAATAGCAATATTATTGCATATTCTCGCAAAGCTACAGTATTTTTGAGCAATTTTGTATTGTTTGTAGTAAAAATCAAGAATTTTATTACGGTAAAATAGGATTTTCGGAAGAAAACAAGAAAGTTTTGTTAATTCTTCTTTTGAATGATACTTAAAGTCGCTCAAATCATATTTATCCCGTTTTAAGTTTACTGGAATACATCTTGAAAAGTTTGCAAAAGTCATATTTTCAAAGAAATGATTTGTTCCCGCACAAAAAGTAGTATTTATCTCGGTTACAATCTCTTTTCCGTCTTTCGATGATTTTTTACGAGGAGTAGCTGAAAAACTGTCTTTGCCTAAATCTTCAATATTTTGCATTCGCCTGTTGTCAAGTTCTTCAAAGAAAACAGGAAAATTATTGACTTTTTCTAATTGAAATCTCAAACTTACCATTGTTGATGTTCCGCTTGTAAGTTTTGTCATATTCGTTATTCCAAAAATTGAAGCTAAAATATGAACAATGGTTGATTTACCCGCATTTGATTCACCGTAAAATATGACGTAAGGATAACCCTGAGTATTTGATATAAAAAGTTCAAAAAAGCAACAACCGATTACAACAGCTATTGCAATTAGAATTGGGGCGTCAAAAGTTTTGATTAATGTTTGCACAAATTCATCAAGAACTTGTTCGGGATTTTCACATTCATAAAGTTTTGGAATTAAGTCATTTGCAGGCAGAATTTGGAGTTTTTCTTCATCTGTAAATGAAATATTATCAGGTAACTGCGGATAATCCTCAATTGTTTGAGTATCAATTAAAATCTTTTTGTTGCCTAGAATATAACTTTTTTCTTTTGGTTGATAGCCAAAATTTGTATATATTACAACGGATTTAAGATTTTCGTAAAGCATTTGCATAAGCAAAAGATATCGCTTTTTGTTAAAATCTTCGTATAATCCTACAATGTCTTTATGAATAGTCTTGAAAAAGCTTTTGTAGTCTATTTCATCATTACCCTCAATGATTTTGATATATCGTTTGTCGGGTTGCTGTTCTTTTGTCAGTCATAAAACAAGTTTTTCGGTAATTTTGTATGAATTTTTTGTATCTGTAATCATCTTTAAAGTAAATAAACCGTTAAGAAAGTAATTTGCAATTTTAACTGACTGTAAATCACCGTTTTTATCAGTGTAATTATATATTAAACAGTTATTTTCAATAGATAAATATTTTGTCATTTTGTTTTTCCTTTCATTTATGTATTGTGAGTAAAAGAAAAGAACGAGGGTATATCCTCGTTCTTTTCTACCGTTGAATGGATTATTTATTAATCAGAGGCTAATCGAAAATAAATGTATTCAACAGGTATATTTTTCCCGACACAACTAATAATTAATTGATTGTATCGGCTTACTTTAGCTTCAAAAACATAATTTTTCCATACTATAATAGGCATTACATCGTTAAATTGTAAAGAGTATGGAATAAAGCTTTCAGGCAATTCAATTTCGAAAACATTGTTAATTACTTCATCTTCGGTATATAATTTGTTAAAAATCGTACCTACATATAAATTAGTCAACAATTCAAGATCTTCTAATTCTGTAATATCAGAGATTTCGAAAATCTCGTGTTCTAAATCCGCAAATTTACACTTTTTAAGTTTTTCCATTACGGATTCATGAATTCCGAGTTTTTTGAGAGTGCTAAAGCTAAATGCTGAAAGCATTACATAATTTTCGGTGTTATCACCACATTTTAGATTGTCCATATGGACCTCCTTATTTTCTTATAAATACCTACAGCCAAAGCCTGTAGATATTTAGTTTTGTTTACACTAAACTGTCATGTGTAGCTTGGTCAATGATCAGTTACATATAAATTGGAGATGTAATCTCCGAGAGAGGTTAAACAGCTAAAATCGCCTGCAAGATGATTTTGATAAGCTGTTTAATCTCTTGTTTTTCTTGTTCTGTTCAACTTGTATCAATTTTTTTGATTAGAGATTTTTGATAATCTTTTTTCATAAAATTCCTTTCTCTCAAAGAATGATTTTTATTTTTGAGTTTTAACTTGTGGATATATAAAAACATTATTTTGAAAAATCTTAAGGAATTGTAATGTTTTTTAACAATATAGCCAAAATATTGACATTATAACTATTTTCGCCTATACATAATATCAATACATAACAATACAAAAGGTGAAAGATGTCAAATCAAAAAAAATCTCATATTCATGAATGGATTAAAAATGGTCATAAACATGGAAAACAAAGGTATATTTGTAAAATTTGCGGACAAACTTGTTATGAAATGGATATGAATTTACGGCAAAATTTATATTCTTTAGCATTAAATCTTATACATAGTTACCCAAATAATGAAGAGTTTATTTGGAATGATGTTGTCGAATTTGATGAAAATCAAGATGAGATTGATATTCCAATTGAAAGCTATAGGTTTAAAATTGAAAAAATTCGTAAATCAAGGTCTGAGTTTTTTTCTATGCTAAAAAATGGTGGAAGATTATATAAACCTATGATAGTTTGGATGTGTGAAGCAGATCCTGAAAATTTTGACTGGAGAAATAATAAACTGTTAATATATGAGGTAACTTAATATGGATATTGATAATTTTTTTCCTCAACAGCGATATTTAATAAGTTTCAATAACGAAAATTTTGAAGAATTTTTTAGTCAAAAAAAGATAAATATAGTTTCTTATATTGGAATAAAAGGAAATTATTTACATTTAAATAATATATTTTACAAAGAAAGTTTTAAACTGACATATGATAAGAGAGAGCTTATTGTAAAGGAAGTCAAAAGGTTATTTAATGAGGAAAATAATCCTAATGTTAAAACGAATTCTATTTTGAAATGGTTGTTTAATGGTGATATTTTTGTTCTATATTCTAAAAATCTTTTTAAAAATAATTTATGGAAAAATATTAAATCTGGCTATTTAATTAGTATAAAAGAAAATAATATTTTAAAACTTTTCGAAAAGAATAATTATAAAATTAAATGTTATGGTATCAGTTTAAATGAGAATTGTGAATTATTAGCGGTTGCTTATAAAATTATAGGTAAACGACAAAAATTAGATAGATTTGTTTTTATTTTTAAAACAAGAGAACATATTATATGTATATCTCCAAAATATAGATCATCGTTGTCTGATTTTTATTATTATGAAGATTATAGTTTTGAACAAAAACATGGTGATAATGCATTTTGTATTGAAAAATTAGATTTTACACTTGTTGATGAGTTTGTAGATAATAGTCTATCATTGGATACGATTGTTAGAAAAATTGAATATACAGAGAATGCTAACTGTATAAAAAATAGAATAGATTACATTAGTAATTATTTTAATCCATTAATTATATCTGTAGGTGAGTCTGCTGATATGATGGAATTTATGCCATAAATTCCAGATTTTAAATAAATATAGATTATCATCAAAAGTAGTATTGTTCTAATATGTTACCTTGACTATCTATTATATAAGAATCTTCACCGATTACTACTTGATATTCTCCTACATTTCCTTGACTATAACCATACCAGTTAGGAAATATTAAGTCATAATATTTTATAACTTCACCATTTTTATTAATGAGAGCATACTGTTTTTCTTTAATATCAGCAAAGCCGTTAGCATTATCGTCACCTAAATATACTGCAGCGGTTCCGTTAATAAATGGATTAACAATAATTTCTTCGTCTCCAGAATATCCTCCAAATTTCGGGGAAATAACATACTCCCCTTTTGTATTAATATATCCCCAACGTTGACCATTGTAAACTGCAGCTAATCCTTCTGAAAAGATTTTTGCATCTTCAAATTGTGGCTGAATTATCATTTGACCTTGTGGAGTTTGATAACCATATAAGCCTGTTTCATTGTTAAATATCGGAATTAAAATTTTTTCTGTATTAATTTCTTCTTTTTTTGTTGAAATATTATTTTGGTGTTGTGGGGGAGTATAATAATAGTTTGTATCAACAGGTGGAAAAGAAGTTTGTGAAGTTTCCGGCAACTGTTGCTCTTTTGGTTGTTGCTGTTGAGCGTTGGTTTGATTGATCTGTCCCCGTAACCTGTTCACATCGGAAAGAATGTCAATACCGCCACGAATACCATACATAATCTCGTTAAGATTGCTTGCATAGCAATAATTTGTTGGTAATATTAAAAACAAAAATATTAATATTAAATTTTTCATAATTACCTCCTTAATAACAGTATCCGTTTGGCCTGTCACATTCTAGTTGTGCTGCATATTCAAACAAGTTATAACTTTCATCAGCCATCTCAAAATTACCTAAAGCATTATAAAGATCTTTTGCCATCCATGCTTCATCCATAGCTTTACGATAATTTTTCTTTTTCAAGTTTATTTTTGCCATACTAAGTCTTGCAATAGCCATTTGTTTTTTATCGAAACTAAAACTTATTACTTTATTAAAATCTTCAAGGGCTTTATCATATTCTGATAGTTTGTTAAAGTAAATAAGTCCTCTATTCATATATGCAACTCCAAAATCTTTTCTCAAATTTATTGCTTTCGTAAAAGCTTCTATTGCCTCTTTATTTTTATTTAAGTTCATTAAAGTTAAACCTTTTCTAAACCAGTGTTCATGATTTTCGGAGTTTAATAAAAGTAAAATATCACTTACAATAAGTGCTTCTTGGTATTTCTTAGCAGTAAAAAGGTCAAGATATTTCTTTGAATATTCTGGAGTATTTTTCTTTACCGTTTCAATATCAAATTTTGTAGCAGCTTCTGTTAAAGATTTACATTTGCTTAATTGATTTTGATTTAATGCTTTAATAGCCTTATTTGTTAGTTCTGTTGCATATTTCTTGTTATTCTGAGTTTTTGTTTTTGTTACTAAGTCAAAAAAAGCTTTTGCAGTTTTATTATCGTTATTTTCTATTTCTGCAACTCCTTTTGCAAAAATTTCTACAGAAAGGTCTGTATTTTTATCAAGATTTATAACATTTGCAACTTCAACCATTTTTGTTGCTGTTGCAATTTCGCCAACATAAACATTTTTAATACTATTATCAACAAGAAGATTACATATTGTCGGTAATGAAAAGAAAACAGAAACTCCTATTATGATTAAAATAAGAAGACTAATAACAATAAACTTTACAGGATTTCCTTTCTGTTTTGATTTAACAATAGTCTTTATTTCTGTAGTAGAATTTTTTGCTTTTGAGGGCACATTATTTTCAAAAAACTTTTTAGATTTTGCTAAAATTGCACTAAAATCAAAATTTCCTTTACCCGAATAAAAAAGAGATAAAGTTAACAATAATAAAACAATAACTGTTCCGATAATTGCATACCAGTTAAGCATACAAAATTCAACATTAATAGGATTAACTTCTGTATAATCGATTTTCCATATATAAGTATTGTTGTTATCTGTATCTTTTATTGCTGTATTCGCTTTAATCCATATTGCTTGTGTCGGTAATTGAATCTTAATTTTTGATGAAATAAGGTCATTAGGATTCATATTGGTTTCTGAAGATTTTACTTTTTCAGATTCTTCTAATTTTCCGTCAAAAAGATATTTTTTAAAGAATATATAATTTTTGATAGTTAAAACACTTGTTCCAGTAGTTTTTGGAACGATAAATGCTATTTTTTCAACTTTTTTGATTTTTGATATATTCTTGCAAATTTCTATTCTTTTATTGCCAATACCGTCTTTCGTATCTACTTCCTGAACTTCTGTTTCAATATTTGCCCCATCAATTATAGTTGTTATATCTTTAGTTAAATCTTCATTTGACGTATTATTATCTGAATATGCCATTAATTCTCGAGGGAAAAGAACAGTTGTTTCAACTTTCATATTATCATGATTGTCAAAAGTTATTGTACTATCAGCTTTAATACAACCTGTAGATAATATTGCAATTCCAAATAATAAAACTATCGAAAATAAAATATTCTTTTTCATAATTTCCCTTTCTTAAAAGCATTTATCATATAATGCACACATTAATTGTTCAGCTTGATGTAGCATTTTAAAGCCTTTTGAATAATCTACTATATCATTTAATTCATTTTTCAGTCCTAACGCAATACTACGATCATGCACAAAACCGTCAAAATCTTTTTCGTTATATTTTTCTACGGCTCTGTAACAGTACGCTATTGCACTTGCTTCTTTACTACTATTAAGGGCGATTGCTTTGTTAAAATCATCTATAGCTTGTGCGTATGTTTCTTCACTGGAATAGTAGGTCGTGCCCCTATAAGCATAAGCCCCGGCAAGATTTTCATCTAAATCAATTGCTGTGCTGAATAATTTTAACATATCAGAATAATCACAATCGTACTGGCAATTTTCATTTGCTTTCAATAAAGCTTTTCCTTTTTGAAGATAAATGTCAGCTAAACTAGGGTCAAAAATAATGGCAATATCAAAATATTTTGTAGCTTTGTCTTGTAAGCCAATTCCCATTTTTGCTTTTCCTAAAGTAATAAGTTTTTTTGCATATTCAGTATCTTTAGATGGTGATAACTGTTCTATAAAGCCAATAATCTCTTTCACAGAGTTGTAATCGTTAGTTTCAATTTTTTTAATACATATATCACTTAGTTGTCTAATATATTTTCTTGTTGCAATATTGTTAATGTGTCGTGCTAAATCAAATCTTTTTTTTGCAGTAACAAAATCATTGTTGTTAATCTGTGTAACGACATCATTCATAGTAATCTCAACAATTTTGGGAGTAGAAAAATAATATCCTGCACCGAATAATGTCAACAATACTAAAATAATATAGAATTTTCTGTTTTTCAAAATGTTTCTCATACTTTCTCCTGCATTCTTTGAGCCAATAACCAAAATAATGCTAATCAAAAACCATAAATAAGTAAATAGTGTTTTCGTATGAATTTATTTAGTCTTTTCATAAATAATCATACCCAAATAGTCATAAGCTACAGAATGTAATATCATCGAAAAGATACGAGGTAGAAATATGGCAAAAAGAAAAGAATTCGATAAAGATACGGCAATGCTAACAACGGCTGTGGTAGCTGACATGCTAGAGATTACTCCCGACAGATTAAGAACATACGATACAGAAAAACTAATAATCACACATAGGGTTAAAACAGGTCAAGTTCAAAAAAGATTGTACTCTCAAAACGATGTCGAATGGTTGCAATGCTTGCGAATTCTACTCAAAGACCATAAAATGAGCATATCCTCTATCAAAATTTTGTTGCAAATCCTCTACATCAATCAAAAAGCCAAAATGCCTAATAATGCCATAGGCGAGGTCTTGGCTGAAATGCTAAAAAATCCGAACTTCAAATCAGTAGTTCGGAAATTCTAGACAAAAACAGAGAAAATACTTAGAAAAGTTTTCTAAAAAGTGAAAGTGGGTAAAATCCTGTCATAGACAGAAAATCGTTTGCAAATAACTCTCAAAACTCCTCATTTTCGGATAATTCCTCTAACATTTGCATGGCTTTAGAACTATCTGCAAAATAATCACACATAGCAGTCAAAAGCCATAACAGCCGATAAAACAAAATTTTCACAACAGAAAACCCTAAATTCAGATTTAGGATTTTTCAACAAATTGCAAACTCAAACCAGAATTTGGTTTCAGTAATTCGGGCTGATTTTTCAGCCCGAATAGTCGTCGATAATCTCTAAACAATTCAAGCATTTGTTGCATTTGCATTTTGTCAGAATATACTTTGTTCAAACTAGCACAACTCTCCTTTCGCACGTTTTCAGATTGTTTGGCACGATAAATAGAAAGCTTTTTGTTCTCTCGAATGGCACGCACCAACAATGCACGCACATAATAGCGATTAAAGTCAGAAAATGCAACCATTTGTGAGATGTTTGCAGAGATTTTTCGCCCGTTCCTATCTTTTTGTCTAAAGAAAGCAGGAGTAAGTTTCTTTTGCAGAGTTTCGGGAGTACCGTTTATGCAACATTCTTTCAGTAATCGTCTGTAGGTCAGCAAATAAGAACTTGTCATGGATAAAGGGTCATAAAACAACCCTTTTGCCATATCCAGTTCTAGTTCGCTAAGCATGCATTGTCGTGTTTTTTCATCTAGGTTGGGAAAGTAATACATAAAAATCTCCTGTCATCTGTTAACAAACAAATTTATAAAGAATATAAGATTTTAATATATTATTGCGATTATGCTTTTTTCATGTATACTCATGTATAATAATAATTTTGGGGATAACATGTTTAATAAACACGAAGAAATAAATATTTATTGTGATGAAAGTTGCCATTTAGAATATGATGGACAACGGGCAATGGTCTTTGGCAGTATTAGGTATCCTAAACAAAAAGTTCAAGAGTTATCAAAATCTATAAGGGAATTAAAGAAAAAACATTTTATATACCCTTTTGCTGAAACAAAATGGAAAACAGTGTCAAAGTCAAAAGAAGATTTTTATTTAGAGTTGTTAGACTTGTTTTTAAATACTGATGATTTAAAATTTAGGGCAGTTGTATTTCAAAATAAAGATTTACATAAACTTGAACATAATATTCATAATCAAACCTATGAAGATTGGTATTATAAAATGTTTTATGTAACATTAGAGAAGATTATAGATAAAGATAATTTTTATAATATTTATTTAGATAGAAAAAATATAAATAGTTCACAAAAAATTCATACATTAGAAAATTATCTTTCAAAAAGGGCTAAAATTCTTAAAATTCAAGAAGTATTGTCTCATCAATCGGAACTGATTCAGATAACAGATTTTTTGACAGGAATAATTTCTTATGCTAATCGAGATGCTATAAAATTACCAGATGCAAATAAAACTAAAGTAAAGTTAGTGGAAACATTAAAAAGCAAGACAAATTTGTCTTTAATTACTTCAACACCTTTGTCTGCAGATAAAGTAAATATTTTTATATGGGAGCCAAATTATTATGAGTAATGATATAAACTGGTTACCTAATATATCAAGACTTGAAAACTATTATGATGGTAGAAACTTTGATTTTGTGCGACTTGTAAATGATCGTTATAATGATTTAATGAATGATTTTTTTAACAATTCTTCACCAGTAATGTTTCAAGGCGGTAGAGTTTTTCTAAAGGATAAATTGCTATCTTGTGATAAATTAGAAGTAAAAAATTGTTATAATAATGATTTTTATGATTGTCTAACTTGTCCATTTGAACAAAAATTAGATATTTTCAATCATATATGTACTATTGAATATACTAACAAAATGTTAAAGAAAAAAGGTGGTAAACTAAAGTTAAAAAAAGAATTTAGAAAGTCTGGAAAAAGTTCATTACCTCGAACACCTGGTGAGTTTTGTATTCCACGAGTACTATTATCTTCTTGGATAAAACCAATAATTCTTCATGCTAATGATAAAGAACAGGTAATTATTAATAAAAATGGTAATACATATACTTTAGAACTCATTAATAGAAAATATAGAATACATTTAGTAGAAATCACACCAGAAAATGGTAATAAATATTATTTTCTAAAAACTGCATATTTTTATACTATTCCAAAAGAAATAATTGATCAGGAAAATTATAAATACATAATTAATGCAAAACAAAATTATGCAAAAATATAGAAAAGAAACGCCACTACGGGCGTTTCAATGACTCTGTGTATCGATTTATATATATGATACATGAGTAAATCTATTATTATTTTAATATTAATATGTGCATGGTCAAATATTTAACATGCTAATTGTATATTTATATAAAGTTTTGTAAATCATACAAATTGCTTATTATGTCAAATATTTTACATTTCTTAACTAGTGGCACTTCATTATAAACTATTTCTACTAAAAAGTCAAGTGTTTATGTATATTTACTTTAATCTATTCATCTTCAGATAAAGATTTGTTGACTTCTAATCCCTTTTGAATTTTTTCTTCTTGATGTGTTTCAACTTTACCTAATAATGATGTTGCAATATTCTTTATACCAGGCAAATGAGATAATTTTTCAAGTGCATTGGTAAGATTTGTGCTTTTATCAATAATATCCATAAATGGGTGATCTGATTTATTATAACCTTTAATAAGTGAACCAGGATTTTCTGAAGACATACTAACGATATTGTATAAAAGTTTAACTTTTAAGTTGTTAGATACTTCATCGTCTCCTAAATTTTCTATTTGTTTTGCTAAACCCTCAAATGTTTTACTTAAAGATTCTTTGTGTGTATATTCTTCTATAAGTCTTTTAGAAAGATTAGATTTCCTATTAGATGAATATGCTAACCATAATGCTGGAGCATATAAAGGCAAAGTTGCACAAACAATTCTTGGTGTATCAAGTATAATATCTTGAATATCAAGTCCTTTAATAAAGAATAAGAAACTACCTAAAGCAAACGGAATACATGATATAAGGGTTAATGTAATAAGAGCAATAATAAACACAATATCAGACTTGTTTCGTTCTTCTATTTCATCTTGTCTTTTTTCGTAATAAGCATAACTTAATCCTGCCGACATAGCTCCAGGTAGTAAAGAAGTAATATGCTGTTGCAATTCTTCAAAAACTTTCACCTTTTTTGTATAATTATCATCAATTTCTTCAAATTTTTCTTTTTTAAGGTTATCAAATTCATTTTCTAAATTTTCAAAATTAGAATTCAAATCATCATATGAAGATTCTAAATCATCTTTTAAGCCATTGACATGTGTCGATGATTTTGTATCCTCGTCTTCTTCATCATATCCAAAAATTTCGTTATGCAACTGAGTAATTTTTTCTGAAATACTTAAAATTCTTTTATGAAGTAATATAATTTTAGTTTCATAGTTATTAGAATTTGATTCTTGTTCTTGCATTTTTTCATGTAATATTTTGAGTTATTAAGATTAGTGTGACAAATATCAATATCTGCATTTATGAGGTCAATTTGTTTTCTATACTCTTCGACTGATGAGTTTATTTCATTATGTATTTCAATAATTTTATTACTTTTTTCTATTGAAGAATTATAAAATCCTGCAATTTTATTCATTTTATCAGTAATATTTACAAAATGTTCGTTCATCTTATTTAACAAATCAGATAAAGACTCTTGTATAAGATTTATTTCATTTAATTTTGTTTCTGCACGATTTCTAAACATGCTTGTATCTTTGGAGTTTTGTTTTGCCGTTTTTAAATCTTCGGGACTTCGTTGAGAAAGTTCATGTAAAGCTCCTTTAAGTAAATTGATTTCTTCCCAAAGTTTAATTCTTTCATTATCTAAATATTGAATGTCTACCATACATATATCCTCTAATTTTTTATTATTTAGAAACTATCATAAACACAGAATTCAAACAATATTATTTTTTATATTCAAATCATAACAAAAATACAACTTTTGATTGATGACAAATTTTGGAAAAACGTATTAAATATAATTAGGGGCAGTGTATATTATAAAAGAGTAATATAATTGAAAGGGAAAGTAATGGCTGAAAAATATGAAATAGTATACGTTTTAAGAAATGAAGCAATGCCAAATCTTATAAAGATAGGTAAAACTCAACGAAAAGATTTACAGGCTAGGATGTCAGAATTATATTCAACAGGTGTTCCGTTTCCTTTTGAGTGCTTATGGGCTGGAGAAGTAGAAGATTGTACGAAAATAGAAAATATTATTCACAATGCTTTTAGACATAATCGGGTTAATCCTAAAAGAGAATTTTTTAATATTGAGCCTGATCAAGTAATTCCGTTATTACAAGAATTAGCTGTTAATGAACTTACTTCTGATGTAGATAAAGCTTTAAATAAAGGGGTTACAAAAGAAGAGCAAAATGCGACTAAGCAATTTCATAGACCAATGCTAAATTTTGAAGAGATGGGTATTCCTGTTGGTTCAAATCTTGTATATGTTAAAAATCCTGAAATTGTGATTAAAACTATAAATGCAAAAAAAGTTATATTTGGTCATGATGAATATTCATTGACAGCTTTGACAAGACAATTATTAGATTTACCTTATAATGTTGCACCTTGCAGATACTGGATTTATGATGGTAAAAATTTACAAGATATTTATGATTCAACTTATACTAATGTAGAAGCTTGATTATTTTTCTATGAAATATTGTAACGTTTTTGGCATGAAACTCTTAAAAAAGAGGAATTTTCCACATGCCCGTTTGAAAAACTGCTATAATAATTCATGTTATACGAACCCGATAGTCGTAAGGGGGATAAATTAGGAGAAAGAAAAATGGCTAGAAAAGTAACCAGTAAAAGAGCTGCAAGTGCTGCATCAAAAGTTTTACGTGATGGAAGAACCAGTAAAGCTTCTAAAACAGCGGCAGGCAGTGCATTATCTCAAAGAGAAAAAAGAAAATAGTCTGCTGAATTGAGACCTCGACAGACTATTTAGTAAGCCCTCTAATTTTTAGAGGGTTTGCTTTTACATAATACATGATTGGCATGCCAAAATCAAGAATTTATTAAATAAAATATATCTGCAGTTTTTGCACGTAGGATTTTGGAATTTTGGATGTGAAAAACTGTAGATGTAGAATGTGTTCAAATCGTAAGCTACGCAATATTTTTACGAATTTGTTGTGTTAAGCTGTATGTCAAAGTCCACCATAAAATACAGGATGACATTAGTTATCCTGTATTTTATTATGTGTAGGGTAAGTGAATTATCAAAATTGAAAAGAGGTTACTTCTTAATGGCAATGATGACCTTCGCCATGATGATGTCCGTGGCAATGATGGTGATCATGACCTTCGCCGCCGCAAGCATTTTCACCGGTTTCAAGAGTATTTGATAAATATTTTTCAATAACTTCTTGTATCGGTAATTCAGGACAACCTGTAACAACTTCTACTTCATTTTGGGCAAAAACCATTAAAGGTCTTCCACCCATACCACCTGCAAGAACTTTACTTATTCCTTGTTCTGCTATCCAAGAAGCACTCTGACATGAGATTCCTTCTTCCGGTATTTTTTCTTCAATATTTAATATTTCGTTTGTTTCAGGGTTTACTTCTGCAAATGTGAAAGAATCACAATGCCCAAAGTGTCCGCATAATTTGCCGTCGGCTGTTGGAATACAAATTTTCATAATTTTATCTCCTTTTATTTTTTTGTATTAGTTAGTAATAGCAATTTTTATAACATTTTCTTGTTTGTTTTCAAATATTTCATATGCTTTTTCTATATTTTGAAGTGGGAATTTATGTGTAATTAGAGGTGTTGTATCGATTTTACCCTGTTCAATCAGAGATAATATTTCTTGGCAGTCGCAACCGTCTACACCTCCTGTTTTAAATGTAAGGTTTTTTCCATACATATCAGGTAATGGTAAAATCATAGGTTTATCGTATAGTGCAACTATTGTAACTGTTGCGTTTGGTCTGGCTGCTTGCCAAGCTGTTTTGAAAGAAGCTTCTGTTCCTGCAACTTCTATAACAACATCAGCTCCATTATGCTTGCTTTTTTTATTTACAGTTTCAAGACAGTTTTCAGGCTCTGTTACTATTACCTTAGGATAGTATTTTCTTACAAAATTTCTTCTGGCTTCATCTTTTTCGCATACAATAATTTTTTCAGGATTTTTTAACATTACACATAGTAAAGTGCATATTCCTGTAGGTCCTGCTCCGATAATTAAGACTGTATCATCTTCTTTTATCTCAGATATACGAGCTGCCCAAAATCCTGTTGCAAGAATATCTCCGACAAAAAGTGCCTGCTCGTCAGATACAGTATCAGGAATTTTATTCAAACCTTGATTTGCAAACGGAACACGAACATATTCGGCTTGTCCGCCGTCTATACGGCAGCCTAAAGCCCAGCCTCCGTTTTTATCCGTACAATTATTAACAAAACCGTTCTTGCAGAAAAAGCAATTACCGCAAAAGGTTTCAACATTAACAGTTACTCTGTCACCGACTTTTATATTTTTGACATCTGCGCCGATTTCTTCTACAATCCCGACCATTTCATGACCTACTGTTATTCCTAAAACAGCTTTTGGCACTGAGCCGTGTTTAATATGTAAGTCACTTGTGCAAATACTGCTCATTGTAACGCGTACAATTGCATCTTGCGGATCTTGCAATTTCGGTTTGTCTTTTTCTGTCAGTTCAAAAATCCCGTGTTGTTTATAAGTGTATGCTAACAAAACTTTCTCCTGTTATTTTTTATAATCATATTATATGATAAATAGAAGTTTTAAGATAATAAGTCTTTTACTGCTTCAATAATTTTGTAAAACAAGTCTGTTTGTTCTTTTCCTTTTGCGATTGCTCTTTTTTCTGCAAGCATATCATCATGATGTCCAGCATTACAACTTGAGGTGTAGTCGGATTTTTCATTAAGCAGTTTCCATAAAATTTCGTACGCCGGATCAGATTTTTTTATAGGTTCTTTTTGCATTGAAAGCATTTCAAAATAAGTTTCAGCTAATTTGTAGTTATCTTCAAGTCGTAATGTGTCTGATATATCTTTTACGTGCTGATATTCATGAGCTATTGTATCTATTAACTCTACATTATCATCACTTCCGCGCACAATATAAACTTGTCCTGATGAAGAATCTGTAACTCCGCTTATTTTACCTTTTATTTCTAAATATTTTTTTGCACTTTCAGATTGTTCTATAAGTTCATCTAACGAAATTGATTTTGCTAACGGTGCTATATCTTCAAGGTTTTCTTCTCTTATTCTGTATCTTGCCAAATGTTGAATGCAATGTTCTTTGAGTGATGAAATCCATAATGGCAGAAGTTCCAGTCCGGTATCAGATTGAAGTCTTTTATTTACGTTCTGGTACTCAAGAACAGGTTTTTGTCCGTCCCAGTTAGTTATGTATGAAATAATTTTTGGTAAGTATTTTTTCCTTAATTTACCTAAATTATGTATTGAATATTCTTCATCCGGTAAAATGGTTTCTTTCGTGAAAAAGAGGTCTGGATGAATAATTTTTTTGCGGCGGCAGATGATGTTTTCGTTATTTTCAACAGTTGAATTTATAACCATTTTATCCGCTGAATATTCGCTTGTAAGTTTTGTTATATTACTGTTTTTTATATGTATTGAGCGGATTTTAATAAGGTTCCCAAGGGAGTCAAAAAAAGATATTACAGAATATTTTCCTTTTTTAGCGGATAAACCTTCTACAATATTATAGGTTATTGCATTTTGCGGAATATTGTTATGTTTAAGCTTACTTACAGGCAGCCCCGTCAGTTTTATAGATAAATAACTAATCATATTACTCCTATGTAAAATATAAAACTTGAAAAATAAATTTTTGCTATTATTTTAATTTGAGCGTTTTTTGTGCTAGAATTTAGTATATGAACTGGAAAGATTTACCAAAAAAGAAAAGGCTGTATTTTGTTATTTTCGGTGCTATAGGAGCCGTTTTAGCTTGGGCGTTTATCACTGCAGGCATTATTACGCATGATTTTAATCGTAAACAATTGCAGGTAAATGGAGATGAGCAGGAAGCTTTAGTGAACGGTGTTATTTTGACCGAAACAAAAGATGACCAGAAATTCTGGGAAATTTACGGTGAAAACGGCAAATGGGACAGTTCAATGGGGGAAGCCCAACTTAACGGGGTTATCGGTAATTTTTACAAAGATAATGAAGTATCTATGAGTTTTGAATCTTCAAAGGGGACTTATAACTCAAAAGAAGGTAATATTACTCTTTATGATGATACTTTTATTGTTTTAAAGGACGGAATAACTCTCAGTGCAGACAGGCTTTATTGGTATAATTCACATACGCCTGTTGTTGCTGAGGGGCATATTAAAATTCAAAAGGGTAACGAACTTTTATCAACTGCCGATAAAATTACTATAAGCCCTGATTACAGCAGTTTTAAAATTGAGGGAAACACTGTTTCAAAAGTTTATGAGGATAAAAAGTAATATGAAAAAGTTTTTAATCGGAATAATTTCTGTATTATTATTAACAGGTTTAGGGGTGTCTGCATCTGACTTGATTATTGAATCTAAGACTCAGACATTTAACGAATCTGATAACAAAATTAAATTTAACGGTAATGTAAAAGTTTCTGTTGATGATTTGAAAGTTGTTGGAGAAAGTGCAGATGTAAATGTTACAAAAGACCAAAAACTCGATACTGCAACTTTTTATGATAAACCTTACGCTTTTGAAATAAAGAAAAATAAAAAAAGAGAAGTTAAAGCAAACATTTTGAAAGTTTCTTTGATTTCAAAGGTAATAAGAGCCGAAGGCGATACTCAATCAGTAGTTTTTGAAGGTAAAACTCCTGTAGTTGTAATTAATTCAGATGTTCAGGAGTATGATACAAAAACAGGCTTGATGACGGCAACAGGTGCTGTTACAATGCTTTATAAAGAAATTGAAACTTTTTCTAATCGTGCAGAAATCACAACAGACAAAAACGGCGATTTAAAAAAACTTGTTTTAATTGGTAATGCTAAAGTTAAACAGGAAAAAAGCGAATCTTATGCTGACAGGTTTGTTTATGACGCGACAAGCGGTAACTTAACAGCTTACGGTAATACAACTTCTACAACTGTTTCTGATGATGGGTCTAAGTTGGTATTAAAATCAAACTATCAGGAATATAATCAGAAAAAATCAATTTTTAACGCAAGCGGAAATGTTCGTATTTGGTATCAGGATTACTATGCGGCAGGACCTAAAGTTACATTATATCCGGGCGCGGGAACAAATAAACCTAACGAAGCTTATTTTACGGGACGTTCAAGCATAACCCAAGGTGTAAGAACAATTTATGCCGATAAAATTAAAATGACAATGAAACCGAAAAGTTTTGATGCTCAAGGTAATACCAGAACTGTTATTAAAAACATCGGTTCAGGTTCTGATGATAATATGACTTTAGGATTGTAATTAGTCTTTATTCCCTCGCCTGCTTGCGGGAGAGGGGAAGGGTGAGGGTAATAATTATGAAAGAAAAAATTGATAAAGCGATAGAATGTTTTAAAAATAAAGACTGGAACGGTGCAATTGATTTGTTTACTTCAATTTTGGAAGTAGAAACGGACAGTGCTGAAATTTATAATAACCTCGGGCTTTGTTATGCTAATATCGGTGATGATGAGAAAGCTGAAAAAAATTACTTAAGATGTATTGAGTTAAATCCAGAATTAGCTCAATGTTATATTAATCTTGTAGATTTGTATTATAAACAAAGACGCCTTGGTGAAGGTATTAATATATTATCTTACGCAATAGATATGCTTCCTGACGATATTATTTTCAGACATTACTTAGCAAGATTTTATATGGAAGATGCGAAGGGTGATTTGGCAATAGATGAATTGACTTATATTTTGGAACGTCAGCCTGATAATTATGATGCTTATTATGATTTGGCAAAAGTTTATTTTGAGTTCGGAAATTACGATTCTGCTATTGAAAACTTAGAAAACGTATTAGAGTATAAACAAGATAATGAGTTAATTTATTATTATCTTGCAGAAGCTTATCAGGCAAATGATGAGATAGATAAAGCTATTTCAAACTTTTTAAAAGCTATTGCAACAAACAATAAATTCCCGCCTGCTTATAAAAAAGTTGCAGTATTATTTATGGCAAGAGGTGACTATCAAGATGCGATTGAGTATTTGGAAGACTATATGAATCTTGATATAACTGAAGAAGAAAAAGAGAGTACAGCAAAGCTTATTGAGAGAATAAATAAAAAAGATGAAGCGTAAATATTGGATTGCATTTTCTTCTATTGAACAGATTGACAGTTTATTTATACAAAAATTGTATAACTATTTTGGTGATATTGAAAAAGCTTTCAATTGTTCTTTAAACGATTTGAAAAATATAGACGGACTAAGTGTTAAAAAAGCCGAAAAGTTTTTAAACTTAAGAGATAAAGTTGATATAGACAGAACATTTACCGAAGTGGAAACCCGCGGGATAAATTTCTTGACCCTTGAAGATGATAATTATCCTAAGTTATTGAAAAATATTGATAATCCTCCTGCGGTTTTATACTATAAGGGTAAACTTTTTGATTGTAATTTAGAAAAAACGTTAGCTGTTGTGGGTTCCAGAAAAGCAAGTTATAACGGACGTGAAGATTTAAAAGAAGTTTTAGCGGGACTGGCAAACACAGATATTTGTATAGTATCGGGATTAGCATCAGGAATTGATACGGTAGCTCACACTTGCGCTATTGAAAATAATTTAAAAACAATAGGAGTTATTGCAAGCGGTTTTGATTTTACATACCCCGCAAGCAACAAAGGACTCTATCAAAATATCGAAAACGGTTATGGCGCGGTTGTCACAGAATACTATCCGACATTTGAACCGTTGAAATTCAGATTTCCGCAAAGAAACAGAATTGTTTCGGGTTTATCATACGGAACTTTGGTTTCTGAAGCTTCTTTAAAAAGCGGAGCATTGATTACTGCTAATTTAACACTTGAACAAGGCAGAGAATTAATGTGCATTCCGGGGTTAATTTCTAATCCGAATACACAAGGGATTTATAAGCTTTTGAAAAACGGTGCAACTTTAGTAACCGAAAGTGATGATATTTTGAATGCTTTAGGCTGGGAAATAAAAAAAGACAGTTCGGGCGAACAATTAACGCTTCCGATGATGACGCCTGAAGAAGAACAAATTTATCAAGCCCTTGAAATTGAAGATAAGGGGTTTGATGAAATGATAATGTTAACTAAACAGAGTGTTGAACATTTGTTGATGAACTTGACAACATTAGAGCTTAAGGGCATAATAAAACAATGTGCAGGGGATAGATATAAAAGGGTATAGAGAAAATAAATGGCAGAAACAAAGAGTAAAACTAAAGAAAAATCATTGGTGATAGTAGAGTCGCCTGCAAAATCTAAGACTATTAAAAAGATTTTAGGTAATGAATTTCAAATAGAAGCAAGTTACGGACATATCAGAAACTTGCCGACAAAAGATTCTGCGACCGATAATTTAGGGTTTGACGTTAACAATAATTTTGAACCGAAGTTTGAAGTAATTCCCGGAAAACAACAGGTTGTTAAAAAATTAAACGAGCTTGCTAAAAAAGTTGATAAAATCTATCTGGCTTCCGACCCCGACCGTGAGGGAGAAGCTATAGCCTGGCACGTTCGTCAGGTGCTTAAAGTTCCTGATGAAAAGATTTATAGAATAGTTTTTAACGAAATTACTCCAAAAGCCGTAAAACATTCTGTTGCAAACCCGAGAACCATTGATATGGATATGGTGCAAGCTCAGCAAACAAGACAAATTTTAGATAAACTTGTAGGTTTTAAGTTAAGTCCTGTTCTGTGGAAGCAAATCGGTAACAGAAACCTTTCAGCAGGCAGAGTTCAATCTGTTGCGCTTCGTATGATTTGCGAAAGAGAAGAAGAAATTGAAAAATTCATTCCGCAGGAATATTGGTCAATTCACGCTAATTTAGATAAAGACGGTAAACTTTTCGATGCGGAATTATCTAAAATTAAAGGTAAAGCTGTTGAAAAAACTATTAAAAATAAAGAAGAAGCTCAAAAAATCGTTGATTATTTAACAAATCCGCAGTCGCAGTTTGAAGTTTCAAAGGTGACAAAAAAGACTACCAAACGTAAACCGACAGCACCGTTTATCACATCAACAATGCAGCGTGCGGCATCTTCTAAATTAGGTTTTGGAGTATCCAAGACAATGCAGGTTGCTCAAAAACTTTATGAAGGTATAGAAATTGACGGAACTCCTGTCGGTTTGATTACCTATATGAGAACAGACTCAGTTAGGGTTTCTGATGATGCTCAAAATATGGCACATGATTTTATCTTGCAAAATTATGGTGAAAAGTATTACCCAGAATCTCCGAATATTTACGCAAAAGGAAAACAAAACGTACAAGATGCTCACGAAGCTATTCGTCCTTCATATCCTGAGCGTACTCCTGACAGTATTAAAAAATATCTTGATAATGATCAATATAAATTGTATAAACTTATTTGGGAAAAATTTATGTCTTCTCAAATGGCACCTGCAGAGATTGCAAATAAAACTATAGAAATTCAAACAGGTGATTATACATTAAGAGCAGGTACAAGCAAAGTTATGTTTGACGGCTTTTTGACGCTTTATAATGACTCGGAAGACGGTGAAGATAAAGCGTCTGATGCTAAAATCCCTGATTTGGAAAAAGGTGACAAAGTTGCTTGCCGCAAAGTTGAACCAAAACAGCACTTCACACAGCCGCCTCCAAGATATAATGAAGCGTCACTTGTTAAGGCGTTGGAAGAATACGGAATAGGTCGTCCGTCAACTTATGCAACGATTATTACGGTAATTCAAACCAGAAAATACGTAGAAAAGAAGGACAAAGCGCTTCACCCTACACTTTTAGGCAGAACTGTTTCAAAACAGCTTGTAAGTCAGTTTTCCGATATCATGGATTATAAATTTACGGCAGGCATGGAAGAAAAACTTGATAAAATTGCTGAAAAAGAAGCTGTTTGGGTAAAAGTTTTGCAAGATTTTTACGCTCCGTTTATGGAAGAAGTAAATTCGGTAATGAAGACTGCTCAAAAAGTTACGATAGAAACAAAGATTAACTGTCCGAACTGCGGAAAGCCTATGTTACTTCGAACAAGCAGAACAGGCTCTCAATTCCTTGGCTGTTCAGGTTATCCTGACTGTAAAACAACTATGTCAATTAATGTTATGCAGGAAATGGAGGGAGCAAACGAAGAAGATGCTTCAGAAAAACCGCAAGAAGTTTGTGAAGAAAAATGTGAAAAATGTGGTTCAGATATGGTGTTTAAACTTGGTCCATATGGAAAGTATATGGAATGTACCAATGGGGATTGCAAGCACCGTAAACCATATCGCAAATCTACAGGTGTAACTTGTCCAAAATGCGGAGAAGGTGTGATTGTTGAACGTAAGTCAAAACGCGGTACCGTATTTTACGGATGTAATAAATATCCTGATTGTGACTTTGTCCTTTGGAATGAGCCTACAGGTGAAAAATGTCCGGACTGCGGAAGTTTACTTGTGAAAAAAGTCTTGAAAAAAGGTACGGTAATTACTTGTTCAAGTATGAAGTGTTCATACAAAAAAGCACCTGAGGCAGTGCCGACAGAAGAATAATTATATATCTTAATCTGCTAAATATATAAATTTATAATTAAATTGATTTGTTTATATATAAATGGAGTGAATGATGTCAATAATTGTTGAATTAAAAAAGATTTTACTTGATGCAAATGTAAATTTAAGCGAACTTGCTCAGAGTCTTGGGAAACGACTTAACAAGCCTTACTCGATGCAGAACCTTTCAAACAAACTCAGGAATGAAACGATTACACATAGGGAAATGCTTATTATCGCGGATATTTTAGGGTATGACTTAAAATTCGTCAGAAAAGATGAAAATAAATAAGTTATAATTGTACAAAATTAAAAAGTTTTGTATAATGTGAAAAAGAGGACAAACCTTATGACTGTTGATAAAATGGAATTATTAAAGCGTTATAAAGAGCTGAAAGCTCAAGGGGTAAATATTACTCTTATGGAGCTTAAAAAACAGATGGACGGGGTAAATGAAGTTTCCACCCAAAATTATTGTCATTCTGAACTTTACAAAGCGAAGCAACGAGGATACGAGTTGCCTGAGTCTGTATGCAGAGCTGATTCAGAATCTATCAATGTTGGTTCTTCCCGTGCGGGTGAAAATCTTTCCTCTTCTGCTTATACAACTGTAAAGACTGAATCTTCTCCTGCTTTTGTCAGCAGTTTTAATCCGGAGTCTGTACAAAGTTTTTCACAGTCAGTTTCTGTTCAGGATCAAGCAAATTATCAACAACAATTTGAAACCCCTCAAATGTTTATGCCTACGGTAAAGCCTGAACAAATACCTTCACCTGAGCCTGTAAAATACAGCGGTAATATGACATCTGTTAATGTTCCTGTTCAAAATACCGAAAAGCAAAAATATGCGCTTATCGGTTATCCTTTAGGGCATTCTCTTTCAAGCTTTATTCATGATGCGGGATTTAAGAGTTTAGGTATGGATTTTAGTTATGAAATTCTTGAAACCTCACCTGACAGTCTTGTTGATCGGATTAAGTTTTTAAAGTTTAACGGCTATTCAGGGTTTAATGTTACAATTCCGCTAAAACTTCCTGTTACGTTGTTTTTAGATGAGGTAGACTCTTCTGCTGATGTTGTGGGCGCTGTTAATACGGTCGTGATTAATCCTGATAAAACAATGAAGGGTTACAATACTGATGTAATAGGGTTTAGAAAAGCAATACCCGATGATGTTACATTAGCAGGGAAAGTCGCAGGGGTTCTGGGGACAGGCGGAGCGGCAAGAGCTGCAATTACTGCACTTGCACAAAGTCAGGTTAAAGAAATTAAAGTTTATACAAGAAGTATTCCAAATTCTATGGAATTAATGAGCTTTTTACGCGAAAAATTTCCTAATATTGACTTTAACGTTTATCAAATCGAACGAATCAGAGATTTATCAGATGTTCAGATTCTTGTTAATACAACTCCAATCGGTATGCAAGGCCGTGCTGCTGATTTAACTCCTGTTGAAGAAAACGAGCTTAGAACTTTACCTCAGGGTGCTGTTGTTTATGATGTGATTTATAATCCGAAGAAAACCGTATTATTAAAACTTGCACAAAAAAACGGTTATAAAACAATTAATGGTGTTGATATGTTCATACATCAAGCGCTTGCGGCAGAACAAATCTGGACAGGCAGAACTCCTGACTTTAAAGACATGAAAATTGCAGCGCTTGAAAATTTATAACTTTAAGTATAATTGCTCATGATTAAACCTGATAACCTGTTCATCTCTGCTGCAACTTCTGTTGCCCATTTTGGATTTCCTGGGCAATACTGCTTGCGAATTTGGTCAATAGTTGCACGAACAGGTTTTGCATTAAAATATAAACGTTTTAATGACGAAGCACATGAATCAACACATTGAGCATAACTTTCGTTGTTTTGGTATCCACCGCTACGTTTTTTCAATCCCGAGATGTTATATTTATGAACACCTGTCTTATCTCTTGCAGGGTCTACTCCGTAACCTGATTCGACTTTAGCAATACTCATTAATAAAAGTGCGTTTACTCCGTATTTTTCTTGGGCATCAAGGAATGCTTGTCCTAAGCCTTCTAACGGTGTTCCTTGTAAACATTTATTTAAATCCTGAGCACTGCCATGAAATAAGCTATCTTTAACTTTAGCATTCTTGTTCCATTTTACTTGTAAATCTGCAAGTACAGCTTCGGGGTCTTTTACCATTGGTATATCTTTTGGTGCAACATAAGTTGCATCATTTTTGCATTCAGGGATGTTAAAATCACTAAAAACATTTACAAAACCTTTTGATATTGCCCTGTGTATAATACTTTTTACAGGTTTTGAGTTTAAATGGTCATTTTCATCAATTCTCAATCTTCATCACCTCTTTTTATATATGTTATATATAAAAAGTATGTGTGCGATTTTAAATTGCTATAAAAGTCTGAAATATGAATTAATGTAAAAGGTTTTTACCAAGTTTTTTAACTGTTTCAATATCTTCTGTTGGTTCTTTCCCGACTGTTGTTAAGTAATTTCCGATTAAGATTCCTTCTACACAAGTTTTTAGAGCAAGTTCTTGGTTTTCTTGAGATAATCTCATTCTACCGCCGCAAAAACGAATAACAGCTTTCGGGTTAGCAATTTTGAATACTGCAATTGTTCTTAAAACATTTTCTTCATCAATTTTATCCAGGCAGTTTTCAAACGGAGTTTCAGGAATCGGCATTAAGATATTTATCGGTATTGAATCAGGTTCAATTTCAGCTAATTCCATTGCCATTTCAATACGTTGTTCAACAGTTTCACCCATACCTAAAATTACACCGCAGCAAAGTTCCATTCCGTATTTCTTCACTAATTTACAAGTATTTATACGGTCTTCGTAATTGTGAGTTGTACAAACTTCAGGATAATATGAACGGCAAGTGTTAATATTATGGTGAAATCTTTTTAATCCTGCCTCAGCAAGTTGTTTTGCCTGCTCTTCGTCTAAAATCCCGATAGAAGCGCAAGAATTTAAGCCTTGTTTATTGATTTCTTTTATCATTTCAAGTTCAATATTAAAATCTCTGCCTTCATCAGGGGTTCTTCCGCTTGTTACTATTGCAAATCGCGATACGTGATTTGATTTGGCTTCCTGAGCTGTTTTTATAACTTCTTCAACTTTAACCAAAGGATATGATTCAATATTTGTACAATAATGAGAACTTTGAGCACAATATTTGCAGTTTTGAGAACATTTTCCGTTACGTGCGTTAATAAGTGAGCAAAACTCAATGTTATTTGACATGTATTTTGAAGATTCTTTCAATAAATCTTCAAGTGGTAAATTATATAAATCTAATAATTCTTGTTTTGTGTAAATCTTTTCTACTGTACTATTCATATTTAAAGTCTCCTTTAGGTCAATGTATGGTTTCCATGGTATGTCGGACATAGTGTCGTGTCAATTTTATGTTACAATTATTGCAGATAAGAAAGGTGTTTTATGACAGGAATTTTAAATATTCAATTTAAACCGACTATCGGCAATAAAGAAATTAATTTGAAAAAAGTTGAGCACTATATAAAGAAAAATGCTGATAAAAAGTTAGATTTAGTCGTTTTGCCTGAGTTTTTCTCAACAGGCGTAAATCATGAATCATTTTTGAATGATTACGAAGATGAAAACGGCGGAGATACAATAAAAACAGTATGCGAACTTGCGAAAAAATATAATACTAATATTATTGCAGGTACGGTAATCGAAGGGGTAAATGACAAACTTTATAATACATCTTTTGCAATCAATAGAAATGGCGAAATCCTTGATAAATATCGAAAGATACACTTGTTTAATTACATGGGAGGAACAGAAGGCGACAGGATTACTCCCGGTGACAGATTGGTTGTTGTCGATTTTGATTTCGGCAAGGTTGGATTAGCAATCTGTTTTGATATGCGTTATCCGCTTCATTATAAAAAGTTAGCTCAAATGGGTGCTGATATCATAGTGCTTCCGACAGCTTGGATTGTTCCAAATGAAGTTTATGAGGATTCTGAATCGTTAAAATTTGCTCAAAGTACTTGGGAAGCAATGAATAAAACACGCGCATATGATAACTTACTTTATGTTGTATCTTGTAATCAATGCGGAAAAGTTAATGATGATATGGGCAGAATAGGGCATTCAATGATTGTTGCTCCGACTACTCAAGTTTTGGCTAACGCGAAAGATGAGCAGGGCGCAGTTTATGCCGATGTGGATTTAGAAATAGTAAAATATTATAAATCAATTTATCCGATTGCAAAGATTGACTAAGGATATATTTTTATTTTTGTTTTGAGATTTTTTTGAAGTAATCGGGATCATTTTTTGCTTTAATCGCACAACCGATACCGTTAAGTTTGTTTGTCGATTTTGGGTTACAATATGTTTCTGAAATTTCCCATATTGTGTCCTTATCTCCCATTGGTTTTATGTTTTCGTTAATAAGTTGGAATGAAAAAACATCATGACCAAGTCTGTCAGGCGGGTTCCCATAGCCGTTTATGTCTATTGTTATGATAATGATATCTTTATTGCTTGATCCTCCATTTTCAAATAATAATAATGAGCCGTCTTGTAATAATAATGAACCGTCATTTACCCAATCATTAATACCAGAAATTGTTCCTTGTAAAGTTTTAAATTTATTTTTTCTGTGATTAAAACAAGGTTTATTATATTTATCTGGATTCCCGTATAGATCTTGACCGCCACAATAAGTAGCGCCTTTTAAATATTTACCTAATGTTTTGTAATATTGACCTGATAAATAATCTTCATTTTGCAGAGAAATCTCATCGGCTTCCATTTGTCTGAATACCTGTTGAATTACAGAATAAGATTTTAAAAACTGAGTGCGTAATCTCGCAGCCTTGTTATTTTGGATAATTCCCGGAATTGTGATAGCTGCAACCACTCCGATAATGCCTAAAGTAATTAAAACCTCAGCTAATGTATATGCGTATTTTATTTTATTCATGTTATCCTTGTTGCAATTTGTTAATAAAATTATCGTACACTTGAATATATTATAATGCAATTGAATATTTGTCAATATAGTGTAAGCTCAAATTATAATAAAAGAATGATTATAATAAAGTTATACGACTTGGTTTGGCGGCATAAAGTAAAAGGCTATCAAATAGCTGAAGCAACAGGATTAAGTACCGCAACTGTGTCTAAATTGATGCAGGGTGAAAATATTGATGTGAAATTAAGTACGATTAATAAATTGTGCAAATTTTTTAATTGTGAGTTATCTGAAATTGTAGAATATGTACCTGATAAGTAAAAGCGGTCGGAAGTGAAACTTCCGACCGCTTTTATCTTGTAATGTTTTTTACTTATTAGTCAAAAACGTAGCTGATAATTGCAGCTTCTCTAGCTTTTTTAATTGCTTTAGCAATCATTCTTTGGTGAGCTGCACAGTTTCCTGTGATTCTGCGAGGAATGATTTTTCCTGCTTCTGTCAAGTATCTTTTTAATTTTGCAGCGTCTTTGTAATCGATAGATTCTACTTTATCTGCGCAAAGACTGCAATTTTTACGTTTTTTCTTGTCTTCTTGTCTTGCCATTGTTTTATTTTGCCTTTCTAGCCTATATTGTACTGTTAATTTTTGTTTTATTGTACTCCGTCCGGCTTCGCTGCCTAGAACGGAACTTCTTCATCATCCATTAACACGTCTGTGTTAGCTTCAGGTGAAGATTCCATTTCTCCGAATGTTAAAATGTCACCGTCTTCTGTTGAATTTGAGCCTGCTGATGAGCCGCCCATAAGTTCAATAGTTGCAGCTTCTATTTCAAACACTTTTTTCTCTGTTCCGTCATCCATTTTGCTTATGCCGTTTTGTAATCTGCCTTCAACCAATACTTTTTGGTTTTTAGAAAGAGATGAAACAACTTCTTCTAAAGCTTGGCGTTTAGAGATTACTCTAACTAAGGTTTCTTCTTGTGTTCCGACATTTAATACAAATGATGAAACAGCAACATTGTTCTGAGTGAACCCTGTTTTAGGTGTTTTATAAACTATTCCTGTTACTACTGCTTTTGCTAATGACATTTTTAATTCCTTTTGTTTTAATTCGTATCTTTGATTTTGCTGTGCTCAGGTAAGTTGTTCATTTCGCTTCGCTGTCATTCACCCTAACCTTCGCACCTTACGGGACTACGCTGCGCTTCGCCCTACGCAAAATCCGCTACACAGAAGCTTTTTCTGCAACTTCCATAAACATTGTTCTTAGAACATTGTCGTTTAATCTTAATTGTCTTTTGAACTCAGCAACTTTATCTGCAGGTAATGATAAAACTGTAGTTGTGAAGAATCCGTCTCTGAAGTTTTGGATTTCATAAGCTAATTTTTTTCTGCCTGCTTTGTCTGTAGATGCTACGCTTCCGCCAAATTCTACGATAATTGAGTTGATTTTTTCAATAGCTTTATCAACTTCTTCTGCATCAAGATTTGGTTTGAATATAGCTAATAATTCATAATTTTTCATTTAATTGTTCTCCTTTTACTATTTTTCTAGTGTATGCCTAAATCATACCATGAAAAAACAAATTTTTACAACATGTAGTCTGCTTCAAAGCTGTACTTTGCGGGTCCTATTAAGAATATATCCTGATTCGGGTTTTCCTGAGTTCCGCTCCATTCAACGTATACAGAGCCTCCAAGCAGGTTAACTTTAACTTTTTGTTCTGTTAAGTTATTTAAAACTCCTGCGACAACACAAGCACAGGCTCCTGTTCCACAGGCTAAAGTTATTCCGCAGCCTCGTTCATATACTCGCATATCAATTTCGTTTCTTGTAATTATTTTAACAAATTCTGTGTTGGTTTTTTCAGGGAAATACGGATGTATTTCTGCTTCCGGACCGTAATTTTGAGCTAAGTACATCGGGTCTTCGTCTGTGAAGATTACGCAATGCGGATTACCCATTGATACCGGTGTAATCTTGAATGTTTTATCTTTTAGCTGATAAGTTCTTTCACCTTTAAACGGAATTTTAGTTTCTTCCAGAATCGGTGTTCCCATATTAACTTTTACAGTTCCGTCTTCTTGAATTTCAGGTTTAATTATTCCTGCAAGTGTTTTTACGCTAAATTCCTTTTTATTAACAAGTTTTTTGTCATAAACATATTTGGCAAAGCATCTCATACCGTTTCCGCACATTTGGGCGGTAGAGCCGTCTGAATTGTAAAAGTACCAGGCAATATCTGTTTGACCGTTTGTTTTTGTGTCAGGAATAATCATTCCGTCAGCACCTATTCCAAAGTGTCTGTCGCATAATTTTACGGCAAGTTCTTCCATTGAAAGCCCTGTTTTCTCAAATTCCTCATATGCAAGAATTACAAAATCATTACCGCAGCCTTGCATTTTTGTTATTTTAATTGTTTCCATCATAATAATTTACCTCGTATTCTTGGTAAATTATATCCTAATCAAATCTCGGGTGCAATATTTCTAAGCTTTTAAGTCAAGCGGTTTGTTTACGTGATTTTTTGCTTCTTTGTTTTGGTAATATTGTTCTCTTGCTTCTTTTCCTAAAGGAATTTCAGCTCTATCAGCAATCCATTTACCCAGTTTTCCGCCTAATGTTGAAAATCCGATTGAACCTGCGATAAAGACTAAACCTTTTATTATCGGTTTCCATTTACCTGTAATCGGTAATTTATCAAGGATTCCGACAAGATTTTTCTTCATCCAGCCTTCGGCAAGGAACATACCTGAAAGTGTTCCGCCTTCTGTAATAAGTGTTTTTGTACGGTCTTCTTTTTTAGCTAACAATACTTTTAATCCGCTTGAAGCCGTAATAAGAGGGTTAACGTTGTTGCTTGCAAATTTAACTGCTTTTGATAATCCGTTAAATAGCGGATCTGCCTTGGCAACTTCACTGCAAGTGTTAATAATAGCTTGTGCAGGTTTTGCGATAGCTTTACCTGATTCGGCACCTGCTTTAACAGCATTTACAGCCTGTCCGACAAGCACAGGTATTCTGCCGGCATCACCATTACTGACTTTCTGTCCGTTTCTGAAAACAAATCCGACTGTTGCTACATCGCTGAATGCCATAGAACACTATAACCTTTCACACTAATTACCTACATATAAATAAAGTAATTTTTTATAGCATTTTTGCGCATGTTAATAAATTTGTTACATTTCTTAAAAATCTATTTATTGCATACAGAGTCAGCGATTTGGGCTGCTGTAATTTTTAAACAATCAAGGTTATCGCAAGTTGTTTGACGTCTTGCCCAAAGACAAGGTTTAAGCGGACAATTATCGTTTGCCATAATCGGTATAACTTTGTCACTACTTGGGATTAATGCTTTAACATCTGTTGGGCCGAATATTACGTAAGTTTTTACACCTAACGCAACTCCGACATGTAGCGGAGCAGAGTCAGAACATAAAAATTTCTCAGATGATGAGATGAGTTCTGCTAAATCTTTCAGACTTTTGGTTGTTCCGTATAGGTTTTCAAAATTTTTTGTACGGACTGTTTTTAAAATTGTTTCAATACATTCTTTATCATCAGGTCCGCCGACAAGCATTACTTTTTTGCCTTCCGAAACTAAAAGGTCGATTGTTTGTGCCCAGATTTCAGGTGTAATTGTTTTGATACATTTTTTTATTACGCTTAACTTACTTACACCCGGGTGAATAAGTACAGAATTTTGTATTTTTTCTCTTGTTTCAATATTAATTTCAGGAAGTTCGGTGTTTTTGTCGCTAATATTTCTAATAAGGTCATGATACATTTTGCATGCGTATTGGTTTTTATTAAGCGGCATGGCATGTGTTAAAAGTTTTTGGCTTAATTTACCTGTATCATAGCCGCAGCGAACTTTTATACCTGTTAAAAATAAAAGTATACTTATTAACTTATTTCCGCCAGAAGATACGACCAAATCATATTTACCAAGGCGGGCTTTGATAAGAAGTTTAAACATTTCAAGGTATTTGTTTTTACCCTTTACGTCAATTAAAAGCATGTCATCAATAATATCAGTAAGCGATTTTACCCCTTTGCTTCTCGGTTCAAGAGCAAGGGTTATATGTGCGTTCGGAAACTCTTTTTTTAATGATATCAATGTCGGTAAAAAGAAGATTTCATCACCGATTCCGCCAAAATTTATTGTAAGTATTCTGTTAATCTTTTTCATGATTTTATTATACTAAAAAAATAACCCCACTACATGTATTAGAAAACCTTTAATGTTTTCATAAGGTTTTCATACTTTTAAATGATGTTTAAAAACCTGAATATTATAGAATAGAAATGTAATAACAAAGGAATTGGGTAGGTTAATGGAACAAGGTTTTGACTTTTCTTCTTACAACAATATAAAACGAATGTCAGAGGATGAACTCACTACATTGTGGGGAAAATATCTTGCCGATAAAACCGACAAGCAATCAAGAGATACTCTTATTGTTCAATATATTTATCTTGTAAGATATGTTGTCGGACGTGTAAAAATGACATTACCTTCAACAATTTCTATTGAAGATATTGCAGGTTACGGGGTTGAGGGATTAATTAATGCTATTGAACGTTTTTCACCTCAGCATAATTCAAGGTTTGAAACTTACGCCCTAATCAGAGTCCGCGGTGCAATTATTGATAAAATTCGTTCGCAAGACTTTTTGCCTCGCAGTGTAAGAAAGAAAATTAAAGATGTTAAACAAGCATCAGAAATTTTGAAACAACAATTAGGACGCACTCCTACAACATCTGAAATTGCTCAATATCTTGAAATGGAACCTGATAAGGTTGCGCAAATTTTATCAGAAGATGTCACAATGACATCAATTTATGAAAAACGCGGAACATCTGAAGATAGTATGGAAATTATTGACACTATTGAGGATTCTAATAAGTTAACTCCGCAGGAACAACTTGAAGAAAAAAATGTAAAATCCGATTTGCAAAGAGCGCTGCAGCGTCTTCCTGAGCGCGAGCGTGTTTTAATGGTTCTTTATTATCAAGAAAACATGACAATGAAAGAAATCGGCGAAACTTTAAATATGTCAGAATCTCGTGTTTGTCAACTTCATGCGCAGGCAATTATGAAGTTGAAAAATATTTTCAGCGAAAACAGAACATCACGTCTTCAACAAGCAATTGTTTAGGTCGTGCGAGCATTATAAAAAAGGAGAAAAGTATGGAAATGTTTTTGAGTTTATGGAAGTTAGATGAGCCGATAGGAAGATTAAAATTTTTACTTAATAATATTTTAATTGTTGTTATTATGATAGTTTTAACGGCACCGTTTTATGCAATTTTGGCTGCTCCTAACGGAACAAAAGGACCTTTGGCAATTATCTTAGGTTTGGTTTCTTTATATTTATCATTTATAAATATAGCTAAAAGATTTTGGGACTTAACAGGCAGAAAAATGCAGGGTGTTTGGTTCTCAGTCGGATATTTTGTTGCTATGATGATACCAATAATCAATGGTATTTTAGCTCTTGCCGCATTTATAACATTATTCTTTATCGCGGGAAGAGGTATAGATGAAGATGCAGAATAATGAATAATTATAGATTTTTATCGGGCGCAGGGTTACAACCCTGCGCCCGATTCGTAATTTAGTATAACAAAATCAATTCGTTGAGTTAATGTTTCCGGCATCATTGAGCCAAATCCAATTGCGCGAATTTTTTGCGGGCTGAGCTGGTGGACAGTAATTAAATATTCCGCTATTTTTTGTGCACGTGCGATGGAGATTTCCCAGTTGGTGTAATCTTCATTGTTGTTTAGTTTTGCGTTACCTTCAATGACGCAGGGTTTATCTGTAAGTTTGATAAATTCTCCGATTTGGTCAAGAAATTCTTTAGAGCTTTCTTTTATTTCATCGTCGTTTTGCTCAAAAAATATTGAGCTGTCTACGCTTAAAACTAATCCTCGCGGAACTTTTGTGTATGTGATGTATTTGTTAAAGTTTGACAGGCTTGCGGTTATATGATAGTCATATTCTGAGTATGAAGGCAAAAATATTCCCGAGAGGATTGAAAAACAAATAAAATATGTAACTGTTCTAATTTTATTTTTCATGAAACAATCCTCTCAACTTAAATATTGTTAAAGTTGAGGGAATTTTCCATTAGCTGATAAGTTAAGGTTTGATAATTGAAAGCGTGTAATTGTCGTTAAAGTATTTTTGAGCGCATTCTAACAGGTCTTGAGTTGTAACATGCTGAATATTTTCTTTAATTGTTTTTGCGTATTCAAAACCAAGTCCCATAATATCAAATTTAGCACAGGAATTAGCTTGCTGTGCGTTTGTTTCGTCCATAAACGCAAACCTTCCGATAAGGTTATTTTTAGCATCTTCAAGCTCTTTTTCAGAAACAGGGATTGTTTTAATTTTAGTTATTTCTTCATCAAAGCCTTTTAAGCAGGTTTCTATATTTTTAGGCTCTGTTGCGATGTAAATCATAAAATTACCGACAAGTTTAAGTGTTTCGTAAGAGCTTCTGACAACGTATGCTAAGCCTTTTTTGTCGCGAAGTTCTAAGAATAATCTTGAAGATAATCCTGAAGAGCCTAAGATTATGTTTAGTAAAAGCATTGAGAAATAATCTTTTTCTCCGTAAGACGGTACAAGCCAACCTTTCATAATATGAGCTTGATTTAAGTCTGCTTTATGGTTTTCAACTTTACGGGTTTCGTTCAGTACAGGTTTTTCTATTTGGAAGTTACCTTCTGTTGATTCAGGAAGTTTGCCTACCGTTGCTTCAACTAACGGTAAAACTTTTTCTTTATCAATTGAGCCCACAATCGCAATACTTTTTTTGCTGTTGTGCATAATGTAATCAAAAGCTTTTAATATATCGTCTTTAGTTATTGTGTCAATGGTTTCTAATGTTTTTTTCAATGAAATTCCGTAGTAATGGTCTTTGAAAATCGTGCTGCAATAAGCATCTAATGCAATCATTCTTGGAGAGTCTAATTGAGCAGGAATTTCAAATTTAAGCTTTGTACGTTCCTTTTCAAATTCTTCAAATGTAGAGTTCACCAAGACTTCATTTAATAATTCCATAGCTTTTTCAAAGTCTTCATTAAGACAGACAAATTTTAAACGTAAAAAATTAGGTGAAGTGTCTGCTGAAAAATCTATCGCGTATTTTTCAAACTCGTTAGCAAGTTCTTCTGAATTATAGTTTTTTGTTCCTTGTAAAAGCAGTCTTGACATAAGCGAATAGACACCTTGTTTTACGTCGGGTTTGTTTATTGAAAGGTCTAAACAAACAGCAATACGAGGGGTGTCTGCGTTGTATTTATACATATATTCTACATTGTTATTTAATTTTGAAATTTCTTTTGTCATTTTTAAGCTCTCCATAAGCTAATATTATCATGATTTAACATAAAAGACAAATTATCACAGTTGTGCTATACTTAGCCGTATGGTTAATAAACTTAGAACAGCGTCAAATATCGGAATAAATGCATATGAAGTTTTTGTGGAAACAGATGTTGTAAATTCGCTTCCGGGGGTTTCAATAGTAGGATTACCTGATGCTGCCGTAAACGAATCAAAAGACAGGGTTAAATCTGCTATCAAAAACTCGGGTTACACCTTCCCAGCCAAAAGAGTTATCGTAAACCTTGCACCTGCTGATTTAAAAAAGACGGGAACAGGATTTGATTTACCTATCGCGCTTGGAATCCTTGTTGAGGAAGATGTTCTTGATGCTGAAAAGATGAAGGATTATGCCTTTATCGGCGAGTTGTCTTTAGATGGCGGGATTCGTGGAGTAAATGGAGTATTGCCGCTTGTTTTAGGACTAAAAGATGCGGGAGTTAAAAATGTTATTGTCCCGAAAAGTAATGCTAAAGAAGCGGCTTTAAACGGTGAAGTTAATGTTTTCGGGGCTGAAAGTTTGAATGAAGTTGTGGCACATTTTACTGATAAAAAACTTGCACAGACTTTTGTGGATGCTCAGAAATACTTATCAGAAAAAATTGAACAGGATTATCTGTTTGATTTTAAAATGGTAAAAGGGCAGTTTAAAGCGAAAAAGGCGCTGGAATTTGCCGCCGCAGGCGGCCATAATCTTTTGATGTCAGGACCTCCCGGGTCGGGTAAAACTATGATGGCAAAGTGCTTACCCTCAATTTTACCCCCGCTTGAATTGTCAGAAGCACTTGAATTAACTAAGATTTACAGTGTGTGCGGGCTTTTATCTCCTGATGAACCGCTTGTTACAGTGCGTCCTTTTCGCTCGGTGCACCATACAGCATCAGCTAACGGAATTATCGGCGGAGGAAGTAATCCAAAACCCGGTGAAATTACGCTTGCTCATCGCGGAGTATTGTTTTTAGATGAAATGGTTGAGTTTCCGAGAAGTGTTTTGGAGGTTTTAAGACAGCCGATAGAAGACGGAGAAGTCGTTATTTCAAGGACAAAACATTCAATAAAATATCCTGCTGATTTTATGCTTTTAGGAGCAATGAATCCTTGTCCGTGCGGATATTACGGTGATAAAAAAGGTTGTTCTTGTACGGATTTTCAGCGTAATAGATATCTTTCAAAGCTTTCAGGTCCGCTTTTAGACAGGATTGATATAAGGGTGGATGTTCCTCGACTTGATGCTGAAGATTTAATGAAAATGACTGCTGACGGTGAGGGTTCCGCTGCAATAAGGGCACGCGTTGTTAAAGCCAGAAAGATTCAGGCAAAACGATATGAAAATGAGGGAATTTTAACAAATTCCGAACTAAATTCAAAACAAGTTCGAAAATATTGTGTTCTTGACGAAGATTCTAAGAAACTTTTAAAATCTGCTTCAATACAATACGGCTTGTCAGGGCGTAAGTATGACAGGATTTTGAAATTGGCGCGTACGGCAGCGGACTTGGAAGGCAGTGAGGAGATTAAAGCTTTGCATATGATGCAGGCGCTTCAGTATAAGCTGAGTTAAACAGATTATAGCCTGCTTCTGCCATATAGTACGTAAGTTTTGTCCGATTGTGCGTGTCTGTTTTGTCTAATAATGAGTTGACGTATGCTTTTGCGGTAGTTTTGCTGATGCCGAGTATTTTGCTGATTTCGTTATTGTTAAACCCGAGGACGACAAACTTTAATACCTCAAATTCACGTCGAGTTATGTAAAAGTCAAATTCAAATTGGTTTTGAGGGTTGTAATAACAAAGGAAAACGGCGTGAGTACGGTTTTTGGCACCCAGTTTGCTGATAATGCAGGAAACAGAGGCTCTGATAGTATAATAGCTGTAATGGAGCTGTTTAGCGATTTGTCTGTTGGATAATCCGAGCCTAACAAGCTCGAGCACTTTAAGCTCCGTGTTTGTAAGATTGTTCATGTATATGTTTTTTGTCATAATCCTCTCTCTTATTTAAAATATATATTTTTGGTTTTAAATAATTAAAATTGTATGAAAAATACAATAACTGTAGTTAAAACCAATAGAATAATTCAAAAAATAAACTATCATATAAGTATGGTTGATAGTAAAGACATAAAGTTGAATTTTGGAAAGGTTGTTAAAGAATTACGTCTTAAAAAAGATATAACTCAAGAACAATTAGCAGAATATTTGGAATTACAACCATATACAATTACGAGTATTGAAACAGGAAGGTCATTTATTTCCAGTGATGTTTTAGCTAAATTATGTAATTTTTTTGAAGTTGATGCCAAAATATTTTTTACGAAAAAAGCATATATGACAACACCAAAAGGTTATGATTTTATTAAAGAAATAAAGTACCTGTTACCAACTTTTAGCGAAGAAAAATTGGAAGAAATATATAATATTCTGCTTGTTATGCAGAAATAATTAACTTGTGTTGTTTTTTAGGTTCATGCCTTTTGCCTTGTTACGAAATATTTGTACAATCCTTGTGTATTAAGAAAATTGTACTTTGCATGAGGATAAAAGTCAACTTGAATGAGGAAACATATACTTAAAATATGTATGTAGTTAACTTATATAATATTCGTTGGAAAAACGTTATACACAAGAAGAGATCCGTAAAGGTACGGGGCTTAGTAAAAATGCCGTTACTCAGCTTTTCAGCGGAAAGTACTATAACTACAAATTAAGCACGTTAGAATCTATTGCAAAATTTTTTAATTGCAGCATTCATGACATCCTCATTCAAGTTGAGGATGAATAAGGGTTTTACTTTTCGATTCTCCGTCTTGTCTTTTCTAAAATAGATTTAATTTAATTACTCTAAGAATTTTAGCATTAATGCATACCGCGTTCAGAAAAAATATCAAAGCGGAAATTGTTTTTGCTTGAGAAAAGGCGGTCGTCGTGTCCGCTTATTTTCAGTTCCATTTTATATTCTTGAGATTCATTATTTCTTCCTGTTTGTTTTACTCCGGAGGAACCTCGCGCTCCTGCAAGTTTTGACAATGCATTTTCGAAGGCTTCCAGATATTCAAGACAGTTAGGGTATTTGTATTTTTCGATTATTGCTTGTTTTGCGCTTGCGCACATTGCACTTGTTACGCTTTCTGTTTCGTTTAATTTCAGTTCTGCTGTTGTATCAACATTTGAATATTCGTTTTCTACGATGTGTTTTAGTATAAGTTTTTCGGAAAGACTTCTAGTATCAAACATTTCGATTAATTTAGAAACAGAGTTTTTAATAGTAGAATCCGCTATATTGTAATCATTTAATTTACATAATGCGATTACAGATTCTTCAGTATTGGGGTTTCGGGTTATTATTCTTTCGAGTAAATCAGGGTTTTGAACAAATTCCAGACTTTGCGGGTAAGAATTTATAATTTCGGAATTTGTAATATATTGTCCTGCTTTGTGTTTGTCGATTTCACCTTCTGGAGTTGTGCCGTATGCGAGTGCTTTTATGAATATCGGGTTTTGAGGATCATTTGTTTCATAGTATTTGAAGATATCCCAGCTTGTTATAATTGATTCAACTTTTGGTTTATTGATTTCTGAATTTTCGTTGGTATTTTGAGCAATTGTGTTTATTAAATAATTTGCGTCTTCGGTTTCATTTGAGCTAAGGCTTTCGGGACGGTATTTTGAACATATTGCTGCAATACCGTTCATATCATTTAAGTATAGGGTATCGATTATTGTATCAAATTCTGATTTTAAGTTGTTCAGCTCTTTTAATTTTTGTTGTTCAAGCTTAAGCCGTTCCATTTCCTTTTGTTTTTCAACGTTATTTAAGCGTTCTGTTTCAATAGGTTTAATTTTCTCTTTTTCTATTGTTTCAAGAGTTTCTTCTACTGTTTTATTCCCGTCAGAAACTTCATCAAGTTCTTTGAGCAGTTTGATAAGATTTATGCGGTCTTGAGGTGCGCATTCGCTAAAATTTAGCAAATGATTTAATAACTCTTCGTTATCTGCAAGTTCTGTTGTTGCAAAGTAGTTTAGGCGTTGGTGAAGTTTATCGTGGTCAAAATGTTCATATGCGCGTTGTCCTTGGCGTATTTTTTCTGCTAATTTGACCAGCGCAAGCGGTTTTTCATGTACTTTTTCAAACTTATATTCGGTATTACTCAAACTTTTTATCGGAATTTTTGTGTTTTTGTAAGTGTAAGTTATGTCGTTAATTTTCTTTGAATCAAGGTATTGTTGTTTCAGGGTTGATAAAACAACATCGTCAAAGTTGAGTGCAAGCAGTTTGATATCGGTTTCTGTAATTTGTGGAGTGGCATTTTTTCTTTTTTCATGCAAATTTGAAAACCCGTTAAGTACTGCATTTTTGTATCTTTCTACAATTGCAAGATGAATAGCTCCGGATGTTTTTACGTATAAAAAGTCTGGGTCAATATTAAATTTCTTTGCTGTTTCGTCAAGAATTTGTGAAACTTTTTTGTCTAAAAATTGAAATCCGTCGTTAGGAGATTTGTCACATTCATCAGAAAAATCTTCATAAAAATCTCTTGTCAAAGTATCTACAACTTTTTTAGCGATAACTTCTTGCGGAGTTTGCGGAGTTTTTATTTTAGGGTATTTTTTGTGAAGTTCTTTGATTGTTTTTATGTTTTCAAGACCGCTGTAATAATCGTGATAAACCTTGTCCAGTCTGAAATTGTCTTCTTGTATTGCATTTTTAAACCTGTTTATCAGTTTGTAGTCGATTTTTTCGTTACCGGGTTTTGGTGCAGGTGCTTTAGGCGGTTTGCTGTTTTCTATTTGTTTAAATTCTTTTTTTATTGCAAACAATTCATTCAGATGTTGCTGAGTAGGTACTGTGGTTTCAGTGGTAAGTTTTTCTAATCGTTCATTTAATTTGTTTAAACGAATACTTTTGGAGCGAAGATGATTTAATGATCTGCGTAATTCCATGAAAAACAGTTCTTCTCTGCTGTAGCTGCTTATTTCTTCGCTTTGTAAGATTTCGTTAATTTGTCTTAAAAGTTTTGCTTTTTCTTGTTCTACATCAATAAGTTTTTTAGGCTGTTGGATGTTATTTATTGCGCAAAACGGAATTTTTGAGTAATCAACATTGTCATAAGTCTGGTGTATGGTATTTGTTTCAGCTTTTTGGGTCGTTAGTGTATTATTATATTTTATTATTTGAGGTAATGTATTTATATATTGAATCTTCATAGGTATTTTTTATAAAACCTCTGATAAATTTTTTTGCTACTGCTTATATTGCAATTTGGAAACCTGCAAGGATTCTGTGGCTGTTTGGTTTCGCGTCGTTTTGGCAAAAGATGTAATTTAATATTAATTTCAGCGCTTGACCTTTTATATAGTAATTAATCCCTGCGGTATATTCACGGGTATTGTTGTTGCTGATTCTTTTGTCGTTGTCAAATTCATCGTATCTTGCAAGTAGTTCCAGTTTTTTAGTTATATGATAACCTATTGTGACATACCAGCCTTCGCGATGTTTTGATGATAAACCCGTAGCTCCGTTTGAGCCGTTAGATAATGCGTATTCCATTCGAGTCCAGAATTTTTTATATTCATACCCGACGTAAGCTCCGCCTGTAAAATAATCGACGGAGTTTCTTGAACCTGTAACAATACCGCCGCCTGTTGTAAGTTTTCCGTATTTTTCGTTTGTTTTTGCAAGCGGTTTAAGGTTCATCCATGCATCAAACTCTGCACCGGGCATAAATTCCGTAAAAAATGTGTCAGAACTGTATGCACCTAAATCGTAATCGACAAGTGAATAATCACCTTTTACTCTTAAGCCGACTTTTCTTATATTTGCAAAGTTCCTTGAAATTTGCGAGCGATTAATAAACGGCAAGGTGTAAGGTGATTGAGCTCCTTCATAGCCTGTTCCTGTTCTTGAGTTACCAAAAAGTATTGTATGATGAGGGATTCTTGTTGATTCAATATACGCATCTTGTACAAATTGTTGTAAAAAAGGACGATTATGTTGATGTGAAGGGTCAAGCATTAATCGAAAATCTTCTTTTCCACCTTTGAATTTGCCGTCAAATAAGACATTTACCAGTGCGGGATTATATTTTGTATACCCGTTTTCTCCCTCTTGCATCATTGTATCAAAATTTCCCTGAACTACGCCCCATGTGTGAAGGCTTTCTAAAGGACCGTTTTCAAAATGTTTTGTTAAGGGTTCTGCAAATAGGGCTGAGGGTGAATTTGTATTTTCTATTTGCAGATTATATATATTTTTTGCGGTTTGGGCAATTCCGTTAAATAATCTTGTTTGTTCTGTTGTTTGTGTTGATGTTTCAAAAACATCAGCCGGATTAATTTGTACATTTTCAATTTGAGGTTTTTCTGAAATTTTATTATGATTGTCATTTATGGCAAGTTTGTGAAAATTATCATCAAATTGTAGATTAACTTCGTCCAGCGCAAAACTTTGCGTTGGGGTAATCAATATTAAAGCTAGTATAAATAAAATCTTTTTCACTGCTAATCTTCCACAACAATAATATATAACAAAAATAGATATCGGAGTAAAAATATTTACCCTTCACCACTTAACTTTTTAGTAAAAATGCGTTATTATATTAATAGACAGTTAAAAAATTTTTAAAAGAAATCGGAAAAAGCTATGAAATCAGTTAAAGAAGTTGCAACAGAATCAAAAATTCAAGACAGATTAAAAAATTATCCTGCGTGTTTGGAGTTGGTAAAATATTTATTTGCTGATGAAGAATTGCAGGAAATGCAGGAATATTCAAACAATGTATCAATAAGACGTCTTGGTTATAACGATCATGGTCCTGTTCACATGCGGCAAGTTGTCGGAAATGCTATTAAGATGCTTAATATTTTACATGAATTTGAGATAAAAACATCTTTAGAGCAAGAAGAAATCGGTACATTTGAAGACAGTATGTGTGCTGTTATTTTAGCAGGCATGATGCACGATTTGGGTATGGCAATCGGACGTCAGGGGCATGAAGAAATGTCGGCTCTTTTGGCTCAGCCGATTATTGATAGAGCATTAATGTATGTATTTCCAAATGATTTACATAAACGTGTAATAATTAAATCAGTAGCAACAGAAGCAATTATCGGTCATATGTCTTCTCGAAAAATTCATTCGATAGAAGCTGGAATTTTACTTATTGCAGATGGCTGCGATATGACAAAAGGCAGAGCAAGGATTCCTATGCAAATAAATACTACCCCTAGGGTCGGTGATATTCATAAATATTCTGCTAATGCGATTAATAGAATTTCTATTCATAAAGGCGAACGTAAGCCTATAAAAATTGATATAGAAATGTCAGGCGATGTTGGATTTTTCCAAATTGAAGAAGTCTTATTATCAAAAATTGATGTAAGTCCGGCAAAACAGTTTGTTGAATTGTTCGCAGGTGTTGCAGGTCAGGAAAGAAAGTGTTATTTGTAGCCTATTGACAAAATCAAAAAAATAATAAATAATATTTACATAGGGGCAAGCCCTAAAGAAATACTACTTCCTTAGGACTTGAACTTCACACCCTATAACAATGCTAAAATAAATTTAAGAACTGCTATAACTACCATTATGGCAGTTTTTATTTTTTGCTTTGTCATATTATCACCCCCTTTCCGACCAATAACTCCACAAGTTGCGTGTGTCGGAGGGAGCAGGTGCTGCCCTGTTATTATCCTAATTGAAATTTATGCTCAAGTCAAAAACTTAATAATATTTCCGCATTACTTAATATTCCCTTGTTGACGGATAAAAATTTATGATATTTAAATTAGACTCCTTTTAAAAGGAGTCTAATTATGTCTAAAAAGGTTTTAATCGTAACTACAAATTATCGCGGAGAAGAAGGTTCGGGGTTTGAAGAAACCGGGGTTTATTTAGAAGAATTTGCGGTTCCGTACCTTGTATTTAAAGACACCGGATATGATGTAACCGTTGCAAGTCCGAAAGGCGGTTTATCTCCTGTTGATGAAAAAAGTATGTCTTGTTCAAATCCTATGGAGTGGGATGAGTGTATAAAGATTTTGCGAGAAACTACAAGACTTTCCGAAGTTGATTATAAAGCTTACGATGCCTTATATATTCCGGGCGGTCACGGTCCTATGTTTGATTTGGCACAGGATTTATTGTTAAAAGAGGTTGTTGAATATTTTTATGAACACGGAAAAGTAATAAGCGCAGTATGCCATGGACCTGCGGGGTTAATTTTGGCAAAAGATAAAAAGGGCGATTCTATTTTAAAAGGTAAAAAGGTAACATCTTTTACTAATAAAGAAGAACATATCGGAAAGACTGACGAAATTGTGCCGTTTTTGCTTGAAACAAAATTAAGAGAACTTGGAGCAAGGTTTGAAGACTCTGAGCCTTGGAGTGAACATGTTTGCGTTGATTCTAAAATCTTAACGGGGCAAAATCTTCAATCTGCACTTTTGCTTGCCGAAAAAGTTATTGCTGAACTTGATTAATTTTTATTGTATAATCACGTTATGAACGATTACAAATATTATATTGATAACGGAATTTATGATATTCAACGCGGTGAGTTTGAAAGCGCGATTGAAAATATCAATAAATCAATAGAAATGAAAAACGATTGGGAAATTTCGTATTTTTATCGCGGGGTTGCTCATCAGGCAATGCAGAATTTTGATGAGGCGATTCTTGATTATACAAAGGCTTTGCAAATTAATCCTAAAATGGCAGATGCTTATAATAATCGCGCAGAGATTATGCTGTCAAGAAAAGATATTGAAAATCCTGATATAAATAAAATTATTTCTGATTTTGAAAAAGCGTTAGAGCTTGATGAAAGGTTTGTTAATGCGCTTTTTGGTATGGCAGCAGCTTATAAAAAACTCGGGGATTATCATAAATCCTTGGAGTATTTGGAAAGACTGCTTGAAATTGAACCTGATGCAATTCAGGCTAAGGCGTTAAAGAAACTCATTTTGAAAAAATATATTATTTAGTTATCAGTAAAAATATAATCATGCAAAATGAAATCAAAGAAAAGATTCCGACGATAATCCAATAAGGTGTTATTTTTTTCGGCTTCGGACATGATTTCATTGTTGTTTGCTGTTTTATCGGTTTTGATTTTTTTGCGGTTGTAGTTTTTTTTGTTTGTTTTTTAGTGGTTTTTTCTTTTTCTTGGGCTTTAGTTTTAGCTTTTTGGTATTTTTCAGCTAAGGTTTTGTCGCGTTTACCTGTGGCGAGTAATTCTATATCATAATGCAGTTCAAGATTCTTTTTGTCTTCTTTTTTGTGGTAAACCGAATAATTTATTGCAACTTCAAACGCGCGTTGAAGACATTCCATAGCATTTATGGCGTCTTTTTTAACTGATGAAGAGTGAACCGAACGGTTTCCGCATTTTTTTAGAAAATACAAATCTTCAATAAATTCTTTTTCTTGTACCGAATTTTGAGCTTTATCTTTCAGGGTTGCAAGCATTTGGTCAAATGTTGTTTCTGTTGTGCGCATATTTCCGAGAACATTTTTGCAGACATTTTCGGCAAATCGTCTTGTTTGCCCCATGCATTGTTCGAAATATTCATCGCGATAAAGTTTTTCCGCATCTGAAATTATTTCGTAAAGGTTTTTATCGGTACTTTTTAAAAAATCAAAATTTGTTGCCATACTTACATTATATAATGAACTATGCTAAATATGAAATTTAATTTTTGCTCATTTACCCCTTTTCCCCTTTATGGTATAATGAACTTATGAAAAAGTTCTTACTATCCGTTATTTTATGCCTTGTTGCTTGCACTAATGTATTTGCAAGTGAAATTGAGGAAGATTACCTTGATATGGCTGCAAGTTCCTGTATTACTGGTGAATATAGAACGGCTATTGAATATTTGGATAAGATTTTATATATAAATCCTTCAAATAAAAAAGCTCAGGATTTGAAAAAAGGTTTAACGCATATTCTGTCGGGTGATAAAAATAGTTATGTTTTTGCTCTTAATCCTATGGTTAAACAGGCAATGGAATATAAGCGTCAGGGAAATGAGCAGGGTGAGTATCAAACTTTGATAAATGCTTCATCTCAGCCTAATTCTTATCTTGCTTATTATTATTTGGGAAATTTTTACAGGGACCGAAAAGATTATTTAAAAGCTCTGGATTCTTATAATGCGGCGTTATCTGTAAAACCTGATTTTGCACAGGCTTATCTGGCATCAGGAATTACGTTGTTTGATTTTGGCAGATATGAATCAGCACTAAATCCGTTAGATAAATATTTAACTTTTGTACCTGATGATGATTTAGCGTATGCAGTGAAATCCCGTGCGGAGTTTCAGCTTGGGATGAGTGATAATGCAAAAATTGATAACGATAAAGCAATAGAGTTAAATGATTGTCCGCAGTATCAATTTGACAGGGCAAAGATTTTATATATGCAGAATGATTATACAGGTGCAAAAAATCTTTTTACAAAACTGTTACCTGATATTCAAACCTCAAAAATCTATGAATATCTGGGGTATTGTGATTTTGCACTCGGGGATTACATGAGCGCTTTGATGAATATTGATAAAGCAATCATACTAACTGATGGTGACGAATATTTAGAAAACAAATATAATGAAATAAAAGAAATGTTGGAAAAGAACAATGGGCAGACGCAGGAATAATAAATATAAGAAAAAAGAAGGATTTTTTACAAAACTTGTAAACGGTGTTATCACACTTTGCCTGACAGCAGGCATGTTGTGGGGTTTACAGGCTTATAGCGGTGCAACAAGTTTAAAATTTGCGCAAGTTAGCGATGTTCATTTCCTTGAAAACGGTTCTAATACAACTTTCAAAATGGTAGGTGAATCCCCAAGACTTTTAGATGATGCGATTGAGCAGATAAATGAACAAACTGATTTAGATTTTGTAATGTTTACGGGCGATTTGATAGATAAGTCTTTTGAAAAAGAATTAAGAGCAATGCTTCCTCATTTGGATAAGCTTAACACTCCGTGGTATTTTGCTTTTGGAAATCATGACAGATGTATTGGCGGATATTTAACAACTCTGGTTTATCTTGATATGGTTCGTGAAGCTAACCCGAATTTTAAGTTTAAAAAGGCGTATTATTCTTTTGAACCAAAGAAAAATTATAAAGTAATCGTGCTTGATGATATTATTACAACCGAAATTACATCAAACGGTTATGTTGATGAAGAACAGTTAAAATGGCTAAAAAAAGAACTTGATTCATCAAAAAATGATACAGTTTTAATATTTATGCATGTTCCTGTTGTAGAGCCTTTTGCAAGTCCTAATCACCGTTTAAGGAATGCGACAGCGTTAAAACAGCTTATTGAAAGCTATAAAAATCCTATCGGAGTTTTTCAAGGGCACTATCATGCGACAAAAATTACTCAGCATGATAATGTTTTGTACGTAAACAGTCCTGCGCTGGTTTCTTATCCGAACGCTTTTAGAATTGTAAATGTGTCTAATCATAAAGATAAAGTTGTTTTTGATTTCACCTGGAAAGAAACAAGAGAAACAACAATTCAGAAAATGGCAAAAATCCTTGCGTTTTCAAGTTCAATATATACAGGAGCTGAAAAAGATCAAACAGGTACTTACGAGATAAAAAAATAAATTTGAGGAATAATTATGAGCGATTTTAATGTAAAATTCAGAGGTGTGAGAGGAAGTTTTCCCGTAGCTGACAAAAAATTCTTAAAATACGGCGGAAATACATCTTGTGTAGAAGTTAATGTCGGCTCACATGTAATTATTCTGGATGCGGGAACAGGAATTGTTGGTGTTGGTGATGAGTTAATGGAATCTTATATTGCCTCATCTGTCGATGTTCAAAATCGTAAACCTGTTTATGCAACGGTTTTGCTATCTCATATTCATCAAGACCATTTAATGGGTTTAACATTTTTTAAGCCGATACATATAAACTCAACAAAACTTATGGTATTTGGTCCTGACAGTTCGGAAACAACACTTTCACAGGATTTGTCAAATTTGGTGTTTGGCAAAAGTTTCCCTCTTGATTTAGGAGATATTGCTTGTACTCTTGATATTCAGGGGCTGACAGATGATGTTGCAATTCTTATTAAGCCGAATGAAAAACCGGTTTTGGTTGAATTATCAGAAGCTGCTCAGGGGCAAGATGATATTTTAATTACTTTCTATAAATCGTATGTTCATCCGCAAAACGGGGTTATGATTTACAAAATTTCTTATAAAGGTAAAACTTTAGTGTATGCGACAGATAAAGAGTGCTATTTTGGCGGTGATAAAAAGTTTGTAAGCTTTGCTAAAAATTGTGATTTACTTATTCATGACGCGCAGTATACTACAGAAGATTACCTAAGCCCTCATTCTCCAAAGCAAGGTTACGGACACTCAACTTATGATATGGCAATTGAGGTTATGAAACAATCTTCGGCAAAAAATCTTGTATTTTTCCACTATGACCCGTCTTATGATGATATAAAATTAAGTCGAATCGGAGAACATTATATGTCTTCTGATAAAAATATATTTATGGCTTACGAAGGTTTGGAATTTGATTTAATTTAATTATAATAAGTAGTAATGAAAAAGTTTTTTATATTGTTATCTTTGATATTGTTAACGCTTCAGCCTGTTTTTGCAAACGGGATGAGAAGTGTAACTTATGTTATTGACCCTGAAAAGAACGCGTTTGAGCATAATAATAAAGGAATAATTTATGCGGAAGAAAAATGTTATTACGCAGCAATTCAAGAGTTTAAGATGGCAATATCTTTGAATCCGAAAACACAGGCAACTGCGGTTTATTTTAATAACCTCGGAAAAGTTTATATGACAATAGGTTATCCTAATCTTGCGCTGGATTGTTTCAAAAATTCTATTATTCAATATAATCTTAATTTTGAATATTATAAAAATCTTGTAGATTGTTATGCAGCTTTAGGACAGGTATCATCACAGCTTCAAACGTATAAGTCAAGAGCTTCAAAAAATCCTTTGGATATGATTATGCTCGGGCTTTTGTATGAAAAATCAGGCGATATCAAAAAAGCCATAATTACTTTAGATGAATTTGCAATGACTGAAACGGGATTAATCATTACTCCTGCCGTTAAAAATTATATACAAGAACTTGTTGATAAAGTTGCTAACGAAGATATTTAAATTAAACGGACAAATTTCTAATTTAGAAATTTGTCCGTCATTTGAAGATGTAATTTATTATTGTTTGTGTTAGTTGTTTTTGAACCAGCTCGGATGAACTGCTGTTGCAGGACGATGAGTCATGGTCGGATTAGAAGATACTACTTGAGTATTTGTATCTTGAATACCTTCTTTAAGTTTAGCTTTTCTTTCCATGTTCTTTTCAACTTTACTTGCTAAAGGTATAGCGATAAACGGAACAACTATACGTTTTGCAACAATTGTAGCTGCTGAAAGGTCAAGGATGAATTTGAAAGTATCTAAACCTTTATCTTTGTATTTTGCAATTTCTTTAAGCAAAGTAAGTTTTCTTGAAGATTCTTCACCGTTAGCATGTTGTAACATACGGAAACGGGAAACATATTCGTTTACTATCTTTGTATTTGATAATTTTTTGAATATACCGTTGAAAATAGGTTCGCTGAATTTTCTCATACCTAGGAATAATGCAATTTGAGCAACTATCATTAAACCACCGTTAGTAAGGTCAGTTGCTGTAACGAATCTTCTTCTTTCTTCCGGAATCTTTTTGTTGTGTTTACTTTGGTAAACATACATTGCACAGCCTACACCGTCTTTTGCAACGATAGAACCTACTGTAGTCCAGGCAAGAGCGTCTTCGTAGTTCTTGGCAAATTGTTTTCTAAGCCATTTCATTGGTTTTACTTTTGTTGTATAGCCTATTGCTTTAGAAGATAATTCTGAAACGTTCATTATTTACCTCCTTTCGCAGTAGCTTCGGCTTTTGGGTCTTTTTTGCCTGATAACCAAGGGAAGAATGTATCCATAAATCTTGGATATATTATGTTAAGTGCTGTACAAGTTATCGGTAATGTTATCAGTACGCCGATACCAACTTTTGCTGCTTGGTTAAACGCTTTATATTCGTGTTCTACAAGTTCTTTATAACCTTTAGCAATATCTTTATGAACTTTTGCCATCAGTTGTTGTAAGTTTGAGTCAAATGTTTCTGTATTTCGAAGAATTGGTCTTAATAATTCATCACTTTCGTCAAACTGGCATAATGCCACAACTCTTTTTATAACTTCATTTATTGTTTTATTATCAACAGTATTGATATCTTTGATTCTTTCTAAGTTTAGTTTTGTAATTATTCTGTCAAGTTCTTTATTTCTTAATGAAATTGCATCAATATAAGTATCTAAACTATAGTTATTGTTGCAGGCATCGGATATCTTTTGGATACGTTCAAGAGTTCTTGCTGATCTGTTGCCCCAAAGGTCTTCTGAACGATCCATAATATCTTCTAAAATTTCTCTTACTTCAGGATTTTTTTCATTTTTAAGCAGATTTTTGATATATGCAGTTGCACCTGCTTCATCTTTAGGTACATCTTTAAGCATTTCTTGTATAGATTTTTTGTTACCCATAAGTAACTTAGCTTTTCTTGAGTAATGGGAAACATCCTTTTTCTTTAAATCTTCTGCGTCTTTAACGTATTCGTCAATTCGTTCGTTAACAAGTTTTGCTAAAGTCGGGTCATCCAACTGTCTGTCGCCGATGTGAATTTGTCCTGATTCAAGGAAGCGGTCGGCAACTTTTTGAAGTTGTTTATCGCCGATATCGTCAACTAAAGCTTTTAAATCTTCCTCATATTGTTTTCTTGCATCCATAGTTGTTCTAAAGCCTTTTGTGAAGATTTGGAACAATGAAGGTTTTGTTCTTCCTTGTGCTTTAAATTGAGCTTTGGCAAGTCCTTCTCGGTATGACTTGTTATTGATTTCGCATTGATCTAAGTGTAAATCAACATGTTTGGAATTTTCTTTTACGTTGAATTTGCTGTCTAAAAATCTATCAATATATTTTAAGACACCTAATTGGAATATAACTGCTAAAACAGCTGACAGAGGTTGTCTTATTGCGGTATACCATTTTTTATTGGTAACTTCTTTCTTTTCCTCGGGAGTTGCATCTTTCGGTGCTCTAACCAGAGGGTTTGAACCAATTACAATAGGAGCTACGATACCTGTACCTAATGCTGTAATTAAAATACCTCCGGCTTCTCCTTTTAGCCATTCTTGGTCTTTCATCCATTTAAAAGTCTTTTGGTATGGTAAAATATCTTTAATTTTCATACCGGTAAAACTTGGAGCAACAGCCGCTTTGTTAATCGGACGTTTTTGTTGCAGTGGATTTTGTTGAATCTTGTTTACTATCATAACTTTACTACACCTTCTATATATATAGAATCCTCAACACAAAAAAAATTGCTAGTTATTTATTTATTATTAAGAAATATTAAGTTGTGTCCCTAATCCCTTTTCCATGCAGAGAAACTAATACTTTGAGAACCTGTAAAAGAAACTTTTCTGTTACAGTACTTGCACTTTGTGCAAGCACTGTAATTATACGAAAGAAATAATTAAAATAAAAGATTATTGTTAAGATTTTTAAATTATTTTTTTGAATCAAGAAGTTTTCTGATTCTCAAAAACCTGTCTAATTCTTTACTTAAATCTTCTGCACTGCCAAAATGCGCGTTAGATAATAAAACTCTGTTATCGTATTTCGGGTCAATAATAAATACTGTTGGATAACCTGTTAATCCTATTTCCCTAACAAGTTTTTCATATTTTTTATCTTCGACATTAACTTTTGCGAAATTCATGTCTTCGCCGTATTTTTCTGATATTTGTTGATAAAGCGGCATGAACTTGATGCAATAGTGGCACCAGTCAGCGTAAAATAATGTCAAAATAGGCTTTTTCTGCTTAATAGCTTTATCATATTCAATACCTATATTGTATTCTGACGGTTTTTTAGGTTCTCCGTTTAAGTCCATTGGCATGGCATTGTAACTTTCCATTCTTTCTGCTTGTTCTTCTTGAAAAGCTTTAAGCGTAAAGTAATGATATGCCCAAACTCCACCGCTGATAAGTAAAATAATTGCAATAAGTATTGCTGAAATAATTGCTACATTTTTCTTATTGGCATTTTGCCATTTCTCTTTTAAATTAAATCCCATACTTAACTCTCCTTTCTTGTTCATTATAGTATGAAAATAAGTTGTGGCTTGTTTTTCATATTGCTTAACAGTTTTTTACATTAATATTTCTTAACATGATGTAACTGTTAGTATATATTCGGGTATATATAAAGTATATAATCTCGTGTTACTTACCCCCATAAGGCTTTGTAAAAAGCCTGCTAAAATCTGTTGCAATAAGAGGAGTTTAATTTATGCAAAATGAACAGTTTATTGAATTAAAGAAAGATGTACAGAGTTCTAACCCGTCGAAAAAAGAAGTGATTGAAGCATGCTCAGATACTGTGTTGAAAGATTATTTAAGAGAGATTTCTGATTATCCTCAATTATCATTTGAAGCCGAAACAGAGCTTGCTAAAAGGATTGAGCAGGGTGATGCTGAAGCTAAAAAACAATTGATTCAAGCAAACTTAAAACTTGTTGTTACTATTGCCAAAAAATCCATACATATGTCTGGTCTTCCAATGATTGATTTAATTCAGGAAGGCAATATGGGGCTTATGATTGCGGCTGAAAAATATAATTACCGTTTGGGTTACAGATTTTCGACATATGCAGGCTGGTGGGTTAAACAATTAATGTTTAAGGCTATATCAGAGCAATCATATTGTATGAAAATCCCTGTATATATTCAGGAAACCATGTCAAAATTTTCAAAAGTTAAATCAGAAATGGAGCAGGAAGTTAATTCTCCCGTAAAAACTGTTGATGTAGCTAAAAAAATGAAGATTGCTCCTGAAAAAATAGAAATGTTTTTATCGGCTTATACAAAGACAATTTCGATAGAAAACGGCTTAGAACGGGCTGACGGAAAAGATTTAAATGTTGCAGATATTTTGGCTGATAATACGTCTTTTGTTTCAGAAAACATTGAGTATCAGTCATTAAAAGAAGATATTAATAATGTAATTTCAACATTAAAAGACAGAGAGCAGGAAGTTGTAAAAATGCGTTACGGTTTAAATGACGGTGAACGTTTTACATTAGAAGAAATCGGAAACCTTTATGGAGTTACAAAAGAATGTATCAGACAAACCGAACTTCGCGCATTGAAAAAAATGAAACTTTCAGGTGAAGCTCTGCTTTCTTGCTATATTTGTTAAACAAGATTCAGTTACCGACGGTAACACATTTACTCCCTCGTGTTTATTAGGTAGCCGCAGGCAAAGCTTGCGGCATTTTGGTATTTAACCCTTAGTATTCAATTCCTTTTCTTGCGGCAACTCCTGTATCCCAGTAATGTTTTATTGGCTGAATATTTGATACAAGATGTGCAATTTCAATAATTTTTGGGTGCGCGTTTCTGCCTGTTAATACTATTTCCATTTCGTCGGGTTTGTTTTTAAGAACTTCTATGACTTCATCTATATCAATTATTCCTAAATCGATAGCGATATTCAATTCATCAAGAATAATAAGCTGGTATTTGCCTTCTTTTATTGCTTGTTTTGCAAGTTCCCAACCTTTTTTTATTTCAGCTTCGTCTTTTTCGTTTTGGTTATCTTTGTAGATAATTCTATCAAGTCCTGCTTGAATTATTTTCAGATTATTTGAAATATCAGGTGAAAGCTCTCTGAATGAGTTTAGTTCTCCGTAATCATCTCCGCCTTTGGTAAACATTATAATAAGGACTTTCCAACATCTGCCAAGTGCACGCATTGCAAGCCCTAATGATGCGGTTGTTTTACCCTTACCGTCGCCTGTATAGACTTGAATGTAACCGTGTTGTGCCCAATTCGGGTTTATTAAGTTGTTTTCGCAGTTTGTCAATTTTTCATTTACCCCTTATTTCATTTATTATATATTAATATTATGAATAATAAAACTGTTTTACGGATTAATGCCAAAGAGCTTAGAAAAACCCTTGATATGGAATCTGTGTCCGAAAACCTTGTGAAAAAGATTCGTGAACATAAGATTTATAAACACTCAAAACATGTAATGCTTTTTTATCCTACAAAATATGAGGTGAATTTACTGAGTCTTATTGAAGATGATAAGAAATTTTATTTTCCTAGGGTAAAGGAAAATGATTTGTTGGTTTGTCCTTATGATAAGAGCGTTCGTTTGGAAAAGTCAGAATTTAATATCTTGGAACCTTGTTCAAATCCTGAGAGTCCAAAGATTTTGGATTTAATTATTGTTCCTGCTTTAATGGTTGATAAGGAAGGTTACAGACTGGGTTACGGCGGCGGATTTTACGATAGATTTTTAAGTGCTTTAGAAAATAAAATTCCAACTATGTGTCCGATTCCAAAAGAATTATTTACAGAAAAACTTCCGCATGATTGTTATGATATTGCAGTTGATATAATAGTAAAAACGACCCTATAAGGGTCGTTTTTTGTTTGTAGAGTTATATTACTGAAAAGGGAAGGGGCTTTATTGACCACCGGCAACGTATTTAGGAGCCATTTCTTTAATTCCGTTATCTCTTGCCTGTCGAGCTGATTGAAGTTCTTGTTCAACTTCTTTTAACAACGTTTCTTGCTGTTCTTTTTCGTTTTTCATTTTTTCTTCTTCACGTTTTAGTCTTCGAACTTCTTTTTGGGTCATTTTATCTGCGGCATCTTTATATAATTGACCCATTATGTAATTGTTCATCATTTGCTGACTGTTTGTGTCAAGGTTTCCGCCGTATTGCTGCATCCACATTTGCTGATAATAAGGAGCGTTAGCATTAGCATAAGCCATTGATTCATTGTAGACTCTGCCAGCATGACCCATTACTCTGCCTAATGTAGAACCCGGTAGAGCTAATGCTTCACCAATGTCAAAATTACCTTCTGCGCAGTTTCCTACATAAGTTGCATAATCTTGTAAATCACTTAATTTTCGTGTTAATTGAGTTAACCGATACTCAATATTTGATTTGCGTCGCATTAAATCGTGAACGCGCGCTGAGAACATTAAAAGTCCCATACTTACCTACCTTCCAGTATATAACTAACCTTTACCTAACCTACATCTATATAAAAACATGCAATCTCAAGTAATTGCATGTTTTTAGCCATTTGTTAAGTTTTGTAAATTGTGTTATTTGGAAGTTCTTTCTACAACTTTATCTATAAGTCCGTACTCCATAGCTTCATAAGCTGATAAGAAGTGGTCGCGTTCACAATCTTCTTTAACTTTTTCGAAAGGTTGACCTGAATTTTCTGCCATAATTCCGATTAACATATCTTTCATTCTTAAAATTTCTTTTGCTTCAATTTCGATATCTGTTGCCTGACCTCTTGCTCCGCCTAAAGGTTGGTGAATCATTACTCTTGCGTTAGGTAAAGCCATTCTCTTACCTTTAGCACCTGCTGATAGCAAAAATGCACCCATAGATGCCGCGTCGCCAAGACAAATTGTTGATACATCTGATTTAATAAGGTTCATAGTATCGTATATTGCCATACCCGCTGTGATTACACCGCCCGGGCTATTAATATATAACATAATATCTTTTTCTGAGTTTTCGCTGTCTAAAAGTAAAAGTTGTGCGACAATAGAGTTTGCAACTTCATCATCTATTTCTGTACCTAAGAAAATAATTCTTTCTCTTAAAAGTCTTGAAAAAATATCAAATGAACGTTCTCCTCGAGATGATGCTTCAATAACTGTAGGGACGTAACCCATAATCTTCATATAAGTTTGCTGATCCATTTTGGCTCTCCTTTTTCTTGAATTATACTATAAAAATTTCATATTTGACAAATAGTATAGATGTTTATAAAATTAATAGTAAATATAAGACAAACTAATAGGAAGGGGAAAGTATGAAAAAGCAGACTAGGATTAGAATTTCGGGGGGGGTAACTCTTTTTGCTTAGCGCGGAGCGCGTTTACACTTGCAGAGGTCTTAATTACCCTTGGTATAATCGGTGTTGTTGCTGCGATAACAATACCAGGTTTGATTGCTAATGCGCAAAAACATGCTGTTGTCAGCGGGCTAAAAGAGGCTCATTCAATATTGAATCAGGCTGTTAGAATGCATGCTTACGAAATGGATGATGAGGGGCTTGATTTTGATATAACTTTATCCCCGCAGGCGTTTGCAGAAAAATATTTTAAACCTTACCTTAAGGTTGCTCGCGTTTGTACAAAACAAACCGACGGCTGTTGGAAAACAGGTGATTTTTACGGATATTATGATTTAGCAGGTAATAAGAAAACTGATACCGTGCCTTACAGTTTAGTTCTTAATAACGGTATGGTTTTAGGGTTTGGTAAGATTTCGGGTTTTAATTTGCATTCAATAGTTGTAGATATTAACGGGCAAGGCGGCAGAAATACTATGGGGCGTGATGTTTTTGTTTTTTATCCTTATAACAAAGATGCATTATGTTCTGGGCATAATGCTCAAAAAGCTGCTATGGCTAAAAACGGTATTTATATTGGAAGCTTTGATGATTGCGGTGCTCCTCACCAGATGTATTCAAGACAAGACTTACTTGCACCAAATAATGTTTTGCGAGCTTGTAATAAAAATGCAAATTCGGATTCCGGCGGTCGGACAGGTGCAGGCTCCGCGTGTGCTGCGCTTATATTCCTTGACGGTTGGAAAATCAGTAAAGACTATCCTTGGTAGTCCTCGGCCGGACGGGGCACCATGCCACCAATTGTAACTGACAGACTTTGACAGCTCAGCTCCGCAAGGGTGCTCGCCGCACTGGGTACTTTGCCACCAATTGTAACTGCCATTACTCCAAAAGCTCAGCTCTGTAAGGGTGCTTGCTACAACGGGGGTGCGTTGTTGTTATTTACCCCTTCTTATAGCCTATATAGCGCAAGTTTCTGTACAGCCCGTCGTAATCAAGCCCATAACCCACTACAAACTTATCATCTACTTCAAATCCGTAATAATCAGGTTCAACATCTACTTTACGGGTAATTTTTTTATCCAAAAGCGAACAGAACTTTAATGATTTAACATGAAAATTGCAGTGCATAAAATCAATTAAAAATTTTGCGGTTAAGCCTGTATCGACAATGTCTTCAATAATTAAAACATTTTTATTGTTTAAATCCGGAAGCTGAATATCTACAGCGTTAACTTTGCCTGATGTTGTCGTAGATGAACCGTAGCTTGAAAGTCTTATAAATTCCATTTTTAACGGCATATCAAGGTTTTTAACCAAATCAACCGCAAACATTACTGCACCTTTTAAAACACAAATCGCTATAACTTCTTCTCCGTTATAGAATTTATTCATTTCATCGGCAAGTTCTTTTATCCTTGTTTGAAGCTGTTCTTCACTAAATAATACTTTTAAATCATCAATTTTAATTTCCATTTTATTTGCCCTCTTGCTTATAAATTTTTATTCTGTGAGTTGGTTTATCTGTTACTTTTATTTTATCACTAATACCTAAACCGATTGCCCAAAGGATTTCATTTTCCTGACATAAAAATAACAAATTATTTTTTTCGTGGTTTGGAATTTTTTTCTCGTTAAGATATTTTTTTAATTTCTGAGAACCTTTTAGTCCTAAAGGTTGAATATAATCACCATCTTGTCTTGGACGAAGTTCAAAGTCAATCGGGATATGGTTTAGATTTATGTAAGCAGTTTTTTCACTGTCAGGCGGGAATTTCCGTACAGGCTTTGTAAATTTTTCAAGTTCCAGGGTATATCCGTTATTTTCGTAAGTCCCTTCTTTTGTTATGTGAAAATACGGCATTACTGCGTGATTTTGTGTGATTATTTCAATTGATTTGTCATTTACAAAAATCCATAGGTTACGTGTTAATGAACAGGTTTTTCCGGATTTTGAATCTTTATTTTCTTCTATAAACTCTTGAATTGATGTAATTTTTTTTCTGTCGTATTCAAGATTGTGTTTTAAAAACAGTTTATAAATTACCTTGTTTTGCATTGCACGGGAAAGTTTTAAGAACTTGTCGGTTTTTATTTTGTTATCATTGGAAATCTTTTCAATGACAGAATTTGTATACTCGTCAAGAATTTCTGTTTCTTCTTTTGCCACTTGAATTAAAGAACTTATTGCATCAAGCATATTTGGATTAATTTCGTTTAATACAGGCATGATTTTTGCGCGGATTAAGTTACGTTTGTATTTTGTATTTGAGTTTGAGCTGTCGTTATTTGGGTTAAGCTTATGTTTTTGACAGTATTTTTCAATATCATCCCGCGTAATATCAAGCAACGGGCGGTAAAAGATTTCGCGATGTTTGCAAATTCCCTGTAAACCCGTAACCCCTGTACCTGTTGCGATTCTGTAGATAAGGGTTTCTGCATTGTCATTTTTGTTATGGGCTGTGAAAACGAGTTTTGAGTTAAATTTTTGAGCACATCTTTCAAAAAACTCGTATCTTGCGTCCCGCGCGGCTGTTTCTGTATGTGCAATATTATTAGTCAGATTCTCGCTGTAAAATTCTACACTGATTTTTTCACAGAACTTTTTGCAATTAATCTCTTCTTGGTCGCTTTCATCTCCGCGCCATTTATGGTTTAGGTGAATTGCGATAATTTTATTATTCGAAACTCTTTTTAATGAGTCTAAAAGGCACATTGAATCGTATCCGCCTGAAAATGCGACAAGATAGGTTAATCCGTTTTTCTCCAAATCATAATTTTCTAAAAAAGATTTAATTGTTTGGTGAATGTTTTCCATAGTAAGTTATTGTTGTTTTGCAAGATGTTTTTTTATACCTTCTCTGATTTCTACAACGTCAGTTCCGAGTTGTTCTAATGCTTGCATTGCAAGTGAAGTCGGCTCGGTTGTGATTGCCCAGAGTAAGTCTGATGATTCAATTTTTGTTTTATTTTGTTTTTTAGCATGTTCCCATGCGGTTTCAAGAACTCTTTTGGCACGTCTTGTGAATACAACTTCATTGTCAAAATATTCATTTCCGCTTCCGATAATTTTTTCAACAATAATTCTTGCATCGCGAATGTTTATTTCAAGTTCGTTTAAGACAATAGCGCCGATTCCTGTAGCTTCCGAGATTATGCCGAGTAAGAACATTTCGGTTCCGACAATTCCTCGTCCGATTCTTCTTGCTTCCTGTTTTGCAAGTCTTAAAATCGTAAGCGTTTCAGGCATTTGTTTTTCAATCGGTTTTATTATTCCGTGTGCCAAATCATCATCGTTAATATTTAATTCTTTAAATATATTATAAGCAACTCCTTTTTTGGTTTTTAGAAGTCCTAAAATCATGTGTTCAGGCAAAACTTCTGATGACCCCAGTTCTTTAGCTGTTTGCAAAGCTAAGCTCATTGCTGAAAATGCATTCGGCGTAAACACAATTTGGCGGCCTTCGTATTCAGCCTGACGGGAATTGATTTTTGATAATTTTTCTTCAAAAACCTCGCTTGTTATCCCGAATTGAGATAAGATTTGAGATAAATCCGAATCTTTATCTTCAAGGATTGATGAGATAATTTGTTCGGTTCCCAAAATTTCATAATCTGAAGTTGATAATTTTGAAACTGCACGTTCAAAAACTTTTGATGATTTTTCATTATCAAAAAGTGAATCTGTTTCTTGAGTAAGATTTATTTCTTGTTCTTTGTTTTCGTCAAGTTCAGGGTGAAAATCTTTTTTTACTTTTCGCTGAACAAGTTTTTCAATAAGCGGGCGGAATTTGTCAATATCAAAACCTAAATTTTCAAGATATTGTGAGTTTTTGGAATGTTTATCGTTAATTACCGCCAAAACAAGGTGTTCATAGTGAACTGTCGGGTTCCCTGATTTTTGGATTAAATCTAAGGTTTGAGCTAAAATATGTTTGAAATCTTCACTGAAAGGTATTGAAGATGTCATATCGGCTTCTTCAATGTTTACGGAAAGATAAATCTCTTGCGCAAGTCTTTCGTAAGTAATATTGCAGGATTTAAAAATCTTGGCGCAAAATCCTTTGGTTTCTTTAATAAGTGCCAAAAGCAAGTGTTCAGATAAGACTTTATCCGAATGATCGTAAATCGCAATATTTTGAGCTTCAACTATGACATTAACTGCTTTTTCAGTAAATTTTTCAAACATATTTTTCCTTAAATTCTATTCTTCAACAGGTTCTTCTTCTTCCAGACTTTCGATGTATGCTGAAACTTTTTCAAATTCTTCATCATTGTCGATTGTTTCAAAGAAGCTTTCTTCGCCTTCTTCAGTGTATCTCATAAGAACAACTTCAGGTTCTTCTTCATCAGATTCTGCTTCTACCAATAATGCGTATTGATTTCCTTCAAATTCAATTATATCATATAATTCGCATTTGATAACAGTTCCGTCATCATCAATTACTTCAATAATGTTGTTTTCCATTTCTTCTGTCATTTTTTTCTCCTTTATTTGTTTCGTGATAAGTATTGTTCCAGTATAATACAAGCACTTTCAATATCAACCAGACCTTTGTCTTTTCTAAAGTCTATTTTTTTTGCTCTAAGGTTTTCTTCCGCGGTATCTGAGGTTAATCGTTCGTCTTCAAAGATAACTTCATAGCCTTGAAGCTTTGCTGCAAACTCTTCGCAGTTTTCTGCCTGAAAACCTTTTGTTCCGTCCATGTTTAGTGGTAAGCCTACTACAATTTTTTTGACATTGTTTTCTTTTGCAATTTTATATATTGTTTCAAGTGCGGTATTTTCAGGTTCGCGCGGGATGTAAGAATGACCGTTTGAAAGCATCAAAAGATAGTCGCTTAGTGCGATTCCTATTCTTTTTGTACCGATATCAAGCGCCATTACTTTATACATTTTCTACCCACTTTTGTTCAATGTATTTAATTTTTTCTTCAATTTCATCAGATGAAAGTCCGTTTGAATTGATTTTTTTATCGTATTTTATGAGTAACAGATACTCATATATACTGCGTTTTAGGATGTCTTTGAACAGTTCGTTCAAAATGTTTTCATCTTGACTTAGCCCAAATATTTCCTGAGCTTCATCATCTTTACCTATTGCAAATTTAATGTAAGCACACATTAAAAGTTTTTTTATCCAGCCTTGTTTTTCTTCAGGGTAAAAGATTTTATCAAGATTATTTTCTACAAGTTCATCGAGATTGTTTGTACCATTCAGTTTTGTTAGGAACTCAACAAACTCATCGCTGTATTGATAATCCAAGAACCAGCGTGTTGAAACTTTTAATTTTGTAAGTTTTTCGATAATAGAACCGTTAACTTTGTCAGGAATTACAAGTTCATCTAAAATGTTTTCAATCATTTGCTCGTCAGATTCAATGTCAAGCAGAAGATTTTTCCAGCAAACATACTCATAAGGAAGTTTCCAATCGCCTTTTGAAGCTTTGATTGTTGTCATTTCAGCATTATAAAGAATTGTTTTGAATGATTCAGGGTTAATATCGACGGTTTTTTCATCTCGCAAGAATCGTTCTAAAATTTTACTGCATTCAAATTCAGAGATATCAAAGAATCCGAAGCAATCTTTAATCCCTGTTTCAACATTGGTAACAATTGAAACAAACCTTATTCTTTTATCTTCTGTCAGTCTTGTGAAAATCAACGCCTGATTTCCAATTCCGTCAGGGTATGTGATATAGAATTTATGCGGTTTGCTGTTTGAAAGTATTTTTTTATAAAATTCTTTTGTATTATCTTCTCTGATACCTGAAATTTTGAGCGTTGAAAGACTTTTTTTAATTCCTTGCAAAAGTTCTCCCTGAGCGGATTTTTGCATTTGTTCCAATACATTTAGTGCCAGTTGAGATTTTGTTTCTCCCAAAAGCTTTAATGCATGAACTCCGACAGAGCTGTTCGGGTCCGATACAAAGACCGGAATTAAAATGTTAGCTAAAGCGTCAGATGTGAAGTCTTCGCTAAAAGAGTTCAGCAGCGCAATTCTGTCTTGAACTCTGATTGATGCCATAAAATCCATAAAATCAATCTGAATTTCAGGATTAATTATTGCTGAATTAAGCATTTGTTTTGTGTTTTCGTCAAGTAAAGACGATGCATCATCAAGGTATTGTTCGCAGGTTTCATAAGACCAATCGGAATCTAAATCTCTTAAAAGATTTAATATTGTAATTTTAACTTCCGAATCAAGATTTTGATTTTTTAAGGTTTCCCAAAGACGGTTAACAAATTCGTCTTTCGGAACGTATCGTTCAAGCAAAAAACAAATAATAGAAATCTTGTCAGGTTTTGCATTAACAAGTTCTTTGAATAGAATTTTTGAGATAACTTTTTTGTCATCCTGCTCGTCAAGAAGTTCAATATCTTCAAGACAATTTTCCAAATCGGCAGGTGAATTTATTTTGTTAAGTAATTCAGTCACTGCGGATTTTAATTCAAAAGGGTTTAATTGTTTACACTTGGCTGACATTTTAGTTTATCTTGCCTTCCCCCAAAATGCGTCTAAAATATGCTGAGCTTCAGCAGACGGCATTCTGTCTTGTAATATTAAATACTGAACTGCAATCATTGCACACTCAGAGCAAATATTAACCCCGGGTCCTTGAACCATTTTTATTACCTGCGTATTTGGTCTTCCGCAAAAACTGCAATATACGGGTTCAAATTTTTCTGTGGTTTCATCTTGAAGCTGTTTTTCATCAGCCATTGATTTTTTCTTGGCGCCTAAGCTGACTACTTTGTCATCTGACATATAAATTCTCCTTTTTTACTCCATTATTGTAACTTAAATTAATGAAATTTGCCATATTTTTATTCTTAATTTATAATTAGTTTAACATCAGCTTAACATGTTAGAAGAGGGATATAAATGAAGAAGGTCTGTTTAATCGCCAGTGTACTGTTTGTAGCGGTAGTTTCGACGGCTTGTATTAACAATTTTGCTGTTCAGGATTTGAATAATAAAGCAAAAGCTTACGCAGATAAAGGCGATTATGCCCAAGCTATTGAGAGGTTAAAATCAAGTATCGACTTAGATCCTTCGGTATATGAAACTCATTATAATCTGGCTGTTGTTTATACTAAATCAGAAGATTATGTTAATGCGGTCGAAGAATATAAAAAGGTTATTGAATTAAAACCTGATATGGCTGATTCTTATTTTTCACTGGCAACTGCCGAAAATAACCTTGCAGTCGATATTCAACAGAAAAAAGTTCGCTTGAATGAAGATGGTACTTTGTTTACTCCTATGGGCGAAGATGTTGCCGATGATGAGTTAAATGATAATGAAAAAAGTTTTGTAAACGAGTTGTATGATTCTGCTGTTGCAAATTATGAAAAATATCTTGAATTGAATCCTAATGCAGAAGATAAAAATGATGTAGAAACTCAGATTAACAAAATAAAAGAAGCTCAAAATCCCGAAAAAAGGACTGCAACTGACTAATGTTTGTCATCTCTTCACCTGAACCTATAGCTTTTACACTGTTCGGGTTTCCGATTTATTGGTATGGTATTATTATGGCTGCGGCAATTTTTATCTCTGCTCTTGTCGGGAATTTTTTGTTTAACAAAATAAACCCTGATTTGAAAAAAGATATTATTATTTCAATTGCGCCTGTTTTGATAATTTGCGGAATAATCGGCGCAAGGTTATATTTTTGTTTGCTCAACGGAGATTATTATTTTACACATCCTTTAGAAATCTTTGATATAAGAGAAGGCGGTTTATCTATTCACGGGGCATTAATTTTGGGAATTTTTGGTTTGCTTGTTGCGGCTTTTAAAAATAAAATTCCGCCGTTGAAAATTCTCGATTCCCTTGCTTGTTCTGTACTTTTAGGGCAATCCGTCGGCAGGTGGGGAAATTATTTTAACTCGGAAGCTTTCGGGCTGCCTGTTGCCGGACAAAATTGGGGATTGTTTATCCCTGAAAGCCTTCGTCCTGTAAATTTTTCTGATTTTAGTCTTTTTCACCCGACTTTTTTGTATGAAAGTGTTTTAGATTTAGCAGGATTTTTTGTACTGCTGTTTGTGATTGGAAAGTTTGGTAAAAAGTATACGGGGCTGACTTTTTGTTTGTATTTGATATTGTATGCCCTAATCCGTCTTATTGTTGAACAAATCCGTGTTGACAGTGCTTTTAATATCGGTACAATCCCGATAGCTCAGGTTATTTCATTTGTAATGCTTTTAGGCGGCATTGTCGGGGTGTTGTTTATCGTAAAAAAAGCCAGCTTAAGATAAATTTACATTTTAACTTTTTATGGCAATTATTCCGAATATAAATTTTTTATATATATGAAGTATATATGAGGAGATGTGATTATGCCTGAAATTGATGTGATGTTATTTGATTTAGCTCATTTGTTTTTACTTTTTAAAAAGGAAGACAGACCAAGCGAGCGTGAAGTCTTAGATTATGAAGAAAATACGCAAATCTGTATGGCGCAGATTCGCTTGAATTTATTTTCAGAAGATGAACATCATAAAAAAGCTTATGTATAGCAAATAGAAAAAGAAAAGACAGGTTATAGCGGACCTGTCTTTATTTGACTCAATTAATATTACTTGTGTTTACTTTATGTTTACTTAATCTAACTTTTCTTTACATCTGTTTTTAAAGTATCTCCTATCAGTGCAATTGCTGCACCAGCAACAGCTCCTGTTGTTACAAAGAATGCTGTCGGTCTTATGTGTTTTGTTACAAGTTTGTATGCTTGTATACATTGTTTTGCTGTATCTTCGGCTATTTTAGAAGTTTCTCTACAGATATTTCTAAATTCAAGAGCTTCTAACGGGTTTTCGGCGTTAAGTGTTTGAAGTGCTTTTCTGATACGACCCGGTTTTACATGATCGCCTTCTTTCATTCCGTCAAAAAGTCTGATAAATTCATCTTCTGCAAGTGAACGATTCTTTTTAGCTTTCATTCCGTTCAGATATTTTTCTGTACGAATTGAGTATTCTGTTTTTTGTTTACGAATTTTATCCGTAACTTTTATATATTCATCGCTGTTTTTTTCTTCGTGTGTTAAAGGCAACAGATATTTACCTGCGTAACCTGCCGCAGCTCCTGCTAATGCGCCTTGACCTAATGTTGTTAACGCGCTGTGATGAGTTCTTTCGTTTCTATTAATTGCTTGTATTGCCATTTTTATAATCCTTACTTCGGCCTTATAATATATGACCCCTTAGTTAAGTTTTCTTACTTAACCTTACTACCTATAAAAGAACTTGCACTTAAATATTTTAATCGCGTTGCAGAAATTCCACGTCTAAAACTGAGTAATCAAATTCTTATTTTTATGCATTATAACCGAAAGTTATTTTTTTGTCAACACCCTTATTAAATTTAATAAAAGCATAATTCCGACAAGTCCCAAAGTTAAGAAAAAGTCGTACTTAATAGCATTGTGGCTGGCACATAAACAAGCAAGTCCGCCAGCGATAATGGCAACTGATGTAATAATTACGACGGTTTTCTTTTGAGAGAAACCTGCATGTAACAGTTTGTGGTGAATATGTTCAGCATCTGCTACAAATGGTGATTGACCTTTACAAATACGTCTTAAGCTTGCAAAAGTTATATCAATAATCGGCACGGCAAGAACCAAAAACGGTAATAAAATTGCCAGTGTTGCAACTTTCATTACGCCTGTAATCGAAATTGTTGCAAGTAAAAATCCTGAGAATAATGCTCCGCTGTCACCCATAAAGATTTTTGCAGGGTTAAAGTTAAACGTTAAGAATGCAAGCATTGAACCTGCTAAGATAAATCCGATTAAAGCACTTATAGGATTTGGCGGAGATAGTGTAATAGCAAGGATTGCAAGTGTTATCGCGTTAACCGTAATAACAGAACCAGCTAACCCGTCAACTCCGTCTATAAAGTTAACTGCATTAGAAATTCCGACAATCCACAATAATGTTATAGGGTAAGACCAGAATCCCAAATCAATTCCGCCAAAAAACGGAAGATTATTTATCTGAACCCCTAAAAGGTATACTATTGTTGCAATCGATACCTGAATAAGCAGTTTAAATTTAGCACCAAGCCCGTAAACATCGTCAATTAATCCGAGCAAAAACATTAATGAACTGCCAAGCAAGATTCCTGACATAAGCTTACCGTAAGGGTAGTAACTCATCAAAACCAGAAATAAAAAAGTCAGCATCGTACTTGCCCATATTGCAACCCCGCCTATACGCGAGATTGGTTTTGTATGGATTTTTCTTTCATTCGGAACATCAACAAGTCCTTCTTTTTTTGAAAAACTTATAACCATAGGTACTAAAAATACCCCGAAAATATAGGCTATTATTGTTCCGATTATGTGTGAGTGTGCTAACTTAATAATTATGATTTTCTCCTTTTAACTGTATAGAGGGTGTTTTTTGCATAATTTGAGAGAACGTTCTTTCAAATTATTTAGTGCAATTTCATTATCTGACGAAAATACTGCAGATGCAATAATTTTTGCAACTTCAATCATATCGTCTTCTTTGAACCCTCTTGTTGTTACTGCAGGGGTACCAAGTCTTATTCCTGAAGTTACAAACGGACTTTGCGGGTCGTTTGGTACGGTATTTTTATTAGCGGTAATTCCGACTCTTTCAAGAACATTTGCCATGTCTTTTCCTGTTTTACCGGTCTTTCTTAAATCCAGTGTCATAAGGTGGTTTTCTGTCATTCCGCCTACGATATCCATGCCTTCATCCATTAATCCTTGGGCTAAAGCTTTAGCATTTTTAACAATTTGCTGCGCGTATTCTTTAAACTCAGGTTTTGAAGCTTCTAAAAGTGCAACAGCTTTGCCTGCGATAATATGTTCTAACGGTCCGCCTTGAAGTCCCGGGAATACTGCTTTATCTATTGCAAGTGCGTGTTCTTCTTTACACATAATGATTCCGCCTCTAGGACCGCGAAGTGATTTGTGGGTGGTTGTTGTTACAAAATCACAATAAGGTGCAGGTGACGGGTGTACGCCAGCTGCAACAAGTCCCGCAATATGGGCAATATCTGCTAGAAGCAATGCTCCTACTTCGTCTGCGATTTCTTTAAACTTCTTGAAATCAATTATTTTTGCGTAATTACTTGCTCCGCAAATAATCAATTTAGGTTTATGTTCAAGTGCCATTTGACGAACATTTTCATAATCAATTTCTCCGTTTTCGTTTATTCCGTAGCTTTTTACATCATAATAAAGCCCTGAGAAATTAACGGGAGATCCGTGAGAAAGGTGTCCGCCGTTTGATAAATCCATGCTTAAGATTCTGTCACCCGGTTTTAATACAGCCATAAATACTGCCATATTAGCCTGAGCTCCGCTGTGCGGTTGAACGTTTGCATGATCCATATGAAAAAGTTCACATGCTCTTTTTTGTGCAATTTCTTCAATTACATCAATATGTTCACAGCCGTTATAATATCTTTTGTGAGGTTTTCCCTCTGCATATTTGTTTGTTAAAACGCTTCCGCATGCCTCCATTACTGCCAAAGATGTACAGTTTTCGCTTGCAATAAGCTCAATGGTTTCTTGCTGACGTTGTAGTTCTAATTCTATTTGTTCTGCCACTTGCGGGTCAGTTTTCTTTATATTTTCTAAATTCATACACTCTCCCTTGTTTATTCTTAATTATATTTTCTAAACTGATTTACGCAAGTTTGTAAACCTATTTATGATAATATTTTTTTATTTCTTCTGCAATATAGTCAACATCAGGACTCATTAATAAGTACCTGTGATTTTTAACATCAATAATACATAAATTATTAATACAATGATGTGCGGTATCTACAAAATCTTTAAGTTTTTCTTCTTCTTCACCTGACGGTCCGCAGGATTCACCTCCGTCAAGATATTGTTGATTTTTTAAAGAGATTTCTGTTGTATCATCTTCCCAGTTTTCAAAAACGATTTTTTCTATATCTATGTTTTCTTGTTCAAGTTTTTCGGATAATTTTTTGTGAAAATCTTTATCTATTCCGCCTTCTCGTTTGAATGTTGTGTAGCTGTATACAAGAATAGGTTTGTCTGATTTATAAAGGTCCGTATAAGATTGATATTTTTTAGAAAGTTCTCTTATATTTTCAGGTAATTTTATTTCTTCAGTATCATTAATGTAGATAGGTAATGATCTTTTATGAAGATATTTTTGATGATTGTAATAATTCATACCGATAGCGTTAACTACAAGAAAAATTACTACTGCAATTACAATTTTTTCAATCTTATCTAATTTCATATATGCCTCTTGCCTTCTTTAATTCTATAATTTTTTTATAAGAACTTTCGATTTTATTTTTGAGTTCTTTATTTATTATAGCTTCTTGGTAAATTTTTTCAATTATGTTAATTGTTGTATCGTCGGAATTTCTGTAGATAAACATGTTAACCCCTGCATTTATTGCCATAAGACAGGCTTCAACTTCACCAAACTCGCTGACACCCTTCATTATCATATCATCAGAAATTATTACACCGTTAAAGTTAAGTTTTTCCCTAAGATAATTAACGGCATTTTTGCTTAAAGATGTCGGAATTTTTTCTTTCTCAAAACAAGTGCAGTGAAGGTGAGCTATCATAACCATATCGATTCCGTTTTCTATGGCAGATTTAAACGGTTTTATATGATAATTTTCCATAACATCAAGCGTTAAATTTATTTCAGGCAGCGTAAGGTGGCTGTCTGAATTTGCGTCGCCATGACCGGGGAAATGCTTAACACATGGAAGAATACCGTTTTTTAGATAAGTTGAAGATACGACTTTTTCTGCTTTAATTACTTCATCAGGGTTTGAAGAAAATGCTCGTTCTCCGATTATCGGGTTATCAGGGTTTGTGTTAGTGTCTATGCATGGTGCAAAATTAAGGTTTATCCCGTAACTTTTTAACTCTTTGGCTATTTCTTCGGTTTGTTGTTTTACAAAATTCAAGCCTTTTTCATAAGCAAATTTTGCGGACAGGTATTTTTTCCCGCCGTGAATGTTTTCGGTGCGTTCAACTCTTCCGCCTTCCTGGTCTATTGATAAAAACGGAGCAGTTTTTGCTTGGCTTTTTACATCTTTAATCAGTTGTTTAAATTGTTCCGGGCTTTGGATATCTTTTGTAAAAAAGATTATCCCGCCAAGGTTATTTTGTAAGGCAGTTTTATAATTCCCGCCTTCAAGACCTAAAATAAACATCTGATAAATTTTTTCTTTTAAATCTGTCATTTTATCCTTTGTAAATAAGTTCAAAAACTTCTGTCAAATCAAGTAATTTACCTGATTTTATTACCTCTTGAATTTTAGAATAAATCTTTTGCGCATCTTCACTTGCAGGTGTTTGAATAGCTTCCGGCAATTTAATGTCTGAGGTTGTTTTTGTGTTGACAAAGCCTTTATTCAGGGTTAGAAAATCTTTGTAGATTTCAAGAATTTTTATATGAAGCGGATTTGTTTCATAATTTGAGCTAAGGTAATATTTAGCGTCTTTTTGTAATTGTGTGAAATATTCAATAGAAAAATCAATTTCTTCAACGGCTTCATCTTCGTTGTATTCTCCGCCAAGACAAGGATTTCCTTCGATTTTAGCATCTTGGGTTTTAATATAAGCTGCCCATAAAAGACTGCCAAGACAAAAACCTACGTTATTTTCAACCATTTTTACAATCTGCGGATAGAATCTTTTAAACTGGGTTCTTCGCTGTCCAAGGTTTCTGAATTGGTTAATCATTGAATACATATATTCAAGATTGATTGATAAAATTGTTGTATGTTGTGCATATCCCGGGTCAAACAGGAAGGTTTTTTCTTGTGTTTCTGTCATATTATAATACCTCTGATTTCTTAGTTTTTTTGTTTAGTATTTTATTTTGATATTCTTCATCATAGTAAAATTTTGTTCCGTTGACAAAACTTTTAACAACATTTTTAGCAAATACGTTTCTTGCAGACCAGTACGATGTGTGTGCAAAAAGTGCTGAGCGTTTTGACCAGACAGATGAATTATCATAAATTACGCCTGTCGGGGTTTCTATAGTTAAATCAAGTTTTTCTTCCAGTTGTTTTATTGTAAGATTGTTACTTGACGGAAAACCCAGCGGGTCTTCTCTAAAGTTTACCGTTAAAAAATAAATCCCGTTTTCTAAGATGTATTTTATCATGTATTTGTTATAGAAATTGATTTCGTAATCTTTATCGGCGATATCCGAGAAAAACAGCGGAATCGGACTTGCAAAGTTTACTACACCCTTTACGCTTCCTGCAGGTGCGCAGTATTTGTCTGTCATTTGGTCTGATTTTAGGTAATTTTCTTTAAGTTTTTCAGTATTTTGGTTAAGTACAAGGTGCCCCGTGTTTGTCATAACCCCGATATTTCCTTTGTCATGGGTTAATGCTGACAGGCATGTGTCTTTTTGGGGATTTTGTCTGACAAATTCCAGCATTTGCTCGTCTGTTTTAAGCGCAGTGAATAATTTTTCAAGATTAATGTAAGGTAATTTGTATAGTAAATACTGGTAAGTTACAAAAGTTCCTGCCGAGTATCCCCAAAGTATTACTTTTTGGTTATTTTTATCCTGAATTTTTACTCTTTCATTAAGCTCATCAAGAATCGGGAGCATGTTATGAGTTTTTTGAACCCATATTGCATCATGTAAAAATTGAGTCAGTAAACTTCTTACTTCATAAGCCAATGTAGAACTTATTGCTTTTGAGATATTAAGTCTTTCTTTAACAAACTCTAAATCTGTTTTGCTGTCGTAGCCCCAGAAAAATATTTGCGGAACATCTTGTATTATAAGTTTGTTATCTTGCGACCATTTTTTTATTTGAGCGTTATTTTCAAACTGTTTTTTCATCACGGGATGAAGTTTATTAACACCTTTTATGTACCAATCGCGCATTTTTTTGTCGTTGTTGTTTGAGCCGTTAATGTACATAAATGTAAGGTTAGCGTCTTGAGCACAAACCGCAGGTGAAATAATAAAGCTCAATAATATTAATAATAAAATCTTTTTCATAGTTAAGATTTTAGCATGATAATATTTATTTTGCAGTTTTTAAAACATATCTTGCTGCTGCTGATGCAGGCTCAACTATGCTGTCATGAAAACGAACAGGGTAAATATCTGTCATGTGTTTTGCATCGTTTTTTACAATACAGTCGTTTTTCGAAAGTGAATTTGAGCCGGAAGTACAGGATACTTCTTTGTTTGGAAGTGATGAGCCGTTTACATCAATAAGACCTACGCACCAACTTAATTGATCAGCATTATCTGTTACCTGTTTACCTATTGGTAACGAGCATTCATCATTAGTCGCATATCGTTTGGGGATTCCGACAATTGTTCCGTCACTTAGAGTATAGGCTATATAATTCTTCCAGTCTTGTCTGTCTGAGTTTACTGAAAACCAAGGACCAACTGTTACTGTATAATTTTTCCCATCCTTCATTTTTATATCTGTTAATTTATTATAAAAAGTTATTCCTGTAAGTGTTCCGTTTAGTAATGCGCAAATTGTCATGGAGTTTTCTGGGTTTTCAATACCACCATTAGAGCCGCATTTTGTAGCAGTTGCATAGTCAAATCCGTATTGGGCTTGTGACATTTTTGCGGCTTGCGATAGGGTTGATATTGTTTTTTTGAACCGGGAACGATATTTTTGAGAATTAGTGTTAGCAATAAGCGTCGGGATAGTCATCGCGGCGACAACACCTATTATTCCAAGGGTGATTAAAACCTCTGCGAGAGTAAAAGCTTTCTTATGGTCATTCTGACGAACGTCAGAATCTATCAATGTTGATTCTTCCCGTAAGGGGCTTACATTGGTATTGATAGACTCCGTGTCGCTGCACGGAGTGACATTTTTTGTGCATTTGCTTATTTTCATAATCTTTCCCTCTTATGTTAATTTATTAAACAATATCTTTGCCTATAAGTCATGATATTAATCTATAAATCAATATTTGTCAATCTGAACTTTTGTTAATCTAAAATGTACAATATGATTAAAATAAGACTTAGAGAGTTAATGTGGGAGAAAAATATTTCTGCTGTTCAAATCCAAAAGGAAACAGGGATACATGCTGCAACGATTTCAAGAATTATAAATGGTAAACATAATAATCTTGGTTTGGATACTATTGATAGGTTATGTGAAGTTTTAGATTGCAAATTATCGGATTTGCTTATTTATGAGCGTGTTAACAAATAATTCTTGTGCTAAACTTTTATTATGAAAAAGTTTTTTCTTGATTTGTTGGATTGGATATATAAGAAGAAGTGTTATTTTTGCAGAAGTTCTAAAGAATCTGTCAAAATGTGTTCAAAATGTTTTGACGAGTTGGAATTTTTACCTGTTGAGGTTAATAGAACACTTTGCGGTGGTGTGAAAGTTTATTGTGCGGGAGTTTATTCAAAGTATCTGCAAAAAATGATAAGAGGGTTAAAATATCACGGGCAAAGAGATTTGGCTTATTATCAGGCAAAATTTATGTGGCAGTACTGGGAGATGCTTGATTTACAAGATGATTATGTTATTGTTCCCGTTCCTATTTATCCTAAACGCAAAAAGAAGCGTAAATATAATCATATGGAACTTGTTGCTATGGAATTTTCAAAAATTTCAGGATACGAGGTTAATTTAGAGTTAGTTAAGCGTGTTAAAGATACTAAGGCTCAATATAATCTTAATAAAGCTCAAAGAATGTTGAATTTATCAAAAGCGTTTGAGGTTGATAAGAGTAAATATCAGGGCGGCAAGATTTTAATACTTGATGATATATGTACAACAGGTTCGACATTTGATGAAATGGTGAGAGAATTTAATAATGCAGGTATTTGTGATATAACTTGTTTTGCGACAACAACACCATGGGAGGGGTAAAGATTTATATTTAAGGAATTTTTTGTTATTCTTAATTTTGTCATTAGTGAACCAAAAATTTTGTCATTCTGGACTTGATTCAGAATCTTAAAATTTTTGAGTGAGCTTGTGTGTATAGTTAATTCAGAATTTTCAAAAATTTTTAAACATTGACATTGATAGATTCCGGGTCGGAGCCCGGAATGACAACAACATTAAGGTTTATTATGATATTAGCGGAATTTTCAAAATATTTACAAGAGCATAACGACGAATTGCTAACCCGTCAAACTACACCGCTTAAGCTTTTGCACGAGTGGCTCAAATCAGTTATTAATAAAAATCCGAAAAATAATATTGATAAAATTGTTCATAAAGAGATTTTATACTGTGAAAACGGGAATGGTGATTATTTGATTGTCGGCAAATCGGATAGCGGTCGGGTTTTGGTTTCGGCGCTTATCAAATTTGCAAAAAGTTACGATAATTATAACCATGCAAAGTGGATAGAGATGACCGAACGTACCTTCCGTAATTAGGTGGCTGTACCTAAATCATTTACTCCATGAAATAAAGTTTATCTTGCAAAGTTATACCGATACCCATACATTTACCCCAAATTCTTTACTGCATGTTAAGATATTAGGCACATTTAATATATTTGTGCTATACTTTTATTAAAGGAGTATAGACTGGAGGGAAGAGGATTGACTCAGCAAAATATTTTTGATGACGGGAAAATTGTTTCTGTCAATATTAGAGAAGAAATGAAACGTTCATATATCGATTACGCGATGAGTGTAATTGTAGGTCGTGCATTGCCGGATGTTCGTGACGGTTTAAAACCTGTTCACAGACGTATTCTATATGCAATGAATGAGCTTGGAATGTATCCTGATAAGCCGTTTAAGAAATGTGCGCGTATTGTCGGTGAAGTTCTTGGTAAATATCACCCGCATGGTGACAGTTCTGTTTACGAAGCTTTAGTACGTATGGCTCAAGACTTTTCTACAAGATATTTGATGGTTGACGGGCATGGTAACTTCGGTTCTGTAGATGGTGACGGAGCTGCTGCAATGCGTTATACAGAAGCCCGTATGCATAAAATTACCCAATCAATGCTTGCTGATATTGATTGTGAAACAGTTGAGTTTGAACCAAACTTTGACGGTTCATTACAAGAACCTTCCGTACTTCCTGTAAGACTTCCGATGTTGTTATTAAACGGTGTTTCAGGTATCGCGGTTGGTATGGCAACAAATATTCCTCCGCATAACCTTTGTGAAGTTGTTGACGGTACGATTGCTTTGATTGATAATCCGAAAATTACTGTTGCTGAACTTATGGAACATATTAAGGGACCTGACTTCCCAACAGCAGCTACAATTATCGGTTTAAACGATATTAAACAGGCTTACGAAACGGGCAGAGGTTCAATCAAAATGTCTGCTGTTGCAGGGTTTGAAGAAATTGCAGGCGGAGGCGGACGCCAATCAAGAACTGCTATTGTTATTACTGAAATTCCTTATCAGGTTAACAAAGCAATGCTTATTGAAAAGATTGCTGACCTTGTTAAAGAACAAAGAATTAACGGTATTTCAGATATTCGTGACGAATCCGACCGTGAAGGTATGAGAATCGTTATTGAGCTTAAACGTGACGCTAAACCTGATGTTGTTAAAAATAACTTGTTTAAATATACTCAATTGGCAACAACATTTGGTGTTAATATGGTTGCTCTTTGCGGTAAACAGCCTCGTTTGATGAATTTATATGAAGTATTAAACGAGTTTGTTGAACACAGAATCGAAATTGTTACAAGAAGAACTATTTTCTTCTTGAAAAAAGCTAAAATCAGAGCACATATTTTGGCAGGTTTAATCATTGCATTAGGTTCAATTGATGAAGTTATCGACCTTATCAAAAAGTCTAAAACAACAGATGATGCTCGCGAAGGTTTGATGAGCAGATTCGGGCTTGATGTTGATCAGTCAAACGCAATTTTGGAAATGCAATTAAGACGTTTGACAGGTTTGGAACAAGATAAAGTTAAGGCTGAATATGACGAGTTATTGAAGAAAATTGCCGAATATGAATCAATTCTTGCAAGTCGTCAAAAAATTCTTGATATTATTAAAGCCGAATTATTAGAAGACAAAGAAAAATACGGTGACGATAGAAAAACTCAAATCTTACCGGAACAAGGCGAAGTTACTATTGAAGATTTGACACCAAATACTCCGATGGCAGTGTTTATTACTCACCAAGGATATTTGAAACGTATTTCTCTTGATACGTTTGAACGCCAAAACCGTGCAACTCGCGGAAAATCAGGCATGAAGACTAAAGATGATGATGATATTCAACACTTCTTTACTGCAATGATGCATGATAAAGTGTTGTTCTTCTCATCAAAAGGTACTGTGTACAGCTTGAATGTATATGATTTCCCTGAAGGCGGACGTCAGGCAAAAGGCTTGCCGATTGTAAACGTTCTTCCGATAGATCAGGATGAAAAAATTACTGCGGTTGTTCCTGTAAGTACTTTCTCTAAAGAATTAAATCTTATCATGCTTACTAAAAAGGGTAATATCAAACGTATTGAACTTGATAATTTCTCTAATATCAGACGTAACGGTATTATTGCAATAGGTTTAGACGAAGGCGACAGCCTGTGCTGGGTAAAACTTGCAACTGCAAAAGATGAAATTATTATCGGTACATCATGCGGTATGGCAATTAGATTCCCAATTCAGGATTTAAGACCTTTAGGCAGAAGTGCAAGAGGTGTAATTTCAATGAAATTACGTTCAGGTGACGAAATTGTAGGATGTGATATTGTTCCTCAAGATTATGATGCTGATTTGCTTGTTGTAACTTCTGACGGTTTTGGAAAACGTACAAAACTATCTGAATTCAGAAGCCAAAACAGAGGCGGATTAGGTTTGATCGCTACTAAGTTTAAATCAAGTACATCAAGACTTGTTGCTTTAACTATCGTAAGGGATTCTGATGATATTATGATGGTTACGGCAAACGGTGTTGTAACTCGTTTGAACGCAGGTCAAATTTCACAACAGGGGCGTCCTGCAACAGGTGTCAGAGCGCAAAACCTGAATGATAATGATGTGGTTTGCTCTGTTAACAAAATTATTAACCCTGATGAAGATGATGTAACAATAAAAGTTACACCGTCAGATCAGGCGCCGCAGGCAGAAGATGTTCAACAAACAAGTTTGCTTGAAGAACAAGGTGAATAAAAATTAAAAAGCGGCGGAGATTTGAAAAATCTCCGCCGCCCTTTTTACCAAGGATAACTTTTATCAATAACCCAGCCTGCACGACGAATTTTTTCCGCACAGCAAAAACCTGAGCCTGAACTTTTTCCGCAATGTTTTTCCAGTTCTTCATTTGTTAAATCTTTACATAAAGGGTAAATACTTCCTCCTTTAGTTTCATCATTTACTCTTGTAAGAATGAATACATCTTTTCCTAAAATATTTGGACCTGTTGAACCGTTTAAGTCAACTATAACGTTTGGATTAGAGTCATAGTGTTCCATATATCTGCCTGTTGGAAATATTACATATAAAAATCCGTCAGGAGTGTAAAAAGTTGTTCTGCTGCCAGTGTCAACAATTATTGTATTAACTAAGATTTTATTAGATGTATAGAATGGTTTTTCAGAATCATAGCCACACATTGTGTAATTTTCGCAGTATGTTGCAACTTTTAGGTATGGAGCCCAGTAAGTATTAAAATATGAACGGGTACTAGGGAAAGTATCAGGTTCGCCTAATTCGTCAAATGATAATCTGTATGCTTGATTAAGGATAGATATTGCTTTTTGTAATTTAGTTACGGTTGCTTTTTTCTGATGATTTGTAATCAAAGTCGGAATGGTCATCGCAGCAATAACCCCGATGATACCGAGGGTGATTAAAACCTCAGCTAAAGTAAATCCTGCTTTAGCGATAACCTGTAGCAAATTTACGTGCGTAGCACTTTCAGCCAAAGTAAAACCTTTTCGCATTTATTTCTCCTTATATAATAGTTCGAATACGAACATTATTAATTAAATACAACTATAAATATAAAGTATTATATATAAAAAGTCAATAAAAGCTATAATTATTCTATTATGAATGAAATTAAGGCGAAAATTAAGATGCTTGTTATTTCTCGCGGGATGACATTAAAATCTCTGGCTGAACAATTAACCAGACTTACAGGCGAAGAGTATTCTTATAACAGCCTTTTGGGGAAACTAAACAGAGAAAGTTTGTCTTTAAAAGAAGCAGGATATATTGCTCAAATTTTAGATTATAAATTAGAATTTACAGATATAAAGTAAATGAAAGGAAAAAGAAGTAAATGATGAAAAACCAGACTACAATTAGGATTTCGGGGGGGGTAACTCTTATTGCTCTTCTCTAACGGAAAATGAGCGGGATTTAAAATGTTACAGCCATGATAAAAGAAAGGGTTTTACATTAGCGGAAACTTTAATTACCCTGGGTATTATTGGAATTGTTGCCGCAATGACTATTCCGACTTTGATTACAAAAATACAAAAACGTAAGTTGGAAACTCAACTAAAAGCAACATATTCTGTAATTCAGCAGGCGATGAGAAATGCAGAAGGTGAAGGTTCTGATTTTCAGGCAGCTTTCGTTGATGGTTCTGATAAAGCTATGAAAGAATGGTTTGATGAATATATTGTTCCGAATTTAAAGATTGAAAGTGTTTGTTATAACAAGCCGGGGTGTTGGCATAAGCCCGGAGAAGCAAAGGATTTGCTTGGTATAAAAAATCCTTATGAGTACAATTATGGCTGGGGGGTTAATATTATAACTTTTACAATAGCAAAGGGTGCTTGGTTTGATATGGACGGGTATCGTACGTCGGATTGTAAGAATCTGTTTGGTATAGACGCATCTTCTTGTCTGGTAATTTATTTTGATGTAAACGGAAATGCCAAGCCTAACAGAGTTGGGAAAGATATTTACGCGGTTGTTCAGACAGAAAAAGGACTTGTTCCCGCAGGTAGCGACAGAACAAAATGGCAAATTGACCAAAACTGTAATACTGGTAACGGGTATTGGTGTTTGCAGAAAGTTAAAAACGAAGGTTGGACAATTAGCGAAAAAGTTTTAAAAAGGTAACATATTCTTTACGAGCAGGCAGATTTATGCTAAGATAGTCTGGCACAGTTTATTAAGGAGAGAAAAAACATGGCAGATGCAAAAATCTTAGCTACTATTGAAAGAAGCGATACTGAACAATTACAAATTTCTGTTAGTGAATATAAAGGCAGAAGTTATTTAAATATGAGAATATTTTATACAACAGATGACGGTGCAACCTGGTTGCCTACAAAAAAAGGTGTAACTTTCTCACCTGATCAATTAGATTTGTTAACAGAAGCGATAGAAGAAGCTAAACAAGAATTTATGAGTGCCGAGGAAGCGTAAGCTTTAATGGAAGAAGGTATTCAAAACAAATTATTTGATATTCCGGCTCGCAAGCTTACATTAAAAAAGCATGAGCCGGCTTCTATTATGTCTAAACATACTTATGCTGTATGCCTTGTTAATGTCAAAGCACTTGGTGTAAAGACTTTCAGCTATATAATCCCGCCTGAAATGAGCGATAAAATTAAAATCGGTCAGGCTTTGCTTGTGCCGTTCGGGCGGCAGGGATTGATAAACGCGTTTTGTGTGGGGTTTTCTGATTATTTGCCGCCTGAGATTAAAGCAAAACGGGTTAGCAAAATTTTAGATGAAACCCCGCTTTTTTCTGTTGAATACCTAAAACTTTTGGAATGGGTTGCTAATTATTATTGTACGGACTTAATCACCGTTTTAAATACAGCAATTCCTTTAAAACTTATCGAAAAATCCTTAAAAACCGAGCAGTCAATAGAGTTTATTAAAACAGACGGAGCGACCAAACGCCAGTTAGAAATTTTGGAACTTCTACAGGCGCAGGGAAAAATGCCTTTAATAGAGTTTGAAAAGTTGGCAAAAACCACCCGCGCAACAGTAAAAAAACTTGAGGGATTAGGTTGTGTAAAACTAACCGAAGAGCAAATTTATCGTAATCCTTTAGATATTTTGCGTATTGATAAAAAAGAAGATTTGTTCGAATTATCGCAAACTCAGCAGGCTGTGTATGAGGGGATTTCAAAACAGATTAAAGATGAAGTTTCTCCGCAAATCCTTTTACATGGGATTACTGCAAGCGGAAAAACCGAAGTCTATTTTAAACTGATTGACGATACAATAAAATCAGGTAAAAATGTTTTGTTTTTAGCACCCGAAATTGCGTTAGCTTCGCAATTAACAAAGCGTTTGGCAAGAAAGTTCGGAACCCGTGATGTTGCGATTTGGCACAGCAGTATTTCAGAAGGCGAACGGTATGATGTTTGGCAAAAGCTGTATAAAAACGAAATAAAAATTCTTGCCGGTGCAAGATCGGCAGTTTTTGCCCCGTTACAAAATATTGGACTTATTATAATAGATGAAGAGCATGAAGGAGCATATAAACAAACTTCCCCCGCTCCTCGTTATGATGCGCGTTTGGTGGCTCGAAAGTTATCAGAATTTAACTCTTGTCCATTAATTTTAGGTTCGGCAACTCCTGATATTTCAAGTTATTACCGTGCTGTTAATTCAAATCATTTGTTTGAAATGTTAAAACGCTATAATAATGCGAAAGTTGCGCCTGTAACTGTTATTAATATGCAGGAATACGGCCGCGCGGCTTATAAAAGTTTAATATCAAAACCCTTGCAGTTAGCTATAAAAGAAACTTTAGACAACAAGCAGCAGGTAATTTTATTGATAAATCGTCGCGGATTTTCAACATATACCCAATGTCAGGGCTGCGGGCAGGTTATTGAGTGCCCGAATTGCGCTATCCCTATGATTTGGCATGCTAAAGACAATATGCTCAAATGTCACTATTGTAACCATGTGGAATATTTTCCCGATGTCTGTCCAAATTGCGGGTCTGATGCGATAAAAACCTCAGGGACAGGAACCCAGAAGGTTGAACAGTATATTAAAGACCTATTCCAAGGTTATAATGTTGAACGTATTGATAGTGATGTTTTGGTTAGAAAAGGTGAACACATAAGACTTTTAGAGCGTTTTCAAAAAGGTGATATAGATATACTTGTAGGAACCCAGATGATTGCAAAAGGCTTGGATAACCCGAATGTAACCCTTGTTGGAGTAATCTCGGCTGACGCAAGCTTTAATCTGCCTGATTTTAGAGCATCAGAGCGAGGCTTCCAACTTTTAACCCAGGTTGCGGGTCGTGCAGGACGCGGAGAGTTTAAGGGCAGGGTTCTTTTCCAAACCTACAATCCTGAATATTATGCTTTAGAAAGTGCAAAATCACAAAATTACTCAGAATTTTATAAAAAAGAAATCGTGTCGCGCGAAGATTTTGACTATCCGCCGTTTAGCCAGATTATAAGGCTGATTTTAAGTTCGCAAAATAATTTTCGAGCTGAAAAAGCCGCACAAGAAATTGCCTTAAGACTTTGTACAATGATTGAAAAGTTCGGGTTTGGAGAAAGGCTTGAAGTTTTAGGACCGACACCGTGCGTAATTGAGCGAATAAACGGGTATTACAGGTTCCAAATCCTGATAAAAAATAAACTGGAAGATAAAGGACACCAGTTTGTATCAAGCTTTTTGAATAAAATAACCGCGCCAAAAGACATAAAAATGACAATTGATGTTGACCCGCTGGATATTTTATAGGGTAATTATTTTTCTTTTAATTCTATTTCGTGATTTAAGATTTTACAAATAAGTTTTAATTCACTAAATCGTAAAGTTTCATTGGTTAATTTTTGAGATAAACCGCTTTCTGTAATTTTAACGTTATATTCCTTTTGCAGTTTTTGAACCAAACCTTGTTGAGTCATACTGTTTTTTGCCAGTGCAATTTTTATTTCTGTTTTTAGATTAATTTCTTTCATATTAAATATCATATTTTTGTTGACTTTTAAAATCAAATATGCTAAATTAATTAAGAATATTTAAATAAAATTCAAATATAATAAATTAACGTTAAGAAAAAATAAAGGAGAAAACAAATGGACAAAGAAGACGGAATAAGATTAGATGAATTAGGAGATTATCTTAAAAATGTTCAAATGAATTATTTTGCAGATTATTTCTATAACAAAAATATTACCGAGGCTGTATTTGACAGATTCAAACATGCAGGTATGAAACTGGTATATTTACATCTTGAATTTATGTTTCTTAATCATTGTATAAATTTTTATCAAAACAGAGGAGAAATGTTTAATGCATTACCTGAAAATGAGCAAAAAAAGATAGATGAACTCAATACAATTGTTGAGTATATTTATGATGATACCTCTGACAAAATGCAAATGATATATTCTGTGTTGACGAAATAGAAATAAATTTACCCCCTTTCCCCCTAGAACTTTTTCAGTTTCGCGTAAGATGCGTCCATTGCTTTTTTGCCGAGTTTGCCAAAGTCGATTGTATACATTATGCTATCACTGATTGTTGTAACTTCTGTTATATGTCCTACTCCCATGTGTTCGTGGAAAACTCTTTGTCCTACAGAGTATACATCATCAATAACCGGAGTTTGGTTTCTTTCGCGTTCTTTTTGTTCGGCTTCTAAACGTTCTGCTTCTTGTTTTCTGCGGCGTTCATCTGCCATACGTTTTATTGCGTTGTCTTGGAAAAATGCTGCAATTTTTTCTTCTTCACGTTTTTTATTTATCGCGGATTTAACAAGAATTGTTCTTTGCGGTGTGCGGTTTGACGCAGGTCTTTGGTAGCTTGAACGATTGTAGCTGTTGTTTGAATAAGCTGATGATTTACCGCTTGAAGATGATGAGCTTGATGAAGACGATGCAAGTCCTTTTCTTTGCGGAGCTACAAAGTTTACACCAAAACCGCTTGAAGGTTTTACGTAACCGTCTGAATCTGATTGCGCTTTTGCTTTTGATACTGCGCTTCTGAATGTTGAAGAACTTCTTGAGCTTGATGAGCCTAAAGATTCACTTGATTCAATCAAGTTTTGCGGAATTTCTTCAATAAAGCGTGACGGGTTGTAGTATCTGTATTCACCCCAAGTTTGACGGCGTTTTGCTGATACTAAGTATAATTTTTCTTCTGCACGGGTTACACCAACGTACATCAAACGACGTTCTTCTTCGACTTCGGATTCGCTTTGGAGCGTTCTTTGACTCGGGAAGATTCCCTCATCCATTCCCGCAATAAACACTGTTGGAAATTCCAAACCTTTTGCCGCGTGAAGTGTCATCAGGGTAACATTATTCGCTTCGTTTTCCATTGAGTCTAAGTCTGACACAAGAGCAACCTGCTGTAAAAATTCGCCTAAGGTATTTCCTTCTTCTTCCGGGACAAATTCTTCTGCTACGTTTACAAGTTCTTGAAGGTTATTTATATCATCTTGAAAATCAGGGTCAACAGATGCTTTTGCTTGTAATTCTGCCAAATATCCTGATTTTTCGATAACAAGTGTTACAAATTCTTTTAAGGTATAAGAATTTTGAGCATCTTTAAATTTTTGGATAAGTGTTGCAAAATCCTTTAGTTTTGATTGTGTTTTTGCAGAAATTTCTGATTCTTCACAGATTTTTATTGCTTCAAAAAGGCTTATATCTTTTGAGTTTGCAAAATCAGACAGATTTTTAACCGTTGTATCACCGATTCCGCGTTTTGGAATGTTGATTACACGGCGTAAGCTTTGTGAATCGTCAGTGTTGTTGATTAATTTTAAATAACACAGAACTGTTTTAACTTCTGCGCGGTCATAGAATTTTGTACCGCCGTAAATTCTGTATGGAACACCTGTTGCCATGCAAGCTTCTTCTAACGCACGGGATTGGTTGTTTGTTCTATATAGTATTGCAAATTGGTTAAAGTTTCCGTGAGCGGTGCGTCTTATATTTGTAACTATGTAATTTGCTTCGTCTGCTTCATCGTCTGCGATATAGTAGCTTAACTTTTCTCCTTCGCCTTTATTTGAATAAAGAACCTTATCAACACGTTCGTTATTGTTTTCAATAACTGCGTTTGCCGCATTAAGAATATGCGCGGTTGAACGGTAATTTTGTTCAAGCTTGATAAGTTTTGTTTTCGGATAATCCTTTTGGAAGTTCATGATTATTGTATAATCAGCTCCGCGCCAAGAGTAAATTGATTGGTCAACATCACCTACAACACACAGTGAGCGCTCATCCGGAATCTCTTGAGATAGGTTTGTATAAAGCATATTGACTAAATTATACTGTGCAAGGTTAGTATCCTGATACTCATCGACCATAATATGTTGGAATCTGTCGTAGTATTGTTGTCTGACGTCTTGATTCTGTTCCAGAAGTTTAACAGTCAGCATCAACATATCGTCAAAGTCGATTGCGTTATTATTGTTTAAAGCTTTTTCGTATTCTTCGTAAATTGCTGCTATTCTTTGAGATTTAAAATCTCTTGCGTATGTTGCAAATGCTGTGGCGTCCTGCATTTTGTTTTTAGCATTTGAGATTACGGATTTTACAAGTTTTGTCGGGTAAACTTTTTCATCTAAGTTAAGTTTTTTGATTGCTCTTGTAATAATTTGGTTGGTATCAGAGTCATCATAGATTGTAAAATTCTTGTCTAAGTTTTTACCTGTTGCGGTGTTGTATTTGTCGATGTTTTCTCTCAAAATTCTTCCGCAAATACCGTGGAATGTTCCGACCCACATGTATTTAACCGTATCTTCACCGATAATTTTGCCGATACGTTCTTTCATTTCTTTTGCGGCTTTGTTGGTAAATGTTACGGCTAAAATATTCCTTGGTTTTACACCCTGACGAATCATGTATGCGATTCTTGTTGTTAAAACCTTTGTTTTTCCTGAGCCTGCACCTGCTAATATTAATAACGGCCCTTGTGTTGTTTGTACTGCTTCTTGTTGTTCCTTATTAAGATTTTCTAATAGTTTTTCCATGACCTCTTCCCAAATCAAAAAAATTATGCTATAATACAGCATAGTTTAAAAATGTAATTAATGCAATCGAAAAGGTAAAAGAAAAAAATGATAGAAAGTGATATGGAAATTTTATTAGAAGCAGGCGATAACTCAGGTGAAGCTCCGAAAATTGTTGTTCCTATTGATGAAGATATGGATACTGTAAAATCAGATGCTCCAAACACAGTTGATGAACTTGCAATGGAACTTGCAACTATTAAGCAATCAGCTAAAAAAATTGCTATTATCGGAAGCCGTAATCTTCCTATCACACATCAGCAAATGATTGAAACTTTATCAACAGCGTTGGTTATGCAAGGTAATACAATTATTACTTCAGGCGGTTCTTCAGGTACTAACGCGGCAGCTATCCGCGGTGCTATGAAGGCTAATCCTGATAAATTGTGTGTAATTTTACCGCAAACTATCGGTCAACAGCCGTCTGACGTTCAGGATCAATTAATTGGTGTTCCTAATATTATTGAACATTCAGACCGTGCTATGATGACTTTAGCAGACGCTTCTCGTGTTTGTAACAGAGAAATTATTGATGAATGTAATCAGTTGATTTGTTTCCTTTCTCATACAAGTAAAACTCTTCATAATGCTGTTCAATATGCAGAAGAAGGTCATAAGGTTATCACTGTATTTTATTTAGATTAATTTCAGGTTTTTTATATGAGTGATGATTTAAAGAAATTAACGGGTAAAAATCCGAAAGATTTTGAACCTGTAGCTTATAGTCTTGTAAATAATTCTGATGTAAAGCTTTTTGGTGAATTGGTCGAAAAAGACGATTTTTTGTTTGATTTTGTCAAAACTAATGTTGCACAGCGTCTGGCGCATGTTTGTAATCAGTCAAATTACCTTAATTTGCTTAACTTTTTAAAGTTTTATTCGCCGTCTTATGAAGATTTTATCGTGGCAACGCTTGCAAAATACGCTGATGAGGATTTGACCGATAAAATGCTTGATATTTTTGAAAACGGTACGGACGATGAGAAAACATATTGTGCTAAGTTCTTTTCATACATTCAAGATTCTTTGGCACTTGAAATGTTGAGGGCTAATGCATACTCAGATTGTGCTTCACTTGCTTCTAATTGTGCATCTGCTTTGGCTTTACTAAATGATGAGGTATCATATAACGAGGCGCTTGAAAAACTTGATTCTGATGATGAATTTGCAATTCTTGACGGGGTTAAATTTCTTGTGTCATACGGTAGACAAGATGCAATTACAAAGATTATTGAAGTGATGAAAAAATCTTCATTTGCCGAAAATATTTCCGGTGAAATTCCTTATCTTTGTCCGCTGTCAGAGCTTAATGAATCAGATTGCTTGTTTGTGTTAAATTCTATTATCAACGGTTTGGGTGAAATTTTAGGACTTTGTCAGGTGTTTGATTTTCAATTATATGAAATGTTGGAAAATCTTATTAATAACACTAAATCCTCAGAATCCGCAATTGTTTTATTGAATGCAAAGGATAAATTTGATACTCTTACTGAAAATGATGAGTATTTATTTGATGAGTCAAAAGATACAAAACAAGAAGTTTTGGATATTAAAAAGCTTTTAGATTCAATGGATTTGTCGCAATTATATCTTTTAGCGGATAATGAGTTGAAATCTGACAGTTTGTTTGTGTTTACGGCACTTGAACTGACTGATGATACTCAAAAAGTTCGTGAACTTTTAACATCTTCAAATCCTGCGGTTTTGGTAAAAGCACTTGAAGTTTTGAAAAGTTTTGATGAACTTACAGCATCAGATAAAGATTCTGCATTAAAGTCTGTAGAAGATGTTAATATAAGAAATATAATTTCAGCAATGTAATTAAAATTTGTATTTGTAGTTTTTCGGGAATTTCCAACCGTTTTGCTGTAATGTTACAGTGCAGCCCATAGGTTTAATCCCTGTTTCGCTTTTACGTGAAAAAATAAAAACATCTTGGCAGTAGGTGTTTGGTTTTTTGCTTCCGTTTACGTCTATATAGAAAAAATCGACATAACTCGGTTTGTCGTCTGCTCCAAAGGTATTTCTAGGGAAAAATATTATTGTCCCATCCATTAGCTGAAACAGTAACCTGCTGTTATCGCTTACCAAGCTCCATTGAGCATTTGACCATTGCTCCCGAGGCATGTCAGCAGGATAGCCGCAGTCGGTTTGGTTTTTACAAAGCCTTGCGCCTCGAAAATACGGCAAAAAATAAGTTTTCCAATATAAGTCAACATCCATTTCCGCGCCCGTCGGCCAAGAGTCCATGCTTCCGTTATCGATTTCTGCAAGCCTTATTACGTTTGTTATTGAAGCATATGATTTTTTTAATTGAGATTCAATTGCTTGTTTTCGGGCATTTGCAATTAACGAAGGTATGGTGATTGCTGCCACAACTCCGATAATTCCGAGGGTTATAAGAATTTCCGCTAACGAGAATGCGTTTTTTGACATAATAAACTTTCCAATTTCCAATAATTGTGTTACAATTTACAATAAATATATTGCATACAACATATAATAAATTGTAGAAATGTTTTTGTCAACTCATTAAAATTTTTCTATGGATAAAAAAGAGATTTTAAAAGAGTTTGGCAGGAATCTTAAAGCAGAACGCAACAGAGCAGGTTTATCACAAGAACAGCTTGCCGAGAAAATCGGAGTTTCATACGGGCAGGTTGTCGGTATGATTGAGCGCGGGGAAACAAATACTTCGTTATCTGTAATTGTCGGAATTATGGAGGCTCTTGATTTAGATTTTAATAAGTTATATAATCGACACAACGTATAATATGGGAGAAAAATATGTTTAAATTTAATAATAACAACGAACAAAATGTACCCGAAGGTTTCAGGCCTATTACTGATCAGGAAGCTGCTAATTCATTTTTAAGATTAGATGTTGATAAAAGTTATACAATAACTAAAAATGAATGGATGTTGAGTTGTTTAAAAATTTTGGCAGATGATATCGAAAGCCTCGATAAAGAAGCTCCTGATGCTATAATGCAAAAGTTTCAGGAATTATCCGAAGAGTTTGATAAATATGACTTAGATCATAATAAGGTAATTGACTATCTTGAATATAAGAATTTCCTTATGAATAATGTCTTAATTTCCGAATAATATTTCTTAAATATCTTAATAATTAAACATATAATTTACTTTTGTAATATAATCATAATGTAAGATTAGGGAAAATAGAGGGTAAATACATGGTATTAAGGTATGATTGTGGAGAAGTTATTACGGCAATGGTTACTCCAATGGAGAAATCAGGTGCTATTGATTACGATAGAGTTGAGGTGCTTGCAAAACACTTGATTGATAACGGCAGTGATGCGCTATTGGTTGCAGGAACAACCGGTGAATCTCCTACTTTAACCAACGAAGAAGAAATTGAACTTGTAAGTACTGTTAAAAGAGCAGCAGCTAACAGAGCAAAAATCATTTTAGGTGCAGGTTCAAATTCAACAGCCTCAGCGGTTGAATATTCAAAATTTGCACAAAAAGAAGGAGTAGACGCTATATTATCTGTTGTGCCTTATTACAACAAGCCTAATCAAAAAGGTATGATTGAACATTTTTCAGCAGTAGCGGAAGCAACAGAATTACCGATAATTCTTTATAATATTCCGTCAAGAACAGGTGTTAATATGTTACCTGAAACAGTGGCTTATCTGGCTGAAAAATACAGTAATATAGTTGCATTAAAACAAAGTTTTGCGGATATGGATAAAATAACAGAACTTAAAATGTTATGCCCTGAAGATTTTGTTATCTATTCCGGTGATGACAGCTTGACTTTACCAATGTTATCATTAGGTGCTCACGGGGTAATTTCTGTGGCATCTCACCTTGTAGGTTCTCAAATTAAATCAATGATTAGAAACTTTAAAACAGGTGACGTTTTAGCAGCAAGAAATATGCATAAAAAATTATATCCTGTATTTAAAAACTTATTCATGGCGCCAAATCCTGTTCCGGTTAAAGCTGCACTTGAATACAAAGGTATAATTGATTCACATGTCAGAAAACCTTTAGCAGGGCTTTCTGAAGATGAAAGAAATACTTTAATTAGAATAATTGATGAAGTTAAATCAGAATTAAGTCAGGAAGACTAGTTCAAATTAATTTCGTTTCAAATATTATAAAAGAAAATAATTGATAGTTAGAACACATATAAGAGGATAAAAAATTGAAAAACAAAATTATTATGTTTTGGGTTATTGTAGCAATTGTGATAGGCTGCCTTTTTACAATCTACAAAAAACCAACAAAACTGGGACTTGATTTAGTCGGTGGTTCAAGAATTATGCTTGAAGCCAGAACAACAGGTTCTGTTCCGACAATTACGCAAGAAACAATGAGTAGATTGAAAGTTGCAATTGAAAGTCGTGTAAACAAACTCGGGGTATCTGAAACAAGCGTTGCTCAAGTCGGAGACAAAAGACTTTTGGTTGAAATTCCGCAAATTACGGATTTAAAAGAAGCAGAAGCTTTTTTGGGTAAAACAGCATTATTGGAATTTAAAGAACCTGTATTTGATGCTAATAATCAGCCAACAAGAGATGATCACGGAATGATGATGTGGAAATCAACTGATCCTGAATTGACAGGGGAAGACGTAAAATCAGCATCAATCGGAACTGATCAAACAGGACAATGGACTGTATCATTAGAATTTAACGGTGCAGGTGCAGAAAAGTTTGCTAAATTGACTCAAAGACTTGTCGGTCAGCAAATGGCAATATTCTTTGACGGGGATGAAATCTCAGCTCCTGTAATCAGAGAAGCTATTTTTGGCGGAAAAGCTGAAATTTCAGGCGGTTCAAGTGGTTTTGAATATCAAGAAGCCGAAAAGATGGTTAACCTGTTAAACGCAGGTGCACTTCCTGTTCCTTCTGAAATTATTCAGGAAAACACTGTAGGGCCTACTTTGGGTGCTGATAGTATCGAAAAATCAAAATTTGCAGGTATCTTAGGTATCGGACTTGTAATGTTATTTATGGTATTTTACTATAGATTACCGGGCTTTATTGCCGATGTTGCGTTGGTAATTTATGCATTGATTTTGTTTGCATTATTCAAGATTATTCCTGTAACATTAACACTTGCAGGTATTGCAGGTTTCATCCTGTCAGTAGGTATGGCGGTTGATGCTAACATCTTGATTTTTGAAAGAACAAAAGAAGAGTTAAGAGCAGGCAGAAATCTGTTTACTGCAATTAATTCAGGTTTTGACAGAGCGTTTACAAGTATCTTTGATTCAAATATGACAACTGTTTTAGCTTGTGTAATTTTGTATTTCTTAGGTACAAGCGTTGTTAAAGGTTTTGCATTAACACTTGCTTTAGGTGTAATTGTATCAATGTTCACAGCAATTACGGTAACTAAAAACTTCATGCACTTAATCTTCGGTACGGGAGAATTAAAACATCCTGAACTGTTCGGTCTATCAAGAGATGAAATCGGTAAGGGTTATGAAGTGACGGAAACTAAGCGTGAAAAAGCACGTTTCGGTATTTTAGACTAAGAAAGTATGAGGTAAATATAAAAATGTTTAATTTCAATAAGACAGTACATGTCGTAAAATATAGAGTATTATGGATGTGTTTATCTGCGTTGTTATTGTTACCGGGCATTGCGGCAATGATTTATTCAATGATTACATATCCTACCCATTCTCCTGTTAAAGTCGGTATTGACTATACAGGCGGAACTATTCTTCAATATGGGGTTCCTGAAAGTATTAATAATGAAGCGGTAGCAAAAACAAGAGAAGATTTAGATAAGGTAGGTGTTCAAAATCCTTATATCCAAATTCTTAATGTTAATCCTACTGCTGAAAACAAAAATATTAAGTCAATTATTTCAATAAGAACAAAATTTATTGATGAAGGCTCAGATGAAGCAGCCCAAATTACAAAAACAGTTCAAAGCGAATACAAAGACGCTGAACTTATTCAGGTAAGTTCAGTAGGTCCGACTTTAGGTAAAGAATTATTCAGAATGTCATTGATTGCTTTATCGTTAGCTATTTTGGGTATGATAATTTATATCTCATTGAGATTTAAATTTGATTATGCTTTAGCTGCAATTTTAGGGCTTGTACATGACGTGTTGTTTGTAGTCGGAGTATTTTCACTGTTGGGAATCTTCTGTGATGTTCAGGTTGACGGGTTATTTTTAACAGCGATTTTAACAATTATCGGTTTCTCAATCAACGATACAATTGTAACGTTTGACAGAATCCGTGAAAACTTACGTTATTACGGTAAGAAAATGACTTTTGGCGAAATTGTTGACGCATCTGTTAACCAAACACTTGCAAGAAGTATTAATACATCATTAACAGTGTTTATCACTCTTGCTGCGTTATATTTCTTTGGCGGAGTTACAACAAGAGATTTCGTATTAGCAATGATGCTTGGTGTAATTGTCGGTGTATATTCAAGTATTTTCTTCTGCTCAATGCTTGTTGATTTTTGGGAAGAAAAGAAAGAAAAACAAAGAAAAGCTGCGGCTTAATTATATAATATTTGGTATTAAATTTATGGCTGTTATATTTTATAACAGCCTTTTTTATGGTTTTAAATTCGTTTTGCCGATTAGGTAGCAAAGATGAATTCTGTTTCTTACCCCTGTTTTTTCGATTAGAGAACTAACGTAAGCTTTTGCGGTAAACGTAGAAATATTAAGCATTTTACCAATTTCGTTGTTGTTATAACCTCGGATGACTAATTTTAGGACTTCAAATTCTCTTTTTGTAATGTTTAGATAATTTATTGTATTTTTTTTCATTTATTGTACTCATTAAATTTTACAATAATTATATTTTACGCAATAAAATAATGCAACTCTAATTCATTTATATTTTTGTCATATAATAGTTTTATGAATAAGCTGAGTGCGGTATTGGTTTTGAATTTATTATTGTTTGCGCTGCCTTGTAGGGGGGCATTTCTGGGTAATATTCCGCAAACTACACTGCAAATTGCTAAAGATGCAGGGTATAACCAAAACCTTAATACACCGGCTTCAAAAATTGTCAGAGTCGGTATCGGAACAAATAATTTCGCATCTTATGAATGGAATTGTGCACAAATATACGGTACAGGTGAGTTTGAGCTTTATAATAACAAAAACTATATAAATACATATGATAGTGATAATGTTATTAAAATCTCTATGGTTGGTAATATTTTTGTTTTAAAAGACGCTGAAGATAATGTTATTGAGAAAGTTTCAGGTCCGATTATATTTAAAACCGATTTTGGATTTTTAGGTGTAAAGGGTTTAAAACGGGCTGGACAAGATGCAATTTATCGCGGACAGTTAGAGCTTGTTCCCGCAGCGAAATCTGGAAAATTTCATATTGTTAACTCTTTAGAGTTGGAAGAGTATTTAAAAGGAGTAGTTCCTAATGAGATGCCGGTAAGTTTCGGGTTAGAAGCTTTGAAGGCTCAAAGTGTTGCTGCCAGAAATTATGTTCTTTCTCCCCGAGTTAAGGCAAATCCTAATTATGATGTTGTGGATTCTGTAGCCAGTCAGGTTTATTTTGGAGCGAATACGGAAAAAGAATTATCTAACCGTGCCGTTAACGAAACCTCAGGAATTGTTGCTCTTTACGGTTGGGATTTAATCTTGGCACAGTATTCATCGACTGCTGGCGGGTATAGTGAAAGTTATGAAAATGCTTTTTCAGACCCTATTACAAAAAAATTTCCGGCAGATCCTAAGCCTTATTTGGTTGCTAAACCTGATTATGATGAAACAAGACCGCTTAATACAGAAGAGGCTGCTGCAAAGTTTTACAAATCTAAGCCTAAGTCTTTTGATGTGAAATCATCTTATTATCGTTGGGAGCGCGAGTGGAACGGACAGGAGATACAAGATGCCGTTCAGGCAAATATTGCCGCTCAAAGTGCAGCGGGGTTTGTAAAACCTGCTGTGCAAAAAGGTGAAACCATAGGGATTATTAAAGAAATAAAGGTCTTGCGCCGCGGTGATTCGGGTAAGATTATGGAACTTAAGATTATCACGGATTCAGGAGATTTTGTTGTACAAAAAGAACTTGTTATAAGAAGACTTTTTACAAATCACGGAAAAGCTTTGCCGAGTGCAAATGTTGTGTTTGAACAGGAATATAATGAAAACGGTGATTTGATTTATATAAAAGCCTATGGCGGAGGGTTCGGACATGGTGTCGGAATGAGTCAGTACGGCGCAGGGTTTATGGGAAAGGAACTTGGCAAGTCGTTTGATGAAATCTTAAAACATTATTATTCTGGGATAACGCTTGCAACAGAACCTAAAATCTTGTCGCTTAAGATTGGACAGGACAAGATTGTTAATAACTTTTTTACCAAAAACGGCAAGGCAGTTCTTGTTGTTGATAATAAGTATAAAATGGATTATATTGACGCTGTTATTAACAATGTTGATGAAAAGATTGAATTTGATACGACAGCAAGGTATAATCAGATAGATTTATCAAAATATTTAAGACGCGGAATGAATACTGTTACGTTTTTTTATCCTGTAACGCAGGGTGGAAATAAGGCAGTAAGAATGTATATAGAATTGGCGGGAGAGTAATGGCAGAATCTGTACAGGTTGATAAAACACCGAGTGTATTAAAAGCGGCATGGCTTATTGCTGTTGTAACTATTGTGAGTAAACTTATCGGGTTTGTCAGAGATATTATTATTGCAAATTATTATGGAGCTTCTTTAGTTTCTGATGCTTATTATTACGCATATCAAATTCCGTCTTTGTCATTAATCTTGTTAGGCGGAGTTGGAGGGCCGTTTCATAGTGCAACTGTTGCTGTTTTTTCAAAATTGATTCCTAATTTGAACGAGAAACCGACGGACGAAGTTAACAGATTATATTCAACATTTACAAATGCAACGATAATATTTTTCCTTATTTTATCTGCAGTAATATTTTTATTTCCTAAGCAGATAATGGGGTTAATTATTTCAGGCGGTTCTGTTGAAATGATTAATCTTGCGGCTGCACATTTAAAAATAATGACGCCGCTTCTTGTAATCGGCGGGATTGTCGGGATTTATTACGGGATTTTGATTATATACAGGCAGTTTATGCTTCCGAATTTGTCACCGATTATAATGAGTTTGGCAATTATCGGTGTTGTTGTGGCGGTTCCGAATGACCAAAAAGGTTACGCTCTTGCCTGGGCAACGACAGTAGGTGCTGTTTTACAGCTTATTATTCAGTATCCTAATATCAGAAAACTCGGATATCGATTAAAACCTTGTTTTGAATTTTCTAATAACCCGAATTTTAAGGCTATTTGCGAGTTGTTATTCCCTGCGGTTTTAAGTTCGACTGTAGGTCAGATTCATATATATGTCGATATGTTTTTTACATCGTCAATCTCGGAAGGTGCATGGACTGCAATCGGGTATGCAAACAGAGTTTTTCAATTTCCTGTAGGAATTTTAGTTACTGCGTTTTTGGTGCCGTTGTTTCCGATTTTTGCAAAACTTGTTGCGGAAAACGATTTTGACGGTATAAGAAAATATTTTAATAAAGGTGTCGGGGTTTTATTTTTCGGTGCAATCCCGATAATTATAGGGATTCTTGTTGTCGGAATGGATGCTGTAAGGCTGGTTTTTGAACACGGGGTATTTGATGCAAATGCTACATTTATGGTGACTGAAGCTTTGTGGTTCTTGTCTGTTTCAATTATTCCTTATGTTTTTAGAGATTCTATTACAAGGGTTTATTATTCGTTTAATGATTCTGCTACTCCATTTGTTGTTGCATTTTCTTCTATCGTTTTAAAATTATTATTAAACTGGATTTTGATTTCTAAAATGCACTTTGGTATTGGCGGAATTACCTTATCAACCTCACTTGTAACTTTATTTAATGCGGTTGTTCTCGGAGTTTTGATGACAAAGAAAATGAAAATGGATTATAAATCTTTGTTCATAAACTTGTTTAAAATGTGTATATCGGGTATAATAGCACTTGGGGTTTGCTTGTTATGCGCTTATGAGTATGATAAGTTTGTAACCTTTCCTAAAATTCCGTTTGAAATAGTTAAAATCAGTTTAATAGCAATTGTATGTCTGGGTGTTTATGTGCCGCTGAATTTATTATTCAAAATGGAATATGCAGGAGAGCTGTTTAATAGATTATCAGCAAAATTTATACGGAAATAAGAGAATATACAAAAAAGTTAAAAACGGTTAGAGTAGAGTTATGCAGTTACGAATTGGTCAAAGTCTTGATAGTAACAGAGTGCGCTTGGATTTTATGAAAAGTCCGAGTACGCCTGATAGAGCTCCAAGTTATGAGATTGAAAAGGCAAGAGCTGATGAGTTTGTTAAAAAGTATAATGAACAGGGTGTAAAACTTTTTACCGTAACTCAAGTGTGCGCTAATTTAGGCGCATTAATGGGCGGGCTTGCAGGTTTCCACAAACGTTCTTTTAAAATGGTGTTTGGTGGAGCATTTGCAGGGCTTATTACAGGTTTTCTTGCAGGAACAGGGTATACTGTTTATAAGAAAAATTCTCTTATGAAAGAGTATAATGTAAAACAGATTTCTAAAAATTAAATCTCAGGTTGGGAGTTTGAATGAAAGAGAAATTTAAGCCAAATATTGACGAACGTCCTATAATGATTGTTATAGGTGTACTTGGGTTCTATTTGGTTGTTGAATTTTTTGCTATTTATCTGTTCTTCCTGCACAGAATAAATATTACAACGATGATAATTTCTACGATTGTATTTATGCTTGTTTATCTGCCGAGGTTTTTAATTCTTTATAAATTAAAAAACAAAGATAAAATTCAGATAATCGATGATTTTATTATGATAAATAATGTAGGCGTTGCTCTTGCTGATATAAAGGATTTTCGAGTCGAAGCGGAAAAACCGCAGGTTGTATTTTTTATCAATAATAAAATGATAGTGTTTCAGCAGGCAAAGTTTTATTTAAAACTTCAAAACGGCACAACAACATTTACCGTTATCGGCGGTGAAAAGATAAAACTGCTTGAAGAGTTTTTGACAGTCCAAATCCACTGATTACTTTAACTCAACGGTAGTTCCGTCTTTTGTGTCTTTTAGGATAATTCCTGCTTCATCTAAAGCGATTCTGATTTTATCTGCGATATCCCAGTTCTTTTCGGCACGGGCAGATTTTCTTAAATCAAGGATTTCATCCATTGAGTTAAAAGTTTGCCCTAAAGCTTTAGAAACTGACTCAACTCCTTTTGTTAAATCTTCGTCTGAAAGACCTGCTTTTTCAAAAGTGAAACCTAAGACTGAACCAAGTTTATAAAGTATAGTGTAAGCGTCTTTTTCGTCTTTGTTAGCTCTTGTTGCTAAATCAAACAATACTGCAAGAGCTTTTGAAGTATTCAAATCTTCATCCATTGCTTCAACAAAAGCTTTGTATTCATCTGTTGTTGTAATATCAAGTTCTTCATTTATCGGAGTTTGTTTAGCATTTGTAAGACGTTTTGCTCCTGCTTTTGCTGCCGTAAGCGCTTCATCCGAAAACTCTACAGGCATTCTGTAATGGTTTGTCAGAATGAATAATCTTAAAGTGTTGGCGTCGTAGTTTTTTAACATATCGTCAATTGTCAGGAAGTTCCCTAAAGATTTTGACATTTTTTCTTTGTTGATAGTTACAAACCCGTTGTGAAGCCAGTAATTAACAAATTTACAACCGTTAGCGCATTCAGATTGAGCAATTTCATTTTCGTGGTGAGGGAAGATTAAATCAGCTCCGCCTGCGTGGATGTCAATTGTTTTACCTAAATATTTTCTGCTCATTGCAGAACACTCAATATGCCAGCCCGGGCGACCGACGCCCCATGGTGAATTGTAACCGAACTTTTCATCACGTTTCCATAATGCAAAATCAAGCGGGTCTTCTTTTTGGTCGCCGACTTCGATTCGAGCGCCGCTTTCGAGTTGGTCAATAGGCTGTTTTGAAAGATAGCCGTAACGAGAGAATTTTTTTACTCTGAAATACACATCACCGTTTGACTCGTAAGCATAACCGTTTGCAATTAAATCTTTAACAATAGAAATCATTTCACCTAAGGTTTTTGTTGCAAAAGGTTCAATATCAGGAGTTAGAGTATTTAAAGCTTTCATTGAATTTGCAAATTGTTTGTACCAGTATTGAGAAACTTCTGTCGGTGTTTTTCCTTCTTTTTCAGCTTTTTTAAGGATTTTATCATCTACATCGGTTACGTTTCTGCAATATGTAACGTCATATCCGCGAAATTTTAAATATCTGTATAAAATGTCCCAAGTGATATAACATCTTGCGTGTCCTAAGTGAGCATAATCGTATACTGTAGGTCCGCAAACGTACATTTTTACTTTATTATCTTCAATCGGTTTAAATTCTTCTGTTGTGTTTGTGTAAGAGTTAAATAATCTCATAAAAAATCCCTCATTTCTTACATAAATTTTACTACAAACAAATATTTTTTATTAACAAATGTAAATCATTATAAATATTATGACACTTTTATATATAAAAAATACTTAATAATTATATAACGTGTGCAATTAAAAATTTAAGGAGAATATTTAATGACAGGTCACAATTATTTAGTTCCAACTCAGGTACAAAACGGAGAAACTCTTAGTTTATATGCTAATATGTACGGATGTTCGGTTGATGATATTAAAAAAGTAAATAGTCTAAAAGGAGATAAGCTTAAAGAGGGACAAACAATAAATGTTCCTGTCGGTAAGAAATGGAAATTACCAACGTCAGATGACAATGTTTTAGATAAAAAGTTATCATGGTTTAATGATCAGGTTAATGATGTACATATGAAACTTTATGAGCCGAATTTAAAACCTGCAGAACGTGAAAAGCTTGAAGGTCAATATATAAAATTGATGAACATGAAAAAAGAACGTGATGCAGTTGCAACATTTAAAAAAGCCGGTAATGGTATAAATCTTGTATTAGAAGTTAAAAAAGAAATTTCTGTTGCCGAATTTAGGAAACTATTCCCTGAATGTACACGTAATTTCTATGATTATGCTTGTGATACAAATCAGCGATATTGTGATGATGAACAACATACATGGGTAGCAGATCCTAATAGTGTATACTTGGAAAAAGGTGCAAAGATTATGGTTCGAGCCGATGAGTACGCCAAAGATGAGGGCGATACCGGCTGGAGTGGATTCTGTCGAAGCTGGAAAAAGACTATGCCATCATGGCTTGGCGGCGGTCGATTAGACGGAAAATAAATCAAAAATTTCAGATACCGGTTGGAACAAGTTTTCGACCGGTATTTTTTCGTCAAGTTCCAGTGTAATTATAGGAATGTTTCTTTCAACTCCCGCCCAAGTTCCAAAACTTCCAGGGGTAGGGTAGCCTATACTCGGTTCAACAGGATATTTGATTATAGCTGAAATCTTTTGTGCAATATCTTCAGCAGGCCCATCGTAATTTACAATTTTATATGGAGCATGAAGTGTCAGGATAAGTTTTGGGCGGTATTTTTCAATAACATCAACGACAAATTTTGTTTCAATTTCGCTTGCGGGTGAAGTTCCGCCATAGTAATCAGCAGGGTTTGAGCCTGCTTCACTTGTATTTTCCCCCCAGTTTTTTGTCGGGAAGTTTCTGTTTATATCAACTCCGTTTGAATTACAGCGTTTATTTGCTTTCATTCCGTCAGGGTTCAGGCAGGGAATGAATAGTAAATTTGAGTTTGGATTTTTTTGCAGATATTTTTCTGTTAAAAATTTTCCCTGCGGTTCATCTCCGTGTACAACACCGATAATTAGTGTGTTATATTTGTCTGGCGTTCCCAAAAGTTCAATTGTGTTACCAAGCTTTGTTTTTACCGCTTTCAGAGTTTGCATTTATCCCCCTTTTAATTAAATAACGCATCGATAAAATCGTCAGGGTTAAATGTTTTTAAATCTGTCATTTTTTCACCAACTCCGACAAGTTTTACTGGTAACTTCATCTCTTTTGCGATTGCTATAATTATTGCACCCTTTGCGCTTCCGTCAAGTTTTGTAAGTGCAACAGATGTAAGGTTAACGGCTTGTTCAAAGACTTTTGCCTGTTGCAGCCCGTTTTGACCTGTATTTGCATCAATTACAAGAATACTTTCTCTTAAAGCTTCGGGAGCTTGTTTATCTATAACAGTTTTAATCTTTTTTAATTCTTCCATGAGGTTGAATTTGTTTTGAAGCCTTCCTGCCGTATCGACTAAGATTACATCATAATCCTCTTTTTTAGCTTTTTGGATAGCTTCATAAACAACAGAAGCAGGATCTGCTTTATCTCGTCTTACAATGTCAGCTCCTGCACGTTCTGACCAGATGTTTAACTGTTCTTCCGCTGCTGCACGGAATGTGTCACCTGCCGCTATTAGAACTTTTTTACCTTCTTGTTTGAATTGATAAGCAAGTTTTGCTATCAGCGTGGTTTTGCCTGCACCGTTTACGCCTGCAATAAAATAAATGTTAAGCTCGTTTTCTTTATAATTTAGTTCTGTAGAGCCTGCTTCAGATAATGTTTTTTTAAACTCTTCTTTTAGATAACTTTTTAATTCAGAAGGTTTTGCCTTCTTTTTAGTGCGAAGATTATCCACAAGTTCTACCGCATAATCAACTCCTAAATCTGCTGAGATTAAAGTATCTTCAATATCATCAAGTGCAAATTCGGAGTATTCTTCATCATTTGTATCAACATTTGATAAAACATCACCAACAAGAGATTTTGCAGTGTTTGAAACAGTTTGTTTTAAGTTTTCAATTTTATTTTTAAAGAATCCGAACATACCAAGAGCTTAGCATAAACATATATCAGTTCCAAGGATAACCGCTTGGAATATCCCAGCCGCTTCTTTGGATTAAAGCTCCGCAATATAATCCGTCGCCTGTTTTTGAACAGCTTTTTTTAATTTCATTGTATGATTTGTCGGCACCATAAGGAATTACAGAGTTTTTTTCTTCCTGTCTGTATAAAAAGAAGACATCTTTGCCATGTTGGTTTGGTTTTTTGTTTCCGTTTACGTCTATAATAATTATTCTGTCATTATTAAGCTCTACGGCACTACCGCTTATTACCGAATAAGTGTATATAATTCCGTCCATAGTAATAAAAGCTCTTCGATTTTGGTATGTCGGAGAATAATAATGTTCATATTTACCTCTCAAATTTTTCCATGCATAGGTAGGGTTGTATCCGCATTCTTGATTGTTGTTACAAATTTTTGAAATTTTTATATACGGCGCAAAGTATCTGTTAATAAACTCTTTCGGTTCAAGTGTTTTGTCCCAGATTTCAACTTCCCCGTTTTCTTCTTCTGATAATCGTATTGCCTGATTAATAGTTGATACGGCTCTTTTTAAGGCTGCAGATGCTGTTTTTTTCTGATGTGCGGTTATTAAATTAGGAATTGTCATAGCTGCAACTACTCCGATAATTCCGAGGGTGATTAGAATTTCTGCAAGTGTGAAAGCTGTCTTCATAAATTTCTCCTTATCTATCGCGTTCGCGATAGGATAGTATCTATATTACATTCAAAATCATAAATATGCAAGAGGTTAAGAAAAAAATTATTTGTTCATCGTTGGCAAAAACAGTTAAGCGCCTGAGGGGGAAGAAAAGTCAGTTTATTTTGGGTGCAGAATATGATATCCCTTCATCTGTTATAAGCGATATAGAACGCGCAGTAAAAGACCCTCAGTTGACAACTTTGTTTAAATTATCATCAGCATTTGGGCTTACGGTTTCCGAGTTTATGAAAGAATTAGAAGAAGAGCTTCCGGAAAATTTTTCGGTAAGCGAAGAGTAAAGATACTAAACTAAAATGTAAATTACTTAGTCTATTTTTTGTCCAAAATAAGTATATTGCAAGTTGTCTGCGCAGATTTTTCAATTCTTTCTGTTGTTCTTCTGGGTTTTTACGAATGTAGTTTAACATAAAAAATATAAATCTTAGTTCTTGCCAGATTGTATCAGGCATGTAAATATCGTCTTCCTCATCAAAATTTATTATTTGATTTTCTTCAATTCTTAATATTTGTTTCTTATTTTTAGACATATGCAAAATATAATAGCAATAGTTTATAAGTTTGTCAATTGCTAAATATAAAATTAAACTTATATTATGTTAGATATAAAATTAGAACTTGAGATTTTATTACTTAAAAAAGGTTTATCAATGAGAAAAATTATTTCTAAGTTAAGAGATAAAGGTGTTGATGTGCCTAAATCAGGTTCTATGTCCTATCAATTAAAGAATAAACGGGTAAGATTTGAAACTGTACAAGAAATACTTGATTACTTGGGTTATGAAATCGAAATTAAAGAAAAACAAAAATAAAAAACCGACCTTTTTAGGTCGGTTTTTTACTATTTATTATAACTCTTATTTTACTCCGTTATCAACGATAACTTTTGCCAATACTCCGTTAATGAATGAAGCGCTATCGTCAGTTGAGTATTTTTTTGCAAGTTCTAATGCTTCATCTACAACAACTTTCATTGGTGTTTCTTTGATGTAAAGCATTTCAGAAATTGCGATTCTTAAAATATCTTTATCCATTTTGACTAATCTGTCAAAATCCCAGCCTGTTGAATATTTTTGAATCATAGCATCAATGTCTTCGTGATTTTTTTGGAAAGTTTCTGCAATTCGGATTGCATAATTTTTTACTTCCCCTTGAGATTCAAGCGTTGTAAATTCAGCGATTTCCAATGCAAGAATTGCTTTTTCAGCTACTTCAATCATTTCATCGATTCTTGATGTCATATCTGATGTCATAGGCAGCGGAACTGCGATATTTGCAGCTTCCAGAGGTCTATTTAAGTTGATTTCGTGTTCAGCTTCGTAATCGTCAATTTTATTTTTCATATCAATCAAGGCACCAAGTGAGATTTTTAAATCATCTTGTGCACTGCTAGATAAAATTCTTACTGATTTTAGGATAATATCGTCTAAATTTTCTTTTGAATAGTTTGTAATTGTTTTGTCAAATTGAGAAAATAATATAAATGCTAATTCTCTTGATGCTCTGCGGGCTTGCATAATTTACCTCATAATCTTTTCATATCTTATATGTGATTATGCTATCACGAAAAAATTTTTACGTAAAGGCTACTTAAAATCAATAGGTTTTTTCCCGCGCATTAATTTCCACATTGTTGAGAATAAATCTTTTTGAAATTCAAAGAAATTTTTAACTTTGTATTTTGCGATTTCTAATCTTGAACTTTTTTCAGGACAAATATTTTCTTTTCCGGGAGCTGTGCCAAATTCTTTGCAAATTGGTGCCCGTTCGGAATAAATACTGCATCTGGCATCGTTTTGTATAAACGGGCAGTAATTATAAATCTTTCTGGCTTCGTATTCATTTAAAAGTCTTTGGACATCTTCCATACTTTGAATGTTTAACTTTTCAATCATTTCCGGCGAAATTGTCGCAATTGAGTTTCCATTTACGTCGTATCCCATAAATATTATCGGACGGGTACTGTAGATAATTGAATTATAGGTGTCTTTCGGGTCGTTTATACCCATGTTGAACCCGCCAAAGACTTGTCTTTGTATCTTTTCTTTATGCTTTGGTAAAAATCCTTCCGGTAAAGGTACATTTATACAACATCTGGCTTTGCATTTTTGAACAAAACATTTTGTCGGAGCTGTTAAGTATGTTTTTAGTTTACTTAGTTTCATAATATTTATATAAAAGCGGTGAAATTTTTTTTGCGCGAGGTTCATTTTTATTTTTCAATATTTTTAAGGTTTGTTTCGCAAATCGAACAGTCTTCTGTTGCATTTTGTACTGCATATGTCATACAGTTATACCATTTTTTCTTTCCATTTTGTATAGAATATGGGCAAGCGCAATTACAATTTCTGTATTTATTGATTTTTATTGTTAAAGCTTTACATTTTCCTTGATTATATAGATTCAAACATTGTTTGTTTTCTTCTGTATTTTTTGGATTAAAATACATACAAACAATATTTTTTTCCATAGGTGTTATATCTTCACAATAATATGTTTGATTTTTGTTTTGGTAAGGTCGATTATTTTTTAAGTTATCCATTATATCACTTGGTATACTAGTATAGAATGAATTAGAGAATTTGTCATTATCTTGAATGTCTTCTTTTTTTTGAGTAATGTCTTCTTTAAATCCATAATTTTTATCACCTTTTATATTAGGGTATTTTAACTTTAATATTGTTGCTAAATTTGTATAGCATTTTTTTTCTTCAAAACTCTCGTTATTGGAGGTGTTTGAATATGAACTGTAATATTTTATATTTGTCTCTGATTTATTATTGTTGCTTGAACTTTTTTCGATTATCTTTTGACCTGATAAATCATAAGTAAATTGACATTCTGTATTTCCATATTGTCCACTTATTTGGTATTTTGATCTTTTACATTTACCACTATTATACAAGCGTAATATTGTTGCATTCAGTTTTCTTATTTCATTAATGCAACCTGTATAATTTGGTGAGTTTGTATTATGGTTTAAAAAACTGCAAATTTTGCTGGGGCTTTGAAGTTTTAGAGGATTTATATCAGAATAAATTGTTATGTTATTTGAATTATCTATACAATCATAGAGAGTATTGTAATTGACTGCAAATGCTGTTAAAATTCCGATACTTAATAGGCTAATTATGGTTAAGATGATTTTTTTCATAGATCCTCCATTTTTTATATTATAATATAACAAGCAAAAAGCCATACATATAATGTATGGCTTTTTTGTAATTTTATTTAAAAAATTATTCAGCAGAATCTTCTTTGTTGATGTCTTTTACGCTCAACGCGATTCTGTGTTCTTGTGGTGTGAATTTCTTGATAAGAACTTCTACACTGTCACCAACTTTGAATTTGTTGAACGGGTTGATGTTTTCTTCTGCCATTTCTGAAACAGGTAATAAAGCTTCAACACCAGGGAATATGTTAATAAATGCACCAAATCCTGTTACTTTATTAACTGTACCTGTGATTACCTGACCTTCTGAGAATTGGCCTTCGATTTGTTGCCATGGATCTTCGCCCATTCTTTTTAGTGATAATGAAATTCTTTTTAATTCGTTATCGATTTTGATAATTTTAACTTCTAAAGTTTCACCTAGAGAAATAACGTCAGATGGGTGTTTAATTCTTTGCCAAGAAATTTCAGAAATAGGTAATAAACCGTCGATTCCGTTGATGTCAACGAATGCACCGAAATCTGCGATTCTTACAACTTCACCTTTAACAACCTGGTCAACTTCAAGTTCTGATAAAATGTTATCAACAACTTGGTCACGTTGTTCAGCAACAGCTTGTCTTTGAGAAAGGATAAGTTTGTTTTTCTTAGGATCAGCTTCAAGAACTTTAACTTCGATTTTTTGGTCTAATAAACCGTCAAACGGAGTTCCTGTTCTAAGTTGAGATGATGGAATGAAACCTTTCAAATCAGCTACGTCAACCAATACACCGCCTTTAACAACTGAAACAACTTTTGCAAGGATTGTATCACCTTGAACTTTAGCGTCGTTAAGTTGAGCCCAAGCTTGAGCAAATGCAAGTCTTTTTAATGATAATAACATTCCGTCTTCATCATGTTCTTCTTTTAATACATAAAATTCTTTAATGTCACCGATTTCTAATGGTGATTCTTCTTCTAATGAAGAGATTTCTTTGTTTGGTAAGAAAGCTTCTGTTTTTGCGCCGCGAACGCTTACTAAATAGCCGTCTTGGTCTTTTTTCAATACAGTACCTTCAACGATATCAGCTACTGAATGTCCGTTTGAAAAGCTTTCTTCTAAAAGTTTTTCAAATTCGTCTAATGTTGCTTGTGTCATTTTTATTCTCCTTTTCTTTTTTAATGAGTCATTCTGAACTTGATTCAGAATCTATCAATTCTATTAACATTGATAGACCCTGAATTAAATTCAGGGTGACACTCTAATTTGTTCAATAACTTTAGCTATTACGTTATCAGGAGTGGATGCTCCTGCGGTGATTGATATTTTTTGTGAAGACTCAATCAAATCTTTATAATTGTCTAATTCTTTTTCTGTTTCAATATGAATTGTTTTTGTTATATCTTTTAAGACTTCTGCCAAATGTGTTGTGTTCGCGCTTTTCTTAGAGCCGGCAACAATCATTAAATCGCTGTCTTTTGCAAGTTCTTTAGCTTCTGATTGGCGCATTGCAGTGCTTTGACAGATTGTGTTTGCAATGTGTAATTCTTTTGACAACGGAGTTAAGAATTGAATAATATCATTTAATGTCGAAATCATTTGGGTGGTTTGGACAACTACTCCGATTTTTTTATGTTCTTTTAATTCTTTTTCATAAGGTTTTAATTGTTCGGGGGTTGTTGCGACAATAACTTTTTGACTGTATTGAAGGGCGTTTGCTTTAATTGCAACAACTTCAGGATGTTCAGATTTGCCGACAATTACGACATAATATCCGTCTTTTGCAAGTTCAATAGCTTTTTGCTGAACTTTTTTTACATCCGGACAGGTTAAATCATATACCTCAAACCCTGATTCTTCAATTTTTTTGAAAACCTCAGGGCTTTCTCCGTGACTTCTTACAACACAAATGCCGTTACCTTTTTGCGGTAATTCATTTAATGTTTTTATCCCTAAAGCACTTAATTCTTCAATTACTTGGGTGTTATGAATAAGTTCACCAAGTACATAAATGTTTTTATCAGGGTTTTCTGCTTTTAATTTTTTTACAGTTTCAACGGCTCTTTTTACTCCGTAACAAAAACCTGCAAATTTTGCTAATGTAATTTCTTTCGGCAATTTATAATTGTCTTCTTTCTAATGGACTCGCAGAGAAAATTTCTTTGCGGTAAGAATATTACATCATAAATACGCTTTAATGTCAATCTTAAGCATTAAATCTGAAATCTTGCGGTTTGTATTTTTTCTTAATCGGCTGTTTCATTCCGACTTTATTTGAACCGAATACTCCGATTCCGTCTTCGTTTTCTTCGTCTAAAGCTGCCATTGTAAATGCTGTTGCCGGAGCTTGTTTATTATATTTTATATTCCATTCGAAAGAACCCGGAGTTAAGATTGCTTCACGTTGAGATTGAGTTTTTCCGGTTTTATCATCAACAACTTCGTAAGCATCTTCTTCGTATTGGTCGCTTATACCTGCAAATGTTTCTTTTCGTTTTATTTGAACACCGTCATTTTTCATTGCGGTTAATTCGTTTGGTTTAAGCGCAGGTTGGTTTTTGGGTTCTTCTTTTTCTTCTTTTTTCGGAGTTTGAACCTTTGTTTTATCTTCTGTTTCTTGTGTAGTTTCTTGTTTATTTTTTCTGTTAGGTTTTAATGCGAAATTACTGTCTAATTGTATACCTTTTAAGTTGTTATATGTTTCACAAATATTTGCCTGCATTCCAAACGGTAAGTAATGTAAATATTTTTTGATTTCGTCAATACTTGCATTACTGTTGATTAAATCCATTATGAATTCGTACATAATATCGCTTCTGACAACAGATAAATCGCTCATCATTGGAATGAATTTCTTTACTGTAGAAGATTGTAGTTTATCTAGTAGTCTTTTGTTTTGGCATTTTACAAATAATTCTTCCAAAAGGCTTCCGTCTTTTATGATTGACGCAAGAGTGTCAATTTTACTGCTGTTGCCGTAAGACGCTACGGCACTTATAAGGTGACGGATAACAGAGTTTCCGAATTTTTCAATAAGTTTTGAATAAATTACAGAAAGACTGTTTGTATTAAGGAAGTTTTTGATTTTAGTTTCATTAATTTTTGTTGGATCTTCTGTTGATTCGATTTCTTCAATTGCATTAGCAAATTCTTCTATAGCTTCATCTGTAATTTCTCTTGCAGCTTGTTCAACAGCAATGTGTTCTTGTAAATCTTCAATTTTGTCAAGAACGATATCTTTTTTCTGTTGAAGAGCTTCTGTTGTTTGATTAGAGTCAATGTTTCTATCAGCAGTTGTTACAGGTTTTGGCTCAGTAGCTTTAGTTGGAGCCGGGGTTAATGTTGGTGTCGTTACTGCCGGTTGAGTTGTTGAGCCTGTTGTTTTTTGAGTTTGTGCAACGGTCGGAACTTTTGGTGTAGTTACAGGTGTTTTTGACTGTTGAGTTGTTGCTGCAGGTTTAGAAGACGCTGATTCAGTTGCTGTTGAAACCTTACCTGTTTCAATCGCACGTTGGATTTTAGCCTGAGTTTCAGGCGGGTAATTCTTAGCTGCTTCTGTAACGTAAGAATTATATTGGCTTCTTTTGCTTGGGTCTTCTACATATTTTGATGCTGCGCCGATGTATTCCAAAACATCTGGATTTTTAGTGTTTTGTGAAAATTCTTTACCGTAATAAACTCTGGTATCATCGTCAGGTGCGTATTTTATTGTGCTGTCAGCTAATGTCCCTCTGGTTTCAGTATCAATATTCTCATTGTTTAAGTTATATTGAGTTAATTTTGAAACGAATTCTTTATCTAAGTCAAGCTGATTATTTACTTGTCCTATCATGATTGCGTTTTCATTTTTATGCTCACCGATTAAGAAGGCTTCTGTTTTCGCGCCTATTTTGTCAATGCTTTTGTCAAGTTCTTGACCCTTTGTTATTGCAGTGATATAACCAAATCTTCTGCCAATAGGATTATCATCATCTGCAAATATATCAGCAAGTTGGAATTGTGTTTCAGAATCTTTTTGTGTGAAATCTTGAATTGCGTTTTGAGTATTTAAAAGTGCACCAACTTGTTTTCGGGTTAAACCGAAAGATTTTCCTATTTCTATGGCAAGTTCCGGGTCTCTTATATTATTTAATATTTCATACTGTTGTGCTGCGTTAAGTTTAGATTTATCTTTAACACCATAAATGTTACATTGGGCTTGAATATATCCTTCATAATCATAGCCGTTTTCTGTTTTATATTTTGTTGTAATTTCATACGCACCGGTATTTTCAACAGGTGTATACGGTTTGTTTAAAGCTTCTTCCAGACCTTTTGGATCGTTTGCGAAAGTTTCTTTAAGAATTTTTTCATTTGCATTAAGTCCTTCTAATGTTTTAGTGTATCTTTCTCTTTGTTCAGGAGTAAGATTTTTATCTTTTAACTTTTCTTGTAAAAAGTTTTTCATGTCAGTCAATGACGGTTGTTTTAATTTAGCAAGTTCATCAGGACTGACATTTTTAGCCATTTCTCTAAAGACTTCACGTTGGGTCTGCTGGAAATGTGTTAATTTTGGTTCTGTAATATCTTTTTCATAAGCTTCTAAAACATCAAGTTGTTTTATCGGGTTTGATAAGAAATCTTTAGCACTTATCGGGTTATCTTCGTTAATGCTGTTATAGTAGTTAAACGCGGCAAGTTTTGTTACTAATGCGTTCAGAGAGCTTTTCGGATCCCTGTCCCATTCTTCTTTAATTAGGTTCTTACCTATCGGATCTAATACTGAAACAATTTCTTCTGTTGTCATTTTGGCAATATCTTCATCAGTAATACTTGGGTCTAATTGTTTTACCAAACTGGATATCACCATTTTAAGTTGTGTTTTAGCATCAGCATTTTTCCATTCATCAGTTTTAAATTTAGAATTTATGTCAGAGTTTTGCCAATTTTCAAGTACTCCTTCTGCAACTTGTTCCATTGAGTCTTGCGGATTTTTCATAAGGCTTTCGATAGTTATCTGTTTTTCTTCTGCAATTTCAAAAATTTTAGCAAAAGCTCCTTTTGCTATATTTTTCGTAGTGTCAGACATTTTACTTGTTGGAAATATAATCTCTACAGCTTTATCAAATGCTTTATTTCGTATGTATTCTTTTTTTTCATCATCTAATTTTTCATAATCTGATATAAGAATACCTAAAAATGCATCCATTCTTTTATCTAATTTTTCCCTTGCTGATAACTTACCCCAAGCTTTCGGGTCGGCTTGTTCTGCGGGGGTAATTTTATCCAGAATTTTAGCAAAAGGCTGAAGTGCACTTGTTAAATCCGAAATTTTGATATCTTTTCCGTTTATCAACGCATCAAGGACATTAGTCAATTTGTTAAAATCGCTCATAGGTATAACAATATTATATTGTTCCAGCAACTTGTTAATATTGTCAAAAATTACCGTCTTGTCAAGTAATCTGTTTTGATTTGATGCTTGTGTGTCTTGTGTTGCGATTTTAGCCTCAATGTTATTTAACATACCGTCTATGATTTCCGAAGTAGCCTGAGGAAAATGCTCTTCAAGTTTTTTCTTTTTCTCGGCACGTGAAAGGGCTAAAAACTCTGTATCTTTAGATAGAATTTTAATAATTTCAGCAGGTTCTGTTGTTTTACCTATTGGAACAACAGTGCTTTTGGGGTCTGTAGGTTTTTTGGGCTGCGGTACTTCGGTGCCGGAAGTTACGGCACCTGTACCTTGTGTATTATATTTATCCTGAAATCTTGAAACGTCCATCTTTATTTTCTGTTTAAATTATGTACTACAAACTTTTAAAAACAATATTTTAAAGTTTTTTTCAGCATGCTATATTTTTGTTACATATTTTTACAAATTATCTTCTGTACTCTTCTTTTAGTAATGCAGAAGATGTTGAATGTGCCATATTTGCGCCGTAGAACATTTTATCAAGAGGTGAGTTTTTAATAACTTTAAATCTTGTTTTTCCTTCGACTAAATCCATAAGTTCATTTGCAATTGCATCAGGAAGTTTGATTTCTTTTTTATACCAATTTTGATTAGTCTTTTTCTCTCTAACAATAGCACCAACAAATGCACCTTGTCCTGGAACTTCATGTAATCTTATTTTATCCAACTGTGGCGGACATTCTTCTCCGGAACCTTGATACTTTGGTTGGTATCCATTTGGAACAAAATATACTTCTTTTACATATTTATTGCTGGCATCTCCGTTTTTAGTCGGATTTACCCAATACATTGTGTATTGAGTACCGTTTGATGAAAAGCTTTTTTTGTATTGAACAACTTCAGGTCTTACATAACTTGAAGTTCTTTGAGTGGTTCTGTTTGTTGATTGTGGTTCAGGTGTTGCCATTGCAAGAAGTTCTGTTTGCGGATAATCAGCATCTTGATAATTTTCTGCTGCTGCACCTGCACTGTTTAGTAGTGACGGACTTAAAGTCATCATTACGATTACAGGAACTTTTACTAAATTACTTGCTCTTTTTGGTTGTTGTTTTGGTGAAGTTTCTGCTTCTCCGCCAAATGTTATGTTACTTCTATGTGTGTTGAATTTTACCCCGTTTACTGCACTTACTACCATTTTTATTAACTCCTTTTTTGTATTAAATTTAAGGACTAACCCCTCAGTCCTTGTTTTCACTAACTCTTGCTAAGATTATAGCAATCTTTTTGGGGTTTGTAAAGATTTGTAGAACTTTCTACTCCTTTATTCCCCCGATTTATGGTTTGAAAAAGTAAACATGAATTTTTTTGTCAGTTTAAATATTAAAGTTTAACATATCTTAATGCTTATCAATATGTGATTCTATTCCTAAAGTTTTATTGTTATCTATATCCAGAATTTGTTTTATTATTGTGTGTGCCATAAGTAACAGATAAGGATTAATTTCTGTTGTTTGAGAGGAATTTATCATTGCACTTTGTTGAGGTTTTGGATTTTCTTTAATTTTGTTGTTTGTTTCAAAATTTAAGACTGAATTCATTGCGTAAAATTTTTGTTCTTTTTCTATACGCAGTTTAATTTCGTGTTTTGGAAAATTTTCGCTGCATTCGATTTGAACTTGTACGGAATTTGAGGTTTCAAGTGTCAGTGTAACATTTACGGCGCCAAAGTTAAGTGTTGAAATCGTTATTGTTAAAATACTGTCGCTATCTTCTGATTCGTCGTTTTTGTTTTGGATTTCCAGATCAAAACCTACTCCGTCTTCCAGAGGAAGCCATGGAAGATATAGCATTAAAAGAAGTTTTAATGTTTTTTGCGGGTTGTTTTCTGAGGCGATTGAGATACTTGCGTTTATAAGCTTTGCCATTTCTTTCATTTGAGAAAGATCGGTTATTCCCGATTTTGAGGCTTCTGTCATTGACATAATCAGTTTTGTTATTGCATCTTTACCGTTTTTCTGGAATAGCAGTGCTATTTCGTTTAGGTTAATCATTCCGCCTGAAAGAATTTCGAGGTTTTTAAGTGATGATTGCATTTGGCTTGCCAGTTGAATATTAACCATTTCTTTAGCTGTTGAGGTGCTTAATCCTTGCAGTTGGGCAAGGATTTGTGCTTGAAGCTGAGATAGTGAATTACGTTGGGCTGCAAGCTGTTTTGCAAACATCTGGTTAAATTGAGATTGTGTCATTCCGCGTTGGAGCATATAGATAAACTCATTAACGTTTTTGGGAAATCCAAGAACTTCTTTAGCGTAAATTGACCTGTCCATACTTTGCAGTGCATTTAGTTGAAGGTTCTGAGCAGATATTTGGGCTGTTTGCGTTACTTGTGTCGGGGTTTGTGTAACAGGTATGTCGGCTGATTTTACAGGAAGTTGTGTTTGAGGTTGAGGCGCATTAGTATTAAACGTACCTTTTGCACTAAAGGTCTGTTGTTGGAAATTCTTGTTAAAATTGTTCAGAAACCTGTTTATATCTAAGCCTGACATATAACTAATTTAACTGATTTTTGGGAAAAAGTCTACATTGCTTCTATCGGCATATATGATTGAGGATAGCTGTAGTCTTCCAAAAATCCAAGATTTTTATATAGTCTTAGCGCTTGAAGGTTGTTTGTTTCTGTTGTTGTGTTAATTTCTGCAATAGGAGTTGCGTAAAGCTTAATGGTTTTCATAATGTAGTCCATTGAATGTTTAAGCATTATTGTTGATAAGCCTTTCCCCTGATGTTCTTCTTTTATACCTACAAGCGGGATGTTTACGATTGTTCCGCCGGTAAGGTTCATAAATGCAAAACCTACAGGTTGGCCTTTGTATAACAGAACACTTGTTGAATTTGGCATAAATTCTGCGTATACATCTTTTACAATTTTTGTAATAATATCTCTTGTGCCTTCGCGTGTTGTGAATCTCGGGTCAAACAAGGCGTCTGAACTATCTTTAAACGATTCGTTTATAACTTCTATCGCGTCTTCAAAATAGCTGTCATTCCAGTGGGTAACTTCGTAATCTTCAGGAAGCTTAACAACTCTTGCTCTGTCAAAGATTTCTTTTGATGCGGTGCTGTCAAATTTGTATCTTAAAACCTCAATTCCGACAAATTTGAATCCCAGTTTAGCAATGACACTTATTAGTGATTTTTGGTTGCCGAGCATCGGGTAGCATACGATTTTTTCGCGTCTTAGCGGTTTTGTTACGTCAAGGAATTTTGTTAATAACTCTTTTGCGTGTTCTGAAAGATTAGTTGTATCTTTACTGTGAATTATATTTAATTCGATAGCTTCCGAGATTGCTGTTGTGTAAACTAAAAATGCGACAGGTGATTCGTTTTCATCATAAAGTACAATGCATTTTATTAAATCTTTATCGATAGCTTCCAAGAATCCGTCATATTCAAGCGGTTCAAGTTCAAAGTTATATTCGCCGGCGGCCTTGGAGCGAAAATCTTCGTATAGATTTTCTAACGCTTCATAGTCGTGTGAAGTTAAAATTCGTGCATTGTACATCTTTTTCATACTCCTTATAAATAGTGGTGCATTTTTTCTTTTTTAGTATCTATGTATCGCTGATTATAAGGTGTAATTTCAGAATTAACCTTTATAATATCATTTACTTTTAGTCCGTAACCTTCCAAACCTATAATTTTTTTAGGGTTGTTTGTTATCAAATTAAAACTTGTATAACCTAAATCAACAAGGATTTGAGCGCCTGTTCCGTAATCGCGCAGGTCGGATTTAAATCCTAGTGAAAGATTTGCTTCAATAGTGTCCTGACCTTCTTCTTGGAGTTTGTAGGCTTTTATTTTGTTACATAAACCTATTCCTCTTCCTTCATGGTCGGTTAAGTATACAACTGCGCCTTTCCCGTAGTCATTTATATATTTTAAGGCGTTATGAAGCTGTGAATTACAGTCGCATTTCAGGCTGTGGAAAACATCTCCTGTCAGGCACATACTGTGAACTCTAACGGCAGGAATCTTATCTGAGCCGTCGTCTTTGACCAGTGCAACATGTTCTGTTCCGTTGATTTGGTTTTTGTATGCATAAAGTTTAAATTCTCCGTATGGGGTCGGAAGATTTGTTTCAGCTTCACGAGTTACAAGTTTTTCTGATTTTAGGCGGTATGCGATAAGTTCTGCTACAGAAATGAATTTCATACCGTGTTTATCTGCAAATTCTCTTAAATAATCTCTTCTTGCCATGTGTCCGTCAGGTGCCATAACTTCACACATTACACCTGCTGCGCGGTGATTACAAATTTTTGCAAGATCGACAACCGCTTCTGTGTGTCCTGTGCGTTCTAATACTCCGCCTTTTCTTGCAACACAAGGGAATAAGTGTCCCGGGCGTCTTAAGTCTGATGGTACAGCGTCGTGTGCTATTGCAACCTCAACGGTTTTTGCTCTGTCATAAGCTGAAATTCCTGTTGTTACTCCGTATTTTTCATCGGCGTCAATACTGATTGTGAACGCGGTTTTCATACCTTCCGTGTTTTGTTCTACCATTTGCGGTAAGTCAAGCTGTTTTGCTATCTCATCAGAAATTGCAAGACAAATTAATCCTTTTACTTCTGAAGCCAGAAAATTAATTGCTTCAGGGGTAACTTTTTCGGCTGAAATTATTACATCCCCTTCGTTTTCTCTGTCTTCATCATCTGCTACTATTATTGGTTTGCCTGCTTTAAAATCTATCAAAGCTTCTTCTATACTGTCAAATTTGAATTTTTTATCTTCCATTATACAAATCCGTTTTCTTGTAAAAATTCCATACTTATGTTGTTGTTAATATTATCTTTCGCGGATAAAATTTTTTCAACATATTTTCCTAAAATATCTGTTTCTATGTTTACATAATCCCCTGATTTTAGTTCGGAAAGGTTTGTGTTGTTATATGTGTGCGGGATTATTGCAAGTTTTATTTTGTTATCTGTAATCTTCGCAACTGTTAAACTTATTCCGTTTATTGTGATTGAGCCTTTTTGAACTACGTATTTTGTTTGGCTTGTCGGAATTTCAAACTCTAAATTATAAAAATCCGAGTGTTTTTGAATATTTAATAATTTTCCTTGACTGTCGACGTGTCCTGAAACTATATGTCCGCCAAGTCGGGAGCTTAATGTTAATGCTCTTTCAAGGTTAACTTTTTCTCCTGATTGCAGACTGCTTAAGTTTGTTACGGATAAGGTTTCGTTGCTGATTTGAACTGTAAAAGAATTTGGCTGAATATCTACTACTGTTTGGCAAACTCCATTAATTGCGATACTGTCACCTAATTTTGTGCCTGTTAAAACTTTATCGCATTGAACTTGCAAAACTGCATTGTCAGATGATTTTGAAAAGTTTTTGACTATTCCGATTTCTTCTACAATTCCTGTGAACATAAATTTAGTTTAGCATATAAATATATAAATGTCACACAGACCAACATTGATAGACTCCGGATCAAGTCCGGAGTGACTTACTATCTTAAACCTTCAGGAACAGCCATTGGTATTGGCGCAAATTTGTCAGCTCCTCCTGCTGCGGGTTTTGGTGCAGTTTTTGGAGTTGGAGCACTTTGTGCTGTTGGAGCTTTGTTCTGTTCTGTTGTTTGTTCTGACGGTTTTGTTTCTTGAGTTTGAGTGTTATCTTCTTTTGGCGTTTCACCTTCTGTCGTAACTTCTTTACCTTCATTTGCAGGGTTTTCGTCATCTCCTATGACTTTTACTTCTCCGCCGTGGTAGTTTGCAAGCTCAACAGGCGGGTAATTAAATTCTGTCATTGTTGAATTTTTTGTTGCAACAGTCATAACATCTTTCCAAATTTTTGCAGGAACAGTACCACCGTAAAGTCCGTTGATACGTTTGTTGTTGTCATCTCCAACCCAGACACCTGTTACGATTTCAGGAGTGTAGCCAACAAAATAAGCATCTTTATATTCATCTGTCGTACCTGTTTTACCTGCAGCAGGTTTTCCGATGTTTGCGGCTGTACCTGTACCTGACTGGATTACGGTTCTGAGCATTGCGGTCATTTCTGCAGCGGTTTTTAAGCTTAATTGGTGTGTGGTTTTGGTTTTACCTGCTCTATATAAAACTCTTCCGCGAGAATCTTCAATTCTTTCGATTGCGTAAGGCTGAACTACATATCCGCCGTTTGCAAATGCACCGTAAGCTCTTACAAATTCAAACATTTTAACACCGTTTGAACCAAGAGAAATTGTATAATCGTATTCAAGCGGAGTTGAGATTCCAAGAACTCTTGCAAGTTGGATAACCGAACGGATTCCGACTTCTTGAATTATTCTTGCAGCGCAAACATTTGATGATATCATTAAAGCTTTATATACAGGAATTTTTCCTCTGTATTTAGGGCTTGCGTTGTGCGGGGACCAATTTCCGATAGTAATCGGGCTGTCGTCTACCAAATCGTTTGGCGAAATACCTTTTTCCATAGCTGCAGCATAAACTATCGGTTTAAATGCAGATCCGGGCGGTCTGATTGATTGAACCCTGTCATATTGGCTTTCTGCGTAATTTTTACCGCCTGCATAAACAAGTATTCTTCCGTCAATTGCGTTAAATGAAAATACTGCTGCTTGTTGAGATTTGTTTGTTAATCCCCACGCTCTCATGTTTTTTAATATTGATTCATTTGCCGCATCTTGAGCTTTTGAATCAAGTGTTGTTATAACTTTATAACCGCCTTGAATTATGTCAGTTTCTTCAAAGCCTAAGTTGTGTAATTCTTTTAATACATAATCGCTAAAGTAAGGAGCTTTGTTTGTTGTGTAAATCTGAGGAACAGAACTCAATTTTACATCAGCTTCAACAGCTTTGTCGTATTCTTCTTTAGTTATGTATTTCATCGTAAGCATACGTTTTAGAACCTGATTACGACGTCTTATGGCTAAATCTTTGTTGTTATAAGGGTTGTAAACAGACGGTGCCTGTGGTAATCCTGCAATAAGTGCAAGTTCAGGTAATGTAAGCTGGTTTAATTTTTTATTAAAATAAATTTTAGAAGCTGCGGAAACTCCGTAAGCACCTGCTCCTAAGTAAACATTATTTAAATACATTTCAAGAATTTGGTCTTTAGTAATTGTTTTTTCAATTCTTGCAGCAACTTCTATTTCTTTAATTTTTCTTGTCAAAGTTCTTTCGTTAGATAGGAATAAAATCCTTGCAAGCTGCTGGGTAAGAGTACTTGCCCCTTGAACAGCTTGACGGGCTATTACGTTTTGGATTGATGAACGTACAATTCCGAAAAGGTCATATCCGCCGTGTTTATAGAAGTTTTTGTCTTCTGTTGCGATAAGTGCTTTTTTTAATTCTTCCGGAACATCTTTTAACTCAACCTTATCGTAAGTGAAGGCGGTAAAGGTTTTGATTACTTCGCCGTCCGCAGAATAAAATTGAGTAACAATATTTGGTCTGAAATCTTCCAAGTGTTCAATTGGCGGAAGGGATGATAAATACAGGTTGAACGCAACAAAACCTGCCAGTAAAAGCGCGGTTGAGGTTAGAATAAACAGTTTTAAATTTGTAAAAAATTTGTTTTCTTTTCGTTTAGAAATATTTTCGCGTGCAATATCTTTAGATGCTCTGCGTCTTTTATATTTTTCGTAAGAACTTGACATAATTAATTTATCTCCCTATTAAACCATTATATTATATCACGTTAAAATATATGGCAAGGGGGGTAGTTGGGGATTTTTCTCTTTTTTAAATTGTGAAGATGTTATATGCAAGATACTATAGTTAATGAAATTTTATAGTACTGGATAAAGTCCAGTAACGTTATGTTGCTATATCCAGTAAAATTGTCTAATGACGGAAGCTGAATTTTATATAAATTTAGGAAAAAGATTAAAACTTTTACGCGAAAAATCGCATTATACGCAGGAAAAGCTCGCAGAAAAATGCGGAATAAGTCTGGATTATCTCGGGAAAATCGAAGTTAATATTAATAAACCAGGGTTAAAGACTTTATTGAAATTGTCAAGCGCTCTTGATATTTCAATGAGCGACCTGCTTAATTTTGATGAACAGACTTCCTTGTAAATCAAGGTAAATGCCGTTACTTAAGGTAATCGATACCGTTAAATCCTATTTTAGGGTTTAACGGTCGGCATAGTTTCTTTTTAATTCATTTAAATTATCACCGCCGTATTTAAGTAAAATTTCATCAGCCAGAATCCATGCAATACGAGCTTCTGCGACAATAGAACAGGCTTCGACCGCACAAACGTCTGAGCGTTCAAAGTGGGCTTCTGTTTCTTTCATGGTTTCTGAATCCACGGTTTTTAACGGTGTTCTCATTGTCGGGATAGGTTTCATTACACCTGTTACGATTATATCTTCACCGTTAGACATTCCGCCTTCTATGCCGCCTGCGTGGTTTGTTTTTCTTATGATTTCACCGTTTTCTATAAACATTTCATCATGGTACTCGCTGCCGCTTTTGCCTGTCGGGTTTAATCCTATTTCGACCGCCTTTACGGCAGGGATACTCATTACGGCTTGGGCAATTTTTCCGTCAAGTTTTCTGTCCCAGTGTACGTAAGACCCGAGTCCTACAGGTAAGTTCGTATAGGTTACTACAAATCTTCCTCCGATTGTGTCGCCTTTTCCGCGCATTATGTCAACTTCGTCTTCAAAATCAGCGGGACAGCAGGCTGAACCGATTTGGGTAACTTTTGAGGAACCTGTTATTCCGAGTTCTTTTAACAGCAATTTTGCAATTGCGCCGACTGCAGTTTCTATTGCGGTTTTTCTGGCACTTGAGCGTTCTAATACGTTGCGTAAATCTTTATGGGCGTATTTTATGCTTCCTGCGTAATCCGCGTGTCCGGGACGGAAGGTTGAAAATGATTTTTCATCAGTAATATCTTCAGGGGCTACGCTCATAATTTTTTTCCAGGATTCAAAATCTCTGTTTTTTATAACAAGAGTAATCGGTGAACCTATTGTTTTTCCAAACCTTACACCTGATGTTATTTCAACTGTGTCGGTTTCTATTTTCATTCGTTCGCCTCTGCCGTAACCTTGTTGACGACGTTTTAATTCATTATTAATAAAATCCGTGTCAATGGTTATTCCTGAGGGCATTCCTTCGATTATTGCCGTTAAGCATTGCCCGTGGCTTTCTCCTGCTGTTAAAAATCTGAATTTGTTCATTTTTTAGTCGCTCTTTTCTTTATGTCTTAAAAATGATTGGACTTTTGTCTGCATCATTTCTTCCGTTATTTTAAATCCTGTGTCTGTATTTTGTACAATTTGATACATTTTTAGCCAGTAAGTTTCTTTTGCGGGCTGGCGCTCGGCACTTATTTTTATCCCGTTTGGTACTTGGGTGGCTTTTATGTTTCTGTATTTATTTTTGTACCTTCTAAGTTTAGCAGTTTTTTGTCCGATTTTCAATTCCTTAAAATATCTGCTTGAAGGTACAATAATATCAACTGTTTCGCCTGTTGGTTTTACTACTTCACGAATAATTTTGGCATCAGGCGAGTACATATTAAGAATTTCTGAGTTGTAATTGTTTGCAAAGTCTGCGTATTTGTTGAAAAATTCAACGGCTTCTTGTGTTGTTTTACAAAAAGTGTTCGGTGCTATTAATAATAATGTAATCAATAATGTTAAAATTTTTGTTTTCATAATATTTCTTTTAACGGATTTTGATGAAATTTCCATTATCCTGTCGGGTGGAAAATCTCGGTATTTTTGTGTAAAATAAATTTATTATGAAAAGAATTTTAATTGTAGATGATGTTCCGGGGTGGATAAGATTTCATCAAAATAATATTAATTATTTGAATATTGAAGGTCTGGTTATTGACAGTGCAAACAGTGCTCGAGAAGGTGTTTCTAAAATTGAGGCTTCAATTGATGAACCTTACGATGTAATTTTTACGGATTTACAAATGGAGTCTGATTTTTTACCGATGCTTGCGGGTGAATGGTTTGTTCGGCAGATTAAAACTTATGATAAATATTATAAGAATACAAAAGTTGTAATTGTATCGGCTTCTCCTAATATTAAGGAAATCGCAGAGCGTAACGGGGTTTTGTATTTGCCTAAAACTGTTGCAAGAAATTCTGATGCTGAGGTTTACAGGCAGTTTTTAACTTAAATTAACAAAGACTTTAATTTAAATAATGTTCATTATATACTTAAACGGTTGACAAAAACGGAGATGAAAAACGATGTATAATGTAGCGATAATTGGTGCAGGTCCTGCGGGGATTTTTGCGGCTTTAGAAATTACTAAATTAAAACCTGACTGGAAAGTCGTTTTAATTGAAAAAGGACAAAGAATTGAAAAAAGAAAATGTCCGATAAGAGAAGGTTCACCTAAATGTGTAAACTGCCGCCGCTGCGGATTGTTATGCGGCTGGGGCGGAGCAGGTGCTTTTTCTGACGGAAAATTAACGCTTACTCCTGATGTTGGCGGACACCTTGTTGATTATATGACAAGAAGACAGGCTGAAGATTTAATCGGTTATGCTGATGAACTTTATTTAAAATACGGCGCAACAGAAGAAGTTTTCGGTACTGATATGAAAGTGTTTGAAGAAATTGAACATCAGGCAGTTCTTGCAGAATTAAAGCTTGTTCATTCTCCTGTAAGACACTTGGGAACAGAAAGAAGTCTTGATGTACTTAAAAACATGCAAGATTATCTTGATGAAAGAATTACTATTTTAAACAATGTTTCAGCACAATCTTTGATTGTTGAATGTGAACAGGTAAAAGGTATAAAACTTGATAACGGAGAAGTTATTTCTGCTGAATATACAATTATTGCTCCGGGTAGAGAAGGTGCTGATTGGTTGACTCAGGAATTTGCACAGCACAAAATCGGTATGGTTAATAACGCTGTTGATATCGGGGTTAGAGTTGAACTTCCTGCGCCTGTTTTTGAACCTTTGACTTCAAAATTGTATGAATCTAAATTGATTTATAATTCACCGACATTTGGTGATGAAGTTAGAACATTCTGTATGAATCCTAACGGCGAAGTTGTTCAGGAAAACTACAATGGTATTGCAACTGTTAACGGTCACAGTTATGCAAATTACAAAACTCCTAATACAAACTTTGCACTGTTGGTTAGTGAAAAATTTACAGAACCGTTCAAAGAACCTATTCAATACGGACAGCATATTGCAAGATTAGCTAATATGTTAGGCGGCGGAATTTTAGTTCAAAGATTCGGTGATTTACTTGAAGGCAGACGTTCAACTCCTGAAAGAATTAAGGCAAATGTCATTACTCCGACATTAACTTGTGCAACACCTGGAGATTTGAGTCTTGTTATTCCGTACAGACAAATGACAAGTATTATTGAAATGCTTAAAGCACTTGATAAGATTGCTCCGGGAACTGCTTCAAGATATACACTTCTTTATGGTATTGAAGTTAAGTTCTATTCAGCAAGAGTTAAGTTAACAAATGAACTTGAAACCGAAGGTGTTAAAAACTTGTTTACAATCGGTGATGGTGCCGGTGTTACAAGAGGGCTTCTACAAGCCTCAGCGTCAGGTGTACATGTAGCCAGAACAATTTGCGAAAGATAGTTTATTAATGGGCGGATATTGAAAATATCCGCCCATTAAGCTATAATAAAATAAGTAATTATGAGTCTGAATTTTTTTGGGAAATTAAAATTTGGTTTTACATTGGCTGAAGTATTAATTACTCTCGGTATAATTGGTGTTGTGTCAGCAATGACTATTCCGACACTGATGTCAAATTACAGAAAACGCCAGTTGGAAACCCAGATTAAAGCAGATTTTTCAATAATTCAACAGACCTTGAGATTTGCCGAAGATGACGGGGTTTCTTACAGTATGGCAATATCTGACGGAAGTGACGCAAGTATGAAAGAGTGGTTTGATTCTTTTATCGCTCCGCATTTAAAAATTTCGCAGATTTGTTATAATCAACCCGGCTGTTGGCATAAAATGGGTGTTGTAAAGTCTATGACTGGAAATCCTCCGAAATATGAAAATAATAATGGTATCGGAGGTAATATTATTACTTTTAAGATAACGAACGGTACAATGTTTAATATCGACGGAAACACGGCAGAAGATATGGCATCTTTCGGATTAGATACCACATCTGACGGGCTTACTTTTTATTTTGACGCAAATGGTGAAGGTAAACCCAACCGTGTAGGGCGAGATATTTATATAATGGTTTGGTCTGATCAGGGGTTGGTTCCTGCAGGGTATAATAGAACTCCGCAGGAAGTCGAGTCCAACTGTTTGAGAGGTGACGGTTATTATTGTCTTCAATATCTTGTCACGCACGGTTGGGAGATTTCGGATATAGTCTGGAGAAGAAAGGTTTAGTCGTTTTTCTTTGAACCTGAATTTTGATTATTCATACAGTTTCCAAATTGACAGTTAGCGTCATATGGCTGTGTTGTTTCTTCCTGAATCGGTTCCATGTTTATGTTATCAGGCAGGCTTGGTTGTCCTAAATTTGTACGGTTATTCATAGTGTTATTTGGCTGAATTATTTTATTTAAGTTGTTTGGCAAAATTTTGTCATGAAGTTTATCGTTTATACCTGCTCCAATGTCTGCTTTACATACCCCGCCGGCTTTATTTATCGGACATGCTGAATTCGCAGGAATTGATGCTGATAAAAACATTAGCATTGCTATCGGTATTAAAATCTTTTTCATAAGTTACATATCTCCTATATTTAGTCTGTATGACTAATATAAAAGATATCAGGCATGGTTACATTGGACGAAAGTTTAATCTTTTCTTACTCTTTTCGGCTTTTTTTAAAACGTCTTTAAACGGTACAATCGGCTCCATTTTATATCCGCAAGTTTCAGATAAGGTTCCTCCCATGGAAAAAAGTTCTTCCTGCGGGTATCTTCTGCAAATTCCTGGGCGCCAAAAATGAATTTTACAACGCTTTGAGATAGGATCAAGATGAGAGCATTCAAATATTAAGCCTAATTCGTCTTTGCCGATAATTTTTAATCCTGAATAAAACTTGTGCAGGTATTGAAGTTTTTCAAATTCTTTCTCGTCTTTTAATACGTGCTTAAAATGTTTGACGTAAATATGTGTGCAGCATTGCCCGCAACCTTTACATTTTCCTGTTCTGTAGTAGTGTTTCCTAAATATTTTAGAAAGAATGAATTTTCTGATTTTTTCCCACATAAATACATGATAATACAATATAGGATTAAGTTTGTTAAGTTTTGTAAATCTTTAAGCCAAAACAAGCAAAACAAAATCTTGAGGGTAATTTAATCAAGTACAAGAAAGAAAAACTAATTAACCTTATAAATATATAACTGACATAATACTATAACATAACCAAAAATAACCAACCTTGACCTCTGACAGAGGTCTTTTTTTTGCGGATTTTCGGTAGGGTGACGCGAAGCAAACCCATAAGGCGCGAGAGTAAAAATGAATGACTGCGAAAGCGTAATATTCTCCCTAATGTTACAAAAATTTAACAATTACTACATTTGTACTAAAGTTTTTAAAATTCCTGCCGAATATATACTTGTAAGGAAACAAAAGGGATACGATCTAATGAGTCTTAATGTAAATTACAATTCATTATACAAAAACGGCATCGATACATCTGTATTAAAAGATGTTTCTCAAGAAATTTTACGCCGTGCGGCTCAAAAAAATTCCCAATATACAAATTCTGCTTCTGTTCAACAAGTTAATTCTGTAGCTAAACCTGTTGAATTAGGTATCGATTTATACCAGGGCAGAGTTGAAGCAAGTGTTCAAAAACAAATTGCTATGAATAACGCCTTACAGTTTCAATTTAACGAAGCAACAGTTAATTCTATTCAGTTTTTAAATTCTCAGGCTGCAATTACAAAACGCGTTGACGGTAAGTATATGCCTGTAGTTAATGAAGTTGTAACAGAAACACAAAAAAGCACTGAAACAAATTCAGCAGCTCATTTTGTAAGTATTTTTACAGCAGCAACCGCAAAAGATAAAGAAGGTTCTAATCCGTTTTATAACGGTGAACTTTTAGCGGGCGGTAAAAACAAAAAAGAAGAAAAGAATGAAGCTGAATCATTAAAAAGTATTTTTATATAGATTTCTCAATAAAATAAAATTTTCCTTATGTTTACCTTAACCTTTTTTAAATCAATATCTTCTGTTTAGAAGATATTTTTTTTATTTTACCCGAGTGTCCGATTTATAAAAATCTTAAATAATTATAGGATATTTGTACATCAGAAAGGGTAGGAAAAAATGAAGAATAATTTTTGGTTTATTGTAGCATGTGTATTAGTTTTCTTTGTGGGATACAATATGAACGACGCGGCGGTATCTTTGCCGAAATATAAAGTTGCGGTAATTGATGTACCTGAAGTTTTATCGCATTCAAGTGAAATTCAGGATTTAAAGCGTGCTCAGGATAAGGAAATGGAAGAATTAAATACTTTGATTTCAAAAGCTCAAAATGAACTTATAAACGAGCATGACCGTTCAAAATTATTACAAAAAGAAGCCGAATATCGTAAACAAATTGCTGCCAAAAAAGATACGATAGATAAAGAATACAATTCAAAGATTGCAAAAATCAATGATGATATTAAGGTTGTGATTTCACAAGAAGCCAAAAAATCTCATTACAATCTTGTTTTACCGACAGGGATTGTTATAACAGGCGGAGATGATATTACGGAAAATGTCGTTAAACACATTAAATAAGGGGGGTTAATTATTCCATTACTCCTGCTGCGTTATAAGAACTTCTGACAAGCGGTCCGATTTGATAACGAGTAATACCGATTGATGCGGCAAGTTTTTTCAATTCTTCGTACTCATCAGGCTTGTAGTATTTGCTGACAGGAAGGTGCTCTTTTGACGGTTGAATATATTGACCTATTGTTAAAATATTACAATTTACGCTGTGTAAATCTTCAATTGTTTCTTTAATCTGGTCAAAAGTTTCGCCTAATCCTATCATAAGCCCTGATTTTGTAATTATATCACTGTTTTCTTTTACGTATTTTAAAACTGCAAGAGAATTGTCGTAATTTCCTTGGGGACGGGCTGTTTTAAATATTGCTCTGACGGTTTCGATGTTGTGGTTAAAAACATCAGGATGAGCGTTTATAATAATGTCCAAGGCTTCTTTGTTGTTTTTAAAATCAGGGGTAAGAATTTCAATTTTTGTATCGGGTGAAGCGTTTCTGATTTCACGTATACATTTTGCAAAATGCGTAGCCCCGCCATCAGGTAAATCATCTCGCGTAACAGATGTGATTACCGCATATTTTAGCCCTAAATCTTTCACTGCTGATGCTACATGTTTTGGTTCATTCTCGTCAATCGGTTCGGGTTTTTGACAGGTAATGTTACAGTATCGGCAGTTTCTTGTGCAGTTATTACCCATAATAAGGAATGTTGCAGTATTTTTTGTATAACATTCGTTTTTATTCGGGCATCTTGCGTTTTCGCAAACGGTATTTAAGCAGTTTGATTTTAAAATCTTTCTTACTGTTCTTGTTTTTTCCGTATCAATTATTGGTCTTTTTAAGTATTCAGGTAATCTTTCGCGCATTTTTCTCTTTCTTTTGTTTATATATATTATATAACAAATTTTTTCATGTTTGATTTTTATGTAATTACGTTATATAAGTATATTATCAGCAAATTAAAAAATAATAGGAGCAATTCGATGAGAAATTTATTGTTATTATCAGTGATTTTATTAACAGCAGGTTCGGTATCGGCAACAGAACCGTTGTTATTAACACCGTTAAGCCCTGCAGTATTATCAACAACCCCTGCGGTTACAACAACTACAACAACAACGACCGATTCTAACGGGGTTCAGGTTACAACTCCCGGAGCAACAGGTGCAACTTTCTCTCCTGTAAGCCAGTTGAACTCTAATATGGTTCCTCAAAATGCTGCTGCAGAAGGAAAACCTGTTCCTGCTAAACGCCAACCGAGAGTAAGAATCCAAACTAAACAAAGAAGTCAAGGTAACTCTTACTGGAACGCAGGTGGTAAAGGTACAAAATCATTCTTTTAATATAAAAAGATTTAAAAAGGGCGAAGCCGAAGGCTTCGCCCTTTTTTTTAGTTAATTTTAAATAACCCGTCAAAAATACCTTCTGAATAAGTCGGGTGTGCGAAACATATTTCTTTAAACTTTTCAACGGAAATATTATTTTGTATTGCTATAACAATTTGTTGGATAAGAGAAGATGCTTCTGCTGAAACAATGTGAGCTCCTATGATTTGGTCATTTTGTACAAGAAGTTTTATGAAACCTTCTGTTTCATTATCACAATGCGCTTTACCAAGAGAGGAAATAAGTGTTAATGATTTTTTATAATCTTGTCCTTCTAAATCCTGTTCTCTTTTCCCCACCCAGGCAATCTCAGGTGTTCCGTAGATTACGCTTGGGGTTAAATCTTTTTTGAACGGTATATTTTTGATACTTTCAATTGCTTGTTTTATTGCAAAATGTGCCAGTTGAATTTCAGCAGACGCATCTCCTATATATTCAATTCCGTCAACTTTTTTTGTTTCGTTTGGAACTCGTCCTGTTGCGGCAAGTATTATTTGTGGATTTAAAACTTCGCCATTTGAAAGCGTAATATTTACCCCTTCAATTTTTTCAACAGAGGTTTTTGTATAGAATTTAATTTTTCGGGTTTTAAAAATACGTTCAATTCGTTTTGATACTTCGATATCAGCAAGCGGGGTTAAGTGTTCTGCCAGTTCAACTATTGTTGTTTCAACACCAAAGTTTGAAAAAATTCTTGCCCATTCAATCCCGATTGCACCGGAACCTATAATAAGAATACTTTTTGGCAGTGTTGTAAGGTTAAGAATATCATCTGAAGACAGAATGAATTTATGGTCAAATTCAAGTCCTTTTAGTTCACGCGGAGATGAACCCGTTGCACAGATGATTTTTTCACAGTTGTAAGTTGTATTATCAGATTTGATATTATTTTTATCAATAACTTCGGCTTCACTGTTTACAACAGTTACTTTTGAATTTTTCAGGGCAAGCTCAATACCTTTTCTGAGTTTTTCTATTGTTGAATTTTTACGCTCAATTACTTTTGAATAGTCAAGTGTAACTTTTTCGGCACAAATTCCGCAGTCTTGACAGTTTTGAAGTTTGTAGAATAATTCAGAAGCATGTAGAATACTTTTGGTTGGTATACAGCCTTTGTTAAGACAAACACCGCCTATATTATCTTTTTCAAAAAGAATAACTTTTGAGTTTGCGGCATGAAGAGCTGCCGTGTAACCTGCCGGTCCTCCTCCGATTATTCCTAAATCATATTTTTCCATATTTACTCCTTTATATTCTGCGGAAGAAAACTTCTACCTGCATTTACCCCTTTACCCCTTATCCTCGCGTGTAGACGCGCGGAAGACGGACTTTTAGTCTGCAAGTCAGTTCATAATTTATTGTATTTACGATTTTTGCCCATTCATCTATTGAATGGTTTTCATCAAGTAATGTAATCACATCACCGATTTCAGCTTTAACCCCAGTGATATCAAACATCATTTGATCCATTGTAATATTGCCGACTTGCGGGACTTCAACCCCGTTTAGAGTTGCTTTAATCTTGTTTGATAAAAGTCTTGGAACTCCGTCTGCGTAACCTATCGGAACGGTTGCAATTGTTCTGTCGCCTTTTGCGGTGTAAGTGTGGCAATAGCTCACGCCTTCAGTGTCTTTTGCGGTATGAATATTTACTATTCTGCCTTTAAGCGAAATCAGTTGTTTTAATTTCGGTTTTTTAAACTCAATATCCGGGAAATCAGGATATAAGCCGTATAAGCAGATTCCGATTCTTCTCATATTAGAGTTTTTAACATCATAACAAATTGTTCCGACAGAGTTTTGAATGTGTAAAAGTAAGCCTTTTGTGTCAACGGAATTTATGATATTATCCCATTTTTTGAATTGTTCTTGGGCATTATCGATTTCTTCTGCTGCCGCAAGGTGGGTGAAAATTCCTTGCAGGTTGATAAAATCTTTACTTTGAACTTCTTTAATAAATTCGACAGCTTTTTCTGTTCTAACTCCGATTCTGTTCATTCCGGTATCAAGTTTTATATGAACTTTCGGTTTTATTCCCGTGCGCGCGAATGCTTGTTCGCAGGCTTTGATGTGCTCTTTTGAAAATATAGAAATACTTAAATCGTTTTTGACAGCGCTTTCAACAGCCCAAACAGGTACCGCACCGAGTACGAGAATATCACAATCTATTCCTGCCTGACGAAGGTCAACTCCTTCATCTATAGAAGCGACTCCGAGCATGTCAATTCCGGAGGCAAGAATTGTTGGTGCAAGCATTACTGCGCCATGTCCGTAAGCATCAGCTTTTACTACCCCTAGAAGCTTAGTTTCTTTTGGAATATTTGAACGGATTTGGCTAATATTGTTTTCTAAGTTTGAAATATTTATTTCAACCCACGCATCGCGGTGGATGTTTATATTTGTTTGTCTTGTGTTTTTCATTGCAAGAATTAGTATAGGACAAAATTATTTTATTTTCCATACATTATTTGGAATTTCCCAACCGTTATTTTTAACTTTTTGTAAGCAATAATATCCTGCGTTTTCTTGATTTGCTGAGGCTGAACAATTTTTGTCGATTTCTTCCGGTGCTAACCCGTATCCTGCAGGAACAATACCTTTAGATGTTGTATATGCCATTACGTAAATATCTTTACCAATAATATTTGGCGGTCTGTCACCGTTTGCATCAATATATATAGCTAGAGAGGCGTCTGTGACGTTTCCTAATACAGAGCGAAAATATGCTGAAGATATTCCGTCAATGCAGATGTTTGAACCGTTATAAAGTTTTATTGTAAGGTTTCCTGCACCAAGTCCTAATTCTTTATAATCCGCGACGGCAACTTTTTTGTTTAATGTTTTTGTACTTCCTGATTTGTGCCAGCAGCCTGCTTTAGAGATACAAACATTAGAGTATTTTAAATGCGGTTGTAAGTATTTTTCAAACCATTCTTTTACACCTGTCGGAGAGTCAGGAAAATCTTCTAATGCAACATCATCATATTCTGTGAATTTCATTGTCTGCTGTAAAATAGAATAGGTTTCTTTAAGTGTAGTTTCAATAGAACGTTTTTGATAGTTATTTATAAGGTTAGGAATAGTCATTGCTGCAACAACTCCTATAATCCCGAGGGTTATTAACGTTTCTGCCAATGTGAATGCTCTCATTTATACCTCCGTGTCGCTCACGGCGACAGTCGCCAACAGCAACATATCATAAAATATGTTTATGTGCAATAATTTTAAAAAAGCTTTAGGGGTAAATCTTAAAAAAATTCGGATAGAAAAAGGACTGACGCAGGAATCAGTTTACTTTGAGTCAGGGATTTCTCGTTCTCATATTGCTATGATTGAGGCGGGTAAGCGTGATATTTCGGTCAGTGCTTTATTTAAAATTTCAAGGGCTTTAGGGGTTACGTTATCTGAAATCTTTTCATTTGATGATGTTGAAAAATATACGTTTGATATTGAAGAATTGTATAAATAGATTATTTTGCAAATTATATCGGTACACAAATATATTTACCCTTATCTCATTCAATTGCCCGATACATCTTTAATCTCGTTATGTTAAACTTTATATAAGAGAATGGAGATTTTATGGAAGAGTTATTAAATCATATTCAGGAAGTGTTGGGAGTCCCTGAGTTTTTAATTAATCAGTGTAATTTTTTACCGCAATTTGTTAAAACATCGTTGATTACGAGTATTAATTTTATTCCCTGGCTTTATATTTTGTACTACGGAATAGAGCTTTTGGAACGTTTCTTTATGAAAAATATTCATCTTCTGGTAAAATTGATGAAGAAGTTAGGACCGTTTTTCGGGGTTGGTATTTCTGTAATTCCTGAATGCGGATATCAGGTTATTGCTGCAACTTATTATTCAAGAAGAATGATTACGAGAGGAACCCTTTTAGCGTTTTTCATTTCTTGTTCTGATGATGCTTTGCCGCTTTTGTTTTTAGATTTGAGTAAAGCTGTTGTAATTATTCCTATTATTGTAATTAAAATTATTGTTGGTATTATTGTTGCTTATGCAGTTGATTTACTGTTCGCGTTTAACAACAGGGTTACTGAAAATGTTAATGCTATAAATACTGACTTGAATGAACCGGCATGTTGCCACCATAGAATCAGTACTATGGAAAACCTTCCGTATTGGTGGATGCACCCGTTAACACATACTTTTAATATGTTTATGTTTACTTTCTTAAGTTTGCTGTTAATTGAAAGTGCAATTATAGGTTTTGGCGGAGCAGAAAATCTAGCATCATTTTTAATGATTGATTCTCCAATTTCTATTATTGCTTTAGCTGTATTTGGTTTGGTTCCGAATTGTGTTACTTCAATTTTTATAGCGTTGTTGTTTGTTAAAGGTTTGATAAGTTTTCCTGCATTACTCGCTGGGCTTGTTACAACAACAGGGCTAGGGTTATCTACTCTTGTTAAACGTCAGCAAAAAAGTTCCGATAATACTTTGATTACTGTTTTATTACTCATTTCAGGTATTTTAACAGGTTTGTTTGTGTATTATAATATGCAATTGGTTGAAGTAATTAAATCGTTTTTTAATTAAGGAGAGATATGCACAATTTTTTTGAACTGATAACAAATATACCAGAACACTTAATAGAACCGATAGGATTTTTACCCGAGTTTGCCAAAGAAGCTTTGATTGACAGTTTAAATCTGGTTCCGTTTTTGTTTGTTGTATTTGTGCTGATTGAATTAATTGAACAGTATTTTGCAAAGAAAAAACACTTGCTTGTATTTTTTATGAAAAAAATAGGTCCGCTGTTTGGAAGTTTGTTTGCATCAATTCCTCAGTGCGGATTTTCTGTTATTGCAAGCACTTTGTATACAAGAAGAATTTTAAGCCGCGGAACTTTATTGGCGGTTTATTTTGCTACATCTGATGAGGCAATTCCCGTATTAATTTCTGAGCCTTCAAAATTTTATCTGATTTTACCGATAATTTTGGTTAAAATATTTATCGCGGTTGTTGTCGGGTATCTGGTTGATATTTTTGTGAATTATAAAGCTAAAGAGCCTGTAATTGAGGCTTCGTCCGAACCTGTCGGATGCTGTCATCACAAACTTTCCGAAGCTGTTAAAACAAAAGATTTTTGGTGGCACCCTGTTAAGCATACATTTAATATTTTTATATTCATATTAATTGTTTCACTTGTTCTGGGTTATTTGATTTCAAGTGTTGGGACAGAGGAAAATCTTGCAAAATATTGTCTTATGGATTCCCCGCTGCAGCCTGTTATCGCATCTTTAATCGGTTTAATTCCGAATTGTGCGATTTCTGTTATGTTAACAATATTGTTTTTGAAACATACAATAAGTTTTGGTTCTTTAATTGCAGGGTTATCGAGTGCGGGCGGTTTAGGGTTGCTTGTTTTGCTGACTAAAAATAATGATAAAAAAGATACTGCAATAATTCTGGCGATTTTAGTTATCGTAAGTTCAGTTGCCGGGCTTGTATTACAGTATAATTTGTTTGGTATAAATAGGTTGTTTTCTGTATTTGGAATTAATTTATAAAGGAGAGTTATGTTGAAGTCTGAAAAATTTAAAGAGGCGTTTGAACTGCATCAGAGCGGGAAACTGACACTTGCAAGAGATTTGTACCTTGAAATCCTTCAAAATGAACCTGAAAATGCTCAAGTTTGGGATTTGTTGGGTGTTTTATATTATCAGGCAAATGATTATTTGGAGTCTGAGCTTTGTATAAAAAAAGCAATAGAGATAAGTCCGAGATTTTATTATTTGGAAAATTTGGCAAGGCTTTATATGGATAAAGGTGATTTTAAGCTTGCAATTTCTATTTATGAAGATTTGGTTAAACATAATTCTACTTATGAAAACTGGTTTAACCTGGCAATGTCATATAAAGGTAATAAGAATTGGAATAAGGCAAAAGATGCTTATTATAAGTCGTTAGAAATTAATCCTAATGGATATGAATCATATTTTAATCTTGCCTATCTTGCACTAAATGATAATCAACCGCAAGTTGCAGTAGATTGTTATAAAAAAGCTCTTGAAATTAATCCTGAGGATTGGGAATCAATGTATTTTCTGTCGTTAGCTCAAATGCAGGTAAAAGATTATAAAAACGGACTTGAGAATTTTGAATCCCGTTTATGCCGCCAAAGTGCGATTGTAACTCAGGAAAAAACTTACCCGAATCTTATGAAATCCCGCCCGATATGGAAAGGTGAAGATTTGACGGGTAAAACTTTGTTTACTTATTATGAAGCAGGTTTTGGCGATATGTTAATGTTTTACAGATATATGCCGATTCTTGTATCTATGTGTAAAAAAGTTATAATAAAACCTCAAAAAGAACTTGCTCCGTTGTTTCGGGAAAATTCTTACGGTGCTGATGTTTTAGAAATTTTTGATTTTGAAAGCGAGATAGATTTTGATTATCATATTCCGTTTTTGAGTGTTCCTCACGTTTTAGGGCTTGAAGGAGATGAGGTTTTTGCTCATCACGACTCTTATTTGAAGGCAAATCCTGCAAAAGTTAATTATTACCGCGAGAGATTTTTTGATAACGATAAGTTCAAAATCGGCATAAAATGGCAGGGTAATACTCATTACGATTTGGAACGGGTTTTGAAAGTTGAAGACTTTTTCAGATTATTTAATATTGATGGAACCCAATTCTATTCTTGTCAAACTTTTGACGGCTTGGAAGAGTTTGAAAAGATTAAAGATAAGTTTGATGTAATTGATTTAGGCTCAACTTTTTCAAACTTCTCAGACACCGCAGGTGCTTTAGAAAATATGGATTTAATAATCTCAAATGATACGTCCTTGGTTCATCTTGCAGGAGCAATGGGTAAGCCTTGCTGGGTATTATTACCGCATGTTTATAATTGGAGATGGCATACGGATTTAACCAAATGCGATTGGTATGACAGTGTGAAAATTTTTGCACAGTCTGAAAATGGTAATTGGAAGGATGTTTTTGACCGGGTTGAAGCTGAGCTTATTAAGATAATTCGTTAGCTTTGTAGGTAAAATATCCTTCATAATTGTAGCTGGCGTCAATTCCTTTCATATAAACATCTCGATTGTTTATATCGTCGGTCAACGCTTGTTTTAATAATTCTTTTATTTCAACATCTTTAATCGGGCTGCGTTCCATTGCAAGCAGGTAATCTTCTTTGTCAACCTTGCTCCAGTCTACAACTTTGTTAATTTCTTTTTTTAGGATTAAATCAAGCCAAATTCTTGTGCTGCGTCCGTTTCCTTCTCTAAACGGGTGTGCGATATTCATTTCTACATATTTTTCAATTATTTCATCAAAGTTAGATTGCGGCATCTTATCTATATGCTCAAGAGCCGGCTTAAGATACATTACCGGAGCAAACCTGAAATTACCCTTTGCCAGGTTAACATTACGGATTTCTCCTGCGAAGTTATAAATCTCGTCAAACAAGAACTTATGAATTTTACATAATGATTCAAACTTCCCCGGAGTAAGCGAATCAAGTAATTTTGTTTCAAATAATTCGACTGCCTTTTTTTTACTAATCTTTTCTTCAGCTTTTGCAAGTTCTGCTGATTCTGTAATGCCAAGTTTGTTTTCTAAAACCATATATACCTCAGAGATTATAATAGCATAAAATGTAAAATAATTATACTTCTATCTTGAAATAATCACTTACAAAGAGTATTATTATATTACGTTAAAACGGAAGGAAGATTTATGAAAAAGATATTGGTTTCATTATTGGTCTTAGGAATAACAGCACCTGCTTTTGCAATAACAGAAGCTCCGAAATTAAGCAGAAAATGTCGTAAACACCCTGAAAAATGTCAGGTTCCTATGGTTGCACCGATTCAGGAACAGCAAATGACACTGGGTATTGTTCAGCGCGATATCAGGGTTGGAACACCTCAGGCTGAAGTTGCAACGGTTTTGGGCTCTCCTAACATTGTAACTCAAGATGCTGACGGGCGTGAAACATGGATTTATGATAAAGTTTCATCAATTACATCATACGGAAGTTCAGGTTTTGGAGTCGGAGTAGGCGGACTTGGCGGCGGCTACGGCTCAGGCGGATTTGGCGGCGGACTGGCTAATGTCGGATACAACAAACGCGGCGGAACAGTTCAATCTGTTCAGAAAACTTTGACTGTTGTTTTGAAATTTGATGATAATAAAAATGTTCAATCTTTTTCTTACCATATGAGTACATTCTAAAAGGGGCAAAGGGGTAAAATATAAATGTTAAAAAAAGTTCTGGCAATTTTATTTGTAATATGTTTGGTTACTCTTCCTGCGTGTGCGCGTAAAAAACAGGAAGAAAATATCATAACTCCGATGACTCAGCTTGAAAAACGTCAGTTCCAGACAAGAACTTATGAAACTATAGATAAGCCTCTTGTTATGAAAGCTATGTTGAATGTTTTACAAGATGAAGGGTTTATTGTGTATAATGCAAATCCTTTACTCGGGTTTATTTACGGAGTGAAAGATTTTGATACGTCAGATCCTAATATTGATATTTCAAAAGAATTCGGGCTGTCAAAATCAAGATTGAGCTTAAACGGTATTAAGGTTGCAACAATTGAAACCACGGCAAATATTACCGAGTATGGAAAAAGTATGCGCGTTCGTGTGAATTTTAAACGTAAACTTCTTAATGTCTACGGTAATGCTCAATTTATTGATGATGTAAGTGATGAGAATTATTATCAGGACTTTTTCTCAAAAGTCGATAAGGCAATATTTTTACAGAAACAAAAAATATGATGAAAAGATTTTTAACACTTATTTTAGCGATAATATTTTTATCTTGTACGACGACTTGTGCTTTTGCAAAAAAGGTCAAGAATCTTTCACAGCTTGAACGCAGAGAGATTGAAACACATTTTTATGATACTTCTGATACCGACAGGGTTATGAAAGCTGCCGTAAATACATTACAAGACAGCGGTTTTGTAATTCAGGAGGTTGAGCCTGAACTCGGGTATTTACGTGCAAGCAAGGTTTATAAAAAACGTTATGTCAGTAAAGGCAGAGTTGCTGGTAATTCTCTTTGGCTTGCTCTTATGGCAACTTATACAGTATTTTCATACGGCGCGGGAGTCGGGTATATGGCAGAACCTGCAATGCATATTTCTAACGAGCTTCATGATAAAACTGTTGTTGTTGATTCTAACGTTAATGTGGAAAAGTTCGGAAAAAATAAAACTAAAGTAAGATTTGTACTTGTGCAAAAAGTTTTGCAAAATGCTGACGGATATTCCTTTGTAAAATCAGCTCCGACAAGAGTTATAAGAGTTTATTCGCCAAAAGTTTATCAGGAATTTTTTGCCCAACTTGATAAAAGCATTTTTTATGAGGGAATATAAATGCAGTATGTGACGATTAAACGTGAAGAAAAAGACGGGAAAGAGTATTTTGCGGTAAATGCTATTCCTTTAAAAAATACGAATAAAACAGTTGTTCAGAGAATCCCGCATCCTTTGGGTTCTGATGTAATTACTTTTGATACTTTGGAAGAGGCAAAAGACGCTGTTACTCGAGCAGGATTTTCTTATATTCTGCCAAATGGTGAAAGGGGTTCAAAATCACGTTCAACGGTTAAAGTTACAAACACTGCAGATTATTCACAGATTGTTTTTGAAGCGGTTAAAAGTAAAATAAATTCATCAAATTCAACCGTTGCAGCCGCAGCTGTTCTTGCGGTTTCGGTTTTTAAAAACGAAGAAGCGTTTGATATTTTGTTTAATAAAATCGGCGAGGATAACGATTTAATCCGTAAAAATGCAATATCAGGAATTTGTTCGCATGCAAATATTTTGCAAGATAGAATTATTGAATCTTTAAAATCCTCAAATTGGGTAGATAGAAACTCTGCATTAACCTGTATTTCAAATATTACGGAAGACGGCAGTGTTGATTTGGAAAAATTTATTATTCCTCTAACCGAAATCTGTAACGATTCAAACACAATAGTGCAGGCAAATGCTTTGACAACACTTGCTAAAGTCTATCAAAATTACCAAAAGAATAAAAAAGTCTAACAGCTTCCTTTTCTCATCAAATCAGACAGTTTTAATTCTTTAGGCTGATGAGGTTTTCTTTGAGGGCGTTCAACGGGAGTTGAATCTTCTCTGTAGCAGGATAATCCGACTTTTACGCTGTTATCTTCTTTTAGCATAAATATTTCTTGTAATAATGATATAATATTACCCATAATTCTTTCTCCTAATTTTATTATAGCTTAATTTTTTGCGCGTATATCATACATTTAATCGATTTAGGGCTAAAAAATCATTGTACTTTATGCTATATTGTTTGCAGTAGTTTAGTGAGGAATAAAATTTGAATAACAGTTATTATGAAACCTTGGATGAAAATTTTATACAAGCTTTGAATCTGTATGAACAGGATTATTCTCACGAACAGCTTTTGGAGTTTTTAAAAAACGGAAATATTGTACAAAGGCAGATTGCAGCTTTACGATTGGAAAAAATTACCTCAAATGAAGACGCTCAAATTTTATTGTCAAACCTGACAGGACAAGACGGAAAAATTCGAGAAGCAGTTTCATTAAGGCTTTGCGAATTTATGTCAGATGAACAAGCTTTATTGTATTTCAAAACTCAAAAAAGTTATGATGTATTTTTAGATGCGATAATTGATATTAATCCTAATATCTGCCGTAATGTTTTATCAGCGATTGTTAATCTTAAATCCGATGAAACATTTGTAAAACATTTTTGTGCAAAGTTGACGGATTTAACACTTGAACTTTTGGACGAAGTAGAAAAAATAGATTTTAGAGAAAAAAAATATAAAACAAATAAATTCGTGTTTAAACTTTATTGGTGCTTGGAAGCCGTTTATGATTTCTGGGATAAAATTGATTTTGATGTGTTAAAACAAATAATTTTACGTTCTAAAAATATAAGAGAGTATACAATTCGAGAAAAATCAGCAAAAATTTTATCTCGCGGATTTGATGATAAGGAGCTTGACTACGCGCGAAAAGAACTGCGAGCTGATGAAAATTATTATGTAAGTCGTTATTTTTTATAAATTGATTTTTTATATCAAAACAAGATTGCTATATTTTATAAATTTTGTTAATATAAGTAAAAACTATATTAATAATAAAATTTAGATAACAGAGGAGAAAGTTCATGAAAAACAAGACTATAGTTAGAATTTCGGGGGGGGTAACTTTTTAAGCTCCTCGGCATTTACTCTCGCAGAAGTATTAATTACTCTCGGAATAATAGGTGTTGTTGCCGCAATTACTATTCCGTCACTTATTCAAAATAATAAAGCTGCAAGGTTACGCAGTCAGTTTCTAAAATCTTATTCTACTATTCAGCAAGCGTTTCGGCAAATGGAAGCCGATGATGTATCTTTAGATCCTGCAACTTATTCCAGTACTAATAAATATTATAAGACTTTTGCAAATTATGTAAAAGTTGCGGTTGATTGTGGTACTTGGAGTTCAGGTGATGCAAAAAATAAACCTCCTGTATGTTTTAATTACAAATATGTAGATGGTAAATTGACATATGGAGGAACCTATAAAACTTTAGATGGCGCAGGTTTTAACGAAACTCTTCTTGATGACGGTCAGCTTGTGTTGATGGATGGGACAAATCTTATGTTTGAAAATCAAACAGCTAGCCGAATATTTGTAACAGTTGACTTGAACGGGTTTAAAACTCCGCCAAACAGAGCAGGGTATGATTTGTTTACGTTTCAGTTTTTGGACGGAGAACTTCGTACAATGGGAAGTAAGGGAACAGCTTACAGTGTAGAAACTTATTGTAATCCTAAAGGCAGTAACCAATATAACGGCATAGCTTGTGCTCATAAAGCGAAGAACGATACCGAATATTTCAAGTGGGCTGTAAAAAATATTAAGTAATCTCTCGGATTATGTAAAAATTTTTTCTTGTTGTATAATAAAGTTATCAAAGACAAGAGAGAGGGGTATTATGGAAACATTAACAGCAACTGAAGGTATTATAACTAAAGTTATAGGACCGGTTATTGACGTAGAATTTCCTTCAGGAGATTTACCTAATATTTATACTGCGCTTAATATTTTTACAGCTGACGGAACAAAAATCGTAGCAGAAGTTCAACAAATGCTTGGTTCTAATAAGGTTAGAACTGTTGCAATGTCTTCAACTGACGGTTTAACCCGCGGTATGAAAGTTATAAATACTAACGAGCCTATTAAAATTCCTGTAGGAAAGGCAATCTTAGGCAGAATCCTGAATGTTACTGGTGATGCTGTTGATAATATGGGACCTGTTGAAACGGATACTTATTTACCTATTCACAGAGAATCTCCGAAACTTGTTGATCAAAATACCGAGATTGAAATTTTAGAAACCGGTATTAAAGCAATTGACTTATTACAACCATACCAAAAAGGCGGAAAAATCGGTCTGTTTGGCGGTGCCGGTGTAGGTAAAACTGTTTTAATTCAAGAATTAATTCATAATATTGCAATGGCACACAACGGTGTATCTGTTTTTGGCGGTGTTGGTGAAAGAACTCGTGAAGGTAATGACCTTTGGAATGAATTTAAAGAAAGCGGAGTTCTTGATAAAGTAGGGCTTATATACGGTCAGATGAACGAACCGCCCGGAGCAAGAATGAGAGTTGGTTTGTCAGCTTTAACTGCTGCCGAGTATTTTAGAGATTTTTCTAAACAAGATGTGTTATTGTTTATTGATAACATTTTCAGATTTACCCAAGCAGGCTCAGAAGTTTCCGCTCTATTAGGACGTGTGCCTTCTGCCGTTGGTTACCAGCCGACATTGGCTACCGAAATGGGTGAATTACAAGAACGTATTACTTCAACCAAAGACGGTTCAATTACATCTGTTCAAGCGATTTATGTTCCTGCTGACGATTTAACTGACCCGGCTCCAGCAACAACATTCTCTCACCTTGATGCTTCAACTGTATTATCAAGAAATATCGCATCTTTAGGTATTTATCCTGCGGTTGACCCGTTAGAATCTAATTCAAGAGCTTTAGATCCTTATATTATCGGTGAAGAGCATTATAATGTTACAAGAAAAGTTCTTGAAATTCTGCAAAAATATAAAGAACTTCAAGATATTATTGCTATCTTAGGTATGGATGAATTGTCCGAAGAAGATAAAGAAACCGTTAACAGAGCAAGAAAAATCCAAAAATTCTTATCTCAACCGTTCTTTGTTGCTGAGCAATTCTCAGGTATTAAAGGCAAGTACGTTAAAGTTGAAGATACAATAAGAGGCTTTAAAGAAATTATCGAAGGTAAGCATGATGATTTACCTGAACAAGCTTTTTATATGGTCGGAACTATTGATGAGGCTGTTGAAAAAGCAAAAACACTTGAGGAAGAGTAAATATTAGCTTTTGTTTCTATTTGTCAGGTAATCGTGGATAAGGGTTATAGTTTATGAAATTAAAAATTATCACACAAGAAAAAGTTGTTTTTGATGATGAAGTTGATGCGGTATATTCTCGCGGACTTGACGGTGAATTTGGCTTGTTAAAAGGTCACATTCCGATGATGAGCGCGCTTGATATCGGTGTAACCCGTGCAATTATTGGTGATAAAGTCAAGATGTTTACGACAATGGGCGGAATTTTGCAGTTCAAGGATGAAGAATGCTTAATTTTAACAACTCTTGCAGAGCCGGGTGAAGAAATTGACGAAGCCAGAGCAAGAGAGGCATTGGAACATGCTCGTGCAAGATTGAGAAACGCTGAAGCTCGAATTGATGCAAAACGTGCGGAAGCTGCTATTGCCCGAGCAGAAGCCAGACTGAAAGCAAGACTGTCCGGCGAAACAAATTTGAAGATGTAAATTATTTTATCTTCCAAACATCGTCAGGAATTGTCCAACCGTTGTTTTTAACTTTTTGTAAGCAGTAGTAGCCGGCATTAATCTCTGTAGCTTTTGTGCTGCAATTTTTATTAATAGTTTCAACAGATTCATTGAAACCTGCAGGAACAAACCCTGAGTCGGGTGTAAATCCTAAAACATAGATATCTTTGCCTATCATATTAGGAGGCGAATCTCCGTTTGCATCAATAAAAATTACCATTGCAGTTTGACTGACTTTGATTCCCATATAATTTTTCATTGATGGAGCTGAATACCAATCAAAGTTAAGATTTGAACCATTTGTTAGTTTAACTGTTACGGCTTGTAATCCAAGGCCGATTTCATTTCTGTTTGCATAAGCTTCGTTTCCTGCAAGGTTTTTTGTTGCTCCTTTTTGATGCCAACAGCCAGCTTTACCATAGCATACTCTGCCGACTTTTATGTAGGGTAAGATAAATGTTTCAAACCATTTTTTATTTCCTTTTAGTGACATTTCAATATAATCATCAAATGGAACATCGTCATCTTGAGCTTTGCGCATAACTTGTGTGAGTATTGAGTAATCTTCTTTTAAACGTGTTTCTATTATGCGTTTTTGGTTTTTGTTGATTAGGTTTGGAATAGTCATTGCTGCGACTACTCCGATTATTCCTAAAGTAATCAGAACTTCAGCTAATGTGAACCCTTTTTTCATCTTCACCTCATACTTTTATAATATCTACACGTAGTAAACTACTATCAAATATTAGTTTACTCTCTTAAATTAATTATGTCAACTTGTATAATTGTTGTATGAAAGATGAACGTAACAAGATTTTTGCCAGAAATTTAAAGGCTGAAAGGTATCGTAAAGGGGTTACACAGGCAGAACTCGCTGAGGAAGTTGATGTTTCTGAAAGTACAATCAGCTTGCTTGAAAGAGGTTTGCAAACACCTTCAATTTTTCTGGTTTATGATATTTCTAAATTTTTTGGTGTTGATATAAATGATTTATTAAAAAATATTTCATAAAAAAAGAGGCGGCGGCAATTTTGCCGCCGCCTCTTTTTGTTTTATGCTTGTGCTACCGTATTTTCATCGGCTGCTTGAGCTCGTTTTGTATTTGTAATTGAGTCAACTAAAGCTCCGGCTGCGCTGCCTGCCAAACCTAGGGCTGTACAAGCGATTGCAAGCGGTTTAAATTTCATTGTACCTTTTGTCAGTAATTTTGTTGCAATAGGTGCGATTGCGCCTAAGATTCCGCCAAAGATTTTCCCTTTATTTGTTGTTTTATATCTGTTGCCGGTTTCTGTTGTTGCGACATTTGTATCTTTTTCTATCAAGCAGTTTGTCAATCCGTCAGGATCGTTTGCTGCTGTTTTTGTTTGGCCGTTAAATGTTACGGTATCAGCTTGTAAATTATTATTTATCGGTGGCATGTTGTCAAATATATTGCCGTCTACAATATTTTCTAAATCTTTAAGATAAGGGTTTTGAAACATACAACATGTTGTTGGATTACCTAATCCTACTTGAGAAACCATAAAAACACACCTTTCATTATAAAAACTAACTAACCTTGACCTTTAACATATATATAAAGTAATTTTTTTTATAAAATTTGCGCTATTGTTACAGAATTTTAACAAAAAGTTTAGTTTACGGTGTTCGGATTTTGTGCTAATCTTTTGGATATGGAAAAGAGTTGGTACTCAATATTTAAGACATTTTTTAAGGTCGGAACCTTGCTGTTGGGCGGAGGATATGTTATTTTGCCTCTTTTAACAAGCGAGCTTGTAGATAAGAAAAAATGGATTACATCAGAAGAATTATGTGAGTACTATGCTCTTGGAGCATCATTACCCGGGATTATAGCTGCAAATACTGCAATTTTTGTTGGTCGAAAGCTGTTGGGAACAGTCGGAGCTTTGGCGGCAACTGTGGGAATGGTTTTACCTGCTTTTCTTGCAATTATTTTGTTGGCGGCTATTTTAAGCGAGATTATTGCTAATTCTTATATTCAGCATATATTTTGGGGTGTCGGAATTGGTGTAATTGTGTTACTTTTTCTTGCTGTAAAAGAGATGTGGAAAAAATCTGTTACTGATAAATTTTCTATGTTTATTTATGCAATATGTTTATTGCTTGCTTTGTGGGGAAAGATTCCGTTGGCTGTAATAATTATCGGTGCACTTTTATTAGGGGTATTTTGGCAAAAGTTTGAAGACAGACGCGGAGGAATAAAGTAGATGTTATATTTAAAATTATTTTTACAATTCTTTCATGTCGGCGTATTCTCTTTTGGCGGAGGGTATGCGACTTTACCGTTTCTGTATGATATAGCTGAAAAATATCACTGGTACAGTGCAAAGCAATTAACGGATATGCTTGCGCTGTCTTCAATTACACCGGGGCCTGTGGGGGTTAATGTTGCCACTTTTGCAGGGTTTACAACTTCGGGAATTTTGGGAGCATTAATTGCAACGACTTCAATTATTTTACCGTCGTTTATTATTGTTACCATTGTATCTAAGGCTTTAGATAAGTTTCGTACAAACAAATATGTAAAAGGTGCAATAAGAGGTTTAAAAGCAGCGGGCTGTGCGTTATTATCTGCTGTTGGAATAAAACTTTTATTTACTTCTAATCTGCATTTGTTTGGAACGATATTACTTATTTCGCTTTTAGTTATGAGTTTTATAAAAAAGCGCGACCCGTTGTTTTATCTTGGAGTATCGGCAGTTGCGGGACTTGTTATCGGAAGCCTTAATTGGATTGGTGTGTAGGCGGGTTCTTGCAAATTTTACCAATAATTATTATTTATTCCGCCGTCATCCGGGTTATCAACCCAGATAACGGTTACTTCCGGCTGTCTGTAAAAAGGATTAAACCAATGACTTTCGTCTGTAAAATCTATTATTGCATCATAATATGAAATTTGTTTTGCAATTTTTTTTGTGTAAGCTAATAAATCTGTCATAATTTTCCTAACTATCATAATAACTATATTGTCAGGTATTTTTTATCCCGAATAATCCCCGAAAAGTGTCAAATTTGATTTTTTTATATTCCCCTTATGAACTAATCCTGTAACTGATTGTTTTTTATAACCTTAAAATTTATTTTAATAATATATTTTTAGGAGGAAAAATGAGCGAAAAATTCAAAGGTTCTAAGACTGAACAAAATCTTATAAATTCATTTGCGGGGGAAGCGCAGGCAAGGAACAGATATACTTACTTTGCCAAAATAGCTAAAAAAGAGGGATATGAACAAATTGCACAGATTTTTTTTGATACGGCAGAAAACGAGCTTGAACATGCAAAATTGTTTTATAACCATATAGGAAACAATCCGTTGGGACATGTTGATGCGTTTTATCCGTTTGAGCTTGGTACAACATCAGAAAATCTGGCAAGTGCAATTGCAGGTGAAACCGATGAGTTTGAGGTTTTATATTATGATGCTGAAATGACGGCAAAAGAAGAAGGGTTTGATGCGGTAGCTAATACTTTTCATAATGTAAGAATGGTAGAGCAGCATCACGCACAGCGTTATAAAAGATTATACGAACAACTTGCTCAGGGGACTCTTTTTAGTAAAGACGAAGAAGTAACCTGGATTTGCAGAAAATGCGGCTATTTACATAAAGCATCTCGTGCGCCTGAATTTTGTCCGAATTGTTATCATCCTCAAGGTTATTTTCAGGTTTTGTGCGAAAAATATTAGAAACGGAGAAGAGGATGAGGAAAAACCCAAAAATTGATGAATTTTTGAGGTTTTTTAAATCCGACCAGCGGTGTGTGAAACATAGGCTGGCTGTGGGATAACAGGCAGACTATGTTGAAACCGTTCCCCGAGTTTGCGAGAAAATGATAATTTTTCCGCAAACTGTTATTGCACTTAATGGGTTGATTATAATATAATAAGTGTAATATGAAGAGAAAATATAAACTTGCAATAGTTATTGGTTTAACCTGTGTGACCTTCGGGCTTTATACGTGGGGAATACCTGCTGTTGTGAATATTAAATCTCATAAAAGTCTTATTGAACAAATGATAAAAGAAAAATCAGGTTTTACGGTTGATATCGGGAATCCTGAACTTTCTATGGGTGTTTTTCCCTCAGTTTGGATAAGAAGTGATAATATTTCTGTTCTTAATGATGATAAAACTAAGGCTTTGTCTGTTGATGAGCCGAAATTAAAGTTGAAACTTTTCCCGTTATTATTTAAGAAAATAGAAATTTCAAAACTTTACGCCTCAAAAGAAGATGTTAATTTCACGCTGACAAAGGATTCAAAATTTCTTCTTGGACAGTATCCGCTTGCCGATTTGAAAAAAGATAACGGTGAATTTACTCTGTCAAAAATGAAATTAAACTTAGGCGAATACAATATTTCTCTTGATGATAAGAAAAATTCGCAAAATGTTATCTTAATCGGTAAATATTTCAGGCATGGAAAATATGTACAAAATAAGCACGTAAGGTTTGCAACCGAAAGTGTTTTAACTGTCGGGGATAAGGCTACGGATATTTTTGCTGATGTTGAGATAAAACTGCCTATTAATCGTTTGTCTGAGGATCAGTTTAAACTTGATGCAAATATTAAAGATTTTGATATCTCTTCAATTTCTGATTACGTGAATATTTTATCAAAAGGTAAAATCAAATCCTTGAACGGTATTGTAAATTTCACTGCAAATACTCAGCCTGATAAATTTAACCATAAAAAAATAACAACAAATCTTCTCACCGAGCATTTGGCAATAGTCGGTCAGGATAAAGCTTCATCAATTATTTATGATGATAAATTGAATGCTGATTTTAATTTTAGGACAATAGAAAACGGTATTCATATTGATAATTTTGCGCTTGAAGCTGATAAAATTCATGCAAAAGCTTCAGGAAAAGTTTTTGATTTAGGACATAAGACTCCAAGATATAATATCGAAGCCGAAGTTAATAATACAAGGCTTGAAGATGTTGTTGCAATTCTTCCCGGAAGTGAAACATTATTACCTGATTTTAATCTTTACAGATTGAAAAAATACGTAATTTATGGGGACGGCGAAGGGCATCTTAAATTTGTCGGACAAGGTAACAGACCTAACGTAAAAGGGTTTGTAAAACTTCGTGATATGTATTTGATACATCCGATGAAAGGTGCAAAAGAAAATGCAAGAGTTGATTTGAAATTTTTAGGTAAAAAGATGCTGCTTGACGTGTTTGTACCTGCTGCAAATGACCAAAGTGTCAGTGTCAAAGGTGATGTTTTAATTGACGGTTCAAAATACTCCGAACTTGAGATAAAAAGTACAGATAATGTTGATATTGCACCTGCTCAAGAAATTCTGAATCCGCTTCATGAAATTTTGAAATTTCAACTGGGACCTGTTCCGATTATGAAAATTGCAGGAAAAGGCAATATTAATATGCGTTCGGCAGGTAAAAAAGTCGACCCGCATATTTGGGGAACCATAAACTTTAAAGATGCAACAGCTTCTTTTAACGAAATTAATCATCTTGTTTTGAAAAACGGTTCAGGGGAAGTTGTATTTAATGATACGCAAACGACTTTTAGAACTTTTTCGGCATTTATTAACGGAAAACCTGTCGAAATTAAGGGTGATTGTTCTGTTTTGGGTAAATTAAACGTTTACGTAACCTCAAAAGGTCAGGATATTAAAAATCTGGTAAAAGTAATAAATTCTTCTCCAATCCTTGTTGATGTTCAGAAAGTAATAAAACCGTTTCAGAATCCTCAAGGGGTTGCAGATGTTTTCTTAAATATCTATGGAACAGCCAAGAATGCGGAAGAGGTTGTCTTTAATCAGGATTTATTCTCAAAAGGTACAATAACTCTTCATAATGCACAAACTGTTATGCAAGATACATTCTTGCCGTTTCACAATGTGAACGGAGTTGTGAATTTTGACCAATATGATTCTGATTATGACGTGACAGGATATGTCAGAAATTCAAAAGTAAGAGTTAACGGTACGGGTTCAAATTCTATGATAGACTTAAAAGCCCATTCTGATAAATTTTTATTGGAAGATATTTTTGAACTTCTTCATAATGAAATGACTCTTCCTTATCAAAGGGAAATGGGTAAAATTTATGTGTCATTTAACGGCGGATACAAAGGAACTGCCGATGCTGATAATATTGATTACAAAAAAATAAGGGTTGACGGAAAATTTATACCTAATATGGAATCTTCCAATCCAATAAAACTCAGCGGCGGAACTTTTAATATTAAAAACGGATTTTTAAAAACCCCGACCCTTCACGGCTTGTTTAACGGAAACCCGATTACACTGTCTTTTACTGCTAAAGATTTAGATAAAGAAATTATGAGCGTTTCTGAAGCTGATTTTAATTTCAAAAATTTTGATATAAGTTCAATAAATTCTATCAAAAAACAAATTACTTTACCAAAAGAAATTGCGTCGCAAATTGATAATATAACTGATATTAACGGTACAATTGATATCTCGGGTAATATCAAAAATAATAATATATATGCAAATACAAACCTTAAAGATACAAGTTTTGTTTATAAACCGCTTGGAGCTGTTGTCAGGGTTCTAAACGGACAGGCGAATATGCGCGGAGATGTTTTGTATTTAGACAAAGTTAATTCCCGTGTAAGCTCAATGCCTGTTTTTGTAGACGGCAAGATTACGGATGCAATGAAAAATCCTAATCTGAATTTGTCAATAAGTTCAAAACTTACTCAAACATTTTTTGACAGATTTTATAACTCAAACTCTGTTTATCCCGTTAAAGTGAAGGGTGATATTAACCTTGTTTCAAAATTAAGAGGTCCGTTGAATGCGATACACTCAAAATCAACGCTTAATTTAGCAGAAAACGCTTCAATTTATTATATGGGTGCAACGCTTGCTGGTGCTCCGACAGGAACCGTAAGTTCAGAAGGGATTACAACCAACCCTGTTTCAATCGTAACAGATGCAATATTATATCCAAATAAAATTAAACTTAATTCAATGGATTATAATCAAATAATTACATCTCAAAATAAAAGAAAATCCGTTCAAAAACAATTGTCGGCTTCAGGTGAGGTTTCATTGTTAAAAGATAATATTTTAGCGTTTAAGAACTTCAAAATTAAAACAGAACAACCGACTAATGCAAGAATTTTTAACGTATTATTCAAAAAACCTACGATTAAACAGGGTGTATTTACAACGGATATGCTTATTAACGGAACATCGGATTTTCCTTATATCTTAGGATATTTGAACGTGAAAAGTATTGATATTCCGCTTTTGGATTCAACTGTTCGCGATGTTAATGTTGATTTCAAAAATGATTATATTTACGTAAATTCTAAAGCTGTTGTTTTAACAAATGATATTGACGCAACTGCAAAAATTGTAAATAAGCCTGCCAAACCTCTTGTTGTAGAAGATTTTAATGTTCAAATGGATGAATTAAATCTTAATGTTATAACTCAGGCAATGAGTGATTTGGAAGCTGACAGTACAAGAACGGGAGCAACTACAGACTTATCTCAAACTCTTAAAGCTGATGATTTGATTATTAAAAATGCAGAAGTTAACGCTGACAGAATTATTATTAAAAAAGCTGAGGCAACTAATTTTAAATCACATATGAGTATGGCTTCTGACGGCGTATTTAATATTGATAAGTACGGTTTTAACCTTGCAAATGGTACTGTTAACGGTTCTATTGCGTATGATTTGAATAAGCTGAGCGGTAAAGCTTCAATGGAAATTAATAACGCGGATGCTCAAATTATTTCTGATAATTTCTTTGATCTGCCGGGACAGATGTACGGACTGGTGACAGGTAATATGAATGTTGCTTGTACGGGATTATCAAGTGTTGATTGTGTAAACACACTTTCAGGTGATGGAACTTTTGAGGTAACTGATGGCAGAATGCCGAAATTGGGTTCTCTGGAATATCTTTTGAAGGCAGGAAACCTTATTACAGGCGGGGTTACAGGCTTATCAATTAACGGTATAATTGATTTAATTACTCCTTTAAAAACAGGTAATTTCAAAAAAATCAGCGGAGATATCCACGTAGAAAACGGGATTGCAAATGATATAAACGTCTATTCATCAGGTCAGGACTTGAATATGTATATGACAGGAAGCTACAATATTGCAACACTTGTTGCCGATATGGAGGTTTACGGAAGCCTTTCAAAGAATTTCTCAACAATCTTGGGTAAAATCGCTAATTCTTCATTGAATACGCTATTTAATACAATTCCGGGGATTAATATCAATGAGATTAATCCTAAATCAACAAGTAATATACATAAAATTCCGAATTTTGATAAATCAAATACATTGCGTGTGTTTAAGGCAGAAATTTTTGGGGATATTAACGGCAGCAACTATGTAAAAAGCTTCCGTTGGATAAAAGACTAGGGGGTAAATATAGGGGGTGCCGTTGGAGCTTGAGAGGTATCGAGCCGAACGGGGTATTATGCTACCAATTGCCTAAATATTTGTAAAGCTAACGTCATTCTGAGGGCGTAAGCCCGAAAGAATCCAGCCTTTTGTTATTTCAATATTTGAAAATTCTTAAAATACTAATTTTGTTAAATGTTGACTTGAAAAGCTGGATTGTATCGGAGCCAAAGCCTTTTGTCTCCTCACAATGACAGGAGAGAGGCTGATATAATGGGATTACTACGCTTCGCTTAGTAAAGTTCAGGGTGACAAAAAGTTCTAAGTTTCCCGGCTGCTAAGCTGCCTAGCTGCTTCAAGTTCAGAATGACTGAGGTAAATATTTTCCCTCTCCCTTTGGGAGAGGGAGTAAGGGTGAGGGGCGGATATGTTCAATATTAACTAACCAAAGGCTGGATTCTTTCGCTATCGCTCAGAATGACGGAGGGGGTAAATGTAAGGGATAAAAGTGAATAAGTTTGTTACAGTTTATGTCACTCCGTGCTTGAGCCGGAGTCTATCAATGCTAATGTAAACTTTGCAAATTTCATTGATACTTTATTTATCCCTTACGGGTCAAACCAACATGGATAGATTCTGACTACCCTCAAGGGGTACCCTCCCTTGTACGGCTCGTATCTCGCCTACAAGAAGAGCTGAAGTTCAGAATGACACATACCAATCTTCCCTCTCCCTTTGGAAGAGGGATAGGGTGAGGGCTTAAGAAAATCTGTACCTTCAATGGGGTAAGTTAATACCTCTTGCAAATCCTATTTGTAAAGCTTTGTAAATTCATGCTTTAAGGTGCCGCAAATTCAATTATAATGCCCGATATGATAGGATTATGATATGATGGGAAATAGCAAGTTTTTGTTATTTTGTGGTTTGATAATTATGTAGGAACTAATACAAGAAAGGTATATTTATGTCAGAAAGAATAGGTAATTTTGAAGTTCGCTATATTGGGGACGGTAAATATTCATACACTACGACAATTCCGGGGAATATGGCTGCCGGAGTTTTATACGGAGAGAAAGCTCTTGAAGAATTTAGAGCAAAACATTCATTAGAAAGAGTTCCTGATAATGATGAAGTCCTTTTTAAAAATAATGAAAATTCGGATAAAATTGAAATTTCTATGGATAATATAGAAAATGAAGTACTTAATTATCAATACGATGTAAATCCGGTTGCTTTTTATAGAGCTACAAAAATGAAGTCTGAAAGCGGACTTGATTTAAATATATCAAACGGTTTTTTAGGGCTTTCTAATAAAACGGTAAAAGGAAAATGTAATGACCTTAATATAAAATTAAAATTTAGTGATAATATGTTTGACCATTCAAAAGGAACAATGAAAGGTAAAATCGGTGACCATGAATTTGATTTGAAATATCAGGTAAAAAATAATGACAAGCTTATTATAGAAGGAAAAGGACTTGATTCTCGCGAGGTTGCTATGAATAACTTATTATCAGTATTAATAATGGGTAATGTTGAATATAATGACCAACGTGATATTTAATTATAAAAATTTTAAAAGGGGCGGACTTTTTAGTCCGCCCCTCCTTTTTTAATTTACAAAAGTATTCGTTGCAATTACCCCCTTTTTGTCATAAATTAAAGGTATGTATGATGATTATAGAAAAATTCTTGATGAATTAAAATCAAAATCACATTTTAGGGATTTAAAGGATTTTCAAGGGAAAGACGAAAAATACATTTACTATAAAGGTGAAAAACTTTTAAATCTTTCATCTAACAATTACCTGAATTTTGCAGATAACAAGGTTGTAACTGAAGAGTTTTTGTCTGACGTCGGTTCGGAATATTCTTTTGGCAGTGCGTCTGCAAGACTTTTAACGGGGACTTTGCCTGTTTATAAAGAGTTAGAAGACCTTTTATCAAATTTATACTCTAAAGAACGAACACTTCTTTATAACAGCGGATATCATGCGAATGTCGGAATTTCAAGCGCGTTGAACCAAAAAGGCGATGTTATTTTTTCTGATAAGCTTAACCATGCAAGTATAATTGATGGAATGCAGTTATCTCAAGGTAAGTTTTTCAGGTTTCCTCATAATGATATGAAAGCTTTAGAAAGACTTTTACAGCGAGAGCGTGAAAATTTTAAAAACGCGTTTATTATAACGGAAAGCGTTTTTTCAATGGACGGTGATATTGAGGATTTGAAAACAATTGTTGAATTAAAGAAAAAATATAATTGTATAATGATTGTTGATGAAGCTCATGCATTTGGAGTTTTTGGTGAAAAAGGGCTGGGTGTTTGCGAAAGTTTAGGAATTGTTGACGATGTTGATTTGATTGTCGGTACTTTTGGAAAAGCTGTCGGTTCAATGGGCGCGTTTGTTACAGGCAGTGAGGTTTTGATAGATTTTTTAATAAATAAATCCCGTTCGTTTATCTTTTCAACAGCACTGCCGCCTGTGAATATTGCGTTTACAAAATGGATTATTGAAAACAAGTTTCCGAAAACTAAGGCAAAACGTGAAAAAATGCTTGGTATTGCAAAGGATTTTGGCTCAGACAGTCACATAATCCCTGTTGTAATCGGCGGGAATAAAGAAACCGTTGATTTGTGTGAAGTTCTTTTCCATAACGGTTATTTTACTCTCCCGATAAGACCGCCGACGGTGCCTGAAGGGACTTCGCGTTTAAGATTATCTTTGACGGCAGATATAAATAAAGACGAGTTAAAAGTATTAATGGAGAAAATTCATGAAAGCTTGTTGGTTAAACAAAGCAAATAATAGAAATTTAATAGTATTTTTCTCAGGCTGGAGTTTTGATGAAAACCCGTTTAAGTTTTTGGATTGCGGGGATTCTGATGTTCTTTTTGTTTATGATTATAATGACTTAAAATTTTCGGAAATTTCGTTTGAATCATACGAAAACAAAATGCTCATAGCTTGGTCTATGGGGGTATTTACGGCGTTTGGCTTAATGGATTTGTTTAGTGATTTTGACCTTAAAATAGCGATTAACGGTACGATAACTCCTGTTGATAATGAGTTCGGAATACCTGTCAAGGCGTTTGAACTAACATTAAAACACGCACAAAAAGGCTTAGAGGGTAAGTTTTATAAAAATGTATTTAATACGGACGAGGAATTAGACAAATACCTTGAAAACCCGGTTCAAAGAAGTATTGAAAATCGTGTGTCAGAACTTGAAAATCTCTATAATGCAGTAAAATCAGCGCCTTTAGTTTGCGAGGGTTTTTATGATTTTGCTGTAGTATCTGAGTTTGACAAGATTATTCCTCCGAATAATCAAAAAAACAGCCACGCAAAAAATAATGTTCCTGTTGTAAGCTTGCAATCAGGACACTCTCCGTTTTATAATTTTAAAAGCTGGAATGAGATTATAAAATTATGTCAACAGATATAAAAAATATTAAAAAACAGTTTGAAAAAAGTATGAGCGACTATGATAAAAACGCGGTCGTACAGGATTTGACGGCGTCAAAACTTGTTATAGAACTTTTGAAGGTTTCATCTGATTTTGAAAATGTTTTGGAACTTGGTTCAGGTACTGGGCTGTTGACCAAAAGACTTGTAAAATCAATAAAGTATAAGAATTTTTATGCAAATGACTTGGTCGAAAAATCTAAAATGTATGTTCAAAAGTTTGTTCCGGAGGTAAATTTTATCTGCGGAAATGCGTTGAAAGTCAAAACAGCTAAAAAAATGGATTTGATTGTGTCAAATGCGATGTTTCAATGGTTTGAGAACTTTGAAAAAGCCGTGGAAATTTTGAAGACCAACTTAAAACCTGACGGAGTACTTGCGTTTACAACTTTTGCACCTTCAAATTTTAAGGAAGTAACTGAAATTACAGGACTTACTTTAAAATATAAATCAAAAGAAGAACTGGAAAATACTTTAAAAAACAAGGGTTTTGAGATTTTATACAGCGAAGGTTTTTATGAAGAAATGAATTTTAAAACCCCGTTAGAATTACTTGCGCATATGAAACATACCGGTGTAAATTCATTGTCTGAAAAGACTTGGACAGTAAAAAAAGTAAAAGAATTTTGTGAGAAATATTCTAAAAAATATCCAAAACCAATCCTGACATATTCACCGATTATCATTATTGCAAGGGGGTAAATGAACCGGAATATATTAGATAAACGGGCAGGATTTTTAATGATTTATTTTGCCAAAAATTACTCTGTCGATATTTGCAAGGTCTTTTAATACTTTTATTTCGCTAAATCCGTTGTTATTCAAAATTTCAGCTACATCACGGCTTTGCCCTGCCCCAAGTTCAAACAGTAAATATCCGCCTTTATTTAAGAATTTTGGAGCATCTTTAGTGATTTTTTCATAAAATTCCAGCCCTTTTTCATCTTTTGTATAAAGCGCAATTTCCGGGTCGAAAGTAACTTCTTTTTGTATTGTTTTTTTTAGTCTTTGCGGGATATACGGCGGATTTGAAACAATTACGTCAAAAGTTTCATCCTCGCGGATTTTTGAATAAATATCAGATTTTCTAAATGTTGCTTTGTTAAATAATTTCATTTTTTCCATATTAGAAAATGCTGTATGCAGTGCTTCATTTGATATATCAACTCCGACAACTTGCGCTTCTGTCAGTTTTGCAATCATGCATGCAATACAGCCTGAACCTGTGCACATATCAAGAACAGTTTTAAAATTGTTTTCATTGATTATTTCAACGGCTTGCCTTACAAGAAATTCTGTTTCATCTCGCGGAATAAGAACAGAAGGGTTTACAATAAACTTTTCACCCATAAAATCCGCAAGACCTATAATATGCTGTATCGGCTGACGGGTTTTTGCGCGAAGTTCGGCTTTTTCTTTTACGATTTCAAGTTTTTCTTCGGTTAGTTTTTTACCCGTAATTATATCAATAAGCGAATATCCCGCAAAATGTTCTATTAAAAGTTTAACTTCAATATTTGCTTCGTTTTCTTCAATTCCTGCGTCAGTTAAGATTTTTACGATATCTGTAATTAGCATTCTTCTTCCTGCCCTGTTATTTTGTAATAATCGTTATGTTCTGTTATTATTTTATCAATTTCATTCCGAGCTTCAAGTTTTGATGTAAGCTCTTTTTTATCGATATTATATTTTTTGCATAATCTGTCGTAATAATAAAGCTGTTTTTTTGTCGGAGCTTCTTTTGACATTTTAACTTCTTGTAAAAATTTACGTTTTTTCTTTTCAAATTCTTTGTTAGCTTCAACAATCGGGCGTTGCTTTTCTTTGTAGTCGTAATACTTTTTGCATTCTTTTAAGTATTTTATTGTGTCTGATTTGAACTCCTCGTTATCAATAACTTCAGCCAAAAACTCAAATCTTGAACAGTTTAGTTTAATATAATACCTTTCATCGGCTTCAAAACTTTCCCAAATTTCATCAACCGTAAGGTCAGGTGATTTTTTGACTAAAGCTCGTAAATAGTTACACAACGCTGATTTTTGGTTCTTTGATAAAGCCAAATAAATTTGTTTTTTTATTTCGTACATACTTTTAATTTATGGCAAAAAGGTGGTAAAATCAACTTTAACATATAAATGTTTTATTGTTAAATATCTAAAAAGAAGTAACGAAATACAATCAGTTTTCGCTTCCTCACAAACCGTACAAATTGATGTACGTATCGACCCTCATAAAGCCGTGCTACTCGAAACTATCGTGTAAACAAATCTTTGACTGAAAATCTGTGGGTTTTGTTAGCTTTGCTAAAGTCCAACAGCTTTCTTGCAATAGGATTTGTCTGGTGAGCAAACTGACGTTGGTCAACAACTTCTTTTCTCATCTCATCATCAGTTCTTTCAATTACTTCTAAGTTTTGTTCAGTTTTCTCAACCATGATTCTAATTGTACCTCGTTACATTATAATAAACAAATTCTAAAGATGAGAATTGCTATAAAAAGTATATACTTGTTACATATCGTTACATGTTAATAAATTCGTTCGCCTGTTTCGGCATTAAATTTATATAAGTCTTCTTTAGATATAGATAAATCAAGGGTTTTACCTATGTTGAAGTCTGAATCAAGTTTTGCTGAACATTTTTTGTCACCGATGTTGAAGTAGGCAATTTTTTCACTGCCAAGCATCTCAGAGATTTCTACGTTGACCGTTAGTTTTATATCTCCGTCAGGTTTTATCATTTTTTCAGGTCGTACGCCGTATAAAATGTTTTCTTCAAGTCCTAAATCCCTGCCGTTGATAAAATTCATTTGAGGTGAACCGACAAATCCTGCAACAAAGGTGTTTTTAGGGTTATTATAAATTTCATCCGGGGTATCTACCTGTTGGATATCTCCGTTATTTAATACAACAATTCTGTCACCCATAGTAAGTGCTTCTGTTTGGTCATGGGTTACGTAGATGAATGTTGTTTGAAGTCTTTCGTGAAGTTTTTTAATCTCGGAACGCATTTGAACACGAAGTTTCGCATCAAGATTTGACAAAGGTTCATCCATTAAGAAAACTTTTGGATTACGAACAATTGCTCTTCCTAAAGCTACACGCTGTCTTTGACCGCCTGAAAGTTGTTTTGGTTTGCGGTCTAAGTATTCGGTCAGGTTAAGAATTTCGGCGGCTTGTTTAACTTTTTCTTCAATCACTGCTTTAGGTGTTTTTCTCATCTTAAGTCCGAATGCGATATTTTCTCTTACGCTCATATGCGGGTATAGTGCATAACTTTGGAAAACAAATGCAATATCTCTGTCTTTTGGAGCAACATTATTAACGACTTTATCGCCGATTGAGATTTCTCCTGATGTTATGTCTTCTAAGCCTGCAATCATTCTTAAAAGTGTTGATTTCCCGCAGCCTGAAGCTCCGACAAGAACTACAAATTCTTTATCTTTTATTTCAAGGTTAACATTATTTATTACGGTTTTGTTGTTATCGTAAGTTTTTTTTACATTTTTAATTGTAACGCTGCTCATCTTAAACCTTTTCTATAGGCAGGATTATTTCAAACTTTGTTCCTTTCATTATTTCAGAAGTTATATTGATTAATCCGTTTGCTCTTTTTACTAAAATACTGGCAGAACCCAATTTCAATGCTCTTAAGAAATTCTTTTTACCTTTTTCTAATTGAGCGTACGGTTCGCATAAATATTTTAAGTCCTCTTCTTGTATTCCTACTCCTGTATCTCGTATTGTTATTTGCAAATATGAGTTTGATTGTTCAGGGTTGATATTATACTTTATTGATGTTAATTCATCAGGGTTTGATAGTTTAACCGTAATGTAGCCTGTTTCTGTCATTGATATTGCGGTTTCTAAAATGTTTTTGAATGCGCGTTTTACTGCATTTGAATCAGTATATACGTTACGTTTTTCTATTTTGTCGTAATCAAAATCAAAAGTGAGTTTTTTAGCATTTAATTCACTTTCACAGTCTTTGATAACCGCTTTTAGGGCTTCAACAATATCAAATTTGTGAAATTCGGGTTCATAAATTGAAGATTCTGCGTAAGAAAATTCAAGCAATTTATCCATAAAAGTATGAAGCTCTTCGGCATTGGAATTAATAATTTTAACATATTTTGCCTGTTTTTCTGTTAAATTGCCGCCGAGTCCGTCCAACAGACCTTGCGCAAATCCGCTTATAGATGTCAAAGGTGACTTGATATCTCCTTCAAGTTTAGATAGCATTGCGTTTTTTTCGCTGTTAAATCGCAAAATTTTATCTTCATTAACAATTTCATCTGTAAGTTTAGTCATATCACGAAGATTAATGCAATATCCGGAACCGTTTTTTGAAGCGTTTAATTCAATATAAAATTCTCTTACGGGTAAAGTTGCGGTTGAAAGTACGGGTTTGTTATTTTTTAAAGATGTCTTAACATTATTCATACCGTCTTTCACGATAGTGTCAAAATAAACCAATGGTGCATCTTCAGCGTCAGATAGTCCGAATACTTCACGGGCTTTTTTGTTAAACCTTGTTATACAGCCTTCTTTGTCTGTAAAAATTACAGCATCAGGCAAATTATTGATAGTTTGGAAAGATGTTAGAGCCCACCATAAATTTTTTGCGATTTTTTTTACGTTCATATTTGCATTAAACCCTTTTATGTTATATAATACATAATAACATGAAAAATTATTGATTAATTCTACATGTAAATTTTTGTAATTTTTTTTGAACAAAAATAGCAAAAAATATTATTTAGGTGTTTTCTAACTAAAAACCAATTAATACATGACGTTAGAGAAAAACATATAATTTTCTGAAAGTAAGGTGATACTATGAGAGAAATTAACAACAACAAAATGAATAGTGTAAACTTCAAGGGTATTCAAAAGGTTCCTTCAGAAGCTCCGGTTCCGACAGAAGCATCGTCTGCACCTGCTGTTGAGTCAATGGGTATCAAAGATTTGGGAAATATCCCTGCTGCATCTTTGGGTAAATCTATGGTTGCTTCGGATTCTATAGAAAATGATATGAAATTTTTAGAGAAAAATCCTGCTTTAGCTGCTGAATTAAATAAAGCTATTGATGAATATGCAGATAAACACAGTGAAGAAGAAACTCTTCAAATGATTGAAAAAATGCATCAGGAATTTGTTGCAAAGAAATAATTCTGTAATTTTTGGGAGGCAGATTTATTTAATTGACTTTTTTGCTTAATTGTATAAAATGATAATAGTTATCATTTTAGGTGAATTATGAATTATTCTAAGCAAAGAGAAAAAATCCTTGATACATTGACGAGTAATGCTGTTCATCCGACAGCGGAAGCTTTGTTGGAGATTTTAAAACGCGATAATTCTAATATCGGGATTACTACTTTGTATAGGAATTTAAATCAGCTGGCAGATGCCGGCATGATTAAGAAAATAGACGGGCTTGAAACCTCTGCGCATTTTGATCATAATACACATGAACATTACCATTTTATTTGTAATGTATGTAAAAAGGTTTTTGATGTCCCCTCTGATGTGGCACCTGATTTGGTGAAAAATACCCGTATGGCTACGGGATTTGATATTGAAAATCATGATATTGTATTTCATGGTATATGCAGTGACTGTAAAAAGAGAAAGGAAAACAATTAACTATGGAAAAATGGGTATGCACAGTTTGCGGTTATGTTTATGATCCTGCTGAAAATGATAATGTGAAATTTGAAGATTTACCTGATGATTACACATGTCCTTTATGTTCAGTAGGTAAAGACCAATTTGAAGTTGAAGCATAAGATTTAAAGGGCGCGTCGGGAATTTCCCGACGCGCCCATTTTATATTATAATTTATTTATGGACGATAGCGTTAAGGAGTTAATTAAATATTTAAGAGGAATCGGTTTAGAGGTCCATACGACAACAAAAGCCCGAGGTCATCAGGGTATTTTTATGAAAAACCGTATTGATGTTTCTGAAAATATTCCAAAATCTCGGGTTATGCCGACGCTTTTACATGAATTTGCTCATTATGTTCATTATTGCCTTGAAGCTTCAATTGCGAGAAACGGCGGGAGTTTAGAGGTGTTATTTGATGATAGTGATGTTGGAATTTATCGGGAGGAACTTTTAAAGGTAACTAATTTTGTTGATTTTCATTCAAAATGTGAAAAACTTCAAAATTATAAAGACTCGGTAAAGAGTAATATTTTAGCGCAGGAAAAGATTATAAAGGCTCGCTATCCAAAGTTTATGCGCTCTAAAAAGTTTAAAGAATTTGATAAATATATCAGGCATTCTAAAGCTAAATATCTGTTAAAATGCGACAGAGTGTGTTTAAAATCAGGTTTTTGGGGTCAAAAAACCGAATTATTGACGGTTGATAACATAGAAAAAGATTTTTGTGATATGCCGATTGAGTTTGCTGCATATATAAGGTTACGTTCGTTTCAGAAAAAGCAGTCAAGAGTTTCTGCAAGAATTAATCGTTTGCAAAAGTACTACGCAATGCCGACGGAGCTTTTTGCAAGATTTGTTGAGGGTTTGTATTTAGATGTTAAAACTGTTCAAAACTTAGCTCCAAACACTTGTTACCGCTTTTATAAATTACTTAATTGCGGATATTACGGTTCGGAGCTTGAGTTTGTTATGAAAAATTCCTTACAGTCCAGTAAGCTTGTTGAATAAACTTCTGACAAAGGTTCTGCGTGTGTTTATTTCAGAGTATCTTTGGTCTTGTTCTGCAAGTTCTAATCCTACTTGTTTGTATAGATAACGAAACGCATCTTCGCTTCTTTCTTCTTCTGTGTCGTATTCTTGTCTTATTTTTACAAGTTCGTCATTGTCAAGGAATTTTCCGCCGCAGTTGTAGCATTCATCAACTTCTATTGTTTGTTGTATGCTTGAATGGTTTTTTACCATTTTATTTCCGCAGTTCGGGCAAAATCTGTCCATTGAGGTATTAACTTTTTCAAATGTTTTTCCTTCAATTTTTTCTAAGATTGCAGAAATATCTTCGTTTTTTTCATCAAATGATTTAAATTCTCTGTTATCAAAATAAATTCCGCCGCATCCTTGAGTACAAATATCAAGATTTATACCTTCTGACGGGATGAATACTTTTTCCATTTCTTTGCCGCAAGCAGGGCATTTTAAGGTTTTTAACGTATCAGCCATTTTTAATTATTCCTTATTATCTTATCAATAGTAATTTTATACCTTTATTTACCTCTTTTCATCATACAGGTAAATTATTTTGTAAAACCTTTGTATTAATTGAAAAAATATTGTACAATGTATGAAAAGGTAAAATTATGACTGAGATATTGAAAAATATAGAAGAGGCTGAAAATATAATTCGCAAAGGTATGGCATTTATCGGAGAGAAGGATTACGTAAATGCAAGGCCTTTTGTTGAAAATGCTTATACTCTTTTTAAGGAAATTAATTCAGTTGAAGGGATTTCTATATGTCTTAGTTTGATAGCTTTTTTGAATTATTCGGAAGATAAAAATACTTATGAAGCTTCTATGGCGTTATTGAATGACGGTACTTATATGGCAAAACGCAGCGGAAGTGATTCTGCACTTTTGATTAATGAATTTGTTGCAGGAAGTATTAATTTTTCCGAAAATAATAAAGATGTTGCATTGATTCATTATAACAATGCTTTAAAACTGGCTTCAGAAGAAGATAAGTATTGCGCCGCGGATTTTTTAAATACAAGAATCAGGCAATTACAAAACGGAATGGATTATTCTCTTCCTACAAAAAGTGATCCGTTGATTTCGCTTGTGAAAATCAGCAGGTCGATTACTGCGGTAAGTGATATTGATGAGTTGTTGCGCGTAATTGCGGAAGAAACAAAAAACGCAATTCAGGCAGACAGATGTACGGTGTTTTTACTTGATAAAGATACAAATGAATTATGGTCAAAAGTTGCACTGGGTTTAGATTCAAGTCAGGAAATAAGATTCCCGGCAGATAAAGGTTTAGCAGGCTATGTTGCGACAACGGGTGAAACCATAAATATTACAGAAGCTTATGAAGACCCGAGATTTAACCCTGAAGTCGATAAAGAAACAGGATATCGCACCAAGACAATTTTATGTATGCCGATTATTAATAATAACCGTGAAATTATGGGTGCTTTGCAGGTTATCAATAAAATTGACGGAGTATTTACGAAAAATGATGAAGATTTACTTATCGCTATCGGAGGCAGTGCAAGTATTGCGTTAGAAAATGCCCAGTTGTTTGATAAGCAATTGCAAATGTATCATGAGCAAAAACTTTTATTTGAAAGCTTTATCAACACGCTTGCAACTTCAATTGATGCTCGTGATAAGATTACGGCAGGTCATTCGGCTCGTGTTCGTCAGTATTCAACGCTTTTAGCTCATGAAATCGGTATGGATTCAAAAGAAATAGGACTTTTGGAAAAGGCAGCAACCTTACATGATATAGGTAAAATCGGAATAAGAGATTCCGTCTTACAAAAAGACGGAAAGCTTACAGATGAAGAATATAAACATATTCAGGAACACGTAAGAATTACGCATAATATCTTGAATAAGATTTATATGTCATCTGATTTTAGAATAATTACGGAAATGGCTTGTTCTCACCATGAAAAATGGGACGGTTCGGGGTATTACAGACACCTTAAGGGGGAAGAAATTACCTTGGGCGGAAGAATTTTAGCAGTAGCCGACGTGTTTGATGCAATAACTTCTAAACGTCACTACCGTGATAAGATGCCGATAGTTAATGTTATTGATATCTTGTTAAAAGGTGCCGGTTCGCATTTTGAAAAAGGTTTGGTTGATGTATTTTTGGCAATTCCGGTTAACAAAATTATCAGAGTATTTCTATCCGAATCTAACGGTAAGATTAAGCAGGCAGATGATATATTATTGAGTAAGTTTAATTTGCTTGATATTTATAACTTTGGCAGGGCAGAAGCTCCTGACGAGGATTCAAAACGTGTTTGGAATCTGTTCAATTGCTATTATACGGGAAATTTTGACGGGGAGGTTCAGTAATGAAAAAAAGTTTAATTGTTTCAATATGCCTTGCCTCAATGTCTTGTAATTCAGTTTTTGCAATAGATATCGGAGGTTTGAAACCTGTTAACCCGTTAGAAAGTTCTTCAACTTCATACCAGCAGGTTGTTAATCAGCCGTCGTTTGAATTAAAACGAGGTTCTTTGACTCGTAATGCTATCAAAAATCAATATACAATCGCTATGGATAAATTTATGCAGTCAAATGTTCGTTCATCATATCGTGATTTTAAGATGTTGATTGAAAATATTGTCCCAAATGATTATGTTTATATGCGTCTGACTCAGGAAATGGCTGCTATTGGATTTTTCTCACTGGCTGAGCTTTCAATGTCAAAAATTCAGGATAATAATGTTTCAGAACTTATTGAAGAAGACGTGAAAAACTATTACTTCCCGAATTTCCCGCTTACTCATAAGGATCAAATGTATCTGGCTGAAGTTTATTCAAACATTATGTATAACGACCAAAGTGTTGAAGCAACAAGCGAGTTAAAAAAACAGGTTTCATTGCTAACGGATTCTGATTATGCGAATTACCTTGTCGCTTTTGGCAGTATGAAAAACGGTGATATAAAGCAGGCTGAAAAATCTATTGATGATGCGATTTCAAAAAATCCTAAAAATCTTAATTACAAAAGATTAAAAGCCGAAATCTATTCACAATCTAACAAACCGCAAGACGGGGTGAAATACTTAAATGCGCTTAATTCAGGTGATATAAATACCGTAATTTTTGATAAAGAACTTCACTCTTCAGGTCAGTATATTCTTTATAAAGCTGCAAAAAACGATTACCTGAAAAAATATCATCTTGCTTATTATTACTATGATAAAAACGAATTAAATAAAGCTTTAAGGGTGTTACAAACATCAATCAGCGGAAAGAAAAATATTAATAAAGATGTTTTTGCGCTTACCGCTAAGGTTTATTATGATATGAAAGAGTTTGAAAAAGCTCAGGATTATGCACTAAAAGCTGTAGATATCGAGCCTGCTAATTCGGAAGCCTTGATTGTTCTTGGTGATATAGCTTTGCGTGGTAAGGATTATAAGCTTGCTGAAACCTATTTTAAACGCGCAATGTCAAAAGATAATACACATAGCGCTGAAATAAGACTTGCTCATGTGTACAAAACAACGGGCAATGTGAAAAAATCTAAAGATATTTATTCAAAAGTCTTAAAAGTCAGCTCAAAATCTTATGAAGCATATTATCAAATGGCACTTTTAGAAAAAGACAGAGAAGAAGCTTATCTTAAAAAGACGATTGCAATAAATCCGAATTTTAAAGACGGCTGGATAGATTTAGCAAGGCTTGAGATAGTAAAAGAATCCTATGACAGAGCTTTGTCTTATCTTAGTGTTGCAAAATATATTGACGAAAATGATTACAGATACTATTATTATCTGGGACTTGTTTTGAAAAATAAAGGGTTGACAACAGAAGCAAATTCGAATTTTGAAAAATGTTTGAACCTGAATCCTGATTACGGCTTAGCAAAAGAGGAATTGAATATATGAAGAAAAATTTATTGATTGTAGAAGACCATGAGTTAACAAGATTCGGGTTAAAAACGACATTTGAAGATGTTGATTATATTGAAACGATTTATGAAGCATCAAGTGCCGAAGAAGCTTTAGAAGTGTTTAAAAACAACACAATTGATGTTGTAATCATGGATTTAGGGTTGCCTAATATGAACGGAATTGATGCAACACAGGCAATTCGAGCTTTAAACTCTGAGGTTAAGGTAATTATTTTAACTTCTCATAATGATGAAAAAGAAGTTCTGAACAGCTTGAAAGCAGGCGCTAATGCTTACTGTTCAAAAGAAATTAATCTTCAAAGACTTGTTCAGGTTGTACAATCGGTAGCTGACGGTGCAGCATGGTTTGACCCGAGTATTGCGCATATTGTCTTAAAAGCAGGCGCAAATGCTTCTGTCGGAGTGCCTGAATCTAACTATAAGGATTATGATTTAACCGCACGTGAAGCTCAAATCCTTAAACTTATGACAGAAGGGCACAGTAACATGGAAATTGCACAGCAGCTTGTTATAAGCGTTAATACAACTAAAGCGCACGTTGCTAATATCTTGCAAAAACTTGAAGTTGATGACAGATTGCAAGCGGCATTAAAAGCGTTAAAGTACAAAATTGTATAAGGGAACAGGCTTTTTATGGCTGATTCAAGAAAAATTCTGTTAGTAGATAATAATGCTGAGCAATTAGCGCAAGCATTGCCCTCATACGGATATGAAGTTAAGGTTGCCAATGACGGTAAACAGGCTTTGGCTTATCTTGAATCAGGAGAGAAGTTCGATATTGTTTTGCTAGAGATTTTATTGCCTGAGTTAGACGGGTGGGATACCCTGAAAGCTATTAGAAAATCATATCTTTACGGAGAGATTCCCGTTATTTATTTAACTGTTGAAAGCGATGTTCGAAAAATGGTTTTCGGACTTAATCTTGGTGCTGATGATTATATCGTCAAACCGTTTAATCTGAAAAACCTGTTGGCAAGGATTGATGCGGTGTTGCGCCGTTCAAAAAGGTTCGGTATCGGCTCGTTTACCACTAATGTTACAAATAATCAAAAATCCCTTAAAAATCACTTGACGCCAAGGGAAAAAGATGTTTTATTATTAGTTGCGAAGGGACTTGATAACAGTTCTATTGCAAAGGAGCTTTATGTAAGTACGATTACTGTAAAAGCTCATATGCAAAGTATTTTTAGAAAATTAAAAGTAAAAAGTCGTACCCAGGCGATTTTATCAGCTATGGAAAATGACTTAATCAACAAATAATAATAAATATATATTTAAGGAGATAAGAATGTTAGATTATACAAAAGAAGAGTTATTATCTTTGATTGAAACCAACCCCGATAAATTCAATGAATGGAAAAAAGACCGAGATGATGTTGATTTAAGCGAAGTAGATTTTTCAAATATGATAATAAAAGAAATTGATTTTTCAGATGTTGATTTGAACTCAAGTTCTTTTTCAGATTGTCATCTTGCATTAGTAAACTTCTACGGTGCAGATTTAACAGCAGTAGATTTTACAAGAGCTGTTGTGACAGAGTGCGATTTTACAGAAAGTATATTAACAGGCGCAGATTGCAGTTATGCAGAGATGACATATTGTAATTTCACAGATTGTGATATGGCTGGAACTGTTTTATCTGAAACTGTTTTAACCAGTTCTGATTTAACCGCTGCCGAAAATTTAAGCTCAGCAAGATATGACAGTGATACGGTTTGGCCTGATGATGATATGATGCCTGCGGAGTTTGACACAGCATATAAAGATGATTTATCTTCATTAAAAGATGATGAAGATTCAGCAGTAGAAGATTACTAAGGAGAGTTTAAATGATAAAAGTAGCAGTATGCGGCGCATATGGAAAAATGGGCAGAGAGGTTTGTGAAGCTGTTGAAAATGATTCAACAATGGAACTCGTTGCTAAAATAGATATACAAGGTGAAGCTTATAGAACGATTGAAGAAGCTAAAAAAGCCGTTGATATAGATGTATTAGTTGATTTTACCCAGCCGAAATCTATATTTGAAAACGCTAAATACTGCTTGAATAATTCTATTAAGACCGTAATCGGAACAACAGGTTTGAAGGATTCTGAAATTGAAGAATTAAAACAACTGTCAGAAAAGAATAATACAGGTTGTTTGATTGCTCCGAACTTTTCAACAGGAGCGGTTTTGATGATGATGTTTTCTCAAATGGCTGCAAAATATTTTGATAATGCTGAAATTATTGAGCTTCATCATAATCAGAAAAAAGATGCCCCGTCAGGTACTGCAATAAAAACAGCGCTAATGATGTCACAGGCAAAAGAAACATTTAAAAAAGGAAATTGTGCAGAAACTGAAACTATAGAAGGTTCTCGCGGCGGAACATCTTATTCTGATATTCAGATACATTCTGTCAGAATGCCGGGATATATTGCTTCTCAGGAGGTAATTTTCGGTTCATCAGGACAGATTTTTAAGATTCGCCATGATTCAATGGACAGAAAATGCTATATGGGCGGAGTGTTGCTTGCCGTAAACCATGTAGTTGAAAAAAATGATTTTATATACGGTCTTGAAAACATAATGTAGGGGGTAAATAGAATGAAAGAGTCACTAAAGTTTAGTAATAATAGGAAAATCGGGGGGGGGTAGCCCTTTTAAGCTTGATTTGAGCGGGTTTTGCCTTGCTCGGAAACTTAGAACTTATTGTCACCCTGAACTTGATTCAGGGTCTGTTAATGCCAATAATTACCCCTTGCGGGATGAACCAACAATGATAGATTCTGACTTACGTCAGAATGACAGGAGTTTGTTCACTCGCCCTAAAAGGGTTAGTGTGAGGGGTGCGTTCACTTTAGCGGAAGTTTTAATTACCCTTGGTATTATAGGGATTGTGGCAGCATTGACAATTCCCGGGGTTATGACCAAAAACAAAGCAAAACGCTTACGTTCTCAATATTTGAAAACTTACTCTACTATTGCACAATCTATTCGCTTAATTAAGAATGAAGATGTAAGTTTAGATCCTAAAACTTATTCCGGCGGAAATTCTTTTTACAAGACCTTTGCTAATTATTTCAAGACGGCACATTTATGCGGAACTCAAGCTGCGGCTATACAGAAAAACGATTTGTGCTACTATAGCGGAGATAAGTCATATACAACTCTTGATGGCAAATCCACGCCTCCTTATAGTAGATTTGATGATGGACAGTTTTTGTTAATGGATAATACCTTAATTATGCTTGAAAATCCTTATGGTTCTTCTAATGCGCCATTATGGATTCATGCTGATATTAACGGTAAAAATAACCCGCCAAACAGGCTTGGTGTTGATGTTTTTACGTTTGTTATGACATCTGATGAAGAACTTGTTCCAATGGGAAGCGTTGGTACAACTTATACAAATGCCGAACAATATTGTAATCCGAAAATTTCTAATACTCTTAACGGATTTGCATGTTCTAAAAAAGCTATGGAAGACAGTAATTATTTTGAGAAAATATTATCTCAAACCAAGTAAGTTATGATAATGCTCTGCATAAAAATCAGCGTAACGGTCTTCTAAAATAGCTTGACGGCATTGTTTTGCAAAATCAATCAGGAATTTAATATTATGGATTGATAAAAGCGTAGATGCTGTAGCTTCCTGACATTTCCAAAGATGTCTGATATATGCGCGTGAGTGGTTCCTGCAAGCATAGCAATCACAGCCTTCAACAAGAGGTGCATGATCGTCTTTGAATTTTTCATTTTTAATATTAGCTTTCCCCTCCCAGGTGAAAAATGAACCGTGGCGGGCATTTCTTGTCGGGAGTACGCAGTCAAACATATCGATTCCGTGTTTGATACCGTTAAGCAAGTCTTCAGGGGTTCCGACACCCATTAAATAACGAGGTTTATACTTTGGAAGAAGCGGTGCGGTAAACTCTGTAAAGTGGTTCATAATATCCTTTGATTCGCCGACACTAAGTCCGCCTATTGCATATCCAACCGCATCAAATGTAGAAATTACTCTTGCACTTTCTTGTCTTAAATCATCATAAAACGCACCCTGAACGATTGGGAAAAGAGCTTGTCGAGGGTTCGTTTTTGCCTTAAAACAGCGCTCCAACCAGCGGTGTGTACGTTCCATTGCGGCTTTTGCCGTGTCATAATCACAAGGATACGGAGCACATTCATCAAATGCCATCATAATATCAGCACCGATATCCTGCTGAATTTCCATAGATATTTCAGGTGATATAAAGTGTTTTGTACCGTCTTTCGGGTCGCGAAATTCAACGCCGTCTTCCGTGATTTTTCTCAAATGAGCTAATGAAAATACCTGAAACCCTCCGGAATCTGTTAAAACAGGTTTGTCCCAATTCATCCAGCCGTGGATTCCGCCAAAATCTCTTATTCGTTTTGTTCCTGCGCGTAAGTACAGGTGGTAAGAATTTGACAAAATGATTTGAGCACCAGTGTCTTTAATTTGGTCACAGGTTAAAGATTTTACGGCAGAGTTTGTACCGACAGGCATAAAAATCGGTGTTTCGATTTTCCCGTGCGGGGTTGTAAGAATCCCTGCGCGAGCACCTGTTTGAGCATCTTCGTGTATTAGTTCATAATTAAAAAAATCTTTTTCGTTCATAAGTTTTTCGTTGTTTAATCCTGAATCAGGTTCAGGGTGACGGTTTGTATTGATTAGTCGGCGTCTAAGCTTTCTACAACAAGCTCAGACATGCATTTTCCTTCAGGGAAAAGTTCGTTTTCGTTGAAATAAATTTTGATTTCACGTTCTGCACTTTCAACGGAATCTGAACCGTGTACGATATTGTATTCCATAACTTGAGCAAAGTCAGCTCTGATTGTACCGACTTCTGCGGTGTCAGGGTTTGTAGATCCCATAATATGACGGGATCCTGCTACTGCATTATATCCTTGAACAACCATTGCAACAATCGGCCCGCTTTGAATATATCTGATAAGTCTTGGGTAGAACGGTTTTCCTTCATGTTCTGCGTAATGAGCTTTTGCTTGTTCATCTGTCACATGAAGCATTTTTAAACCTATTACTTTATAACCTTTTTGTTCAAATCTTCTTACGATTTCGCCGATTAACCCTCTTTGTACTCCATCAGGTTTAACTGCAATAAAAGTTCTTTCTTCCGTGCGCATAATAAATCTCCTCTTTAAAGCGTATAGGCTGATTATAACATAAAACTTTTATTTTTGCTATATAAGTTCCAAATGTTTTAAATATCTATAAGGGTAAAGCTCGGGTATTCGGAATTTCCGTCAAAATTTCGAGCAGCTTGCTTTAATGCAGAACAAAACAGTTCGTTAATTAAAACTTCTTTTCCGTTATCAAAAACTTTGTTTTTAGGCAAATCTTTTAATACCTCAAATCCCTGTTCTCCTGAGCCGATATAAGAATCAAGGGTAAGTGAAAATTTTCGGTTAGGATTAATCGGGTTTTGGTTTTTATCAAGCAGGTTTTCATTATTTATTGTTATTTGTAATAATTTACAGGTTTTATCTTCAATGTTGCCTTTACAAGTCAGGGTAACGTTTTGCGAACACTGTAAGAAGCGTGAGTTCCCGCGGTCTTTCAGCATTCTGAATTTTATCGCGTTATCAAAAACTTCTTTCAATTGAGCGGTGGAAATTTCCGTTGTTTCGATTGTTGTAGATGCGCAAATTACCTGTTCAAAGTCGTATTTTGTAATAACATCACTGTCATTTAGTCTTAGCGGATACATTGTAAATCCTGTTGAGTGAAACGCTATATCTGTTTTGCCTGTTTTTCTCATATTATCAGAGATAAATGTTCCCAAAGGACAAGGATCAGAATAACATTTGGTTAGGTTTAGAACTCTTTTTGCTATCGGTTCTTTTAATTTTGTTTCTTTTTCATATTCATTTATCGGGTTTTCAAATTCCGGTATAAATTTGCAAGCTTCAACGGGAATTTCTTCTGTTTGTTTGTCTAAAACTATTTTGTACATTGTGCGGGCAAAAGAATATGGATAAAAGATGTTATTTTTATAATCGGGCGGGATTGGAGAATGTTCGTGTCCGCCGATAATCAGGTCTATATTTATTCCGTTTTTTGCAGCAAAGTTTTTTAGGCAATTGCTGTATGTGTACCAGTGGTGATTCAGGACAATAATTTTGTCGTAATCTTCTTTGATTGAATCAATAAGCTCTTTAAATGTTTCATTTGGCGGTAGAAGTTCGCATTTGAATTTTTTTGCGCAGGAATTGTTTATACAAAAACCTGTAATAAGTATTTTCTGTCCGTTTATTTCAAGAATTTTATATTTTTTTGTTAATTGCGGTGAAATGTTGGCGCAGATTACGTTAATTCCTGCATTTTCAAATCTTTCTATTGTATTTTTCAGGTATTCAAAATCGGCTTTTTTAAACCCGAAGTCATTGTTGCCAAGTGTTATAAATATTTGAGCCTGCGGGAGTAACTCTTTTAGTTTTAAATATGCTCTAACTGATAAATCTTTGTCGTATATTCCCTTAAATAAATCTCCGCAATCAAGTACAATAAAAGGTTCGTCAGAATCTTTGCGGTCATTATAAATTCCGCTTAAAAGTCTGCTTAAGTTTCTGCTTTCCTGATGCGAATCTGTTATTGCGTAGATGTATGTCATTTTTGTCCCCCTCACCCCAACCCCTCTCCCCTTCTGGGCGAGGGAGGAATTAAAAGTAATATTTTTGTCCTTATTTGTTTACTCCTCACTCAAACTGTTTTTCCTTTTGAAGCGAGAGTGAATATGCTATTATTTACCCCTCCGAGATTGCTTTTTTTGAACGAAGTTTTCTATGGTATGTTATTGCAAACCTGTGGGCTTCATCACGGATTCGTTGGATTAAAAATAGGGCGCTTGATTCTCGCGGAAGAAGAATTGATTTAGAAGTATTTGGAAGGAAAACTTCTTCTTGCCGCTTTGCAAGGCTGACAAAATCAATTCCTGTAACTCCCAGTTCTTTAACAATTTGCATAACACTTGATAATTGTCCTTTGCCGCCGTCTATTATAATCAAATCAGGTTTATCCCAGCCTTTGTCACCAAGATGTGACAGGCGTCTTGTTAAAACCTCTTTCATTGATAAAAAGTCGTCAGGCTTGCCTTCTGTCGATTTAATTTTGAATTTTTTATACTCAGATTTTTTACTTAAACCGTTTATGAACGTTACCATTGAAGCTACCGTATTTGTACCTTGAATGTGTGAAATATCATAACATTCAATTCTATACGGGAAGTTATTCAGTTTTAGTTTTTCTTTTAGGTATGAACCGATATTGTTAAAATCGTCGCGGATTTTTGACATTTTTGACAGTTTAGCATTATCTATTACTACTCGTGAGTTTTTGTCCGCAAGACTTTGAAGTTCTTTCCCTTGGGTTGATTTTCCGTAGCTTATTTTAACTTTTTTACCGGAAATTATATTAAGCCATTCTTCGTAAAGAGCTTTATTTCCTAAAGCTTCTAACTCATTAGATACAATTCTGTCAGGAAATTCTAAAGACAGAGTGTTATAGTATTCTTTGAAAAAGGTTTCAAAAAATTCAGTTCTGTCTTCTTCTTCAACTTCGTAGGTGAAATCTTTTTTATCAATTAACCTGCCTTCACGAATCATCATAATAACAACAACCAAAATTCCGTCTTCGTGCTGAACAGAGATAATATCTTCATTAAGTTTGGTATTTTCGTAAACGACTTTTTGTTTTTCAAGTGTTTGTTTCAAATCAAGGTAACTGTCGCGAAGTTTTGCGGCTTTTTCAAACTGCTCCGAGTCAGAATATTTTTGAATTTGTTCCATCAGTTGTGTCATAAGTTCTGATTGTTTGCCTGATAAAAACAATTCTGCCTGATGAACAACTGCTTTATACTCTTCACTTGTTACAAGATTCTGGCATGGGGCAAGACATTTTCCGATGTGATAGTAAAGGCACGGTCTGGATTTGAATTTAGGGCTTTTACATTGTTTCAGCGGAAAAATCTTTTTTAAAAAATCTAATGTCGAATGCATTGCACGAATATTTGTATAAGGGCCGTAATAGCGGCCTTTTTCAGGGTTCATATTGCGTTTCCTGACAATTGAAATTCGTGGAAAATCTTCATTTGTGATTAAAAAGTACGGATATTTTTTATCGTCTTTTAGTAAAATATTATAGCGCGGTTTGTGTTTTTTTATCAGGTGGCTTTCTAATATGAGAGCCTCAACTTCGGTATTTGTAATTATATATTCAAGCCTGTCAATTTGGGAAACTAAAACATTAACTTTAACACTATCGTGGTGTTTACGGTTAAAATAAGACATTACACGGCGTTTTAAGATTTTAGCTTTTCCGACGTAAATAATTTCGCCTTCCGCGTTGTAGTATATGTAGCAACCGGGTAGTGACGGTAAAAGTTTTAAGCTTTCCTTTAATTTATCGTTCATAACTGTTTTTAGTTGTTAGCAGAGTTTGAATTATTTTCGTTTGAAGGTTGTTCTTTTTCCGTTTTATCTTGAGAATCAGTTGCAAATTCAAAGAACTCTTCAAGTGTTGCTAAATCATCATTTTTTTGTTTTTTATGTTTTTTAGGAGCATCAGATTTAGCTTCATCAGCTTCGCCTTCCACAGACATATTTTTTTCTTCTTCTTCGGCTTTAACAAGTTCATTCATGGAAATCCAGATTTCGTTTAAGTCAGAAATTACGGTACTGTTTCCAAGCCATTTTCTTACGTGTTTTTCGTCTGGCCCCAAGCCTCCGTCGATTTTAGTGCCTTCTTTAATATTAAATACAGCTTCAGATATTCCGATACATACAATTACATTTGGAAAGTGGTATTTTGATTCAATTTTAAGTTTTAGGTTATTGTATTTTGCAACGCTCATATTTGTTGAATTGTGAGCGTCTTCTTGAGCTTTTATTATGAATGTTTGAAGTTTTGTAGCTAATTCGTGTAATGTTTTCATTTTATTTTCCTTTAGTTATTAAGGCTGTGTATAGGTGCAGGGATTCTGCCGCCTCTTTGTACAAATGTTGTTGATGATAATCCGTTAACAGGCATAATCGGAGCTTCGCCTAAAAGTCCGCCGTAAGAGATTCTGTCACCTACTGTTTTTCCTGCTGCCGGTATAATTCTTACTGCTGTTGTTTTCTTATTAATCATTCCGATGGCCATTTCATCTGCAATAATTCCTGCAATTGTGTCTGTCGGGGTATCTCCCGGAATTGCAATCATATCAAGTCCTACAGAACAAACAGATGTCATAGCTTCAAGTTTACTGAATGTTAAATAACCGTTTTCGGCGGCTTCAATCATACCTGCATCTTCCGATACCGGAATAAATGCGCCTGATAAACCTCCTACATGAGAGCTTGCCATAATTCCGCCCTTTTTCACAGCATCATTAAGCATTGCAAGGGCAGCTGTTGTTCCGTGGGCTCCGGCATGTTCTAAGCCCATTGCCTGAAAAATCCCAGCAACACTGTCTCCTTGAGCAGGGGTTGGTGCTAACGATAAATCTATTACTCCGAACGGAATATCAAGTTTTTTTGCTAATTTTCTTCCTACAAGTTCGCCTGTAGATGTTATTTTAAATGCGATTTCTTTAATTTTGTTTGCAAGTTCGCTCATATCAGCATCTTTTGGTAATGCTTCAACCGCTGCTCTTACAACACCCGGGCCGGAAACTCCGACATTTAGCGCGCATTCTGGTTCGCCCATTCCGCAAAAAGCTCCTGCCATAAACGGGTTATCTCCCGGAACGTTACAAAATACAACAAGCTTTGCAGCTCCGATTCCGTCGCGGTCTTTGGTTAATTCTGCTGCTTTTTTTATAACTTCTGACATCTTTAAAACCGCATCCATATTGATTCCGGCTTTTGATGTTGCTAAATTAACTGATGAACAAATATATTCGGTTTTTGCCATAGCTTCAGGGATACTTTCTATTAAAAGCTTATCACCTTTTGTACATCCTTTTTCAACTAAAGCCGAAAATCCTCCGACAAAGTTAACTCCGACTTCTTTTGCCGCCTTATCAAGAGTTTTGGCAATTCGTACGTAATCAGGGTTTTTGCAGGCTTCTCCGATAAATGAAATCGGGGTTACTGCAATACGTTTGTTTATAATCGGAATTGAATACTCATCAGCAAGTTCATCTGCGTATTCAACAAGATGCTTTGCGTACTTTTTAATTTTGTTATAAATGTTATCGCATAAGATGTCGATGTCTTCCGATATACAATCTCTAAGGCTCAGGGCAAGTGTTACAGTCCTGATATCAAGATTGTAAAGCTTTATCATATTTATTGTTTCTAAAATATTATTTGTATCTATCATTTTTTTAGTCCCAGTGCTGTTGAAACATTCCAGTCTTTAACTTTTAGTTTTAACTCAACCCGTCTGCTCTTTGCGTAATCTTCGTTTCCTTGTTCGTTAAGTACGGGTTCATTGAAGCTTTTACCTTCTACAACGACAATTTTTCTGAATTGGTCAGCATACTTTTTATCGTAATTTGTTTTGAAAATGTACTCGGCAACTGCATTTGCACGTTTTAAGCTCAAGTCCATATTCTTTAAAAATTGTTCATCTTTTGAGGTAATTCCCGCAAATGTTTGAGAATCGGTATGTCCTTGTATTATTATATGCTGAATTTGATTTGACAATTCCTTATCTGCAAAAATTGAATTTATGTAAATAGGAGCAAGTTTATCAAGCAGCTTTTTCCCCTTTGCTGACAGTACATAGCTGTTAAGCTCAAATAATTCCACATCTGCAATTTTTAAGTCCCCGCTCATTTTATCAATATCAACATCGATGTCTGCTTTTTGAAGTTCTTCTCCTATTTTTTGTGAAACTTCCATTTGAACTTGCTGCTGCTGGATATTTTGTTGAGAGAACCCTGTCATAGCAAGCACAAACAGGGTTATAAAGATAATAGCCAGACCCAATAAAAGGTCTGCCATTGTTACCCAGAAAATGTTTTCTTCTGCTCCGCTATTCTGTTGTCCTCTGAATCTTATTGCCATTTCTCCTCTTTAGAATAACTCGTCTACAACATCTGACTTACTGTTGCTAACGGATTCTTTTAGTTGTTTATTTAATTGGTTAAGTCCGAAAATTAAGTTTTCAAGATATGGAACCAAATTTGCTGATGTACTTGCGTTGAATGCTGTTTTAAATTGGTTAGGAATTTCTGAAATTAAGTTTGCGGTTGTGTTGTTTTGAAGTTTTGATTCTCTCAATAGTTCGTACAGGAATTTTTCTGCTGATATACTTGCAAACAGGTTTCCTATAATTTCTTGAATTTTATTTAAAGGTGATTTACACATTTTGTTATATAAAATTCTTTCAATCATCAAATAAATTAATGAAGAACCTACCGCAATAACTGATACTAACGCTGCAGTCTGCATACTTGTCATAAAATTTGAAACTGAAGCGATAGTTTTTTCCTGAGTAGAAAAATCGATTCTGCCAAAAGCTATTGCAATATTTAAAAACGTAAACAACGGTCCAAAACCTGTTAAAACAGTCGGAATTGTTTGTATCATTTTGAAGTTAAATTTTGATGTGATAAGTGTTTCTTCGTTAAAGAAGTATAAAGGATCGGTTGTTGTTTGAATATTTTGAACGGTTGATGATATATTTTGATATTGAACTTCTTTCGAACCTTGTTTAACCGCAATTGATTCTGAGAAAACAAGAGTGTTTCTAAATTCTGACCAAATGGTAGAAACATAAGGGTTATTTCTCATCCATTCGTCAATTTCTTTGAATCTGAAATTCAAGTCGTTTTTCTTGAAGTTCTTCATAAAGTTAATTAATATACTTAGGTTTTTACAAGCATAAACATACTTAGAAAAACAATATATTGTAGAGATTACAAAAACAGTAATTACTATCAGTATAGGTATATCAGTAAAGTGTTTTAAAAAATCCATAAAAATTCACCGCTCCTCAGCATAAATTCTAGCATATCCACCGAATTTTGGCAAATTATTTATTTTAAAATAAATTCTAAACCGCTGTGAAGATATTTACCTATAAGAATTAATAAAAAGCTTGCAATAATGTCATAGACGATTTTTAACCCGCTTTGGGCAGCAATCCAACCGCCTATAAAATCTGCTCCTGCATGTTTAAGTAATGCAAGGATTATCATATATAAAATTCCGATTATGTGAATTGTTAAAACTCCTGTAAAAGCAGCTCCAAGCATTCTTGAAAAAGTATATTTTTTTAACAAAAGCCCTGCAAAAACTACTGCGGGAATATAAGCTAAAATATATCCGAATCCGTATTCAAAAATATATTTGATTCCGCCGCCAAGTCCGAAAACAGGAACAAAAAACAATCCTGCCAAAATGTATAAAATTACACTTGTAAGTGCCATTTTTCTTCCTAATACCGCACAAACAAACATAACAACAGGAATTTGCGGGATTAAGTGAAATCCGAATACAAAATCGTCAAATGTCGGATTTTTAATCGAGAAAATACTTATTGGTAAGATAAAATGTTTTATATTAAGGTCGATAAATGACGCTGCTGCAATTAAAAGTGTACAAAAAGCCACAATAACAAAATTCAACATAGGAATCTTGATTCGTCTTTGATTTTTATCAAGCCTTTTCATCTTTGGTATGAGAACTTCTTGCGTCATTTTATTATAATTTTCTCCTCAAGAGTCTTGATTATATTCTCATAATTATTCTTAAATTCGTCAAAGAAGATGTTTTTAGTCCACATAATAAGTGCATCTTCATTATTGTTTTGATAATATTTTTTTCTTGTTCCAAATGATGTGAACCCGTATTTTGAATAAAGTCCGATTGCTGCAGAGTTACTTACACGAACCTCAAGTGTTATATATTTAATTTTTTCTTTATAACAATCATCGATTATTCTTTTTAAAAGTGCTTGCCCGTAATGTTTTCTTCTATAATTTGGTGCAATAGCAATTGTTGTAATATGAGCCTCGTCTAAAATGTGCCAGCAACCTGCATAACCCGCAAGTACTCCGTCAGGGGTATGTAATGTGTAATACCTTGCAAGTTCGTTATTAATCTCGTTTAGAAATGAATCTTTTGACCAATGATGATCGCCGTAAGCTGATTCTTCAATCTTTATAACTCCGTCAACATCATCTGCGCTCATCTTATTTATTATTACAGTTTCAAGATTTGTTTGCATAAGTTTATGTTAGCACGAGATTTGTGCGTGTGCAAGTTTGTTGAAATAAGGTTAATTTTCGATAAATGCCAGCTTAAAATCTAAAACTTGGCAGATATATCCCATTTCGTATAATTTAAGCTTGTTTTGCGTTAATCGGTAATTTAAGTTCTGAGGAGAATAGTATTTACCTGAAACTTCTGTTAGTTTTTCTGCAAGTTTTTTCATTGTCCAAGCTTTTTTGGAAAGCATTATTTTGACTTCTTTTTTTGAATCAATTTTTTGAAAATTATTAGATTGCATAACAAGTAAATTATATATTTAATATTTTCCGGCGTTTGACAAATAAAAGAATTGTTGCAATAATAAAAGTATTACTTTATAAATAAAAGTATTTTGTTACAAATTTAAAGGGGCGAGTATTGGTTAAGCTGAAGTTTTTTGGGTTTACATTGGCAGAAGTTCTGATTACTCTCGGGATAGTTGGTGTAGTTGCTGCAATGACTATACCTTCTTTATTGACGCGTATTGAAGAGAAAGTTTTGATTAATAAGTTGTTGGAAGTCAATTCTCAACTGGTTGAAGCTTCAAGGTTGATGATAGATGAGTATGGTCTTGTTAATACTTATAGTGAAGACGAGATTGAGCGCAGAGATTTGTTTTTTGAAAATTTGTCGAGACATTTAAAATTATCTAAATGTACTTGGAAGACCTGCATGAATCATCCTTATATCCCTGCGCATGATTATAAAGGTTCTTCTCCCGGTTGGCGTTTTTATAATGATGCTTTTTATTTGCCAAATGGAGCTTTAATTTTTTATACTGCTACATTTAACGAACCTTGTAATATTTCTAAAGATGCTTCAAGGGGAAGCGGAAGTTGTGGATTCTTTTTTGTAGATGTGAACGGTCGTCAAAAACCAAATACTTTTGGTGTTGATACTTTTAAATTTCAAGTATATCCTGATGGAATTGTAGCGGCTGGAGGTCCGAAATATAATTACTGGGCGAATGCATTTTATGAATGTTTGCGAGGGGCAGCTGGTGATTATCGCCAATCGGCTTGTTGTACGGGTTGGGTAATTAAAAATAAAAATATGGATTACAGAAGATGTCAGGATTTATCTTGGACAGGAAAAACAAGATGTACCAAGTAGAAAATTTTAGCATATAGATGCAATTGTTTAATTAATATTTTGCATATTAGAAAACTTAATAAAAATTTACAAACATGTAAAAATACAGAATTTGAAGGAGTTTTTGTCAAAGGTATTGCTCGCAGGTTGTGTTGTATTTTTATAAAAACAACAATAAAAACAATTGTTAAAAAAGCTTAAAACCCAATAAAAACTGCTTGCAAACAAATATTTTGCAAGTAAGATTAAAATAGGTTCCCCATGCGAGAATCTGTTTACAAAGCCGAAAAAGAGGAAAATAATGGCAAAAGACGTAATAGAACTAGAAGGTACGATTATAGAATCCATGCCTAACGCGATGTTCAGAGTTAAATTGGAAAACGACCATGAAATTCTGGCACACATTTCAGGCAAAATCAGAAAGAATTTTATAAGAATTCTTCCCGGTGATAAGGTAAAAGTCGAAATGACACCATATGACTTAACAAGAGGCAGAATCACCTTCAGATTAAAGTAATTACACTACAAAATCTCACGTACAAATATTTTATAAAGGAAAAAACAATGAAAGTAAGATCATCAGTAAAAAAAATGTGCGACAAATGCAAATGTATTAAAAGAAAAGGCAGAATTGCCGTAATTTGCGAAAACCCTAAGCACAAACAAAGACAAGGTTAGTCGCGAAGCCGGTGTGTAGTCCGGTGCAGATCTGCGATGAGCAGAGCTGGCAGGGACGAAACATTATGTGACCGCCGTTGTGACTGAAGCGGTAGCGAAAGGAACGAAGCAATCTATGATTGCACAGGCGGGATAAAGCGTAAAGAACCAAAATCAAACAGTCTGAGTCAAAGACTTAAAACAATGACTGGTGAGGAAGTATTTAAGCCTCATACCCAAAAAAATCTAACAACCAAAGCCAAGAAAAGGAGAAAAGTAAAATGGCAAGATTAGTAGGGGTAGATTTACCTCGTAACAAAAGAATGGAAGTTGCATTAACTTACATTTTCGGTATAGGACCAACAAGAGCTAAGAAAATCTTAGCAGCAACAGGTATTTCACCTGATTTAAGAACAGACGATTTAACAGATGAAGATATTAAATTGCTTCGTAATGAATTATCTAATTATCATATTGAAGGTGACTTAAGACGTGAAATCGCAATGAACATCAAACGTCTTCAAGAAATCGGATCATTCAGAGGGATGCGTCACAAACGTAAACTTCCATGCCGCGGACAAAGAACAAAAACAAACGCTAGAACTCAACGCGGTAAGAAAACAGGACCTGTTTCTAAGAAGAAGTAGGCGCAGCCGGTGTGTAGTGCCGGTGTCGGTTCGCGAGAGCGAAACGAGCAGGGCACGAAACATTATGTGACCGCCGTTGTGACTGTAGCGGTAGCGAAAGGAACGAAGCAATCTTTGATTGCACAGGCGGAATAACAGGTATAAAGAAATAAAAACAAACGTAACAATATAAAGGAAATAGAAATGGCAAGACCACAAAAAACTAAGAAAAAAGAAAAGAAAAACGTATTGCAAGGGGTTGTACACATTCAGTCAACTTTCAACAATACTATAGTAACTTCTACAGATACTCAAGGTAATGCTATTGCTTGGGCAACAGCAGGTGCTTCAGGTTTCAAAGGAGCTAGAAAAGGAACTCCGTTTGCAGCTCAATCAGCAGCTGAAATGGTAGCTAAAAAATCAATCGATCAAGGTATGAAAAAAGTTGAAGTTCATATCAAAGGACCTGGTTCAGGTAGAGAAACTGCAATCAGAGCAATCCAAGCTGCAGGTTTAGAAATTACATTAATTAAAGATGTAACTCCTATCCCTCACAACGGATGCCGTCCACCTAAGAAAAGACGTGTATAGTATACGTAAGCCGGTGTTTAGTCCGGAGCGGATTTGTGAGGACGAAACATTATATAACCGTCGTTGTGACTGACGCGTCAGCAAAAGAAACCAGGCGGGAAAAGGCAGTTAATAAGTAGTATCGCGGGGGCTTGCGAATTAGTCCAAACGCAAACCATAGATGCCCCGCACAAGAAAAAGGAGAAAATTTAAAAAATGGCAAGATATACAGGACCAAATAATAAATTATTTAGAAATAAAAAAGTAAAAGATTTGTCAAACAGAAAATTAACATCTTCTATGAGACAAACAGCTTCAGGTCAACACGGTGCAGTTAGAAAAAAACTTTCTGAATACGCACTTCACTTGGCTGAAAAACAAAAAATCAGATTTACTTATTTAGTAAGCGAAAAACAATTCGTAAAATACTATAACGAAGCTGCTAGAAGAAAAGGCGTAACAGGTACAATCTTGTTACAACTTCTTGAATCAAGATTAGACAACATCTTGTTCAGAGCAGGTTTCGGTATCACTCGTAAACAAACAAGACAAATTGTTAACCACGGTCACGTTCTTGTTAACGGTAAAAAAGTAGATATTCCGTCTTACTTAGTTAAAGCGGGTGATGTTGTTACAGTTAAATCAAAAAGCTCTAAATACTTAAATGATGTAATTGGAATGATCGATATGGCTTGTGCTCCGGCTTGGATGACAATCGATAAAGAAGCATTGAAGATTACATTTGACAGAATTCCTGAAAGAGAAGAATTAGATCCGGAAATCAAGGAACAACTTGTTATCGAATATTATTCTAAGTAGGAATTGTAAGTAGTAAGCATTAGCTTATATAACTAGCAATTAAGTAGATTTTAACTAGGAGAATAAAAGAATGGAATTAAAAATTAAATGTGTTAATACGGCAACCAGCTCTGATGGTTCACAATACGGTAAGTTTGTAATTGAACCGTTAGAAAGAGGATTCGGTACTACTATCGGTAACTCTTTAAGACGCGTATTATTATCAAGTCTTGAAGGTACAGCAGTTACCAGTGCAAGAATCGAAGGTATTACTCACGAATATACAGCGATTCCTGGTGTTTTGGAAGACGTTATTGATGTAATGTTAAACTTAAAAGGGTTAGTAGTAAAAACTGACTCTAAAGAATCTCAACACTTAAGAATCGATGTTGATAAACCGGGCCCTGTATTAGCAAGTGATATCCAATTACCGGCAGGTGTTAAAGTTGTTAACCCTGATTGGTTAATTTGTACAGTTGCTGATGGCGGTTCATTCCACGCTGATGTTATTGTTGACACAGGCAAAGGTTATGTTCCTAACGATGTTCCGAGAGATGCGAAAGAAGCTTCTATCGATGTATTACCGATTGATGCAACATTTATGCCTATCAAACGCGTAAGCTACAACGTAGAAAGCGCTCGTGTCGGTGATGCTTTAGACTTTGATAAACTTACTCTTGAAATCTGGTCAAATGGTTCAATCGATGTTCAAAATGCTTTGAGCCAAGCATCTAATTTACTTATCGAACACTTTATGCAAATTGCATCTATTACAGGTCAGCCTGTAGCAGTTTCAGCTCCTCAAGTTGAAGAATCTGTAGATGAAGTTGAAGAAACTCCTTCTATGACAATTGAAGAATTGGAACTTTCAGTAAGAGCATACAACTGTTTGAAAAGAGCAAGCATCAATTCAATGTCTGAATTGTTGAAAAAATCAGAACATGACTTATTAAATATTAAAAACTTCGGCAAAAAATCATCAGACGAAGTTATTGAAAGACTTCACCACTTCGGCTTAGACTTGGCTCCAAGTCCTGTTGAAGAAGAAGATATGATTGGATAATACAAAATAATAAATTAAGTAAAGGATACAAAAATGAGACACCAAACAAAAAAACATACGCTTGGTAAAGCACAAGACCAAAGAAAGGCTTTGTTGCGTTCTTTAGCCACTGAACTTTTTGTACACGGTGAAATCACAACAACTATGGCTAGAGCAAAAGCTTTAAAACCATACGCAGAAAAGATTATCACTCTTGCAAAAAAAGGTGACCTTCACTCAATTCGTCAAGCTGCAAGATATATTTACAACAAAGAAACTGGTAAATATATGGACTTGACTTCAGGTGAAGTATTTGAAGCTCCACAAGCTGATAAAAAATTAGCATCACAAACAGTTTTAAGAAAATTGTTTGTAATTATCGGAAAACAATATTCTGATAGAAAAGGCGGATATACAAGAATTTACCACTTACCGCCAAGACGTGGTGACGCTTCTGAAATGGCATTAATTCAATTGGTGTAATTTTAGATGCGATACGCTTTTAAAGTTCAGTATATAGGAAAGAATTATGCTGGAAGCCAAATTCAAATGAAAGACGGTCAACAGCTGGAGCTTCCGACAATACAAGGAGAACTTGAAAAAGCACTCAGTACTTTGATATGCAGTAGCCGGTGTGAAGCCGGAGTCGGTTCGCGAGAGCGAAGCGAGCAGGGCGAAACATTATATGACCGCCGTTGCGACAGAAACGAAAGTGGATGGAGCGAACAAATCTCTGATTTGTCAGGCGGGAAAGCTACTAATAATAAAATCCGACCGATACGTGCAGTATTTTCCGGCAGAACTGATAAGGGTGTTAATTCACTCGGACAGGTTGTTCATTTCGATACTGAGAAAACAATTGTTGCTTCAAAGTTTCTCTATCAGATAAATGAAATTTTGCCTGATGATATATCAGTTACAGACTTAGAAGAAGTTGATTCAAGATTTCATGCTCAAAAGTCAGCCAAAAGACGTTATTACAGGTTTGAATTTATAAACAGACGTTGTAAAAATGCATTTGATGGTGATTTAATGAGGGTGAAATATCCGACAGATGAAATTAGGATGCAAAAATCTTTAAATTATCTGCTCGGAGAACATGATTTTTCAAGTTTTAAAAGTTCCGGAACGCTAAACCCAAGCACAATCTGTACAATATACGAAGCGAAAGTTTCGAAAGTCGGCGACAAAGTTATTATTGATATTGTAGGAAACAGGTTTTTATATAATATGGTGAGAACTATTGTCGGAACCCTTTTAGAAATAGAAGGGCATAATTTAGATTCTAAGCATATGTTAGATGTGTTAGAAGCTAAAGACCGTCGAAAGGCGGGAGCAACGGTTAGTCCGTACGGATTAACTTTAATGAAAGTAATGTATTAAAAAAATATAATGGAGAAATGCAATGAAAACATATTCAGCAAAACCTCTTGAAGTTGAAAGAAAATGGTATGTAATCGATGCTGAAGGCGAAATTTTAGGTCGCTTGGCAGTACGTGTTGCAAACATTTTAAGAGGAAAAAATAAACCTGAATACACTCCGCACGTTGACACAGGCGATTTTGTTATCGTAATCAACGCAGCGAAAGTAAAAGTTACAGGTAAAAAAGAAACTGATAAAATTTACTTACACCACACAGGATATCCGGGTGGTTTGAAATCAGCAAGTTTCAAAGAATTAATGGAAAAAGACCCTAGAATCGTTATTGAACATGCTGTTCGCGGTATGTTACAACATAACACTTTAGGTGCTGAACAATTCAACAAATTGAAAGTTTACGCAGGTGCAGAACATCCGCATGCTGCACAAAAACCAATAGTGTTAGAAAAGGAGGCTAAATAATTATGGCAGATACTGAAATTAGAGCAACAGGCCGTAGAAAAACCTCTATCGCAGTTGTAAAATTGGTAAAAGGCAGCGGCAGAATTTTCGTTAACGGTAAAAAACTTTCTGATTACATCGGAAACAGACCGGCAATTGAAATGTTAGTATATAGACCGCTTGTTTTAACTGAAACTCAAGAAAGATTTGACGTAAGAGTTAAAGCTGTAGGCGGTGGTGTTGTATCACAATGTGGTGCTATTAGACACGGTATTTCAAGAGCATTGGTTAAATCAAATGAAGAATTTAAAAATGTTTTAAAACTTGAAGGTTTATTAACTCGTGACCCACGTGTTAAAGAACGTAAAAAATACGGTAGAAAAAGAGCTCGTAAGAGATTCCAATTCTCTAAACGTTAATCTTTTATCAGAATATACGAAAAAAAGACCGATATTATTATCGGTCTTTTTTGTTATTAAGCTTTAGATTTATGTTCTGTTTTAAGAAGTCCTCGCTCGTAGAGTCCGTCAAGGATTCTGAAATTTAATAGGTTTCTGTAATCATACATTGCCGGAGTAAATGAAGACAGGGTTCTATCGTGTGATTCTTTTAATTGTTTAGCAAGTTGTTTTGCTTTTGTTAAGTCTTTAATCAAGCCGGTTTTAATTCTGTCAGGCTGGTAAATTGTCCAGGTTTCGTGAGGATAGTATGTTGAACGGCATTCGTTAGTATTTTGGTTAATCAGCATTTCTTTGAACATTTGGTAGTCCATATTGTAAAAGTCTTGTGTAATTTTATAATCCCAGAGCCCAACTTTTTCATATGGGGCCATTCTAGCAGGCATAATGACTTTAGGAGTATCAACGTATTCTCGTTTTAAGCGTTCTTCCATATAGTCCGTACAACCAATACCTACAAAGTGTATTGAATTACAGAATTCTTCCAAAATCCCCAAATCTTCGGCATATTTAGACATTACATCTAAAAAAGAGGTAGCGCCTTTGCCTGTAAATATATAATCTGTAATAACTGTTTTCTTGCCTGTTTTTTTCATATGGTCAACAATTGTTTGTGGGTCGGCTTTGATCCTATCTAAATATTTTCTGTATGCGGCTTCTTCTTTTTGAGTAGGGGCATTTGTATCGACTCTGTAAAGTTCCCCTGTTGTAATGTTACGGTCGTACCAGTTTTTCGAAAACGCAACAAATTTATAATCATCAATACCGTCTTTCATCCAAAGGGCTGCGTTTAAGAACCATTTTGGACTTCTGCCAAGACAGATTATCGGGTGGTCTTTGTATTTTGAATAAATTTTTGCTGTTTTTAAAAATTCATCCATTGTTCTTTCTGCTTTCAGCGGCATATATTGAAAGTTTTCATCAATCATTTCCTTTTTCTTTATGACACGGCTGTTAAAAAATGTTGCATATCTTTTTCTGAATCGCCGTTTTGTACTTTCACTCATTGCCATATATTCTTCATAATCAATATGAGGAACTGTTCTGTTCGGATCGAAAAATTCACCAAAGTGAATATTTGCGTTATATCTGAAATTAGCAGGAAGTTTGGCAAAGCTTTCAGTTCTTTGAGGTGCTGATGGGATTGCTTGTTTAATTATAGGTTTTTGTTGATAGTTTGATAGTTGATAAGATTGAAGCTTTTGAATTTGCATAAATTTATCCTTTATTTTTAATTTGTTTATATAATAAAACCGCGCAAAACTTTTTTTGCTAAAAAGTTTTGCGCGATAATGCTTCACATTGGCTTCGCTTTACCGCCTGTGCAATCTGTAGATTGCTTCGTTCCTTTCACTAGCGTTTCAGTCACAACGGCGGTCACATAATGTTCGCCTCTGCTTGTCACACTCTCGTGTGCCAACACCGGGCTCACACCGGCTTCGCTTATATAATCATTTTACCGTTTTCGTAGATAAGTTTTCCGTCAGCGAATATTTTACCGCCGTTTTTCATGTTTTTGATTAAATCCCAGTGTAAGCCTGATACATTTTTACCGCCTGTTTCGGGGTATGATGCGCCGACAGCCATGTGAATAGCTCCGCCGATTTTTTCATCAAACAGAATATTACCTGTAATTTCTTGAATTTCGTCGTTTGTGCCGATTGCGATTTCACCTATTCCGTGAGAACCTTCATCCATATTAATCATAGCGTTTAGGAATTCTTCATCTTGTTCTGCTTCGGCTTTTACTACAAGACCGTTTTCTATCCAAAGATGAACTCCGTGAGCACAGTTTCCGCGGTAGTTTTGAGGATAATCAAAATATATTTCTCCGTTTATACCGTCTTCTACAGGGGAGGTGAATACTTCACCGTCAGGGTAGTTGTTTAAGCCTGAACAGCTAATCCATTTTCTGCCCTCAACATTGAATTTTATATCTGTTTTTTCACCTGTTATGTGTAATTCTTTTACCCCGTTAAGATAATCAGCCCATTGTGTTTGTTTTTTATCAAGTTCTTTTAATTTAGCCACCGGATCTTCCAAATTTAAGTAGCAAGAGTTGAATAAAAATTCAGAGTATTCATCAAGCGACATTTTCGCTTCTTGCGCTAAAGCGTATGTCGGAACATCTGCGATAACCCATTTGGCAGTTCCTTCAGCTGAACGTTTCATAAGCTTTTCTGACAGTTTTTTTGTAGCTTTTCCACGGCGGGCAAGCTTTGTTAAATCAGCACGAGCCATATTTTTTGTGTTTAAAGGTGCGCCAAGTGAGATGAATTTGTCAACTTTGTCGTATTCCAATTCTGTTATAGGGTCTATGTAGTCAAGTTGTTCATCTGTTGCATTTTTAAGGAAGATTTCACCTAAATCACCTAATGCTGTTCTTACTATCGGGTTTCCTCCGCGTTCTAAAACTCTTTTATAAATAGCTTTGACTAAGTCTTTAGCTTCAAAGCTTTCGGCTCTAATCATAACTAAATCACCTTTTTGCACATCGGTTGAGTAATCAACCAAAACTTGTGCGTATTTGTCCCAAATTGTTTTTTGCATAATTAACTCTCTTTCTTTTTGAGAGTATTTTATAATATTAAACGGGAAATGTAAACCCTCACCTGCCCCTTTTAAGTTTGTGAGGAAGCTTATATATTTACGGTTTCTTTTATTGAAATTATTATCCGATAGAATAATTCTGTTTCTTCATTTGTGGCATTTTTTATAATTTCAAAAAGTTCATTTTTAAGGTCTTTAGTGGTTTTTAAATGTCCGAAATCGAATAATTCTTTAATTTCGACATTAAGAATATTGGCAATTTTTTCGATATTTTCTTCTTTTGGCAGTTGGCAGCCGTTTTCAAGCTTACAAAGGTTGGTTGTTTCCATGCCAATTTTTTCGGCAAGTTGTGATTGCGTAAGTTTGTTACGTTTTCTTAACTCTTTTATTCGTAGCCCTAATAATTTGCTCAAATTCGCCATATATTTAACCTTTCTATTAAAATTAACTCATCTGTTTGGATTAAAAAATGGTACAATGTAACAATTACACTTGACAAATTTAGCTCAATATGACAACATGAATATAGAAACTTGTTATTAATCCCCAAGAATTAATCAATAAGTTGGTGTATTATAAGTACTTTTATGAAAAAAAGAAAGGATTTTAAGAGTATGACAAAACGATTCGGTTTTACCTTGGCTGAGGTATTGATTACTTTAGGTATTATTGGTGTTGTAGCAGCAATGACAATTCCTACATTGATTGCAAACACAAACGGAGCTAAGTTCAGATCACAATTTAAGAAATCAATTTCAACATTAAATCAAGCAGGTTTAATGTCACAAGCACAGTATGATTTTGACTACGCAGGAACTACGGAAGCTTGTCCAGCAACACAGGCTGCTGGTGCTGCTCAACACCCGGAATCAGTAATGACATTTTGTTCTGTTTTAAACGGTACCTTAACCGGTCAAACTTATGTGGGTCCTGCTAATACTATTCAACGTAACAATAATGGTTCATCTATTCCATATTCTTGGGTTAAATCAATAACCTTAGGAGCTCCTTCAGATTATTATGCATATACAATGGCTGACGGTTCAATTGTAGGTTTTAAAAAGGGTGCATTCGGTTGTGAATTACCTATCGGCTCACAACTAACCGGTGATTTAGTTAAAACTGCAGGTAATCATCCTGTATCAACTACAACAGGAACAGGAGCAGATGCTGTAACCACACTTACCGGAGGTTTAGGTACATGTTTAGGTTTTATAGATGTAAACGGTGCAACATTACCTAACAAAGAAGTTACGTGTACTGATGAAACAAAAAATACTGCTGCAGAACTTGTCAAAGTTGAAACACCTTGTACGGTTAAGAACGATGCAAACCATATGACAGATGTATTCCCGATTATATTCCACGATGCAACTGTTGAACCTGCATCTGCTGCTGCAAAATACGTTTTAACAACAAGTAAGTAATTGTAGATAGTCATCCTGAACTGCGGATTTTGGCAAGAGTGGAGCGATAGCGAACTCGTCCTGGCGAGAGCTGCGATGAGCCGGTCGAGCCGACAAAATCCAAGACTGATTCAGGATCTATCCATGCCAATATATCCCTTGCGGGACAAACCAACATTGATAGATTCCGTGTCAGGCACGGAATGACAGAAAACTTAATACATCAGGTGATACCGAATCACTTGATACGCTTTACATTATCGGACGCGGGATTCACCTTCCGCGTCCTTTCTCTTTGGCAATTAATTCCCTCTCGTGGTTATGGAAAATAGAATTGACCTGAGGAGTTTTCCCTCGCCCGCGTGCGGGAGAGGGTAGGGGTGAGGGGCTTTTTGTGTTATAATTTAACAATGAAGAAAACATTGCTTGCCAGAAAATTGCGAAAAGAGCAGACAATACAAGAAGCAAAAATATGGAATTTATTGCGAAACAGGCAGTTCTTTGGGTTAAAATTTAAGCGCCAATATCCGATAGGTGAATATATTGCCGATTTTGTTTGTATAGAAAAACATATTATTATTGAGTTAGATGGGGGACAGCATAATTCTCCGGAAAATATTGCTAAAGATATAGAACGAACCCGTTATTTAATAACAAACGGTTTTAAAGTATTAAGGATTTGGAATAATGAAGTTGATAATAATTTAGAAGGTGTTTTTCTTGAGTTAAAGAGGCAAATTGTCGAGAATGAGCCCTCACCCTAACCCTCTCCCGTAAACGGGCGAGGGAATACCTTTTTACCACTTACCAATTGTTTCGGGTTAAGGTTTGTTTTCCGTTTTTATTATAGAGTTTATCTTTATACCAAACGCCCTGAAACTCTTTATCAGGTCCGAACATGTATTGCAAATCCCTTGATACAAAGTAAATTGCACTGCTTAATCTTCCTTTTCTGTCGTATTGCATTGACGTATACGGGAAGTTTGGATATTCATCAGACATTACATCTGCGTAGTACATTTTACCAAACGGTGAATAATAAAACGCCTGACGAGGGTTATTTTTATACTGAATTGCGTAAATCATAAGAGTATCATTCTTATAATAAAACGCGCAGTATTTTGCTTCTTCATCTTCTGTAATTCCGTTATTTACATAAAAATAGTGATGTTTAAAGTTTTTATCTTTCATGTAAGGCTTGAATTTTGTTTTAAATTCTTCCTTATCAAAGTAAATTTTACTCGTATTCGTTTCGAAAAGTTTTGTTTTAAATTCTTTGATATATTCTTCTCTTTGTTCAGGAGAAATGTCAAGCCAATCAAAGGTTACTACGGCCTGAGCCTGAGGTGTAACCTGTTCTTGAACTTGTGGTTTCTGTTCAATTTCAACTATTTCCTCAGGAATTGCGTAGCAGGTTGAAAATCCTGTCAGTAATGTTAAAACGAATGTTAATAAAGCTTTTTTTATCATATATTTCCCTTTACCCCTTTACCTGTTTTTATTTTGTCATCCTGAACTTGATTCAGGATCTATCAATGTTAATAAAATTGATAGACTCCGTATCAAGTACGGAGTGACAATTATTTTTCTTGCAGCATATTATAACCAAGCCGCAGTTTTATAGACATCATATTATCTTCTGCGTTCATAAATAAAAGTTTTTCACTCAGGGCGTAATTTTCAGGGGTGATAATTCCATTAATTTCAAACCCTGCAAAATTATTATTTTCATCTCGTTTTGTTTTTGTTGCAAGAGCGTAAATAAATGCCGCCATATCATGTTTATCGATTAAGTTATCACCGCCTGTTTCTTCACCATGAGCTGAAAGTTTGTTGAAACCGTTTCTTATTTGAACTTTTATCTGTGAAATATATTCAGGCTTATTCATGATATCGTAGTGACCAAATCTGTATTTAAGCTGATATGCTTCATATTGGTGATAATCAAGTTTTCCTGTCAAATTTCCTGTTTCTTTTGCCATAAACAACAGGTATGATTCTGCTAAGCTTCTTATTTCATCTTTAAAAGTCTTATCAAGTTTATCAAAATCTTCAGGTGTTTTGTTTTCTTTACCGGCAAGAGCACGCCATGATTTTGAAACCACATCAAAAGACTCTGCTTTCGGATTGGTAATTCCGCTTTGCACAACCATATCATTTAAAATAAGGGCAAAAGCTTCACCAAGTTCGGCGTTTCCGCCGGACAACTCCTTTAAAATAGAAGTTCTTTGAATATTTTGCCCAAAATTATTCATTTAAAATTTATCCTAACTTATGTCCCAACGACCGCAAGTTCCGCCCCAACGAGCGATAATATTGCCTTTAACATCTTTAATTTTTTCAACATGTTGAACTTCGTTAACGCCTTCAACAATTGTAATAACTTCACAGTTGTTAGAGCAGCCTGTGCAAGTACAAGTGATTGAAGAAAAATGCATATCAGCAACATTCCAACCTTTGAATTTTGTTTGAACTTCTGTGTATTGGTGGTTTTCCATTGCAAGTAATGCCGCACCGATTGCACCCATTGTCTGGTGGTTTTCAGGAACTACGATTTTGGTGTTTAGAGCTTCTTCAAACGCTTTAACCATACCTGTATTGGTTGCTACTCCGCCTTGGAATGACACTGTCGGAAGAAGTTCTTTCCCTAATGCAAGGTTACTTAAATAGTTTCTTACAAGTGCCTGACAAAGTCCGTATAATAAATCTTCTACAGGATACCCCAGCTGTTGTTTGTGGATTAAGTCCGATTCCGCGAATACTCCGCATCTGCCTGCGATTCTTGCAGGATTTGTTGATTTTAATGCAGTCGGACCAAATTCTTCAATCGGAACATTTAATCTTTGTGCCTGATGGTCTAAGAAACTTCCTGTACCTGCCGCACAAACCGTATTCATTGCAAAATCCGTTACTATACCGTCGCGAAGTATAATAATTTTACTGTCCTGACCGCCGATTTCCAGAATTGTTTGAACGCCCGGAATATTTGTACTTGCGGCAACTGCGTGGGCAGTAATTTCGTTTTTAACAACATCCGCGCCAACCAAAGAACCTGCTAAAGCACGTCCTGAGCCTGTTGTTCCGACACCTTTAACATCATAATCGGTTATTCTTTTTTCATATAATTTATTTAAGCCTGTTTGGACAGCTAATACCGGTTTACCTGCTGTCTTAAGCATTACGCTGTCTACATATTTTCCTGTTTCATCAACTAATGCAAGCTTAGTTGTTACTGATCCTACGTCTATCCCTAAATATACTGTTAAACTCATTTCTTTTTCCTTTACTATAACAGTATAATAATAGCATAAACATTAAGGATTGGACAATATTTTATTTAGTGCATAATATCATTTTTATTCAGTTCGCCGACATAATCTATCGGGCTTGAGTTCGGAAGGCTTTCAAGACAGTCGGATAACATTTTTTCTATATTTGATATTTTGCATAAGTTGCTTAAGTTTTTTATTTTTTGTCCCAAATCAAGGGTAATTCCTTGTTGTACTGCTATTTCCATTAGTGTATAATCTCCTCGCTATATATTATATAAACCCTTTTTCTTGTATTTTTTACACTTTTTTAAGTTTTATTAAATATCTACATTGTTTATACTATTAAATTTTTCAAATTTTCCATTATACTGGTATGTATGAGAAAGATTATATTAACAATTTTACTGACGTTGGTTATTGCAGGTGTTTATCAGCCTGCTCAGGCTTCTTTAATTTCTGATTATTCTTATCGCAGAGAACAAGTTAAAGAATCAAGACAGGACATTAAAGCTATAAAAGACTTGTTTAAAAAACAGTCGCTTTATGCAAATAAACATGATTCAAAATCACTGGCAACACTTTATGATGATAAATACATAAATAATGACGGGTTTAATAAAGAGGTTTATTTTAAGAGTATAGAATCAACCTGGGAAGCTTGTGAAGATTTAAGTTATTCTACAAAAATCTTATCTATTACTGTTAACGGAGATTACGCGACTGTTGATGTTGAGGAAACTGCAAACGGATCAGTAATAGAAAAATATGATTATATGCAGATTACAGGAGAAATTCATTCATTATCTGAAGGTCTTTACCATTTGGTAAAAACTAACGGCAAGTGGTATATTGCAGGAGAAACCTCAATTTCTGATGAATCTTCTTTGTTATACGGAGAAGCAAGGTTTATGAATATAGACCTTCAAGTACCAGCTCAGGTAGGTTCGGGTGAAGATTACACGACTACTTTGAAAATAGATGCTGATGAAGATAATTTTATTCTTGGTTCTATTGATCATGATATGGTAACATATCCGACAAATCCTCCAAGAAATGAACTTCGTGCTTTACCTCGCTCAGGTGTTTTAGAACGAATTATTAAAGCTAATTCCGATAACCTGAATGAATATGCTGTGGCTTCTCTTGCTATTTCAAGGGTTACTCCGTTAGAAGGCGATAATGTGAGAATCCGTATGGCAGGACTTGCTTGTATTATGAAAAGAATAAATGTTGTTCCGAAAAATAATTTTATAAAGTTGGAGGACTAAATTTTGAATAATTCTGTCGGTAAATATATTTATTTTATACTTTGTTTTATATTTTGGCTGTTTTTGGCGTTGTTTTCGTCAAAGCTTATTGTTGATAATTTAACCTCAGGTCATCATTATTCAAATTTGGTATTCAGTCTTCACTATGTGAAAAACAGCGGTGCAGCTTTTAGTTTGCTTCAAAATGCCAGAGAATTTTTGATTATTGTATCTATTGTTGCGACTACATTTCTGTTTATGTATGTTCATAACCATATCAGAAATATTCATTTGATTTCTATTTCTTTCATATCTTTATTAAGCGCGGGAATTATGGCTAATTGTCATGAAAGAATAGTTTTGGGATTTGTAAGAGATTATATACAATTAAATTTTATAAACTTCCCGATATTTAATGTCGCAGATATTTTTATAACAATCGGTGTTATTGCTTTAGTTTGCATTTTGACATTCTATAAAGGAAAGTAGTATGGAACTTTGGGCAGATGAAGCAAATGAAGGTTTGCGTTTAGATGCATATCTTGCAGAACTTTATGAAGGAATTTCGCGTTCAAAGGTTCAGGGTGCGATAAAATCGGGTAAGGTTACGGTTAACGGGGTTGAGAAAAAGCCTTCTTATGTTTTAAAAGAAGGTGACAGAATTGAGTTTGATAACCTTGTTGAAGATAAAGTTGTTAAAATTGAAGCTGAAAACATTCCGCTTGAAGTTGTTTGGGAAGATGAAAATATGGCTGTTGTTAATAAACCTTCAGGCATGTTGACTCACCCGACGCCGTTAGAAACTTCTGGAACATTGGTTAATGCTCTGTTGTTTAAGTTTGGGGAAGAAAACCTTTCTGATTTGAACGGGGAATTTAGGCGCGGGATTGTACACAGGCTTGATAGAAATACATCCGGGCTTTTAATGATTGCGAAAAATAACAAAACTCATGAGTATCTTGCTGATATGATTCGGAACCATAACCTTACAAAAAAATATCATGCTATTCTAAAAGGTGATTACCCGAAAGATACAGATGTTATTGAAGAACCGATAGGAAGACATAAGACTCAACCTCATAAAATGGCAGTTTGTCCTGAGGGAAAACCGAGCTGTACAGAGTTAAGGGTTTTAGAACGATTTGGCGAGGCTACTTATGTTGAACTAAATTTAATAACAGGCAGAACTCACCAAATCAGGGTTCATACAAGTTATAAAAAACATCCTGTATATAATGATACCCTTTACGGAGCAGGTGTTGGGAAGGTTAAAACAGATGAGCAGGTTCTGCAATCGTTTTATTTAAAGTTTGCAAAACCTTTTTCAGCAGAGATAATTGAATTAAAACTGGAACCTGATGAGAAATTATCAAAGGTTCTGACTTATTTCAAAAACAGGAGAGTTTAATATGAGAAGAGTTTTTTTAGTACTCAGTGCTATAATATTAATTTTCGGTTTATATATTGCGTTTATGAATACGGGAAATTCTATAGCTGTAAATGTTTTGTACAGTAATCTTCTGGATGCTCAAACAAGTGCAGGCTGGGTTGAAGAAGGAGGATTTTTTGTTAAACAATTTAATTTGGCAATTTATACTTTAGCATTCTTATTTGGTGGAATTTTTGTCGGCGGTGGAATTGTTTATATGTTCTGGCATGCTGCAAAAGATAAATTAAAAGCTTATCAAAGAGAGCTTGAAAAAACTTCGATTTCAGGAACAAATAACGCTTCTCGCGTAGAGGTTTTGGAAGCTAAGATTAAGACTTTAGAAAAAGCATTTAATACGGTAATTGATGAGCGTACCCAATTAGAAGTTCAAATTAAAACATTAAATGCCGAACTTGATAATTTAAACAAGGGGTAAAGGGGTAAATATAATCGTAATAGTATAAATTTATAAAGTGTATGAAAGGAGAAAAATGATGAAAAATAAGACTATGATTCAAATTTCGGGGGGGGTAACTCTTATTGCTTAGCGCGGAGCGTTTTTACAAGTCCTGTCATGCTGAACTTGATTCAGCATCTATCAATGTCAATAGAAACCCTAACGGGGCAAACCAACATTGATAGATTCCGTGTCGGGGCACGGAATGACAATAAAAAGGGTTTTACTTTAGCCGAAGTATTAATTACCCTCGGTATAATCGGCGTTGTTGCCGCGATGACTATTCCAAGTTTAATGACAGCTTATAAAGCTCAGCGTTTTCGTTCTCAGTTTTTAAAATCCTATTCAACATTACAGCAGGTCGTAAAAAGAATGGTTGCAGAAGACGTTTCAACAGAAGCATCTTCTTATGCTCCAAATACTTTTTATAAAGAGTTTCAAAAGTTTATCACAGGTTCAACCGATTGCGGTTCGTATTTGCAAGGAGTAATAGAAAGCCCTGTATGTCATTATTCTCACAGAACAAACGAAAAAGGTTATAAAGCATATAATAAAAAAACAAATGCTTATATTCACTATTTTGATGACGGAATTTTGGCTATGCCTGACGGAACATCTTTATATTTTGAGAATCTTAATGCTTTAGGTAATGATACAAGTGTTAGAACTCCTTTGATATTTATTTCTGTTGATATAAACGGTTATAATGTCAAGCCAAACATTTGGGGAATCGATATGTTTACTTTTCAGCTTTCAGGTAGTGAATTATTACCAATGGGAGCCAGAGGTACATGGTTTACTGATGAAAATGTTTATTGTAACCCGACCGGTACAAACGATAAAAACGGAATCGCTTGCAGCGTAAAAGCAAAAGATGATACAGAATATTTCAAACGCGTTCTAAAGTAATACGTTGCATTTACCCTTATATATTTTTTAACAGCAATAAAATCAGGTCTTTGAATTTGGTTTTAACGCTGTTTGTTGTTTCAATAACTTCTTGGTGGGTAAGTTTTTTGGTAGAAACTCCTGAGGCGTAGTTTGAAATACAACTTATTCCAATAACTTTCATTCCGCAGTAGTTTGCAACAATTGCCTCGGGAACGGTTGACATTCCTGCTGCATCAGCTCCCATTGTTCTTGCCATTTTGATTTCGGCAGGAGTTTCGTAGCTCGGGCCTGTTGATGCTATGTAAACACCTTGTCTTAAGTTTAAGTTTAAAACTCTGCCTGCAGCAAGGGCAATTTTTACTAAATTTTTATTATAAATTTCAGACATATCAGGGAATCTTGTACCAAGTTCCTTGTCGTTTGGGCCGATTAACGGGTTAGTGCCCATCATATTGATATGGTCTGTTATAATCATTAAATCACCGGGACGGAAACTTTTATTAACAGCACCTGCTGCGTTTGTTAGGATAACGGTTTTTACCCCTAATTTTTTCATAACTTTAATAGGGTAAGTTATATCCTGCATAGAATGACCTTCGTAAAAATGGTTTCTTCCTTGCATCATAACAACTTTGCGATTATTAATTATTGCAAAAACAAGCTGTCCTTTATGACCTTCAACGGTTGATTTTGTAAATCCCGGAATTTTGTCATAAGGTATAGCGTATTCGCAGTACTCATCAGCTAATTCACCAAGCCCTGAACCTAAAACAATACCTATTTCAGGACAAAAATTATCTGTAAATTGTTCAATATAATCTAAAGTGTCTTTCATCATATATATTTACCCCACCCCTTGATATAAAATAAGGCACAACACCTCTGTTAAAGTATTGTGCCTTGTTAAAACTTTTATTAACCGACTAATCTGTTATCATCAGCTTCAGATGCTTTAACCATTAAAGCGTGTTCAACAGGATTTTCTCTTGAGTAAGTAGTTTCGTGAGTTTCTTCAAATCCGAAATCTTCTCTTGCTTTTCTTGCTTGATTTTCGTCAACGATTTTTTTAGCAAGTTCTGCGATTTCATAAACTAATTTATATCTGTTATCAGTATTTTCGTTTAGGTCCCACGCTACTTTAATTATTTGATCCATTTAAATTTTCCTCACATTTCTTATTATATATCTATAATATAATATAAATAATTTTTTAGCAAGAGTTTAATTTTAATGTTTGCAGGTTTTAGGTCCATTCCACGATAATTTATCTGCGCATTTCAAGTAATCCATATTCTCATTTTTTAAAACCCAGGCTGTGCATCCGCCTCCACGGCTTTTTCGGTCACAGGCATTGTCTTTTCCATAAGCTTGATCTTTTAAATTAAATGGAGCTGTAATATCACCTGGTAATCCTGTAGGAACAATACTATTAGTCATTATATAAAACTCGAAATTATCAATCCCTCTGGTATTAGGTTTTGACCTGCCGTTAATGTCTATATAAAGATAACCGCATACTTTATTCTTAGTTTCTGTACAATCATTAGAGTAATTTGTAAAATAAATCTCAGTGCCGTCAAGTAAAATCATTGATGGGTGCATATTAACGAAAAAATCTGTATTTCCGTTTAAATATTTATTATGATATCCTGGCATTTGGCAAAATCTATTACTTTGTATGCATAAGTTTGCGGTTTTCATATATTGAGATAATATCTTCATTCCTTGTTCATTGAAATCGTATTTATAGTATAAAAATCTTTCATCTTCCGAGGATAAATTGTACCATGTAGATATATCACCATAATCTTCTTTTGCTAATTTATATGCTTGAAGAACTATTGCATACGCTTTTTTTAGTCTTGTTGCAGTTGATTTTGCCTGATAATTATGAATTAAATTCGGAATTGTAAGCGCTGCAACTACTCCAATTATTCCGAGGGTAATCAATGTTTCTGCTAAAGTGAATGCAAAATACTTCAACTTCATGATATATGCTCCTCTTTTTATGAAATATACTTCTTAAAAAGGATACTATCATGGATAACATTGTAAAGTCAACTTGATTAGAATTAAACAATGGATGATAAGGTTATTTTACAAACAGTAGCGGATAATATCAGGATTGAACGTTTGCGCAAACGAATTTCTCAAGAAAAACTTGCAGAAAAAGTCGGAATTTCAACAAAATATCTTAATATGATTGAAAATTGCAAAGCAAATCCGTCAATCAATATTGTTATTAAAATCTGTATTATTCTTGATTTAAGTCTTGATGTTATTTATAAAGTTAAATAGTTTTATTGCTTACCTGTAATTTCGCGGTACATATTCAGATATTGTTCCGAGCTGCGTTTCCAAGAAAAATCGGCTTCCATTGCAGATTTTCTCATAGCGTTAAATACGTATTTATCTGTGTAAACATATAGAGCACATTTTATAGCGTTAAGCATATCCCAGCCGTTGTATGCCCAGAACTTGAATCCGTTTGAGTTATCTAAAGGATAACCAGTTACGGTGTCTTCTAATCCGCCTGTAGCTCTGACAATCGGTAATGAACCGTAGCGCATTGCAATAAGCTGGCTGAGGCCGCAAGGTTCAAATTTTGACGGCATTAAGAAAAAGTCTGAGCCTGCATATATAAGGTTTGCAAGCTTAGGGTCATATCCGACAAAAGTTCTGATATTTGGTGTGTTATTAGATAGCCATATGAATAAGTTTTCGTAATCACTGTCCCCGCTTCCCATAAACACAAAATCAGCATTAAGATTTTGCAATTCATATTGCATATCTCGGATTAAGTCTATTCCTTTTTGACTTACAAGTCTTGATACAAAACCGATTAGAGGTCTTTCAGGGTTATATTTCAGCCCGAAGTATTTACATAATGCTTTTTTATTTTCTTCTTTATATTGAACGGTTTTTACGTCGTAATTTTTTGCAATTGCTTTGTCTTTTTTAGGGTCAAATACGGTGTAATCAATACCGTTGAGGATTCCGCGAAGCTTATATTGAACCCCTCTTAATGTATAATCAAGATTTTCTCCGTATTCAGAACCTAAGATTTCTCTTGAATAATTCGGAGAAACTGCTACTACTCTGTCTGAATATTGGATTGCACCTTTCATCCAGTTAACTCGGTTGTAGTGTTCACAGCCCCATTGATTGTAGACTATATCTTTTCTCATGTTTGCAAAGTCTATAACGTTATCAAACCAGATTCCCTGATATGCAAGGTTGTGGATTTCAAATACGCATTTTGTATCTTTGTAAAAATCATCAAATTTGTAGTTTGAATGAAGATACATCGGCATCATTGCAGTGTGCCAATCGTTTGCGTGAATAACATCAGGTCTGAAGTTTAAAGCCTTTGCGTATTCCATAACCGCAAGTGAAAACGAGATATATCTTTCGTGTTCATAATTTGGGTCTAAGTATTTCGGATAAACTTCTTTAAAGCAAGAAAAATACCAGTCATTTTTTACAAAAAATACATTAATATTTGTTCCCGGAAGTTTTGTAATATAGAGGTTAAATTTTTGCGGGGAAGAGCCGAAAGTTAACCACATTTCAGAGTTTTCAAGCTCTTTTATTCCGTATTTTTCTTTATCAATGCATCCGTGAAGCGGTGTAAAAATCGCAATTTCAGCATCTTTCTCAAGGTGTTTTGGCAAGCTTCCTATAACATCAGCTAACCCTCCTGCTTTTGAAAAAGGTGCAACTTCTGCAGACGCAAATAATATTTTCATTTTTCCTCTCTTTCTGAAACAAATATTTATAAAACGGATAGATAAATTTATACTTGAATTTTCTTACATACATTATGTATTGTCAATATTCAGTGAAAAATTTATTCCGTATTTTTGTATAATATAAGAGGCTTGATTCAGGCAAATTTGCGCCTGGTCAGGAGAATTTAAGTTCATCAAAACTTTGTACATATTAACTTTATGTAACATTGTAAGATATTCGCTTATTCCTCCTGTTTTTTCCATTTGGATTGTAGAATTGTTTAACGCGCCGTAAGCAATATCAAATTTACCTTCCGCAATGTTTAGAATACTCATAATATACCAGCCAGTGTGGACAATCGCGTTCATACCTTTTTCTTTTGAAGATTTAATTATTTTATAAATCATAGATGAAGCTTTTCTGTAGGTTCCGCGTTTGATGTAGGCGTATCCTATCAGAAGGTCGGTAAGTGTTTCAAGCTGGGTTGACATTGATTCGTTTGCGATAAGTTTTGCTTTATAGATTTCCTGTGCAAATTTTTCGGGGTCATTTTTAAATGTTTTAAAAGCGTTAATTATGTAATACAAAATTGCACAAATGTTTTCATTTGTTGTTGCATGTGTTTGGTCAAGTGTAACAGGCTGACCTTTAAAAAGGTTTTGAAGCTGTATAAATATTGAATATGACGGAGGAAGAAAATCAAGCAGTTTGTTTGCAATATCAAGAAACTCATTTACATCTTCGTTCATCGTAACAACATCAACTATTGCAACGTAGGCTATACATTCGGTTATAAGATATTTAAATTCTTCTTTTGAAACAATTGAATACTGTATGTTGTTAAGTTTTTGCGTATCAATAACGTTTAAGATATTATACCCGATATCAAGACAATCGTTGTAAGCGCCGATATTAAACAGGATTTTTACATAGATAACTGACATAAGTAAAAATGACAGGTTAAAATCAGGTGAAGCCGGGTCAAGAGAAGATTTATCCATTGTAGAGAGAATATTATGAGTCAAATTCAGTGCGTAAATATATTCACCATGTGTTATTGAACCTTGAATCATTCTTGTACAAAGTGATATGTAGCTGTTGTAATTGTGTGAAACTTGCAGGCTTTGAAGTGTTTTTTCTGCAAGATTTTTTGTTTTTTCGGGATTGTATTCTACCAGATTATTTGAAATGTTTTCAAATAAAGATGTTTTATATGTTTCAAGTTCTTCAGTCGACCAGTTTGATGAGTATTTTTCAAGTGAGTCAAGAATTTTTGAAGAGCAGTTCAGATATGTTGAAACATCGCCCATAGAAAGACTTATATTAGCAAGTCTTTCCCATTCAAATATAACTTTTTCACCATCGTTTGAAAGCTCGTAAAAATATGCTTTAACAGGGCTTGGAATTTCTTCTGTGAAGATGTTTGCAAATAGGTTTTGACCAAGTTCGACAATCTTTTCGTCTTTTCTTATTTCAAGCAGACATTTTTTCAAAATGTTGTAGTTTGAAAAATAAATACAGTCGTTGTATGAGTAAATATAACCCATATCAGCAAGGTTTTCGGCTATTTCCTGCCATTTTGGAATATTTAGTGCAAGGATTGTTTTTTCATCAACCCTTGTTCCGAGCATTACAAGGATTGTAAGAAAATCAACCGCTTCTTTGTTGTTTTTTAGAATATTAATTCTTCGTTGAATAAGTTTTTCTAATCCTGACGGAACAATAATGGTTTTCGGGTTTGTCATCACGACAGAATCGTTTGAATATTGATAAACCCCTGATTCTAAAAGATATTGAATTGCAATATCTAAAAATAACGTACTTCCGCAGGCATATTTCATTATTCTTTGGAAATAGAAGTCTGTCAGAATGTTTTGATAAAAGTTTATGTCAGAATTTATCATAACCTCATCAGGCGTAGCTGTTAGCGTTATTTCTGTGTAATAAGGTCTTGATAGAAGGAAATGTGCGTTTTTGTGCAGAGAAAATGTCTTATCATATGATATCAGATAGCTGATGTTAAGCTCTTCAAGGTGTTCAAATAATTGTTCAAGTGCGAACATTGAACTCGGGTCAATTTTGTCAAAATTTTCTATATAGATAAGAGTGTTTGGAATAACTTGAAGTATAGCAAGGAATATTTCAAAATAAGCATCTCTGGTTGAGTCAATATCTTGCATCGGACGCTGATTTAATTTGATTAAATCCTTAACAAATTGTTCTCCGCCGATTTTTGTAAATATAGAAAAATCGTTTGTATCAATAAGTTTTTCTGAAATTGTGTAATTAAATACGGAAGAAATCAGGTTTCTGAAAAATGAATACGGAGTGTATTTCATCTCATCATCACAGGTTATCGGAATAATGTTTTCATAAATTCCTATTTCTTCAACGGCAGATAAAAGTTTCAGGGTGTAAGGCTGATAGATATCCTGAGCTTTCAGGGCAAGGATTCCCATAGGGTTTTGTTGCAAGACCTGTACTACATAATCCAAAACGTTGATACTTTCGGTTTTCATAAAAGCACAATTGATTTGGTCAAAGTTTATCATATCAATATCGTAAATATCGTCATCGTCAAGCTTGTTTTCTTCCTGAAGTGTTTCTTTGGTAAGTTTATCCTGATCAATAAGTGCACTTTGAACGAATGTCGGAATTTCTGATTCATCTTCATATTTTACGGTATCATTCATCAGGTTATCGGGGTTTACAAATTCTTTCAAATCAAGTTCATAAAACCTTATCATTTCACCTTCAACTAAAGCTGAGTCAAGTGATTCCATTTTGTACTGTTCGTGATAGTATTCGTAAAAACTTTCGTCAGTGATTACCTGAAACGCATCAAGGGCTTTTTTAGATTTATCCGAATTTTGGTGAATCATATTAGCCTGAAATTTCGTATCAATATTGTAAGGGTTTTTGTCTGCGTCGCGCTGCATAATCGTAAAATTACATTTCAATGCAACTTGTTTCTTTTCCAAAAGCTTTACGTTCATTTTGGTAAGGATATTTACCAGCTCAATTGTGGTCTGGATTGCGGAGTTTGCAGAAGCTGACATTGTATAATCTTTGTTGAATCTGATTATATAAGTTTCTTTATTAACAATCTGACGTCTTACATTTAGTGATGTTACATAGTTATTAATGAGATTATCGAGGTTTGCTTTAAATTTTTGGTAAAGCTGATTTGATCCCAGTTTTGATTTAACAACATCGCTATTGGGGAAATCTATTCTTAAAACCGCGAAAGTTTCTGCGTTTGATTCATTAAGCACGGCACTGATTTCTGTTGAAAATCCGCATTTTACACATTGTTTGTTTTTTGCAAGATTGATTTTTCCGCATTTTGCACATTTTGTCACAAGAATTTTCCCGCATTTCCTGCAGGTGTTTTTAGTGTTAACCGTTTTGCATTCGGGACAAATTATTTTAAGTACCTTTTTGCAATTCGGACACACCATTGCGCTTTTATCTATTTCTGCTCCGCACTTTGGACATTCCATACCCGAATTATATCATAATACGTGTTTTTTAAACTAATGCAAAAAGTGTATTTTAGACGGATGGAAGGAGATAATCTTTAATTTTAAAACAGGCTTTGCTGCGTTGAGTCTTGGGTTTTATAACCAAGATGTCTGTAAGTTGCAGGTGAAACTTTTCTTCCGCGCGGAGTTCGCTGTAATAATCCTGCTTGTAACAGGAACGGTTCGCAAACATCTTCAATTGTTCGAACATCTTCTCCGATTGCGGCTGCTATTGTTTCGACGCCAACAGGCCCCCCGTCGTATTTTTCTATGATAAGTTTTAAAAGATTTCTGTCTGTTGTATCAAGCCCGAATTCATCAATTTTTAAAATATCCAAAGACTCGTTTGCAATATCTTGCGTAATTTTTCCGTTGTATTTTACAAGAGCATAATCACTGACTCGTTTTATAAGTCTGTTAGCAATACGCGGAGTTCCGCGTGAACGTCTTGCAATTGCAAGTGCGCCTTTTTCATCTATTTCTATATCTAAAATTCCAGCTGTGCGTTTTATAACTTGTGATAATTCTTTATCCGTATAAAATTCAAGTCTGTGTATAATTCCGAACCTGTCGCGCAATGGTCCTGAAAGTTCTCCGGCTTTTGTCGTTGCACCAATCAGCGTGAATTTTGGCAAAGGAACCCTTAATGTTTTAACCGTTTGGCTTTTTCCTGTTGTCATATCAAGGTAAAAATCTTCCATTGCAGGATAAAGAATTTCTTCCGCAACTTTGTTAAGTCTGTGAATTTCGTCAATAAACAGGATTTCTCCGCCCTGCAGCGACATTAAAATGCCGATAATATCGCGCGGACGTTCTAATGCGGGAGCAGATGTGATTTTTATTTCAACACCCATTTCCTGAGCGATTACTCCTGCTAATGTTGTTTTTCCTAACCCTGGAGGACCGTAAAATAAAAGGTGATCAAGCGGAAGTTCACGTTTTTTAGCTGCTTGAATAGTGATTTTTAGAGTATCTTTCAGTGCTGATTGACCGATATATGTGTCAAAGGATTTTGGACGGATACAGTTTTCAAAGTTTTTGTCTAACTCAATTGCTTCAGGTTTTACGACAGGATTTTTTTTCTCTGCCGGTTTAACTTGAAAATCGTTATCATCCGAAATAATACTCATTTAGCCTCCCAATGATGAAATAATAGCATAAAACTCATACATGAGCAAACGGGTTATTTTTTTATGATGATAATGTCGCCGTGTTTAACTTTTTGCGATAAATCTTTAATTACTTCATTATCCATTCTTATGCAGCCGCCAGAAACATGTTTGCCGATACTGCTTGCATCACGGTTTCCGTGGATAAATTCTCCATTATCTGTGATTTCACCTGTTACAGGGTCTATAAGTTTGATATAAATAATTTTGGGGCCGTAATCATTTGGGCTTTTATATCTTTTTGTTGATTTTGGTGCGCTTTTATACGGATAAGTTTCTGTGTGAGAAACAATTCTAACACCCGGAGTTGTCGGGGTTTTCTTTTTACCGGAAGCTACTTTGTATGCTGCTTGCGGGTTACCTTCTCTGTCGTATTCGTATAAAACGTTATCTGTAATATCAACTACAAAAAGCGCGGTTTTATTTTCTCCAAGAACTCTGACAGTTGGATCTGGGGCGTTTATTAACACTTTATCCGAACTGGTACCTTGGGCAGTTATTGTTGTTCTTTCAAAACTGTCATTATTTTGGTTTTGCGGCTTTGCAACTGACGGGGCGAATAATAATGTTCCTGCTGTTAATGTTGCCAAACCGAAATTTCTTATACTTTTAATTGCGGGGATTTTCATATGTTCTTATTAAATCATGAAAAAAATATTTTTTGCTAGTTATTAATAATTTCAAGACCTTTTTGAGCCTGACGCAGAAGCCCGTAATAATATTCCAGTTCCTGTTCTGATTTTGCTTCATTCAGGATTTGTAGGGATTTTAAATAGAAAGGACTGTCGTTGGTTTGTAACGCTCCTAAATCCAGTCCTACATCTTCGATTTTCAGGTTAAGAGCATTTAAAATTTTGTTTAGTGTTTTGTAGGTTGGAAAGTATACGCCTGTTTCAATCTTGGAAATATGTTTTTCGTTTATTCCTGCAAGTTCGGCTAATGCTTCTTGGGTAAGATTTTTAGATTTCCTTACCTGTTTAAGTTTTTGACCAAAACTGTTTTTTGCCATTACATCCTCCGTTTTTATAATATTAAGAATTTTGTGAAGAAAAATATACAGCGGGTGATGTTAATTTTTGTATTAATTTTCGTAGATTAAAGGATAGTTTTATGCGTTTAAATGATATTATTAGGTTGTGCTATATTACATAATCTGATAAGAGAGGATATGATGAAACAAAATGGTTTTACGTTGGCAGAAGGTGCTACGCACGTAGCTCTGCAATCGGTATTTTCTAAAGCAGGCTTCACTTTAGCTGAGGTTTTAATTACTCTCGGCATAATTGGTGTTGTTGCCGCGATGACTATTCCGAATTTGATTCAAAATTATCAGGAAAAGATGTTTGTTAATAAGTTAAATCAGAGTTACAGCCAGTTATTACAAGCGTTTCGTTTAATGGTAGATGAATATGGAACAATTGACACTTGGACTGATGATACTGATGAACGTAAAGCTTTGGTATATGAGCGTTTGCCGCAGTTTATAAAAATTTCTTCTTGTGACAGGTGGAAATGTTTAGGAAAGTCTTATACACTGGAAGGTGATGTGAAATCATCTCGCAATCTTGCTTACGAGTCAGATCCATACTCTATGCAAAATGGCTCGGTATTGGTTTTCCCAACCCGATATGCGGCTATGTCAGGTGAATGTACTCAGAATATGGCAATGGATCAAAGTTTTAATACAGATCACTCAGGACAAGTATTCTGGGGTACATATATGCAAGGCTGCGGGAAATTTTATGTTGATTTAAACGGTTCATCAGGACCAAATATTTTTAATTTTGATACATTTTTATTTAAAATAGTTAAAGATGGAATCGTGCCGGCAGGAGGTTCAAAAGAAAATATTTGGACAGACACATTTTCTCAGTGTCTGGGAACAGAATCAAAAGGGCATTTTCCGGGATATTGCACTGCGTGGGTTATTGAAAATAAAAACATGGATTATCGGCATTGTAAAAACTTAAGCTGGACAGGCAGTCGAAGCTGTAGATAAGGTTGTTAAAATTTTATAATCATTTGCGCTGATTAAATCTTGGTGTAAAATCGTATTATGGTTGATAATCTTGATAAAATAAAAGCTGCAATAGATATTGAGGTAAAATATCGTTATATAGATATTCATGGTAAAACGCAGAAATTTTCAAGTTTTATCAAAAATGAAGCAAAGAAAAATTACAAAAAATCAAAAAAAAATCCTCGCTGGGCGGTTGTAGTTGAGGCTTTTGATGTTTATCCGTATGCATCTGTTCCCGAGCGTCGAAAATCTATTGAACATTTGATAAAGACTATTAAAGCCGATTTACAACAGGAAGCTCAGGAAAAGAAAGAAGAAGAAAATATGCAGCTTCAGCGCCTTAAGCACCCGTCAGAAGTTGATGTTATGTATATCAAAGGTGTCGGGCCAAAGGTTGCGTATAAATTTAATAAACTCGGGATTTTTACGGCTCAAGACTTGATGATGTATTTCCCGAAAAAACATATTGATTATTCTTCAAGAACTCTTATAAAGAATCTGCAGGAAGGTCAAACTACTTCGGTTTTCGGGTATATAAAATCAGTTTCAACTTTTAACACTCGCAATAACCTTTCAGTGACAAGGGTTGTCATAGCTGATGAAAGCGGTCGTTTTGAATTGAGCTTTTTTAACGCTAAGGGAAACCGTTATCTTTTAGAACGTATGAAAGCCCAATTCCCCGTAAATTCAGGGATTATGGTATCGGGAGTTGTGAAGTTTAACTCTTACAACAATCAACTGACAATGGATAAGCCGACATATTCTATTATGAGCGGTGATTTTATGGATGACAGCAAGAATAATTTGAATGTTGCAAGAATTGTTCCGATTTACACCGTTTGTGAAGGTTTAAGTATTAAAACCCTGCGAAAAGCTATATTTAATGCGGTTGAACTTTATAAAAACGATATTAAAAATATTATCCCTGATGAAATTCGAAATCGCTTAGGTCTAATGGATAAAAAAGAAGCGGTTGAACAGATTCATTTTCCTGATTCGATGAGTAATTTAGATAGAGCAAGGTTTTCGTTGGTTTTTGAAGAGTTATTTCTTGTTCAGTTAAAGCTTATCAGATTGCGGGAAATGACGTCTAAAAACACATCTTCATATGCTCTTAAAGTTCATACAGACGGGCTTGTACAGCAGTTTATTAAGAGTTTGCCGTTTGAATTAACCTCTGGGCAAAAACAGGCTGTGAATGAAATTCTTAACGATATGGATTCAGGCAGTCCTATGCAAAGGCTTTTACAGGGTGATGTTGGCAGCGGAAAGACTGTTGTTGCAACGATTATGCTTCTTGCAGCTATTGAAAACGGTTATCAGGGAGCTTTAATGGCTCCGACCGAAATCCTTGCCCAGCAGCATTACAATAACCTTATTCAGTGGCTTACTCCTATGGGGCTAAGTGTCGGATTATTTTTAGGCAGTCACGGCAAACGGGTTCGCCAAAAGTTTGAAACAGATTTGAAAAACGGGCAAACTCATATTGCTGTCGGAACTCATGCTTTAATTCAGGAAAATGTAGAGTTTAATAATCTCGGGGCAATCGTAGTTGATGAACAGCATAGATTCGGGGTTAAACAGCGTAATGTCTTAAAGAAAAAATCACAAAATCCGCAAATTTTAACAATGACTGCAACTCCGATTCCGCGAACGTTAGCATTAACTGTTCACGGGGATTTGGATTTAACGGTTATAAATGAACTGCCAAAAGGCAGAAAACCGATTAAAACATCTTTGACGGGTTCTCATAAAGCTGTTTGGGATTTGATAAGGCGGGAAGTTGAAGAAGGTCGCCAAGCTTATGTTGTTTACCCTCTGATTGATGAGAGTGAAACATTATCAGCCAAAGCTGCGACAATAGAAGCTGAACGATTACAAAATGAAGTCTTTCCTCAGTTTAAGATAGGGTTGTTGCACGGAAAACTTAAAAATGACGAAAAAGATGAAGTGATGAAAGACTTTAAAGACGGTAAGTATAATATTTTAGTTTCCACAACCGTTGTTGAAGTCGGGGTTGATGTTCCTAATGCTACTGTTATGGTTATTGAAAACGCCGAAAGATTCGGACTTTCTCAGCTTCACCAGTTAAGAGGCCGTGTCGGACGTAATTCCCTGCAATCTTATTGTGTTTTAATAACGTCTTCCCGCTCGCAGGAAACCAGAGAGCGTTTAAGTATAATGACAGAAACCAACGACGGGTTTGTTATAGCCGAAAAAGATTTACAGCTTCGCGGTCCGGGAGAATTTTTGGGAACACGCCAGAGCGGTTTGCCTGATTTAATTATTTCAGATATTGTGCGCGATGCTAAAATTTTAGAACTTGCAAGAAATGAAGCGATTGATTTTGTTAATAATAACAATATAGAAGATTATCCGAATCTGAAAAACGTAACTTCTTTAGAAATGTTTACGGGGCTGGATATTTAGAGTAAATTTTTTATTTAAACGGATACCCATCAGGAATTGTCCAGCCGTTTTCTCTTATCCATGCGGAACAGTAAAATCCTCTTCCTTCTTTTGAACAGTCTTGTTTTATTACTTCATGACTTAACCCTGCGCCGTATGGTATAACTGAATTTGAGTTTTCATCCCTAAGGAAAAAGAAAATATCTTTTCCGAACTGATTAGGTTTGTCTTTTCCGTTAATGTCTATGATGATTATTATATTATTATCACCAACGATTTCGCCTAAGTCTGTGTTTATGTAGCCGAATGTATACACAATTCCGTCAATTCCGAGAAATGGTGTTCTGCCTCCGTAATTCGGGCCGCCGTAAGAGCCGACACTATTATTCATATATTTCCATACTGTGCCTGCTTTATATCCGCATTTTTGAACGGGATTACAGGTTTGCATTACTTTTGTGTAGGGTTTTATGTATCTTGTTATAAATTCTTCCTGATCTTTAAGTTTTTCCCAGGTTGAAAATTCTCCGTTTTCGTTTTCGGATAGTCTTATAAGCTGGTTTAGAGTTGATATTGCTTTTACAAGTTTTGTGGCAGTTTGTTTCTTTTGATGATTTGTAATAAGGGTTGGTATTGTCATTGCCGCAACAATCCCGATTATGCCAAGAGTGATAAGTGTCTCAGCCAGTGTAAAACCTTTCAGTTTCATATATTCTCCAATTATAACTTATAACACAATATATAATAATTTATAACATAATACAAGTTATAAGTCAAAGTTTATAAAATTATAACTATGAATAAATCACAGTTATTAAAACTTTTCGGAAAAAATGTTAAAATCGAACGAATAAAACAGGATTTAACACAGGAACAGCTTGCCGAGAAAATGGATGTCAGCCAGAATTATATTGCCTGTATTGAGTCAGGACGGCAAAATATGTCATTGGGCAAAATTCTTGAGTTGTCTGAGGTTTTGGGTGTGGATATCGAAAAATTGTTAAAGTTTTCTAATACATAATTTGAACATTAACCTGACGGGCGCGGGCTTTGTTATCAAAATCAATAAGTACAACTTGCTGCCATTGACCAAGCTGTAAGACTCCGTCAATCAGCGGAACGTGGGTTGAATTTCCTACGATTGATGCTCGAACGTGGGCGTAACCGTTTCCGTCATGCCACATCTCGTCGTGATGATATTGTGCGTTTATGGGAGCGATTTTTTCTAAAGCTTCGGGTAAATCTACAAGCAACCCCGGTTCAAATTCAATATTTGTAACAGATACCGTACTGCCTTGTGCGTAAATAAAAACTACGGCGTTTTGCAGTTGGTGATTGTAAACGACATTACGAATTTGCGGTGTAATATCGATAATATCCGTGTTTCCCTTAGTGTGTACTGTGAAAACGTCATTAATAATTGTCATGATTAAACATATACCCCTTTTTCCTTATTATACTACGAAAAAATTTAAGCAAAGAGGGGGTTAAAGATTATTTATCCCTGAATAAATCTTTAACCTTGACAAATTATATTGGTGCTCAATAATTACCCCTTACGGGAAGGACTAACATTGATAGATTCTGAGTCAAGCTCAGAATGACTGGGGGTAAATGTTCAGAATAAATGACCCGGCTGCTTAGCTGCCAAGCCGTTATTTACCCCCCTGAATGACAATAAGATTTCTTGTGTGTTCTTCCTCTAGCGGAAGTGAGTATTCCATAATCTCAACGATTTTTGCGTTATATTTTTTTAGAATTTTTTGAGCATCAGCAATTTCTTCAGGGGTTTTGCGTGATTTATATGCAACAAAATATCCGCCTTTCTTTAGTTTTGGCAGGGCGTATTCACAAATTTTGTCTAATCTTGAAACAGCACGCGATGTGATTACTTCAAATTTTCCGTCAAGGTTTTCAATACGTGAACAAACGGGGTTAAGGTTTTTTAGCCCGAGTTTTTCTCCAAACGCACTTACTGCACGGATTTTTTTTGCGATACTGTCAACTGCCGTAACTTTTATTTCAGGATAAGTTAATGCAATGGGAACTGACGGGAATCCTCCGCCTGTTCCGATATCCAGCAGGGTTTTCGGAGTTGTGTACTTTTCAAAAAATGATGAAATTGCCAGAGAATCAAAGATGTGTTTTTCCCATAAAAATTTTTCGTCGTTTTTTGAAATTAAGTTCACTTTGGAATTTTCTTCCAAAAATATTTCCATGTATTTGTTATAAAATTCTTTAGTTTCCATATTTATCCTGATATATTTTAAGTGTTTGTTGAGGTGTACGTTTTTTAATATCGTCTAATCTTGATTTTATTTTATCAAGGTTATCTTTTGAAAAAGTTGTTTTTGCAATATTGTAAGCTTCTATTGCATATTTGTAGGCATTTTCGTTATCACGTCTTAGGAAGTAATAATCGCAAAGTTCTAAGGATGCGTTTGCAATATAAAATACTTCATTCAGATTTTTTGCATAATCAAGTGATTTATTTAAATATTCAAGTGATTTTAAATCATCGGTTCCCGCAAAAATTTCAGCCAAATGTATTGCACTGTTGTATAAACCGTTATAATTTTTCATCATTGTATCGATTTTAATACTTTCTGTGTAATATTTCAGTGCATATTTAGTTTGACCTGCTTCATCATAAAGCTGAGCAAGGTTTGATAATGCCATTGAAAGATAGGTATTTGTTTTTGGGTTTTGGTTTATATCAACACATTTTTTGTAGTAAAGAACGGCTGTTTTAATATCTTCAACTTCATCGCAGGCTGCTGCGTATTTGTAATATAATTCTGCAACTGTAGATTTATCGGTATTCGGTTCTATAAGTGCGATTGATTTTTGATAGTAGTTGTATTCAAGATTAATATCATCTGTTAATTTTGCACAAGCCATGTTTACTTTTATTGCAAGTTCGTTTGGTAAATCTTTAACCTTTTCTAACTCATTGAGAATAAATCTTGCATTTTCCTGTTTGTACATCAGGTAGTAAATATTAGCAATTTCAAGCTTAATTTCATAAACTTTTTCATTATTAGAAGCATTTACATAAAAATCCTGAGCCTGAGTATAATATTCAAGCGCTTCATAAAGGTCTGACAGGTTTTGGTAAGCTTTTGCAAGTTTTACATAAATTGACGGGAGGAAGGTATAGAAATTGTCATCGTCAGTTTTTGTCAATGCACTTTGATAAAGCATAACCGCATGTTTATAGTTGTATGAATTTTCGGCTTGTCTTGCAAGGTTCAAAAGCTGCTGCAGAGGCATTGAATTGCTTTCTTGTTCCAGTTTTGAGTCTTCAACGGTTGTTACTACAAAATCTTTTATTGAATCTGCAATATTATCAAGCACTGCTTCATCTTCAATAATAAAGCTTATTTTATTGATTTTTTCTTCTTTTGTTTCTTCAACTTTTTCTACAACAGGAGCGGTTGTCGGCTGAACTTGTTCTTCTATAGTGATTTCAGGTGCCGATACTTGTAATTGAAGTATTGCTTTCGGATTTGGTACAGGTTTTTTCGGTAAGAACATTGTGTGATATTCTATTTCGTTGCGCATAGTTTGGCGCGAAAGTTTTAAATCCCGTTCCAAAGGTTTTAGCGGAAGCTGGGTGTTATATAAATCAATACAGGCACTGTGAAGTTTTACCATAACGTTTTCAGGTATCTGGTTTTCAAGAAAATACCTAAATTCATCTTTTAAGTACAAACATTCACCGTCAACTGCCAAAATAGAGTTATTAACAAAAAATATCACCTTGCCTTCATCAAATAAATGAAGAGATTTGATAAGGTTTATGTGAATAGGGATTCTCATAACCGTAAGAAGTCTGAAAAGGTGAGCGCTTATCGGGTCAACAAGAGCCAGAGCTTCTCTTATGATAAATTCTGAGAATTGCATATAACTTTTTGAATACATTTCCAAAAGGTTAACTAAAGATATTTCTCTGACATTTAAAATGTTAACCGCAAGCCTTATAAGGTTATAATAGCCTTTTGATTGTTTATATAATTCGTTAGACAGTGCTCCGATTTGCTTAATTCCGTTTGCTCGTAAGTATTTTTCAAATATTTTTTGTGAAAACGGTAAAGTTGTCGTCTGTAAAAATTCAATATCGCTAAATTCATCTGCCTGTAATGCTTTTGAAATTATAATTACTTTAATGTTGGGGAATTTTGTAAGATGTTTTACAAAATTTATCACATCTTGTTTGTTTTCTTTTATAATCGTATCGAATGAATCCAATATAACTAATGTCGGATTAGTTATTGTATTAAAGTAGGAGTTAATTTTTTGAGTGAAGTTTTCAACTTTAATCTTAGGCGGTGTAATTTTACCCATAAGCGTATATGTTCTGAAGTGTTCAAAGAAACTCAATAACATATCGTCTAAGATAGTTGTTTCAAGGCAGGTATAGTTTAGTATAACTGAGTTCGGATTTATTGAATAATTTATTGCAAAATTAACAACCTGAGATTTTCCGCTGCCTTTGAATCCGTTGACCAAAAGTAAAGGTTTTTCATCATCTAACAAAAACTCACAAATCTCTTCGATTTGTCTTTCATTGTTTTCAAGAAGGCACAAATCAGCAGGATATTCTTTTGGAATTTCCTTTAGGTTAATAGGTTTATCAATAAAATCAAATCTCATATATTCTTAATTAACTCTGTTTCTGCCGTTTTCTTTTGCATTATACAACCTTTTGTCGGCTGATTCAATAAGTTCTTTCGGAGTTTTACCGTCTTGTCCAAAGCTTGAAACTCCAAGGCTTATTGTAACATTGCTTTCTTTTCCGTTTGTAAGCTTGCATTTTTTAGATGATACAAGTGAACAAAGTTTGTTTGCAATATTGACGGCTTCCTCGTATTTTGTGTTCGGGAGGATTATACTCATTTCTTCTCCTCCGTATCTGCATACTATATCGGCAGAACGAACATTTTTCTTTAATTCAAACGCAACCTGTCTTAACACAGCATCTCCGGATTGGTGTCCAAAGTTGTCGTTAAATTTTTTGAAAAAGTCAATGTCAATAATTATAAGTGACAGCGGGCTTTCGTAACGTGATGCATGCGATACCTGATTTTGCAGTTGCTCCTGGAAGTACCTGTGGTTATACAATTCTGTTAACCCGTCTGTTGTTGCAAGCTTATATTGTGTATCAAAATCTCTTGATTTTATAAGATATTTAACAATTACTGTTATAATAAACGCAAATAACGCAAAAGTCAGAGGTGCAACAATATTTAACCATACATTGTTAAATCTCATAGCGTAATATGTGAACATTACGTATACTGCGTAAATAGTCATAGAAAGCCCGAAAGCTACAGGCATGGATTGGAGTCTTAAAACTGCAAAAATTGTCAGCATTGCTAAAATTCCTGCGATTATCATATTAACCCCATAGTGTGCTTTATGGATAATGTTTCCGTCTAACAAATTATTTACATAAGTTGCCTGAACTTCAACACCCGGGTAAACCTTATCAACGGGAACTGTTTTTATATCAAATAAACTTGCTGCTGTTGCTCCGAAATATACTATTTTATTACTAAAATCGTAAGCTGAGGTGTTGTTAGTTTCAACGGCTTTTAAAAGTTTATACAATGGAATATTTTCAAAAGTTCCCGCAGGTCCGTACCAATTTAAAATAACACTGCTGTTTGAAGTATTGATATCCAAATGTTTTTTAGCGTGAGTTGCAACAAGTAATCCTAATTGCGGATAGTATTTGTCTTGATACTTCAAAAATAACGGCATTGAACGAAGAACACCATCATCAGACCTTGCAACATTTATCATTCCAATATTTGAAGTTGCATTTAAAATTCCGTCTAAAATCACACGGCAATTAGAAAATTCCATAAAATCTTCATCTGCTGTAATCGGTTTAGGATTTGCAAGTTTTTCGGGTAATTCCGGCGGAACCCTTAAATCTTCGGGCTGATTATCTAAATTCATTGCAGTAAACACATTATCGTACTTTTTAAATACTTCAATAAGTTTTGAATCAGCATCTGCGCTGCTTTTTATCGATTTTACAAACATCAGGTCAAATGCGATACTTTTCGGGTTGGTTTTTTCTATATAATCAACTGTTTTTGCGTAAATGTCGCGTCTTAAAGGCCATTCTCCGTATTTGTCTAAGATATATTCATAACTTGCATCATCTATTGCGATAATTACAATATCAGGGTTGTGATGTCTGTGACCTGAATTTGCTAAAATACTTTGACGAATATCAAAGGTTCTGTCTTCCATTGCGGATAAAAATTTGAAAAAACTGCCGTTTTTTAATCCAAGTATAAGAAGTACGACAAATATTGAAATCCACAATGTGTATAAAAATTTTTTTAACATAAATCCAACCCTCACCTACAAGCAAATTTTAAAGGCAATTATTATTTACCCCTTACCCATTTACCTCCTCAGTATAGTTTAACATAGAGATGTTGGCAAGGACATTTTTTACTATGAATTTTTGCTCAAGAATTTTGTTGTAAAGCTTGAGGATTTCCGTAGAGTATGACAATTCGTCAGGATGCGTAAGATAACGTAATAAACATTGCTCGTGTAAATTCATTGTATAAATTCCTATAAATTTGTTGGTTGTCATTCTGAACTTGATTCAGAATCTTTTAATATGATAACTATTTCATTATGTCAAATTTGAAGAAAAATTAAATCAACCTTTTAAAGAATTTGAACAGAAATTTCTAATACGATTATATGACACATAGCTACTTGGCAGGGTTGAGTTTTTATAGAAAATCAATTATATTATCTGTAGCCGGAAGCTCTGAGATATAAGGCGCAAAAAGCTACCCTTCTTAGAAGAAATGTTTTGACGAGTGACGTTAGTTCAAGACGCTTCCCGGTTTTTTAGCAACACCTGCTGTTGAAGTTTTCTCTTTTAGCCACATAGCAGGGTTGTTTTTTAATAAATACTCGTTTATATTATATTTAATTCCCAAGTCGGGCAAAGGAATTCTGTTTGCCTGGGTAATTGTATCCGAAGTTAGTAGTACAGGATTAGCTTGGGGATTTTTTATTTGATCATAATATTTATATTTACTCGTAACATTAGCTCGGAAAGGATCTTATTATAGCATATTAGACGGTGTATTGTCAACAAAAAGGGCTCTAGGTTGTAACCTAGAGCCCTTTTTTTCTTAAATTTTTATTATTTTTTTACTACGAATGTTCCGTTAGAAAGTTCTTGAGCTACTTCTATTGCTTTTTTCAGTTGAACATCATTTTTGTTTTTTATGTCTTCTTCGGTCAATTCAACCACGATATCAGGAGTTATACCTTTTTTGTGGATATCTGTGCCGTTTGGTGTCAGGTATTTTTGGATTGTAATATTTATACCTGCGTTATTCGGAAGTTTGTTAATTTCTTGAACAAGTCCCTTGCCGAATGACTGAGTTCCGATAAGAACAGCTCTTTTATTGTCTTTCATAGCACCTGAGAAGATTTCACTTGCAGATGCTGAACCTTTATTTAAGATTACGACAAGCGGTTTTTTTGTAAGTACTCCGCGTGATGCTCTGCTTGTTTCTTTGTATCCGTCACGGTCAACAGTACTAACAATTGCACCGCCGTCAAGGAACATATCGGAAATGTAAATTGCGTTACTTAACAATCCGCCGGGATTTGAACGTAAGTCCACGATAAATGCTTTTTTATCAGGCGAATTTGTCAAAATTTGTTGAAACTCTTTAGATGCGTTTCTGCTGATAAATGAGCTTAATCTTATATAGCCGATATCTTTTGGCATTTTGATATTATCCGGAATTTTTTGTGAAATTGATTTGATTTCTATTTCAGCACGGGTAATCGTATAAGTTTTAGGTTCAGAATCCTTTCTTTTTACAAGTAAAGTAACCTGAGTCCCTTCTTCTCCGCGAATTTGGTCAGCGGCTTTGTCAACGGTAATCCCTTTTGTGCTTTTACCGTCGATTGCAAGAATTTCATCGTCTGCAAGAAGTCCTGCTTTTTCAGCCGGAGTATCTTCAATAGGTGCAATAACCATTAGTTTACCGTCTTTTACACCTATTTGAATCCCGATACCTTTTAAAGAACCCTTAATTGAACCTGTTTCATCTGCAAATTCTTTAGGATTTAAAAATTTTGTGTACGGGTCGTTTAAGCTTGCAACCATTGTGTCAATTGCAACATAAGCATCTTCATTTGTTTTTATGACATTGTCGTATTTGTGGCGCCATTTGCCCCAGTCTTGTTCGTTATTTGTCTGGTCAACGTATTTTGAATTGATAAGCCTCCAAACATTGTCATAAAGTTCTATAGGGGTTGATGCATGTACATTTGAGCGGATTATCCAGCCAAACATAAAGATAAATACACTTAAAAATATAATACTTTTTTTCATTAGTTTTCTCATTCTTATTTACACCTCCAATAATCCCTTCCATATAGTAGACGAAACAATGATAAAAAAGTTTCATCTTTTTCGGAATTATTACTGAGCATATATTAACACATATAAAAAAAAATGTGAAATTTTAAATCCCACATTCATTTGAATATTGTATATATTATTTTTTGTTAAACTGTAAAAGTTTTAATCCTAGTGCTTTTTGCTTAGCTTTAACGTCCGGCAGTTCATAACATTTAATGCATCGGGCTTCATAAGTTTCATCTCCGCCAATCATAATGAGCGGTGAATTTTTATCGGCAGGATGTCCGTCAATTAATCTTTGAGTACGTGTAGCATGTTCACATCCGCATTTCATACAAACTGCATGAAGTTTATCAACTTTTGTTGCTATACACATTAATTCAGGCATAGAGCCAAACGGTTCAGCTTTAAAATCAAGTTCCAATCCTGTCCCAATAACCTTTTTCCCCTCATTCATAAGCTGTGTGATAACTTTTACAATGTTAGAATCAAAAAACTGTAATTCGTCAATTGCAACAACTTCAGCATCTTTTACAAAATGCATAATCTCAATTGAATGTTTAACCTTAACCGCGTCAAGCCATAATCCGTTTCTTGATTCAATATAATCACCTTTTGAACGAGTATCGACATCAGGTGAAATTACTTTAACTTTTTTCTTGGCAATAATGCATCTTCTGATTCTTCTTAAAAGCTCTTCTGTTTTACCGCAGCTCATCGGACCTGTGATTATCTCAAAACTGTATCCGCCCATATTTCCCTTTCTCCCAAAAGCATGTTCCTTAATCAATTATAAATCTTAAAAATTTAATTTGGAAGTAATTGTTAATGAATGTTATAACCGAATTTTTTATCAAGAATTTTATCTTTTAATTTCTTGAAACCACTGCCGTAGAAGTATCTTAATTGTTCAGGGAACCTTTCATAAATATCTAAAAGATACATATCATGTACAATAAATTCCTTCATTAAAAATGCAATATCTTTGTTTTGAGTCCATACAACCTGAGATTCAATACGCCCAAAAACCGATTCATTATTATCTGCAAGTAAATAAATCATTCTGCTGCCTGTTTGATGTTCAATTTCAGCGGCTCCAGCATGCTTATATACAAGCCCGAACATATATTCAAAGTTTCCGTAACCCGTGATTTTAATGTCGATTCCCCGATTATAAGCTTCTGTTATATGCGATTCAATTTGCTTAAAATCTTCAGCCCAGATTTCAAGATAAATGGAATCACGAGCATTTTTGATAACTTCTTTTAATTTGTCGATATTGTTTTCATATCCGCAAATCGCATGAATTGGTTCGTTATAGTTTTCTTTAACTTTGGGAAGTTTCTTTTCAAGATAATCTATTGTAGAGTTGATTTTACGCTTAAATCTTTTTGTAAGTTCTTTGGGTGAAATCGGGTTATACTTTTGAGGTTTTTCTTTTGTTGAAAAAACTATACTTTCATTTTCGAGCGATTTTAAAGCGTCATAAGCTCTTGCTTGCGGAATATCAGCCAATTGTGAAACCTCATAACCGGTTGCAGGATACTTTTTTAACAAAGCAATATAAACTTTAGCTTCGTAAGAGTTAAACCCGAATTCTTTAAGTTTTTCAACAAGATTATCCATAAACGGATTGTAACAGAGTTTTATGAATTTGTAAACTTTTGTAACTTCTGTCATTCAAATTCTAAAGATAAGATGAATAATTGCCGATAACAGAACTAAGTAAAGATAATAATGCCTAAATTTGGTAGAAAGGACAATATGAAAATTTACAAAAATAGAGGCAAACCCTAATAAAAATGCACTTGCTTAATATTTCTTAATGGTGTGTATCTCTTTTGTATTGCGCATTTATATAAGAAATATGTAAAAAGTATATAAAAATTGTAAATTTTTAGTCACAAAAATTTTTTATAAAAATAAAAAGGAATTTAATACAAGTTTTCTATAAGAAAGGATGAAGAAATTATGGCAGGAGTAAATGGTGCAGGTAACAATCAAACAATAGCACAATTGCAAGCGCAGATCGCAGAACTACGTAAGCCGGAAAATGGCGGGATAGCTGCGAACCGTGCAAAGATTGAAGAATTAAATCAAAAGATTGCAGATGCCCTAACAGGCAAAGTTGACAGTAATATGGTAACGGTGACAACGGATCAAACAAGGGGCGGAGATTTGTTTGTCCGCGGAACAGATTCACATGTTGCAACAAGAGAAGATATAGCCGCTCAGGAAAGGTATACTGACGAATCTGCAATCAAAGACGAATTTTGTAAACCAACAATGACAAAAGCAGAGTTTGAAAGATTTGAAAAAGAGTATAAAGATTTAAAAGAAGCACACGATAAAATAATAGATGAGCAAGCCAAGTTAGCTAGAGAAATGTCAGATTTGATATATAAAGGTGCATCTGAAACTTCTCCAGAATATGTTGTATTAAAGCAAAAGCAGCAGGCTGTAACAGATAAATTAAATGATCCGAAGTTTAATGATTTAGGAGATATGGCAGTTCGTGTGGAACGAGAACGAATACGTCAACGCGGTGTTGATGGCAAAGGCGTTAAAGGTATCAGAAAAGCCGCTGAAAATAATGTTAAAAACATGACAAATGTGAACGGAGTTGTGAAAGTATGTTTAAGTGATGCAGAAAGAGATGCATATATTGAAGACCACAAGGGTGATAATCCTGCTCCAACAAAAGATAATGTAAAAGTATTATCAAAAAAGGATTTTAGAAACCTGATGCAGGTATATCGTAATGCGCAAGATGCAATAGATGATGCAAAGACAGCATATGAAAATGAAGAATTAACAGAACAACAATATAATGAAGTAAAAGAATATTTTTCAAAACATTTGGCAATGTTTAAAAAAGGTCCAGATGGGGAGGTAAACTTCCGTGATATAGATCAAGAAGCAGTAAAAGATGTCTTGATAGATTATTCAGGTTTTGACCATAGATTTAATATAGATGAAAGTAAACAATTTGCTAAAGAATTAAATTCTAAAAAAGGTCAAATAGATAGCATGGTCAAGAAATTCGGTTTCGGAACAGAAAGCGGCGCAGGTCAACGCTGGAAAGCAGCCGGCATGGCATTTGGTATCACAGCATTATCAAATTTGGTAACAGGCTTATTAAGTAAAGATAAAGCGCATGATGAAGATTTTGCTCAAACAGATAAATACGAATTTGAAGTATTTGACGGAACAAACCATTTGAAAGAAACATTCCCTGATGAAATGGGTAATTTGGTAACAAAAGAAACCTGGGAAGCAATGCACCATACCGTCAAAGGTGGCGGAGATACGGCAAGTGCGGTAGCTGATGCGGCAGTAAATTTATTAGGCAGTATGAAAGGCGCTTTAGGTTTAATGGCAGGACCGGTAGCGGCAGGTTTGGCAGCATTCTTGCTATGTGATCCGAAAACAGAAGATGCATTTAACAGTATGCCTGTGGATAAAGCTCTAATGGATAAGACGATGGCAAATATCAAGGGCGATGATAATAAACTTATCATGAAGCAAATTCAAGACTTTGAATTAACAGGAAATAAAGCTATAGACTTAAGGATAAAAACAGCAATTTTAGAGGCCGCAATTGGTAAATCAACATCTAAAGCAAATACCGAAGAATTATTGGCAGGTTATGAGGCTATCAAGAAATTTAAAGAAACAATCGGTAAAATTGAAGTTGAGCCGACAAAACCAACAATAAACACTGAACCAACAATCAATACGGAACCGACAATCAATACAGAGCCAACAGGTCCTGCAAAACCTGCACATATCAGAGGTCGTGCGGTTGATGAAGGCTTGAAAGCTCGCGTTGGCTTCCAGGAAGATGACTGGAGAGCAGGTACAAATCCGATGAATAAGCCTGATAAAGCTCAATATGTTTTAGCTAATGAAGACGGAGAAGTTTCAGTACCGGATGATACTAAAGATTTCTCAAGACCTGAAACTATTACATTTAGAGATAATACAAATGACAGAGGTGCTGGCAATGTTAACTCATACACTTATCGTTTGGTAACAGATGAAGAAGTTGCTGCAGGTAAGCTCGATGACGGTACTCCTATCAAAACAGGTGGACGCAAAGGTCCGTTCTATGTACTTGTTCAAGCTGATAAACAAGACGGTACAGATATTAAGGCTACTCATACAGAAATTTATGAGTTAAATTATGAAACCGACGGCGAAGGTGAAAACATGACAGCTCATTATGACTTAAGACAATATGAAGGAATGTCAGGTTATAACCAAAGTAGTAACGTTTATTCAAAACGTGGTACTGAGGGTAATGCCGGAGCAGGATTCAAATACGGTAACTGGACAAGACAAAATGGTGATCGATTAGAGTTATTAAAAAGTTATGGCGCAACATCTGCGGATGAGTTGATTAACAATCTCGTACCAAAACCTGATTTGGACGACTTGATTAAAGCTAACCCGAGTGTATTTGCCTCTGATGGTAGCGTAATTAAGGATGGTAATGGTGTTGTTAAGTGGGAACGCTTAGATTTACCAAAAGGTACAAAACTGAGAAGTGCTACAGGAACAATGGTACCTGATCCGACACCGACAGCCGCACCGACACCAACAGGCACACCAGCACCAACAGGCGCACCAACACCGACAGGCGCTCCGACACCGTCTACGGTTACTCCGACACCAGGACCACAGGCTCCTGTGGCAGGATTAAATCCTCAACAACAAGCTCTTGTTGATAAGGGTATTCCGGCAGAGGTTGTTCTACAAGGTGATGATGCAATTAGACAATATGCACAAGATAATAACATTCAGTTACCGCCTCCTGGGCAACAATAACTTAGTACTAAAACCGCTTCTAAATTTTAGAAGCGGTTTTTTATTATACAATTTTAATTCCGTCAGGAGTTGTTGTTAATCCGTTTTTTATCCAGTAACCGTCTTCTTCTTTAAATGTTTCTCGTGTTGAAAAATAAGTTGAGCCGGAGCCTGTCATAACAGAAGTCGGGTATTTTTTACGAATTTCTTGAAGTTCCGGGTATTTATCTATTATTGCCCATTCAAGGTCGTTTACAAATTCTCTTCTTAAATGACGGTTATTATCGGTTGAGGTTTTTTGAGCAAAACTTGTGTACGCTTCTTTTGCAGATATGCCTAAGCCGATAGGTTTTATTAAATTGATATTTAATTGGCGAAATTCTTTTGGTTCAATAATTTCACCTCGACCTCTTGTCATTGCTCGTCCGCCATTTAGGCAAAAGTTTAAATCAGAACCGAGTTTAGCACAAAGGTCATTTAATTCGTCATCATTCATTATATTATTAAAAATTTTGTTTAAAGCAAAAAGCATTCCTGCAGCGTTTGTGCTTCCTCCTGCCAAACCTGCCGATACCGGAATATTTTTTTCAATATGTACATGAATTTCGTAATTTTTAAGCTTAGTTGAGGTTAAAAATAACTCGGCGGCTTTATAAACGAGATTAGATTTATCGTATGGAATTTCATCAGAATTTCCTTCCAATATGATTTTTGTTCTGTCTGATTCTATTACTGTAATGTCTAAATAATCGTAAAGATTAATTGTTTGCATAATGCTTTCGATATTATGAAACCCGTCTTCTCGTTTATTTACAATTTTTAGGGTAAGGTTAATTTTTGCAGGACATTGAACTTTTATTGTTTTCACATTTCCCCCAGAGTTTCAGACAGTTTGCCAAAAAGTTCTATTGAGAGTTTTTCTCCGCGGGTATTCGGGTCAATCCCAAGTTTTTCAAGGGCTGATGTAACGTTTTCTTTTGGAAAACCTCCGCTTAAAAGACAGTTTTTAATATTTTTTCTGCGTTGTGCAAAACCTGCTTTAATTACTTTTCTAAAATGTGTGTAATCTGATAATTTAAGCTTAGGTTCTTTTCTGACAACAAGTTTTACTAATGCGGAATTAACTTTTGGCGCAGGGAAAAATGATTTTCTGCCGACAAGTCTTAAGATACTTACATCTGCCCAAAACTGAGAAAGTATTGTTAAAAGTCCGTATTGTTTACCGTTAGAATTTTCGTTTGCACACATTCTTAATGCAACTTCTTCTTGTACCATTAGTATAATATCTTTGATTTTGTTACGGTTTTTGTTGTTTAAGTCATCAATTTCGCCTAATAAATGGGCGATAATCGGGCTTGTAATATAGTATGGGATATTTGCCACAACTTTAAACTCCCCGTCAGTTAGTGTTGATAAATCTGTTTTTAGAACATCATTATGAATAATTTCCAAATTCGGTGCATTGAGTTTTTTCAGTTCTCGAATTGCTTCTTCATCAAGTTCGATTGCAATAACTTTTTTTGCATATTTTACAAGTTGTTCTGTTACAAAACCAACTCCGGGACCTATTTCTACGATTGTATCATCAGTTTTTATATCTGCAAATTCTATAATATCTTGTATAACTTCTCCATTAATCAAGAAGTTTTGTCCGAGTCTTTTTTTAGTTCTAAAATATTTTGCGCGTTCAAAGTAATTCATACATAAATAATACCACAAAGTAATTGATTATAACCCTGTTTTAGACTCAAGATTTAATTGTTCTGACAGACTCAGTACGGAATAGATTTCGTCAAGCATTGTGGTGAATGTTTTAAATGTTGTTTCGTTTGTTATCTTCCCCATTTGGAACATATCTTTTTCTACTTCAATTAAAATACTTAATTTATCATCTTTAAATTCTGCGCGGATTTTCTTTGCCGTGAATGCAGTTTTTATATCTTCAAATCTTGCTATAAATGCTGTTGTAAGCATGTATCTGGCACCAATTTGATCTGTTGAATATGTATCATATTTATTTTCAAAATTAGGGTCTTCAAGGATAACTCTTTCAAAATTTTCGTTTTTATCGTTCAACTTATAACCTTTTTCAAATATTAGGGTGTGTCCTTTTATCGGTTTAGGTATTTTAAATTGAATAATAAGATTTTTTGAATTTTTTAAAGCGTTGTTAATATAGGTAGTACCTGCAATAAAAAGCCATAATGGAGAAGAAAATAACAAAAGTATTAAAATAAGCATTATCCATGGTTTGTTAATTAGTGCTGCTATTATAAGAATTACAAAAATAGGAATCGGAAGAATAAACGTACAAACAGGTAAAATTATTAATACCGGCGCAATTTTTGAATTACCTTGCATCGTTGAGCTTGCTACATTATTCCTTTTTAGATTAAAAAAGTTTTTAAAATCAAAACTGCACGCTGTTTCAATAATATCGACTGGTACACTTAAGTTATGACCTACGATTATATCGTCTATAGTGTGTAAATAAATTCGCGGGAAAATATTTAAAGTATTTGTAATGTTATAACATTGTTCGTAAAAATTGTTTAATTGAGCGGTAGTTTTGATATCGTCGTTTTTGTTATAGGTAATAACATGGTTATTGTCAATGAGAGTAAAGTCTTTGTATTTATACCATTTAAGATTACAGTCAAATAATTCCAAAAATTTAGGCATTAATTGGCGTTTTATTGTCATTTCATAATCTATTTCAATTCGTCTGTGTCTTTTTGAGAATTTTTTATATAAATATCGTGCCAGAAAAGAAATCCCTGCAAAAATCAGTGAAATAACTAAAAGTAAAGGAATTTGTAAAAAAGCACAAATGAAAGTGGAGATAGCACTTATCCAGATAAGTTTCAAAAGCATATAAGGAAGAATATCTTCTTTTCGTTCTTTTTCATACTGAACAAGAACGGGTTCAACTTCTTGCTTAAAAAATTTTGCAGATTCTAAAATTAAATCAGCTTTTCTCTTCATTCTAAAAGTTTATCATGTAATATTCATAAAAGCAAAAAGTTATCCTTTTGTATTAATGATTTATCCCCATGGGGGTAAATGTTTATAAACTGTTTTTTGATATTTTAGATAATGTTATAATAAATAAGTGAAAAGGGGTAGGCATGTACAAATTAGAACAAAAAACGGAAAAAGAGGAAATCTTAAAGTTATATACCAAAGGTTTTAAGAATCCTTGTGACTTTAAGATTGGTATAGAATATGAAAGACTGCCTATTTCTTTGGGGTCGTTTAAGAATGTTGATTATTGGAGTGAATACGGTATAAAAAACTTTCTGGAACTTTTTGCAAAAGAAGAAACCTGGGATTATATTAATGATGAAAAAAATATAATAGGTTTAAAAAATAAGCACGATACAATTACTTTAGAACCGGGTTGTCAGCTAGAGATTAGTGCAAAACCGGAAAAAACGATTTTTGATGTGAAAAAGAAAATTGAACATATAAATTCATTGATGAAGCCGATAGCAGATAAAATGAATTTTACATTTTTAAATTACGGGGTATCTCCTTATATCACGTATAAAGCAATAAATTTGATTCCAAAAAGAAGATACAAGGTAATGGCAAGATATTTGTGGGGGATTTTATCTGATGTTATGATGAGAGAAACCGCAGGGATTCAGTGTTGCATAGATTTTTCTTCAGAAGAAGATGCGATGAGAAAGTTTAAGCTTGCCAATAAATTGTCGCCATTTATGACTGCAATGTTTGCACATTCTCCTATTCGCGGCGGAGTTGATACGGGATATAAGTCTTTTAGAGCACTCAGCTGGTTAAATACCGACAATGACAGATGCGGATTTTTTGGTAAAATCAGTGAAGAGTTTTCGTTTGAGGATTATATAGACTGTGTATTAAAAACTCCGATGATATTTATACAACGGGAAAACTTAAATTTTGAAGTTCACGGAGATATTACGTTTGAAGACTTTATGCAAAACGGCTGGGAAGGAACTTCTCCGACCTTGTCAGATTATGAATTACAGGCAAATCTTTGTTTTCCTGAAGTAAGGATGAGGAATTTTATCGAAATTAGAAACCATGATTGTGTGGGTGGAGATTTAAAGTATGCTATTTTAGCTATTTATAAAGGTATTATGTATAACGAAACAGCAATGTCTGATTGTGAAGAGTTGTTTAAGCATCTTCAATATAAGGATTTCTCGGAATTGAGATATAATGTTCCGAAAAATACGCTCCAAAGCCGTATAAAAAAAGCTAAAGCGCTAGACTATGCAAAAGAAATTATTGCTATTGCAGAAAAATCTTTAAAAGAACAGCAAACAGGAGAAGGAATGTTTCTTGACTCGATAAAAGAATATACAATGCGCGGAATTACTCCGGCTGATGTCATTGTGAAAAACTGGAACGGTTCCTGGAATAAAAATATGAGAAAACTTGTTAAATATTTGTCAGAATTTGAATAAGATTTAAAGAGGCGAAGCCGAAGGCTTCGCCTCTTTTTTTATTTCGGTAAACAATCAAAATACTCTCTGTTACTTCCGTCAGGGCATTTGTTATTCATTGCGTAATACGCACAGTATCGGCCGTTTGATTGATGAGTATACCCGCCGCCTGTATCGTACCAATCATCGTTATATTTATGAGGTGCCATTGCACAATAATTCATTCCGGTTGGAGCATAATAAGGTTGAGCATTTTGTTTTATTTCCAACTCCCACACATCAAATCCTGCTCTATTAGGCTTACTTTCTCCGTTTATGTCAAAGTTGACTGTCCAACCGAGTTCCCCATAATTACCAATATATCCGCCTTGTCTGAAGCAAATTGTCATACCAGATAATAAAAGGTATGAATCTTTTTTATGATTATTTAAACACGTATTAAATGGTGTAGATTTTGAGAAATTTGTTATTTGGTTATATTTAGGACGCATTTTAGAAACTTTTAAATGAGATAATAGAATTGGTAAAAAATGAGTATTAAAATCTTCTTCCGACATTTCCTCTAATGAATCTATTCCGTATTCATCTAATGATAGGGAGATTGCGCTTTGGACGGTTGAAACGGATTTGAGAAAAGAGGTTTTAAGAACGTGTTTTCTGTAATTTTGAATTAACCCGGGTATACTAACAGCAGCTACAACACCGATTATGCCAAGTGTAATTAAAACCTCTGCAAGTGTAAACGCGTATTTATTCATAAAACCCTTTCTATTGAGAAATCTCAATGATTTTATTTGTATTGTATTGCATAATTGCAATAAATGCAATACTCAGAACTTGGAAAATTTATAAAAATAAAGCGAGAGCAGATGGGGATGTCGTTAAATAAGTTTGCTAATTTAGCGGAAATAGATCCTGCTATTCAATGCAGGATTGAGAATATGAAACAGGGGATAAAAATTAATATTTTAGAAAATATATCTAGGGCATTTGGAATGACTCCTGCTGAGTTTTTGGAGGAGTTTGAGGGGGAAAATGACGAATAACGCCCCCGTGTGGTGAGTAGAGCAGAGCTGTCGGAGTCAAGCAAGTTATAATTGGTAGCAGAGTACAGTACGAAGTACCCTTGCGGAGCTGAGTTGTCGGAATCAAGTAAGTTACTATTAGTAGCAAAGTACAGTACGAAGTACCTTAGAAGGCGTCGAAGGCTTGATCGATAGGGTTTTTGAATTTTGTGATATTGCCTTGGAACAACAGCTTAACCGTTCCTACGGGACCGTTTCTGTGTTTTGCGATAATAATTTCAGATAAACCTTTTGATGAAGCTTTTACGTTTTCTTCTTCCTCTGATTCACCTTTGTTGTAGTAATCTTCACGGTAAATAAACATAACAATATCCGCGTCTTGTTCGATTGAACCTGATTCACGAAGGTCAGAAAGCATCGGACGTTTATCGTTACGAGATTCAACCGCACGAGATAATTGTGATAATGTAATAATCGGTACATCAAGTTCTTTTGCAAGGATTTTTAAACCTCTTGATATCGCAGAGATTTGTTGCAAACGGTCATCTTTTCCTCCGCCTTCCATAAGCTGTAAGTAGTCGATTACGATTAGTCCGAGGTCTTTTTGCTGTGTTTTAAGTCTTCGGCATTTTGTACGAATATCTGTCAGTGTACAGCCTGATGTATCATCAATATAGATAGGAGCTTTTGCAAAATCGTCCATTGCGTTTGCGAGTTTTTCCAAATCCTGTTGAATCATATTACCTGTTTTAAGTCTTTGAGCATCAACTTCTGCGTATGAACAAAGCATACGTTGAACAAGTTGAGAGGCTGACATTTCAAGCGAGAATATACAAACCGGAACATTTTCTTTAATTGCAACGTTTTGAGCGATGTTAAGTGCGAACGCTGTTTTACCCATAGCAGGACGCGCTGCAAGGATAATTAAGTCAGACCTGTGAAGTCCGCTCATCATTGTGTCAAGTTCGTTGAAATCTGTTCTTAGTCCTGAGAGTTCATCTTTGTGGTTATATCGGTATTCAATACTGTCCCATGTATCTAATACAAGGTCTTTTACGTGTTTTAAGTCTGCTGTAGCTTTACTTGAACCGATTTCAAATATAAGCCTTTCAGCTTGTTCAAGAGATTGGTCGCTTGGCTCAAGGTCGTAACCCTTGCTGACAATTTCTGAACCAGCATTAATAAGCGCTCTTTTTACGGCTTTTTCTTGAATAATTTTAGCGTAATATGCGATATTTGAGGTTGTAATGGTGTTTTCAACCAAATCATTAATATATGCTCTGCCGCCGACGGATTCAAGTTTGCCGCTGTAACTTAAAACATCAGATACCGAAACGATATCAATATTATCATTGTTGTTAAACAATTGAAGCATCGCATCATAAATATATCGGTGCGCAGGTTTGTAAAAGCTTGAAGAAGTTAACGAATCTGAAACTTTTGCCAGAGTTTCAGGGTTAACTAATATAGCTCCAAGAACGGCTTCTTCTGCTTCCAGATTTTGCGGTATTAAGTTTTCATCTACTTTTCTTTTTGAATTATTTGTTGCTGCAGGCATAATTTTTCCTTCTTATAATATACTATTACATAAAAAGTTTAAAATCTGCTCATGTTAAAAAATCTTAAATAAAATTTATGAACTTTTACGTAAGATTACTTGTTTGGCTTCTGAAATAAGCATACTTATGTAGTCATCATGTAGATTATTTCCTAAACTATGAAAGATTTCTTCTGCGGAGTTCAGGCGATCTATTGCTTCTTGCGGGTGTAATCGTTTGGTGATTTTTGATATTTCAACTTGAACATGTGCAAGCATCTGTAAGTATTCTTTTTTTGAGGCAGGTGCTCTAAGTAAGGAGTGGTAGCCTTGGGTTGCAGCTTCATAATTTTCGGTTAAATATTTAAGGCATTTTTCTTGTTTGTAAAGGACTTGGATATATTCTCTCAATTTATTGTGTTTTCTGTAGTATATTTTTCGCAAGCTGTTTAATCTTGCCATCATATGAATATAATCACCGTTTTTCTTGGCAATTTCGTAGCCTTTTATTAAAAATTTTTCTAATTTTGACGGAATATCCGTAATTTTACATAATTTACTAATTATTATTCCTGCAAAATCAAGGTTATTTTCTTCTAATAGCCTGTCTGCAAATTTGTCTGCTGCCGTACAAAAATAATCTCTTTGAGCAGGAGTTTTCATATATGATTTTTGGATTGCAGTAAGGTTTTGAGCAAAATCTTTTTCACTCATTAAATTTGGATTATTCAAAATGTCGTCCGCAAAACGTCTTAGCTGAGATGGCAGAAATAACTGTTTTTTGATTGTAGTAGGCATACTTTCGACCTTTCAATTTAATTAAGGTGCCTGAAAATAAAAATTGCCTGATTGTAACTTAATGTGAAGTAGTTTTATAACAAGAGAGGCGGAGCCGAAGGCTCCGCCTCTCTTTATTTATTATATTATTTTATAGCTTCAAGACAGTCTTCACAAATTCCGTCTTCGTTAAGTTGACGATATTTCCAACATCTTGTACATTTTTCGCCTTGAGCTTTTGTAACCCAAACTGTGTAACCTTCTTCGGTGTGTTCATTTAGAACATTGCTTGGCGCTGTTTCTGTCAGGTGAGCTTGAGATACAATATAGATATCTGCTAAGTCTGCTTCATTTGCTTTTAATATTGAAGCATCTTCAGCTTTAATCCATACTGCAACTTCTAATGAACTGCCGACTTTTTTATCAGCTCTTAGTGGTTCAATTGCTCGGGATACAACTTCACGAGATTTTAGAATTTTTGTAAATTCTTCTTCAAGTTGTGGAGAATCCCAGTTTTCATTTACCCCCGGCCAATCTGATAATAAAATACTGATTAAGCCGCTACGTTGACATTCCGGAATATTTTGCCAGATGTCTTCTGCCTGGTGAGGCATTACAGGAGCTAATACTCTTACAAGTGTCATTAGGTTTTCATATAAAACGGTTTGACAAGCTCTTCTTGATAATGATTTTTTACCTGCTGTATATAATCTGTCTTTTACTATATCAAGGTAGAATGAGCTTAAGTCATTTGCCGCAAAGTTTTGCAGACATTGGAAGTATTTATAAAATTCATAATTTTCAAATGCTTCGGTTACTTCTGCAATAAGTTTATTTAATTTGTGTAATGCAAATTTATCAATATTTTTAAGTTCATCGTATTGAACATAATCAACCGCAGGATCAAAATCAAACAGGTTTCCGCTTAAAAATCTTGCAGTATTTCTTGTTTTCTTAAAGATTTCTGTTAGTTGTCCAATTATGTTATTACCGATTTTGATATCGTTTCTATAGTCAACAGATGCAGCCCAAAGTCTAAGAATATCAGCACCGTAGTTTTTGATAATATCATCAGGTCTGATGTAGTTACCTAAAGATTTAGACATTTTGCGTCCGTCTTCTCCAAAAACAAATCCGTGAGTCAGAACTTGTTTATAAGGAGCTTTTCCTTGAGTTGCAATTGATGTTAATAATGAAGATTGGAACCATCCTCTGTGTTGGTCGGAACCTTCAAGATACATATCAACAGGTGTATGACCTAATTCGTCAGCTCTTTTTTCAACAACTGCTCTCCAAGACACCCCTGAGTCAAACCATACGTCCATAATATCTTTTTCTTTACGGAAGTGTGTTTTACCGCATTTAGGGCAAACAAATCCTTGTGGAAGCAATTCTTCTGCTGAATATTTTACCCAAGCATCAGAGCTTTCTTTTTCAAACATTTTTGCAACATTTTCGATTGTTTCGTCAGTGCAAATAACTTCTCCGCAGTCTTCGCAGTAGAAAATAGGAATAGGAACACCCCAAGCACGTTGACGGGAAATACACCAATCTGTACGGCTTTCTACCATGTTACCGATTCTGTTTTCGCCGCTAGCCGGAATCCATTTTACTCCGTGAATTGCGTTTAATGCTTCATCTCTGAATTTATCCACTTTAACAAACCATTGCGGTGTTGCACGGTAAATAACAGGTTTTTTACATCTCCAGCAGTGCGGGTAGCTGTGTTGAATATCTTGTTGTTTTAGTAATGCTCCGCAGTTTTGAAGCATTTCTATAACCATTGAATTTCCTTTGTAATAAGGAACTCCTACTAACTCAGGTATTCCGACAACATCAGTCCAAATTCCTTGACCGTCAAGCGGAGAAAATACTTCTATATTATATTTACATCCGACTTCGTAGTCTTCAAGACCATGACCGGGTGCTGTGTGAACAGAACCTGTACCGGCATCAAGTGTTACGTGTTCACCTAAGATTATAGGTGATTTTCTGTCAACAAGCGGATGTTTTGTATTTAATAATTCTAAATCCTGTCCTTTGCAGGTTCCAAGAATCTTAATGTCAGCTTCTTCCCATTCAACATCTTTCAAGAATGAGCCTAAAAGGTCTGTGGCAACTACGTAAACATCTCCTTTGTAATCAAAGAATGAATATTCAAATCTCGGGTGCATAGATATTGCCATGTTTGAAGGAATTGTCCAAGGAGTTGTTGTCCAGATGATTGCATAAACATTTTTGTTTGGCAGGTCAACAAGCTGTCCGATTTTGTTTACTCCTTCATCATCAAATTTGAATCTGACATAAATAGAAGTTGAAGTATGATCTGCGTATTCAACTTCTGCTTCTGCTAAAGCTGTTTCGCAAGACGCGCACCAATAAACAGGTTTCAAACCTTTTTCAATATAACCTTTTTTGTACATTTCGCCAAAAACTCTGATTTGTTCGGCTTCATAATCAGCGTCAATTGTTAAATAAGGTTTTTCCCAGTTACCCAAAACGCCTAAACGTTTAAATTCTGATTCTTGACCTTTAAGGTTTTTGTGAGCAAATTCTCTGCATTTTGCACGTAATTCGGTTTCAGTGATTGAATGACGACCGCCTTTAATATTTTTTACAACAGCGTTTTCAATCGGAAGCCCGTGTCCGTCATAACCCGGAACATACGGTGCATAGAATCCTTTTTGAGATTTATATTTGATTAAAATATCTTTTAAAATTTTATTTAAAGCTGTTCCGACGTGAATTTTTTCAGAACTCAAATACGGAGGTCCGTCGTGTAATACAAATGAATTTGTTTTATCACGGTTTGAAATAATTTTATCGTAAATATTGTTTTCTTCCCAGAATTTTTGGATTTCAAGTTCTCGAACAGTTGCATTTGCACGCATTGCAAGAGTTGTTTGAGGTAAGTTAAGAGTATTTTTATACTCGGTTTTGGTACTTTCTGTCATTTCTATTGTCCCTCTATATTTTCAGTTACTTCACATAATTTTTTCGGCTCATTTTCGCCGTTTATAAATAATTTCATTTTTTCATAATCAAAAGCATTTTCCCAACGGGCAATAACTACTGTTGCAACACAGTTTCCGATTAAGTTTACGGTAGTTCTTCCCATATCAAGGATTTGGTCTATACCAAGCAGGATTGCAACCCCGATAATCGGAATATTAAAGCTTGATAATGTTCCTGCAAGAACGATAAGCGAAACCCTCGGTACCCCTGCAATCCCTTTACTTGTAAGCATCAATGCAAGCATCATACCGATTTGGGTTTGCAGAGATAAGTCTATACCGCAAATTTGTGATGAGAAAATTACAGCCATTGCAAGGTATAATGTACTTCCGTCAAGATTAAAAGTATAACCTGTCGGCATAACGAAACTTACTATATTTTGAGGAACTCCGAAACGTTCCATTATATTGATTGCTTTTGGAAAAGCTGCTTCCGAACTTGCCGTAGAGAATGCTAATATTGCAGGTTCCTGAATTGCTTTTAGCAAGTTTCTCAGAGAAATTCTTGCATATTTACAAGCAATAAATAATACAAGTAAGACGAATACCGCAAGTGCTGTATATAATGAGAATATTATTTTTGCGTAGTTTTTAAGTATTGATAAACCGTTCATTCCGACAGTAGATGCTATTGCACCGAAAATCCCTAATGGTGCAAAATACATAACATATTCGGTAAATTTAAACATTATTTGGGCAACCGAGTTAAGTAAATCCATAACAGGTTGTGCTTTTTTACCTACAGCACATATTGCGACTGCCATAAATATTGAGAATACAACGATTTGTAATAAGTTTCCTTCAGACATTGCCTGAACAATACTTGTTGGGAAAACGTTTACAATCATCTCGGATATTGATGTGTGAGGGGTTGTAACAGCCATTAATCCAGCTTCTTTTAATAACTCGGGGTTTGCAACCGTTCCTGTTACAAAACCTTTACCCGGGTTAAAAATATTACCCATTGTTAATCCGATAATTAATGCAAGTGTTGTTACAATTTCAAAGTAAATAATTGTTTTAACACCGATTTTGCCTAAACTTTTAATATCCCCATGACCTGCAATTCCTGTTACAAGGGTTGCAAACAATAACGGGGCAATAATCATTTTTACCATGCGCAAAAATATTAGTGCAAATGCTCTCATTTTTATCGCAAGATGCGGGCAAAAATGACCGAATATCACACCTAAAACCAGCGCTATAAATATCAGTAATGTAAGTCTTGAATGTTTCAAATTTGAACCTCTCAACCAAAATTATATAATAAACATGCTAAGAATGTAGTTTTTTGAGGTGTTTTGTAAAATTTTTTAAATAAATCTGTTTTGTTTATTTTCATTATATTATTCTTCAACTTGATTTTGTTAATGATTTTTTGATAAGTCTGAACAAGTTGTCCAAAGTTTATATTATTATTTTTTGCTACTTTTATTTAGCTTGAAAATTTATTTTCTCCAATTTATAATTTTTTCAAAAAGAAAGGAGAGTTTATATGTGGACAAAAGATATTAATATTAATGAGGTAAGAGAAATCAGAACAAGAACCAATGTTTATTTTGGCGTTGGTGCTATTAACAAAATTGATGATATTTTAAAAGATGTTAAAGCGAAAGGTTTTGATAAAGTTATCGTAATGTCAGGCAGAAATGCGTACAAAGCAACAGGCGCCTGGGATGTAGTTGAAAAAGCATTGAAAGATAACGGAATCGGATATGTAAATTATGATAAAGTTACACCAAATCCAACAACCGTTCATGTAAATGAAGCAGCTAAGCTTGCAAAGGATTTTGGAGCAAAGGCCGTAATTGCAATAGGCGGAGGTTCTCCGACAGATGCCGGTAAATCTGTTGCAATTTTACTTGAGTATCCTGAAAAAACGGCAGAAGATATTTATGATTTTACATTTGCTCCGACAAAGGCTGCTCCGATTATTTCAATAAATTTAACTCACGGAACAGGAACTGAAACAAACAGATTTGCGGTTGTAACTAATTTGGAAAAAGATTTTAAACCTGCGATTGCATATGATTGTATTTATCCTATGTATGCGATTGATGACCCTCAGTTAATGACAAAATTATCTCCAAAACAGACCAGATACGTTTCAATTGATGCTGTAAATCACGTAATTGAAGCCGCAACATCTTTGGTTGCATCACCTTATTCAATCGAGCTTGCAAAACAAGTAATTGAACTTGTTGCAAAATATTTGCCGAAAGCTCTTGCAAATCCTGATGATTTAGAAGCAAGATACTTCTTGGCTTATGCAGCGATGATGGGCGGAGTTTGTTTTGATAACGGATTATTACACTATACACATGCTCTTGAACACCCGCTAAGTGCCGTTAAACCTGATTTATCACATGGCTTAGGTTTAGCAATACTACTGCCTGCTGTTGTGAAAACAATCTATAAAGACAGAGCCGCAACTTTAGCAGATATTTTAGCTCCAATCGTTCCGGACTTAACCGGTAACCCTGATGAAGCTCAAAAAGCTGCTGACGGTGTTTATGAATGGTTAAAATCAGTAGATGTTCCTGAAAAACTTACAGATATGGGCTTTAGTTCTAATGATGTTGACAGATTAACTGACTTGGCTTTCTCAACTCCATCTCTTGACGGTTTGATTAATATTGGTCCAAGCGGTAATTCTCGTGAAGTTGTTAGAAAAATCTACGAAGAATCACTTTAATAATTAAAATTAAAGATATGACGGCGCGGGCTAAACAGCCCGCGCCGTTTCTTATATTAAAATAATATAAAGGAATATCAAAATCTTAAGGTTTGTACTATAATTAACATATTGTACGGATTAGTAAGAAAGAGGGTTAATAATGATAGACAAAACAGCAATAATTCACCCGTCGGCTAAAATTGCAGAAGATGCAATTATCGGGCCTTATGTAGTTATCGGTGAAGGCGTTACAATCGGCAGTGGTACAAGAGTTATTTCAAATGCCCATATTGAACATGCGCAAATTGGTAAAAATTGTACAATTTCTCCGTTTGCAACAATAGGTTCTGAACCTCAGGATTTAGGTTACAAAGGGGAAGATACAAAGGTTGTTATCGGGGATGAAACAATCATTAAAGAAAATGTAACTATTCACAGAGGTGCAGCTTGCGGTGATTTTACAACAAGAATAGGTAATAAGTGTTTGCTTATGGTAGGTTCTCACGTTGCACACAATTGTGTTTTGGATGATCAGGTAATTTTAGCAAACTTGGTTACTTTAGGCGGGCATGTTCATGTTGGTTTTGGCGCTTTTGTTGGTGGCATGAGTGTATTCCACCAAAATATCAGAATCGGTGATATGGCAATTATCAGCGGATTTTCTGCTTCTCGTCAGGATATTTTACCGTATTCTAAAGGTGAAGGCAGACCTCCTGTTCCGCGCGGACTTAACGTTATTGCTATGAAACGCCGCGGGGTTCCGTTAGAAGTTAGAACAGCAACAAACGCAGCATTCAAATTATTGATTTCTGAAGAATATAATACTTCTCAAGCGATTGAAAAGATTAAAGCTGAAATTCCGATGAATGAATATATTGAAAAAATGATTGATTTTATTCAAACATCAAAACGAGGCGTTCTTCTTAAATCTCATAAATCAGGACACGAAAGTTTGGAAGATTAATAACTTAAAAAGACCGCTTACAAAGCGGTCTTTTTATTACTTTTTATCTGTTGTGACAACTGACATTATATAATTATTTGTGAAATATTTGTTTGCAACTTCTATTATATCAGCATCTGTTACACTGTTTATCAGGTCTTCATAACGGTCTTTAAACTCATAACCGCGGGTTGAAGCTTCAAACCAGCCTGTATTTGTTGCTTTATCAAGGTTTGTTTCAAGTCCTACAATGTAGTTTCCGAGTAACTTTTCTTTAGCATCAGAAAGTTCTTTATCTCCTACGTATTCGGTTTTGAGTTTGTTAATTTCTTCAAATAAACCTGTTTTTGCTTTTTCTAAGGTTTCAGGATTTGTTCCTATATAGAGCATAAAGCTTCCGCGAAGAACATTTGGTGAATACCCAGAACCCAGTTGATATGCAAGCCCTTCTTGTTCTCTTAAGTCTTTAAATAATCTTGAACTCATTCCTGTGCCTAGGATTGAATCTATTACCTGCAAAGTTGCGTAATCTTTTTCGTTTAAAAGCCCGTTTACCTGCCAGCCTAAAAGTATCCAGGCGGTTTGGGTCGGCATTTTGATAAGATTTTCGCGCGGTGCGTTAATTGATGTGATTTTTGAATTGTATGTGTTATAGTCAAATTTTGTGCAATTTTTCTTTTGAGAGAAAATTTTGTTTAATTCTTGTATAGTCTTATCTTTATCAATGTTTCCGTTAATTGATATTACCATATTTTGGGGATCGAAAATATTATTGTAATAGTTTACGATATCATCGCGTTTTATATTTGGAATATTTTTTTCTAAGACTTTTGATGATATTGAATACGGAGTATTATAATAAATTAAATCTCTATATTCTTCAATCGCTCTTTGAAGTGCATTGTCTTTATTTTTTTTGATAGAATTAAGTTTATCAGATTTTACTTTTTCTATTTCAAAATTATCAAAAGTTGCGTTATTAACAACTTCATTTAAAAGTTCAAGAGTTTTATCATATTCATCTTTTGTTGTCAAAACGCTTATTGAGAAAGCATCAGCTCCGCTATTTGGAGCAATTTTAATCCCGTTATCTTCCAATACTTGGGATAACTCTAGTGATGTATAATTTTTAGTACCTTTCATCATTGTAGATGCCGTAAGATTAGCTGTTCCTCTTACGTTTTCCAAAAGCTGTCCGCCGCGGGAGGTTATATTTATTGCAATAATATCGTTTGCATTATTTTGTGTATAAAGCATTGTTGCGCCGTTTGAAAGCAGGTATTTTTGAGTTTCTTTGTTTTCACTCACCAATTGTGCGGTACCTGAGTTTTGGGTTATGTTTGATATTGGAATATTTTTTGCGCTTTCCGGCAGAACAATTGATATTGCGCTTTTTTCTGCACCTAAGTATTTATTTGCAGCTTTTTTTACGGCTTCTTTTGTAACGCATTTTATGTTATTCAGGTAGTTTTCATAAAATTTTATATCGTTGGTTAAAGCCATTGTATAACCGATTTCTGTTGCAATATTTGTTATGGATTCTCTTGCATAATAAGTATTTCTTTCAATCATGTTTTTTGCAAGTTTCAGTTGTTCATCCGTGACACCTTTTTCCTGAATTTTTTTAATTTCTTCAAATATGGCATTTTGAACCTGTTTACATTTATTTGGTTCAAAATTTGCACTTATGTAAAAAATTCCGTCATCGCGTGAGGTCATGTTTCCTGCATCAACTGAAAATGCAAGACGTTTTTTTTCTTTTAGAACTTGATTTAATACAGAAGAGCGTCCGTCGCCCAGAATTGTTGCTAAAACATCCAAAGCATAAGAGTCATTTTCGCTTATTGAAACTCCGCGAAATCCCATTGCCATATAGCCTGATTCTGTTTGAAGATATTCAGCTTTTTTTATTTGTTTTGTTAATTGTTGTTCTTTCGGGTAAATTATTTTGGTTTGTTTTTTTTGCTCGGAGTTAAAAACTTCTTTAATTCTTTCCAAAGCATGAGATGTATCAACATCACCGATTACGATAGTTATCATGTTAGAAGGTGAATAATGTTTGTTATAAAAATCAAGAACCTGATCGCGGGTAATTGTTTCGATTACTTCGCTTCTGCCTATAACTTTTCTTTTATACGGGTGGTCTTGATACATCATTGTATTAAGATTTTCGTGCAGAATTTTTGTCGGTGATTGTAAGTCTTTATTAATTTCTTCCAAAACGACTTTTCGTTCTTTTTCCATTTCATTGCGCGGAATAAGAGGGTGCATCATCATATCGGCATGAAGTTCCATTGCCAAATCAAAGTCTTTTGACGGAATTGTTACGTAATAATGTGTAAAATCCTTACTTGTCGCAGCATTTGTAATTGCCCCTTTTGTTTCTAGGATTCTGTCAAACTCTCCGGGGGCATGGTTTTTTGTACCTTTGAAGAATAAATGTTCCAAAAAGTGAGCTACTCCGTTATTTGAATCCTCTTCATCTATTGAACCAGTTTTTATCCAGGTATCAATAATTACTATAGGATTGTTTCTAACTTCCTGAATAACGACGGTTTGTCCGTTATCAAGTTTAAACATCTGAGCATCTGCTGCAAATACCGTAGTTCCGCAAATCATGATTGCTGCCAGTAGTATATATTTTTTCATTGGAACCTCTTTTTTTGTAGATTATAGGATATAATTTTTTAATTCAACCCCCGGGTGTTTAATTGGGTACCTGTTATTTACCCCGCAGGCATTTCTTGTAAAATTCCCGTTGATTTGAATTTTTTAGGTGATTTCATTGTTATGTATTCTTTTAAAACTTCAAATGTTACCGTACAAACTTTTTCGTTGGCTTTTTGTTCATATTCTCCTTTTTCATTAAAGTCGTTAACAGACATTTGTTTGAAGAAATCTCTTAATTTGTATGGTAATTGTTTTTTATTATACGGAATTTTTTGTGCACATTCTTTGCAGACAATTCCCCCAAGGTGAGGTACAAGAAACATTGTATCTTCTTCAATGTTTTCATGACAGCAAAGACATTTGTCAAATTCTATTCCAAAACCTGATTCTATCATCATCTTCAGTTGGAACTTGATAACAGCAAGAAGTATTTCAATTTTATTTTGAGCTGTTGCAATAGAATCAAGCGTTTTGTATAAAAGGTTGTAAATAACTTCAGAACACGGGTCTTCTTCTATTCCAAAATTATGAACAACTTCTGTTACATAAGTTGAGTAGCAAATTTTATCTATATCCTGACGGGTTTTATAAAAAGAGTTAACAACTTCCGCCTGGCAGATTGTATCGAGGTTTCTTCCTTTATGAAGCATTAGGGTATTAGCGACAAGCAAATCCATGCGGGCACCTAATTTACTTTTAGGTTTTTTAACCCCTTTAGCTACCCCCCTGATTAATCCTTTTTCTTTAGAGTACATGACAATAATTTTATCTGCTTCACTTAAGTTATAGGATTTTAAATTAATTGCGTCTGTTACAAAACTGTTTTGCATTGTCTTATGGTTTAACCGCCTGTGCCGTGGTAAATACCTCTCATCAGCTGTTCAAGTTCGGATTTGTTATCAGAATATGTAATGGCAGTTTCTTGAGATATTTTACCTTCATTATAAAGTTTAAATAATGACATATTCATTGTTGTCATATTATTAAATGAACCCTTTTTAACAAGTTCGTAAATCTTTTCAAGTTCATCTTTTTGGATAAAGTCTTTAACTGTCGGAGTAACGACAAGAATTTCCGCAGCAGGAACACGAGAACCGCCGTCAACAGTTGGTATAAGTTTTTGAGAAATTGTTCCTCTTAATGTACTTGCAATTTGTTCTCTGATAAAAGGTCTTTCGCCCGGTTCAAACAAGTTAATAATTCTGCCTACTGTTTGAACAGAGTCGTTAGTGTGGATTGTTGAAACAACAAGGTGACCTGTTTCAGCTGCTTTAAGTGCAGATTCAACGGTTTCTCTGTCGCGGATTTCACCGATAAATATAACGTCAGGGTCTTGTCTTAATGCATATTTAACCCCATCTGAAAAAGACGGTGTATCAATCAGCAATTGGCGCTGTGATACGATAGATTTTTTGTTGGTAAATATAAACTCTACAGGGTCTTCAATAGTTACAATATGTTTTGAAGTTGTTGCGTTTATAAAATCGATTAATGACGCGATTGTTGTTGATTTGCCTGAACCTGTAGGTCCTGTAACAAGAACAAGTCCGTTATTGAATGCTGCAAATTCTTCTAATGTTGTAGGAAGTTCAAGTTCTGCAAATGTTTTAATATAATACGGAATTGCACGAATAACCATTGCAGTTTTACCGAGCTGTCTGCTCATATTTATACGAAATCTTGAACATCCGGGAATTTCGTAAGAAAAGTCGATATCAAAAAATCTTGTAATACGGTCTTTCAAGTGTGTAGGTGCAACTGTTCTTATGACAAATTCAATATCTTCACTTGTCAGAGGTGGAAGATTAATTCTCATAATTTGTCCCGAAACTCTGATTGCAGGTCTTTCACCTTCGCAAATATGCGCATCAGACGCACCGACTGATACTGCTTGTCTTAAAAAATCCTCAATATAAAAATCATTACTGCTCATGTTATTCTCTTCCTCACCTGACAGTATAACATCTTTTTTTTATTTACACAATAATTTTAAGTATGTTATCATTTATGTGTTGGAATTATGTTTATTACAAAAGAAGTATTAAGGGATATTATTCAGAATAAGAATCTGATGATGTTTTTAACGTCAATGATTTTTATGAGTGGGATATTGGCGTGTTTCTACGGTTTTGCCGTTATTTACTGTGTGGTTGTAACTCTGATTTTAATAACTTTGATGTATTTAAGATTGTTTAATGTTCGCAAAGTTTTAATTTTCATGTTTGTTTTTTATCTCGGGTTCTTTGTAACATTTTTTAAGATTAAAAACTATGATGAACTTTTACAAATGGTGCCGCTTGATGCAAATATTTCAGGCAGAATTGTAAGCGTGCCAACTTCTTCCGATAGGTCTAAGGTTAAGTTCTTTATGGAAACAGATAGGGCAGATGATGTTGAAGTTCATGCCAAAACTTTTGTGACAATATCAGGAGATGAAAATTTTCTTAAGACTTTAAATATAGGTGAGAAAATTTCTGTGAAGGGCAGATTGAGAAAACCATTTTATGCAACAAATCCTTCGCAGTTTGATTATAGCAGATATCTAAGGAATTTTAACACCTTTACGACAATGTACGTTAAATCGGATGATGTGAGAATATTATCTGAGGAACCTTCTTTTAAGTGGAAATTTTTACAAAATTTGAATAATACGAGAAACAGGGTTTTAAATGTTCATTCAAAATATTTGAAAAGTCCTAATTTAGAGGTTTTAGGCGGAATAGTATTTGGTGATGATGCAGTATCTCCGCCCGAGTATATTAAAAATTCGTTTATAAACTCAGGGTTATTACATATTCTGGCAGCATCAGGCATGAATGTTGCGTTTATTTATACTTTTTGGTTCTTTATTTTAAGATTTTTGGGTGTCCCGTTTAAACCGAGGGTTTTGTCGGGTATGCTTGTTGTAATTTTGTATACTCTTATGACAGGGTTAGGTGCGTCTGTAATCAGAGCAGCTTTAATGCTGTTGTTTGTGTTAGCTGGTAAACTTATTGACAGGGATGCTCACAGTGTTTCGCTTTTATCTTTGGTTGCCGTAATTATGCTTATTTATAATCCGGCATACATTAACGATGTAAGTTTTCAACTGTCATTTCTTGTAACGTTTGGTTTGCTTACAACTGCAAATATTGTTGGAACGAAGCTTGATTTTATTCCGAATTGGATTAAAGTTCCCGTGCTTATCCCGATAGTTGCGCAGTTATGGGTTGCTCCGATTCAGATGTTTTATTTTAATACGTTTAGTCTGTATTCGGTTTTTGCTAATATTTCTACCGTAAGTTTACTTAGTGTGATAAGTTTTGGCGGTTTTGTAAGTTCTGTCCTTGCGGTTATTCCGCCGATTGCAGATCCTGTTTGCAGAGTTTTTGACTTCTTCCTGAATTATTTATTGAATATTCTTATCTTTATTTCGGATTTCTTTGCAAATATGAAATATTGCCTGATTCAAACTACTCACCCAAATATCTTACAGCTTGTTTTGTATTATGTAATGCTCCTTGGCGGAACTCTTTTGATTAGATTTAACAAATATAAGCACTGTTTTATTTCAGTGTTGGTGATTTCTTTGATTTTGGGTGCTACAACCTTAAAACCGATTTCGCATAATCTTGAAATAATTGCTTTTGATGTTCAGAATGCGGATTCGTTTTTGATTAAAACTCCCGAAAATAAGTATTTCATGATTGATACAGGTAAAGCTCCGTATGATAGCGGAAATTCTCAGGCAAAAATAATTATGTTGAAGTACTTAAAAGATAGAGGAATAAAGAATCTTGAAGGGGTTATTGTTACTCACTTTGATAATGACCACTCAGGCGGTGCTCCTGATATTATTTCTGGTACCAAAACAAAAACTTTATATTTAAATTCACAAAATGCGCAAACGGCAACTTCAAAGAAAATTTTCTCAACTGCTCGGAAAATTAACCAAAAGATTGTGATTGCAGAAAATAATAAAGAAATTTACCGCGAAAAAGATTTGACTATCAAGACGTTTAAAGCAGATATTAAAGGCAAAGATGAAAGTAACGGTTGTTCAATTATTACACTTTTATCATACAAGGATTTTGATATGCTTTTTATGGGAGATGCGGGAATTGATTCGTTTAATGAGGTTAAGAAAGATATTCCTCATAATGTTGAAGTTTTAAAAGTCGGTCATCACGGCGGTCCGAAAGTTGTTGATTCTGATATGATTGAATATTTAGGTAATAAAGTTTCACTGATTTCAACAGGTATAAACTATTTCGGACACCCGAATAAAGGGACATTGGATATATTAAGAAATACCGAAATCCTTCGTACAGATTTACTTAATTCGATAAAAATAACAACAGACGGGTATGAATATAAAGTTTTTACTTATGATACTTATGACAAAAATTATGAGTTAAAAGAAAAATACCAAATTGACAATAATTCTAAAAATTTATAGAATAAAGGAAAAGGGAGGAAATAGATGAAAAATAAGAGTATAGTTAATAAAACGGGGGGGGTAACTCTTTAAGCTTTATTATCAGCGGTTTTGCGGGGTTTACTTTGACGGAAGTGCTACTAGCGGTAGCGATAGTAGGAATAATAGCCGCGTTAGTATTACCAATGGTGGTAAAGAACTACCAGGAAAAAACGTTAGACGCGGCATATAAACGAGAAAAACAAACAATAGAAAGTTCAATAGCATCCTTACTAATAAATGAGAATACAGATGATTATAAAAAGACAATGTTGTATACAA
>CAJUAL010000002.1 GCA_910584405.1 uncultured Vampirovibrio sp.
TCCTTACTAATAAATGAGAATACAGATGATTATAAAAAGACAATGTTGTATACAAGTGTGAGTGCCCCAAGCAGTTATGCAACAACAAGCGGTGCGTATATAACAAAATATTTAAAAGTATCAAAGTATTGCGGAGATAATAGCGGCGATTGCTTTGCAAGCAAATATTATGATTATAAAGATGGCGATAAAAAAGAATATACTCCAATATATAAAGGAGCTTGTGCAATCTTAAAGAACGGTTCAAGTATTTGTATAGAACCCCAGACACCAAGCCATGGAGTAAGAATTTTACTTGATATAAATGGCAAGAAAAGTCCAAATGTAAAAGGAAGAGATTTGCATGAGTATGAACTGGCGTTACCTGAAAAAGGCGCTTTAGATAGAACAAGTAATGCGGTAAATTGGGATTATAAGCTGATAGATATAAAACCTCCATGTTCGGAAGGTGAAACAAGTGAAGAATGTTGTGAGTCAAACTTTAATGTGGGCTGTTGTACGGAATTTCCTGACAAATACAGCGGTCGAGAAGAGTGTAAGGCATGTACACCAACAAAAGGAGAACCTGCAGATTGCTGTGATGATGACAATTATTTAGGAACTCATAAACAAATTTGCTGTAGTAATATTTTTGCAAGTCAGGGTAAAGAAGTATTTAAGAGTAAAGGTTGTTGTTCAATATTGACTAATCATTCTTTATGTCAAGAAGAACCAAAAGATGATTGTGCAACAAAGACTTTTGGAGATCCATTAACTGAACCGTGTTGTAAATTGGATAAATATAAATATGCTTCAGCTTGTAGTGTTTCCAGATCTTTTACTCTTGCTTATAATTCGGGTAGCAATAACTATGTAGTTATTCGTTCTGGGTATAAGGCTGATGAATACGATATGTATCTTGTTAAAAATAATGGTTCCCGAGTTTTTGTCCCGGTTGGTTCTTCTTCCGGAATTGGTAATCCAAATGATTTTAAAGAATGTTGTCTTGTAAAATCTGGAAAAGACGTATTTTGTAATACAAATAGTTCTAAATTGAATGCAGATAATATTCAAATAGGAAAATGTGCTACTCGCTTTGATTTAATGGGTTCTTATCCTAAATTATGTTTAAATCATGCAAGCAGACCGGGAGGTACTGAATCAGGTTTATCTCCATGTATAAAAGAATAGTTAAAACAAAAGATTGTAGGGTGCAATTTTTTGCACCCTTGATTTTTCAAACGCCTATTGACAAAATTATCGTACTTTTTACACTAAATGTTAAGAATGTAAAGCTAGCTCTACGAGCGGGTTTTGGCTATTGAAAATTTTGCAATTCACCCCATGGGGGTTGAAATTTTAAATTTTTGTAATATTATAGTGTCATAAACATATTCAAAGAAGACGAAAATCTTATCAAAAAGTAGGAACAAAAAAGTAGTTTTCGGAGAATTTTCAATTTACAACTAGAGGATTACATTTTGAAAAAATTATTACTATTCACTATTGCACTGGTGTATATGTTGTTTTCGCCTGTGCACGCAGCCAATGTCAATACAGTGAAGGCAGCGATAGTAAAACATTCTATCGAAATGGGCGTAGATCCGGCAATTGCGCTAAGTATCGCCAAAACAGAATCAGGATTCAGACACGAAGCAAGAAGCTCTCACGGAGCTGTCGGTGTCTTCCAACTTATGCCTTCAACCGCAAGAAGAATGGGCTTAAACCCATATTCTCTTGATGATAATATCAAGGGCGGAATTATGTATTACAAATCAATGTACAAAATGTTCGGGTCAATGGAATTAGCTTTAGCAGCATACAATGCAGGCCCTGCAAATGTAAAAAAATATCGTGCGATACCTCCGTTTAGTGAAACAAGAAGATTTGTTGCGAAGATTATGACGGATTACAGACAGTATAAAGCTCATCCGGATCCTGCAATGATTGCGGCAACAAAAGCTCCGACATCAATAAAAGGCAGTGTTATTGCTCAAACACCTTCAAAAACCACAGTACCTATGGTTAAAATCGAACAGGCAAGAACTCTTAATGTCGAAATGCTGAAAGAAACTCCGATAGAAGTTGAGGTTAAATCGCAATCAGTTGCAATATAATTTTTGGTTATGAATTTTATAATATTAAAAGACAGGATTTATATCCTGTCTTTTTTTGCGAATTTAGATTGTAATTTTGCTTTTAAATATTCCAGTTTAATACTCAAATATGAATTGTTTTCCTTTAGTTCAAAGTAATTCCACCAGCCTTTTTCGTGTTTTCCTTTTTGATGTGTAAGTAATTCTTTTACCTTTTCAAAATATTCTGATTTTATACTGTCACTGCATTTAGGATAGCGGCTGACTGCTTTTAACAGATTTCTGCTTGTGATTTTTTGTTTTATATTTTTATCAGCGTTAATTTTATTTAGAATTTCTTCAATATAATAGAAATTATTAATCGGAGCAAAATCTGATTTTAATTTTGAACCTGTTAAGGATGTTCCTCTTTGTTTTCTGTAGATGTATAAATCTTTTTTTAATACAGAGATTTTGCAGGCTGAAAGTATAACTTGTACGAAAAACGGTTGATCTTCCGCCATTCTGGTATCAATGAAGCTTATGTTATTTTCAATAAGAAAATTTCTGCGGTAAACTTTATTCCAACAAATCGGATGGAATGAATATAATTTGTTTATATCAAATTCAGTTTTGAAATTTTTCGATGAGTATTGACCCTGTCTTAATTTCCCTGATTTAGAGTAATAAGTTTTAGCACCAAAAATTACTATATCGGGTGAATTCTGTGTTTTTTTAACGATTTCTTCAAAAAATTCGGGTACTACAAAATCATCTGAATCAATGTAGCAGATGTATTCACCTTTTGCGTATGGAAATCCTGTGTTTCTTGCTTGTGCAAGTCCTTGGTTTTCTTTTGTAATTATTTGATAATTTTGGAATTTGTCTTGATATTGTTCAAGTATTTCTAGGCTGTTATCTGTAGAGCCGTCGTTAACACATATTATTTCAAAATTTTTATAAGTTTGTTCAAGTAAGCTGTCTAAACACTTTTCTAAACAATCTGCCACATTGTAAACTGGTAAAATGACAGAAAATTTTATATTTTTGTCCATATATTCTCCTTTTTTACTATTATACACGTTAGAATTTTAAAATTTAAATTTTAAAATTTGTTTACAATAATACTTAGTATTGTACTAATTCGTTTTCCTGTTAATATTTGTAAAGTTATTCAGCAGAATTAGTTAAAAAGGATTATATTTTTTACCCGTTTGTGGTATATATAAAGTGTACATAAATGGATTATATTTAGGTATATAATTCAGCAGAATGGAGGAAAAAATGTCAGTAGGACAATTCGTATTTATGTTACACAGTCACCTTCCTTACTATAGAAAAGCAGGGATGTGGCCGTTTGGAGAAGAAAACCTTTATGAATGTATGGCAGAAACATATGTTCCGCTTTTGAATGCAATTTCAGAATTGTATGAAGAAGGTATTAAAGCAAAATTAACTGTCGGTATTACTCCAATTCTTGCTGAACAGTTGAGTGATGAACATTTGAAACACGGTTTTGTTGAATATTTGGATTCAAGAATTAAAAGTGTTTCCAAGGATTTAGACAGATATCCTGATGAGAAAGTTCCTCATTCGCAACACTTAAAATATTTAGCTAAATATTATTTTGACTGGTTCAATAATATTAAAAATTCATTCATAAATAAGTATGATATGGATTTGATTGCAGCTTTCAAAAAATATCAGGATTTAGGATGTATCGAAATTACTACATCCGGAGCTACTCACGGATTTTCTCCGCTTTTGGCAACAGATAATAACTTGAATGCTCAATTTAAGGTTGGTTCAGATACAACTAAAAAATTCTTTGGTAAAAAAGCTATTGGTTGCTGGCTGCCTGAATGTGCGTACAGGCAAGGTTATGAATATGTAGGAAAAGACGGTCAAAAACACTGGCGCCCTGCAATTGAATTAACTTTACAAAACAATGATATTGAATACTTCTTTACAGAATCTCATGTAATTGAAGGCGGTAATTCAATCGGTACTCGTCGTGTTGTTGGTATTTACGGTAATATTGAATATATTCCGCTACCTGAAAGAGAACCTACCGGATATGATACTTATTCTGCTTATTGGCTGCCAGATGCTCAAGTCGCTGTTATGGGCAGAAATGACAGAGCAGGTTATCAGGTATGGTCAGCTGCTGACGGATATCCCGGTGATGGCGTATTTAGAGAATTCCACAAAAAAGACGATAAATCAGGTATGAATTATTGGAGAATAACTTCTTCAAAAACTGATTTAGGTGATAAAATGCTTTATGACCCTGTTTTAGCTCTAAATAAAATCAATGAAAACTCAGACCACTATACAACAATGCTTTACCACTTGTTGAATGATTATAAAAATTCTCACAATGGTAAAGAAGGCTTGATAATGGTATCATTCGATACTGAATTATTCGGTCACTGGTGGTTTGAAGGTATAGAATTTATTAAACAGGTAATTAAAAAATTCCATAATTATTTACCGCAAGTTGAAAGAATGACTGCAGGTGAATACTTGCACGCTCATCCGCCGACAGAAGCAATACAAATCCCTGAATCTTCTTGGGGACAAGGCGGACATTTCTATGTTTGGAATAACCACTTAACAGAATGGATGTGGCCTATTATTCACTCTTGTGAAAAAAGAATTACAGCTATTGCTGATAAGTATCAGGAAATTCCTCAGGATAAATTGTTACATAGAGCTTTAAATCAATTAGCAAGAGAAAATCTGTTATTGCAAAGTTCAGATTGGCCGTTCCTGATTACAACATGGCAGGCGAAGGATTATGCTACTGACAGATTCAGAGAACATGTTGAAAGATTTGAATTTATTGCTGATATGATTGAAAGCGGTAATATTAATGATGCGGAACTTCAAAAAATCGAAAGTATTGATAACTGTTTTGCTGATATTGATTATCGGGTTTACGTATCAATCGAAGAAGGTGTAATTCCTCAACAGTCTAAGAAATTAGCACCTTTATATAAAGATTAATAATAAGTGTTTTTTACAATTCATTTTATAAGCCTTAGTGTAATGCTAAGGCTTTTTATTTTTGACAGAAATAATTATCAAGGATATAATTATTCTGTTAAATAAGGAGAATTTTGAGTGGCAGATTTAAGTTCTATAGTAAAGAAGGATTATATTGAAGGTGATGAGAAATATTATTTTGACACAATTCCGATGTGGAAATTCATATTTCTTACTATAGTAACTTTTGGTTTGTATCATATTATTTGGATATATAAATTATGGAAAAGGCTGAGTAATAACTTTGGATATGATATTTCACCGTTTTGACGTACTGCATTTGCTCTTGCGACATGTTTTACATTGTTTCCGCTGTTGGAAAAATATGTAAAGGCGTATTGTTTGTCTTCATTTCCGGGGGTGTTATTTGCAATATTGTATTTAATTTTGAATTTTACTGACAAATTACCTGATTCATATAGTTATTTAGTATTTTTTTCTTTAATAATTCCAATAGTTATACAGTTAAAATTAAATCGGGTAAACGTGCAGAATTTTCCGAATGCAGAAGTGAACGGATGGAATATATATAATACCCTATGGACTATTCCTTTTGTATTATTTTGGGTATTGTTCATATTGGGAATTATTTTCCCTGAATAAAATTTTAAAAAAAAAGTTGTTGCATTTTAAAATTTAGCAAATATAATAAAGAGGTAGCCAAAATAAATGGGAGCGTAGCTCAGTTTGGTTAGAGCGCATGCCTGTCACGCATGAGGTCGCGAGTTCGAGCCTCGTCGTTCCCGCCATTTACAAGAAATGAAGTCCGTTTACCGGACTTATTTTTTTGTCAAAAGAATGGGATTTAGAGGTGAGAACTCACAGGTTGAAGACCTGTCAGAGTTCGAGCGCGAACGAGCTGAGGGCGGAGGAGCTTTCTTTGGAGCAAGCGAAGCTTGTGAAATGAAAGTTCGTAGACCCGTTAACCGCGAGTGAGTAAGACAGCCTCGTCAGTCCCGCCATTAAAAAAGCCACTTTGAGTGGCTTTTTTGTTATTTAAATTTTAACTTCTTTTAAATTATCAGATTTATCAAAATAGTGAATGTTACCGTCATTATCTCTTATTGCAAGATATTCTTTGCCATTGATTTCTTCTGCTGAAAATAAGGTAATATTGTTGTCTGATTTTGTATTATCAAAGTAGGCATGTTCTTCTTTTTTACCTTTATATTCTGTTTCTCGTATCGTATAATCATCAGCATTTAGAGAAAGTGCAAATTTATAGGCATCTGTTTGTTCAAGTGCAAAACCTCCGCCTACTGTTTTTTCTCCATTTGTCCATGTTCCGATTTGTTTAGCAAAAATATCTGCCATTTTTGCATCTCTTGTTGTCGGATTATTGAATAATCCTCTAACATTAACTACAACATCCTCAACATATTTTGTAGCCTTGGTAAGAGTATTTAATGCAGATTCTACAAAGCCTTGGTTAGGATATTCATCTTTCTTTGTTGCTGAATCTCCAAATATGTCATTTGCTCTGTAATAATTATCTTCATTAGATGTTAATGTTGTTTTATTATCATTTTCGCCAAATATGGTTACATTATTCAGTTTTAACTGTTCAGGCAGTTTTAGTTCTTGTCCGGCTTTTAGAATATTTACATTTGCTAAATTATTTTCTTTTTTTATCAAATTAATAGTATTCAAGATTTCAGCCTGATTTGTTAAGCCATATTCACGCTTTACGATTTTTACCAGTGTATCATTAGCTTTTACTGTAATATTCCCTGCCATATCTCATATCTCCGTGTGTAAGTAATATATATATATAAAGTATTTATGTTTGTAAAAGTTGCTAAAAATGTAACAAGTTATTAAGATTAGCCTCTTTAAGTTCCTTTTACAGTTGTTCAATAATTGTGCTGCAGTTTGATTTAGTCAGGGCATGGATACCGTTTGGGATAGTTATAAAATTATTAAGGTTTCTGATAAATTTAATGAGTTTAGAACATTGTTCATTGGAAACAAGACTGTCGTTTGTTGGAAGAATTACTGTTATTGGACTGTTTGTTGCATTAATTTGTTTTACTGTGTTCATTTCATATGGCATAAAGAGTTCAATAAAAGTATTTAATTTATTTTCCAGAAAGTTTGGAAGTTTTAATTTCAATGTCTTCAGTAATGTAGTACCGAAACCTCCACCGTCAACGATTGGAGATACTAAAATGATTTTACCGATATTTTTTTCTTTAGCTGCAATATGAGATGCAGGGATTGAGCCTATACAGTGAGAAACTATGGTAATATCTTCAGGTTTTATACCTTTTGAATACAGGTAATCTAATGTTGCTTGTGCATCTTCTATAATATTTTTAAATGTAAAATTTTTTTTATGTAATTCAGCACTTCCTCTGTATTCCGGAGTTATAATTCCATAACCGCCTTTTTGAATTACAGATTCAATAAAAAGTTGGTTTGGCGGAATTGTTGATTTACCTTTTATACCATGAAGAAATAATACGTATTTTTTACTGTTTTCCGGATTAACTTCCCAACTGTAGATTGAACCGTTTTTGCTTGGTATTTGAACCTTTTTAATAATCGGAGCAAGTGTTTTTCTTATAACTTGAGGATACTTTCTTGCTTTATAGTCCATTATTGGTGATAAAACTCCTTTAAACCCTGCATTTTCATAGAATCTTGATAATCTTGCAGGGACTAATCTGCCGTTAAAAGATAAATTAGCAGAGTTGTTGGAATTGTATCTTATGTTTGAACACGAGGTAATCATATCTTTGTTAAGTAAAAGCGTTTTTAAAATTGATTGAAAAAGATGTTTTTTTTGTTGATTGTAACAAAACTTTATAATTAGTTTAGCAAATTATTTTTTGGCTTGTTTTATAATTATTGTGTAGCAGAAAGAAAGGTTTAAAATGAAAAAAATTTTACAAAAAATATGCTCTTCGATAGTAAACTTATTCCCAGCGAGAAAAAATAAAATCGGAGAAACCCCATTATTAAATGTTTATAAAAAAGTTACTAAAGACGGTACTGAAATATTTACAACTATTGATAAAGCGACAGGTGAAATTGTTAAAATCGTTGAAAAATTCCCTGAAGTTGCAGGTAGTGTTACTAATAACGGATTGAAATTTTTCCAATCAATGAATAGAAAGTTCAAAATAACTAATTTCCGTAAGGGTGAAGTAGTTGACATGATGTCATCAAAAATTAGTACAAATCCTGTGCCCCAACTTGTTGAAGGCAGAGTTTTAAATGTGTTTTCTCCAACAACAGAAGTCGCAAGAGTTCAGCGGCGGGTATTTGATTTAAAGGGTAATTGGCTGAAAGATGTTGAATGTAGAGTTAATAAACCCGGATGCTGGGAAGTTGCAACTAAGCATGAAGTTCTTCCAAATAATTATGCATTTTGTACTTCTTATGAAAAAGGAAGAGCTCCTGAAAGAGTACGGTCTTCTATTACAAATATTTGCAGATCATTAAAGGTATAATTTTTGAATTTATAAAAAAATGACCCGATTTATTCGGGTCTTTTTTATTATTGATATTCCTAATTCCTTTTAATTTATGTTATTTCCTTAATTTCCTATATTCCAACGAACTTATTTATAAGTTGTTATGCGATGAAGTTTGTTCCGAAACGGTTTGCGCCGTGGAAGAAAGACTGTTTCATAATTTGAGTTAAAGTCTTTTTAACAACTTTTTTATCACTTAATTCAACTTCTTTTAAAGCTTTTGATGTATCTTTATATGCGCTTGTTACTGCATCAGAAAATAATAGCACTGTAGCCATTTGTTTGTCCTCTCTTGTAATTCTTACTTAAACTAATTTCTTTTTCTTTATTTATCTCTTACATATATATAAAAACTCCCTATAAAAAAATATTGACTTTTTATATTCAATTTATATAACTTTTGTTACATATCTTAATAAATGACAAAAAGTATTAAAGAAAACATGGAGAAGTGCCGAATATATGAGTAATAAGAGTTATGAAAGGAATGTTCAGATAATGGGAATATCAGCTTCACAAGCAAGATTACTATCCATAACAGCAAGATTAACTTCTAATGAATATCAATCTCAGCAGGTATCTAATTCTAAGATGAGATTAGCAATTCAATCACAGGAAGCCAGTCAGGAATATCTTGCAGCGTTGAATACTACCCAATATACATACATGTCTTTTGATGCTCAGGGTGATGCTCAAAATACAGCATTAACTGCAAATGTTTTATATCAATATTCAGATATGAAGAATCAATATCTGCTTTCTAATCCGTCAGGTCAGGTATTGTTGTTATCTGATGATGCAAGAAATTATAGAGAATCTGCAAATTTAGATGCATTTTTAGAAAAATACGGTATTAAAAAAGTATTTAAAAGTAAGTCTTTAGAAGAAAATTATAACAAGCTTAACGGTGAGTATTTCACTAATGTTTATAACCAATGGGAAGCATTGGTTAAAGATGCTCGATTAAAAAATGATTATAGCGGTAACTATAATACTGAAGAGATTGAAGTTACAGTTGATGAAAACACAGGTAAAGAGATTGTTAATACACAAATAAAAAATGAAACCTATGGTCCTTGTTCATCAGATGAGGCTTATAAGTATGAATCACATGGCGCTTATGTAGACTTTAGACAAGCTGAGTTAGCTTATAAAAATGCTTATGACCAATCACTTGCAACTGACAGTAATGGTGAATATATCTCTGCAACACCGGGTATTGTTGGAGATGAGGCTCCGGATTATATTTATAGTACATATATCAATGCTCAACAAAAACTTTGGGATTGTTCTACATATCAAACATGGTTAAATGCCCAGGCAATGGAAGCTGCCGGAGGTGTTGACTCTGATTTGGGTAAGGCTGTTACAGAATATTATGAAATTTTATCAGAATTTACGACAGAAGCTGAAGATTTAGGCTGTACAACATTAGAACAAACTTATACTTATTCCGATGAAGATAAAGCAAAATGGTATACAAATCTTTGGTACCGCTTGAATGGTGAAAGTTCAATTAAAAACGAGATGGCTCAAAATAATGTTGCAGAATTAGATCATAATCTTGCATCAAGCTCTGAATGGATTCAGGATTGTTTAAAACAAGGTATTATAACAATTGAAGCAGCATCAAATGAAAATGTTGAAAATGTTATTCAAAATGAAATTGAATCACTGCAAGATACGTTACATGTTAAGTTAAACGGTATCAAATGGGAATCAAAGATTCACACATCTTGCCAAGATATTACTCAACAGGATAATGATACCGCGATTGCAAGAGCAGAAGCTGATTATGAAAGAAAAAATCGTGAAATCAGTGCAAAAGATTTGAAATACCAAAATAAAATTAAACTTCTTGATACAGAACATACAACATTAGAAAAAGAGTATGAATCAGTAAAATCAGCGTTAGATAAAAACGTTGGCAGATCATTTAAGACATTTAATTCATAAGATTTATAAATATTTATTTCCCCTAACATTTTTACAACCCCTCCCGTTTATAGTATAATAAACCTATCAACCGGAGGTTTTTTTTATGCGCAGAATTACATTGATAAACGGTGACGGTATTGGTCCTGAAATTTCAGATAGTGTTATGAAAATCATAAAGGCAAGCGGGCTTGAGATAGATTGGGATATTCAAACCGCAGGAGCTGATGTTATTGAAGCGGAAGGAACACCACTACCGCAAAGAGTTTTGGATTCTGTAAAAGAAAATAAAGTTGCATTAAAGGCTCCTGTTACAACGCCAATTGGTAAAGGCTTTCGCTCTGTTAACGTTCAATTGCGAAAAGATTTAGACTTGTATGCTAATTTGCGACCTTGTAAGAACCTTCCAAATGTAAAAACAAGGTTTGAAAATGTTAATTTGGTTGTAGTGAGAGAAAATACCGAAGACTTATACGCAGGTGTTGAAGAGCAGGTAGATAGTGACACTGCTCACAGTATAAAAATTATTACAAGACAGGCTTCTGAAAGAATTTGTCGTTTTGCGTTTGAGTATGCCGTAAAAAATAACAGGCATGAAGTTTGCTGTGTGACAAAAGCAAATATTATGAAACTTTCTGACGGGTTATTTTTAGAATCTTTCAGGACGGTCGCTAAAGAATTTCCAAATATTCATACTCGTGAGATTTTGGTTGATAATCTTTGTATGCAGCTTGTTCAAGACCCGACAAGGTTTGATGTTTTGGTTTTACCAAATCTTTACGGTGATATTGTGTCTGATTTAACTGCCGGTTTAATCGGAGGTTTAGGGGTCGCGCAAGGTGCCAATATCGGACTTGATTGTGCTGTATTTGAACCTGTTCACGGTTCTGCGCCTGATATCAAAGGTCAAAATAAAGCTAATCCGACAGCTCTTTTGATGTCTGCTGTTGAAATGCTTAAATATATCGGTGAAAATCTTTACGCTGAAAAGATTGAGAATGCTCTATTTAAAACACTTTCAGAAGGTAAAAAGACCTGCGACTTAGGTGGTAGTTTATCAACAACAGACTTTACGGATGCTGTAATTGCAAATTTAAGCTAATAATACCTTTGCAAGTCTTAATAAGCGTTCTTTGTCATTAATATCCAGCTTGTCAAAGATTTTTAATAGATCCGATTTTAGTTGAGCTTCCGAAGTTTTATGGTTATAATCAAAGAAGTCTTCAAGTTCAATTCCCAAATTATCCGCAATTTTTTCAAGATTAGATAGCAGCGGAAAGTTTTTACCTGATTCGATTTTACTTATTGATTGCGGTTCTATTCCGGCAATTTCAGCCATTTTGTCCTGTGTATAACCAAAATTTTTACGAATTTCTTTAAATCTTTTTCCAAAAATTTGTTTCTTATTCATAAGCCCTCTTGTCAGTAGAATATCAGTACTTAGTATAAAAATACATATATTCAAAAGTTCAAAACATTGAAATTTAGAGCGTATAAGTGTATAATGTTCATGTTGTAGTTTATTTTTAAGAGGATTTGAACGTATGAGTAAGAAAAGTTTTGCATTTACACTTGCAGAAGTATTAATTACCCTTGGTATTATTGGTGTTGTTGCGGCAATGACAATCCCAACACTTATTGCAAATACAAACGGAGCAAAATACAGAAGTCAATTTAAAAAGACACTATCAACACTTAATCAATCGGTTAGAATGGCTACGGCTCAGGCAGATGTCGATTTTGCATCTGTTAATTTAGCTTGTGTGAATGCCGGAGGCGGTCCCGGTGCAACTGCTCAAACTTTAGAAAATTCTTTAACCATGTGTGCTATTTTTAATTCTACTTTAGCCGGAAGTAAATTTAATTTAAACGGATTAAAAGATAAAAATGGAGCAACTTATTTTAGTGTGGTAAAACGTCAGGCATTACCCAGTTTGGGTGGATATCTTACATATTCTTTAGCAGATGGTTCTTTAATCGGTTTTAGTCTTATTGCTACTAAGTGTGATTTACCGATAGGTACAATTCTTGATTCAACATGGATTGAAAGCAATAAAAAATGTGTTGGTTTTATTGATGTTAACGGTATAAGTTTACCGAATAAAGAGGTAAGCTGCTCAGATGGTACAGATACAAAATTTGAACCCGATAAGCCTTGTATTGTAAAAAATGATGCAAATCACATGACCGATATTTTCCCTATAGTATTTCATAACGGAGTTGTTGAACCTGCAACGAATGCTTCAAAATATGTTTTAAGTACTGCAAAATAATTATATTTTTATAGCCAAGTGGCTATATTTACGGGTAACTCTTGACAAAATTCGTAAAATCGTAAATAATGTGCATATAGGGAAAAGGCTCTAAGAGCCGTGAACTCTCAAAGCCTTTCTTAACTCCCTATTTTGCAATGATTAGCGCTATTATTATCAACAAGATAAGAAATAGCGCTTTTTCGCTTACGCTGAATTGCATTTCCTCACCACCTTTCCGCGTTTTTCCTCTTAACAAGTTTGTGTCGGAGGTGGTAACGGGAGCTTACCCTGTAAATCTATCCTAGCATATCTTTCCCCCTTTGTCTAGTATTCTTAATAATATTTCCATGTTTGTTTAAAAAAAGAAAAAGTGTTCGATTGTCGAACACTTAAATTACCTCATTTAGTAAATGTATAAATATATCCTTATAATTCAAATAAACTATGAAGTCTTGCTTGAATATCTTCTTCGTCAAGTTCTTCTGTTAATCTGTTTAAATCTATAGCCATTTGATAATAATGTGCTGCATCGTTTGTGAATCCTAATTCCTGACTTGCTCGTCCTGCGTTAAAGTATGCAAGTGTGTAATTAGGGTTTAATGAAATTGCCTCTTCAAAGTACTCTAAGGCTTCTTCCGGATTTACAAGTCCGTCTAAGTAAAGTATTCCTAAGTTATTTTGTGCATATTCGTTTTCCGGTTTCAATTCAACTGCTTTATGATATGCAACAAGTGCTTCTTCAAGGTAATCCTTTTCCCATAGGGCTATACCGACCTTTGAATAGGCTCTGTAATCATCAGGGTTTAAGGTTATCGCATCACAATATGAACGGATAGCTTTATCTAAGTCATAGTCTGCCATGTGAATATCGCCAAGCGCTATGTATAAGTCATAATTTTTAGGGTCTAAAATAATTCCTGCCTGATATGTAGAAACGGCTGCTTCAATATTGCCTTTTTGTTCTGCATAAATTGAACCTAAAGCTTGACATACGATTGATGTCCACTCAGCATCAGGATTTATTGAAATTGCTTTTTGATAGTGTTCTATTGCATCGTCATAAAGCTCTGCTTTAGCATAAGCATAACCCAATGAATTGTTGAAAAACGGGTTTTCAGGGTCATGATCTACAGCAAGTTTGAATGCACTTACTGAGTTTAACTTATCCTCTTTTGCCATATATAAATGTCCGAGCTCATAGTAAATTTGTGCCGTATCAATTTTAAATTCCAATAATTTTTCATAACAATCAATTGCTTCTTCTGTATTTTCTGGGAAGTATGTTTGAATAATTGTTGCAAGTTTTATCAAAATTTCACGATTTAACGGGTTAGCTTCTAAAACTTTTCTGTAGCAGTCTACTGTTGTTTCAATATCTTTGCTTCTTAGCGCTAAATCTCCGATTTTATTGTAAAAATGTTCTGAGTGAATAGTGTTTTCAACCGCTTGTTCATAAACTTTTTTGGCTGAATCATACATTTTAAATTTTTCAAAGAATTTTCCGACCGTATTGTATGAAAAAATTGAAACATCTTTTGTCATGTTTTTGTAAAACATTTTCATAGTTGGTCTGTCCCAGGCAAGCATAAGACTTCCTGTTAAAAAGTAGTACAAAAATCCTGCATAATCTTTATAGGTACAATTATCTTGCGTATTTATTTTCTGCAAAATAGATTGAGATAAAATCATGCGCGGTCTGCCTGAAGATAGAGGATTCATGTCTATAGCAGATTTAAATTCTTTTTCTGCGGCTTGAAAATCCTGAGCAAGCTGCATGAAATAACCTGTATAAAGGTGTGCGTCTTTATTACTTGGAGATAGCGAAATTGCTGTTTTACACTGCTCAATCGCGGTTCCTATACTGATTTGCCCTTGTTCCCACATCAAAGTTGCCAGACGATAGTATGTTTCCGGTATTGTCGGGTCGTATTTAACTGCATCAACATAGTGTTCTACAGCTTCTTGTAAGTCATTATTTCTTTGACCGATAAGATATTTTTCATGAGCAATTCTTGCTTTTTCCAGTGAATCTTTTGCTCTTTCTTTATTCTCTATGTTGTTTGTGCCAATCATCGGCATTAATACTTGTTCTGACATTTTGAAGCTCCAATAAAAATATATATAGATTTACATGACATGTCGGGGCTAAATTTTATATCTTTAACATTTATCAGAAAATCTCATACATTTGTATTAGAAAATGGGATAAAAAAAGAACGGATATTAAATCCGTTCTTTTTAAATTTGCTTAATTGTTTCTGCTTTGGAGTTTCATTAATAGATTTAGTATTTCAATATACATCCAAATTATTGTGACCAGAAGTGAAAATCCGCAATACCATTCAAAAGCTTTATCTACTTTATTAGAAAGATTTTCAATTAAATCAAAATCAATTATCAGGTTAAAAGATGCTACAGCAACGACAATAATGCTGAAACCGATTCCTATCGGACTGTTTGAAAATATTGCAGGTATATTTAAGTGGAAAAGGTTTAGTATGATTTGCAAAAGGTAAACACCAAAAATTGCAAAAGTTGATGTGAATAAAACTTTTTTAAAAGTTCCTGTGCATTTTATGATATTTGTTTTATACAGTAAAAACATGCTAAACAAAGCGAAAAGTGTTCCAATTGCAGCTTGAGAAGCTACACCGGGAAATTTTGTATTAACAACAGCAGAAATAAAACCAAGGATTAAGCCCTCACAAAGTGCATAAAGCGAGGTTGTAAACATAAGAAATCTGTTTTTCGGACCAAAACAAATTATCAGGCAAAGTATAACGCCGCCCCAAAGTCCAAATTTTGATAATGCAATAGCTTTATCAGCAAAACCTGATAAAATAAGTCCCCAATTGTAAGCAAAAGTTATAGCCGTAAGCAGCCCCAAAAAGCATGTTTTTAATATAGTTCCATTAACTGTCATGACATTTTCATGTTCGGATTCAAGATTTGAACTGAAAACTCGTTCGTTTAATACGGGATTAGCCATAAAAGCTCCTTTCTTTGATACATATCCGATCAATGTTATATTAGCATATAAAAAGAAAATCTCAATTCTCCAAATAAAAATTAAAAAAGTACTTTACAATAAATTTTTTTTGTTATAAACTAAAGAAGTCGGCAATAAGCCGCATATTCCTCAGTAGCTCAATGGCGGAGCATTCGACTGTTAATCGAAGGGTTGCTGGTTCGAGTCCAGCCTGGGGAGTATTTTTTTGGAATTAGCCGTTTTTGTGATATAACAAAACGGCTTTTTATATGTCCAGTGTACGTTTTCACCCTCTATGGTACAGTTCGAGAGTACAGATTTCAAAAGTTTTACTTTGTTAGCGTCATTTGCCTGCAAATACTTGTCGTACAAGTTTTCCAACAGTTCGAGAATAGAATTTACTTCAGTCATGAACTTTTGATTTGTTGTGTCCAATGCTTCAATTTTGATTTTTACTGTTTCTAATCTTTGACGGCGGATTTCGTTTTCTTCTTTCCATTGTTCATGCGAAATATTACCGTCTAACTTGTCTTGATATATTAAACTTATTTCACGTCTTAATTTTTCAGCACATGCGTTAAGACGTTTGAGGTTATCTTCCTGAAAACTTTGAGATTGTTTATTTAGTTCAATTATTGCGTTTAAGATTTCCTGTTTAAGTCCGCTATCAATTTGTATGGCTTTTATAGCCCCTTCAAGTTGTTCAAATATCTCTTGTTCTTTGTAATACTTTTTGTTATTACAATTATCCCTGCCATGCCCCCAGGAACAATGATAATAGATATATTTACCTTTTTTAATTTCACCAATAATCGAACATCCGCAATCTCCGCAAGTTAAAAAGTTTCCAAGTAAAAACTCTTGCTTGCGGTATAAAGACTTCCCGTCTTTAGTAAACGCTGATTGAACCTTTTGAAATAGTTTTTTAGTTATAAGCGGAGTATGCTTTCCTTGCATTATTTCGCCTTTAAATTTGAAAACTCCAGTATAAAATGGGTTTTTCAACATTTGTTCTAATGCACTTTTCGGAATCCGCTTTTGATAAGAGCGGTAGCAAAAACCTTCATCAAGAAGTTGTTGAGCCGTATCCATAAGCGATATTGTGCCGCAAGAATATATTTCAAAAGCTCTTTTGATAAATGGAGCGTTTAAATCATCTACGGCGATATCGTTTTTACCTTGTGAATTTCTAATGTTCTTATATCCGTATGGTGCACGGCTAGGAAATATACCCTGCTCTGCTTTTTCTTTCATGCCCTTCATTGTTTCTTCTCTAAGATTATCAATGTAGTTTTTGGCAATAAGAACTTTAAGTCCGTGTGTTAATTTAGTATGCGAAGGTGCATTTTTCCCTAAGATTTCGTTCTCTTTTACCAAATGAATTTCAAAATTTTCATCCTCTAATTTTACATAATCTTTAAAATTACGATATAAACGGTCAGTTTTCTCAACAAGAATTATATTTACATCCTTAGAAGATTTTAAGAATTTCAGCATATTGTTAAACTCAACCCTGCCGGATGTTTTTGCCGTTTGCGATTCTGTAAACTCCTGAACGATTGTAATATCATTTTGTCGTGCATAATCTTTTAAATATTTAACCTGTGCAGGTATGGAAAAACCGTGTTTCTCTTGTTCATTAGATGAAACACGAGCGTATAATACAGCTTTTTTCAAAATTCTGGAACTCCTTTTTTGTTATTTTATATTATAATTCTACATGAAAATTCCCCTTGAATAAATGTATTGTTGCGGGAACTTCATGAATTTATGTAAAGGATTTAATTGCATGCCTGATACCACCAAAACTATAGATGATAGAACTTTTTTTATTTTATATGCATTGACAAAAAGTTCAGGGTTAGAAATTTCAACTATATCAACTTTTTATGAAAATTACTCAATTAAAGATATTTTAAAAGAGTTAGATTTATTAAACGAATGCGGAGTTAGGATAGAATTATATTTTAGTATCAACTTAAAAATACCCGTGGAAATAGTCGAAAAAATCGAAGTGAATAAAAATGATATAGAAGACAGTATAAATAATATAGGAAAAATAGAACAATATTCAATTACTGTACAAAAACTATTACCTTTTGCTATTGGTTGCAGGTTCAGCTGTCCAGCCCCTGACAAGATTACAAAGGTAATTAATGATTATTTGTCAGCGTCTGTTAATAGCCGCAGTTTATATTTTTATAACCTTGAAACTCATGTCAAAATATTTAAAAAGGTAAAACAATGGGCTGCAAATAATATGGTTTCACCGTATAAAATAGGCTATGATAGATTTTTTGAATATATTACGGAAAGTAATAAAACTAAATACGCATTTTTTCATTTTTTGTATGAGCAAGAGAGCAAAAATAATAAAAATATCAGAACTATTATTTCAAGATGATAATCCGTTGATAATCTTTGAAGATTGGAAAGAAAAAATACATAAAAAGAAAGAACTGAAACCTGAAGGAGCGGAAATAGTAGCCTTTTACATATTCCACCTTTATAAAAATGGGGTTTACAATGCTGCAAGTAAAAAATTTTACAAATGTGATAATATAGAGTTTTTAACATTCAATTTATTCTTTTCTCAACCATATCAAGAGTTTACATATGACCAAATTGCAGCTGCACTAGGATTAAGTTCGACAAAAGATATTCCTAAGAGAATATCGAAAGCAAGAAAACACCTGAAAGAAATCTTAGGCAAGAATAATAATACAGAATATTTTATCAACAATCAGTTAAAAAAGAAATATAAATTTATAAATATTCCCAAAGAAATAAAATAATCATTTTTTGAGAATATTTTTTATTTGATAAACCGCACAAACTATATAATTTGTGCGATTTTTTTATTCTCAAGTTTTTTTAAAAAGATTTTCAAACTTCTAAATGAAACATAAAGTAGAAGAATGATTAAAAAATCTTATGAAAGCAAAAAAGCCTTTTGGCAAAAATACACAGCGGATGAACTCACCGATAATGACATCGATGAGATAAATCTAAATCTGCGAGATTTTGCTAAAGCGATTTTGGATATTCATAAAGAGTTAAAAAGTAATAAACAAAAGCCGGAATACTGGCAGAAAGAGGAAAGAATTGATGAATAAGTATAAAATAATATCTTCACTTATTGAACAGGATTATTTCTTAATCGAATTGTACGGTATCAATGAGCTGGGGGGCTGTACTTGCTACAAAGGTAAAAAATGTAGTTGCTCGGGTAAACATCCTGTGAAATTTAACTGGAAGGATAATTTTATTAAGTCAGATGAGGAACTAAAGAACATTTTAAAACAACATCCAAATGCAAATTTTGGAATAATAACAGGAAATGGTCTTGTGGTAATCGATATAGACCCACGACATGGCGGGTTTGAAAGTTTAGAAAAAATAAAAGATAAACTTCCAACTCCTGAAATGACCGTTAAAACAGGTGGCGGCGGTTATCACTTCTATTATAGAACCGAAGAACATGTAGGAAACAGAACAAATATTTTACCCGGAATAGATATTCGCGGGGAAGGCGGATTGGTTGTTGCCCCAGGGAGTAAACACAAATCCGGAGAATATTACATCATAGAAGAAGGAGTAGAAAAAGATGAATAATAAAGTTAATATTATTGATATTTCGGCGTTTTTAAGCCAATGTGAACAAATTAAAAAAGAGGGCAAAGGAGGAATTACTAGGGTTGAATACAACCCTACCTCCTCTTTTGAAGAAGGAGAACGACATGATAGGCTTGTAAAATTAGCAGGTTCGTTATCCCGACAAGGCTTAGACCTGGCAACTCTTACAGATACATTATTAAGTCTTAATGACTCTTTATGTACAGTTCCATTACCTGACAAGGAAGTACGAGAGATAGCAAAAAGTATTGATAAATACAAAAATTATGAACGAAACCCAGAATTGCGGGAAGAAACTAACGATACAAAACAGCAAGTTAAAAATATTTTATATTCAAGTAAGAGGATAAATGCAAACCTTAAAAAGCAAAAAATTGCTGATTTAATCATTGATGATTTAAGTAAAAACGGAAAATTTATTAAGACTGAAGGTGAAGAATGTTATTATTTGAGTAATGAAACGCATGAAACCCTGCATATAGATTTAGAGAATAGAAACTATCAAGGTTGGATGTCATTTTATGGAATAAATCCGCAACTGCCGGAATATAAATTTATATTTAATGCCATAACAATTTATTGTTTGCATACTGGAGAGCTGAGTGAGGTCTTTAAATATTCGCATTATGATATTAAAAACAATGTGCAATATACCAAATGCAGTAGAAATCAATTTTATAAGCTAACTGAAACAGGTAAACCTGAACTATGCTACAACGGTACGGATGGAGTATTATTCTCTGATATAGTTGAAGTTCAACCTTTTGAATATCAGAATATAGAATCTGACGTTGATTATATTGATGAACGTATTATTTCATTGTGTAATTTTAATGAAAACATGGTGGATGCGGAGGTACAAGTAGGACTCGCAAAAGCATTTTTTATCTCTTTGTTTATGCCCGAGTTTTTACCAACAAAACCGATACTGACGGTTTCAGGCACTAAAGGGAGTGGAAAATCTACTCTTGAAAGGGCTATGGTAAAAACCTTGTATGGACACAAAGCCGATGTCTGTGCCATGCCTGGAAAGTTAGAAGATTTGGATGTATTAGTTGCGAATGCTCATTTTCTTCCAATCGATAATTTAGATACACATAAAGACGGTTTAAGCGATAAACTTGCGGTCTATGCGACAGGTGGAAAAATCAGAAAAAGAAAACTATTTACTAATAGCCAAATTCATGAGGAAAAAATAGATGCTTTTTTAGGTATAACTACTATGGGGGTAACTTTTAAGCGTGATGATATTCTTCAAAGAGTATTGTTGTTGAGTGTGAAACCAATTCCTGCTAATAGTTATATCGCAGAGACTGAACTTTTTGAAAATATAATCAAAGATAGGAATAAAATTTTGTCGCAATTATTGAATGAAGTTCAAAAAATATTACAAAAAATCTCTAAGAAAAAATATCTTGGTTTTAAAACCAGTTTTAGAATGGCGGATTTCGCAAAATTTTATACACTTTTTCTTGATGAATATGACGCAGCTGAACAGAACCTGAAGAAAATGACAAAATGTCAGCAACGTACCGGTTTGGATAATGATATTATTATCTCTTATTTAGCCGAGTTTATTCATAATTCAAAAGAAGGTGCGTTTTATAATGCTAATGAAATTTATAATCAACTTATAATAATGATTGAGCAATCAGAAGATAAGGGACATTTCATATATAATAATGAATTTATTAAAAGTTATAAAAGTGTTCACGCATTTGCAAAAAGGCTTAATAATATAAAATCTGAAATTGCAGAGTTCATTCAAATTGATACTAGACAAGGTAGAGCTAATCAAACGGAATATCAACTGCTTAAAGGGGCAAAATTTGATGAAATTAGTCGAGTTTATAAGATTGCAATTTACACAGGGAGTCCTATTTAATATATAGTCTTTTGGAAGTGGTTAAGATGGTTAATCTCCTTAGCCACTTTTTTTTATATTATGTATATTATAGTTTTTTATAAAAATAATGAGAGATATAAAAACAACTTAACCACCTTAACCATTGTGCATGCTGACATTGAGGGAGTTTAAAAAATTCATCCCGACTGTTTAAGTCCGCTTCTCTATCCCACCCGACCCACCCCAAAGGGCGAATGGGGCTATGTGGATTCAGTTATTTACAAACGGCTTGTTCAGGAAAAGTTAAGGACTTTTCGGTGGTAAAACTTCACTCTGTTATATTTTTGTCAGGTGTAAAAAATTATTACTTTCTTTTATCCGTTACAACATCTTTTCAATACAGAAATTCAAAATTTTAAGTTACAAGATTAAAACGGAAAACTACAGATAACCTCCAAACCCGCATAAAACCTACCCGGTTTACTTATAAATATATAATTTTGTTCTAACAAACCACCTCTCTTATTACTCTCTGTTCCACTTATAGCATAGAAAATAGCAGGCAGGGTAAACTATGCAAGGCACGCATTCGCCTGCCGGAGGTTTCCGCCTTGCATAGTTGCGGGGCTTAGGTGGTGGCGTTTTTGCTCAATAAAATGTTTTATGCCCTCTGTTAATGTTTCAGGATAGCAGTATCAAAGTTGTCAATAATATTTACCCCTGCCCCTGCCCCTTACCCTTACCTGCTTTGTAGTTGGTATAAGTTACACAGAGTATAAAGGAGGTTCGATATGTCAGAACAAAAGAAATTTAATTTATTACGTTACGTCTATGGTGAGTTATTTTTATACTCACTTGGCAGAACTGTAGGAACTATTAAGATTGAGAGTTGGAAATTACGTACGTGGGCTAATATTCTTCGCTGGTTGGAAGATAAAAAACATATCAGTGCGTTACATATACAATATGTCAGACCGTCGCAACATCGTATTAGTTATATTTTTAACTATGATAATATCATTTATCCGCAATATTTAAAGTATCTTCAGCGTATGGCGGAATAATTTGCCGCTTTCTTAACGAATAATCTCACAAATTATTTAATAACTAATAAATTACATTTACCCCTGCGAGGATTGGCATAATTAAACGATTTCATGTCGGCAGAATAAATACCATGCCGGCAAAATTCAACATGGCTTAAATGGCAATCTCACAGGGGTAAATATAACAACGTACATATTAAAAGAAAAATGAAAGGATATAGAATTATGAAACAAGATTACAAAGAAAAGATTACTAATCAGATAGTTACCGCATTGGAACAAGGTCAAATCCCTTGGATATCACCATTTGAAAAACAGTTAATCCCTATGAACTACTTAACAAAACGGACTTATAACGGGCTTAACCTGTTGTCTTTATGGACTACCGGCATGATGTCAGGGTTTACTGGCAATTACTGGATAGGTTTTAGACAGGCTGACCGGCTCGGCGGCAGAGTTCGCAAAGGTGAAAAGGGTACACCGATAACAATTTGTTGCCCTATGAAATCGAAAGATGAAGATGAGCAGGAAGAAGTTATAAAGAACTATTATAAAACTGATTATGTTTTTAATTTGTATTCTCAAATTGAAGGGATAGATTTTAATGCAGAACCTGTAAATTACAAACCGATAGCAGAACTTGATAGACTAATCACAGCTACCGGCATGAGGATAAGACATCAAGGTGAGCGGGCTTATTATTCACTAGATGAAGATTTTATCAATATGCCGTTTATGGGTAAATTCAAAACCCAAACTGCTTATTATCAAACATTAGCTCACGAACTTATACATTCAACAATGCAATCAACACGTTGTAACCGAGTAATGGAACGTAATGAGCAAGGTCGAGCCTTAGAAGAACTAACCGCTGAAATCGGAGCTGCATTTTTACTTGCGGAGTTTGGTGTAAAAGCGGATTTGCAAAACACCTCAGCGTATGTTCAAAGTTGGATTAAAGCCCTCAAAAACGATACAAATTATATCTTTAAAGCCTCAAAAGCGGCAACAGAAGCGGTTAAGTGGCTGAAAGAGAAATTAACGTAAGGACTTAACCATACGATACACGGCTTTTAAATCATCTTGCGGTAAGTAATCTATATTATTTTTGATATATTCACTCATATTATCAGGTGTTACTGCAAGATGTTCAAAGTCGAAAAGGTCTTTCAAATCTATATTTAAAGCCTTCGCGATATCTAATAATGCACGAGAAGGAAATGTATCACCGCACTCAACATGGCTTAGACTTCGTTGGTCTATATTTGCCTTTTCTGCAAGCAGCTGCTGCGAAATACCCTGACTCTTTCTCAATTCTTTAATTCGTTTTCCTAATAGATTTTTAATATCGTTCATAATTCTCCTTTAGAATAACTTTTAAAGTACATTATTTGAACGAACTTAATTGGTAAAGTATTGACTTAATCGGCATAAATATTGTAAATTACAATGTATAAAGTCATAATATAATAGATTTAGAAAATTTATAGTGTAAGCGAGGTTATAATGCTGAAAAAGATATATACAATACTTATTCTATTTATTTGTGTAAGTCCTGTATATTCTCACGAAGTAAATGTCTGGGATAAATTAAATGTACATTCTTCTCCAAATGTGAATAGTCCTGTAATTGGTCAACTGGAAAGGGGAAAATTTGTTTCTGTTCAAAAGCAAATAAATGGTTGGAGCTATGTAAAGTATGTATCAGGACAAAATTATGAATTCGGATATGTAGATAGTTCATATATTTCATATTCATATCCCGGTTGTACAATAAAACCAATACCTTTAAATACTAATTCAACTCAATATGCTTATGAGAAAGAACTTTATGAGATGAATAGAAAATGCAATATTGTACAACAAACTAAATGTTTACAAGAATTGAATTTTCGTTATGAAAATGAAAAAAAAAGTAATGAAGAAAAATGCCAGTATAACCCCTCTGATAATCAATATTGTTTAAGATTGAAGAAGAATACAAATGATAATTTTGATGAGCAGTTAAAAAAATGCTATTTTTCTAATCAATCTACAATGTGTATTGGTATAGATGAATTACGTTTATTGAGAGAAAAATATAATATACATTTACCTAAATATCAAGATAGTACAATTTATGTTCATATACTTAATTGACTTGTAAATTTATAAAGGTAAAAAATGATGAATAAAGAATATAATTATAACCCATTTAGTTTTAAAGGATGCATAAATAGACGTTATTACATACTGTATCTTATTTTAATAAATATAATTTTTCATATATTATCATTTATTATAACGACTGAAACAGTTCATATTACTGAAACATACTTTATACTCGCTGTTCCAATAATGACCTTACATATGTTTAATGTAAAGAAACGAGGACAAGATATTTGGAATAATGAGGTTTTATCATGGGTTGTTGCAATTATTTTAGCAGTAGTACCACTATGTTTAGGAATAATAATGTTAATTTCAAGTAATCCCAATATGCTTATTCCATTTTTTATAGGACTATTAGTTTGTATTATTCTTAATGTTCCTCTTTTATTGCGAAAGGGTAAAAATACGTTAAATAAAGAAAGGATATAAAAATGAAAAAAATATTTACAACTACACTCATATTATTTATATCAGCGCCAGTGTTTGCTAACGCATTTTTTGAACCTCAATGGAACGAATTTTGTCCAAATCAGTATGCAAACCTTGACCCGGAAAAGGAGTATATCTTAGCAGAAAAGAAATATTGGCAACAGCGGAAGAAAGATTTTGATAAAAAAGTTTCTCATTGTAATCGTCTTGTGCCAGAAATGCGAGCAGCTTGTTTTAACGATTTAAGACAGATTGAAAGTAACGCATCCATAACCCACTTGCAAGAACAGCGATTACTGCAAAAGCAAATCAATGCGTCAGCCAACATGATGAATGCGGCAAATTATCAGCTAAATACATTGAACCACACCCTGCAACCGTATAAATACTAACAATAATAGTTAAGTTACAGTTTAGATAAGTCGTCATATAATTCATCAAAATTAGTGTAAGGATTACTTTCTTTTGAATAAAAAGGTATGTTATCTTGTTCTAATTCTTTTTTCCTATGTAAATAATTTGTTTGAGCATTTGTCAGTTTTTCACGAAAAAAGTCGTATAAATTTGAGTCATTCCAATATTTAGGCTTAATTATATCTTCCATTCGTTTTTTTAAGTTTTCTCTAGAATTTTGAATAGAAAAATCATTTTCAAAATGCCATAATAACCATATTTCAAAACAAGGATTTGAATATATTATTTTTGAACTAATTTTATTTGCAAATTTTTTTGCGTCATCTAAATCTTGTTGAGTATTTTCATCACTATCAAATACACAATATTTTAAATCCTCCTTTTTGTATTCTGACCCAAATCGTATTTTTAAATTCTTAACGACATCTTTTGCTGCAGTCCTTTTACTATTACTAATTTTTATAGTCGCTTTCTTCTTAAAATGCTCTTTCAATCCCCTTAAATAATTTACTTCAGCGTCTCCTTCACAAGAAATATATATATTCTTTCTTATAGATTTTAAATCTCGACTTCTTGAGATTTCTCTAATTTCTCGTTTAACCATCTATAATCTCCCAGTCTAAATCAGGAACTGCACCAAAATTTCCTCTTAGATAATTTTTAGAATGAATCATTGAGTTTCGAACCCCCTTAAAATCATCAAGGGAATATAATTCGGTAGCACTCATTTCATTCTTTTCTACAAACCAAATTTGGTCTTTTCTAAATAGCCCCTTGGTATCTAATAGATTAACATCATGAGAAGTAATTATTAGTTGAGAATTTTTTAAATTTAAGTCAGATGTGAATAGGTCAATAATCCCTTTTGATAGTAACGGATGTAATCGTAATTCAAGTTCATCAAATAATATTGTACATCCTCTTTTTAAGCATGAAATTATTGGACCAATCAATCCATAATAGCGTTGTGTGCCATCGGATTCATCAGAGAAATCAAAATCAACTAAAACTTTTTCTCCCTTTTCATTTATAGCATATCTTTTTGTCTTTTCACTAATGTTTTTTCCTACAATTTTTCCTACATCTTCTATTTTAATATTTTCTTTTCTTGCTATTTCTGGAAGAATTACTGTTTTTATAAAATTATTCATAAATGCATTTTGCTCAACATCTTCGATTTCATTTTCAACTATCATAAAGTCAGCGATTTGGGAATCTGCGACTTTCAGGTAGTTTAATACTTCTTGCTGGCTGATCATATGTTCTGCTATCATTCTAGTTGTGTCTTGTCCAATACCATTTTGCCTGTACATAATAACAAGTTTTGTTGCAAACCAGTTAAAGGCATCTTTTATTGGCTGGATATTTACCCTATTAGCCATTGATAAAAACAAAATATTCTCCGCAGTATCTTCTGCGTATATTTTAGTTCTTAATTCATCTTCCTTATTGTTTCCTTTATAAGAATTGCCAATTTCAATGCTATTATTAGCTCTTTCAAATATTTTAACTTGACGTCCATTTGGCCAATGATATAAATTTTCTTCAATAACTTTTTTCTTTGTTAAAACAACTTGATATGCATATTTAACATTATTATGAATAAAAATAAATTCAAAAGCTGTAGGTTTAGTTGCACAGGTAAAGTCTAATCTAAAGTTATCGATTGGAAATTCCTGATTTGGTTGATGCATATTTGAATGTAATATAATTTGACGTATTATATTCATTGCTCTAAGTATATTTGATTTACCAGACGCATTTGCACCATATATAATTGAAGTTTTTAAAATTCTGTGAGTATTTAATTTTCCTTCAATTTGTGGTAATTTAATTTTTGCAACATTTTTAGAAATAGTGTTATCCGTTGCTGCTTTTAATGTCAATGTAACCTTATCTTTTATTGATCTAAAATTTTCAGTACTAAATTCTATTAACATGTCCTCTATCCTTCTCATAAAAAATTATAACCAAAAAATGACAAAAATGTACAAATTTTTACAATAAATATTGTAAATCTTAATATTTAATATCAAAATTGGTGATTTAGGTTAATTTTTAGGGTTATTTTCAGTGTTATCCGACTTGCAGGGCACGGACTTTTGAATTATATTATGGGGTGAAATGTATATTATAAGTGCATTTTACTGTGTGCATAATGACATTTTGTCTATGCTTAAGCGGCGGTTTCGTAGATTGCCCAAGTTCTAATCTCGTCCGCTATCGTGAGCCATAAAGGAGAGGGTTAAACCTCTCCTTTATTTTATTAATATTGTGAGTGTACTTTTTGAGTAATTTCAAGTTGTTAGAGCAGGAACTACAACATCCCAGTTAAAAGCAAAATGTAACATAATAATTTTTTTCTTATTTATTGTATTTTCTTTGTAACTCAGTTAGAAAATATTCGATAATGTTTCGTTTATATTCCTGTTTTTCTTCATTAGTTCTAAAAGAATTTTCATAACAGTTATTTTCTATACATTTGCCTTTTCTTATAAACTTAATTGTTATCTCCATACAATTATTACTTTCTGGGTATAGAGAATCTTCAATATTTACTACAACAATATCTTATTTTTACATCTTTTGATGTCAAATTCTTTCATTTGTTTTACTGGTTATCAACCCCGATAGTTTCTATTTTATATAGGCAAAACGGATTATTTTGTGCGGTTTTTTGATTTGTCGGGCAACCTCCTCTACAAACGTATTTGTGAGGGCATTCGTTACAATATTTTGGCAAGTTATTGATATTTGGTTTTCTGTTATAGGCAAAAGAGTTGTGGTTTTGCCAGATTTCTTTAAACGGAACATCTTTAACGTTACCTTCAGAATTATTCATATTTGGACAGCCTTTTACAGAACCGTCAGAGGCTATTGAAACCGAATATATTCCGCATTCGCAGCCGCGCCATTGGGTTATGTATAAATCTTGTGTTAATTTTGAATTATAGCCGATGCAGTCGGCTTCTACGATGAGCATTTTTTTACCGAACTTTTTACGAAATTCAACTATTTTTTCTGCAAGTTTATAATATTGGGTTTCGGTTAAAAGTTCATCGTCAGTTACTCTGTCACATGGTTTTAAAACTTGTAATTGCCAAGAGTCAACTTTTAATTTTAAAAGTACATCTTTTATTTTATCAAGTTTGTCAAAGTTTGATTGCATAACTGTTGTTGATATAGCGGTATAAATTCCTGCTTTTTTAAGTTGTGGAATAACTTTTGTAAGGTGTTCAAAAAGTCCGTTAACCCCGCGGATTGTGTCGTGAGTTTGAGCATCAGGACCGTCAAGGCTTATTCCGATTGTTATATCAAAAAGTTTTAATATGTTTATTGTCGAATCGTTTAAAAGTAAGCCGTTTGTCATAAATACAATGTTTAAACCTAAACCTTTTGCTTTTTGTAAGAAAAGCGGAAATTCTCTTCTTAATAAGGCTTCTCCTCCTGTGAATACAATATCCTTACAACCTTCATCTGCAAGTTCTTCTATCAGGGTCATGATCCTGTCTGTTGACATTTCATCATCTAAAGCTTGTCCGGCATCAACAATGCAATGCTTACATTTAGCATTGCATTGACGGGTTAATTCTATTGTTGCACTATACAGATTATACATTTTAATTCCTCTTTTTAATTCTTAGGAATAGTATAATATATTTTGTGCAAATTTTTATCATTTATGAGTTGTATATTTATGAATTAATTTTGTGATTAGTGCTACTGTAGCAGCTATACCTCCTACTATTAAGCCTTTTTTTGTTAAAGACATTTTAGATTTTTGAATTACATTACCGGCTAAAGGCGGGGTTTTGCTCGGAATGAGTGGTCCCGGTTGAGTTGGAGGCGGCATTACGGCACCTGATAATGGCGGAGTTTGCTGCGGAATTTTTACCGGCGGAGTTTGGCGCGGGGTTACCAAACCTGCCAATGGAGTTGTTTTCGGACGGCTCGGCAACGTTGGTAATGTTGGTCTTGGAACGACATTTCCTGATATTGGATTCATAATACTTTTCTACCTTTCTAAAACTTTACTAACCTATTTATAATAAAACTTGTTTGTTGAAAAAATTGCTAAAATTTGTTTAAATATTATTTTTTGTAACAATTTCCAACATTTCACGATTTTTTACAGGGGCGTTAACACTGTTGTGTCCGCCTACTGCATCTATATAAGTATTTTCCGGAGCTCTTCCGATAACTTCAACAGTATGATTCGGGGTTTCAAGAAGTCTGTTTTTGCTTATTTTGTTGTAATTTGGACCAAACATAACGTTAGCGTCAGGTCGTCCCATTTCACGGCAAACCTGTTTTGCGTAATTTATAATCGCATCTGTTACTTCAGGTGCTGCGCCTAACTTTCCGTTGGCTTCAAAGCTGTCAATGATAAACGTTAATTCACCATCAACTTTTGCAAAATAACACATTGAGTTACCCATTGAAATTCCTGATCTGTCAACGATTTCAATACCGTTTACGTAAGAGTTCATCAGGTGCTGAATATTTGCAAAAGAATTACAGTGTCCGACTGATGTACAGCAGCCGACGTGGTTTCCGAAAAATACGTTGCGTCCGATATCGTCGTTATCCCAAAGTCGTACGTATAATTCTTCGTTTGTATCTTTTAAGGATTCTAAATCATGGATGTTTTTCTTGTGAATTTTTATGTGGTCGAGAAATTCTTTTATATCTGCATTTTGCTGTTTCCAATAGTCGTTGGATTGAATATGGTTTTCTATTGCTTTTATAATTTTTGGTAATTTGTTTTGACTTGCAGAGTCTAATTCCATGTCATCTAAGATTTTTATTATCTTAGCTACTTCTTGCGGGTCTAATTTTTGAGCTACTTCGGAGGACATTTCAGCTCTTAAGTTATTTCTTGACGCTTTGACAGAACTTTCTACATCAATTTTAAGGGTAAACGGAAGTCTTGAATTTTCGTCAAAATGAATCCAGCGTTCATAATCCAGTCCGTTTTCTTCAAATAATCTGCGAGTTTGGTTGTTTTCAGGTATCAGATTATAGATTTCTGTTAAGCTTCTGTTCGGATTTGATTTTATAAGTTCAAGAAATTTTGTAAATTGGGTTTTAAATTTAGAGTTAGAGCTTCCGTCGAATAGTTTTGAGAAGTAAGTTGTATCAAATTCTAAACCTGAATTTAGTAAACATTCATAGTCTTGAATGTCATAGAGTTTATAGACTTCTCTGTTTAGAGCTTTGGTAAATTCATAATTATAATTTGGCAGATTGATATGAGCTTCAACCTGAGCAGATAAAGCTTTCATTACATTTTCATTAAGTCTGCGGCGAGTATATTTTTCAGGATTTGAGAGAAGTTCCTGTTTTTGTCTGTTTAGGACTTCAAGATAAGCTTGTTTTTTATTTTGCGGGATTTGATCGTTTACTAGAATCCCGTTAATCTTTTTGTCGATGATTTCCAGTTGTCTTTCAATCGGCGGCGGAGTTATGTATTTTTCTTGAAGATTTTGTTGCAATAAAAATCTTCTGATAAGTTCCTGTTTAGATTCAGGAACATTAAATTCTCTTATAAAGTTTTCAACCTGTGTTGAGTAAGATTCATTTCTGTCAGAAAAAATCCTGTCGGCAAGTTCTTGTTGAGCGGTTGTCATTTCAGGAGATTTGATTTTTTCGATTATGTTTGGCATTACTGAATAATCAATTTTTCCGACAAGAGAAGCTATAACAGATAATTTTTCAAGTCTTTGTTCCGGGTGCGGAAGCTGTCCTAAATGATTTTTTAATTCGGCAGTTGCTGCAGGGGCATGTGCCTCTAGTAGTGATAAAGAACTTGCGTTATCAAGTAATGATTTTAGTCCTTTATATTTTAATCCTACAGTATGCCGTAAGCTTTGATCCCCTGCCAGTTCCAATATGTTGAACATACCTTGACGGTATGAAACAATCATATTATTTAACTGATTTAATGTCAGATTTTCATCGGCATGTTTTAATAAATTAATATTTTTATTAAAATATTCCAAATATGTTTTTAAAATTGAGCGTTTTTCTGCTGATAATTTTGTTATTTCTATAATATTTTGAATATTAAGTGTTTCAAATTCCAACTTACGGGCAATAAAATTATCCAAAAATTGCGGAGAATTTTTTGCTTCACTAATAATTAATTCCAGATTCCTAACAGAAAAATCCCAATCTACTTGCGGATAATTTTTTAGAAGCACTGTAGAGTTTACTAATTTGTCAAAAATTTCAGGATTTTCTTTTTTGATTTTGAATAGTTTTACTATATCATCACTTGAGAATGCGGTTCTTTCCGTATAATTATTACCTGTGCTTTTTGTTTTACAGTTAGATAATATATCAAAAAGTTCTTGAGATTCTGTTGAACAGTTTTGCAATTTGTGAATATCGCCTGCGTTAAAACGATAAGATTCTTTTCCGTCGATTTCTATTTTTTGGTTTAATAATTTTTCAAAAAATTCTGATGTGGTATTGGTATTATCAAGTAACAGTTTAATCTCTGACGAACTGAATCTGAATTTCATATTAGTATCCAATGCGAATGCAAATTTATCAAAAAGTTCAGAGTTCCTGTTTTTAAGTGATTGGAAAGAATATATATCACTGCCTGAAAAACGGTGTACTTCTATTCCGTTTTCGTTTGTATATGTCATATTCCATAACTTATCAAAAAATTCGGGAGATGAATTATGGAAATTTAATAGTGTATCCATTTCTATTGCATCTACACGGTGTTTTCTATTGCCTTGACTATCTAAAATCATACTGCTAAGCATTTTTTCAAATAACTCGGGTTGAGCTTTTGCTACAGCAAGAACAGCTTCTAAGTTATGAGATTCCAGATAAAATTTTTCCTTTTTGAAATAGTCATCGTATGTTTTTTCATTTAACAATCTGGTAATAAGCTCTTTTGACTCTGTTTGTGATAATTCTATTATTTTTTTTATCTCATAATGAGAAAATCTGTAATCATTACCATCAAATTTTTTAAATTTGGAATAAAATTCAAATTCTGCAGGGTGTTCCAATGCCAAATTCAAAACATCTTTTAGTTCATACTCACAAAAACGAGGGTTAAATGTGCCGTCAGGATTAATCAACACCATATTAAAAATTTCAGGATGTTTTTTAGCAAAATCAATGATTTCACAAATATGAAATGAACTAACGGCATGTGCTTGGATTGTTCCTTTTTTGGCATTAAATAATAAATCGAATAAATCAGGTGACTCTTTTGCTGCTTTTATCAGATCTTCAATGCTGTAATCGCTGACATAAGGTCTAGTATTGGAGTTATTATCTGTTTCATTAAATATTCTGTTAAACAATAACGGATTATTTTTGGCACATAATATTAATTTCTCAATATTAGTATTTGAAACACGTAATTTCATTTGACTTGAATCATTGTAGCTTTTTGGTTCTCTGGCATTAAGAATTTTATCACTCACTTCAGGATACCTTTCCATAAGTGGTAATATCTTAAGTATAGAGCATGAGTAGTTAAAACGGTAACCCTTATCCTCAACGATATTTCCATTCGTATCTAAAATAGTGTCTTTTGCATAGAATAATTTTTTGAAATTTTCGGAAGGATTTTTCATATATGGGAAAAGTTCAGCTATAGATCGTCCATCAAATCGATAATCAGTCTTCTTTTCGTAATTTGTGGTTTTAAAATTAAATAATTCCTCAAAAACTTGCAGATTTTCACTTGAAGATTCTACTTCTTGAGCTATTTTGGCTAAATGTTTTATATCATGTTGGTTAAAACGTCTGTTTCCTGTTGTATTTTGTGCAAAAAATATTCTTTCAATAAATTTAGGATATTTGACGGCTAAATTATTAATAGCTATGATATCATCTATGTTGAATCTAAAGTAAGGGTGGTTATCATAGGTATCTGTTTCATTTAGCAGTTCATTCAATATACTTGAAGGTTCTTCAACATTTTTGAAAAATTTTTCAATATCTGAATAGTCAAATCTGTTTTGTGCATCTGAGATATTTTTAGCATCTAATAATTTATTCATAAGTTCGGGAGATCTTTTCGCCAGTGTAATTAATTCGTTTCGTCTCCAACTTGAATGTGTTTCTGCATATTTTTCTACTTTTTCCGCTATATCTTCATAAGTAAGCTTAGGAGCAGGTGTTGGTTGTTCTATTACCCCGAGAACCTTTTTAACATTAGCTTCCATTCTGTAGTCTGTGAATTGTTGACCTGCTTCTGATCTTGCATCTTCCCGTACTACTTCAAATCCGAATTTTTTATATAGTTTTACAAGTTCCGGTTTTGACGAATCAACATCAAGTGAAACTTTATCAATGTTTTGTTCTTGAGCTAAGTTTGTTATTTGCGTTTGCATTTGTTTTAGTGCTTTATAACCTGTTTTGGTGTGTCGTAATTCTTTTTTTACACCAAGGCTGTAAATATAAAGTTCACCGTTTTTAACAGGTTCCAGCTGATAATATCCGATGATGCTGCCGTCATCAGATTTCATTGTGAAGGTTTCTACTCCTTGTCTTTCTAAATCAGCTTTATAGGTTTCAAACTCTGAATAAATATCATATCTGCCTGTAAAAGCTTCCAAATCTATTTGTTGAATTTCTCTTAAGTCAGCTTCGATTGCTTTTTCGATTGTTACTTTGCGCGGAGGAATAATCGGAGCAGCAGATTCTTTAACTGCTGAATTTTCTGTGGTTTCAACAGGCTCAGTTGTTTCAAAGCTTTCTGAAGTTTCAGTTTTCGTTGTTTGTTCTCTAACTTCCGGCTGTTCAATTGTTTCTTCTGTAGATTCTTGTTTTTTTAGGTTGTTTACAATAAGCTCCATTTGCATTATTGTTTCACAAGCTTGAATTGCTTGTTCTGAGGTTGCAAAATGCTGTTTGCTGCCATCAGGCATGGTCATTTCAATAGATTCACTGCCGTTATCGTTAACTTTTTTGAATTTAACATCAGATAATTTTTCGCTGTCAGCTATCATTTTTGACATCATTGCATGTTGAGCAGTTCTTCCGCCTTTACTCATCATCAATAATTGCGAAATACCTTTGATTGTTCCTAAACTTGAGAATTGCTCTCCGATTTTATGTCCAAGATATTTGGTCAGATTTTCAAAGGTCATATCTTCAGGTAATCTGCCTGTTTTCGGGTCGCAAATATCTTTTATTGCATCTAGTCCTGCTTCGTATCCTGCAAATCCGACAACTTCAACCCCGAAACCTGCTGCGTGTGCACCAAGTACTTGTCCAAAGCTTTTTAACTCGGCAGGACTCATTTTGAATAAGCCGTTTAAATTAAAGTTTTGCGATTTTACGGAGGCTTGCAGAATTTCTTTACCGCTGACTTCTGCGTTTTCGCTTAAAACTTTTCCTACTGCTTGTGCAGCTTGCTTAGCAGGTTTTGATAAATATTTAACTAACGGTCCGACAACCGTTTCGTTTAATAATCCGCCCATTGCTCCAAATCCGAAGGATTCTAAACTTGCGATTCCTGTTTGTTTCCAGGTTGAGAGTTTACCTTTATCGCGCATTGGGTTTGTAACGTTATCTAATGTTTCTTTTGTTAAGGTAAAGCCTGCTAATGATGCTCCGCCCATAATCATTGAAGTTCCGACTTTTGAGGCTTTTTGAACCTTACCTCCTGAGAAAATCTTTCCTGCACCTTTTTCTAAAGTTTTAAAAAGTGAAGTTGTAAGTTTTCCCATTAATTTAGTTTTTGAAACGGCGCCAAGAGATACTAACATTAAAACTATGTCACCGATTCCATCGGCGGTTGTACTTCTTTGTACATATTTTTGTTGTTTTTCTGTTCCTTTTAATCCGAAAGCTTTATTGCAAGCTGTTTTAAATTCTTCACTTTCAAAATCAACCCCTTGCTCATAAACAAGTGTCATAAGTTCTTTAATGTTATCTTCGTTATAATCAATACCTGAAAGCTTTTTGAAGGTTTCTCTAAACGTTTTTTCATCTGCAACATTTATGTTTTTTAACTCTCGGGATTTATTTTTTAAGTCGTTTTTAATATGGGTTGTACTTTTAATTTTACCAAAAGTTGCCCAGTCAATTACTCTTCTTGCACCTTCAATATATGTTCCAGCATCTGCTATTCCGCGGTTTTTATTATATTCATCAAGAATATCCGCACAGTTATCATAAATATTTGCAAGCATTTGCAGTGCAAAATTTTGAACATCGGCATCTAACGGCTGATGTTTATCCGGCTGTTTATCAATTCGCCTTTGGAACTGAATTTGCTGAGTTTTGATATTATAATCGGAATTATTTTTTAAAGACACAATTTTCCCCAATATATTTCCTATTTTTATAAACGGAAATTTTTTTGAAAATTTGCCTTTTTTAATAAAATTTTACATAGTCAAATCTTTTAAAATCTCTTTTTCAAAAGTTTCATCATTTAAATCTGTCGAGATTTTGCCTGTTTTTGTTTCATTTACATATTTGTTTTTGATTGGAACTTTTTTTGTTGCGCCTTGTAAAAACCATTCATATTCAATATCAATATGACCAAGATCAAGTGCTCTATAACCGGACTTTGCAAGATCGTAAGCCAGAACTGTTGCAGTCGGCCCAAGTGCTATTATAAATAAGTTGTCTTTTGAATGCTGTTTGCATTCTTCTAAAATTTCGTTATATTTTGAGAATGCGTTTTTAGCAGGGCAAAGGATTCTTTTTATTGATTTTGCCCCGCTGAATAAATCGTTGTTATACCCGAGTCTTGAGAATTTCCCCTCAACTATTATAAGATTTTTGTCAGCAAAAAGTTTTTTGAACTTTTCAAATATTTCACCGCATTCGGATTTGTTCTTGTTTCCCATATATGGGCGGGTTACATCAGTATCATAATACTGTTTATTCAAATCTAATGTTGAATAAACAAAGGCTCTGTTATATACAAGGAAACTTCTCCAAAAGTCAGCGCTTCCTGCTGTTTCTTTTTCCAGAGTGCCGAACTTGTTCGGGATTCCTACCATGATATTTTCATCAGTGTCTTTTAAAATTTCTTTTAATCTTTTGCTTAATTCTTCCGTGTAGTTTTGGAATGCCAAATCATTTCCGTATATCAGGTTAAATTCACCATCACCGTATCTTGAAATTGATTTATTTGAGTTTAATAAAATCTCAAGTGTTTCGTGTCGGTCTTTTACTTTTGGAATATTAACACAACCGTTATTTATAAAGTTTTCGTCTTCAAAGATTTTATTCAGCAAACGAATTTCTTTAATGGATTTTCTGTTTGTTCTGATTTTTATTTTAATTCCAAAAACTTTAAAGATTATATGATCACTTTTATTTTCAAAAATAGCCATGTTGATATCCTCAATTCCATGAGATATTCTATAATAAAAATGTTTTTTATGAAATTATTTGTTGAATCCTACAGTCGGTCTTGTTTGCTTATCTTTGTATTGAGATTCCTTAATTTTCATATTTTGGTTTTCTCTAACAGGAACAATATAATCATCAGCGATTATGTCCCGTCTGTTATCACTTCTTGCAATAAGTGCGGCTTTATCTGTCAGGATTGCGATATCTCGGTTAGAAAAACCGTCTGTTAAAGCAACAACTTTTTCCAGTTCTTCAGGATTTTGAGCTAATGCTTGACCTTTTGTACGTCGGTTTAAGTGAATTTGCAGAACTCCGCGTCGGGTTTCGGCATCAGGAAGTCCTATGTATATTTTGTCATCAAATCGGCTTCTTATTGCTTCATCAATCCTGTCAAAGCAATTTGTTGCAGCAAGTACGATAACATTTTTGCCTCTTGCTTCTTCAATAATTTGCAGAAGTGTTCCGACCATTTTGTTATCTTCTTGAGAATCTCCGTTTCTTTTTGGTGCAAGAGATTCAAGTTCATCAATTACAAAAAGTACGGGTTTTTCTGTCTTTTCTGCAACTTCACTTACGTATTCATAAGCTTTTTGAATATTTTTTGAGCTTTCGTTTATATATTTTGAACCAGCTTTTGAAATTTTAAGCTTATACATCGGTAAACCTGCTTCTGCGGTTAACGCTTCAATACTTGTTGTTTTACCGCATCCCGGAGGCCCGTAAAATAATGTTCCGCGAGGATATTTTTTACCGTATTCTGTTTCGTCAAGTTTTGCCATTTCAGGATTTTTTAACGGGAATAATATTTTATCTTCAAGTAATTCTTTTACTTCTTTCATTCCGCCAATACTTACAAACCCGACAGGAGAAACCGGAGTTGGAATAAATTCTTCCAAACAAGCAGGACACTTATCATTAGCGACTTTTGAGGTCGGGGGGGGCGCAGTCTTTGTGCTGGCGGTACTTTCGGTGGAATTGCCTTCAAGTTCGTCGTCTGAAAATTCCCCGTCCATTTCTGCATAATCTGAAAGCTCGTCTGTGATTTGATCAAGCCAATGATACTCTTCCCCAAGGTTTCTTGCTTTCTTTTCTGCATTGTAGGTTTCGAGTTCAGTTTTTCTGTAGTTTAAAAGCGGAAACCTGTCATTGAGTTCTTCTGTTATTGAAGGTTTCATATTGACAAACAAGTAGGAATACATTTCTAATGCTCTATGATTCTTTTCTTTTTCAGCTTTTCTCAATAAATCTTCTGTTTTATTGCAAATATTGTTTAATTCAAGAAGATGTTGAGCCATTTCCTTGTTGCCTTTTGCGTTTTTTAATTTTTTATTTACTTTGTCGTTTAATTCTTTGTTATAACCAAAGTTTATTTTATTATCTATATTGTTTATTCTCATATAAAAATAGCCCCTTTTTTTTCTATAAATCTTGTAAATATAGATTTTGCTATTTGTGTTACGAGAAATTTACAAACAAAGAATCTAATTTAATAAACTCTTTAGAAATTTATGTATAATTACAATTTCTTTTTCATTAGCTTTGCTGATTAATGTATTGATATCTTTGTAAAGGTCTTGTTCTGAATTAATATGGTTAATTGTAAGTATATCCGCAATGTCCAGATTAAATGCTTTTGCGTATTTTTCTATGAGATCTGAAGACGGAAAATTTCTGCCTGTTTCAATACAGCTTTGTGTTTTTGTAGCAATTCCGACAAGTTCTGCCAGTTCAGATTGTTTTAAGTTTCTTTTATTTCGTAATTCTTGTATTCGTTTCCCAAATCTCTTTTTTAAATTCATTTTTAAATTTCCTTGCTATTTATAATAAGTATGTTTCAAATGAATTTAAACTTATTAATATGTAATATTATTGATAAAAATCTTAGTTTGACGTATAGTAAATAACATATTACATGGAATTAAGACAGAATTTTCTCTGTAGAAGGTTATTTTAAGATGGATGAAGAATTGATGTTAAAGCATCTTGGCTTAGTGTCAAATGCTTCTGCCGAAGCTAATAGTGCAATACTTGTATATTCGTATAACAATAATGAAAAAGATAAGGATTATTACAATCCGAAAGATATGAATATTGGTGATTATATTCAATCGCTTGCGGCGGGTCAGTTTTTGCCAAAGTCTTGTGAAACCTTTATTGACAGAGATTTTGTAAGTTCTTATCAAGGTGAAAAAGTTAATATCTTTCTTAATGCGTGGTGGTATCTTTGGAAAAAGAACAAGTCTTTTTCTCAAAATATCAGACCGCTGTTTGTGTCTTTTCACTTAAATAATTATGAAAATACTCATGTCGAATCTTTAGAATATTTGAAGGCTCATCAGCCAATCGGGTGCAGGGATTACAAAACTCGTGACTTTTTGCGCGGGCATGGTATTGAAGCTTATTTTTCGGGGTGCATGACTTTGACTTTAGGCGAAACTTTTAAGGTTGATGATTCTGAAAGAGAAGATAAGGTTTATTTTGTCGATTATAATGTAGATTGGTTTAGAAATAAAGAAATTAACAAGGCATTAAAATCTGTTCTTGAAAAATACGATAATTGTGAATTTTACAAATTGAGTCATATTTATCCGAAAAATTGCGATATAAGAGGTTGTTTTTCTGAGGCAAAAGAGCTTATAAAACGTTATGCAAAAGCTCGTTTGGTTATTACTACCCGTATTCATTGTGCATTACCTTGTATTGCTCTGGGTACTCCTGTTATTTTAATTACAAGAAAATTTGATAAAAAAAGATTTAAAGGTTTAATCTCATTTTTTAATTTTATCGGTAAAGATAACGAAGGTAATTTTACGTTCAATGTGTCTAAAGATGATAACGGATTTGTACGTAATAATGATAATTATTTGAAATACAGAGATTATTTGGTGAAGATATCTAAAGCCTTCATAAAAAATCCTGACACCTCAATTGTTTCTGAATTAGGGGCTTCAAGTTTTAAGTATCATCAAAAACCTGTAAAAATAAATAAAAAATTAAAATTCTTATTTATATAAATATATGTAACATGAGCTGTTTGAGCTATTTATTTTTGTTATTGTTGGTTGTAAATTATAGTTAAGATTAAGATTGTTTAGTTGAGCAGGGAGATTTACAAAGTTGTTCTCAATTGTTATTCCGACATTACAAAAAAATCAGAAAGTTTTAACGATGCTTGTTGATGAACTTGTAAAAGATTCATTTGTCGGAGAAGTTATTGTAATTGATAATTCTTTACGAGGGTTTAATTATGATTCCGAGAAGGTTCGGGTTTTGGTGCCTGAAGAAAATTTGTTCGTTAATCCTTCATGGAATTTAGGTCTGCGTAATGCAAAATATGATTACGTAGGGATTTTAAATGATGATATCTTAATTCCTGAAAATTTGTGCTCGGAAATTTTTAGTTTTCTTCAAGATGAAAAAAACGGTTTGGTCGGTATCGATTGGGATTCTATTGTGATATGTCAGGATAAAAAATTAACCCGCTACCCTGAACCTTGTACAAATTGTATATATTCTAATCAGGAAGATGAATTATACATAGGTTACTGGGGAATTGCTATATTTGGAAGAAAACAGAATTTTAACGAGATTCCCGAAAATATAAAAATCTGGTGCGGTGATAATTTCTTGCTAAAAAAGAGTGCCGACAGCGGAAAGAAAAATTATAAAATTCATTGCGGAGAACTTTATCATATCGGTTCACTCAGTTCAAAATCTCCTGTTTATGATGAGATTAAAAAACGAGATGTCGAGCTTTACGCGAAAATAGATAAAAAGTTCAAATACCACGACAAAGGTATTAAAATGCCGAAATATAAACCGTGGGAATATATTTTTTCAGTAAAAAATACAATAAATAAAAGATATAAAGTAATTACAATTTTAGGGATTCAAATTACCCGAAGAAGAAAGGGAGTATAATAGTGCCATTTGAATTTGAAAGACAAAGTATTGAGGATGTGATTTTAGTTAAACCGAAAGTTTTTGGTGATAATCGCGGTTTCTTTATGGAAAGTTATAAAAAATCCGATTTTATTGCAAACGGAATAGATGTTGAATTTAATCAGGATAATCATTCAAAGTCAACAAAAGGGGTTTTACGAGGCTTACATTATCAGGCAAAACCTTACGGGCAAGCAAAACTTGTAAGGTGCTCAAAAGGTAGAATTTATGATGTAACTGTCGATATAAGACCAAATTCCAAAACTTTTGGAAAATATGTTAAAGTAGAATTATCGGAAGATAATAAACATATGCTTTTTATTCCTGAAGGATTTGCTCACGGTTTTGTAGCTTTAACAGATGAAGTTGAACTTTTGTATAAAGCAAGCGGTGAGTACGCGCCACTTGCGGACAGAGGCGTTTTATGGTGCGACAAAGATATTAATATTGACTGGGAAATTGACTTTGAACCGATTTTGTCAGATAAAGATAAAGTTCAACCTAAATTATGTGAAATTAACAAAGAGGAATTAGTATAATGAAGATTTTAGTAACCGGCGGTGCAGGATTTATCGGAAGTTGTTTTGTAAGACATATGCTTAGAAAACATCCTGATTATAAAATTATAAACTTAGATGCGTTAACTTATTGCGGAAATCTTGAAAATTTAAATGATGTTAAGGATAATCCGAATTATACATTTGTTCATGGAAATATTTGTGACAGAAATTTGGTAAGAGAATTAATATCAGAATGTGATTGTGTTGTAAACTTTGCAGCAGAATCTCATGTTGATAATTCGATTAAACATCCTGAAATTTTTGTAGAAACAAATGTTCAAGGAACTTTGAATTTGTTACAGGCAAGTAAAGAACTTGGTGTAGACAGATATTTACAGGTTTCAACCGATGAAGTCTACGGAACTTTAGGTAAAACGGGTTATTTCTATGAAACAACACCTCTTGCTCCAAACAGCCCGTATTCTGCGTCTAAAGCAAGTGCGGATATGCTTGTTAGAGCATATTTTGAAACTTATAAATTACCTGTTTTAAATACAAGATGTTCAAATAATTACGGGCCTTATCAGTATCCTGAAAAACTTATACCGTTCTTTATTTCACAATTATTGAAAGGGGAAAAAGTTCCTGTGTATGGCGACGGGTTAAATGTTCGTGATTGGTTATATGTTTATGATCATTGTGAAGCTATTGATGTTGTTTTACATAAAGGTCAAGTCGGTGGAGTGTATAATATCGGCGGACATAACGAAAAAACTAATATGGAAATTACTCATTTAATCCTTGATGCTATGGGTAAAGATGAATCTTCAATTAAGTATGTTGAAGATAGATTAGGTCATGACAGACGTTATGCTATTTCTAACGATAAAATTACCTCTGAACTTGGTTGGAAACCGTCTTTAACATTTGAAGAAGGTATAAAAATTACTATTGATTGGTATTTGAACAACCAAGATTGGATGAAAAATATCGAAAATAAGAAAGCGAGTCTTGTGTAATGAAAAAAGTTTTGGTAACAGGTGCAAACGGAATGCTCGGGCAAGACTTATGTCCGATATTGGAAGGTAACGGTTATTATGTTGTAAGAACTGATGTTGATACAATGGATATTACAAATTTTGATAATGTAGAAGCTGTATTAAATTCTGAAGCTCCTGATATTGTTGTTCATTGTGCTGCGTATACAAATGTTGATAAGGCAGAAGAAGATTTAGAAACCGCAAGACTTATCAATGCAACAGGTACTGAAAATCTTGCAAAAGTATGCGGAGCAAATAATATAACTTTAGTTTACGTATCAACGGATTATGTATTTAATGGTGAAAATACAGTTCCTTATTTGCCGACAGATAAAGCCGATCCTGTAAATAATTACGGATTAACAAAGTGGGAAGGTGAAGAAGCTGTCAGAAAATATTGTGAAAAGTATTTTATTACCCGTACAAGTTGGTTATATGGAATTCACGGTCGAAACTTTGTTGAAACAATGATATCATTAGCTGATAAACCTGAACTAAAGGTTGTAGATGACCAAACGGGGTGTCCTACATGGACTGTTGAACTGGCAAACGGTATTGTAAAACTTCTTGCAGCTGATAATTTCGGAACTTATCATGTCTGTGGTTCAGGAGTAACAACATGGTATGGATTTGCAAAAGAAATTTTTGAATTTGCCGGGTTAGATGTTAACCTTAAGCCTTGCGCAACAAATGAGTTTCCAAGGCCTGCCAAAAGACCGCATTACAGTGTTATGCAAAATGGCGGGATTTGCAGAGATTGGAAAGATGCGTTAAATGATTATATGGAATTAAGAAAACAAGAGGTAACGGTATAATGAAAGGTATTGTATTAGCAGGCGGAAGCGGAACAAGATTATACCCGAGTACTATCGGTATCTCAAAGCAGTTACTGCCGATTTATGATAAACCTATGATTTATTATCCTATTTCAGTTTTGATGCTTGCAGGAATCCGTGAAATTTTAATCATTTCAACTCCTCAGGATTTACCTAATTTTGAAAAATTACTGGGATCAGGTGAACAGTTCGGTTTGAAATTCTCTTATAAAGAACAGCCGAGTCCTGACGGGTTGGCTCAGGCATTTATCTTGGGTGATGAGTTTATCGGTGATGATTCTGTTGCTTTAGTTTTAGGTGATAATATTTTTTACGGACCGGGATTTAGTGCAATGCTTAAAACTGCTGTGGAAAATGCTGAAAATAAGGGCGAAGCTACTGTTTTCGGTTATCATGTAAAAGATCCTGAAAGATTCGGGGTTGTTTCGTTTGATGAAAACGGTAAGGCTGTTACAATAGAAGAAAAACCTCAAAAACCTAAATCAAATTATGCTGTTACAGGTTTGTATTTTTATGATAACAGTGTGGTTGAATACGCGAAAAACTTAAAACCGTCTGCGCGCGGAGAATTGGAAATAACCGATTTGAACAGAATTTATCTTGAAAAAGGTAAACTGAATGTTGAACTGTTCGGACGCGGATTTGCGTGGTTAGATACCGGAACGCATAAATCTTTATTGCAGGCAGGGCAATATGTGGAAACAATAGAAGAAAATCAGGGAATTAAGATTGCTTGTCTTGAAGAAATTGCTTATAGAATGGGCTTTATGTCAAAAGATGAGCTGGTTAAATATTCGGATTCTTATAAGAATAATGAATATTATTCGTATGTTAGAGGATTATAAATGGAAATGTTAAATAGCTTAAAAAAACTTTTTTATACACGTAGCGGAGAAAAGAAAAAATATAAAATTTTAGGTTTAACTGTTGTAAAAACGGATAAGGACTCAACCAGAAAAATGGTTAATGTTTTAGGAATAAAAATTTCTAAAAAACATAGAGCAAGAACACTAATTAATGCTAAAAATTTGAAGATAGTAAAAGAATCAAAACTTTTTGATTACGATTGGTATTGTGAACGCTATAACCGAGTAAAAAAGTCTAATATTAGCCCTTATGTTGATTATCTGAGATATGGATATTCAGGTGCTGTGAATCCCGGACCAATATTTAATTCAAAAGAGTACCTTTTGATGCATCCTGATGTTAAGGCTGCTAAAATTGACCCGTTAATCCATTATGAAATGTGGGGGTGGAAAGAAGGCAGGCGAGTTTCTTTAGCGGATAGAAAATCTCCGAATTTTCCTAAAGAGGCTAAATCAATTAATATAAGTTTTAGTGAAAGAAAATCTTTTGATAAGCATAAGGTTTCTGTATTCGCGTCATATTCTGGAAACGGTAAAATTGAAGATTATGTGATTTTATTACTTAAAGGTTTAAAAGAAATAAGTGATTATGTTGTATTTGTTGCTGACAACCCGATATTACCAGAAGAAACTGATAAAATAAAAGATTTTTGTAATGTTTGTCAATTTAACAGGCATGAAGAATACGATTTTGGTTCTTATAAAAGAGGTTATTTGTATTTAAAAGATAATGGTATTTTAACAGAAGATGATGATTTGATATTTTTAAATGATTCAAATTACGGACCGGTTTACCCGTTTAAGGAAGTTATTGATAATTTTGATGATAAAAAATGTGATTTCTATGGGTTATCTGTAAGCTCTGATCCTCAAAAACATTTACAGAGTTTCTTTTATATATTTAAACCACAGGTTTATAATTCAAAACCTTTTGATAAGTTTATGCGTTCGGTGAAAAGAGAGATAAGTGCAGCTTGTGTTGTATATAATTATGAAATGACCTTTACGCAATATTTATCTGATGCTGGTTTTTCATACAGTTCGTATGTTCCCGAAGATAAGTTTAAGGCTGATGTGAAGCGCAGTGCTTATATTCCTACAAAATGGGGAAAAACATTATTAAAAAATTACAGATATCCGTTAGTTAAAATTAAAGCTATACAAGGCTCTACCGTTGAAAAACCTGAAGATATTTTGGATTATGTTCGTCAGGAAAATGAAGAACTTTATAATCTGATATTGCCTCATATTGAGAAAAAACGGCAATCTGTAGTAAAAAGACAATTTAAAAAAGTAAGTAAATATACGCTTCATGAAGAATACCAAAAATCTATTGAAAAAATAAAATTAAAAGTTCAAAGCGGAGAAAAAATAAAAGTTGTATTTTTGGTAAATATGCTTAGTATGTTTCCTGCTGAAGCTTTGATGAATGAAATGTTAAAAGATGATTTATTTGACGTTCGTTTATTTGTTATTCCTGATTTTCGTTTCGGGCATGATGAAGAAATTGAAATGGTAAATGAAACTTATAATACATTGAAAGAAAAGTATCCGTTTGTTAAATGTGCTGTTGATATAAAAAATAATGAAATCGTCGAATACAATGATGTAATAACAGATGCCGATATTGTATGTTATCCGTCGCCATATGATGTTTCATATTCTTTGTATAATCCTTATTATGCTGCTCAAAACGGTATTTTATCAATACATATTAACTATGGATTTTTTAGATCAAAATACGATAGGTTTATTTACAGCTTAGATAATTACAATAATTTTTGGAAAGTATTCTTAGAAACAGAATTAAATCTTGATGAATATCGAGAATATGGACAATGTCAGGGCAGCAATGCTGTAGTTACGGGATACTCAAAAATGGACAGAATGAATAAATACTTGTCTGATGAAATAAAAAATGAAAGGAAGACAATTATTATAGCTCCTCATCATAGTGTTAAAGGCGGTCATAATGATACTTTAGCTTTATCAAATTTTGAAACTTATTCGGATTTATTTTTAGAACTTCCGAAATTATATCCGCAAATAGATTTTATATTCAGACCGCATCCTGTTTTATTTAAGTTTTTACGACATAAATCAAATTGGGGTGATGAAAGAGTTGATTCTTATTTAGAGAAAATGATGTCTAATAAAAATGTTGTATACAGTACCGAAGGTGATTACTTGGAGACCTTTGTAAAATCTGACGGGATTATACAAGATTGCGGCTCATTTTTGGTTGAATATTTTTATACCAAAAAGCCTTGCTGCTATATGCTTAAAACACCTGATGATATAGAAACCAAATTTTCAGATTTGGGCAAAGAGTGTTTAAGAAATTGCTATATTGCTTATAAAAAAGAAGATATAATAAATTATATTGATGATGTAATTATAGACGGCAATGATACTAAAAAAGCTGCAAGAGAAGAATTTGCACAAAAAGAAGTGATGGTGAATTTCCCTAATGCAACTTTAAGTATTATAAATAATTTAAAAAATATTTTTGAGGAGAAATCGTAATGAAAAAAGTTATAACATACGGCACATTTGATATATTACACTACGGACATATAAATTTATTGCGCAGAGCAAGAGCATTGGGTGATTATTTAGTTGTAGTATTATCAAGTGATGAGTTTAATGCTTTAAAAAACAAAAAATCTTATTATACATACGAACAAAGAAAAATGATTTTAGAAGCTTGCAGATATGTGGATTTAGTTGTGCCTGAAAATACTTGGGAACAAAAAATCGATGATGTGAAAAAATACGACATTGACGTATTTGTTATGGGAAATGACTGGGAAGGTAAGTTTGACTTTTTGAAGGATTATTGTGAAGTTGTTTATCTTCCGAGAACTGAAGGTATTTCAAGTACTCAGGTTAAAGAATTTTTAAAATCTAATTAGTATAAATAATGAAAGAGATAAATAATGGTAGAAAAAGAAACCCTAAAAGATAAGATAAAAAAACTTTTAAATAACCAGCGTTTTATAAATAACTATAAACGTATGTGGCCGTATGTAAAACCTTTTTGGTTTAGGGCATTATGTTCAATGTTAATTTGTATTCCTATCGGTTCATTGGATGCGGTTATTGCGTTAGCTTTAAAACCTTATATGGATATTGTAATGGTAGATAAAAGTATTCAATCTCCGTGGTATATTCCGCTTGGTATTGTTGCTTTTACTTCAATTCAAGGTGGTTTAAAATATTTATCTTCATATCTGTCAACATGGGTTGGCGGAAGAATCACCAATGGTTTAAAACTTACATTATTTAAGAAACTTTTAACTTTTGAAACTGCATTTTACGATAAACGTAAATCAGGAGATGTTGTATTTCAATTTAACAATCAGGCAGATAATGCTTGTGCAGGGTTATTGAACAATTTAAGCGTGTTTATGCAAAGAATATTCTCATCAATTTCTTTGGTATGCGTGCTATTTTATAACTCATGGCAGCTTGCTTTAATTGCGGTTGTAGTTCTTGGCTGTGCGTTTGCTCCTGTTGCAAGGTTACAAAAACGTATTAAAGATGTTATGAGTAAAGCTGTTGTTGCGGATGCTGCGATTATTACCGAATATAATGAAGTTTTTGCAGGTAATAAAACGATAACTTCTTATAATTTACAACATCATGAAACAGAAAAATTCAAATGGATTTTAGGTAATATTTTCAATCTGAAAATTAAAATGGTCCAAAAGACACAATGGTTATCGCCGATGATGCACGTTATAGTTTCAGTCGGTATTGCGGCAGCTATCGGCTACGGTTCTCATTTGATTATGACAAACCAAATCACAAGCGGTAATTTTGTATCATTTATCACAGCTTTAATCTTACTTTATACTCCGGTTAAAAATATCGGTAATAACTTAAACTCTGTTCAATTCTCATTCTTTGCGATTGAGAGAATTTTTGATATGCTTGATACTCAGCCTAAAATTAAAGACAGAGAAAATGCTAAAGTTTTATCAAGAGATTACAAAAAGATTGAAATTAAAGGGGTTAATTTTGAATACAACCCTAATGTTCCGATTTTGAAAAATATTAATCTTGATGTTCACAGAGGGGAAACCGTCGCATTTGTCGGAAATTCAGGCGGTGGAAAGTCTACAATCGTAAGCTTAATCCCTAGGTTTTATGATGTAAAATCAGGCGGTATCTTAATTGACGGTATTGATTTAAGAGATTATACATTAGCGTCTTTAAGGCAGAATATTGCAGTAGTTTTTCAGGATAATTTCTTATTCTCGGGAACTATTAAAGAAAATATAATGCTTGGTAATGAAAAAGCCAGTGAAGAGCAGCTTAATCAGGCAATAAAAATGGCGTATTTGGAAGATTTTATTTCAGAGTTAAAAGACGGATTAAATACCCAAATAGGTGAAAGAGGTATAAGACTTTCAGGCGGACAAAAACAGCGTGTAGCAATTGCCAGAGCCTTTTTGAAAGATGCTCCGATTATTATTTTAGACGAAGCTACAAGTGCTTTAGATAATAAAGCCGAAGCTATTGTGCAGAAAGCTATTGATAACTTAATGCAGGATAAGACGGTATTTGTAATTGCTCACAGATTATCAACTATTCAAAATGCTGATAAGATTGTTGTTATAAATCAGGGTGAAATCGCTGAAATCGGCACTCACGAACAGTTATTGCAAATAGAAAACGGAGCTTATCAAACACTTTACAATATGCAGTTTAAAAAACAGCAGGAAGTTAAAGCTTAATAAGCTTATTTCCATTCAGGGTAGTAATAAATTGTTATTATATCGTCTGTTTTAATTTGTGCATGCCCGCCTTTAATTAAGTTTGTTAAAGACCCGACAAACGGAATAGGTGTTAATGCCCATTTTAGAGGATAAACCCAATAACAGCGGTTTCTACCTGTTTTTATGTACTCATTTCTAATTTGTGAATTTTTTATTCCGGGGATTTCAAAACGGTTTAGTATAACCTCGTCAGGAAATCCGTTCATTCCGCTGGTAATGATTGTTTCTATTGTTGCGTTAACGAGTGTTCCTTTTTCAAGAATTTTTGATTTATTAATAAAAACATCTTCAGTTATTTTAAATTGAAGTTTTTCCCCTTCATTAAGCGGAGTTTTTGTTGAAAAATCCTCTGTAATTGACATTTTTATCGGGACAAAGAATGTTGATTGATAGTTGTAGTCAAGTTCTTCTGCGTTTGCGATAGGGAAAAGCAGTGCACTTATAAGTAAAATAACTCCGATAAATTTATTCATAGTCAATTTCCTTAGTTGATTTTGTTTCAATTTTTTCTTCTAATTTCTTTCTGTTATCAATAGAAGTTAATAAGAAATTTTGATAATACGGATTGTCTATAAATTCGTTATTTTCAAGATATTGCGGATATTTGAATGTTATGTATTCGTATATTCTTGCAAGTCTTTTGGATGTCAGATTGTGTCTTGAAAATTTGTCAAAACGTTTTTGCGGACAGGTTTTATTTATGAAAACAATCAGTGCTAAAGGGTTATACCCTGAGTTAACCATATAATCTACAGCTCTTTTATCAGCTACAATTTCAAATTTTTTAGATCCCAGAGTAACTTGAGCACTATCAATAGTACCGCCCCATGCTCCGCTGTAGGATTTTATTACGGTAGAAATCTCGCGTGATAACATTGCTGCCAATTCATCATCAGTTTGTACTGATTGGTATAAGCCGTCATATATTACAATTTGTCTGTTTGTAATAGTTTTGTCTGCTGATAATGCTTTCTTTTTTGTTTTTTTGTTATATGTAAAAATAATTCGTTTATCAATTTTATTTTTATTTAAAATTGTTGTTCCTATACTATCTATTCTTGTTTGAATATTGTTTTCGTTTGTTAATATTGTATTTTCAATTGCCTTAACCGGCAAGCTTAAGGATGTAATTAATAATAAGGTTAATACTGCTCTCATATATCCTCCTGTTAGTGAAAGTATAACATATATTATCCGATTGGAGAATATACAATATTGCAAATAATTTTGTATTCGGATACAATAAAATAAAGCGAGGTGGAAATATTATGAAGAAATTATTAATTGCGTTATTGACTGTGTTATTCCCTATGTCTGCGTTTGCTAAGGCTTCGTACATTGAGAATCAATTAAAAGATGTTAAAAATAATGTAGAATATAATACTGTTAAAAAATATAAAAGAAGTTATCAAACACTTAATTTAAAAACAAGAAATATAACAGACCTGAAAGATCCAAAACTGATAACTTTACCTGAATATGAAAAGATTGCAGATAAAACTTACAATGCAAAACTTGCAAAAGATGATGAATTTTATAAAAAATTGCAATCAAAAATTAAGGCAACAAACGATGTTGATTATTATAATGTTTACAGAATTTCTGAAAGACTTGTCAGGGCAAATAATTTAGATTATGTAAACTGGAGGATTGCAATCAGAAAGACCGTAGATAAAGTTAATGCAGAATCTTCAAACGGTAATTTTGTATGTATTTATACCCCGTTGTACGATTCATTAGAATCAAATGATGATGCTTTGGCTTTTGTATTAGCGCATGAAATGGCACATTTGATTCTGGGTCATGGACAACGTCAGTTAAATTCTGCAATGAGTTATTTTTCGGATAATATAATCTCATACAGTAAAGCGATGAAAGATTCCAGAACTATGGAGTATATGGCGGATGCAGAAGCTTTTATTCTTCTTTATAAAGCAGGATATTCTCCGCAAAAAGCCTTGGACGCGTTGTATATTTTAGATGCAATTCCGAATGTTAACAGTGCTTTCAGTTCGCACCCCGTTACTAAAAAAAGAATTCAAAGTGCGTTGGAAAATATTGCAGTGTTAAATCCTAATTGGATAGATGAAGGAAGAAAAAATATTTATAACAGTGCGGTTCTTCCGGCTAAAAAATCATCTGACAGAGTTTCATTTATTATTAACAAGTCTACTTATTCAAAAGATTTCTATCAACCTGAAAATTATGAGCAGAGGTTGACTCGCATTGCTTACTTAAGCTATTTGAACGGTGATATGGAAAATGCTGACAGGCTGTTTGAAAAATTAGCAAAATATACAGGAAAATATGAACACTATTTGTATTTGTCATACGCAGAGCAGTATTTGTTTAATTTTACAAAGAAAAAACAGTACCTTAAAAAATCATTAGATGCTGTTAAAAAAGCCTTAGAAATTAAGCCGAATAACAAGTTTGTAACCGAACAACTTAAAGAGATAGAAGAGTTAGAAAAATACCTGTAATTGTTTTAATAATAAAAAGTATCTTAAATAATTAATTCTATTTAGGGTTGACAAATTTGACATCATAATTTATCCTCTATATATGAGGATTTCTGTACTGGTTGACAATAATACAAGTATGGGTAACACCCTTACTCCTGAACACGGCTTGTCTTTTTATATAGAAGATGATGATAAAAAGTTGGTGTTTGATTGCGGGACAACTGATGCTTTCATTAAGAATGCCTATAAAATGGGTGTTGACTTGGAACATGTAACTGATATTATCTTGTCGCACAGTCATAGCGATCATGTCGGCGGTTTTTTGAAGTTGCAGTTGTTATACCAAAAACTTCAGAGTATTGGTCTTGATGTCGGACAGAAAAATATATTTTCTCATCCGGATGTGTTTATGGAAAACTCTATAGACGGACTATTCGGGGATGAGGATAATATTCATTTTAATAAAGATACTCTTGATAGTTTCTTCAATCTTGTTTTGGCAAAAGAACCTCAGGAAATTTCGGATAAATTATTTTATCTTGGAAGTATTCCTATAGAAAAAGCCGTAAAACTTGATTATGCACCAGATGAAACTGCACTTGCTTATAAATCGGAAGATGGTCTTATTATAATTTCAGGCTGTTCACACAGCGGTGTTGAAAATATTATAGAACATGCCAGAAAAGTTACGGGTGAACAAAGGATAAAAACTTTAATCGGTGGAATTTATTTAATTAATCGTTCCGGTGAAGAAGTAAATGAGCTTGGTATGTATTTAAAAGAGCAAGGTATTGAAAAGATTTATCCTTGTCATTGTACAGATTTAGAATCAAGACTTATACTATCTAGGTATGTTAAGATTGGCGAAGTAAGTGTTGGCAGGGCGTTTTCTTGGAATTAATTTGAATACTTGTATTTAAATTTTCAAATGCTAAAATATGTGTGTAAAATAATCCCGGATCGTCTAGTGGCAGGACGAAAGATTCTGGCTCTTTTAACGGTGGTTCGAATCCATCTCTGGGAGTTTTTTAACGGATACTCTCCTCAGTAGGGCTCCTGTTAATCGCCAACTGCTGAGTTGAAATCTATTGCCGAGAGTTTTTAAATACCCAATAAGAGCCTTTTTTATACAAAAGAGTTTCTCTGACTTATTTTTTCTGATATAAAGTTTATATTAATACTCAAAAACCTATGGTATAATAATTTTATATAGTTTGGTAGTTTAATAAAGGAGATAAAAATGATTCCTATTTTTGATTCAAAACGCCAATATGCTCAAATTGGTGAAGAAGCTGAAAAAGCAGTATGTGAAGTAATGAGATCAGGATGTTACATCTTAGGACCTAATGTTAAAGCTTTAGAAAGTGAATTGGCAAGTTACATCGGTTGTAAATACACTGTAGCTTTAAACTCAGGTACAGATGCACTTCATATTGCATTACGTGCTTTAGATATTGGAGCAGGTGATGAAGTTATTACAACAGCATTTACTTTTGTTGCAACAGCAGAAGCAATTGGCATGGTTGGTGCAAAACCTGTATTTGTTGATATTGATTCAGATACATATAATATTGACCCTTCTAAAATAGAAGAAGCAATTACTCCTAATACAAAAGCTATTATTCCAGTACACCTTTACGGTCAGCCATGTGATATGGACGCAATTATGGCAATTGCAAAAAAACATAACTTAAGAGTTATTGAAGATTGCTGTCAAGCTATCGGAGCTTCTTTCAAAGGTCAAAGAGTGGGAACCTTCGGCGATATCGGATGTTACAGCTTCTACCCTACTAAAAACTTAGGAACTATGGGTGACGGCGGTCTTTGTACAGTTAATGATGAATCATTAAGAGATAGATTAATTGCCCTAAGAAACCATGGTTCTATGGTTCGTTATCATAACGATGAATTGGGTGTAAACAGCCGTCTTGATGAAATTCAGGCTGCAATTTTAAGAGTAAAAGCAAAACATATAGATGAATGGAACTCTCAAAGAAGAGAACATGCTGCATACTATAACAAATTATTTGCAGATTGTTCAGATATTCAAACTCCTGTAGAATTAGATGATACATACTGTGTTTATCACCAATACACAGTAAAAATTCCTAACAGAGATGAAGTTCACAAAATGTTAGGCGAAGCAGGAATCGGTGCAATGCTTTATTATCCAATTCCTCTTCACTTCCAAAAAGTTAATGCTTGGCTTGGAATGGGTAAAGGTTCATTACCTGTTACTGAAGACAATACAGATGTTGTAATTTCTTTACCTATGTTCCCTGAATTAACTAAAGAAGAACAAGATACAGTTGCTCAAACTTTGATTTCTTGTATTGAAAAATCAAAATCAGCTGCTGCTGTATAGTGAGAAAAAAATAATAAAAAAGACTTCTCTGAAATATGAGAGGTCTTTTTTTTATCCTATCCAACCCATTTTATCAGGGTTTGCTTTAAGTCCGTTTTGCTGAAATAAATCACTGTTTGCAAAACTTCCGATATTATCTGTTTGTTTACCTTGAAACATTACCTGTAAAAGATTATATAAAGGAGAACTTTTAGACAATGTAGTATTATTAGTCAAACCGGTATCACCCACACCGTATTGTGTGTTGAAATCTGTTCCGAATTTTGAACTTAATAGTTGACCATTTATTTGTAGTGACATTGTTTAATCCTTTATTTATCCCATTGCCTGCATTGTAAAACAGCCGCCCGCAGGGTTTCCTGATTCGTTATAAGGCTGCATGTTTCCAACACCCGGGTGCGGGTAGAACTTTTTATCGCCTTTTTCAATACATTGATTTGGGTCTGTCATTGCGTTTTGATAAGCCATATTTACGTTTGCATTCAAACCTACAGAATACCAAAAAGCTTCCAAATTGTTTTTTATGTATTGTCCGAAAGTATTACTGATAACATTACGGGTTTCTTCATCAGTTTTTTTGATGCCAAGTTGTTTTGATGGTGCATATCCGCTTGAACTTGCCATTGTTCTGTTAACTGAATCTACTGTACGATTATCTGACATTTAAAATAAATCCTTATAACTCTGCTCTTATATATAAAAAGTATATAAACAGTAAATAATTGCCTTTTTAAAGGATTTAATGTTAATATTTCGTAATATTATTTTTGGTAATAAATTTTCCGTTTCCAAACTTTAGCGGAAATCTAGCAAGAAGAGTTAGCTTTTCGTGCTGAATTAAACTTAAATTCGATAAGCACATTAGAACGAGGCATAAATAATGTAAAGATAAAAACGCTTTATAGTATTGCAAAAGCGCTTGGGGTAAACGTCGAAGACATTCTTAATTGTCAATTCTAGCCAATTATTAAGTTTTGTAAAGTGTAAATTGTACACTATTATTACCTTTTCGGCTAATAGAAAAATTTATGAAATAAGTTTATTGACATATAAAAAAGGATGTGCTAATATAATTACATAAGATTTAAGTGTAGTCGAAACACTAAATATAAATAGTTCATTAACCCCAAAAACATATAAACTCCTAAATAATAAACACTAAAAGAGACCATTAGGATGCAGAAAACGACCCACTCACTTGTGAGTGGTTTTTTTTGTCCTCGCCGGAGTTGATTTGCGGACGGACGGTGTGAGATGAATCCAAATAATGCATAGGTCATAGGTTTATGTTACTTCAAATTACGGATTTTTAACAAGATGTCATTCCGGACTCGATCCGGAATCTATCAATGCCAATAATTACCCCTTGCGGGAAGAATCAACAATGATAGATTCTGACTTACGTCAGAATGACAAAAATAGAAATGTTACTCTGAATTTTAGGAATCAATCAATTTGATAGAGTGAGTTTTTCTTTTTCTCAGAATCGGTTAAAATTTTATCAAGTTCAGCTTTGTATAATTTTGATTTTTGGCAGGTATTGTAACTGTCTAAAAGAGTTCTTAGAGCTTTCACATTTTCTGTTGCGGTTTTGCGTTTATATTCGTCAACTTCCAGTCTTGTATCTGTTAGTGTATATAACTCAATAGCGTTATGTTGTGCAAAATCAAGGTATACGCAAGACGAATTTTTTATCGGAAGATTTTTATTCTTATTGATTTTTTGGTTTAAATAATCTGCGATTGTCAGGTATTTGTAATATTTTTCGGAAGAAGAAAGACTGTTATTATCATCAATCAACTCAAAATCTATTTTTTCACCAAGGGATTTTATTTCCGTATAAGTTGCGATTGAGTAAACGGCAAGTATAAACCCGATTACAAGTAAAAATATTCCCAACATTAGCCAATCATTTGAACTTTTATCCATTATGCCCTCTTCTTTTTCTGTGATTATATAATAAAATCTGATAAAAAGCGAATTATGTGTTATAATATTGAAAAATAGAGATGAGGAATTATGAAAAAATTTGGTTTTATTTCTTTAGCAATGGCGTTAGTTGTTTTAGCTATGTTTTCGCAAGTGTTTGCAGATGTTGTAACTACAAGGAAAATTGCTAAACCTCAGCCTCAATCTCAGACACAGCAAGTTCCAAGGAAAACACAAACTTCATCTTCAACAAATTTATCGGCATCAACAACGAGAATGGTTAATAAGGTGAAAACTTGTACTCCGTATTCTGAAAGTAATACTTTTGATGTTGGCGGTATGAATTTTAAATTTAATATTAAGATATTAGGCTGGGTGAATGGAAAGTGCAGGATGGATTTTACCTCTGACACGGCTGGAATCTCATCTTCATTCCAATCATTGTATGGTGTAGAGGCTTCAAATGCTGAAATTTACAGTTTTGCACCAAAGTTTAGCTGTGGATTTACCAAACAACAGTTAGCAGAAGTCGGAGATTCAATTTTACAGGAAGAGGCGAGAAAAAACGGCGGAAAAATGTTGAAAAATCCTAATGAAATTGATATTCTTTCACTGGGGCAAATGTCTTCTAACGATATGAAACTTATGAGTATGCTGACAGACGGGCAGACTTGCCAAATGTTGAATACAGGGGATGTTAATAAAATTATAGAATCATTATTTGGATATTAAGAAAGGGTTAAGAATGAAAAAGATTAAGATTTTAGTTGCGGCATTAGCGTTTGTTGTTTTAGGACAAACTGTTTCAAGTGCTATACAGAGCAGTAATTTACCGGCACAAAAAGAAGTAAATAAAAATACTGTTAAACAGGTTCAGTTAGATAAATCAGCAGCGGTTTCCGAAGCAATTGAAAAGTTGGGAATGCTTACCGATAGATATTATAAAAATTTAAGAACTTGTGAACCTGTGCATGTTCATTATTCTATGGATATTTTCGGATTAAAATTCGGGTTTAAGATTGATATTAACGGTTGGAACAATGAGAATAAGTGCGAATATCGTATGGCTGTAAATCTGGATTCTTTGGGTAAGGATATCAGAGAAGTTTATGATGTTAAGGTAACAGATGAGCAGTTAGAAAAGATTAAACCTGTATTAGAGTGCAATTTTACAAAAGAACAGCTTAACTTAATGGTGGATGCTGTTATTGCAAGAAATCAGCTTAAAGAAGAGCAGTTTAAGGAAATGCTTGCTAATCCTAACGAAAAATATGTTAATAATAAAAAATATTCAAAAATGACTCCTGAAGAAGAAAAGCTTATTGCAGCATTGATGACGGGAAATGTATGTTCTGTACCTAATAAGGATGAATTGATGAATCAAATAACAGAAGTTATGAACACAATTCAACCAAAGAAAGAATGTCCGAAAACTACACCGCAAGGTGACAATAATAGTGTAATTCAAAAACCGCAAGCTCCTCAATATTAAGAGTTACAAATTATTAATAGTTCACCCGGAAATTCTGTCATTCTGAACTTGATTCAGAATCTTAGAATTTCCGGGCGTTTTTCGTTAAGCTTTTTTTCGGTCGCCTGTTCCCGAACGGTAGCCGCAGATTGAGTAAATAAACGGCAGTGCGCGTTCTATGTGAATCTTATCGGCAAACGGTATTTTTGCAAGAACGCATATTGCAACTGCATCATCAAAATTTGCAATCATATCTTTAAGCTTAAGCTCACGCTTAGGCTTTTTAGCTTCTTTTTCAGAGCGAAGCGAATTAAATAATGCCGCAGCAGAGTTAGAGCCGATTGTAACCCCGAGAACCGAGCATATAATTTTTGTAATATTGTTGTTAATTTTAGGGTTTTTAGATTTAGAACAAAGCGCGATAGAACCGTCAACAAGTAAAAGCGGAGCGGATGTCAGAGCCATTTGGAATGCGCCTTCTTTCCATTTTTTCTTTATGTCTTCTTTCGGTTCGCCGATTGAACTCATCATAATCCCGCCGATATTTCCGCAAGCTGCCATTGTCAGCATGTGTTGAACTTTGTATTTTACTTTAAATATGTTCGGTGCTTTTTGATGTTTCATGAATGCCAATAAAGGTATTGCAACACCTGTTGCGGCTCCGACGCCTGCAAGAATTTTGTCTTTATTTGTAATATCTTTTCCGTGTTCTTGCACGTCAGGAGATTTTTTCAAGTTCATATGACCGTATGAAATCTTATTTCCGTTGATAAAATTTTGCATACGGTGGTTTTGGTTTGAAAAATTATGAGGTGTAATTTGGGTAACCATAATAGACATCCTTATTAATTGTTTATTTTACACCAAATTTTAAAAAAGTAAATATCCTAAGTATATCCTGTTATACTAATGTGAATTTTGGTTCATATTTTTTAATTTGTCTTAATTTTTCTACACGTTTAAGCACAACATTCGCGTTTTCTGATTCTGGCATTGCAGATAGGAATTTTCTGTAATATCTTTTGGCATCACTTGTTTTGCCGAGTTTATCAAGGCAAAGTCCTATATCTGAATAAACTTTTGCGTATTTAGGGTTAATTTTCAGTATTTCAAGATTTAATCCGAGCGCCTGTTTATAAAGTTCCATTTTCATAAATAATGCAGATTTTCTAAGGTATGCATTTATATAATTAGGCGAATTTTCGATAAGTTTTTGGTAAATCATTAAAGCCATGTCTTGCTCTTCGCATTGTTCGTGCGCTAAACCTAATTGATAAATCGCTTCAGGATTGTCCGGTTCCAGTTGAATTGCCTGAATAAAACATTTTATAGCTTTGCAAGGGGTTTCGTCTTTAAGATGACAAAGCCCGAGTTCGTAAAATGTTTCATATTTACTGCTATCCAAGAGAACTGATTTTTCTAAATATTCTATCGCTTTTTTAGTCTTTCCGAGGTTTTTGTAACATACACCCAAACCAAAATATGTTTCAGCATTGTTTCGGTCAATCAATATTGAATTAAGGTAAGTTCCGACGGCTTCTTTAAACGAGTCTTCCGCTCTTAAGGTGTCGGCTTTTTTTTGTAATTCTTTTTGCTGCTTACGTCTTAACAGGGGCGTGCTCATATATTCTGATTTTGTACTGCTGTTACTCAACTCTTTTTCCTCTTACATTTTCATTTTAGAAGTTTTTTTACTTTTGAAGAACAATCGTAAGATTTAAAGATTAATCAACCATTGGATTTATTATCGGAATTATGCTATAACATTATTATGAAAAAGATATTAATAGTATTAGGGATAGCTTTTGGTGTTCTTGTACAATCTTCTGTATTCGCGCTTGATGAGGTGCAGTTGGGAGAGGTTGAATCTGCAAAGATTGAGCTGCCGAAAGTTGACTATAAAGATAAAGAATCTCTTGTGATTAGTGATAAAGAGATTATGGACGAAATTATTAAGCTTCAGAAGGAAAAAGATTTAGAAGATATTGATAATTTGTGGAAGGGAACTGTTGAAAATAATCAGGTTATCGGTTTTGCATTGAAAAAACTTTCAACACCAGAAAGTCAAAGAAGAATCCACTCTTCGTTGATGGCAAAAACCCTTTCTGCTGTTGTATCAGGTGCGTCGTTAGCTCCTGCATTGATTGGTGCTGATTATATGATTCAATCGGGCTCTTATGCTGCGGGAAGGTTAGCCCAAAACCTTTTGAATCGTAAAAATATTCCTCAGGAAGTTCCGTTAACTGATACTGAGTTGATTGAACTTGCCGGATTGGTGGAAAGTCTTCAAGACAAGATTATTAACGCATATTATAATTATAAAAGTTCGCTTTCTCAATTAAAAGAAATTCGTTCCCGCGAGCTTTTATACAGCCGAAATTATGTAAAGGCAATGGATGAAGAAGATTTTCTTGAGATTGCCATATCATCTGCCCTTTATAAAGATATGGAGATTGAAGAATTTAAGTATATGCAGTTATGCAAAAAATATCACTTAGAGTTACAAAGACTTGCAGGTAAAAAAGTTGTAGACGGTTTGAATTTATATCAATATAATTACGATTCGGCTTTGTTGGGAGGTCAAAATGCGGCTAAATAAAAAGATCTTATTTTTATCTATAATCCTCGGTGTTGGGATTTTGCCCGTTAATTCTGAGGTTTTAAGCGACGTTAATCACCCTAAAGCCCCGGCGTACCGTGTGGGGATTTCCGAATTGCCTGAAACTCAATTTATTGAAGCTTTACAACAGCCTGTTAAGGTTGAGAAAAAATATGCGCAGTTAGATAATTCTCAGGATAATAATATTGCAGACAGAACTTATGCTGATTTGAGCATAAAAAATATTTCCAAAGAAGTTGCGCAGGATTTAGAATTTGAAGAACAAGATATGCTTGCAGATTTATCTTTGCTGTGGCAGGGAGCTGCAATGCAGAGTGATACGATAAATTTTGCATTATATAAGCTTGCTAATCCTGATGCTGATAAGCCGGATGAAAAGTCTATTAAAAATGTCTTAAAAACTATTGCCAGTATGTCAACATTGGTTGGTGCAAGTATGGGAAGTCCAATATTAGCGGGTTCATCTTTAATCGGAGGAAATATCCTCGGGATTATGACGCAGGACACAAAAGCTCTTAACTATAAATATACAAGAGTTACCGATGCTGATATGATTATTCTTATTCGTAAGGTTGAGGATTTACAACAAAACGCTGTTAATCTTTATTATGATTATATGAGTGCTAAAAAACAGCTTGATTTTGCAACAAAACTTGTAGAAGAGCGTCAGGAAAAATTTAATCTTGCACAGAAAAATAACGCGGCAAGAGAGCTTGTAGTAATAACGGATGCATATTATAGAACAGCATTAGACAAACAAAGAAGTGCTAAAGCTGAATTTTTTGCAAAACGTGCGGCGTTAGAACAATTTGTAGGAAATGAAACTTTTATGCAATTTGAACAGGAACTTCTGGCAAGGGAAAATGGTGAAAAAACATCACCAAAAGTTACCGAACAAGTAGATGAAGAGCCTCAAATTCAGATTCCTGATATCAGAATGCCTGAACCTGAAACCGAAAATGAAACGGAAGTAATGACAGGACTTTCTTCTAACATTGAAGATATAGATGAAGATACTGAAGATGTTAAATCTGAGAAAAAAACTAAGGTTAAAAAGCAGAAAAAAGAAAAACAGATAAAAGAGAGAAAAGTAAAAGAAAAGACCGTAAAAGAAAAGAAGGACCCGCTGAAAGGTCTAATATTCCTCCACGGACAAGATAAAAATACTGTGCCTTCTTCAAAATCAGGTGCGGTTGAATCTTCTGAGGTTCAGGTTTCTGTTCCGCAAATACAACCGCAAGTTCAACCTCAGCAACCAAATCCATATGGTTTTGCTCCGTTAGATGAAATCAGAGTTCCTGATTTAACTCGCGGCGGGTATTCTATTCATTCGGATTTGTCTTATTAAAGGAGATTTGATGCGCTATATTTCTTATGCTGTTGAAACAGGGCAAAAAAATATGGATATCGATGCGCAATTACTTGAAGATGCAATTGCAAAAAATCTTCAGGAACCGATTTTCAGGCTTTACGGCTGGGCTCCTGCGTGTGTATCTTTAGGACGAAATCAGGATGATAAATTTCTGAATAGGGATTTTTTGAGGTCAAAAAATATAGATGTTGTAAGACGTTTGACAGGCGGCAGAGCACTCTTACATGATAATGAAATTACTTATAGCTTTATCTGTCCCGTTTCTTACCTTGAACACGGTGAACATGTTGTGTCTTCTTATATTGAGATTTCCCAAATATTAATAGAAAAATTTAAAAAACTCGGAATAAATTTAGATTTTGGAAAGTCTAAACAAATTAAAACAGGCTTTGATTATTGTATGCTTGTTTCGACAGGTGCAGATTTATGTTTTGACAATAAAAAACTCATAGGTTCTGCCCAGTGTCGTAAAAACGGTTATATATTACAGCATGGTTCAATTTTATATGATTATGATAAAATCTTGTTAGAAACTGTTTTTGGTGAGAAAATTCAAGCAGATGAGATTACAACTGTTAAGCAGATTAATCCTGATTTGACAAAAGAACAATTGATTGAGATACTAAGTAGTGAAGTATAAGAGAGGTTTGTAAGTATGAAATTACGAAAGTTTAATGCAATTACACAATTACAGACTTTGTTGATTGTGGGTATTGTAGGTTTAATTATTTTTTTCATGATTTGTGTTCCGTTTTACAATTCCTGTAAACAAAAAGAAGTTATTTCAAAACTGAAATTTATACATACAAGGATCTTATCCGCAAATCGCATGTATTCTTATGCTGCAGGCGAACCTATGGATTATTACGATTTGAACAGTAATTCGGCTGCTGAGTTTGGTGAAAAATACTTCACTCCATATTTAAGTGTTGCAACTATCTGTAAGGATTCTCAAACTTCATGTTGGAATGATGTTCAATATATGGACTTAAAAGGTAATAAATTTAAAGATAAAATTACTTATAGTATTATTTTACTTAATAATGCGGTGTTAGGTTTTACAAAAGATGAAAAGACCGGTTTAATATCAATGATAGTTAATATTGACGGTAATGCCGGCGAAAACATACTTGGACGTGATGTATTTGTCTTTTCTTTTTATAATGCCGATTATCCGCCTCAATTGTGTGATGAAAGCGTTTATAAAAATAAAGTTATAAAAAGCGGAATGCATTTTGGCGGATATGACAAGTGCGGTATCCCATACGATACGTATTCTCATAATGAATTACACGAAACTTGTAATAAAAAAGCCTTTAAATCAGAAGACGGTTTGGGTGTAGGCTCATCTTGTCTTGCTTTAATCCAATCAGGCTCATGGACTATAGACAAAAAATATCCTTGGTAGTATAATCGTCAAAAAGGGATATATGTTATGACGAAAAAGATTAAAGCAATGGTAATGGCTGCAGGAATGGGTTCACGACTTGAACCGATAACTTTGAGGTTCCCGAAACCTTTAATCCCTGTGATGAATATGCCATTAATGGACATAATATTATCTCAGCTTCACTCTATCGGCGTGAATGAAGTTATTTCAAACACTTATTACCTTGCAGATCAAATTATTGACCGCTATACAAACAATAAACTCGGGATTAAATTTAGTTCTATTAAAGAAACCGAACTTTCAGGAACTGCGGGTGGAGTGAAAAAATGTCAGTTTTTCTTTGATGAAGGCGAAGATTTTGTTGTAATGTCAGGTGATATTTTGACTACCGCAGATATTAAAAAAGGTATCGAAATTCATAAAAAGTCAGGCGCTATAGCAACAATCGGGGTTAAACAGGTTCCTCACGAACAGGTTAGCCACTTTGGAGTTGTCGTAACAGATGAAAACGGTTTTATTACCGAGTTTCAGGAAAAACCTGCATTAGAAGAAGCTAAAAGTAATTTAATAAATACAGGAATTTATATTTTTAATTATAAAATTTTTGATTATATTCCTGAAAATACATTCTATGATTTTGCAAAAAATGTATTTCCAAAACTTTTAGAAGAAGGTCAAATAAATACCTTCGAGGTTAAAGAATATTGGAATGATATTGGAACAATCGGACAGTATAAACAATCAATTCAAGACGTATTTAACGGCGTTTGTAAGATTTCTCATGACAAAATTATTGAAACAAATTTAGGCAATTATATCTCAGGAACTTCAAAAATTCCGTCAACAGTAAGATTTGTCGGAAATTCCGTTATCGGTTCAAATGTAAAATTAGGCGAATATATTATGCTTGATAATTGTGTCGTAATGGACGGTGCTGAAGTTAAAACAGGTTCAGAATTATCTAATTGTGTAATCCTTCCTGCTTTATCAACAGATATGAAAAAAGCTGTTTCAAAATCAACATCTAAAGACGCTTTAATGGTTTAAACTAAGATTTATCGGGCTTTGGAACGGACGGGTCTTCTACGTCTTGCGGATTCTTAATTTTCGCATAGTATTCATTTGCTTTTTTCTTATCTTTGGCTGCCATATATCTGTCGCCAAGTTTTTTGTATAGTTCATCGTTTCCGCCAAGATGTTCAATAGCCTTTTCGTAGTTTCTTATTGCATTGTATTCATCATAAATATCTCTTTCAAGTTTGCAAGTAGCACATTTTCTCCATCCGACATTTGAATAAGCATCACCTAATTTTTCATAGATTTCATAGGCTTTTGGGTTAAGCTCAAGTGCTTTTTTGTAATCTTCAATTGCTAAATCGTAATCCGATGTTATGCTGGAATTTGACACAAACATTGAAATTTCGTCAATATTTTTCAAGTCGCCGCGTTCTATATATAACTTGTAATTTTTAGGATTTTGAGCAATTTTTTTGTCTAATTCTTCTAGCATTTTTATATTTTGTATTGAATTTGAATAAGTTTGAGGGTTCAATTCTTCTGCTTTTTTCAAATTTTGTATTGCTTTGTCGTAATTCTTATCCATAAAAAGCGCGCGTTTTGCTTGTCCGTAGTAAGTTTTGGTAAGGCAAATCGAGTCGCATTCTTCATACTCAAAATTTATTTTGATATTTTCTTTAGTAAGTACCGGAATGCTTGCAGTTAGAAGAGTTTTTGTTGTGTTTGAAATCCTTTCCAGGTCAAAAGCTTTGTTTGTATTTATTGTAACATTTGCGGTTACAGGTTCTGGGTCATTGATAAAAAGCGTAACTTCAGGCATATGGATATCAGTTTTTGCGCTATATACTCCGTCAACATGAGATAATCGTTTTGAGAATGCACGATTTAGCATATTCCCAAGCTTTCGTATTTTCTCGGGTTTTGTGCTTGTAATATACATGTATACATCTACATTAGGGTTAATCTCGACATCATCTGTTATAAGGCCTGTTTCAGCCAGTTCAACTGCGGCAAAGTCAACTTTTTCCTTATTTGTTCCAAAAATTGCTATCATAATTTTTGATCCGTCAACATAGCGGATTGTAGGTCTTCCGAATCTTGTGAGGGCTTCTTGGATTTCATTTGCTTTTTGAGGATTATCAGTTGTTGCAACGATTTTGTAGTTGGTTGCTGCGATATAATTTCCAAATAGAAACATTAGTAAGCCGAATGTTAAAATTGCGGTCGTGATTAAAATATTCTTTTTCATATTATGAATATAACAGTTTTTTTTAATAAAACAATACGTTTTATACTTGATTTTTTTGTTATTTAATGTTATTGTTGGAATATCGCAGTATGATTGCGGGACTATGGCAAGGGCTCCGCGAGGAAGATTAATAATCTTCCGAGAAGGAGGGAAGAGTAGCGCAAGCGCTACCGCCAAGCTCAACAAGTTAAAAAAATACCGTTGTGGGACTATGGCGCAGCGGTAGCGCAGGGGACTCATAATCCCTTGGTCGTGGGTTCGAATCCCTCTGGTCCCACCATTATTTAAAAGAACCCTGATTGGGTTCTTTTATTTTTTAGGAGAAGATATGTTATTTGATATTAAAAAATTATTTGCAAAAGATACGCAAATCGGAAGATTTGAATACTTTAAAATAATATGGGGATTAGTGCTTATTCCTATGTTGGTTCTTTATTGGGCGGTGTTAACTCCTTTTGAAAGTCCAATAATATATCTTGCGGCGATTTTTACAGGTTTATTTGTATTATGTTATGTGATAATCTTTTGGGTTGCAACTTATAAAAGACTGATAAATATTTTTGGACGTGGTGTTGTGTCAGCGATATCGTTTTTTGTGGTTTTTCTTAGCGGAATAATAAAAATTTTACGTACATTTTTTATACTATTGTTAATGCTTATCCCCGGGAAAAAAGAATCTGATAAGATTGTATCAAATAAGTTGATATGGGTAACTTTACCTATTATAATTGTATTATTTGTGGTATTTCACGTTTCAGGTGTTTTACGCTATGCTGCCAGCGAAGCTATGGCTGACAGTATTAAAGCGGGAGATCGTGTGGTTATAAATGTGTTTAAAAAAGATTACAAACGCGGAGATATAATTGTTCATAAGGCGGAGGGTAAAACTGTTTATATAAAAAGAATAGTCGCTCTTCCGAATGAAAAAGTTGAAATTAAAAAGTTAAAAGACGGTTCTACTTATATTTTTGTTAATGATAAAAAATTAGATGAACCGTATGTAAAAGATGTGTTTGATTATCCTGAGTGTCCGTCAATAGAGGTTAAAGACCAAGATAATAAAACCCTAAAGTGTGCGCCGATTATTGTTCCACAAGACAGTTATTATGTTGTTGGCGACAACCGTGGACGCTCTTATGACAGCAGATATTACGGTGCTGTTCATAAAGATTTAATCAAAGGGGTAGTTTCTCATATTTACTATCCGATTAACAGAAGAAAGTCTTTTAATTTTTAACAGCTTGTTCCAAATCAGAGCTAAAGTAACCTGTGATATACTTAAATGTTTTTAAAGCAGTATCTATATCCATTGTTTGCGGTTGGTTTTTACGTTTTTCTTTAAATGTTATGGTATTATTTTGCAAGTCAACATCTTGAATAATATAAACATGCCATCTTCTGCCGTCAAATTTTTTCTGCCCTGTACCTATAACGAAGCTATGATTTTTTTCTTTATCCATTCGTTTAAAAAGTTCCATAACCTCTGTTTTATAACTTTTTAACGAGAAGTTAAAGTCTTGTTCTGCTATAACTCTTGGTTTTACCCCTGTTAGAGTTTCCATAAAGAGTGACGGCAGGTTGTTTTCAAATCGATATTTTTTGAAAATTTCACTTAATCTGCAAATAAAGGGTTTCGATTTATGTTTTTTTTCATATTCTGCAACAGATATATCAAGACTTCTGATTATTTCGTTATCTTGAATTTTATAAAGCTCTTCATAACCCTCAACGGCTTTGTTTGTCGGAATTGAGTATTTTTCTTTTGCTCCGTTGTTTGTGTAAAAATAACAGTTTATAAGATTCGGGTTATCATCATCGCGTTCAATTTGATTTCTTAATATTTGTATACCGTTTTCGCTATGAGTCAGTGACTCAATAGTTGACATAAGGTAACAGTCACTGACATGCTGAGTTGCACTTTTTAGTGTTTCAATATCTTTATCAGAAATTGCGCCTTTAAAGTTTATGTTAAATCTGTTAAACCCTACTTGCATACATATATAAAGTATTATTTTTAAAATTTTTTGCTAGATATCTTCAAGATTTTCAGAAAGACTTATTAGCGCGGATTTGATTTTAGCTGGTAAATCTTCGGAGGCTAATACTTTTAAGATATCTTCTTTAGTTCCAGTTGAGATAATTCTTTCAGCTTTATATGGATGTGGAAGCTTATATGCACAGGCTTCGAGGTTTCTGATTTTTTCATGTCCTTCAATGTTTTTTGGAGGTTTAGATATTTTTAAAACAAAATCTGTTGCACAAAGAGATTTATCTGTGTTTTTGAACTGTTCATACACAGGTGCAAAGTCGCCATATTCGCAAACTTCTCGTTCTGCTCTTGTTTGAAGTCTTTTTAAACTTTCGTCTAAATTCTTATCAAGCGATTTGTTTTGGTCCATTTTTTCTAATCCTTTAAATTGTGTTTTATTTAATTTTATTAAATTGATTTTATTCATAAAAACCTCTTATTTATTTTATAATATTTTTACTGAAAATACCAGTATTGGTTTAAGAATTTATCAGAATTGCTTGTGTTACTTTATTGTAATTATTTGTCCAGGTTCTTTTTATGTTATTAGTAATACGTTTAAACATTAATTTCATTTTATCTATAAATCTAACCGGTTTAGTATTTCTTAATGATAATAATAAAGAAATAAACTCATTTGTTGTTAATACTGTTTGACTTGGATTATCTTTTCCAATGCTATGGGTAAGTACATGATTGCCAGTTTTATTTAAAGCATTTCTAAAATTTATGTCTTCGGAATATTTAAGAGCATATATTCTTTTTAGTAATTTTTGGTATTCTTCAGAGTGACGGGAAAAAGTTCGACCTTGCCAATACAGATGTTCGCCGTCATATATGTTTTTTTTCTTTAATTTGTTACCTGCTTTTTTTGCTGCATATCCAACAAGTGAACAAATTTCTTTCTGGGTATCTATATCAGGGGTTTTAAGTGCTTGTAAAAACCCTTCAATGGATCTTATTGCCACCCCATCGTATTCAAGATTTGTTTCTGTGAAATTACTTAATACATCAAGGGGGTATTTACATTTTGAACCAATATCCATTGGGGAATATGGAGATTTGTGACTTACAAAAGTTCTAAATATTTTCATCAGCTTTCCAATCTGTTTGTAAAATACTTAAAACTTCTAAATTTAAAATTTGCTAGTTAGTACCAAATAATGTTTCTCGTGCAATGTTTAAAATATTTGCCTTGTCAACATTTGAAGAAACAGAAGATACTGCGCCCCAATCAGATATGACAATTTTATTTTCTATAGGAACTACTTCAAATGCATTGCGCGTTAGAATTTTATTGTTTATAATTCCTAACTTTAAAAGTTTTTGAACGTCAAGATAAGCTTGTTTTTTATTTTGAATTGGAACATTTTCATATAATTTACGATAATCCTGTAATTCTCCATTTGAAGTTCCGGGAATTTGAACAAAAGTTACGGAAGAACCTGATTTTGAAGTTATGGATTTTAAGAACCTTGGTGCTATGGATATTTTTGCTTTATTTAGTTTTGTAAGCAGTTCTTTATAGTAATTTGCATCATCTTTGAAACCTAAGTATGCGTAAACATCATTTATTTTGAATGTCGTTGGGTTAACAAAGTATCCGTTTTCTTCTTGTACTAACTTATCAAATGCATTATAAAAACCTGCATAATCTTCTGCTGAAGATATATCATCTTCAAGTTTAGTCATAAGAGCAGATGTTGTAGTGCTTAGTTTATTCGGATTTTCTGTCATATTTTTATTTGAAGTTTCGTTATGCATATCACTGTTCGTAATTTTTGGAAATTCCATACTAGTTCTCCTTTTCTCCAATTCTAGCATAAATATTTTTTATTGCGCATTCAGGACCGCAGAAAGTTTCTCGCAACATCCTTGCGGCAAATTTACTGTTATTATTTGGAGCCATATAAGGGAATTGTATTGATAATCCTGATTCTGAATAATCAATTTGCTCCCCGATTTGTTTTGGTCCATTTACTAATAAGCTTAAAAGGGTTTGATCGCTTGGGGAAAGTGCTTTAAAAAAGTCACAATCTTTAAGATCTTTAACTGTTTTTGTTGAAATTAAATGAACTTCTGGTTGAGAATTTTTAAATCTGGCTTCAATATTACCATTTCCACCTTCGCTTGAAACGATATTTGCACTTGTTATACTTTGTATGTTTGGTAGATTTTTTATTCTGTCTACCGCTTCTATAACACTATTTCCGGAGCCGATACAGTCATCTAAGATTATGACATTGGTTTGTCCGTTTTTTTGCAAATATTCTTTTAAGGCTTCAGGACCTGTGATAAACCTTGCATTTGGATCGTGTGTTTTATAAATTTCTGCTAAAATATCATAACTTTTTCCTGATTCCGGAATATAAAAAACTTTTGGGCCGTTTATTCCTGAAAGGTTTTCAGATAAAGTTCTTAATGTGGATACAATACTGTCGTAGGAGTATATATCAAGCATATTGTCCAAATAAGTTTTTAACAAAGCTTCACATTTTTCTTTTGGCACACCAAGCTGAGCTGACATGTTTTCTATGTGTTGTGCAAAGCTTTCTGATTCATAGATTTTGCCTAACGCTTCTTGTTTACCCGCAGGAGTTTGGGTATCGAATTGTTGGTTTTCTATAAATACTATTTTAGAGTCTTTAATTGCACGAATTTGCGTTTGTAATGCTCGTTCCTGTTTGTTAATTTCAATTGTTTCATCTTTGATTTCTTGTTCTCTGATAGCGTCATCTCCTGAAGGTTTTCCTTTAGATCTTTTTAAAATTTCACGCATTTCATTTCTTAGAGAGTTTTTTCTGTTTGTGATTTCAGCTAATTGCGTTTCTAATTGAGGTAAATCATCTGCAAACTTATGTTTGTTTTTTATTTTACCTTTAAAGTATTCTTTCAATGATGCTTTTAATTCAGGAGGTAAATTGGATGGCAGATTTTGCTCAATTGTATTTTCTAAGTCGCCGGTTGTATTAAGCTGTACTTTTTGGGTTTGTTTAGGTCTGCTATCCATTTCTGTTTGCACTGTTGAAATCGTATTGTTATATTCTTGCAGTGCTTGTTCTTGCGTAATATTGCCATTTTTTAATTTTTCTGCAACTTCGTGAAGTTTTACCAAATTTTGAGCTTTCAGTCTTACGTCAAATTTGAAACCTTTACCGTAGTTTTCAAGTTTTGGCTCTGTGCTTTCAAATCCGAGTTCAAGTTTTCTTAAATGATTGTAGTAATCAGTCAAGTAACGATTATATTCGTTGTAAGTTTCTTCGCTCATTTTTTCTTTTGAGAGAAGTTCTTTTATCGGTTCGTAAAGCGGTTCAAGTTCTTTATGGGTTCCGATAATATCTTTGTTGGTTCTTAAGTCGTACGGGATATGTTCGCCTTCGGCAAAGTTGTTTACTTTATCTCCGCGGAATTGCCATTCCAAAATTTCGCCGGTTTTTGTTTTGAAGTTTATTTGCAGAGCGGTATAGCCTGAAGGTTGGGCTTTTGTTGTCGGTTTTTTACCTTCGGCTTTCATCTGGGCGTAAAGCGGGTCTGATTTGTCGACTTTTACGACGTAATCAATATTTACTCCGTGTTGAGCTCCGAATTGTTTCAGTTCTGCAAGTTGGGCTTCAGAAAAATACGGAATACCGTTTTCTGAAACATAGTTGCTTATTCTTGCAGTTTCAAGACCGTCTTTACCCTGTGCTTGGGCTAATATTATTCCTTTTAATTTTTCAAGTGCTGGTGCTGATTGAAGTTCTGCGGCACGAAGTTGTGCACCTTTAATATCTCTTGCTTCTATTAAGGCTTTTACCTCAGGGTGTTGTGTGTAGTCTTGTGATTCTACAATTGTTCTGGCTCCAAAAGCATCACGAACACTTTTTACAGCATCTTCTATTGTAGCGCTAGGATTTTCTGCAAGGTAGTTGGCAATTTTGTCGTATAAGCTTTGTTCACTTTTAACTCTTGATTTTAATTCACCTATTTCATTAAGTCCTGCCTCTTTTAATAAGTTGTTTAATCGTTCTGCTTGAGCCGTATAGTTGTTTCTAAGATTGTTTACTTCTTGTAGAATAATCGGATCTTGATTGTTGTTACCTTCAACTTTTTGTTCTTGAAGGTCTTTATTCATAAGGATTGCAGATTCGGTAAGTGCAAGTTGCTGGCATAAGTTAACTGCTTCTGCCGGTGAATTTATTTTAATATTACCTTTTGGAGTTTGGGCAATTAAGACTTTTTGACCATTAATTTCAGTGTATTTGAAATCTATATTTTTCAAGGTTTCAAATGATTTTAATTGTTCTTGAATCATTCCGGTTTGAGTATATTTCTTACTGCAAAATGCCATAAGTATTTTAGTTAAAGCTTTACAGCTTGTTAGTCCTTCAATTTGATGCCCGAGTTCCTTTGTTATTAAATCCAAAAGAGAGTCTTCATTCGAATATTGGGATTTTAAAGTTCCGTCTGTATCAAACGCAAGTTTTGCAAATTCTGTTATAGTTCCCGCTGCAATTGAATACCCAGAAAAAGCTAATACCTCAGTGAGAAATTCAGCAGATTTTCCTGCAATGTTTGAGCCCGGAGTTGACAGATATTTAGTCATAAGTTCTGAACCATTTAAGGTTTGACCGGTTTCTAAAGATTTTGTTACTGCTTCCAGTTTTTTGACACTTGGAGCTTTAAATATTTTTGGGAATTGAGTTGCTGCTTTTGTTGAAACTGAAGAGCAAACTTTTTGGAATGTCGGGGACATATAACCCGCAAATGCACCAAAGCCTGTTGATATAGCAACACTTTGAACGTAGTTTAATATATCATTTCTTGTTACGGGTGCGTCTTTAACCATAAGGTCTATTCCTTCGAGAAGAGCTGTAGAACCTCCCATAATTGCTGCGTTAGCAAGAGCATTAGACGATAGAGTTCCAAGTCCTGCTTTTGTTAATCCACCTGCCATTGCTCCAGTTGCTCCTCTGGCAAACGGATTCATCATTGCATATATATTTAGAGTCAGGTTGCCGCAGTTTGCCCAAAAAGCTTTACTTCCGACAAATTCGCTTGTGTTATCTATAAGCCTTGTTCCAAAAGCTTTTTTAAATGCATTTTGATATTGAGGTGAATTTGAGTCAATTTTTTGTTCATTAAGTTCAATAAATTTCTGAATATTTTTTTCGTTAAATTCAATGCCTGTTATAGCTTTAAAAAGACCGGTAAATTCATCTGATATATAGGTTTCAACACTGGGCATTCCGTTTTTGGAATAAGAAAATTCTCCATTCATCTTTGAGCCTTGTAACATATTCAGGAGTCGAGTCTTTTCTTGTTTCAAGTGCTCAATATATACTGTTGCACTGTGTGCCTGTTTACAATCAAAAGTTTTATCAATTCCAGTTGCAAATCCTTCATAAACCTTTGCAAGCATTCCGCTGTTGTCTTTATATTGCTGAAGAATTGCTATTCCCTAGTCGTATTGGGCTTCAATTATTTTTGTTGCAAAGTTTTGTGCTCTTAATGTTGTCAGATTCGGCATGACTAATTCACAACCCATGTAATTTATTGTATTATTTTGGATTTCATCTTCTGTCATAATTGACATTCCTGTAGCTTCAAAAGCCATTACTACTTGGTCTAAAGAATTGGCTGTTTTTCCACCAAGATTTGCTGCAACTTTTTTTAGGTCAATTTGGCTCAGGTTTTCCTGAGGAATAGCACTCAATCGTTGATAAATTATTTGCCCTAAAATATCTTCCGTATCAAGTTTAAGTTGTTCTTTTATTGCAAATTCAAGCGGTCTTACAGTGTTTCCGGTTTTTATCGTTTTGCCTGAGTCAAAAAGTGAGATTCCGGTTTTTGCAAAAACTCTTTTCTTGATTTCTGTCAGGTCGGTAATTTTAGCTCTTTTACATTCTTGAATAACGGCAATAGCTTTTTGTTGATTTTCTTTAGAAAGTCCGTTTAAAACCTGATAAAATGCATGATTTTCCTTAGTAGGAGCAAACCCTGCTGCTTTAGCAACTTCAGTTGATGTTTTATCACCTTCAAGTGCTATGGTAATCTTTTCACCTGCATTAAGTTTTTTTACAAGGTCTTTGTTTATCATTTGAAGCCTTAGAGCAAGTGTTCTTATTTGTTCTTTAGATCCGTTAGGTAAGATTTCTCGTGCAAGGCTTTCTACAGAAGTATGTTTCCTCTTTATCGTATATTCAGAGATTGAACAAGTTAACATATCTGCTTGTTCATGTTTTACACTCCAGTTAAAAAATGCTTGTTGGGATTCTTGCGAAGTCTTTCTGTTCTTTATTGATTTATCATCAGCTGCAATTTCATTTGGTATACGGATTATACCTCCGACTTGCATATTATTGTAGTCGAAGTTACCTTTATTAAGCTGATCCAGTTGTTTTTTTGTAACTTTAAAATCTCTTGTCAATCTGTCAAGGCAGTCACCGTTTTGTAATACAACGTATGTGTTACCTTCTCCGTCATAGCGGACATTGTATGTATGTTCGTTTATTTCGATGCTTTGTGCAAGGCGGTTATGCTGTGTTTGAGTTTTATTGTCGTATTTGTCAATATCTGTATTGTTGTATATATTGGTTGTCGTTTTGTCAGGAGTAATTATTACTTCACGAAGTAATCCGTTTAAATTAAAATCATTTGTCACAACTGTTGTTGTTCCGTCAGGTTTTGTCGTTACACGGTTTAGAAAATCAGTATTATTTACTTCTCCGGTTTCTGGGTTAACGTTAAGTGCTGTTGTGGTAATTTCTGTTCCGTCAGCTAGTTTTGTATGAATAATCGCAAATTCTACTCCATCATCATTTTTAAGATATGTGTATGTAGTTTCAGAGCTTCCGTCTTTGGCTTTTTTTGATTTGATTTTGTTGTTTTCGTCTTCGATTATATAATCGCCGATTTGTTCAATATTTTGTGCTTCTTGTACAGGTTGAGTGTGTTCTATTGTTAATCCCATAGAACCTTTATTTAAGAATCCTGTTCCGAATGCAGAATTTTTACAGGCTTGTTCGTACTCGGCGCGTGAAATTATACCGTTTGTCATCATAGCAGATAAAATGACTTGTTCTGATTTACCTTTTAAATCAGAATGAGTTGCAAGATAATTATTCATTTTTTCTTGGACTTTAAAAGTCATGTTATCTACCTTCAAATTTTGTATACTTTTGGTATAACGGAATAAATTTATAAAAACTTTAGTATTTTTAACAAATGTTAAGCTTTAATTTATTTGCTAGCAAAATTTTACGGGATTAAGTTTTCAACCATAAGGAAAGAAAGGTGTTATATAATATGAAAATCCCCGCAATTTATCCTTCAATTGGTTATGCCCCGCAAGTAAAAAAAGAAAATAAACAACAAAAAGTTAACCAAAATGTTACTGTTCAAACAGAGTTGGTATCAAGGTTTAATGATCATTTGGTAAGTTTTGAAGCGCGTGTCGATAAGGGGATGAACAGGTTTTTTAATAAAAATAAAGATGTAATGCCTGAACGAGTAAGGGCATTGGTTGAACCTATGCCAAACAGAGAAATAATTACACCGCTTGAGGCTCAGTATTATGCTTATCAAGGACTTGAAGACGCAGAAACGGTAGAAGATATTAAAACAATATTTTCTAATCCTGAAGAACCTTTGTTTGCTGATTTAAAAGAGCCTTCACAAACTAATGCTACAAGAGGTTTAATTCATTCTATTAATGAAATGTCAGAAATATATCCTGACGGTGTATTACAAACTAAAGAAGATATGACGGTTTATATTGTTAAGAAAATATTTTTAGAATCAAAGACCGTTGAAGAAATCAATCAAGATTTAGATGAAGACTTAGATAATGATTTTAAGGAGTATTATAAAGGCAAAAATCCTGATTCTCCTTATATTCGACCTTCTACCTTAGCAGCATTGGGTATAAAAATGCCAAATGCCGATTATTTGAACTCCTTGAGATATACAAGGGACGGGTATTCGGATATGATAGGTGCAAAAATCAGAAAAGGTTTGAATGATTTTATAAACTCCCTGACTCCTGAGCAAAGAACTGCCAGAGCTGTTCGTCAAACAAGAGAGTTTGAAAAGTGGTGGAGCAGATTAACAACGAATGAAAAAATTGACCTGATTGCCGATAAGGAAGCTGAAATTGAAATGCTTAGAGCGTTTAAGCGTGAAGATAGGGCAGAAAAGAAACGATTAAAAGAAGCAGGACTTTCTGTTGAAATTTCTGAAACCGAAAAAGAAAAGCCTCAAAGAACTCATACAAAAGTCGGCTCAAAAGAGTTAAGCCGTGATGAATTGTTTAAGATGTGGGCGACTTTGAATTTGAAAAAATTTGTAGCAAGTCTTTCACAAGCTGATATGGATACTTTGCATTTAAGACGTATGGCAAATCAGACAAGACGTTGGAATGAAATGACTCCGGCAGAGCGTACGGATTATATTTCAAAAATGAAAGCCGGTGTTGAGCCTGTAAGATATACGATGATAGATGCTTGGAATAACAGTCCGGAAATTATTAAGGCGTTATATCTGCACTTAAAAGATAATCAGGTTTATAAACCAGCAGATTTATTATATTCAGCAGAAGAATTTTCACAATTCCAATCTAAAGTTATGACGGAATTTTGGGATAATAATCCTGAATTTGCACAAAACTTAGGCGATAGGATTCATTCATCACGTAATAAAATTGAAATGGCAATAAGACGCGGTACATTTGAAGATTTAAAACAAGAAATAAACAGAAATAAAAACCAGCGTAAACGTGAACTTGAAGCATATAAAAAATCATTGGAAGTTCCTGTCGTTCCGGAAGTGGCACCAAAGGAAATTGATTATAAAGAAGAATTCCGTCAGTCATATGCTCAGAGTGATTATGGGTGTGTTCAATCTGTACCAAAAAATTATTTTGCAGATGTGTACGAACCTTCGTTAGAAACTCTTCCTGAAAATATTATTCGCTTGTGGACAAGGAATTTGAGGAAAGATAATACACTAACTACAAACGAAATGTTAATGCTGAGGGATGCTTTGAGTGATGAAGCTTGTCCTGAGAAAGTAAGATATAACAGAGCATTTGAATTTGCACTGGCAGATACTATATATGCATTAACGAAAAATCCGATTATTTATGCAATGCCGACTGCTGATGTTAAAAATGTAATGTATCAGCTTGAGCGTGGTGAAAAATCAATTGGTATTATATCTCAACGAGATGGAAAACCTTATGAATTTAATGTTGTTAAAAACGTAAAAATAGATAAAAACAGGATAAATCAATTATATGAATCTTATAAAAAAGATTTATCCGAAGAAGAACTTGCAGATATTATTCGTTACAATTTTGGATTTAAGGTTTCAGGCGAAGACGATAACGAAAGATTTTCAAAAGGCGATGCTTTACGTATAGCTTTAGTTGATTATATCCAAGGTTACGGACGTTCTGCAAATATTTTATTTTCCGAAAAATCTTCATACCCGCAGGAAGTAAAAACCGCTTTTGCACATAAGTTTTTTGCTTTAATGCCACCTGAATTAAAAGCAAACGGTATTTATTCTCATATAGAAAAAGATATGAATTTATCAACCGATACTTATATCAGGCATGCTCAAAATTTATTCGGGATAAGGTTTAGATTCCTTCCGACAGATATTGTAAACAGTTATTTTAAAGAACTTGGTTCAATGTTGAAGTTTGAAAAACTAGACGGTGTAGATATCAATACTTATTTGACTAAAGTTTGCAAAAAACGCATGAAAGCAAGTGATAGAGGTTCAGTTGCAGTTTTACCGAAACACAGAATTAAAAATCCGTATATTAAATATCAAATGTTAGCGATTGAACAGGCTCTTGCTGATTCTTTATATGAAGCAACAGAAAATGAAAATATTTATAAAGCTGCTTTTGAACATCTTTGCGATAAATTGGAAGTATTTTCACTGGTAAAATCTTTCCCTGTATCTGAAACCTTACCTTTACCTACAGTTGACGGTTCAACTTTCGAGTTAGGGATTAAAAAACGAGTTAATTTAAGCAATATTCAGAAAAAATATAAAGAATATATGGCAGAAATTGATGAATGGATAGAAGAAACTAAAGATTTAGATAATCCTGATTATCAAGAATTACTATATATTTTGAATCCTGAAGAAGGTAATGTTACAAGAGATTTCGCTGTTGCTGAAAGAATGGCAACTTATTTCCCAGACTTAAGCGAGCTTGATTTTTCTTCATCTATAGGCGGACCGGATATCAAGTTAAAGATGACCACGAAAGATTCTTCTAAGTAAATAATTATGAATTTTCTATTCTGAACTCTTATTTTTGTTATAATCAGTATAGCAAGGGAGAATAGTATGAAAGAAGAATTGTTATCGATATTAGAAAAAAACAGCAGGATTGATTTTTCAGAGCTTGCGGTTTTGCTGGGCGTATCAGAAGAAGAAGTTCTAAAACAATTATCTGAACTTGAAAAAGAAGGCGTAATCTGCGGATATCATACCCTGATTAATTGGGAAAAAACCTCTATAGAAAAAGTTATGGCGCTTATTGAAGTTAAGCTTACGCTTCAAAGAGGACGCGGTTTTGACAGTATTGCCGAGCGTATATATAATTATCCTGAAGTTAAGGCTGTTTATTTAATTTCAGGCGGGTATGATTTATTGGTAATTTTGGAAGAAAAAACTTTAAAAGAAATTGCAAGTTTTGTATCGGGTAAGTTATCTACAATTGATGGTGTGCTCAGCACCGCAACTCATTTTATTTTGAAAAAATACAAAGATCACGGTACAATTTTAAACAAAGAAGATAAGGATGAAAGAGAGGTTATTACCCCATGAGGAAATTTCTTTCCGACAGTGTTATAAATATAAAACCCTCAGGTATAAGAAAATTTTTTGATATAGTAAGCGAGATGAAAGATGCAATCTCGCTTGGTGTCGGTGAACCTGATTTTGATACCCCGTGGCATATAAGAGAAGAGGGTATTTATGCTCTTGAACGCGGTAAAACTTTTTATACTTCAAATGCAGGTTTAAAAGATTTACGTATAGAAATTTCTAATTATTTAAAAAGACGTTTTGAATTAAATTACAATCCTGATAATGAAATACTTGTAACCGTGGGAGGTTCGGAAGCGATTGATATCGGACTTCGTGCTGTAATAAATCCGGGCGATGAAGTAATTATCCCTCAACCTTCTTATGTTTCGTATGAGCCTTGTGCAATATTAGCGGGTGCAAAGCCTGTTATTATCGATTTGAAAGCTGAAAATGAATTTAGATTAACCTCAGATGAGCTTTTAACAGCGATTACCGATAAAACAAAAGTACTAATTCTTCCGTATCCAAATAACCCGACAGGCGCAATTATGGAGCGCGAAGATTTGGAAAAAATTGCTAAGATTGTTAAAGAAAAAGATATTCTTGTAATGTCTGACGAGATTTATTCGGAATTAACTTATAAAGGTAAACATGTTTCTATAGCTGAACTTGACGGAATGAAAGAGCGTACGATTTTAATTAATGGATTTTCAAAATCATATGCGATGACCGGTTGGCGTTTGGGGTATGCTTGTGCTCCAAAAGAATTGATACAACAGATGACAAAAATCCACCAGTTTGCCATAATGTGTGCTCCTACAACAAGTCAATATGCAGCAGTTGAAGCTTTAAGATTTGGCGATGATGATGTTGCTAAAATGCGTCAGGCTTACAATCAGCGCCGAAGATTTTTAATGGACGCTTTTAATAAAATGGGCTTAAGTTGTTTTGAGCCATATGGCGCGTTTTATGTATTCCCTTGTATAAAAGAATTTGGTATGACAAGCGAAGAGTTTGCAACAAAATTCTTACAGGAAGAAAAAGTTGCGCTTGTCCCGGGTACGGCCTTCGGGGATTGCGGAGAAGGCTTTTTAAGAATTTCGTACGCATATTCTCTTGAAAATTTGAAAGTTGCAATAGGCAGATTAGAACGTTTTATTAGCAGGCTTCGCTCCGATAGGTAAATCTATTGCCGAGTAAGCTAACTCCAATTAACTGATTTTAACTTTATTTGTTTAGGGTTAAATAGTGTTAATCGGAGAAGTTGTATATGCGAAAAATTTTATTTTACGGTTGCTTTTTATTGGTAATAATTGTTTTATTGGGAGGAAATGTTTTGGCAGAAAGCATTCATTTTGGTGATTATATATATAAACCTAAATCGGAAAATCAATATTATAAAGAAAATGAATCACCTGAAAATTGGACAAGTAAAATAGATGTATTTTATTATCCGGAAATTTCGAATCCGTTAAAGTATGCTGCAGATGAAGATAAACGAATTGAAGATAATGAAAAATGTGTGTTGTTAAAATTTGTCCAAAATAAAAAACAAAGTATCGCACTTATAAGTTATCTGGAAAACGGAATAGAACGTGACGGAAACTTTTTTGCTTATAATATCTATAAGTATCAAAAACATCCTAAAAAAGGGATTGTAGTAATGCGTTATGTGAAAAAATATATGTTTAATTCAAATGAAGAAATTTCAAAAATCGGTCAGGAAATTCGACAAATAAATAATGATTATATGGAAAGAATGATAATAACAGATATTCCGATTGAAAAGGAGAATAAAGAAAAGGACACCAAAAAATAAATTGTCCGGCGATTAATTGATATAATATAAGATTTTTTTGAAAGGCGCGCAAGCAACAGCTTGCGCGCCTTCATATTTAAAAGCCTTTAAAATAGGCAATAACAACCATAATAACGGTAACTGCTATAGCAAAAATCAAAGTACTTAAAACCCCTGTACCTTTACTGTCAGAGTAACGGTTTGGTTGTATATGATTTGTTTCATTATTATTTGTCATATTTATTTCTCCTTATTATGCTTTTTTATTTCGTAACGCAGCACAAGCAATAGCCAGAGCTATTTCTGCATCGTTATTTTGTTGGTTACGTTTTTTCGGTGTGGCTTTTTCCTCTTCAACTTCTTCCGGGAAGTATTTGCTAAAAAACTTCACGAGTTTTGATGTTGCTTCCATAAAGCAAATCATAATGAATATAAAGAAGTATACAAAACCCATACCGATAATCATAATAAGGCATCCTGCCTTTAATAATTCGATATTCATTAGTATTCTCCTGTTAAATTGTAATTACTTTGTTTGTAAAAACAGGAGCATTTTAAGGGGCGCGGGTACAAATCTCATTTTTTAAATAGGAGGATATTTTATGAGATGTACTGAAATATAATTTATTATAATTAGATGTGAAAATTTGTTGAAGTAGTTTGTTTTGTGCACTTGATTTATCAATATTCCCAAAACTTTGAGGACTTCTTCTGTCTTGAAGTGCAGATAGTTCAAGGTTTCTTGTATTAACTGTCGCAATATATGTTTCATTATTATTTTTATTAAAGCAAGATGATTCATTATTTTGGTTTGAATGTGCTTCAATAACTTGTAACGGTTGAAACTGCGGAGATAATTGATTTACCCTGTTGCTGATGCAAAAATAGGGATAAATAAACAAAGTGCTGTAAAAAATATTTTAATAAAATTCTTCACGAAAATATTTTAGCATAAATAGTTGTAGAATAAAAATCACTTTACAGAGTAGCCGGATTAGTGAAAATAATTTTATGTTTATATTATAATATGCTTATGTCGAAGTGGCACTCTGCCGCAGCAAAACAATTAAGTATTGTTTTGCGAGAGGGTTCTCCTTGAGAGAACATCCGCCACTGAGAACATAACAATTAAATATGTCGAAGTGGCGGAATTGGTAGACGCGCACGATTCAGGTTCGTGTGGTTAACGCCTTGAGGGTTCGAGTCCCTTCTTCGACATTTATTTCATTTAGAGCTTCAATATGAGGCTCTATTTCAGTATTCAAGAACTTTTTGCGGGTTCCATACATATAAAAATTTTTAAGTTATAATAATTATGGAGGTAAATTATGCTAATTCATCAAATAAGAAATGCTACTTTAATTATTACATATAACAATACAAGATTTTTAATTGACCCATGGCTTATGCCAAAAGATTATATGGAAGGATTTTTGGGTGCTGTTAATTCTGATGTTAGACAGCCCAGAGTCGAACTACCAATTGCCATAGAAAAAATAGTTGATGTTGACGCAGTTATTCTAACACATTTCCATCCTGACCATTTTGATGAATTTGCAGTTAATGCCCTAAAAAAAGATATACCATTTTTTGTTCAATCTAAACATGATAGCGATATTATAAAGTCTTATGGATTTAATAATATTAAAATTATCAAAGATGATGGAATAGAATTTAAAGATATAACATTATATAAAACACCTTGTCAACATGGAAGAATTGAAGTTGTAAAACCAATGTGTGAAAAAATGAGTATGCCTTACGAAGCTATGGGAGTTATATTCAAAGCTAAAAATGAAAAAACTTTATATATAGTGGGTGACACTATTTGGTATGATGAAGTTAAAAATACCATTGATACATTTGCACCTGATATCATTATTGCAAACGCATGTGGTGCCACTGTTTGCATTGGAGATGGTGAAAGACTAATAATGGATATAAATGATATTAAAAATATATCTGAATATGCAAAAAAATCTACAATTATTGCAAGTCATATGGATACAGTAAGCCATCTTACAGTAACAAGAGAGGATATTAGAAATCTTAAATTAAATAATGTTGTAGTTCCTGATGACAACGAGCTATTAAGTTTCTAATTTAAGTACATTCTAGCCCTAATGCGATTCTCATATTATAGTATTCAAAGGTGGACTCTTTCATTACACAGATAAGATGTGCGTACTTGTTATCGCAAGTAGTCTTGTTCTCTGATACAATTTCATTGTCAAAAGGTTCTAAAGTAGTAACCTTAACGACACCAAAAAAGATTATCGCTGAAAGCGTAATCTTTTTTGCTATCAGAGGACTCTCACATGAATTTTTCCGATTGAGAAAAATTCATTGGTTCAGTCGATAAATCGGCATACCTTCGCTGTAAGGTTCGGGGTTCATCCCCTTACCAACGCTCAGGCAGAGTTCCTTCTTTGACATATTAATACTTCCGCAAGTGTAAAACCTTTTTTATCATGTCTGCAACCTTTCGAAACTTTCCCGATTGTTGATCGGGTTATGGACATATTGTCCGGAATTATCCCGACTGTCAGTCGTGAAAATTGTATTAAACTTAGTACCACAATAGGGTAATGATTAATAAAAACATTAAAACGAAACTTGGTAAAAATATTAAGAATTTAAGGCATAAAAGAGGTATCTCTCAGGAAGAACTATCTCTTATTCTCGGGTTGGATAATTCATACGTTGGCAAAGTTGAGAATGCTAAATTGAATATTACTGTTGATAAGTTGATTTTAATCGCAGATTATTTTGGTGTTAATGTTAAAAATTTGTTTGAATAAATGAACTTTTTGAGATTTTTATCGTTATAATAGTGTGTGGAGTCAATACAGGAGAAAAGGTATGAAAAATAAACTTATATTATTAGGGTTGTTAGTATTATTTTGTGCAGTGCCTTGTTTTTCCGCGCCACCTTCAGGCGGGCATGCTCCAAATGTCCGAGCTGCAAATTATCATGGCGGAGTTAGTAGAATGCATAATAGACCTCCAATGGGTGGAATGCACAGACCTCCTGTTCATTATCACAGTCATATAGGCGTAAGACCGTTACCTCCTCCGCCTCCGTTATATCGTCCTTATAGACCGATTTACAGACCTTATTATCCGCCAACGTATTATTCAGCATCTTATACTTACTATCCTTCGTATAATTATTCGTACGAAGTTGTTCAACCTGTTTCTGCAACTGTTAATACTGTTGTTGTAAGAGATAATTATGCAGGAATCAACACTGCTGCAAATGTTATAAATACAGCTGCAAATGTTGCAGCAACTATAAGATATTTAACCTGGTAATTTTATTTATTATTCTTATCTTCTAAATGTTTAAGGGCGTATTCACAACATTGTTTAACAAGGTTATTTAAGGATACGCCTTTGTTTTGCGCTACTTCTTGTAATTCTTCTATTAACTTTGAAGGTAGACGAAATGTTTTGTTAATCATTTCATCTTTTTGGACTTTAAACATTAAACCTCCTTTTTACTTAGTTTATATGTTAGTTTGATGATTTTATACACTTTAAATTTGTAATGCAAATTGCACTTGAAAATATATTGCAATGCTGATATTATTAATTTGTGCAGGAGACAATATGATGTTAAAATATATAAAAAGCGGATTTACTTTAGCAGAAATACTAATAACATTAGGTATAGTTGTTGTTATTTCTGCGTTGGTTATTCCCGGGCTTTTAACCGCATATAAAAAACACATGACTGTAATTAAGGTAAGGGAAGCATATAGTATATTTTCTCAAGTTATAAAAAGGTCTGTTTTAGATAATGGTGATGTTTCTGGCTGGGATTTGTCCGGAGGAAGCGCAGTTGTTCCGGAAATATATCTTATTCCTTATATTCAAGGTGTTTCAAAGATTCCTGTTGATATTATCCAAAAAAAAGGAAATGAGCTTGTTACATTATCAACGGCAGGTGGCGGGGGAAACATTTATCATGGTGCCCCAAGTTATCATGGTAATAATACCGCATATTATCTTCCAAATGGTATGTCTTTTAATTTATATATGTATGGCGGGGCATTAGATATTGTTGTAGATATTAACGGACTCACGAATAAACCTAATATTTTAGGTATAGACGGATTTGTATTCCAGATTGATAAGGAAAAGTCGGTAGTAAGACCAAAATGCCATTCAGGAGAAACTATGCATGGAAAATGTATTCGCGATGATAATTTTATATATTATCGGGGATATTGTTGTGCTGCAATGATTGAAAAAAACGGTTGGCGGATAAGTAAGGATTACCCTTGGGGAAATGGAGGAAGGTAAGCTTAAATAATTCATTTTATTGCTGCAATGGCTTCTTCTTTACAGATTCTAAGGTTTTCACAAAGGATTCCGCCTATATATTTTGGAAGCTCTCTGCCTTTGACCGGAATAGATTTATCTGTTAAAACGGCACTGTCACGACCTGCAAAAAAATCTTTGTATTTTGTTTTTGCAAATGGAGAAGATATATTGCCGCGCGACGATTCAATATGTTCACCAAGTTTTTTTAATACAACGGTTTCACCTATATAAATACTGTCAGCATCGGCTTTTTTACCATATGCAAATCCAAGTGGTGTAATTTTCACTTCAGGCATTCTGTCTGCGATTTTTGCCACAAGTTCAGCGACTCCTAGTTGAAATTTTTCACTTAGAGGAGCATTTTTTCTTATGGCATTTTTACCTTCAGGGAATATGAAAATGTTTATTTCCTTATTCAAAAATTCTCTTATAAGCTTGAAAAATGTTCTTGCATTAGCTTGGGAATCAGAGCCGTAAAGACTTGCATCAATTCCAACTGCACCCAGCTTTTCAAATATTGCACGATTTATTTTGTTCATTGATAGTAAAATATCTTCATTTAATATAATTCTCGGACGCGGGCATGTTTTTTCAAGTTTGTCATGAATATAAATGTGGTTAAGTAATGTGTTAAAAAACGCAAGCATCTTAGGGTCTTTTGATTGGTTATCATGATTCATGATAAATATGTGCGGGCTTTTTGAATGAGCTATTTGTTCAAGTCTGTTGCTTTCTAAATTTATCTCAACAGGATTTTGGTTTGAACAAAGTTGGCTTATTTTGCTTGAAATAGTTATGTATTCAGGTGATTTGGGGTCAGTGTTTAAAAGTTGTTCATAAAGTTGAGAGTGTTTATTTTTGTTGAAAAAGTCAAAAAATCTGTTAATGATTTTTCGTCCTGCAAATTCAACATTGCGTAATGCTTTTTCTGCAGGCGGCAGAAAAAGCGAACGATTATATCCTTGAAAATTTGGTTGGCAAGGTTTGTAATTATAATAGTTTGTTGTTGTTTGGTTAATTGGGGTAATCATAAATAAATATTTTAAAGTTAAGAAGGGTCTTTAACGTTTTTTACTTTAACTTTACTTAATTCGTGGAAAAAATTCCCGACTGTGCTGAAAAAACTTCCCATGATACTTGGGTGATTGTTAGCAGAAACAATAGTTTTCGGGGTTACATAAGGTGCGGTGGAATTTAAAAAATCCGGTACAATACCGAAAGAATCTATACCTGAAGCTTTTGCAGAAAATGCTGTACCTAACACATCTGCAGCCGAACCTGCAACTTGAGATGCTGTAGTTCCTACGGTTCCAGCTGTTGTTGATCCTAAAGCACAACTTCCTGTTGTTGAAAACGGGCTTAGTTGTGCGGCTTCTTTTGAAATTTGTTTTAGTTCTGACATTTTTATTCTTGCTGTGAATGCAGGGCTTTGTTGAATGTTCATGGTTAATCCTTTTTTATCTACGTATATAATAATACACGTAAAAAAATAATTTGCTATTTTAATTAATAAAAAAAAGCCGTTTCAAAAAGAACGGCTACCAGACTTGGGGAGGAGGTATGAAAAACTTTCGTTTCTCATATCTATATTATGTATTACGACCTGAACAAAAATTTCTTTAGTAAATAGAAAGAAATCTCCTCCATATGGAGGAGATTTCCTATAAAATTTATTTTTTATCGGGCTTGCTTTGCTTTGTCCGTCCGCAAAATCAGCCTACTTGCATTTCTTTTTCGAACCCGAACAGTGAACTTACTGATTCATCATCATGGATTCTTGAGATTGCTTGAGCAAGTAACGGTGCTACTGACACCTGTTTAATATTAGAAGGCATTTTATCCATATCTAGTGGAATAGTGTTTGTTACAATACATTCCGTGATAGGAGCTGAGCCTAATCTTTCAATTGCAGGTCCTGAAAATACAGGGTGAGTTGCTCCGACATAAATTTCTTTTGCACCTTTTGATTTTAATAATTTAGAAGCTTCACAAATTGTACCTGCCGTATCAATAATATCATCAAACATTAAGCATACTTTACCTTCAACGTCACCAATAACGTTTGTTGCAATAGCTTCATTATGTTTATCACGGCGTTTGTCAATGATAGCAATCGGACAGTCAAGTCTTTTTGCAAAATGTCTTGTTCTGTTGGCTCCACCCATATCAGGTGATACGGCAACCATATCATCAGGATTAATATTTAAACCTTTGATATAATTTACAAGTACATTTGTTGCCATAATATGGTCAACAAGTATATTAAAGAAGCCTTGGATTTGACCTGTATGTAAGTCCATTGCAAGAACTCTGTCTGCGCCGGCTGTTGTTAATAAGTCTGCAACAAGTTTTGCTGTTATAGCTTCTCGGCCTGAAGTCTTTCTATCTTGTCTTGCATATCCGTAATAAGGAATTACTGCGGTAATTGTTTTTGCACTTGCACGTTTAAATGCGTCAATGATAATTAACAATTCCATTAGGTTTTCGTTAACAGGGTTGCAAACAGGTTGAATAATAAATACATCATCACCTCTGACGCTTTCTTTTACCTGAACGTAAATTTCTCCGTCAGCAAAGTTTTTAACAACCATAGGACCCACTGTTGTTCCCAGTTGATCAGCAATTTCTTGTGCTAATTTAGGGTTTGAACGTCCTGCAAACAGCTTAATGTCATGAGTCGGGTTAATAGCACGTTCAAGTTGAGTGTAAGTCATTTCTTCGATTGCAGCCATATTTTATCCTTTCTTTATCCGGCACTATAGAGTACAACTATTATAAATCTGAAAGTTATTAACCTCAAGATTTTTTTAAGTTTTGTAATAATATTAAATCCGTAAATATAATTTTTTGCGATAAAATATGGCTGATTGTTACCAAAGTTTATAATAACAAATCTTCTTTGTCCGTAATTTTAAAGACAAAAGCTGCAACGGCTGCCGCAACAAGATTTACGCCGATTGTAATCAATGCAAGTTTCAGGCATGCGATGTTTAGTGCAAATAATCCTAATGCAACGGCAGGGTTAAAAGCACCAAAGCAAAGTACTCCTCCTGTTACAAAAGCTCCGACGGTTACTGTTGAACCTATTGCTAGCCCGTAATATGAATTACCTGCTGTTTTAGATGCGGTTGCGGTTGTTAATACTACATAGCATAGTGCAAAGGTAAATAAAAATTCTCCGATAATAAGCTGGGTTAGAGTAAACGGACATTCAGCCGCGCCTTCAACCATTCCGCCAAGAAACATTATAAGTCCGCTTGCTGCAAGTGAACCAAGAAACTGAAAAAGCATATAAAAAATACAATGTTTAACGCTTAAAGCTCCTCTTATTGCGGCTGCAAGTGATACTGCAGGGTTATAGTGTCCTCCTGAAATGTATCCGCCGGCATAAACCATTACCATTAATATAAAACCGATTGCAATTGCTGCAATTACACCGTTGCCCGGAAGTACTAAACATAATCCGACTGTGAACACAAGAAAAAATGTTCCGATAAATTCAACGATGTATCTTCTAATATCATCCATAACTTTCTCCTTATTAAAATTTGAACATAAGGAGTTTAAATTAAATGATTACTTTTTTAAATTATACACGTTGGCTAAGGCGTAAGATTATATTGCATTATATAATCATCCATAACAAAGCCTTCTCCGATATCTGTTACAACAGAGTCTATGGTTTCAAATCCCCACTTGTTATACGCAGAAATTGTGTTTTTATTATATTTATTTACTGTAAGCTGTATAGATTTATAAGATTTTTCCCTAGCAATTTGTTTAATCTTTTCAAACGCTTTAGCACCGATTCCCTTGTGTCGATTATCTTTTGAAATGTATAATTTAGATAAAAATAAATAATTTTCTTTATCTGATATTCCAAAGTACCCAAGATTTTCTCCGTTATCTTGAATAAAATAATATGTGTAATTTTCGTTTTCGTACTGGTTTTGTATAGCATGCTCTGATTGAAATTTTTCAACCATATAGTCAATTTGCTCAGGAGTAAGGATTATCGTCCAATATTCGTGCCAAATTTTTGAGGCAAGATGTGCAAGTGCTTTTATTTCTTTTTGTTCGACTTTTTTAAAATTTATCATGTTTATTCGCTTCTTTTAATAAGTTTTATATCATAACCAAGCAGATTTATTAACATTTCTGCTTCATTATATTTCATTGTTTGGCGTTGAAGTTTTCTTGACAGCCCGTCAATTGTATAGGGTTTGCCAAGTTCAGAGTTAACAAGTTCCGCAAGCTCTGTTAATGTCATATTTTCTTTTAATAACAATGTTTTGATAGTTTCTCTTACTGACATAAATTTTTGTCCTTATTATTCTTATTTGACTATATTTGACAAAAGTTATCAAAGTTGTTATATTTTTAGTTAAAAATGCCTAAATTTTGTAATTTATTACTAAAGAATCGAAATATTAGAAAGGATAAAAGATGAGAAAAGGTTTTACTTTAGCAGAAACATTAATTACGCTTGGAATAATCGGTGTTGTGGCTGCAATAACAATTCCGTCCTTGATTACGAAGTATCAAAAGAAAACAATAGAAACCAAGTTTAAGGAAGATTTCTCGATAATTCAGCAGGTAATACGTTCAAATACAGCTAATGATATAGAATTAGATATGTCGATTAAAGACGGTAACTCTGCTTTTTTAAAAACTTTTTTTGATACATATTTTGCACCGTATATGAAATATTCTAATGTTTGTTATCATAAAGAAGGCTGTTGGCAAAATCGGGGTATAAATAAAACATTAACTGGTAATTCTGTTATTTATGATAACAAGGGAAAAGGTATAGGTTTAAACGTTATAACCGTTAAATTATATAATGGCAGTAATTTATGTATAGATGGCTGGACAGGTTCATTAAAAGCATATTACGGAGTAAATTCTTCAGAAGCAGCAGTTATTTTTTTCATTGATGCAAACGGTGACAGCGGCCCAAATGTTATTGGAAAAGATATTTATATTCTTGTTTACACTCCGGACTTGGGCATTGTCCCTGCCGGATATCACGAAAGTCTTGAAACAATAAATAAGAATTGTTCTAAAAATGCAAAAGGTAATAATGCAGGGTATTTTTGTCTGATGAGGATTAAAAATCACGGTTGGCAGATTTTAGACGAAGTTTGGAATCTGAAAGTTTAGCAAAAAATATTTTGTTCTGATTTAATAAACATAGATAAACTAAAGGAGAACAAAATGAAAGTTGAAGTAAAAAGTGTTCCTTCTCGTGTAAAAACCTTATCTCAAAAAGCGTTAAGAATAAAAAAGCATAAAAATTTTGAAAAACAGGTTTCTAATTTCGTAAATACAAATTCTATTCTTGAAACTTTAGAACGTCAGGCTGAAATGATGACTCCGCAAGAATATATTAATGCTCGGGCATATTTGTCGGAACTTGAAAAAATGCGATTTATGCAAGACGGTTCAATATTTTAATAAAAAAGGAAGATTTAAGTCTTCCTTTTTTATTTATCCCAATCCGAAAAACGGTGATGCTTCTTTCTCTTTTTTTAACTCTTCAAGTTGAACTTCATACACTTGTAATAATGTTTCTAACTGTATTTTTTCATTTTCCTGAGCTTCATTCATTGGTCTTAAGTTTTTAATTTTTTCTTTTAATTCTTTAATTTGTGTTTCTAATTTTTCGATTTGTTTGAATTTAAGAATAAAATGTGTCTGCTCTTTTTTGTTGGGTTCAATTGTATCATTCTTTACTTCTGCTGCTTTTTGAAAGCTGTTTAAAGCTTGAGTTTTGTCAATACCTGCCATTAAATTACTCCTTATTATCTTTCACTTTTGCTTTAACGGCATGGATTGTTTAAATCTTTAATGTATGTTAAGAAATATAAAAAGGGGCGGCGGGTTGATAACCCGCCGCCCCTTAAATACTGACATTATTTCTTGGTTGGGATTCTCATTCCGTAGAAAGAGCGAACAACAAAGAATAATGCGATTACTAAAAATACAACGCCGACAATCGGTGCAACTTTTCTGAAGTTTTCGTTGATAGCAATTTCCATTGCTAACAGACCGAATAGAGTTGTAAATTTAATAATCGGGTTCATTGCAACTGATGAAGTATCCTTAAACGGATCACCTACAGTGTCGCCGACAACTGTTGCTTCGTGAAGCACTGTTCCTTTTTCTTTAAGGTCTACTTCAACGATTTTCTTAGCGTTATCCCAGCATCCGCCTGCGTTTGCCATAAATACGGCTTGGAATAATCCAAATACGGCAATTGCAATCAGGTAGCTTACAAAGAATGATACTGCAAGCTGGGTTTTAGCACCCGGAGCTGAAAGACAAGCAAGAGCCAATGCGAATGTAAATAATGCGATAAAGATATTAACCATACCTTTTTGAGCGTATTGTGTACAAATTTTTACAACTTCTTTTGAATTTGCTACATTTGCACATTTTTCATCAGCTTCACCTAATTTGATGTTATCTTTAATATATTCAACAGCACGATATGCACCTGTTGTAACGGCTTGCATTGAAGCTCCGCTGAACCAGTAGATAACCGCACCGCCTGTTAAGAATCCTAATAATGTATATGGGTTTAACAGGTTTAGAATCATTTCAGGTTGAATGCCTAATGTGTTTTTGATTACAAGAATCAATGAGAAAATCATTGTAGTAGCACCAACAACAGCTGTACCGATAAGTACAGGTTTTGATGTTGCTTTAAATGTGTTACCTGCTCCGTCATTTTCTTCTAAGTATTGTTTTGCGTTTTCAAAATCAGCTTCAAATCCGTATTCTTTTTGGATTTCTTCTTTAATATCAGGAATTTCTTCAATTAAAGACAATTCGTAAACTGATTGAGCATTATCGGTAACAGGACCGTAAGAGTCAACCGCAATAGTAACAGGGCCCATTCCTAAGAAACCAAATGCAACAAGACCGAAAGCGAATACTGACGGATAGCTCATAAGATTAGTTGGAATAAATGTGCTTGCATAATAAGCAAGTCCCATTAACAATACGATAATCATACCGATCCAGAAACCTGAGAAGTTACCTGAAACGATACCTGAAAGAATTGTTAAAGATGCACCGCCTTCGCGAGATGCAGTAACAACTTCTTCTGTGTGTTTAGCTTTTGGAGATGTGAATATTTTTGTAAATTCAGGTATTAAAGCAGCACCTAATGTACCGCAAGAAATTATACAAGAAAGTACAAACCAAACATTACCCATCCATCCAAGTAAGAATTTGCTGACAATAAATGTCATTGCAATAGATAAAATTGAAGTTAACCAAACAAGTCTTGTTAAAGGAACTTCAAAGTCAAATTTTTCTGTTTTAGCAGCATAAGCTTTGTCATATAAGCCGTTAAACCAGTAAGCGATAACTGAAGTTACAATCATCAAAAATCTCATTGCAAAAATCCAAACAAGGAGTTTTACCTGATACATTTCACCAACAACAGCAAGTAAAATAAAGCTTACCAAAGCAACACCGGTTACCCCGTAAGTTTCAAATCCGTCAGCAGTAGGTCCGATAGAATCGCCTGCGTTGTCACCTGTACAATCAGCGATTACGCCAGGGTTTCTCGGATCGTCTTCTTTAATACCGAATTGGATTTTCATTAAATCTGAACCGATATCTGCGATTTTTGTGAAAATACCGCCTGCAACACGAAGAGCTGATGCGCCTAACGATTCACCGATAGCAAATCCGATAAAGCAAGCACCTGCAATTTCTCCCGGTACGAATAAAAGAATGATAAGCATCATAATAAGTTCTACTGAAACAAGTAAAACACCGATACTCATACCTGCTTTTAAAGGAATATTCATAATATTTAACGGATTTCCTTTTAAAGCTGCAAAAGCTGTACGAGAATTAGCTAAAGTATTCATTCTGATACCAAACCAGGCTACTGCGTATGAGCCTAAAATACCGATAACAGACCAGCCTAAAATTGTTAAAACTCCGCCAATACCCATTTTTTGAAGACAGCCGAAATAAAATGCTATACATAAACCGATTAAAACTTCTAATACAAGCAAGAATTTACCTTGCTGAATCAAGTAAGTTTTACAAGTTTCAAAAATAGTATTACCGACTTCGTCCATAGCTTTATGAACATCTAATTTTTTGATTTTCAAGAATTCAACAAGTCCGAAAATCAATCCGATAACAGAAATTCCAAGACCAATTAAAAGAAGATTGTGTCCGCAAGAACAAATCTGTTTAATGTTTGGAACAACTAAATCGGCTTCACTTGCCAATGCAGGTGAAACACCAACGGCAAACATTGTTAATAGAGCCATTAGTGAAGTAAACTTTTTAATCATAGTTCTCTCCTTTTTCCAAAAGTTTGTTCACCTTTTTATTATAATAGATAAAAGAATTTTAAACAATTTTTTTACATTTAATACGCTATATGGTTTACTTCCTATAATAAATTTGCTATTGTGTTTGTATGTATGAAAGTCTGAAATACATCTGGATATGTTTAAGCGTGTTTACAGTGTGCGCGCTGATTGCGTTTTTGCCGTTTGACAGGTGGCAAAAATCATACTTAGATGAATATCACAGACTGAAATATGAACCTCAAAGACGTATTGAAGCAACTTATAAATACTTAGAGGATGTAGAAGACGGAAAAATAAGTATTGATGACGGGGTAAATTTTGAAGCTTACTTAGATTCAGTTACACCTAAAAGAACGGCAAGTGCAAAATCTTCACGTCCTGTTAAACCGTACCAAAAACCTTTGTATGTAAGAGATAAACATAATCCGCGAATTTTGCATCCGTATCGCGGCAGATAATTAGTACACATAGGCTTTATCAAGTAATTTTATTTCAAACGAAGAACCCGCAGGGATAGAAATATTTCCGCCTTTGTTAGTAAGTCCTGTTAACGGTGATAATACCGTATAACCTGCATATCCGACATATCCGACAACTGTTGGAATCGGTGAAAGAATTATTAATATCGGATTGTCAGCCATTTTATTTGCTGTTCGTCTTGATTTGCTAAAAAATGCTTCGCCTTTATCTATTTGTTTTGCAACACCTTTCCAGTATTGATGTTTTCCTTTTATATTATTAAAGAATATTTTTTTTGAATTTGCTTTTGTTATTTTTGCATTTATTGCAAAATTTTGTCCGTTATAAGCAATGCTGTTTAACCTAAGTACAACAAGACCTCCGTTTCCTCCTGCTTGCGGGCGGTGAGAATCTGTTATTGTTCCGTAGATTTTTGTTCCTGTTGGTATTGTAACTCCGTTTTTATAAACAGGAGAGGTTGTTGTAAAACTTACTGTCCCACCTTCTTTTGACCAATCAGATATGGTTTGATTAGATTTTGCCTGAAATTTTGTTCCTGATGGGATTTGTTTTGCGTCTTTTTTATCAACGGTTGTTATTTGCGGCTTTACTTCCGTATATGTAGGGTTTGTTTTTGGCACTGAACTTGGAGTACTTGTTTTGGGCAAATTAGGCAAAACATCATATTCCAATTTTGAGGAATTATATTTCTTTTTTATTTCCTCATCAACAGATGTGTCAAATTCAAGTGACAGCGCAGGCGTTGCAGTAAAAAACAGTGCAAAAAATATTATAAAAATGTTTTTTAACATAATTTTGCTTTACCCGGAATAGAAGCTAATCCTATAAGTATGATAATCGGTAAAATATTACCGAGAATTTTTGCAAGAGTTAACGGAGTAAGTGCTAATGCGGCGATTCCTATATAAACTGATACTACATAAAAGACAGCTTTACGTTTATCTAAAATAATATGATAAAGTCTTTTTATATAAGTTACAGCTATTATATATGAGAAAAATAAAGTTAAAACCAAAAAACAAGGCAGAACTTTTGTTCGCACAATTACTTCAGATACTCCTTGAGCGTAAATAGCACCTGTTGTAAAAAGAGTAAAAGCTGTAATAAAAACAATTGAAAGCGTTACTATTAGCGAAATTCTACCAATACCACCATCTAAAATGAACGGGTTTTTACCTTTTTTTATTTCTATAGTTTCCATTTCTACAGCTTCCATAATTCTTATCCTTATTTTTATTTTAGTAACTCATTTATTGCTTTTGCGGCTTTTTTACCTGCACCCATTGCATTAATTGCGTTAGATGCTCCGACAGGAGCGACATCTCCGCCAGCGAAAACACAAGGAATATTTGTCGAACGATTTTCAGGATCAACTTCAATATAGCCTTTTGAATCCGTAATTATTTCTAAGCCTTCGCTTTGTGCTGATTTTTGAATAATCGGGTTTGGCCCTGTGCCAAGAGCCACAATTACCGTATCCACATCTTCAATAACATATTCTCCTGTTCCGACAGGGCGTCTTCTGCCAGAGGCATCAGGTTCTCCAAGTTCCATTTTTTCAAACTTCATACCGTTAACGTAACCGTCTTTTTCTAAGATTTCGACAGGAGCGTGAAGAAATTTGAATTGAACGCCTTCTTCTTTTGCGTGTCTGATTTCTTCTAAACGGGCAGGAAGTTCTTTTTCCGTACGGCGATAAAGAATTGAAACTTCTTCAAATCCAACACGTACGGCAGTTCTTGCAGCATCCATTGCAACGTTTCCGCCGCCGATTACGGCAACTTTTCTGCCGACTTTCAGCGGAGTTGCACAATTTTTAGCGCCTGCTCCCATAAGGTTAACTCTTGTTAAAAATTCGTTAGCAGAGAATACTCCGTTAAGGTTTTCTCCTTTGATATTCATCATTTTTGGCAGTCCTGCTCCTGAGCAGATAAATATAGCATCAAATCCGTCTTCTTTTAGTTGTTTTAAAGTAATGGATTTCCCAACAATGACGTTTTTATGAAATTCAACGCCCATAGTTTTAAGGTTTGTAATTTCTTTATCTAAAATAGTTCTTGGAAGTCTGAACGGAGGGATTCCGTAACGAAGAACACCGCCTAATTTGTGAAGTGCTTCAAACACGACAACTTCATGTCCTGCTTTTCTAAGGTCTGCTGCTGCGGTGATTCCTGCGCATCCTGAACCTATAACGGCAACCCTTTTACCTGAGGGTTTAATCTCCGGTAAATCTGCGTTTGTATTATCGCCGACATATCTTTCCAAAGCTCCTATTGCAACAGCTTCGCCTTTAATTCCAAGAACGCAGTTGCCTTCGCATTGTCTTTCTTGAGGACAGACTCTTCCGCATACTGACGGGAGCATACTCGTTTGGCGAATAATTCTGCCTGCTTCTTCTAAGTTATCTTCTTTTAATGCTTTTATAAATTGCGGTATTTGAATATTAACCGGGCATCCTTGAACACATCTCGGGTTTTTGCAATTTAAACAGCGTGAAGCTTCAAGTTTAACTTGTTCCGGGGTTAAGTTGCTTTCTACCGCTTCAAAATTTGAACGTCTTGCGATTTTGTCCTGTTCTTGAACTCTTTGTCTTTCTGTTGCCATATTTAATCTCTTCTTTTCTTAAATGTATATATTATTATTGTAGTTTAAAAACAGGTGTTGTGCAAGATATTATTTAAGTTCTTTAATAATCTTTTTGAAGTAATCTGGATTATTTTTAGCGTTAATTGCGCAGGCTATCCCGTTTAGATTGCTGGTTGTTGCAGGATTGCAGTATGATTGCTGGGTGGTATATTTTGTATTAATATCTCCCATTACTTTTAATTCTCCATCAATCATTTGGAATGTAAATAAGTCATATCCCCAGCGATTTGGCGGATTCATATATCCGTTGATATCAACCGATATTAGAACTATGTATCCTCCTGTTTCTGCAACGTTTTCAAAATAGACATTAGTGCCGTCAGGTAGTACAAGTTGTCCGTCATCAAGCAAGCCTGTGTTAATATTGCTTTTCTTATCAAGAGATTTATAGGTTTTACTTTCAATCGGAGCATTTCTTGTCCAGCAAGGGTTTTGTTTTACTTCTAATCCGATTCTTCCGCAATCAAGTGTTCCTTTTAAGTAATTCCTGAATGTCTTATAATAGGTTCCATGCGCATATGTAGCCGGGTCTGTTGAAACATCATCTTCTTGCATAAGTCTGAAGGCTTGTTGAAGTGTTGAGTAAGATTTCAAAAACTGGCTGCGGTAACGTGCTGCTTTATGTGCATTCATAAGGCTAGGGATTGTCATTGCAGCGACAACTCCGATAATCCCAAGGGTAATTAAAGTTTCGGCTAAAGTAAATGCCTTTTTCTTGTCATTCCGTGCTACGACACGGAATCTGTCAATGTTAGTTTGTCCCGTTAGGATGTTTCTATTAGCATTGACAGACCCTGAATCGAGTTCAGGGTGACAAAAATAATTACTGAGCTGTTTAAAACTCAGAATGACAAAATTTTGGTTAGCTTTGCAATGTTCAGAGTTACATTTACGTTTTATCTTTTCCATAAACTTCTCCTGTGATATATTATGATATTTTGAACATTATAATGTTCGCATGACCATTATTCATTATTTTATTATTTTTGTCAATCATTTAGGATTAACTTATGAAAGACGACAGATTATTGCAGTTGGGACAGAAAATTAGGTACGAACGTATGAAACGGGGGTTGAGCCAAGAGGCGTTAGAGGAATTGTCTTCTGTTTCAAGACGTACTATTAGTGAAATTGAACGCGGTAATGCCGATATTCGTTATACAAATCTTTACCAGATAGCGGGAGCATTTGGTATTCAGATTTGCGAATTGTTGAATTTTAAATTATAACATGTTATCATCGTTGATGTTATAAGACTTAAGGGACAGGGGATATATGGCTTTAGAAATTGTTATTTTGTTATTATCAATTATTATAACAGGTTTGGTTGTATGGGTTTTGGCGTCAAAACATTACAGCAGCGAGTTAAGTTCATTAAAAGAAGAAAATCTTAAACTAAAAAGTCAGGCAGGCTTGAACGAAAATATTGTAAACGAGGTTAAGGTTGCGTTTTCTCAGATTGCGCAGGATTCTCTAAAATCTCAACAGGAAGCTTTGCTTGCCGAACATTCAAAAGATTTGACAGCGAGAATGGATTTATTTAAAGCCGAAGAAATTACTCCTGTAAACCGTTTGTTGAAAGAGTTTAAAGAAAGCATTGATAATTACCAAAATGCGCATAAAAATGAATCTTTAGAGATTAAAAATGCTATAGCGACTGCCGAAAAATATGCAAGAGCGCTTACTATGAACCAAAATTCTAAAGGTGAGTTTGGCGAAGAGTGGTTGGAACAGATTTTTAGATTTGCGAATTTGGAAGAAAATGTTCATTATACAAAACAGTTTGTGTCAGAGGGCGCTAAACCTGATTTTGTTGTTAATTTACCAAATGATAAGAATATAATCGTTGATTCAAAGGTTATCTTGAAAAATTACCTTGAATACAGACAATCAGAAGATAATGAAATTCTGAAAAAAGCCTTTATAACAGATATTACAAACTGTATTACAAGTCTTGCAAAGAAAAATTATGAGGAAATAGATGAACTTTATCAACCGGGATTTATTTTAATGTATATTCCTGTTGAAACTTGTGTGAATATGATTTATACGGATTATGATTTTAGAAAAGTCATTGAACTTGCCGTATCAAGAAATATTATAATCGTTGGAACAGCTTCTTTACTTGTAACTTTGCGTCTTGTAAATCAGCTTTGGGCTTCTCAAACCCAGTATGATAATGTTCAAAATATCATTACTGTCGGTGAAAATCTTTATAATAATATAGCATCTCACGCCCAGAATTTACTAAATATTCAGTCAATTATAGATAAAGCTTCATCGGGTATTAAAACCGAATTAAACCGTTTTACTCAGCGCAAAAACGGCAGTATATTTAAAGAAGCCGAAAAATTAAGACAGTTTGGTATCTCATCAAAAGAGGTTAAATCAGGGAAAAAGATTGTGGAAAATTCTATTCCCGAAACATTTTTGTCAGAAGAAACAACTTTAGAAGAAGTTGAAGTTTAGGAGTGTTTATAAATGAGCAGTTATTTTGAAGAAAACAGGAAATTTTTAGGGCTTAACGGAGTATTAGGCAGACGTGATTTTATCGTAAATTGCATGATTATTGAAATAATTGAAGCCTTAATTTGTTCAACTCCTGTTGTATATTTATTTTTCATTTATCCTGATTTGTTAAAAAGTTTTTCCTCATCTTCGGCTTTTCCAAACTGGTATTTACAGTGGGTTGCAGTTGTCGGATTAATTTCATCTTTATTATATTTTTCAAGTATTTTACGCAGAACCCGTGATATTCTCGGGGTAGAAGATGAAAATAAAGTAAATGCGATTGCAGGCATATTAACAGTGGTGAATTTTTGCGGATATCTCCCGTTTGGGGTTTTAGGAAAGTTTTTGTCGCTGTTTGTTTTAATTTATTTGGCATTCCAAAAAGGTGCAATTACAGGTATAAAACCTGCAAGTGAAGTTATAAAATTCAATTGGGGCGCGTTTTTTGGCACTTGGTTGTGGGGGCTGTTTAATAAAACTCCGATAACTTTATTGATGATTCCGTTATCTTTTACGTTTGGCGGCTTTCCGTTCATGATTTTGTGCGGATTGAAAGGTAATGAGTGGGCTTATAAAAATAAAAAATGTGATGATGTTGAAAAGTTTCATAATTCACAACAAAATCAAGCTGTTTTATGGTTGATATTAATACCTGTTTTAAGTATAGTTTTTTCTATCGTAGGGTTTGGTGTTTCAGGTGTTGCGTTGTATAAATACTCAAAGACTCACCCTGAAGTTACGAATAAAGTTAATAAAATGCTTGGGGATTATCAGGTATCTGCGGTTGAATCATCGTTTGATAAAATCGAGGTGAAAGACGGTGTGTATGGGTTCTATATTGACCCTGAAGATTGGGAAGATTTGCCTGAAACTTTAATGAGAACTGAGTTTAGAAACGCATCAACTTATGCATTGATTAAAGAAGGTAAGTTTTTTGTTGCTAATGCGATTTGGAATGATTATATTAAAGTAATGAATAATGTTAAGATATTCAGTTCGTTTAATAATGAGGTTTTGGCTGAGTTTTCTCTGAACCCTGAAGGAAAAGACAACAAACAGCTAAGGGAAGAGATAACAAAAGGTTATAAATTCAATAAACACCCGTCTATGCCGTAGGATAATTTTAATATTTCTGGCGCAAAAATTTTCGTCATTCTGAACTTGATTCAGAATCTATCCATGTTGATTTGTCCCGTAAAGGATAAATATATAAAGTATCAATGAAATTTGCAATGTTTATATCAGCATTGATAGACTCCGGGTCAAGCCCGGAGTGACATAAACTGTAACGAACTTATTTTCTTATTCATCTATTCACTTATTATTTGATTTTTATCAATAATTCTGCAAGCAGAGGCGATAAAATCCTCACAAGGTCGCTCAGCATAGTATTTTGCGGTTCTTTTGCTTGGTACGGGGTTATCAGCACCGTCAAGTCCCAGAAGTTCACGGCAAATAATTGAGCCGTTTTCTTGCTTAAACTCTTTGGCAAGTTGTTGGATAAGTTCGTAGTGTTTTGCCTTTATCTCGTCGTTATTGTTTTCGGTGTAACCCTTTTTTAAGCCTGCAATCATAAACATAGCGCTCACCGCTCCGCAAACTTCACGTAATCTTCCCATTCCCCCGCCAAAAGATGAAGATAATTTTAGCGCGGTTTCATTATCAAAGCCTAATTCTTGTGCATAAGTTAAAAATACCGATTGGGCGCAATTGTAACCGTTTAGAAAATTTTTACGGGCTTGTTGTTCGTGATTTTGCATTTTTTAACCTTCTATAAATAATTTGTACAAAACTACCGCCGCAGAAGTTGCAAGGTTGAGGGATTCAACAGTCTGCGCCATTTCTATTTTAACAGAATTTGTTGAAAATTTAATCAAATCTTCAGACAGGCCGTCAGCTTCTGAACCAAACATTACGAGGCTTGGGTCGGTTGTTTTGAATGTTTTTAATAAATTATTACTTCTTGGAAGAGTTGCAATTTTTTCAAAATCTTTGAAAATTTCTTTTAATTGGTCAAATTCTTTAATCTCAATAATCGGCAGTTTCCACAATTGACCGACTGATGAGCGGACACATTTAGGGTTGTAAATATCAACGCTTTCTTTTCCGTATAAAACGATTGCGTCAGCCCCGAAAGCTACTGATGTTCTTATTATGGTGCCAAGATTTCCCAGATCTTTTATATTTTCTAAAAGTACAACTTTTTTTGCTGATTTTAGAATATTTTTATCGTATTTTTTTTGAATACCGACAGCAACAGCATTTGGAGCAGATTCTGTAGTTGAAAGCTTTTTTAAGACAGGTTCAGATGTTTCTATAATTAAATCTTTTACGAAATCATAATCTTTTACGTGATTTTTTTCAACAAAAACTCTTTCGATTTGAATCCCGAAATCAAAAGCCTCTTTAATAGCTTTGTACCCTTCAAGCAGAAATTTACCCCTGCGGTATTTTTTTTGTTGAAGTTTGACGCATTCTTTTACCAGCTCATTATTAACGCTTGTGATTTCCATTATCTTATTTAACCTCAAATTCTTTCAGCCATTCTTTTTCTTGAACATTTAGCATATCAAAATCAATCAGTTTTTTCTCATAATTCATTTTGACAAATGTTTGGATTTTACCGTTTTCAAAGTAACAGGAGTTTTCAAGTCTTACGCCGAAAAATCCTTCTTTGTAAAGTCCGGGTTCTATTGAAAAACACATTCCGTCTTTTAGTTCTGTTTTGGCAAGCTCAGACGGGCTTAAGTTTGGCGGATATTCGTGAACATTTATTCCTATCCCGTGACCTAAACCATGGTTAAATACGAATCCGTCAAGGTCTTGTGCTGCAAAAAACTCTCTTACTTTTTTGTCAATTTCAAAACCGTTAGTTGGGTTTTTGTAATTATATGCAAGTAAAAAAGCTTTTAAAACTGTTGTATAGATCTTTTTATGAAGTTCAGTTGGGGTTCCTTTTACAAAAACTCTTGTAATATCTGTTGCAAGCCCGCCTTCAAAGTATGCTCCGCAATCAATTAAAACAAGGCTTCCGTCTTTTATTATTTCATCTTTTGAAGATTTTGAATAATGAGCAAGCGCGGAGTTTTTATCTTTTGCAACTATTGAGTTAAAACTCAAACCAAGTGCCCCTTGTTTTTTAAATTCTTTTTCAAGTTGTGTGGCGATATCGTATTCTGAGATTTCGTCATTGTTTTCAATATAATCACGAATTGCGCTGACCGCTTTATCTGTACGAGCGAATGCGTCTTTTAAGTGATTAAGTTCAGCTTTTGTTTTTTGAGCTTTCATCAGTTTTACGGGATTTTCTTTCATTTCAACAGCTTGAGATTTTAAAAGCCCGAAGTCATAAGCGTTTGTTGAACTTTTATCAACAAAAATCTCTTTATTCGGAATACTTGTAAGCTTATCAAATAATTCGATGCCATTGTTTGTAATAATACATTTACCCCTCCCCTTTATTTTTGCAGAAAAATTTTGAGAAAAATTTCTCATGTTGAAAATGTACGAAACCTCGTCAAGGTCAGTGATATAGATAGCTTGATTGTCGCTTAAATTTTGCGAAATTTTTAAAATTTTTTCTTCCTGTGTTAACCCCGTATATTTAATATCAAGTTTAATATTATTTTCTTCGGTTTCCGAAATTTCACAATCTAACGGATCAATATCAAGAAGTTTAAGTTGTAAATACTTTTCAAGATGCTCAACTTTAGCTTGAGAATTTTTCTTTGAAAAAATCCCAAGAGTTTCTTCTTTTGGAACTCTTTTTATAAGCTCATCAATATATTTTTGTCCCGTTTGGAGTTTTACTACGGTAACTTTTTCATGGCAGACCTCATTATCTGCCTGAATATGATATCTTCCGTCAACAAACAGATAGATTGTATCAGGAGTAACAAGAGCTTCGCCGGTTGAACCTGAAAAGTTGGTAAGTTTATATCTTGAGTTTTCTTTTAATGTATTATATTCAACCAAAAACTCATTTGTGGCGTTAACAAGCAGGTAATTTAACCCTTGTTCTGCCATGAAATTTCGTATTACCGTAATATTATTCATACTAATTTTTGCCTGTTAATTCAATCAAATGCCAGCCGAATTGTGTTTCAACAGGTTGAGAAATTTCGCCTACTTCAAGATTAAATGCTGCATCTTCAAACGGTTTAACCATCATTCCTCTGCCGAAGAATCCTAAATCTCCGCCGTTCTGACCTGAAGGGCAAAGTGATTTTTCTTGTGCAATTTCAGCAAAAGATTTACCGTTTTTGATTTCGTTGTATAATTCTTGAGCTTCTTGTTCAGTTTTTACCAAAATATGGCTTGCTCTAACTTCAGTTGTTGTCATAATTTCACTCCTTTTGTTTATTACAGAAGGATTATAAAATAAAAAGGTTTGTCTTGCAACTTTGTACAATCCAAACCGGAAGTTATAAAACATGAAAAATTTTCTGAAATAAAAGCGTAAGTTCAAAGTGTTTTAGACCAAACCCGCTAAAGAAAAAATCTTATCGCAACCCCGAAAAAGTGCTTGGACAATTTGAACTTACATTATTATAATAAACTGTCATGGTACTTATTTTCACCATTCGTTAGAATAAACTTTTTTGAAACGTAATGGCTATTTTATACTAATCCTTAAGGATTAGAGTACTTTATTTTAAGAAATCAACTTTTCCTGAATCTAAATGATAATATGCAGGAATTATTTGAACGTTGTTTTCTTTCATATATTTAACAAGATCGGTATCTTGTGTCATAAGTTCTTCGATATCCTGAATAACATGAGCTTTAACTACGTTATCGGAGTTTACTTCGTGACCATGTTTTTTACAATCTTCGATTGCCGGTTGTATTGAATCTTCAAGAGATTTAATATATTTTGTTTCGGATTTCCCTGATAAAGTTGCAGCGATAGCTCCGCAATCCTGGTGTCCCATAATTACAATAAGTTTTACGCCGCAGTGCATAACTGCATATTCAATACTTCCGATAACATGTTCATCAAGAACATTTCCTGCGTTACGAATCTCAAAAATGTCCCCTAAACCTTGGTCAAAAATCAATTCAGGCGGTACTCTTGAATCTGAGCAGGATAAAATTACAACAAAAGGATGCTGTCCTTTTAACATATCTTTTCTGCGTTGTTTTGTATCATCAGGGTGTGTTTCTTTTAGGGAAACAAATCTTTCATTACCTTGAATTAGTTTATTTAAAGCTTCTTGTGCTGACAAGTTTTCACTGTTGTTTGCAAAGCAAGTGCTTGCGTTAATTGCCAGTGATAACATTAAAGCCAGTGAAAATATTGTTTTTTTCATATAAAACCTTCCTTCTTTTATTATTATATTTTATATCAAAAAAAACAATGTACAAATCTATATTATTTCAAATAAATCATCAAGTTTACACTCTAAAGCCTTGCAAAGTTTTTCTAAAGTGTTGAAGCTTACAGTGTTTGTCTGGTCATAGTATAAGCGAGTAATTGTACTTCTGCTTATACCTGAAATTTGTGCAAGCTCGTATATCTTTATTCTTTTAGCTCCCATTATGGCTGATAATTTATTTTTAAGCATATTTAAATTTTACCAGTATAGCGAAAATTTGACAGAATTAATCATTAATGATATATTAAGTGTCGCTAGTGATACATTAAACTTAGTAAAACTTATTATGAGGCGGTAATGTCAAAAAAAGGATTCACGTTAGCTGAGGTTTTAATTACTTTAGGTATAATCGGTGTAGTTGCTGCAATTACTATACCAATGTTAATTACTCATTTTCAAAAAATAGTCACTGTTAATCAATTAAAAAAAACTTATTCTCTTTTAAATCAAGCACTTCGAAACTCAATAGCAGATGAACTCGGAGATCCTACCTGGCAGGATGCAGGCACGAAAGGTTATGGAGCAGGTGACCCAGGATTAAAATATATTATTCCTTACCTTGAAGTTGCATATAAATTTAGGAGAGGAGCCTCTTATCCTATATATAAAGCTAACGGAACAGGATTATCACAATTCCAGTATGCATGCTCGGATACCTCTCCTTATGTTTATGTCTTAAAAAACGGAACTATGATTTTCTTTGTAAATTTCTTGAACTATTCTCCAATGGGCAATGCTCTTTTTATATTGGTTGATTTAAACGGAAAAAAGGGTCCAAATAGAATTGGCAGAGATATTTTTGTATTTACAATGACTAAAGACAAACCTGATATTATCGGGACTTACGGAAGTAAAAAAACAGTAGATGAACTACTCGCAAGCGGAGCAGCTTGTCCCGGTAAAGGCGTAGTTTCAGGTTATCAAGGTTATGTTGGCTGGGGGTGCAGCACTCTTATTATTAAAGATGGTTGGAAAATCAAAAAGCATTATCCTTGGTGGTAATAGTCATTATATTTAAGCTAATAAAAGACCCTATCTGAATTTTTATTAGCGAGCGGAAGACGAGACTCGTGTCTTGCTCACTCGCGTTTAACGGCAATTCAGCGTTTTGTTTTCAGCGACTTTGCGCTTCCAAACAAAATCGCTCCAGCCTCAGCTCGTTCGCGCAACTCGCGAAAGGCTCGTTCAAGTCATCATCATAACAAACTAAAACAGATGAACAAAAGTCCATCTGTTTTAGTTAGCGGAAGACGAGACTCGAACTCGCGACAGTCTGCTTGGAAGGCAGATACTCTACCAACTGAGCTACTTCCGCATAAAAGTATTCATTGGTACACAAGAATGTTACAATAAACATTTTTGAAAATCAAGTCTTTCATCGCATAAATCAATCACAAAAATATTATATTATGAAAAATTTTTTTACCTTCAAAAATAAAAATTTCTAACTACTTAATGAACTTTTCTACTATATTATCGAACCAAGAATTTTTATAACCGTATTTTTTTTCTTCATCTGTCGGAAGTTTTGATTTTAAATCAAGAAAATCAACTTCATTGCCTTTGTCAAAAATATTTTTGTTTTCATCATCCTTTTTTTGCCGCCGACCTTGCATCATGTAACCGGTATTCCCGCTGCTTCCGCCGTCATTATTCATACTTGTTGCGGGTTTAATCATCGGTTGGGTTCGGCCAATGTTTGCATCAAAACTCATTGTTCCAATTCCTTATATTTTTTCCCTATATATATAAAGTATTTATTTTTTAATTTTTGTTACAATAGTAGTAAAATTTTTACAAAAGTTTACCATTTTTATTACTTTTTGTAAATATATTTTTTACTATTGAAAATCACCTTAAAAATATACGTTAATATATAAAAGAGAGATTTTGAGGTTTTTTAATGTCAATATCGATTAACGCAGATTTAGAATACTTACGCTCACGTTTGAGTATCCCTGATTCAAGGATGAATCAGTACCGCGATATGTCGGTAACTGATATCTTGAAAGCCGAAGCTGCGGCAGGTAATCAGGAAGCTATTCAACTTGCTGCGGATATGTTTACGGATGTTAATCAACTTATTGAATTATTTCAGCTTGCAGATCCTGAAAATAAATTGGTTATTATGCAGGCTATGACATTTGCTCAGCTTGAAAAACTTGTACCAATGCTTGAGTCTAAGGATTTGGCAGAGGGGTTACAGTATTTCTCTCAAGATGCACTGCTTAATTTATTGAAAGATATTCCGAAAGAAGAATTATTAAAGACTGTATTTGAAATGTTTTCAGAAGTTGAGATTATCCAGTATATGCCGGAAAAAGAGCTTGATAAGCTTTTAATTGGTACAGATATGGATAAAGGTTTCTTGTTAAAAGAATTGCAGTCTATTCCAGAGGTTTATTTACAACAGATTTTGGAAAGTGTTACAGGACAAGAGGCTGAAGGCAGTTCTTCGGATTTGGTTGTGCAAATCAGCCAGCTTGGCGATTTAGCTTATAAGCATGCTATTACTAATCTTGAACCTGAACAAAAAAGACAATTAACTTTTCTTCTGACTAATGCTGATAATAAGTATTATGAAAAATTTAGTACGGATTCCTATTTGCATATTATTAACCGTGAACGTGATAAAAATGATATGGTTAAATCCATGGAGTTTATAAAGCCTGAACATTTGCAAAAAATGATTACTAAATTACCTCCTGATTTATTGTCTGTTGTTATTACGCAAATTGATACAGAAAAATTTGCGGATGCTTTGATAAATAAATTCCCTGAACTATTGGCACAATTTGTTGCCGGGTAAGGTTCTATATCCTGTCGGTTGTTAAGATATCTAATGCAAATTTAAGAGCTTGATTTGCAAATTCTTCTTTCATTTGAACACGTGGAATTTGTGGTGAAAGTTTAACTTCTTTTACTGTAATAATATTATTGTATTTTAAACCGATATAAATAAGTCCGACGGGTTTTTCTTTTGTTCCGCCTGTCGGTCCTGCGATTCCTGTTGTACAAAGTGCAACGTCACATCCTGTTGCTTTTTGTAACCCTTCAGCCATAGCTTGAGCGCATTCTTCACTTACAGCACCATAGGTATTTAGGATATCCCAACTTACACCTAAGATTTCGTATTTAGCTTCGTTTGCATAGGTTACAAAATTCAGTTTAATATATTCAGAACTGCCTGACACATCTGTAAGTTTAGAGCTTAAAAGTCCGCCGGTACAAGATTCTGCCGTTGCAATTGTAAGCTTGTTTTCTATTAAAAATTTACCTAATAGTTCTTCTTGTTTCATAAAATTTTCCTTTTGTATTTATTATATGATATTTTTAAAATTTTTAAATATCAAGTTGTTTGACAATGTGGTTAAAATTTTGTATATTATATATGACAAAGAGGAGAGAAAATATGAAAAATCAAGCTATGGGGGTAAATGATATTATGAATATCTCTAAAACTCAACAAGTGCTTCAAATTTCGGGGGGGGTAACTTTTTAAGCTCCTCTGTCGGCTTGGGCACTATGTCGCCAACGGTATTTACACGACTTCAACAGCTCAGCTCCGCAAGGGTGCTCGCCGCACTGGGTATTTTGCTACCGTCGGTAACTATTCTACCCCGACAACTCAGCTCCGCAAGGAAAGGATTCACACTTGCAGAAGTTTTAATTACCCTCGGCATAATCGGAGTTGTTGCGATGATGACAATACCGACTTTAATAGCAAATACTAATAGTGCAAAATACCGTTCACAGTTTAAGAAAACTATCTCAACCCTATCTCAGTCGGCACGAATGTCCCAATTTCAATATGGTTTTGACTATGCAGGTATAAATCAGCAATGCGGTTCAAATCCTGCTTCTGAAAATCCTGAAAATGTTATGACTGTTTGTTCGTTGCTAAATGGAACATTAACTGGTGCAACATTTAAAAAGCTTTCTGATTTGAAGATGAATAAAAATGGTAAATCGGAGACATATACAGTTACAAAAGGTGACTTTTTAACTAGAGCGCCACAGATGTTGAATAACGGGCTTGTTTATCTTTTACCTGATGGTAGTATGGTTGTAATAAATGCCAAAATGGGGACTTACCCTTGCGATTTAAGTATTGCTACCGAAGTCTTAGATGTTAATCCTACAGGTGTAAGCTTATCCGAATGTTTCGGTTTTATTGATGTTAATGGTGTTTCTCTTCCAAATAAAGAAGTAACCTGTTCATCAGGTTCAAATTTATTAAAGGATAATACTTGTATTGTAAAAAATGATGCAAAACATATGACAGATATTTATCCTGTCAGGTTTCATAACGGCTCGGTTGTTCCCGGAAGCGCTGCAGCAAGGTATGTTTTGAAAACTGCTAAATAGCGGATTTTTCAGGTGTAATACAAGCTGAAATTGCATCTATAAGTCGTTTTACCGGTACAATTTGGATTTTTTCATTTTGTACCGAACGGTTAGCGTACGGAATTATTGCCTTTTTAAATCCTGATGTTACAGCTTCATTAAGACGTTTTTCGATGTTATTTACAGGGTGAATTTCGCCTGATAACCCTATTTCTCCAATGATTACCGTCTGCGGATCAACAACAACATCTCTTGCGCATGTTGCGATTGCAAGTGCTATTCCAAGATCGGCACTCGGTTCATCAATTTCTATTCCGCCCATTACGTTTATGTAGACATCTTGTTTTGATAAGTTTAAACCTACACGTTTTTCTAATACTGCTAATATTTGTAATAATCTGCTGTTGTCAACACCATTTGTAACTCTTCTTGGTGTCGGGTAAGGTGTTGTTCCGACAAGTGCCTGAATTTCAACCAAAAGCGGTCTTGTGCCTTCGTTTGTTACAATTATTGCACTGCCGGGGATTGCATCTTGAGAACGTTCATTTAAAAATAATTCGTTCGGATTTTTTACTTCAACAAGCCCTTTTGCTTGCATTTCAAAGATTCCGACTTCTGAGGTGTTGCCGAATCTGTTTTTCATAGAACGAAGCATTCTGTAAGATTTATACTTATCTCCTTCAAAAGAGATTACGGTATCCACCATGTGTTCTAAAATTTTTGGGCCTGCAATATTTCCGTCTTTTGTAACATGTCCTATGACAATTGTTGTTATATTGCGGGTTTTGGCGATTTGCATCAAAATGTTGCAGCATTCTCTTATTTGAGAAACGCTTCCGGCTGAGCTTGTGATTGTTTGTGAGTAAATCGCTTGGATACTGTCGATTACAATCATATCAGGAGAAAGTTCTTCAATCTGCTTTCTGATACTTTCAAGGTTTGTTTGCGGGTAAACGTAAAGGTTTTCAGAATTTACTCCAAGCCTGTTTGCTCGAAGTTTTAATTGGCTTGCCGATTCTTCTGCTGATACATAAAGAATTTTTTGCCCGCTATTTGCCAGTTCTCCGCTTGTTTGCAGAAGAATTGTCGATTTTCCAATCCCCGGGTCGCCGGCAATAAGTATTAATGAACCTTTTACCAGTCCGCCGCCTAAAATTCGGTCAAATTCAGAAATATTTGTACTGATTCGAACCTCTTCTCCTATATGAATATCATTAATCAATGACGGTTTTGTATCGTTTACAATTCCTTGCGGAGAGATATTTTGAGGTTTTAAGCTGCTTTGAACTTCTTCAACAAAACTGCTCCACGAACCGCACTCGGGACATTTTCCCAAATATCCCGCCGATTCATATCCGCATTGTTGACATATCCATTTTGATTTTACTTTTGCCATAAGTTTATTATAACATAGTTTTGTATTTAAAAGCGAAAATTTCTAAGATTCTGAATCAAGTTCAGAATGACAGAAATTTTCGCCCTTAATTTATCTGTTTAAAAGTGAATTTCTCTTGCTGAAATTGAGTAAGTCGCACCTGTTGAATCCAATATAAATGTTATTGGTACAAATACATTTTTCCCGCAGGCATTAATCGTCCATTCTTCTTTCCAATTACCGTTAGCAGGCTGGCGGAGGACTTTAGTATTAATAACCGAATAGTTATTACAATTAGTAACTTTTGTCCCTGCCGCAGCGTATGACGTCATTAAAGTATCTGCTTGCAGTTTCTCATTAGCTAATGATTGTCCCGGAAGCGGTAAAGTATTAGCCGCATAAGCTGAAACTCCAAGTAAAAGTATTAAAAATATCAGATATTTTTTCATCTTAGTTACGACCTGTTTTGTTTAGGGTTTCCACATCAGTTACTCTCATTGCGTAATATGGTGTTTTTTGTCCTTTTTCGATTAAAAATAAAACAAAGTTATCCGTAAAGGTGAAATTTCTTCCTCGTTCAATCGGAAGAGCCATGCATTTCATCATTATAGCGGCTTCACTTTTTAGTTTGACACCTTCATTATTCATTCTAAAGTCAACTGTTTCAATTGTTTTATCAATTTTAAAGTTTGTGCCTTTAATTCTGTGTCCTTCAACATCTTTGAAGCTTGTTTCCTGGTATAAGTTAATATCAGGGACTCTTAATTTATCATCTTTGTTAAATTTTTTGTCTCCGTCATAGGCTTTAGTTTTTTTGTTTAAATCATAGTAAAAATCTTCAAATGTTTTATCGTCATTTGTTCTGTAAAGAACGACTTCGTCATTACCTTTGGTAATTAGTTTTACGCCAAAATCATTATTTGAGTTGTAGAATAAAACATTAACGTTTTTAGCTAATTTTTTATCACTGTCTTCGTTTATACCAAAATATTTAACGGGAGTGAAATTTTTTGCAAAAGGTCCGTCTGAAAGTTTGTCAAACGGAGTTAAGAATTTGAAATCTTTTTTCAGCATTGCATAAATAAAAATTTTGTCAGGCTGGTAAGAGAAATCAAATGCATCTAAAATGTCGCTTGTTTCGTTAAATTTATCTTTAATCCCTTTTTCAATTGTTGTTTTTAGCTCAGGAGATACAATTCCTGTTTTTGTGTAGTATGAATTATCGCTTATATTTGATTTTTTAAACGCTTTTTTATTTAATTCTTTTGCTACGATTGAATTATATCCAATAAATTTTATAGGTTTTTTTACGACATTATCAATAGCTTCATTCCAAACAATTTGGAATGTACCAACCCAAATTCTGTTCTGAGCCGAGCTTTGAGAAGACATTGTCGGTAAAACTTCAATATTTTCGGCTGCTGTTGCAATATTACCCAGCAGTGTAGATATAAGAACTGCAAGACATATTAATAATTTTTTCATTTATTTTCTCCTTTTGAATCCTGTATTTAAAGATTTCCAAAACCCTTTGAAAAATCCTGATATTGTATGTTCGTGAAGAATTGGTGCTGAATCATAATAATTTTTGTAATTATCTATGATATTTTGCGGAACATCTTCACCTCTTCCTAAAATATACGACAAAAATTCTATATAGTCATCTTGTTCTTCTTTATAAAGTTCATCACGGCGTCTTAAATCTTCATCCGCTTCGTAATGAATAAGCGCATGATAAGCCGCAACAAGACTATCGTCTGTTATATCTTTCGGGTATAACAATAAAGCTTCTCTAACTGATTTATTACCGATACGAACTTCGCGCAACAAATTGCCGACAAAAATTCTATCGTTTTGGTTTTTGTTCATAATGAATAATAATTATTTAACTAAAATTTCAACCATTTCACGTTCAACAAAACGCATCATATCAGAGTAATTACCGTTAAAGAAGTTATCGGTAAATTCTTTTAACATGTCTAAAGCCATTTCGCGTCTGTCCATGGTTGTTTTATAAAAGAATTTTTTGCCGACTTTGTATCTGACAAGAATGCTTTTTGACACTAATCTGTCCATTACTGTTTTGATAGTTGTATAAGCTCTTTGAGTACCATTTTCGCTTAAGCTGTCTACGATATCTTGGATAGAGATATCAAGGTCTTCATTTTCTGCAGTCATGTTCCAAAAAGTGTTTAAAATTTCAATTTCTAAAGAACCGCAAGCCATATTTTCCTCCTATAACTACTAATTACTATAATTGTAATATAAAATAAAAATTTTACAAGGGGAGCATGAAAAAAAGTTACAAAAATATAAGTTTCAAAGTACAGTACGAAGTACCTTGCGGAGCACAATAATACAGCAAAGAGTAAATGCTGTTAGTAGCAAAGTACCCCGTGCGGCGAGCACCTAAAAATCCATGTTCATAAAATCTTCTTCTTTTTGGAAGTTTTTACGGCTTGTTCTGATTTTTTCGTTTTTCCTTTTTGTTTTTTCAGGAATTGATTTGTACGCATTATCAACAGAAACTTTTGTTATAATTTGATTATTTTTTCTGTCATAAAATGTAAGCCAAAATTTTCTGTTAATGTTGTCTACCGCAAAAGATACGTTTTCTACAAGTTTATCTCCCGGTTTTATTTGGCGGAACATAAGTTTTGTATTCCCGAAAATTGACGGGCTGAATTTTACGTTATAATCATTAACAAGTGCCATATCAAAGCCTGAAAGGGTTTTGTCAGACATATTTGATATTAGTACGGTAAGCGTTATTGTATTGGCTTCACCGAACGGGTCTTTTTCGTGTTTAATATCATTAATACTTATTTTAAGCCCGTCATAGAGAATTTCTTCTTGTTTAAGAGCTTCTTCTTTGTATACGGGAAGATCGATTGGGGTATTAATTCGGACTTTAATTTCATCTCCGGGGGCTATTAAAACGTGGTTTCCTTTTCTTATGAGTGCAACGCCCAGACCTGCAACTCCGCCCAGTGCAGCACCTCCTGCAATTGTATACCCCTGAGATGCAATTGCTGCTTCTAATCCAAGCCAATTTAGTGCCATAAGTCCGCCTACAGCACCCCCTGCTACAGTATAACCTAAGTCTTGAGCGACAATTTTAGCACCTTGAGTTACGGGGTGAAGTTTTGTTGTCATTTTCCCTTCAATCGGGATTTCTCTTCCGTCAGGGGTTATAAGATAATCAAATCCCAGTTCCATAGTGGCTTCTTTACCGAATCTTCCCGGAGCTGTTGTGTTGCATAATTTACCGTGAGCAACTGTACCTTTGGGAATTATAATTCCCTTATCGCCGTAAACATCATCTGTAACTTCTGCAAAAAATTCATCACCTTCTATTGAATAAGATGAATCTAAAACTTGTGAAACTGTCATATTGATGATTTCTTTTTTGTTGAGGGTTTCAATTTTTCCGGTGAAAAGTTCATCTTGCATTTTTTGAAATTCGCCTGTTTCGGTGACGGAACCTTTCAGTGGTTCTGCTCCCAATACGGTGGTGTTTATCCCAAGTAATGATGCTATTAATATAAAGCTCAATATCTTTTTCATAGTTACATTATACATTAGTTTTGTTGATTTTCTACTTCTTTAGCCATTTCTTCTATTATGTTAGTAATTTGAGAAGCTTCAAAACTTGAACAAGAGTTCCAAATAAGTGTTGCTCTAGGTTCACTTAGAAGAGGGCTTGGAAATTCATTTGTGCATTGACCTTTTAACATATTTTTAGAACCGTCAGGACAAGACGTAAAATGAGTACAGCAGCTGCAAATCTTTAATGTTAAGCCGTAATCTTCCATTTTTGATTTTAATTGCTGCAGGGCATCAATCATTCTCAAGTGAGGTGATGTGGTGTATTTTTTATTTTTATAAATAAATCTGATTTTAGAAAGCCCGCTTTCTGTTGATATAAATTCAAGTTTACAGCTTCTGTCGCCGTGTTTTGTTTGAACCAGAACATCAATTGAAAGCTTATCAACTTCTTTATCTGAACCTGCTCCGATTTTTTTCAGTAAATATCTTACAGGCGGGAAGTTTTTGATTATGTGGCAGATTGAATAAATCGGGTAACATAAAAGCATAAGAACTTCGTTCAGATTTAATTTTGCGTTAACAAGACTTATACCAAATGCAGCTAACAGGATTGCTGCCGTAAATATTACAACGTTACATTTAACGATGAACGGATAATGGTATGAGTACAGAATTAATATTGCATAAGCTGCTGTTAAGAACCAGCAATTAGGGTTAATCAGTGAACAAATATGCTCAATAAACGGGAAGTTTATTGTTTTAAGATTTTTAAAATTAGTTTTTAGTAAATTAAATCTTTTTGATAATTTCGGTTTTTTGAATAAGCAATCCTGACCCAGAATATAAGATTGGATATTAGGGTTATAAACGCATTTATGACCGCTTTGTGATAATAACAAGCTAAATTCAAGTTCGCTGTTAATATCTCTAAAATTCACCCCATTGATATCTTCAAGAGCTGATTTTTTTATTATAAACAATCCAGAATCAACTAAGGTTGCAAGTCCTAACAGTGTTCTTGCCTGTTTAAAGAAATTAGCCTGATATTTTTTGTAAACGGCTTTAATTTTGTCGACGATATCAAGGTTATCTCTGTTGATATTCAATTCCCCCGTAACGGCATCTGCTTTTTGTAAAGACGCGTTGGCAAGTGTTAAAAAGTCGGTATCAATTTTACGGATTCCGTCAATAAAAATGTAAGCATCAATTGTTTGGTCTTTATTTAATTCTTCCAACAGCATAGAAATTGCTTTGTTTTTACCTAAAGTTCCGACATCTTGAACATTCATAACGTGGACAAAATTATCGTGTTCAAAAAGTTTTTCAGAACCGTCATTGCAATCGTCTAAGATAGCGTAAACCTTGAAGTTTGCAAGAGGGTAATCCTGCATTTTAATTTGTTCAACAAGTTCTTGCAGGCAATCTTTATGGTTGTGGCTGTAAATTATTACTGCAAAGTTACTTTTAACATCATCAAATTTTGAGTATTTTTTTTCAATAGAAAACGGTCTGTCTTTGAGATTCCTGAGCGCAAGTGCCAGAAAGTAAATTGTGTAAATGATTACATATAAATAAACTATGTATAAAATAATTTCCATAAAAATTCCCCTTGTTTTTATTTATTTTATAAAAAAACAAAAATAATTTCAAATTTATTACAAATCTAATTTGATTGCACCCTGTCTGAAGATTCTGACTTCATCTCCAAAAACACCCGCAACTGTTGATTCTAAGCCTTTAGCGTAATGTCCGTAATCATTAAGAATTAAATCCGCAAGTCCTGTCATATTTTCAACGGCTTGTTCATAAGTTTTTGCAGACGGTTGGTGAGAAAGGTTAGCGCTTGTTGTTGCAAGAACGTGTCCCGGGATGATTTCGCAAATTTGTCTAAAAACCTCGTTATCGGGAACTCTTATCCCGACAGTCACCATATTTGATGTAATGTAGTCAGGTGTGTTTTCGTTTTTTTCGGTAACAATTGTCAGTGCTCCCGGGAAGTGTTTTTTTATAAGTTTTTGTCCGATTTTTGGGATAGGTTTTACGTAATTTAAAAGATGATAAATATCATTAGACATTAAAATAAGCGGTTTTTGAGCTTCGCGTTTTTTTATTTCGTAAATTCTTTTAACGGCTTTTTCGTTGTTTGGCAGGCAGCCTAAGCCCCAAACTGTATCTGTAACGTATGCAATTACACCTCCGTTATTTAAAACCTTTATGATTTCATCTTTTTCTTTTAACATAGCTTCCCTCCGATTATATTATAGCAAAGAAAGGGGTAAATGGTATGTTTTGGTGCAAAGCTGTTGGTGGCGTAGTATCCCGTCCGGCGATGCCAGCACTACTCATTAAACGACAACTCCGTGGCGGAGCCACCCTCGCGGAGCGCATTTACATAGCAAAGTGCAAAGCTGTTGGTGACATATTACCCCGTCCTAGTGTAATATTTTAAGTCAGATTTGTTAAGGTTGGCAGCTGTATTTACCCCCTTGACATTTGGGGAAAAATCATTATTATAAGGTTAAGGCAGTAATTAGAAAGGTTTTAGACTTATGGCAGCAGGTTCTTCAATTATTAATAATATTGCATCAAATTTAACAAATACTTATGCGTATTTAGCATCGCTTTATCCTGAAGACGGAGTTACATATAAAAATATTACAAAAGCCCGTACGGATAATACTAATTATTTGACTTTGAACCAATCGTTTGCATCATATTTACAGAATAATTTTTCAGTACTGGATAAAGACGGCGACGGTGTAATAAGCGCTGATGAGATGAATAATATGACAAATACCATTTCAACTTCGGGTGTTTCTCGTAATGAGTTGTCACAGTTAGCATCAAGCGGAGCTTATTCAACAGATATGATTAGCAAAATCTTGGAAAATTTTGACGAGATTGATACAAATCACGACGGCAGAGTTACAAGTGCTGAAATCTCAGCATTTTCTCATTCTTGTACAAAACAGGAAAAACTTGACGAAGAAAATTACAAAAAGGCTACTCAAACTTCAGTATTTTACGGTGAAGATAATTCTGCTGATGTTTCAAGTTACAGTATTTTAAGTTATAGATATAAAAATTTTAATTCAAAATAGTATGAAAAAACTTATTTTAGTATGTTTAATGATTGCAATAACATTACCGGTAATGGCTGATGTTGTGGTTGTTGAACGTGAAAAAAAGAAGACGGAAGAACAGCTTGTTCCGAGAAAAGTTGAGGTAATGCCAGTTGTGCCGGTCTGTCGAAAAATGACCGAGGCTGAAATTAATAAATCTGCTAATGAAATTAAGCAAATGTTAACTAAAAATGCTAAAAAAATACTTTCTTGGTCTGATAAAAAGTTTGATAATATTCCATCAGAAGATTATTGCGGAATGATTAATAAATTAGCCGCCAGGGGAGTTACAGGTTTTCGGTTTGAGCAATATTATGGCGGACCTGCCGGAAAAAATATAATCTATACGATTGGCGGTAAATCATTTAAAAATCCTTACAGATGTGTAAAATATTCGTTTACTTATGCCGGAAAACCTTATGAAGCCGGGGCTTGCCGTTTTACTCCGCACAATGGTTTAATCGGTGTAAACTAACTATTTACCGATACAGAAGTGGTCAAAAATGTTATTCAAAATATCATCTGTTATTACTTCGCCCGTAATCTCGTCAAGCGATAACAGTGCTGATTTTAAGTCAATATAAATCATATCCTGAAGTTCTTCTGCTTTTGCGGCTTTAAGTGCGCGTTCCAAAGATTCTTTACATCTTAAAAGACAAGTTTGTTGACGTTGGTTTGTGACAAATTCTGTGTCTTCGGGGGTGAATTTAAAAATGGTTTGTTTTAAAATATCTTTAAATTTTTCTAAACCGACTTTTGAATAAACAGAAATTGTTTGAGTATTTTCCAACTCAGGCTTGAAGTTTTCCGTTAAATCAATTTTATTTGCAACATTTATGTGTGTTTTGTCTTTTATTATTTCATAAATTTCTTTATCTTCTTTTGTTAAACCTGCTTGAGCGTCATACAAAAATACAACCAAATCAGCTTCTTGCGCTGATTGTTTTGAATATTCAATCCCGATTTCTTCGACTTTATCTATATTTTCGTTTTCTCTTATACCTGCGGTGTCAATTAACGTAACAGAGACTCCCAAATCAATTGTTTCTTTAATCACGTCGCGTGTTGTGCCTGCAATATCTGTAACTATTGCTCGGTCAAGGTTTAGCAGGGCATTGAATAAAGAAGATTTTCCGACATTCGGGCGTCCGACAATCGCAACTTTAACTCCTTGGCGCAAAATGTCTGAAGATTTAGCGCAAGCAAGAATTTTTTCAATTTCAGATAATGAATTGTTGAACTTGTCAATTAACCAGTTATATTCAGGTTCTGCAACGTCTTCCGGAAAATCAATTCCTGCAACGATTCTTGATGCTGTTTCAAATATTTCACCTTTAATTTCGTTGATTTTAGAGGCAAGTACACCTGATAAGTTTTTAGCTGATTGTATTGCAAAATTTGAGGTTTTAGCATGAATTAAATCATCAACGGCTTCGGCTTGAGATAAGTCAAGTTTTTTGTTTAAGAACGCACGTTTTGTAAACTCTCCGCGCTCAGCCATTCTTGCTCCGTTTTTTAATACTACATCAAGAATATTTCTAACAACATTAACCCCTCCGTGACATTGGATTTCTATAACATCTTCTCCCGTATAGCTGTTAGGATTTTTGAACGGTAATATTACTACTTCATCAATTCTTACGCCCTCATCCAAAATCCATCCGTGGCAAATTTTTCCCGCGGGAAGTGTTGTTCTGTCCGAGATGTTTAAAGCTATTTCAAAACTTTTGTCGCCTGAAATTCTTATTACTCCAACTCCGCCTGTGCCAAGAGGTGTTGATATCGCAGCTATTGTTTCAAATTCCTGATTTATATTCATAAAATGATTATACTATAAACCATTTATATTTTTACAGGATAATCATTAGGAATTTTGAAATTATTTTGGAATATTAATGTTGAACAAAATGCAGAAGGATATATCGAAGCTGCGGGGCGTGCAGATTTAGATGCACAATATTCTTTTAGCTGTTCTTTATTAAATTGTTTGTATGGAACATATGAAAAATTCCCGTAACCGTCTGATTTATATTTCATAAAGAATGTATCTCGTCCGCTGATTAGTTTTTTGCGGTTAGGGTTCAAGATAACATCAATATAAAATGCTTCTCCATCACCTGCTTTTACAAAGCCTATAGTTGTACCGTCTGCTAATGTGATTATGTAACTGTTAGAGTCAATAGCCGCTATTTTTGCAGTTCCGTCTGCTGAATAAATCTTATCGAAAGTTGTTCCTTTCGGATATCGATGAATAACTTTAAATACAGGTGAAAAATATTCTTCAAAAACAGTCATGCTTCTTTCCCAGGAAAAGTTGCCTGGTTTATTTAGGCTGAAACTTCCGTCAGAATTTGCTTGTGCCATTCTGATTCCTTGCAGAATGGTTGAGTGAATCTTAAACAATCTTGTTTCAATTGTTCTTTTATTATGTTTGCTTATAAGATTAGGTATAGTCATCGCGGAAACAATACCGATTATTCCTAAGGTGATAAGAACTTCTGCTAAAGTAAAACCCTTCTTCATAATCCAACCTCCACGTAGGTAATTCCGAACAGTATAAATATAATAAACGATAACATAAAATTATGCAAACGGAAAATAAAAAGAAAAGAACAATAATATTAAAAGCAGTTGCAAAAACAATCAAAGAATTACGCTTAAAAACAGGGAAATCAATAAGTTTAATTTCAAATGAATTAAATGTATCAAAATCTATTTGGTCAGATGTAGAGCTTGGAAAATCGGATTTACAGTTTACGACATTCTGGCGAATTTCGGAAGCTTTGGATATAATGCCGGAGAATTTAATAAAGAAAATAAGGGATAATTTATCAGAGGAGATAAATTTTATAGAATAAATTCAAATCTCATCAATTTGTATGATTTCAAAAAAAATAGAGGTGCTAATATAAAACTATACTCCTTAGAAACTAAGATACACATATCCCTAATCAACAGCTATGCACCTCAGTACATAGCTTTTTTTTTGCATTTTCGGTAGGGCGCCGTGTGAGCATCGCGAACCCAGCCCGTGCGAGCAAATAGTCCGATTGAACGAAAATTTACGAAAGTGAATTGTAGTGAATACAGGACTATGCATACCCGAAAATGCAATACAACTACGCAGAACCAAATTTTCGGCAGGGCGGTCTTCGCCGGACAGTCCCCGCGGAGCGCCTCACTCTTGCAAAGTATAGGACTGTTGGTAACAACGGACAGTACGAAGTACCCAGCGAAGCGCATTAATATGACAAATAGATACTATAATTGGTAACAGAGTACGGTACGAAGTACCTTTACTAAAATGAGATTTCTGTTATAATAATATCAAAGGGGGAAGAGGGAATGAAAAAGTTTTATCAATCTTTGCTTATATTAACCATATTGACACTGGTTGGCGGACTTTGTGCTTATGCAGCTGAGTTTACTAAGTTTTCATCTAAGTTTGTTAAACATTTTAAAGATTGTGATAGATACGAAGAAACCGTTAATTCTGAATTTGAAGGCAAAAATTTTACCACACACCGTAACATTATCGGTTGGAAAAACGGGATGTGCCGATATCAGGAAACTATATCTTCTCCAACTGACAAATACAGATTAAATTGCCGATTTACTACTGTTCAGGTTGATGATTTATACAAGGCTATGACTGCAAAGGGTAAGGATGTTGAGAAATATGAATTAGATGTATATGGTGAGCAGATTGACCCTAAGACAAATAAAAAAGAGTATAAAATTCTTTCAACAACGACAATTTCAGGAAATAAGGCATATATAGCCTGGGCGAAAGTTCAAAATAATCCATATTTTTGTATGCCTGAAAAATTATCTAAATAAGTTTAAAAGCCTTGATATTACTATCAAGGCTTTTTTATATTAAGTTGTGCAGAAAATTTATTTTATGCTGCTGTTGAGTTGTTAGCTGCAGCTTCTTTTTTAGCTTTTCTAGATGCTGCAAGTTTGTTACCAATCATATTCGCAAACGGAGTTACTGCAACCGGTCCCAAGAATCTGTAAACTGTACCGAATACTGCAAGTTTTTTCAGAACTCCCATACCGCGAACTCTTGCAGTTATTGAAGAATTTGGAAGATTATCTTCTAAGTATTTCAATGCAGTTACAAGTTTCGGTTTTTGCTTTTTGGTAAGTTTTTTGAACGGTTTACCAAATTCTGTTTCTGCTTTTTCAATGATAGCTTCGTTCAGTTTAGAAATTTTTTCGACGAATTTATCATCATTAAGCTGTCTTGCTGCATATTTTTGTGTGAATTTTTCCCAGATGTTATCTAACTTACTGTCAAGAACGTATCCGCTTGCTGTAGCCAGACCGAAAGTTAAACCTTGGTTGATGATAAGAGTATTTCTACCGTCTTTATCTTCACTAAGTTTTTTGTTTTGCAGTGTTCTTAACATATACATACCTGAAATGATAACAGAACCGATTACTTGCATGTGGTCAACTACGCTTGATAATTTTTCTGTTCTGTTTGCAAGCCATTCTGCTGCTTTTGAGGTGTATATTCTGGCTGTATATTGTTCAGCAACTTTTGAGGTTGCGCCGTCAACAAGATTTCTTATAGGGTTAAGTAATTTAGATGAACCCGGAATTTCCATTCCGCCTGTAAATGCTTGTTGTCTGTTTTTGTTATTATATTTTCTGTATTGAGGGTTGAAATTATTTGTCTGTAATGTTACGTTCATTATTTCTGCCCTCCTACAAAAGTTTTCATATTTGGTTTTGCCATTGCTAATGCCGGAGCCGGTTTAGCATCTTTCGGTTTTGAGTCATCCCAGCCGAAGAATTTCAAAATCGGCGGAATCAACGCGATTGTTAAAAATGCTTTCGCGATACCAAATACAAATGTATCAGGAGCCATGTTGATTACTTTTGTTACTTTTTCAAATACTTTAGATTTTTCAAGAGTTTTTATATCATCAACCTTATAAATTTTCTTAAGTTTAGCAACTCTTTCAGGAGTTAAGATTTTATTAAATCCGCCTTCTTCAAAGTTTTTAGCTGCGGCTTTAAGTTTTTTAACGCCTTTATCAAGCGGGTACATGATAATACTTGAGAAGCCGAAACCTACAAGACCTGAAGCGATAGCGTGAGCTGAAGCTTTGGTTTTGTTTTTCCAGTTGCTGCCTTTATCGTTAGGATCTTTTTTCTTATCAGGAAGAGCCATAATTGCGACAGGTCTGAAACAGGTTGCCATAATTAATGCTACAAGGTTTTGAGCAACTACTGTTTTATCATCACATAACTTGTTAACTTTGTTGAGGCATGAATCCATAAACTTAACGGCAGCCCCGTTTGTACCCGTAAAGCTGCCGCTATAATATCCTCTATTCACATTTTTGTTGTCACACACACTCATACTCTCTTTGTAGTCAAGCGCAGTAAGCTTATTCTTCTGCTTATGCTTGAGCATCGAGCCGGTGGGATAATTTTTAATTGAGTCAATATTCATTTTACACCATTTCTTTAAGTAAACTGCTATACAATTATTTTAAATCAAAGAAAAATAAATTTTGTCATGTAGTTAAAAAAATGTTACAATTAATTGTTAAAGTTACGCTTAATATTTATATAATATATAATATTGAATTAATAAGTTATTTATTATACTATAAGTGCAAAGCGAGGGCTTAATGGTGAGCAGTAATACTGATTTGAATTTAGAATTGATTGCACGGAATTGCGGCTTGTTTAGCGGTGAGAGTGCTGATGTTGTTACACCTAAGATTGATGCTTTAACTTTGGAGTATTCAAAAAGTGATTTGATTACTATATATAATTACATGCTTATTAATGCAAAAGAACCTGATATTATAATGCATTTAATTCGCTCGCTTGATATGTATAGAGATTCGTCAAGCCTTGAGTATTTGGTTGATATTTTGCTGTTAAGAAATGCGGATTCAGCTCAGGATGATGTTCGCGAAAAATATAATAATGTCAGGGTTATGTGCGCTAAGGCTATTGCTAACCATAAAAATACAGATGTTGTATCATCATTATTGTATTGTTTAAATAACAAAAACGAAAACTACAGGGTAAGACTGGCATGTGCTGATGCTTTAGGAAGGATTGGCGACCGATTTGCGGTTGCTCCGTTAATTGATGTCGTTAATGATGAGGATGAAAAATCCGTTTATTTAAGAGAATCGGCAGTTTCAGCATTAGGCTTATTAGGAGATTCAAGAGCTATTGATCCGTTGGTGAGTATTTTAGAAACAAAGCAAGGGATAATGAACAAGTTCTCATTTTTAAAAGAGCGAGCAATAGAAGCTCTTATTAAGGTTGGATTTCTTGATAACGAAAGAGTTTTTAGGGCTTTAAAGACTTCATTGTCTGATGAATCAACTCAGGTAAGAATTAATGCAATAGAAGCTTTAATGGACAGTGAGCACCCGAAAGCATTTGAAACCATAAAACATGTTTTATATGAAGATTCTGATGTAGAGGTTAAGAAAAACGCCATGATTGCGCTGTATAATATGTCCGACAGAAGTATTCTTGATGAAGTTATAGGTTCACCGGATTTTCCTGATGACTTAAAAGTTGAAGCTGTATCAATTATTGAAGAGTATGAGGAAGAATAATGGTTAAATCTTTGATATTGTTATCAGGCGGATTAGATTCGTTAGTAAGTTTAGGGCTGAAAAAAGATGAATTAAATGTTGAACTGGCTTTAACCTTTGATTACGGGCAAAAATCAGCAAAAGAAGAGATTGAAGCGTCTAAAAAAATTTGTGATTATTACGGGATTAAACATAAGGTAATAAAATTAGACTGGCTTAAAGATATAACGAAAACTTCTCTTGTATCAGAAGATTCGGTTCCGACAGGTGAAAAGCTTAAGGATTCAAAAGAGTCTGCAAAATCTGTTTGGGTCCCTAATCGTAACGGATTATTTTTAAATATAGCAGGCTGTTTTGCCGATTCTTATAATTACGATTATATTTTAATCGGTGCGAATAAAGAAGAAGCTCAGACATTTTCGGATAACAGGCAGGAATTTATAGATTCTGTTAATGAGGAGTTTAAATTCTCCACACAAAAATCTTTACCCCCTAAAGTTGTTGCACCCTTGATAAATAACGATAAAAATGATATAGTCATGTTAGCTTTAAAAAGTCATGTTCCGTTGGAATTGACCAGAAGCTGCTATCAAGGCGGTAAAAAGCATTGTGGGATATGTGAGTCATGTGTCAGATTAAAAAATGCACTTATTGCAAACCATGACGAAAAATATATAAAGGTTCTTTTTGAGTAAGAAGATGAAGACATTATTTATAGATAAAGAAATTAAATATATCGGGTCGCAGTTAGCTCCCCATTGGATTTATAAGAATTTTAAAATTCAAGGTGATGCGATTGTGGCTTTTTGCGGAGAATGCGAAGTAAAATTAACTGAAATGGTTGATATTGAAGATGTTATTAATGATGAGCCGATTTACAGCAAATATATGCTGAGTTTTATATCAGAACAATTTAATATTGAGCTTGTTGAAGGTGTTTTCAGGCAGCGGCTATTGATGTGTTGTATAAAAGAAGCGCTTGAAGCTCGCGGATTTAATGTTAAAAGAAGCGGAGATGACTTGTTTGTAAATGATAAAAAATTATCTGTTTCTATTGCAACAAAATCTATGACATCTGTTCTTATTCATACCGGAGTAAATATACTCTCTGACGGTGCGCCTATACCAGTATCAGGTTTGGAAAATGATATGGGAATTAAGGATGTAAAAGATTTTGCAACAGATATTATGAAAAGGTATTCTGAAGAAATTGAAGATATTGTTCTTGCAAGTACGAAAGTACGAGGTGTTTAATGTTGAAAAATACTGATAGGTACGAAGATACAACACATTTTTCTTATGAAGATTATAATAAGAAAAAGAAAGTAAAAGCTTCAAATAACAGGGATTTAATGATATTTGTATCGGTGTTTATGGTTGGAGTGTTAATAATTCTCGGATTTGCAAAAATTTTATCTCCGAACGTAGATGTCGCAATTTCTGTAAACGATGAAAATGCCGTAGTTGCGGAAGATGATGATACAACATCAGCAACTTCAATAGTTGATGATCGTTTGCGTAAATTAAAAATGGAAGATGAAGGTAAAAAAGAGGGTGAAGAAGAAATGTTCTCGCCTGAACTTGATGAAAGAGTAATTTTACCTAAACAACGCAGAAAAACTGTTGGCGAAATGGAGGCTGAAAAAAATAAGGCTGCTGAAAATAAAGTAACAGAACAACATCTTAATGAAGTTCAGGATTCTGTAAATCAGTCTGCAAAAGAAACAGCTAAGCCATCACCAAAACCTCAAACTCCTGTAGTAACTCCGAGTGTTAATGCTAAAGTTGTTGTGGGTTATTATGCAACAGAAAAGCAAGCAGATGTAGCTAAAAGTATAATTCAGGATGCAGGTTTAGGAGTGACTCCTATTGTTAAAAATATGGGCGGATATTATACATTACAGGTTGGCTCATATTCTACCAGAGAAAAAGCACAGCAGTTTGCAAATTCATTGTTAAAAAGCAACTTCCCGGCAAGGGTTGTTGTGGAATAGCATAAAATGAGAGGATATAAGTATGAAAAATAAATTACAATCGGAATTTCGGGGGGGGGTAGTCCTTTAAAGCTTTTCTGCCGTGCGTTTCAGGCATTTACTTTGGCGGAAACAATAATCACTCTCGGCGTAATCGGAATAGTCGCCGCAATAACAATACCCCTGATAATAAATACATATCGGCGAATAGCCTACCCTATGCAGTTAAAAGCTGTATATAGCAAACTTTTGGTGGCTCAGAAAACGATAAATGATGAGTATGGAACTCCTGATGAATGGCGGTTTTCAAATTATGTTACCGATTCTGACGATAGTTGTAATTTTGAAATTTTTAAACGATATGCAACAGAGTTATCTGCAATATCAATAACAGATACAGGAAATTATAAATATGAAACAACAGGCTTATCGTCAAAAGCAAAAATGCTGAACGGTACCTTGGCAAAGGGTGTTCCGGATTGGGCAACAATTGGTTATGTGTTTGAAGGTAATCAATGTCGCAGAATGCAGTTAAAAAGCGGAGCAACAGTTGTGATGTTTTTTGCAAATACTAAAGGTGGCGTTTATTGGACGCTGGTTGGTAAAAAAATGTATGCAGCATTTATGATAGATATAAACGGTGTTTCTCCTCCAAATATTATAGGACGTGACATATTTGCGTTTGGATTAAAAGACGGTAATAATTCAATTGTTCCTTATATGGATGATACTGCTGATTGTAATAAACAGGGAGCAGGTTTATCCTGTTCAAGGAAAATTATTCAGGATGATTGGAAAATGAATTACTAATTGTTATAAAATGTAACGATTTTGCCGTTATATGAAAAAATTTTTGGAAAAAATGTTTTATATAAGCAGGTACGTATAATGGCGGATTTCTATGCTCAATTTTAATTATTGGTACAACAATGACCCTGAAAAATTATATAAAAAGCATCACTGTTGCAGTGCATCAGGCGGTATTAGCAGTGCAAGACGGGAAGCTATTTTGCGTAAAATTAAGATGCTTGCAGAGAAAATTAAACGTCTGAGAGATCAATTGAGTATGGCAAAATCTCCTTCTGAGAAAAATTCTTTGCAAATAAGAATAGAGCAGACTCAAGCTGAAATTGCTATTTTGGAGCGAGAACTCAATACTTGATAATTAAATATATTTTTCATATAATTTTCGTATGGAAAATATTAAGAGAATTAAATTAAGGGATTTTGAGATTGGTGGGGATAAATTAACAATTCTTGCCGGTCCGTGTGCTATTGAAAGCCAAGAAATTTTAGACCAAACCGCAGAAGGTTTAAAAAAATTTACAAAAGAATTGGATATAAATTTTGTATTCAAATCTTCATTTGATAAGGCAAACCGCTCTTCAATTACTTCATTCAGAGGTCCGGGGCTTGAAAAAGGTTTGAAAATGCTTCAAGAGGTAAAAGAAAAGTATGATTTACCGATTGTAACCGATATTCATACACCGGATCAGGCAGAAATAGCGGCAGAAGTTGCTGATATTATTCAGATTCCCGCATTTTTATGCAGACAAACCGATTTACTTGTCGCAGCAGCTAAAACCGGCAAAATTGTTAATATTAAAAAAGGACAATTCTTAGCTCCTGAACAAATGGGAAGCTTGGTTAAAAAAGTAGAAGATTCGGGAAATACTAATATTATGTTGACCGATAGAGGTTCGTCATTCGGGTATAATAACCTCGTAACAGATTTTAGAGGAATCCCGATTATGCAAACTTTTGGCTACCCTGTTGTTTTTGATGCAACTCACAGTGTTCAATTACCCGGGGCTAACGGTAATTGTTCGGGTGGTGACAGAAGATTTGTTCCTGTTCTTGCAAAAGCTGCTATGGCAGTAGGGGCGAACGTTTTATTCTTTGAAGTTCACCCAAATCCTGATAAAGCGCTTTGCGACGGACCTAATATGGTTGCACTAAAAGATGCTAAAAAACTTTTTGCTATGTGTAAGAAAATTTTTGAAGTCGTCAGAGGTAAATAGGTAAGTTTAAAATGATTTTAAAAACTTTTATCGAAGGTCCGATTGACGCGAATAATTATCTTATAATAGACAAAAAAACTAACGATGCTGTTTTGATTGACTGTTCATCAGCTCGTCCTGAGTTTATCAATGCTGTAAAAGAATCAGGAGTTAATTTAAAATATATTCTCTTGACTCACGGTCACTTTGACCACCTGTTAGGTGTTGATAAATTTAAAGAAGTGTTCGGCGTTGATACTTATGTGGCAGAAGATGATATGGAACAGGTTAATCTTGTTCCGAATATGATGCAGATGTTTGCAGGAATGATGCCTGTAAATATTTCAAGTATTAAAAATTTTGTAACTGACGGAGATGAATTTATCATCGGTGATACAAAAATTAAAGCAATATCAACTCCGGGGCATACGCAGGGCGGAATGTGTTACCTTGTCGGGGATAAACTCTTTTCCGGCGATACATTGTTTCAATCAAGTGTCGGAAGATGCGATTTAATCGGCGGTAGTTTAAGCAACATTGTTGACAGTATTAAAAATAAACTGTTTACACTGCCGGATGAAACAGAGGTCTTCCCGGGGCACGGTGCTAAAACGACTATCGGGTTTGAGAAAAAATATAATGAAATTTTAAATATATAGAGGTTAGAGATGAAAGAACAATTAGAAAAAATTTATTCAAGTGCTGTTGCTGATATTGAAAAAGCTGCAACCGTTAAGGACTTAGAGGATATAAAATTCAAATATTTAAGCCGTAAAGGTGAATTTAATGAAATTAAAAAAGGTTTAAAAGACTTATCACCTGAGGATAAAAGAGTTGTCGGCTCTTTGGCTAACGAAATTACCCAAAAACTTGAATCTTCTATCGGTGAAAAGTTTAAAGTTTTCTATGAACAAGAACTTAACAAAAAGCTTGAAAAAGAAAGAATTGATGTAACACTTCCGGGGCAATATGTTTCAATGGGTCATGTTCATCCGCTTACATCAACTACCAATGAAATTGTTTCAATATTTCAAAGTTTAGGTTTTTCAGTAGTTGCTAATGAAAATTCACCTGAGGTTGAAACAGAATATTTTAACTTTGATATGTTAAATGTTCCAAAAGATCACCCTGCTCGTGATATGCAAGATACATTCTATACAAATGTTGCATCAAATGTAATTTTGAGAAGCCAAACATCAGGTGCTCAAATTCACGCAATGGAAGGTCAAAAACCTCCAATCAGGGTTATCGCACCGGGTAGAGTTTACAGAAACGAAAATATAAATTCACGTAAAAATAATTTCTTCCACCAAATAGAAGGTCTTTATGTTGATAAAGATATAACTTTCGGGGATTTGAAGGGTGTTTTAAATGAATTTATAAGACTTTATTTTGGGGCAAGTCGTCCTACAAGATTCAGAAGCAGTTTCTTCCCGTTCACAGAACCTTCAGCTGAAATAGATGTTCAATGCATTATGTGCGAAGGAAAAGGCTGCAGAACATGTTCAGGTACAGGATGGTTAGAAATCTTAGGGGCAGGCATGGTTGACCCTAACGTATTACGCGGTGTCGGAATTGATCCTGATGTATATTCAGGTTTTGCTTTCGGTATGGGTGTTGAAAGATTGGCTATGCTTAAGTATGCAGTTGACGATATCCGATTGTTCTTTAATAATGATGTAAGATTTTTAGAACAGTTTAAGTAGGCTTTAACCACCCGTCGCGGGGGACAAATAATAAATAGAATGAGGTATTTATGTCTATAGTTATAATGATTTTACTGTTAGGATTTTTAATCCTTATACATGAAATGGGACATTTCTTTGCGGCAAGAGCATTAGGAATTAAAGTTTCAAAGTTTGCGTTAGGATTTCCTATCGGACCGACTCTTTGGAGTAAAAAAATCGGAGATGTAGAATACCTTATTCACGCTTGTTTAATTGGCGGATATGTAGCTTTTCCTGATGATGAAAAAGATTCTGATTTGCCAATGGATTCAAAAGAACGATTTATAAACAATCCTGTTTGGAAGCGAATGATTGTAATATCAGCAGGTGTTCTTATGAACCTTGTTGTTGCATTTCTTCTGGTTTTCGTTGTTGCAGGAATCTGGGGCGAATTGCCTTCTGGGATTCAACAGGTTTATGCAGGGAAAGTTTTACAGGAAGGCAATTCGCCTGCATATTTAGGCGGTATGCAAAATGAAGACAGAATCCTTACTATTAATGGTTCTGATATAAATTCCGGATATGCCTTTACAACATATATCAAAAACAGTATGGCATATGATGGAAAGATTGAAAAATCTGCGCTTGATGAAAACCTTTTAAAATTAGAAAACTTAAATAAAGGGATAGCTAAAGACGGTGTTATTGCAAAAGGTACAGAAGTTAAACTTCCTCAAAACTTGACAGAACCGGCTTTAAAGCTTGATGATGATATTTTAAAAGGTGTTGCTTTTTATAAAGATAACCAATTAAAACTTAATAATAATCAAATTAAACTAAGAGATGAACTTACCCAAAAAGCAACTTACACATCTGACGGTACATATACATTGGAAGATGTTGCTTATGCGATATCAGACAACGTAAGACCATTAGATATTGTGGTTTTACGCGGGGGTGAAAAAGTTCAATTAAAGACAATTTATCCTGACAAAGAAGGTTTAATCAGGGTTATGCCAAAAATCGAGGCAATTACCGTAAAAACAAAAACCTTACCGCAGATTATAAAAGAGGGTTCAAAATATCTTTGGAAACAGACAGCTATGCAGATATACGGATTTTATCAACTGGTAACAGGTAAAATTCCTGCAAAAGAAATGCATGGTATAGTCGCTGTAGCTAAGATTGGCGGAGATGTAATAAACAGTGGAGGATTAGCTTCAGGATTATTGTTAACGGCAATTATTTCAGCTTGGCTTGCTATTTTGAATTTCTTGCCTATACCTGCGTTAGACGGTGGTCATATGATGTTTTTAATTATCGAAAAACTTAGAGGAAAACCTGTCAGCGAGAAGGCTATAGAGATTGCAAGCACGGTATTTTTCGTGTTAATAGTAATTCTTGCATTTTTGTTGATATTTAATGATATCTATGCGCTTGTGACACATAAACTATAGGCATGAGATTGTAACTTGCTTGGCGCGTAATTTGTAGTAATGTACAGTACGAAGTACTCACTTGTGGTAGGTTTCGCCTTTAATAATTTTGAACGCACGGTAAATCTGTTCAACAAGAATTAATCTTGCAAACTGGTGTAAAAAAGTCATTTTAGACATACTCATTTTAAAGTTTGCGCGTTTTGAAACGTTTTTACCAATCCCGCAGGAAGAACCTATTACAAAAACGATTTCCTGAACACCGTCGTTTGTTAGGTCTGTAATTTTGTCGGCAAAATCTTCGCTTGATAGTTGTTTACCCTCAATCTCCATTGTAATTACATAATCAAGCGGTTTAATATTAGACAGAATTTTCTCGCCTTCATCTTCAAGTATTTTATCCGTGAGGTTTTCGTCTTTTATTTCAATCGGAGAAAGTTCCAAAACAGTAACGGAAGCGTAAGGGGTAAGTCTTTTTAGAAATTCGTTTATCCCTTCTTTTAGAAATTTTTCTTTAATTTTACCAAGTGCGATAATCTTAATTTTCAATTTTTGTATTATCACTTTCTATATAAACTGAGTGTGACGGGAATGCAAAATCAATATTTGCATTACGGTATTTTTTGATAACTTCTTCCAAAAATTCGCCGCGAACTTTTAGGAATTTATCGTACGAACCTGATTTTACATAACCGCGAAATCTTATATTTATCGAGCTGTCGCCCAGATCATGAACTGCGACGGTAAATTCGTTATGAATTTCTTTATGATTAATAGCTGTTTCTTTTAATATATCTTGTGCAAGTTTTATATTATCGTTATTTGTTGAATAAACTACTCCGAAAGTAATGTTTATAAATCGTTTTTTAGCTTGAGAAACATTTGTTATAATCGCATTTGCTGCAACATTATTTGGAATATTTATTAAAAAATTATCTAAATCTCGTATTTTTGTAGAGCGGATATTTATATCTTCAACATAACCTTCAATTCCGTTGACTTTGACATAATCACCTATTTTATAAACATGATCAGAAAGGATTTCAAGGCTTCCGAATATGTTTGCCAACGCGTCTTTAGCTGCCATACCGACAGCGATACCGCCTATTCCAAAGCCTGCCAGAATTGATGATATTGAGTAACCTTGGCTTTGTAAAAGTCCTGTAATTGCGATAAAGATAATTATCGCTTTTAATAATTTCATTATAATCGGGATGAAACGTAATAATGGAGAATTTGCTTCCTGATTACGAATTTTTTCTATGATTTTTTTATCGACAATATCTATTATCGTAAATAAGATTAAGATTAATACTAAGTTTATTCCAAGTGCGATTAATCCTTTTTCCCAATTTGGCATTGTTTTATCCTTTCGTTTATTTTATTATATGGAGTAAATATTTATAAAAAAGATTATGTAAATATTTTATAAATATTTTTACTTTAGCATTAAGTTTGTTAAACTGTATAGAAGAGGGATATGTATAAAAATACATTAAAAATATCAATACTGGTTATAGTGCTATGTCTTGGATTTTTCTTTGCAAAGGTTTATCAGCCTGCGGGAAAAACTGTTCGGGTGTATAAAAATGCACTGAAAGATTTTGATAATGAGAATTATTCAAATTCATATTATTTGTTTTCAAGGGTTGGATATTTATCTGCGCTAAAGCCTATGGCTTTATATCGGCAGGCATTGTGTGCAAAGGCTCTTGGAGATAAAAAGACAGAGTTAAAAGTTTATCAAAAATTGTTTAAATATTATCCTTCAAGTAAGTTAAGCATGGAAGCAAGATATCAGGCAGGGCAGCTGCTTATTGACGAAAACCCTGCGAGGGCTCAAAAATATTTTAATAAAGTCTCAAAATCCGATATAGATGAAGATTATAAGATTGCGTCAAAGTATTACAATGCAAGAATTGAGTCAGCCAGATTAAAGTATTCGAAATCACCTTTTAAGGGGAAAAAATCAGCAAAAATAGAACAGGCATTTCGCGACTATTTAGAGCATGCACCTGACGGAAGGTTAGCTGTTAATGTGGCTAATACTTGGAAAAAATTTAATCCTGACTTGGCGGCATCAGATGTAATGCTTGTTTCAAAAGCTTACTATCTTGCATCAATGTATAAAGAATCGTCAGAATCACTTAAAGATGTTTCTTTGAAAGAATCTTGGGCGCTAAAAGCTTCAAATGCTTATGCTCAAAAGAATTTTGAACAAACAAAAACTTATGTTGAAGATGGTATTTTAAAATATGCGGATTCTGTGTCAGATGAAGATTATAAGCGTGCAGTCGGTGATTATTTAAAAATATTTAAAGATGATGATAAATACACTTATACCTCAAAGCTTTTCTTGCTTGCAAAAGGTAAAAACAAGGATTATATTTGGAATTTGAAGTGTGAAGCTTCTCCAAAAACAGAAAAAGCGGCTTGTTTTAACTCTTTATATGCAAATTATCCAAACGGTAATTATGCCCAAAATGCGATGTATCAGATATTTAAGCTTGAACTTGCAAATAAGAATTATTCAGAAGTAAAAAGATTAGCTCATGATTATTTGAACCGTTTTTCAAATAATGATAACGCGGCAGAGGTTATGTTCTGGCTTGGAAAAACTGAATTAAAATACTCTCGCAGGACTGATGCTATGAATTGTTTTCAGGAGATTATAAAAAAATATCCTGATTCTTATTATGCATATCGTGCATTTTGGATTTTAAACAATATAGGACCCGCTGTTATAAAAGCTTCTTTAGAGTATAAACCTGTTGTGTATCCTTATAAGATGCCATCTAAGGGTGATTTTTTATATAATTTGTTATCGGTCGATGATTACGATTTAATCGCAAAATTTTCTAAAGATGAATTTATAAAAAGCTGGGTTGAGTATAAAAAGGGAAACTATTCAAAATCAGCTTTAGTAGCACGGGACGCTATGGCAAATCTTGAAGTTAAACCTGTGAAAAATGATTTGCGCTGGCGTCTTGTATATCCGCAGAATTATTATATACAGGTTCACGGGTACGCAAGGCAGTATAAGAATAATGATGCGTTGATAATGTCAATTATAAGAGAAGAAAGTTACTTTAACTCAGAAGCTCAAAGCGGAGTCGGGGCAATGGGATTAATGCAATTGATGCCGTCAACTGCGCATGAAATAGGGCAGAAAAACGGGATTGAATTTAATACGCAGTATTTGTTAAATCCTGAGTTAAATATAAAACTTGGTAATATTTATTTCTCAATTCTTCGCGGAATGCTGTCAGATAAAGATGTTCATGCAGTAGCTGCATATAACGGCGGAATCGGTTCGGTTTCAAAGTGGAAATCTGATTTTAAATACAGTGATGTTGATGAGTTTGTTGAGCAAATTCCGTATGATGAAACTCAAAATTATGTGAAAAAGGTTTTCAGAAGCTACTGGAACTACACAAGAATATACCAGGAGCAGTAAAAATCTGCCCTCCTTGGCTTGGGACGCCCGGGCGGGTGAGTTAATAGTAAAAATCATACTTTTGGTTTATTACAAAATCGGTGAAAGTGTTAAAATAAAGACTATGAGAAAGATTATAATTACAATAGCTGTCATATTAATCAATTTGATAATAGCAAACCCGACATATGCAATAAAAATAGGGTTGCTTACACAAGTTGAAGAAGCAGGAATCGGAACAAATGTAGACGGACGTTTAATAGATGTTCATACAAATAAAACAGTTTGTACAACAACAGCAATGAAAGGTTATATTCTTGTTCCATACAAGAATGATATTGCAATAAAATCCGGCGGTAAATATTATACATTAGGTACCGAATCTGTGGTGCTTCGTCCTGATAAAGACGGTTACGTAAGTACAAAAGGCAAATGGTATCACGGAAAATTAATGATAAAAAACCTTAACGGTAAATTAACTGTTATAAATGATATTGATTTAGAGAACTATTTAAAAGGTGTAGTTCCTTCTGAAATGCCTCCTGCGTGGGAATTTGAAGCTTTAAAAGCTCAAGCAATTGCCGCAAGAAGTTTTGCACTTGCAAATCTTGGTAAACAGGCTAAATACGGTTATGATTTAAAAGATAATACCGAAGATCAGGCTTATGGCGGAGCTTCTGCCGAAACAAATATTACCAACAAGGCGGTAGATGATACCCACGGGCTTGTTTTAACATATGATATGCAAATAATTTCGGCATATTATTCAGCTTCAGCAGGCGGACAGACTTCAACTTCGGTTTGGGGCGGGCATGTACCTTACTTACGCTCTGTTCCGTCATTTGATGATAATGTAAAGAAAAACGGGCATGGTGTGGGCATGTCGCAGCATGGTGCCAATAATTTAGCAAAACAAGGATATAATGCTTATCAAATTTTACAATATTTTTATCAAAATGTGAAATTTGCCAAGCTTAATCAAGAGTCTTAAAACCTCTCAGGGTAAGGGATTTGGTATATATCTGCCAGTATATCTGAAATATAATGGGTTTCTTGCGAAAAATATTAACTAAAACCCTTGACAGGACTGTAAAAAATGTTATAATGATTTTGTCGATTACACATACACTGCGGTTTATGGTTAGACCCCGCAGACAAGGAAGAAGGAGGTTCATAATGAACAAAGAAGAATTAGTAAAAGAAGTGTCAAAAAAAGCAAAAGTTTCTCAAAAAGCTACAGCTGATATTTTAGCAGCTACATTAGAAACTATTCAAAAAACAGTTTCTAAAGGTAAAAAAGTTACATTAGTAGGTTTTGGTACTTTTGAAGCTCGTAAAAGAGCAGCTAGAACAGGCAGAAACCCTCAAACCGGTGCAGCTTTGAAAATCGCTGCTAAAACAGTTCCTGCATTTTCTGCTGGTAAAAAATTCAAAGAACTTGTTAAGTAATTTCTTATACTTAAGTAAAAGTTTCAAGCAGGTAGTCAGCTGACTGCCTGCTTTTTTAATATAAACTTGAATAATACTCGGTTTCGTGCTACCATTTTTATTATTAGGGAGGAATTATGAAAAGTTCGACAATTAGAAGATCAACACTTTCAAAAGAATCAATGGATGTTATCGAAACATTGGCTAAAGAAAATAAAGATGAAGATTTAGGTGAATACGTAAGACCTGAAGATTTAGAAGTGAAAGAAAGTGAAGATTCTTTGGCAAGCAAAGCTCAGGAAATAGATTTGCTGTGGCAAAATTTTAAAACCACTCAGTTTAGTACAAATTCACCTACTGCCTATATTTTATTAGGCGTAGCAATTGGTGTTATTGTATCCGTGGTTTCTTTTGTTATTTTAGGTTTAGCCGTAACAAAATCCGGCGGAACTCTTCATATAGGTAATAAAGCTTTATTTGCTCCTGCTCCGGTTGAGGTTTCCAGTTTAAATGATCAGGCAGATGCTGCTCAAGAAGAGGTTGAAGCTAAGGTGGTTGTCCCGTCAGAAGCCGATAATACAACTTCTGCGGTAGCAGAAGAACCTCAGGAACCTGCTCAAACTGAACCTGCTTTTGATAAGTCTAAGATGAAAAAATACGTTGTTAAAAATGGTGATACTGTAGAAAGTATTATTAAAAAGAATTATGGTTCATATTCTCCTGAAAAGGCTGAATTGATTATGAAAGCCAATAATATGCAATCTTTAGACAGAATAAATATTGATCAGGAATTATTAATTCCTATGCAGTAGTTTTTGAAAGGGCGCAAATGAAAATATTTAATCGTGTGTTACTTACAGGTGTTTTACTATTAAGTGCGACTTGTTTGAGTGCTTTATCGATAGAAGAAGCTTGGCATAATGATTTGCGTTCCAAGTTTTTAAATAACGAAACTGTCATTATGGAAGTAAATATTCGCTCATTTAATTCTAAAGATATTGACGGTGACGGTTTTATCCGAGAAGACATAGGAGAAGAGAGGGGAACTTTTTTAAATGCAATTGAACGCTTAGATGAGTTAAAAAATCTCGGGGTAAATACTCTTCATGTCTTGCCTGTAACTCCTGTAGGGAAGCTTAAAGCTCTTGGAACCTCAGGTAGTTTATATGCAGCAGCGGGATTTGATTCGTTAAATGAAGATTTGATAGATAAAACCTCAAACTTAACTCCCGAACAGCAGGCTAAAAAGTTTATTGATGAGGCTCACAAGCGTGGAATAAGAATAATTGTTGATGTTCCAGCTTGTGCTTCTTATGATTTATATTTACAGCGTCCTGATTTGTTTGTTACGGCGCCAACAGGCGAACCTGTCGTGCCTGCTGACTGGACTGATGTAAGACTTTTAGCTGTTGGTACGGAAGATAAACTTGATTCAAATGTTTATAATTTGTATAAAGATTTTGTGAAATATATGCTTTCTCTTGGTGTTGACGGGATTAGAGCAGATGTTGCACATTGTAAAACCGCTGTATTTTGGAAAAATTTGATTGAATATTCAAGAGAAAAAGATTCTGAATTTTTGTGGCTTGCGGAGTCTTCTGACAGTTGGAAGGACGGAATTTCAGAGTATGGTGTGTTTACTTCTTTCGATAAACTTTTAGAAGCCGGCTTTGATGGTTATTACGGTTCGTTTTTTAATGTTAAGGACTGGAAAACCTCAAAAGAAATGTATAGAGATGTTTCTTTAAGCTTGAATGAAGTAAAGAAATTCTCTGATAAAAAATCTGTTATCGGCAGTTTTACAACACATGATGAAGTTAGTCCGATAATATTAAAAGGTCCTCAGCTAAGTGATATGATAATCTGGCTGAGTGCAACATTACCGCTAAATTCATATTTTGTCGACGGTTTTCAAACAGGGGATGATTATTCTTATAAAATGGGTAATAAGTTAGCTCCGTCATCAAATACCGATGATGATATGTATTTTACGCACCGCGGAAAGATTGATATATTTAATCTTTCAAGAAAACCTAAGGGTGAATATGAAACTCTTCGTAACAGCTTTTTACTGGGAAATGATGTTAAAAAAAGTGTTTTACCTGTATTAAATGATGGGGCTTTTACGACTTTAAAAACAAATCATAATGAAGTTTTTGCTTATATGTTTTCTAACAATATAAAAAAAGTTATTACAATCGGAAACTTAGATTTTGAAAATTCCAAAAAAGTTACGGTAAAAGTCCCTAAATTCAATCCGAAGCACCAGAACGTTTTACCTATAAAAATAACTGCAATGCCTGATGTGAAAAATGGTAAAGTCTTTTTAAATTTGGCTCCCGGAGAAATTGTAGTATTAATTATTCATGAGTTATTGTAATTATTTCCAAGGGTATGATTTATCAATTTGCCAGCCTGCACGTTTTATACGTTCCGCGCAGTAAAATCCTGAGCCGGATTCTGAACAGTTGCTCATTATTGTGTCTGTTGATAATGTATTTCCCATAGGGACAACGCCCTTACCCTCTTCAAGTCTACTGAGGTAGAAAAAATCTTTACCAAAACGATTTGGACCTTTTTTGTTGCCGTTTATGTCAACAGCAATAGTAGAAGATGGAACAGTTTTATCTTCGGCTGTTGAGCCTGTAAAAACAATGTATAAAGTTTCATCCATTGTAAGAAAAGGACAGAGTATGTTGTCTTTATAATCCCCACCCATACCTTGAGTTGTTCCTTTTGGATGACTTACTCCGTCTTTGTATGCACAATTCGAATTGTTACAAAGGGTTACTCCTTTGATGTATGGTTCCCAGTAGGTTTTAAAATACGTTTCACAACCCAATTCAAACGCATCTCCCGGTTCTCCGACATCTTCATATGATAGTCTATATGCTTGATTAAGGATAGAAATTGCTTTCTGTAATTTTGTAACTGTAACTTTTTTTTGATGTGATGTTATTAAATTGGGTATTGTTATTGCTGCTATAATTCCTATAATTCCAAGTGTAATAAGTGTTTCCGCAAGAGTAAAACCGTTTTTTCTATGCATAAATCCTCACTGTAAATAAGATATATTTATTAATTGATATATATATCTATCAATTAATAAATATATCTTATAGAATATTAAATGTCAAGTTTATAAAATATAATTATGATTAAAGAACGGCTAAAAACATTAGGATTAAATATAAAAATTGCCAGAATGAAGAAAAATATTTCTCAGGAAGAGTTAGCAGAGCTTGTTAATACTTCAAGAACAACAATAAGTATGATTGAAACGGCAAGACAAAATCCAACTATTTTAAAAGTTATAGATATTGCAAAAGTTTTAGAAATTGATATAAACGAGATAATAAAATCCGTATAAAAAAGGACCGATATTAAATCGGTCCTTTTTTATTTTATCTTTTGATGATTTATCCTCTTGAACTGCGAACTGAGTTCATAAGTTCTTCAAATTCTTTATCGTCGATTGTTTCTTTATCGAGAAGTTCTTTAGAAATTCTTTCAAGCATATCGCGGTTTTCTGAAAGCAATTGTTTTGCAAGTTCATATCGTTCATCGACTATGCGTTTAATTTCCTGATCGATTTCGTAGGCAACTTGTTCGGAGTAATCTCTTTGGTGCCCGAAATCTCTACCCATAAATACGTTTTCCTGATTTTTACCGTAAGCCATTGTACCGAGTTTTTCAGACATACCCCAAGCTGTAACCATTTTACGTGCCATATCGGTTACGTTAATAAGGTCTTGAGAGGCTCCTGTGCTTACTTTATCTTTGCCGTAAACGATTTCTTCTGCAGCACGTCCGCCGAGTGATACTGCTATTTTCGCAAGTAATTTAGCCTTACTTACATGGACAGATTCATCTTTCGGTCTTGTCCAAGTTACACCAAGTGCCATTCCGCGAGGAATTATTGAAACTTTGTGCAGTTCATTGGCATCAGGTAACAATTTGTCAATCAAAGCATGACCGACTTCGTGGTATGAGGTTAATTCTTTATCAGCATCGGTTAATACTTTGCTGCGTTTTTCAACCCCTGCGATTACTCTGTCTATTGAGCGGTCAATGTCATTCATTGTGATTTTTGATTCATTATTGCGGGCTGCAAGAAGTGCTGATTCATTAAGCAAGTTTTGCAAATCCGCACCTGTAAATCCCGGAGTTCTTTTTGCAAGTACTTTTAAATCAACATCTTTATCAAGTTTTTTATTTTTAGCGTGAACTTCTAAGATTTGTTCTCTGCCCTTAACGTCAGGTGCGTTAATGTAAATCTGACGGTCAAATCTTCCCGGTCTTAATAGTGCGTTATCTAAGATGTCAGGTCTGTTTGTTGCTGCGATTACGATAATATTTGTGTTAACATCAAAACCATCCATTTCAACGAGTAATTGGTTAAGAGTTTGTTCTCTTTCGTCGTGTCCGCCGCCTAAACCTGCACCGCGCTGACGACCTACCGCATCAATTTCATCAATAAAAATTATACAAGGTTGGTGTTTTTTAGCTTGTTCAAATAAATCTCTTACACGGCTTGCTCCGACACCGACAAACATTTCAACAAAATCTGAACCTGAAATTGAGAAAAACGGTACACTTGCTTCACCGGCTACAGCTTTTGCCATTAATGTTTTACCTGTTCCCGGAGGTCCTACTAACAATACGCCTTTCGGAATTTTTGCTCCAAGTTTCATATATTTCTCGCCGTTTTTAAGGAAATCAACGATTTCTTCAAGTTCTTTTTTCTCTTCATCAATTCCGGCTACATCTTTGAATGTTGTTTTAACTTTAGAATCTAAAAGCATTTTAGCTTTGCTTTTTCCAAATGACATAGCTTGAGAACCGCCGGCTTGAATAGCTTTTAACATTAAGCCAAGTGATATTATAGCAAATAAAATTATTATAAACGTTCCGATATTTCCTGCAAGCTGGTTAGTTTCAGGAGCTTTTTTTACTGTAATATCAGCTTCTGATGCGTTTAATTTATCCATTAATTCATTGTCGTTTGTAGGTATTTGAACTCTGTATTGATACAATGGCGCTTGACCGTTTTCATTTTCCATGTTCAAAAACGGGGAAATGGTATTTTTCTTTTCTGTTGTTGAATTTTTAGGGGCAGGTTGTTCTTTTGGGATTGCGATTATTGTATCGTCAAACTTTTCTATTTTTGAAAATTCTTTGTTTTCAAGTTTTTGTAAAAAGTTTGTGTATGAAATTTCAGAAGTATTAGTTAACTGACCTTTCATAGCAATTGAAGATATAAATGTAAGCACAATAATAGCTAATATTACATACATACCCATTGATTGACTTTTGTTCATAAAATTAACCTTTCAAAAAAAATAATTAAAACTCTCGTGTCCTGATTATAACTTAAAAAGGCGAAAATTTCAATTTTCGCCTTAGTTTATATTTTCTTAAATTTATGCATCTAAATCTATTGTTGAAGTTTGTTTTTTGTAACGAGCTATTTTTATATCTCTAATTTTTGTTTTTGCTTCAAAAATATCAAAATGCAGAAATTCAATTTGGTTGTCGAGGTCACGAATTTCTGATGGAGTATTACCTGGCAGACCTTTTCGAAATTCTAATCTGGACAGTCGTCTTTTAAGAGATTGTATTTCTTTTTTTAATTCATTGATTTTAAGTTGGGATTCTTCATCTAATTTTAAGCGCGGACCTTTAAATTCACTTAGAGGTACTAAATGTCGTTCAATACCTTTTTTCATCAGTTTTCTCATTTCGCCTGTCATAACCTGCATATTGCCTTCAACTGTTGCAACTATTTCTCTGGTATAATTCATTAGAATCTCCTTTTATTTTCAAAGTTATAAACCCTCCTGAAAATAAAAATTGATTAATTTATGAGTTATGTTAAGGAAATTTAACAATTAACAAGTGAAACGTATTTTTCTATTTCTTCGTCTGTATTCATTTCTGTTGCAGCGACAAGAATTTTGTTATCATCAAGCTTAATTCCGCCTAAGATATTATTTTCTTTAAGTTCTGCCAGAAATTTATCGGAATTTTTAACTTCTATAACAAACTCGTTAAAGAAATTCTTAGTTAATGTTTTTATTCCTTTAGCTGAGAGTTTTTCTGATAGAGTGTGAGCGTTTTTAACTGATAAATATCCTGCTTGTTTAAACCCTTTTTCACCCATAACAGATAGGTACAAAGTTGCGCAAAGTCCGATTAAAGCTTGGTTTGAACAAATATTACTTGTTGCTTTTTCTCGTTTAATATGTTGTTCGCGGGTTTGGATTGTCAGACAGAAGGCTTGTTTCCCGTCTTTATCAACAGTTCTTCCTGCAAGTCTTCCCGGTAATTGTCGCATAAATTTTTCGCGGCATGCCATAAATCCTGCGCTTGGACCGCCAAAATTCATAGGTATGCCAAGAGTTTGAACATCTCCGACAACGATATCTGCGCCGTATTCACCAGGTGTTTTTAGTGCTGAAAGAGTTGAAATATCACAACAAACAACTAATAAACAATCAACAGTTTTTGGTTCAATAATTTCGCCGAAATAGTCAGGTGTTTGAACTAACACGCACGCATAATCTGCCGTGTTTTCTGGAACTTCATCAACCCAGTCAACTTCAATTGATTGAGAATCGGTGTAAGTTTTTATTATTTGTTTGTATTCGGGATTCAAATTATTATGAACGCAGGCTTTGTATTTTTTAGATATTCTGCAAGCCATTAAGATACTTTCAGCACAAGCTGTTCCGGCATCGTAAACTGTGGCGTTAGCTATATCCATACCTGTTAGTCTGCATATCATTGTTTGAAATTCGTACATAACCTGTAATGTGCCTTGAGAGATTTCAGGCTGGTATGGAGTGTATGCAGTGTTAAATTCAAAACGGCTTGCAACTTGTGAAATACAAGCAGGTACAAATTTGTTATACATTCCTCCGCCTAAAAAGCAAGCGTAATCTGTTTTGTTTTCTTTTGCAAGACTTTTTATAATCCTTTGGGTTTCCATTTCACTTAAGCCCTCAGGAATATTTATACCTTGCATTCTGACATCTTGCGGGATTTGAGAAAATAAATCTTGTATATTATTAATCCCGATATCTTTACACATTTGTTCTATTGTTTGTTTGTTATGTACTAAAAAATTTTTCATATTATTCCAATTCTTCTTTATAATCTGTGTATGTTAATAAATCTGCGAAATCTTCGTCATTTACTCCTTCAACTTTAACAAGCCAGCCGTTTTCGTAGCAGTCTTCGTTAAGACTTTCAGGAGCATCAACCAAAGCATCGTTTACTTTAACAATTTTACCGCTTACAGGCATATAAATTTCAGAAGCAGCTTTAACTGATTCAATGTTTGCAAAAGTTTCACCCTTTTTAAACTCATCACCGACAGACGGTAATTCTAAAAATACGATATCTCCTAATTGTTCGATTGCATAATCAGTTAAACCAACAACGCAAGGTTCTCCTTTTAAAACGTACTCGTGAGATTTTGTACATAAGATTTTTTCTGTATAACTCATTTTAATTCTCCTTTTTTTGTTATTGTCATTCCGGACTGGATCCGGAATCTATCCATTTGATTGGAATGAATTATATTGATTGACCCTAAATCTACCCTCAAGGGGTACCCTCCCTTGTATGGCTCATTCTTCGCCAACAATAAGAGCTGAAGTTCAGGGGGACAATATTTTCTATACCCTGTTTCTTTTTTCGATGAACGGTCGTTTAACGACTTGTGCATCATGTAATTTTTCTCTTATCATAACCTGAACGGTTGCTCCCGTGCAAATTTCTTTATCATTTTTTACATAAGCAAGAGCTATGTTTTTACCGGTTGATGGCGATACGCATCCGCTTGTGATAACTCCAGTTTTTTCTCCGTTAAAGTAAACTTCGTAACCGTGACGGGCGATGTTTTTATCAAGCATTACGAGTCCGACAAGTTTTTTTGATGTTCCGTTTGCAACTTGACTCATAATTATTTCTTTACCGTTATAATCTGCTTTTTTGTCTTTTGGAACAGACCAGGATAAACCTGCTTCAATAGGAGTTGTATTCTCATCTAAGTCGTTTCCGTAAAGGTGGAGGGCTGCTTCAAGTCTTAGGGTATCACGAGCACCTAACCCGATTGGCTTTATTCCGAATTCTTTACCCTCATCTAAAATTTTGTCCCACAAAAATTCAGAATATTCGTTTTCAACCAAAATTTCAAAGCCGTCTTCTCCTGTGTAACCCGTACGTGAAGCTAAGAGTTTAACCCCTTCAATTATTGCGGGTTTTATAGTGAAAGACTTTTGGTTTTCAATATTATATCCCATTTTTCTCATCAAATCTATTGCTCGAGGTCCTTGAACTGCTAACAATGAATAGTTATGTGATTGGTTATCAATTTTTACGTCCATTCCCCGTTTATTTCTTACAATCCAGTTTAAATCCTCGTCTATTCGTGATGCGTTACAAATGACCAGATATGAATTTATACCGAGTTTGTAGATGATTAAATCATCAATCAGTCCGCCGTTTTTGTTTGGTAATTGGCAATACACGGCTTTTTCATAATCAAGTTTTGTAATATCTTGCGGTACAATTTTATTTAAAAATTCTGTAGCATCTTTTCCCGATACAAAAACTTCACCCATATGAGAAACATCAAACAATCCGACATTTTCCCGAACGGTTTTATGTTCTTCTATAATAGATGAATATTGAACAGGCATGTGCCAGCCTGCAAAATCAACCATTCTTGCGCCTAAATTCACGTGCTTGTCGTGTAAGTATGTTTCTTTAACCATGATAAGTTCCCCCTCAAAAACTACTATTATTGTGGCACGCGGAAGGCTGTTATGTCAATGGTTTATTTAGAGTTGTAAAACAGATATTTTATCAAATTATTTTTTGAGGTAGTTCATATTTTGATATTTAAGAACGTAGTAGGCACAACCGTTTCCTGATCCGTTTAACTTGCAAGTTGTTTCATAGCTGCAATTAAACCAGATATATTTTGAGCAATCAGGTGCCCCAACGGGAAGGAGTGTAGAATTAGTATAAACGAAATAAAAACTGTCTTTTCCATAAACATTTGGTGGCAGTTTTCCATTTAAATCTACTATAATTAGTATTGCATCTTTTTCATTGCCGTAAGGACCTCTAAAGGTAACAGATACTCCGTTAAGAAGAATAAACTTATAATAATTGCTTTTGGTGGCGTAACTGAAATCGTTATCACCTGCCAAATGTTTATGAGCGCTGTAAGAAAAGCATTTCTCTGATTTTTCCCTTTTACAGTCTACTGCAATTTTAATATAAGGTCTGATTTTATCTGCAATCAGAGTTGAATCGTTGTCATTACGTTTAAACTCCCAACTTGAAGGGGCTCCGTTTTCTTCTTCTGCCATCCTAAAAGCCTGTGACAAAATTGATTGTGTTGTTCGTAATTGGGATACTGTTTTTTTAGTTTGGATTTTTGTCATCAATGTCGGTATTGTCATTGCTGCAACAATTCCGATAATTCCAAGGGTAATTAATATCTCTGCTAAAGTAAAAGCTCTGTTCTTTTTCATATTCTTATTATGGAATATTTTTAGTTTATTTTATACGTACGGATAGTACGTATAATTAGCCTGAAGATACGTATAGACTGTACGTATATGCGCGATGAGTTTTATAAAAATTTAGGTAAAAATATTAAAAATCGGCGAAAAAATTTAAACCTGACCCAGCAGGATTTGGCTGACAGATTGGATATGTCATTAAATTTCGTCGGTAAAATTGAAGTCGCGTTTTCTAAGCCTTCACTTGATACTTTGATTGAAATCGCAAAGGCTTTAGATACTACGGTGTCTGACTTAACTCGTTTTTAGTAATTGTTTGTAAAGCTCGATTTGATCTTTTGAAAGTTTTTCAGGAAGAACAATTTTAACTTTTGCGTTTAAAAATCCGTATCCGCCTGATTTTTTAGGCAGTCCGAGATCTTTTAATCTTAAAGACTTTCCGCTTGATGTCATCGGAGGTATTTTTATACCGATATTTCCGTGAAGGGTTTTAATTTCTTTTTTACAGCCAAGAACTGCTTCCGGCGGAGTTATTTCAACTTCTTTTGTTAAATCTGAACCGTGGATTTCGTATTCTGAGTCTTTCGGGGTTATTATAAGATATAAGTCACCTTTTTGCCCGTAAGCATCTACTTTTCCTTCACCTTTAAGTCTTATTTTTTGCCCTTCTTTTACTTCTTTCGGGAGTTTAACTTTCAGGGATTTATTTTCATGGATAATTCCCGTTCCTCCGCAGGCTTGGCAGTATCCGCCGCCACCGGGGCATTGGGTGCATTTTCTCATATCGTTAAATTTAACTGTAATCGGGTCTGATGAAAACAAGTCTTTTGCGGTTACGTTTAGTGTTTTTGTAACGTCAAGGTCTTCGGATTTTGGTTGTTGAGCTCGTTTTCTGCCGGAAGTTCTGCTGTAGGCTTGTTGTCCTCCGAGATCTCCAAAGTCAAAGCCCGAAAATCCACCGCGCGCTCCTCCTGCGGCTCCTGCGCCCATCATATCGCCAAAAAGTGAGCTGAAAAAGTCGGAAAATCCGCCCATGTCTTGTCCGTTAAAGTTAAACTGTTGATAACCCTGCCCACCGCCAAAGTTAAAGTTTTCAAATCCCGGCGGCGGGGTGTAATCTGCTCCGCCTTGCCAGTTTGCACCCAAGCTGTCATAGCGCGCACGTTTTTGTTTATCACCTAAAACTTCATAGGCTTCATTTATTTCTTTAAATTTTTCTTCTGCTTCTTTTGTTTTATTTACGTCGGGGTGATATTTTCTTGCAAGTTTTCTGTATGCCGATTTGATTTCGGCTTCGCTTGCTTCTCTTTTTATTCCCAAGGTTTCATAATAGTCTTTGTATTTCATAAATTTCTCCTAATTTTATCTTAATATAAAATTGAAGATTTTTTTGTATTTTTAATTATTTCTTAATTATGTTAAAACGGAATTTCTAAGATTCTGAATCAAGTCCAGAATGACAGAAATTCCGTTTTTATTTTTATATAATGTAAATCTGTTGTTAAAAAACTATCTTAAACTTACTTTTACAGCAGGTCCTTTTTGAGAAATTTCTACTTTGTTTTCTCTTGCTAACCAGCCTAAGCCTAAGTCTGCAAAGTTACCTTTAAGGTCTAAATCTTTTTTCATTTTAGAAAATGAAGTTGTTCCGTTTGCATTTAAGTAGTTGTAGATTTCTCCTGCTGCGAATCCGATTCTTTCTTCTTGAGAAAGCATTACTTTTTTTGTTGCCATGATTTTTTCTCCTTTGGGATTGTTGTATGTATTACACTTTTTCGATATTCAAATCATAAGGTATTTTTGAATATTTGACAATCATTTTAAGAGTGGAGTTTTTATGTTAGAATATACATTAACGGGAGTATTGAAATTGTTAATCGAAGGTAGTTTAGCGTCGGATAAAACAGAATTTTTGATTGATAAATACGCGCAGTTGTTGAATTGCGGGGTGAAATCATCTGAAATTTTAGTGCTTGTTCAAAACTCTACCTTGAAAAATACTTTTATCCAAAAAACTTTTGAAAAACTGAATGTTGATGTTTTAGAAAAAATGCAGGTTTATTCCTTTTTCTCGCTTGTTTATAATGCGGTGTCTGATAACTGGGCGTTTTTGGAAGATCGAAACATATTTGATAATCCTGTTATTTTACCTAATCTTGCAGGGTTGGAGGTTTCTCAATTTATATTAAAAGATATATTAAACGAGGTTAAGTTTCGTGGGTACAATTCGCGCATGTCACTTCTTCATCAGATTTTCAGAAGATATTCTTTAATTATTCAAAATAATCTGACCCCTTCTGATGTTCAAAAGCGGGCGGATATTTTAAAAGAAGGTTTTTCTGATGAAGCCGATTTAGTTATAAAAAAACTTATGAAAAAAACACTTGAGCTTCGTGATTTTGATTATCTTCGCCAGTGTTCACTGTTTAATTTTATTTATCAAAATACAGATTATTTTAAAAATATTAAATACTTAATAGTAGATGATGCGGATGAATGTACTCCTGTTTGTGTCGATTTTTTGGAATATTTGTCAAAACAGCTTGATGATTTTTATATCGCATTTGACCCTAAAGGTTCAAGCAGGTGCGGGTATTTAAGCGCAGATAAAAATAATTTTACCAAATTGAAATCAATATTTAAAGGTGAAGTTATTTCGCTTGACGGAGAGGATGCAGATGCTGAAAAAATCTTTAATAATACCTCAAATGATGAACAAAACTTGCTGAAAAACTTCACTTACGAATCTTTTGCAAAGCGTTCTTCTATGATTGAGTCGGTTGTTAAAAGAATAAATGAACTTATAAAAAATAAAGTTTCCCCTTCTGATATTGCGATTATTTCACCTGTAATTGATGATATGCTAAAGTTTACTCTAAAAGAAACTTTGAGAGGAAATATCAATCTGCTTTATCTTTCAGGAAGCGAAAAACTTATTCAAAACAGGCTTGTTCAGGCAACTTTGACTATATTAAAATTAAATACCGAACTGAAAAACTTTTTGTCAGAGTTTGATATAAGAGTTATTTTATCAGAGTTTTTACAGATTCCGTTAAAGTATTGCTCAGAGATTTTAGAAAAGTTTCAAAGTACAAAAGAACTTACGGCATATGAGTTTTTAGATGATGATTATACATCCCGCTATAGGGAATTTTTAGCGCTTGTTGAAAGATTATCGGTATCTGAGGCTAAGATTTCTGAGCAAATTGTTGAAATTTATAATACACTGTTTGATTTTGGGATAATTAAGGTTGAAGAGCTTAAAAAGTTTAATTTCTTTATCAAGCAGATAACAGATTTTGAAAATATTTTCGGGGCGGAGTTTAATAAACGTAAATCAGAGATAATTTTACAGATTGAAAACTCTATTATTGCAGAAAATCCTTATTCTGTGCTTGAAGTCGGACGAAACGATTTAATCATTTCAACACCGCAAAAGATTATTGATAACCACATAAAAACAAAGTATCAAATTTGGCTTGATATATCAAATTCAGAATGGATAAAATCTGACACGGGTCCGTTATATAATGCGTGGGTTTTCCAAAAGGATTGGTATAAGGATGAATATACGATTGAAGATAATATAAATCTTTCAAAAGATAAAAATGCAAGAGTTTTAAGGAAGTTAACACTTTGTGCGGGTGAAAAAGTCTTTTGTTATTCAAGTTTGTTTGATTCAAACGGGGTAGAAAATTATGGCGGGATTGAACCTGCGATAATTGTTTCAACAGTTACGGAAGATGAACCCGAGCAGGGTTTTAAAATCATTCCTCGACCTGACCAGAAACCTGTTTTGGATTATATTAACGGTTATATGGGAATCTCTGCTGTTCCGGGGGCAGGGAAAACAACAATTCTTTTAGCTCTGATTATTAAACTTTTGGAACGCGGTATAAATCCTGAAAGAATTTTTGTTTTAACTTATATGGATTCTGCTGCAAGGAATTTTAGGGAACGGATTAAAAATGTTCGTAAAAACTCATCAAAACTTCCTAATATTTCTACGATTCATGGTTTAGCACTAAGAATTTTAAAAGAAAACGGCAACTATGAAAAACTCGGATTATCTTCTGATTTTGAGATTTGTGATGACTCGCAAAGGGGCAGGATTTTAAGAGAAATTGCTTCAAAATTGAAGGTTCCGCAAAGAACAGCCGAAGAATTTGACAGAGCCGTATCTGTTTTCAAAATCGGCGGCGGGACATTTAATTCTGAGGTTTCTGATGAGAAATTAAACAAATTTAAACTGTTTTTTGAAGCCTATCAGGAAAGCCTAAAAGAGTTTAACCTTATAGATTATGATGATATGCTGACTGGTTCGGTTAAAATATTGAAGGAAAATCCCGACATTTTGGCGCATTATCAGGAAATTTGTGAGTATATTATTGAAGATGAGGCGCAGGATTCATCTTCCGTTCAGCAGGAATTGATTGCGCTTTTATCTGGTAAACACAAAAATATAATCCGTTGCGGAGATGTGAACCAATCTATTACGGCAACTTTTTCAAACGCTGATGTTGAAGGTTTTAGAAGATTTATTACTGAAAATTATAATGTTTCGATGAACTGTTCTCAGCGTTGTACAAAAGATGTTTGGGAATTTGCAAACAATCTTGTTGAAAATTCTTCTCAAAATGACGATACAAAAGATGCATTTTTCAAAATGTTTATGGCACCCGTTGAGGGACGTAATCCTAAATCTGACAGAGCACAGGCTGTTGAAGGTAAGGTTTTTGACTCAGGACTTGAAGAGAAAAATTATGTTCTCAAAGTTATAAAAGAAACTTTGTCAAAAAATCCTGATTACACTGTTGGAATTTTGCTGCGTAATAATTATCAGGTTGCGTCTTGGCAAAGCTTGATTGAAAACAGCGGGTTGAAGGTTATTACAAGAAACCAATGTTTAGAGCAAAAATCGATATTCAAAGCAATTTATGCCGTAATGAAAATGATTTTGACACCGTTTGATAACGATGTAATCGCAACAAATTTTGAAATCCTGACGGATTTAGGGTTTTACAGGCGCGGACTTGCAGGCGAAATCAGAAAGTATGAAACCCCGTTTATTCAGGTTAATGCGGATAATATCGATAATCTTCCGTTGGAACAGTTTTACTGGGATTTAAATTACTGGGTAAGCCTTTGTTACCTTACACCTGATGAGTTAGCGGTTAAAATCGGAATGTACTTTTTCAAAAGTGAAATCGAAAAATCTAATATTCATCTGATTTCAACTTTGATTAAGAGAATTTGTATAAGAAATAATTCGCTTGAATATGCGTTAAACCGACTTTCTGAACTTTCTAAGAAACCTAATTTGAGCGGGTTTAAGTTCTTCTCAGAAGAAGATGAAGATGATAAATCATTTTTGGCGGGCAAAGTTCAGATTATGACTATGCACAAGTCAAAAGGGGATGAATTTAATCTGGTATTTTTACCTGAAATGAGCGAAAAAAATCTTCCGTTAACGCTTGATGGGATAAGTTTGAAGTCTTCGGATTTTATGGAATCGGTTAAAAATCTTAACCCGAGTTATACAAAAAAATCAGAGTATGAATTGAAACAAGAAATTCTTGCCGAGAATTTGCGATTGCTTTACGTGGCAATTACCAGAGCTAAAAACAGACTTATTTTTACGGTGTCCTCAAAAAGTAAAACCCGTTACGGTAAAGAACAGAAAAATGATCCGAGTACTATTTTTGAGCATATGATGGAGGGGGGTAATGTTTAATAATTTTTCGCCTAATATGTTAAAAACATATCAATCCTGTCCAAGGAAATATTACTATCAGTATGTTGAAAATATTCAGGTTCCGAAGTCTTCCCTGCCTTTTGAAAAAGGTAAAAAGATTCACGCACTTGCAAATTATTTCCTTCAGGGGGTAAATATATCTAGGATTGAAACCTCGTTAAATGAAAATGAGCGGCAGGCATGGGTGCGTCTGTTAAATAATAATTATTTTAAAATGGAAGCTGTGCAAAGTGAATATACTTTGTCTTGTAAACTCGGTGATTTTTGGGTCGGCGGAAGATTGGATGCCGTTGTAAAAGATGGTGAAAACTATTATATTTTAGATTATAAAACAGGTTCAATTCCTAAAAATCCTGAATATGATTTTCAAACAATGGTTTATTTGCTTTGCCTTGACAGGGTTTTAGGTTCCTATGAGTCATTGTCTTTTGTGTATATAAATTTGAAAGAAAACAAAGATTTTATAATAAAATTTAATCCTGAACTTAAGTTAAAATATGAAGAGTTAGTTGAAGAAGCTTGTCAAAAAATAAGTTCTGATACTCTTTATAATCCGTCTGAAACAGCCTGTCAAAGATGTGAATATTCTAAGATTTGTTCAGCTATTTAATTCAAAATCTAGTACTTCTATGATGTATACTTAACAATTCAGTTGTCATTCCGGGCTTTGACCCGGAATCTGTCAATGCTGATATATTTCATCAGGGTTTTTATTAGCATGGATAGACTCTGAATTAAATTCAGAGTGACCTTTTTATTTTTATTTACCCTCCTCCTGTTCATGTTATAATTAACTTTGTATAAAGGGAGAAATATAAAGATGTTAGATTTTATTCACACGCATGGCATGCTTATTTCAGGTGCAATTCTTTTAATTGCATACGTTTTTATTGCCAGCGAAAAAATTCAAAAATCTGTAGTCGCACTTGTCGGCGCATCGTTGACAATGTTACTCGGATTGATTCCGTTATCTTTACACTTGGAAGATAACGTAAAAGGTGTTTTTGAATACGTCGATTTTGAAGTGATTTTTTTACTTATCGGTATGATGATTATCGTTAATATCGCAAGCCGAAGTGGTGTATTCAAATGGATGGCGCTTAATTTATTGAAAGCAACAAAAGGGCACCCGAAAACTGTTTTGTTTGCTCTTGCTGCATTTACGGCAATAGCTTCAGCATTTTTGGATAACGTTACAACAGTTGTTCTTATGATGCCTATTACTTTTGTTATTGCAAAAGAATTTGAAACAGATCCTGTACCGTTTTTAATTACAGAAGTTCTTGCTTCAAATATTGGTGGTACAGCAACTTTAATCGGTGATCCGCCGAATATCATTATTGGTACCCGTGCAGGTTTAAGTTTTATGGACTTTGTTAAAGAATTAACTCCGATTATTTTTGTAATTTTCCTTATTGCAGTTGGAACTTTGGTATTCTTATTTAGAAAAGGACTTAAAGCCACTCCTGAAAAAATGGAACATATTGCAAATTTGGATAATTCTAAAACAATTACTGACAAAAACTTAATGATTCGTTCGGTAATTACTCTTGCTCTTGTAATATTAGGATTCGTAACTCATGATATTACACATATTTCAGCATTTGTATTTGCTGTTGCAGGTGCTTCGTTCTTATTATTGTTCGAAAAACCTAAAGAAATTTACCGTGATGTTGAATGGTTAACAATCTTCTTCTTTATCGGTTTATTTATCATTATTGGCGGATTTGAAGCTAACGGCGGTATTAAGTTCCTTGCCGATCAATTGATTACATTGACTCACGGAAGTCTTGAAGCTGCAACTATGATTATCCTTTGGGCTTCAGGTATTTTATCAGGTATTATCGATAATATTCCGTATACAGCTACAATGGCACCGTTGATTTCAGAACTTATAAACCCTGCTAATCCTAACGCTATTACCGGTCACACACATGCTCTATGGTGGGCACTATCACTGGGTGCATGTTTAGGCGGTAACCTTACAATAATCGGTGCAGCAGCTAACGTTTTGGTAAGTGAAACGGCGGCTTCTAAAGGTTATAAAATTTCGTTCTTAAGATTTATGAAATACGGCGCATTAGTTACGTTTATTTCATTAACGTTAAGTTCAGTTTATTTGTATTTTAAATATTTACATTAATTATTTAGCGACCCGCTTAAATAAGCGGGTCGCGTCTATTATAAAGGAGAAAAGTTATGAAAAAGCAGACTATGGGGGTAAAAGAATTAAGTAATACTCCTAAAACTCAACAAGGGCTTAAATTTTCGGGGGGGGTAACTTTTATGGCTTAGCGTGGAGTGCATTTACAAGTTCTGTCATGCTGAACTTGATTCAGCATCTATCAATGTTAATAAAAACCCTAACGGGACAAACTAACACTGATAGATTCCGTGTCGGGGCACGGAATGACTATAAAAAGGCATTTACCCTTGCGGAAGTTTTAATAACTCTCGGCGTAATCGGAATAGTCGCCGCAATAACAATACCCCTGATAATAAATACATATCGACGAATAGCCTACCCTATGCAGTTAAAGGCTGTATATAGCAAACTTTTGGTGGCTCAGAAAACATTAAATGATGAATACGGAACTCCTGAACAGTGGCAATATAGAAGCCCTGATTCTGATTATAAGTATATTGAAGCAATTTTTAAGCGCTATGCAACAGAGCTTTCTGCAATATCTGTATATCCCCCGGGAAGTTATAATTATGAAAAAACGGGTGTATCTTCGAGTGTAAAGATGTTAAACGGACAAATTGCAAAAGCTGTTCCTGGTTGGGCAATATCTCATTATATATATGAAGCTTGGTTTAATTATCGTATGCAGTTAAAAAGTGGAGCTACAATAGCAATGTTTTTTACAAATGGTACAAATGCTTTTGTTTTGTGGCCTTTAAATAACAAAAAGATGTATGCAGCTTTTTTGATAGATATAAACGGTTCATCACCTCCAAATATAATTGGGCGTGATATATTTGCGTTTGGATTAAAAGGCGGTAACAATTCAATTGTTCCATATATGGATGATACTGCTGATTGTAATAAACAGGGAGCAGGTTTATCTTGTTCGAGAAAAATTATACAAGACGGGTGGAAAATGAATTACTAAAATTTTTATATTTCTAATAAATCATTAATATCTACATTGAGAAAATCAGACAATTCTAATATTTTTCCAACAGATAAATTAAGAATACCTGATTCTATTTTTGCAACATAACTCCAGGATACACCCATAAGTTCTGAAAAAGTTTCTTGTGTGTATCCTTTTTGCATACGCGCTTTTTGAATATTTTTACCAATCTGTTTTAATACATATTTTTTATCCATATTGTTATTATCTGATTATTGATATATTTTTGTATTGACATATAATGGTATTCAATTATAATTGAATAATAAGAGGTGCTTATGAAAAAGATTTTTGGTTTTACATTGGCTGAAACATTAATAACCCTTGGGATTATCGGGGTTGTTGCGGCTATTACAATACCTGTATTGATGCAGAATTACCAGAAAAAAGTATTAATCGCAAAGGCAAAACAGGGGCATTCAATATTAGAAAACTCTATCAGACGTTATATGGCAGATAACGGGTGTGATGATATGCTGTGTTTGTTTGATGTAACAAAATCCACGGAAGAAATTGTAAGAGAATTTTCATCGGTTGTAAAATCTTCTCATATTTGTACTAAATTCGAAAAGAAGTTTTGTTCGGGCTATGCCTTAAAAAATAATAATCCTAAAGGAGCTTATAAAGTTGATGGTAAATATGCTGCGGGTGATTCTTTCGGTTATTTGTGGCGAATTTATTTGCCAAACGGTATTTCTTATGTAATTAGAATGAGCGAAGGTTCTTGTGTTGTTAAAGGTGAGTCGATAGTAAGGGATGAAAACGGTTATGATACAGGAAAGCGTAATCCTTGGACACTTGATAGATGTGCACTTGTTTATATGGATACAAATGGAATACAGGGACCTAATCAGTTTGGGGCTGATGTTTTTCGATACGATGTAAGATCTGATGGGAAAATTTATCCTTCTGGAAATTATATAAAAAATATAATAAATAAAAATTATATTGATTATAAACCGTATAATTTAGGAGCAGAGGCAAAATAAATAGAACAGCGGGACGGCTTTGCCGTCCCGCTGTCTATGATGATGACAGTCAACTACAATCTTTTTAGGTGTAATTATTCATTACATCCAAAAGCGATAGTAAGGTGTTCTCTTGGATTTACAGCAGATATTTTGTATCCGCGAGGATCAACAAGGTAAGCAAATTCATCACCGGTAGTTTGGAACAAGCCCATTGTACCTGATAAAGCTGTTCTTGTGATATCAACAGGGGCTTTAACAGTTTCGAATAAGCCGTCGCCCAAGTTTCTTGCAGCAGCTCCGAATTGACCTTGGAATGCGTGTCCTAACATGTAACCTGCATCATTTGATACGTTTTCAACAGCGTTACCTAAGTTAGTGACAATACCGCCGGCTGTTCTGCCAACAACACCGACTAATGAACCAGCCCAAGTGAATGGCATTTCGACAAGTCTTGCTACAGGGTTAACGTTTTTAGATTTGTTAATTTGTGCCTGTAAGATTTGTTTAGGCAGTTTGGTTTTGCAATCTCCGTTTTTGATTTCTGTAAAGGCAAGTTTTAAAGCACCTTTTTCGCATCCTGATGGTCTGATAACTTCAACAACCTGACCTGTTACGGTTGAACCGCAAGGATAAGTTACGCCGTTGATTGTTACATCTTCAAGAGTGTTTGCTCTGAAATATTGTCCTACGTGTGAAGATTTAGCTGTAAGTTGGTCTATCATTGATAATTGCAATGTAGGAATTTTAACTATTTCTTCGTGTTCAATCAAAGCGTTTTTCTCGATTGGACAAGCAGGGCAGATATTGTTTGCAGTTTTAGGGTTAGTATCGTAACCTAAAGCTACACGTACTGTTTGCATCATAGAAGCAACATCGGCACGAGATGCGTCTTTGTTAGGTAAAATCATATTTGGTGTAGGTGAATCTTTTAAAGCACCGTTTTCCAAAGATTTTGCAACAGGGATTCTTGCCCAGTCAGGAATCTTGTTACCGTCTGCGTAACGGCTTAAGATTTCATCGGCTTTACATTTATCGATGTCGCAAGTCATGCCTTTCGCAATTGAAGTTAAAGCTTCAACACGAGTTACAGGCGCATTTGGTCTGAACTTGTGGTTAGGATAGCCTTTTAATAAATCTTCATCTACAGCTTTTGCAATAGCAGGGTTAGCCCAGTTGTTTCTAGGAACGTCTGTGAACATTGTATCTCTAGGCATATCACCGCAATTTAGGTTGAAACCTTTAACAAGCATAGTTGCAAATTCTGCGCGGGAAATATTTCTGTTTGGTTTGAATAAACCGTCAGGATAACCTACAACAACATCGTTTACCGCAAGTTTATCGATGTCGCATGCTGCCCAGTGGCTGTTTGGGACGTCGGGAAACATACAACCGCCGAATGGAGCAGCTGCACCTGTGATATTTTGAATTTGTTGCGGGATTTCATAAGGAATTAATGATTTTTTGACCGCATTAATAGAATTTGATGTTTGAATGTCTATGGGGCAAGAAGCTCCGTTTGCACGACATTCATTTCTATCGATTAAAATTCCGTTATATTTATTCGGACATTCGTTCAAGCATGGCATTTGAGTAGCTGCACCTGTCATTTGACCGTCAGTTGCTACTGTCGTACCGCTGATAGATGATGACATTCTGCTTGCAGGACATCCTTTCATTGCTGTTTCTGTTGAAAAAATTGAGTTTGCAGGTTCACCTACATAGTTGTTAGAACCGTAAAGTGCTTGAGGATAACCGTAAACTTGTTTCATTTCAGATTTGTCAGGTTTTCCTGTTTGAGGGCAAAGAGCAGTTGACGGTACTGCAGGTTTGTCGCAGCTGATGTCATCTTTACATCCGCATTCTTCTTTTACGACAGGACATGGGTCTTTCTTTTTGCATCCGCAATCTTTTTTAACCTTTTTGCACTTGTTGCAAGTTTGTGGCTGTGGTGTTGCTACAGGACAAGCAGGACCTGTTACCACAGGCAGAGCTTCTGCCGGTGCTTGCGTATTGCACGGGCAAGCTGCCATTACTGAATTCAAGGAACACGTTGCTATTCCAACGGCAATCGCAGCTGCCACAGTTAGTTTTTTAATTGACATTTTTACCTCCTTGTTTAGTGTGAGTTTTGTTTAAAATAAACAAAAGTTTTATTTAAAAAACAAACTTATACCAGATTATGTACTTTTTGTGTCGTTTAAAACATTAGCAAAACTACTTATTCAACAGGGTAATATTTGTATTGCTAACTTTGTAACAATTTGTTTATATTAAGCAAATTTTTTCTAAAAAATGTTTTAATATATATGTGTGAAGTTTTAAATTGCCTGCGTGTGTAAGGAGTCGGTATGTATAGTAAAGAATTTATGAAGTTTTTATATTCTTATCAAAAAGATGAGTTTAAGCCGAAAGAGCCTGAATATAAAGAAATTAAGTTTCATACTCCAAAGGGCGGCAGATTAGCTGAAGCTTATGTTACCGAGCAAGTTAATAAGTAAGCTTGTATTTTTCCTTTTTAAGTTATAAAATTGATTTATACTAAAAAAGTAAAAATAGGATTATTTTGTATATGATTAAAAATGAATATTTAGAGAGAGTAAAAGACTTTTTTACTTCGTCTGTGTTTATAAAAGCAGTTTATCTGCTTACGTTTACGGTACTTATTACGACGATTATTGCTTCACAAAATTTCTTTTTCCAAAGTATTATCGAAAACGGTATAAGTAAAAAAGATATTATTGCACAAAAGACTTTAACTGTTGAAGATGTTAAAAGAACAGAACAGCATAAGCGGGAAGTGGCTCAAAAAGTTGACCCTATATTGGTTCCTGCCGAAGACGATTTTATCAAAACTAATTTAGAAACTTTACAAAATTCTATTTTACAAATAAGAAAAAAAACAACTACAGAACAAGAAAAAGTTGATGAATTAAATATTCTTTTTGATTTGTCTGGAAATCCGAGAAAAGACTTCATTATTGACTTTTTATTAAATGTTGATGAACCTTCATTAAGAGAAGCTTTTGATAAAGCTTCCGTATCTCTTGTTAATATTTTACAAGTCGGTATAAGTGAAAAGGATTATGAAAAAGATAATATTCAAACATTAATTCAATCAAATTTGGTAAGTAATGTTTCAAAACGTCAGGTATCGGTTATTACGGCAATGCTGGAACAAGTTATTGTACCGAACCTTGTGGTTGATGATGCGGCAACAGAAATTGCTAAAATGAACGCTCAGGATTCTGTAAAGCCGTATAAAGTAACCTTCCAAAAAGGTGAAAAAATTGTTTTTGAAGGTGAACCTGTTACAAGATTAAAACGTGATGCGTTAAGAGAAGCGGGTTATAATGTTTATGAACTTAACTGGCAGGGTATTTTATCAGTTTATGTACTTGTACTTCTTTTAACATTAATCTTTATTGCTTATTTAAAGGTATTTGAAAAAAGTTTCTTAGAACCTCGCTATTTATCTTTAACGGCAATGTTAATCGCGTTAACCTGTTTCTTTGCGGTAGTTCTGCCGACAGGTTTTTCGCCGTATGTTTTACCGATTCCGGGTGTTGTTATTATTTCTGCGATTTTCTTAAGCCCGAGAATTTCATTTTTAATTTCGTCATTATTACTTGTTATTCTTACTGTAGGTTTGCAGTATGAATCTCAATTTATAATAGTATTTATTGTTCTTTCATTAATTGGCATGATTACAATCTCAAAAATTCGTTATACCAGAAGATTTGACCTTATTAAAGTCGGTTTTAATCTCGGTGTTGCAGGTGTATTGATTATGCTCAGTTTGTATTTTATCGACAAATGCTTAATTGATGTAAGTAATAATCTTATTTTGAGAAACTGTATTTATATCTTTGCAAATTCATTGCTAAGTTCGATTATAGTACTTGGAGCATCTCCGTTGTTGGAAAGTTCGTTCCATATTATAACTCCTTACGGACTTGCTGAATTTGGCGATCATAACCAACCGTTGTTGAAACGTCTTCAAATGGAAGCTCCGGGGACTTATCATCACAGTCTTATGGTTTCAACGTTATGTGAGGCTGCTGCGGAAGCTATCGGTGCTAATCCTATTTTAGCAAGAGTCGGTGCTTTCTATCATGATATCGGAAAGTTAAAACGACCTTTGTTTTTCGTAGAAAATCAATCATACTTTAGTATAGAAAATCCGCATAATAAGCTTAATCCAAGGTTAAGTAAAATGGTTATCACCGCTCACCCGAAAGATGGTGTAGAATTGGCTAAGAAAAACGGTTTGCCAAGTATAATTAATGACTTTATTTTACAGCACCATGGAGAAGGTATTGCAAAATACTTCTACAATCAGGCAGTAATAGAAGAAGGTGCGGAAAATGTTAAAGAAGAACAATTCCGTTATACCGGCCCGAAACCTAACAGAAAAGAAACTGCAATTTTGATGATTGCTGATGCTGTAGAATCTGCTGTACGAGCAATGAAAGGTGCAACCGCTGAGGAAATTGAAAATATTATTGATAAAATTATTGTTGAACGTTTAAATGACGGACAGCTTGCAGACAGCCCTCTTACCTTGAATGATTTGAAAGTTATAGCACAAACATTTAGCCGGGTTTTACGCGGTATGCAGCATAACAGAATTAAATATCAGGAAAATATTGCAGAGGAATTTGCTAAAAATAAAATAGAAATGCCAAACAAAATTCTTGATGAAGATTTTGAAAAGAAAATAAAGGAACTGGAAGAGTCAAAAAATCCGACAAATACAAATAATAATAACGATTGGTCGGATAATAACAATAAAGATTTATGATTAATTCAAACATTTACATAGAAAATATTTTTAATGATTGGAAGCCTGATTGTGACAAGTTAACAAAGGCCGCAGGTGAAATTCTGAACTTTTATATGAGTATTCCTGAAATTGCGCAAGATTGCTGTTTGCAAGGGTATGAATATGATAAGGTTTCTTTTGATTTCTTATTTTGCGACGGTAAGAAAACTCACGAAATTAATAAAGAATACCGTAGAAAAGACTATCCTGCCGATATAATTACCTTTGCAGTTTTTGCAGATTCTGATGATGATGAAAAATTTGTTCTTGAATTGGAAATTAATTTAGGAGAGATTATAATAGCATTAGATAAGGTAATTGAAGAAGCAGCAAAAAAAGAAATTTCAAAAGAATCTGAACTGATATTTTTAATAAGCCACGGGATTATGCATCTTTTGGGGTTTGATCATCAGAGTGAGGAAGAATTTGAATTTGTTGTAAATTACCAGAAGCAGGCACTTAAAAGTATGGGAATAGATTATGACAAAATATAAGCAGCAAGGTTTTTCAAACACATTTAAAAACGCACGTAAAGGTATGAGATTAACACTGAAAAGCGAACGAAACATCAGAGTACACATCTTTGTAGCAATATTGGTGCTTCTCAGTGCTTATTATTTCAATTTTTCATTAGTGAAATTTTGTATTTTACTTTTGACAATTGCGGCTGTAATTTCTGCTGAGATGTTTAATTCTGCGATAGAATTTTCGCTTGATGCAATTTTTCATAACAGATATTCAAGAATGGTTGGAATGGCAAAAGATATCGCAGCAGGTGCAGTACTTGTTGTTACCGTTAGTGCTGTTTTAATCGGGGTATTGTTATTTGCTCCCGTTTTTGCAAACCTTCTTAATTCTTAAAACAGTAAGGGTTCTTTACAGAAACTGCAAGAACCCGAATTATGCTATTTGTATTTCTTAACTTATTAATTGTTGCTCAAAACAAGGCGGAAAGTTGCCAAGTTTTTGATTGATAACATTGTATGTTTGTTGTGTTGTTCTTCTGAGATATCAAAAATTCTGATAATTCTTTGAATCTCTGCTAAGTCTTTATACGATTCAATTTTATACACATTTTCGATTGGATCTGCAATAACTGACATTAAAGTGTTTAATTCTTGTTCTTTCATTTAATTGAAATCCTCATTCCTATTTACTCTTATATAAAGTATTTTTTTTTGAGAAAATTGCTTTTTTCGAGAAAATTATGTTAAAGAATCTTAATATTATTTTAACAAAATAGTAAATTATGCGATATAATCAATGTTTAGAGCCAAAATATCAGATGCTTGGTTTGGCATAGTTAAGCTGTAAGGGCCGTCACCATAAACGGCGGATGCAAAGTCGTTTCTTTGAGGATTTATTGTTAACGGGTTATGTGCGGCTGAAAGGTTTCTAAAGGAAGTTATGGCACGCGACGGATTGGTGTTGTTGTAATCTGCAACACGCCCGATTGGTATCCCTGAGTTTGAGTTGGAGTAAATTTGCACCATAGTTCCTATATCCCTATTAATATTATAAACTATGTTTGCAGAAATTTAAAGTGGGGTTGTTGATATTTTTTAGTACCAATCACAGTTACCGGAACCGCAAAGAATTTTATCTAAATCATCAATCGTTTCTGTTTTTGTCATTTCGTAAGTTACAGGGGTTATTGATATTTTGTTATTTCTAACTGCTGCAATATCAGTAGGTGCGTCTTCAGGTTCGTTAATGAGTTCGCCTGCAAGCCAGTAATAAACTTTTCCGCGCGGATCAACCCGTTTTTCGTAAGCATCTGTGAACATTTTTCTTCCAAGTTCTGTTATTGCAACACCAACAATATCGTCAGCGTCAAGTTTTGGGATGTTTACGTTTAGGATACTTTTGGGTGGAAATTTGAATTCTTTTAACTTGTTCAGTAAAGATGCAACAAATTTAGCACTGAATTTAAAATCTTCGTAATCTGCGCTCATGCTGGCAAGTGAAACTGCAATACTTGGGACTCCTAACATTGCGCCTTCCATAGCACAGCTTACGGTACCTGAGTAAAGAATATCCGCACCAAGGTTTGGACCGTGGTTAATCCCTGAAATTACGATGTCCGGTTGTTCTTCTTCTGAAAGAATTGCGTTAATTCCTATTTTTACACAATCTCCGGGGGTTCCTGTTGTAACCCATGTTCTTGTGGCTCCGTTTTTACCGTTATCAAGCTCTTCGACCCTTAGCGGTGTATGTAAAGTTAAGGAATGCCCTGCAGCACTTCTTTCTCTATCAGGTGCGATAACGTAAACGTTATGATGTTTTGATAATTCCTCAGTTAGAACCCTTATACCGTTTGCTGCTATTCCATCATCATTTGATATTAAAATATTCATAAAAATCCTTCGTATTTAGTGTAACCTTTTCTTTAGTATAAATCAGGCGAGATAATTTTTCATTATATTAAGAGTTGTAAACTCGGTTATGAAAAATATAGCAATTTTATATACTAAAAATACTTTATATATATGTAAACACGAGGAGTGCTTAAATTGAGGAATCACACAAGACTTAAGCACACACACTTCACACTTCACTATTACGAGGAATTGAAAAAAGATTCCAATCGCCTTTTTCTAAGGCGATTTTTTTTGCATTTTCGGTAGGGCGGAGTCGATCGAATGCGAACGAGCCCGTGAGAGCAAATAGTCCGAATGAGCGAAAATTTACGTTAGTAAATTGCAGAGAATACAGGACTATGCAAACCCGAAAATGCAATGCAATCGAGCAGAGTCACGAGCAATAGCGAGAGAAGAGCGCGCATCGGTAAGGCGTTGAGTCTTGACGTAAGTGCGAACGGTGGCGTTTAATGCGCAGGGCGGTCCTCGGACGGACGGGACAGGGGTAAATATTATGCTACTAAATACCTTTTTGGTAAATATTAGAAATCTGTGTAATTTGTCAATACAAACGTGCTCGGTGAGGGAGGCTCCCCGCCACTGTTTTGTGAGGAATGGGGGTGGGTTGAGCATAAAAAAGCGGATGTTGTATAACATCCGCCCGTTTATCAAATCTGTTAAGACTTATTCTTCATCTTCATCTTCTTTTTCGTCTTTTTGTTTTGCGATTAAGTCTTGTAATTTTTCTTTAATTTCTTCTCCTCTTTTTTGAAGATCAGAAACCACATCGTCAGCTTTTACTTGAATTTGTTTTGCTGTTTCATCAGCTCTTTTAGCCATATCTTGAGCTGTATCAGCTAATATTTGTCTTGTTTCTTCACCTGATTTGGGTGCAAGTAAAATACCTGCAATAGCGCCGATTGCGCCACCTACGATGAATCCTGCTAAAAATCTTGATGTTGACATTTTATATTTCTCCTTTTGTTGTCTTACATGATTGTAAATCTGTTATTTGAAAATTTCATTACCTGAAAGTTTTATTTTCTTTTTATTAAAGAAAATACAGTCATAAAACCTTTAAAGAAACCTCCAAGAAGGCTTTCGGAAAAAGCTTTTGTTTTTGAAAGTGCGTTTTCAATACCGACTTTTACGTTACCTACGCCTTCATCCGTACTTTGAACCAAAGAATTAATTGAATGGATTGTTTCATTTAACTCTTCAAGTGTCGGTTTAAGCTCGCAATTAAGCATAATTGATGTTTCATTAACATTTTTAGCTAAGACTGATAAATCTTTAATAAGTTTAACAAGATAGCAGCCGACAACAATTAAAATAACTGCTGTAGATACGGCTAGAAATGTTAATCCGTGATTTAGTATAACTTGTGATAATTCTACACTCATTTTAATAATCCTTTATTTTTATTAGTAATCAAATTCGTTTTCATTTCCGCCGTGTTCGGAATCTTCCAATTCTTTAGCTTTTTTCATTTTTTTTGATTTAACTGAATTATTTAATTTTCTCAATTGTCTTTCCATTTTATATTTCATTAAATCAATAGATTCCAGTGCTTGTTTTTTAGCATCGCTAATTTGTGGTGCGTGTTTGTCATAAAGATCACAAATAGTGTCTTTAAGTTCCTTTCTGGACTCTTCTCCGGATTTAGGGGCAAAAAGCACACCGCCGATAATGCCTCCTACAACACCGGCAATTACACCGATAGAAAACATAAATGCTTTGTTTTTACTCATAGTTGTAAACCTCGTTCTTTCAAATTTCTTCACAATTGTAACATATTTTTTAGCGAATTTCAATAGCTCGGGGGTAAATTAGATTATTTTAAAAGCTTTTTTATTGCAAAAGCTACTTCAATAAGGGTTACGAGTCTTTTTGCATAAATTTTAAGAACTGAAAGAATTATTTTTGTTGTCAGATTTTTTTTGAAACTTTCTTTGCAGAAGTCTTTTTTCTTAGCTACAAAATCTGTAACACATTCAAGCCCGGAAAGGACTTTATTTGTTTTAGCTCTCAGATTTTCCAGACAAGTTTTTATTTGCGGTTGAAAATCAATTACTTCTTGGTTAAGTGCGCAGACTTTTTTGTTAAGGCTTGCGATACCGCCGATAAGCCAGCCTGCAATTATTAACTCTGCAATAAATATTATTGTAAAAAATAAAACTAACATCTTTTAACTTTTCTTACTTTTGTATTATATTAATAACATAATATATGACGAAGGTTAAAATTTGAATACGTCTAAAGGACTATTTATGGGCAGAGTGAGATTTTATACGGCACAAATATTATCAAGGTTGGCATATTTAGGGATAAAAGTTTTGAATAAGTCTTCAGGAACTTCTTTTGTCGGGATGCTGGCGTTAAAGGTTTGTCCTGATTTTTTAAAGTATTGTAAGGATTATGTAAAATGTTCCGTTGCGATTTCCGGTACTAACGGAAAAACCACAACTTCAGGAATTTTAGCACATATTTTTGAAACAGATAAATGCTCTGTTATTCATAATACTAAAGGTGCAAATATGCTTACAGGTGTTGCAAATGTGTTTGCGCTCGGGGTAAAACCGTTTAGAAAGTTTGATTATGCGGTTATTGAATCTGATGAAGCATATTTAACCAAGTTATATGATTATTTTAAAACGGATTACCTTGTGGTAACAAATCTTTTTCGCGATCAGTTGGACCGATATGGTGAACTTGAAACTACTGCAGGATTTATAAGGAACGCAATTGAGAAAAACCTTTTAGCAAAGATTTTTCTTAATGCAGATGATCCGCTTGTGACAAATTTAAGTAATAACGGTATATATTACGGGTTTGAAGATGTTGAAATCTGTTCGGATGTGCATAAGTCTGATTCAAACGCGCCAACAGAGGTGTTTAATTGTATTTGCGGCAAGCCGTTAAGTTATACAAAACAGTTTTTTGCTCAACAGGGGCATTATTTTTGCGAACATTGTAATTATAAGCGTCCTGAACTTGATTATAGTGCAACTGTTAAAATTTATGCCGATTATTCACTTCTTACAGTGACTGATGTTAAACAAGGCAGACAATATTCTTTTCGAGTTAATCAGGTTGGGCTTTATAACGCTTATAATGCTTTAGCGGCTGTTTCTTGTGCTTTGTATACGGGAGTTGAAGAACAGGTTATTAAAGACGCTTTATTGTCTTATAAATCAATTTTCGGGCGTGCGGAAAGACGTGTAATTAACGGTCATGATACTTTAATCCAGCTTATTAAAAACCCGACAGGAGCAAGTGAGGTTTTAAAAACCGTTGACTTAAATTCAAATATTGTAATAGCGATAAATGATAATTATGCTGACGGACGTGATATTTCATGGCTTTGGGACAGCGATTTTGAGCAGTTAAAAGATGCTAAAAAGCTTGTTATAACATCAGGCGTCAGGGCAAAAGATATGGCATTAAGGCTTAAATACGCAGGAATTGCGCAAGATAGGATTGTTATCAAAGAAGATATAAAATCGGCGATAGAACTCGCAACTTCCTCTGAGGATAAAGATGAGAAAATTACGATTTTACCTTCTTATACCGCGTTGTTAAAGATTACTAAAATGAAATTTCAGAAAGGATAAATTATGCTTTTAGGTGTAAATATAGATCATGTTGCAACATTAAGAAACGCAAGAGGAGGTATTGATCCGGATACGATTTTTGCAGCTGAGGTTTGTGAAAATAACGGAGCTACATCGATTACAACACACTTACGCGAAGACAGACGCCACATAAAAGACCGCGATGTCAGAACTCTTATTAAGACATTAAAAACAAATTTAAACCTTGAAATGGCAGTAACATCAGAAATGCAGCAAATTGCGCTTGAAATAAAACCTCATTCAGTTTGTCTTGTGCCTGAAAAACGTCAGGAAGTTACGACAGAAGGCGGGCTTGATGTTGCAGGGCAGCTTGATAAGATAACAAAGTTTGTAAAACCGCTGACAGATGCGGGAATTTTGGTAAGTTTATTTATCGACCCTACAGAAGAGCAGGTTGTTGCAAGTGCAAAAACAGGTGCTCAATTTATTGAACTACATACAGGAACTTATTCTCATGCTTACGGTACACAAGATGAGGCTAAGGCTTTTGATGATTTAAAAAATGCAGCTGAAATTGCTCAGAATTTAGGTTTAAGAGTTAATGCAGGACACGGTTTGAATTATGAAAATGTTCATCGTATGCATGAAATTGAAGGTATTTATGAACTAAATATCGGACACAGTATTATTTCCAAAGCAGTATTTACGGGACTTGGCGAAGCAGTTAAAATGATGAAAGATTTGGTAAAATAAATGAAAAAAACACAAGAAGAAATTATAGAAGAAATGCAGCAAGTTGTTGCTCAAATGGTTATTGACGATTTGGAAGAGAATCCGGAGATTGCAAATGAATATTTTGAGTGCGACTGCTGCGGTAAAAATAAGTCAATGGCAGGTTCAATCGGTTACGGTAAGTATAGATTGTGCAATGACTGTGTATTGTTAGCAGAAACAGGTTTTGCATTGGGCAAGTTTGATGATATACAAGCCCTGATGGATGCAATGGAAGACAACCGCTTAGAAGAACTTTGTCAATATATAAAAGACGAAGAAGCTCGTAAAAACAGTTTAGATAACTGATATTTAACTATATAGTAGTGCTGTCATTCCGGGCTTGATCCGGAATCTATCAATGTTAGTTTGTCCAGTTAGAGTTTCTGTTTGCTTGGATAGATTCTGAATAAGATCCTGAATCAAGTTCAGGATGACAGGGGTAAATATCTTCTCTGACCCCAAGGAGAAGAGCTGATTTACATACAATATTTTCCCTCGCCCTTTGGGAGAGGGTTAGTGTGAGGGGGTGATATGATGCGTATTTTTTAATGATTTTCGTGCGGAAGAGGCAAAAGCGGTCTTAATAAAAAGTTTGGAGTTCCTAAGCCTTGAAATGGCGCGCGAGGCGGGTGTTTTTGCTCAAATCTTGCTCTGCCTTCGGCTTTCATTTTTTCAAGTTCTGCTCTTTGTTTTTTATTTAAAAGTTTTTCAAATTCTTGTGAATTTTTTTTGCGGATCTCTTGAGCCTGTTTTTCAAGTTCTTTGATTTCAGCGTTTAATTGTGCAATTTTTTCTTCCTGCATTTTGACTGAAATTCTTGAAAGTTTTACAGTTTCTATTTCCTGACGTTTAACTTCAATTTGCATAATTACAGGTTGAATTTGTTCGCGGCCTTGTTTGTGAAGCTGTTTTGCTTTTTCTTTTTGTTTGTCAGTGAGGTTTAGTCTTTGTTCAAATTCTCTGCGCATTTGAGCTCTTGATTGTCTGTGCATAATTGAAACATTATCTTGAGCAGGAGGCATTGCTATAGCTGTCCCTGTATTTATTCCTAATATAATTGCTGTAAGTAATAATGAAAGTGTTTTTTTCATTTTTATCCTTTCGTTTTATAGTAAATCTTTTAGTTTTTCTGCTAATTCTTTTTTTGCATTGTAGATTCTTGATTTAACCGTACCTAACGGACATTTTAATTTCTGTGCGCACTCTTCGTATGAGTAATCGTTGATTTCACACATTATTATAACTTCTTTGAACTTTGGTTTAAGACTATTTATTGCATTGATAATTGTTTTTTGTCGTTCAAGTTTTATTACATTATCGTCAGGTGAAGTTTTTTTGTCTTTAATGTTGGTAACAGTGTATTCATCTGAAGTTGATGTTTGAGAAATTTTATGATATGCGGATTTTAGATAATCAAGAGAGGTATTTTTTGTGATTGTTGAAATCCAGCTTTTTATTGAACCTTTTTCTTTGTATTTATCTGAATTTTTCCAGATTTTAAGGTATACCTCTTGTTCAATATCTTCATTATCTTCTTTTGTAATAAGACGTATAATATTTTTTATATTTTGTTTGTTAGATTTTATTACTTCGTTAAAATTCATTAATCCCTATTATTCCAGTGAAATAAGCCCGTAAGAATCAACAGGCAATCCTAAATCTTCAGCACTTAGAGCTGAACCGTATTTGAGAGTATCAGAGATATCTGTATTGAGGTTAAGAACGCCCAAGGTTGTACCGCTCAGCATAATAACAAAAAGTGCGCAGGCAGCTTTTAATCTTGCGATATTTTTGCGTCTTTCTTTAAAGTAAGGCTTAACTTCTTGAATAAGTTCTGAAACTTTAAGCATTTTTTCATGTTCAGCTCTGCAATCAGGACAGTTTTGAATGTGTTCATTTAGTTCTTCTTCGCTTCTGAAAGTAAACAGAGCTTCGTATTTTGAGCATTTGTCGTTCATAATTTTTTACCTCTATACTCTTATAACGATTATAAACGAAAAAAGTTCAGGGGTAAATTATATTACGGTTTATGAAATTGATAAGGTGCTGGCAATATTTACTACTTGAACAAAGAAATTTTTTATAGTAAAATACTGATTGTATAAGGGGAGAAATTATGGAATTTTTCAGAAAGCACCAAAAGCTCATTATCGCAATAATATGTTTAACTTTTGTTGCCTGGACGGTAGGTTTGATGCTGCTTCCGTTACTTGTAAAATAGTAGTTAATATGAAAAAAAATGTCTTAAAATATATATTAATAAGTTGGATATTAACAGGATTAGCCGTGAATTGTGCTCTTCCGTCGTTTGCTGCTCCTTCGAAAGCTTTATTGGAGCAAAAATTATGGCAAACCAGAAATAAAAAGAAGCAGTTTCAGGAAAAGAAAAAACAGGTAGTATCAAAGCTTAAAAAAGAACAAAACAGATTATATTATAACCAACAGCAGCTGGAAGTTGCGCAGCAGGAATTATCAGTAACAACGCAAAAGTATAACTCTTTACAAGCTAATTTAACTTCGATGGAGCGCCAATTAAGTAAGGCAATAGCTGATTTTCGCAATCTTGATATGCAAATGAAAGAACGTATCAAACAAGTGTACAAACATCAAAGAAGCGGTATGTTTGAGCTGATTTTATCGACAACTGATGTGAATACACTTATGGATATGTTTTATTTTGAAAAAATAATTATTCAGGACGATTACAGGCGAATGCAGGCTCTGAAAGCTAAAGCTAATGAAATTGCTTCATTAAAGGCTCAGGTTGAGCGTCAGAAAAGAATGATAGAATCTTCAATTCGCGATATTAATTCTCAAAGAACGGCGATTCAAGGTTCGATTGCTGAAAATAAAAGCATGATTGAACAGTTGAAAAGAGATAAAGATTACTATGAGCGTTCAGAAAAAGAATTAGAAAGGCAGTCAAATGATATTCAAAAGATGATTGCCAAAATGACAAGCGGTTCGTCAACATCTAAAGTTGTAATATCTTCAACAGGATTTATAAGACCGATTTCAGGTCCTATAACTTCTCCGTTCGGGTATAGGATTCACCCGATATTTAAGAGTAGAATTTTCCACTCAGGTATTGATATCGGCGGACCAAACGGCGGAGCAATAAAAGCTTCAAACGACGGTAAGGTAATATATTCAGGCTGGTACGGCGGATACGGAAAGGTCGTAATCTTAGACCATGGTGTTGTTAACGGTCAGCCAATAACAACGTTATATGCCCATATGTCTGCAATTAATGTTAGTAACGGACAAATGGTTAAAAAAGGTCAAACAGTCGGCAGGGAAGGTTCTACAGGTTATAGTACAGGTCCTCATTGTCACTTCGAGGTTCGTGTGAACGGTAAACCTGTGAATCCGTTGAATTATGTTAGATAAAGGGTAGAATATTGAAAAGATTTTTACTTGTTACATTTTTTATATTAGCTTTCGTAAACAGTGTTTACGCGCTTGATGACGGGAATGAATATTCTGCGGTTTCTCCGGAAGATTTACAGGCTGAAACCTTCTTTAAGTCCCCAATGAGTACAATGATGCCGGATTTACGGGAAGATCCGATTTATCACAGTTTTGACAATTATTCGGCAGGTATGCGCAGTGCGGGAGGACCTTCTACTAAAGAAATTAACTCTGATAACATGCCTTTGTTTAAGAAAATTCGCGTTAATCTGGGGGAAAAAATTTCAAATATGACTGATGAAAAGTCAGAAGAAGAAATTGCTCAACGTAAAGAAGCAAATAGGAAACGTATTGAAAAATTAAAGTTCTGGAAAAAATCAGAAACTCCGTTTGAAGAGATTAAAATAGAGCCCGAAGAAGCTTCTATTGCAGGTTCGATTCAAAGCGAGATTGAATCAGAAATTCCTGAAACTATGTCTTTTGAAACAGGGATTGCAGAACAAGTAACAGAAAAACAGCTTCAACTTGATTGTGATTTTGTTAATTTTGATGAGGAAACCGGTGATATGGTCGCAACAGGCAGACCTGACTTGTATATTCCGCCTCAAAAAACAAGGGTTATTGCCGATAAAATCGTTTATAATGAAGAATCTAATATTTTAAAAGCAATGGGTAATGTTATCGTTCTTAAAGACGGTAATCCTACTCAAACAGATTATTTTGAAGTCGATATGAATGAAGAATATATGTTTATGGATAATGTTCATACAAAATCCGAAACTATGTTGATGAATGCAAGAAAAGGTATTCAAAAGGATGCTAAAATTATCCTTGAAGACGGTACCTTGTATTCTGAAGAATCACAAATTCATCGTATGTCTTCAAGAATGATTGGACCTCGATTTATGAGTATGACACTTGATGATAGCGAAAAATCGTTTTTCTTAAGCGACCCTCGCGGAAACAAGCTTCATATTAATGCTGATAAAATTTATGTTGAAGCAAGAAAAAATCATGATGTGTTCACTCTTAAAAACATTGAAATCAGAAGACGCGGTAAATACTGGTTCACATGGCCGAGTTTAACAGCTTACACAAATAAAGACCGAGATTATTTTGAAGCAAATTATCCTGAATTTGGTACCCGCAGAAAAGTCGGTATGTTCTTAGGTCCGGGATTTGTATTCGGAGGACCGGGCGGTTCTATTTTGAAAGCAATTCCGTTTTTAAATTATCAACACGGCGACTTTGGATTTGGTGGAGCCATAAAATATCGTAATACGTATAATACAACAGAACTTGGATATGCTTCTGCTTCTGACGTATTTTTCATGAGAGGTCATCAACGCTTAGATGATAATTTATATATGCAATACAGTGCCAATTCATTTATGGATGAATGGTTCTTGGGTGCGAGAATGCCTAAATATATGGCAGAAGTTTTTTATGATAAAGCTTATAAACTTCCTGATTTTTTAGCAGAAGGCAAAGGGCTTACCTTCCGTCACAGAGCCGGGTTTGGTATAATGGAAGATAATGACCGTAATTATTATGGTGAAAAGATTGCTTCTAAAGGTATTGCAACTACAAGATTAAGATATATGGCTGAAATCAGGCAGGCTTTATATGCTTACCAAAACCCTGAGAAAAAGTTTTATTTTGATTTGTCTGTAGCTCTACAAGGTGTAGCTGCCGTTTACGGTACCGGTGATACTCAATTCATCGGCAGAGTCGGTCCTAGTACTCATATTCAATACAAAAACTGGATGCAGGATTTGGCTTACTACCAATCAGGATATGATGATAACAGCCCTGTTCCGAGATATGACAGTTACAGATACGGTCATTCAAGTTTGTATATAGCTGAAATCTTCAGATTAAACAAATACCTTTCTGTAGGTTGGTCAGGTATGGTTAATTTAAGTGACGATTCACCGAACGGTAAATTGTTCCAGGAAAACCGATTTGTATTTGCAATCGGACCTGATGATTTGAAAATTCGTCTTGGTTACGACTTTGTAAGACAAACTACTTATTTTGGTTTTGATGTTGCTTTTGATACTAAAGGTACAACGATTGAATATGGCAGAATGGAGATAAAAAACCCTGAACGATTAGGAAAACGTCAGGAAAGAGAAGAACGCAAGGTTGCTTTTGCTCCTGCTAAAAAACAAAATCAAGAAGTTAAGGTGTCTTCAAGAAAGCAAAAAGAAGAAGAAAACGTAAAACCTGTAGTGTTAAAATACGCACAAATAATTGAAATTGAAGATCCTGATAAGGAAACGGTTCAGTAAATATGTCAAATGAGTTAAAACAAGAAATAATAAAATACGGACATTTGGCAGGGGTAAAAGATTTTACCCCTGGAATTTCCGGTAACATTTCAGCAAGGTATGGTGACAATGTTATAATAACCTCATCAGGTTCTGCTAACGGATATTTGGATAATGACGATTTGGTTTTGATTGATTTTGAGGGTAATCTTGTTGAAGGAAATAAAAAAGCCTCAAGTGAAAGGTTTTTACACTTAGAATTTTACAAAAAACGACCTGAATTTAATTGCGTATTTCATGTCCATTCGCCGTATTTGACTGCGTTTGCGTCTTGCGGAATGGGGTTAAGTGAGGGTGTTTCTCCTGAAATTATTTATTGTTTTGGCGAAATTCCTATTGCAAGGTATGCGATACCGGGTTCTGATGAACTTGTTAAGAAAACTTCAAAATATTTTAATGATTTTGATGTAATTTTAATGGAAAATCATGGGGTTGTAATAGGTGCAGAATCTGTAAAAGAGGCATATTTAAAACTTGAGCTTGCCGAAAATTACGCAAAAACAATTATTTGTACAAAATTTCTTGGTGGTGCTAAAATATTACCGTTAGAGGAAATTAAGAAAATATATTTATTAAGGAATAAGTAAAAGAGGAAAATAATAGTGTCAATAACATTGGAAAATAAGCAAGGATTAATCGCAGGGGACGGAACATTACCTGTAAAAATGGCTCAATATGCTAAAGAAAACGGATTTGAAGTTGTTTGTATTTCTTTGGCAAAAGATAATTTGAGGGATTTGAAAAAATACTGTTCGAAAGTATACAGTTGTCACCCCGGTGAAGTTGACAGAATTGAATCAATTTTAAAAGAAGAGGGTATAAAGCAGCTTACATTTTTAGGTAAAGTTCATAAAAAGGTTTTATTGCAGCTTCACAAGTTTGATAAAAGAGCGATTGATTTAATTAAAGAAGCTTCAAGATTAAATGATGATCAGGTTATGCTAATGATTGTTGAAGAGTTATCAAAAATCGGTGTTGAAGTACTTGATCAAACTATTTTCATCAAAAATCTTATGATACCTGCCGGAGTATTGGGTAAACACAAACCGACTCCTGAGCAAATGGAAGATGTAAATTACGGTTTCTGGCTTGCAAAAGAAATGGGTAAAATTGATGTAGGTCAATCAGTTGTGATTAAAGATAAAATGATTATGGCAGTAGAAGCTATTGAAGGTACTGATGTTTGCATTAAGCGCGGAGCAAAACTTGCAAAAGAAGGTGCTGTTGTTGTAAAAGTTGCAAAACCAAAGCAAGATAAACGTTTTGATATTCCTGCAATCGGTATGAGAACATTAAGAACAATGAGTCACAAACATGCAAGTTTGATTGCCGTTGAGGCTAATGAAACAATTATCGTTGATCAGGAAAAAGTTGTAAAATACGCTGATGAACACAATATTGTTATAATGGCGGTATAGATGAAAAGATTATTTATAATTACGGGTGAGTTCTCGGGAGATATTCACGCATCAAAAGTTGTAAAAGAGCTTCGGGCTTTAAATTGCGATTTGGAAATTGAAGGTATCGGCGGTATAAATCTTCAAAATGAAGGTGTAAAACTCTTTTCTACTCAGGAGAAAATGGGTGCAATGGGACTTACTCCTCAGATTTTGATTAATCATATTAAACTTGGAAAAGCTCTTTTAGATTATTTGAAGAATGATTATAAACCTGATTTGGTTTTACTTATTGACTACGGAGCTTTTAATCTTACTATTGCAAGATTTTTGAAAAAAGCAGGGATAAAAGTTTTTTATTATATTCCTCCGCAAGTTTGGGCAAGCCGTAAGTATAGAATTAAACTTATTCAAAAGTTTGTTGATAAAGTTTTGTGTATATTTCCTTTTGAAAGACCTTTGTATGCTCAATACGGAATTGATGCACACTATTGCGGACATCCGCTTGTTGCTCAGTTACCGTCGCCTGCGGGTCGTCGTGAATTTTTTAGAAAACACGGGCTTGATGTTGATAAACGTTTAGTTTCTGTTTTCCCCGGTTCAAGAGAGTTTGAATTAAAACATTTGATGAGTGTTTTTAAAGAAGCTGTAAAGCGTTTAAGCCACAGACATTCTGATTTACAGTTCTGTATTTCTCAGGCACCTAATTTGTCTGATGAAGTTTATCAAAAATATCTCGGAGATTGTGATATAAAAGTTATAAAAGGTGAAAATCAAGCGCTGTTAAGTGTATCTGATGCGTTAATTTTAGCATCAGGAACTGTAGCCTTAGAGGCTTGTTTATACAAAACTCCGATGATTATAGCTTATCGCGGACCACAGTTTTTCTATTGGGTTTATTTACTTGTAAGATGTATCAAGAGAGTATCTTTACCAAATATTATCGCTGATAAATCTATTGTTCCTGAAATTATTCAGGATAAAGTTACACCATCAAATATTACTTATGAAATAGAAGAACTGCTTTATAATAAAGAAAGACGAGAAGATAATATTAAGCAATTAGGACAGGTAAAAGAAATGCTTTCTGATAAAAATTCGGCACTTGAGGTTGCTAAAGTTATCGATACCGAGTTGTTTTCGTAATATAAGTTAACACGTAACGGCTTTTAGGGCAAAAATTCCTTGTTATGTTACTTAAATATAGTGTAGGCTAGTGATTTTATGATTAATTCAATTCCAAAAATTGAATCAAATAATGCTAATACATTCGGAAAAGTGACAGCAAGAACTAATCCGAGTGATTATTGGCTTGAAAAACCTAAGCCTCAACAATTACCACAAGTTCAAAAGCTTCCGTCAGATGTTGTTTCACAGCCTGCAATAAAACCTCAAATTAGTGATGCTACTTATCTTGCAGCCTCACCTTATCTTGATAAGATTAAAATTATTACCCCTGAAGAAGCAAGAAAAACAAATAATATAAAAATCATTGGTCTATCAATAGCCGGAGCAACAATCTTAACTGCGGGAACCATTTTCTTCCTCTTAAAAGGCGGTCCGAAAAGTTTGAGTAAAAGCTTTAATTCATTAAGAACCTTTTTAGATAAAAAGGTTCAAAAAGCAAAACTAGATGGTAATAATGTCCTATCAACAACCGATAAGGTTTATGTTTACGCACTTGATAAGTTAAATAAATTACAAGAGCGCTCGGGTGTTATAAATAATTATAATACGGTCAAGGACTTATTGTTTAAGAAAATGATGGGCTGGAATAAGTATCTTGCAGGATTCCATGATAAGATTACCCGAGGTTTTGAAAGACTCGGACGTCAGGCTGTTGTTAATACTTATAAAAAAACAGATTTATTGCTGCAAGGAGCTATTACAAGGGCTTCTAATGCTTCTGCGAAATCTAATTCCGCACATTCAATGAATCTTGAAACTCAGGCAGACAGGCTAAACTTTGAAATAGGTTTGTTAAGTGAAAAATATTTTGGTCAGAAAGCTTTGCGAGCACGTTATTTTTCTTTTAAATCCGCTATAGAAACCTTGAAACAAGCTTTTAGCAAGATGAAAGTTTTCTTATCAAAAGATCTTTATACAAAGTTTATGGCTGATTCAAAGATTATTGAGCAAAGGGATGCTGTTATCAGAAAGGTTTCAGCTAACAGACGTGAGCTTTCTTATCCGTTATCGCATTTGGCTAAGGACTCGGAAGAATCTATAATGAAAATGGTTAGCTCCTTGAGTTTTAAAGATACAGAAAGGCTAACCGATTTAAGAAATATGCGGGCGATGATTAAAAAACTTGCGAAATGTAAAAATCCTCAAAGTCGCCAAGAGTTAACACATAAGCTTGTTACGGATATGGATAGTTTTATACAAAGCATTAGCGAAGCTCAGCATTCAAAACTTATTCCGGAAAAGAATGCTAAAGCCTTATTAGCGGAAATGACAGAGTTAAGAGCTAATATTGCAGGTTATAAGCCGGGTAAGGTTGAAGAACTTTTATCAATATACAGACAAATTCTACCGAAAGCTGAATATAAAAAAGTTGAAACTGCTTACAAAGCTTGGCTAAAATCATTAGATAAGTCTATAAAAACCGAAACAGAAGATTTTATGGGCAAACTGAGAGATTTAGCTATGGGTTCTGCCCCTACAGATATTTTGACGGTTTTCGGTTCTTTGGGAATCTTAGGCTATAACCTTGCAAAATCAAAAGATAATGACCAAAGAACATCAATTGCTTTAAAATACGGAATCCCTGCTTTAGCCGGTGTTGGAGGTTCGTTATATTTTAATGCCAAGTTATTTGCGGGTTCAAAAGCTTTAATTTGTGCTTCGATATTATCTCTGACTGTTAACAGATTAGGTGTTTGGGCAGATAATACTTTGAAAAAATATAAGCAGTCAAAAACAGTTGAAAATCCTCCAAAAACTGTATAGTCAAAATTCAACTTTTTGCTAAAATTACACTGGAGGGAGGTTTGTCCCTAAAACAATGTGGGTGAGGAATGACAGAATTAACTATACGAGAAAAACTGGAACAGCGAGAGTTTGAAACCTTAAGTGATATTGCAACAAAGTCAGCACAATCTAAAGGTCGTAAATTGGCAATTACGCCATGTGGCTTGCGTACAGACTTTCAGCGCGACAGGGACAGAATACTTCATTCTAAGGCATTTAGAAGATTAAAGCATAAAACACAAGTGTTTTTATCTCCGTTTGATGACCATTTTAGAACCCGTTTAACTCATACTCTTGAAGTTTCACAGATTGCCAGAACTATAGCGCGCTCACTTTGTTTGAATGAAGATTTGGTTGAGGCAATTTCTTTAGGACATGATTTAGGCCATACCCCGTTTGGGCATTGCGGTGAAGGTGTACTAAACGAGCTTATTGACGGCGGATTTTATCATAATCTTCAAAGTGTCAGGGTTGTTGAGGTTTTAGAAAATCTTAACCTTTGTCAAGAAACTATTGACGGTATCAGGACACATTCCTGGGGGTATGAACCGCTTACACCTGAAGCTAAAGTTGTTCAACTTGCAGATAAAATTGCTTATATAAATCATGATATAGAAGATTCTATCCGCGCGGGAGTGATTTCAGAAAGCGATTTGCCAAAAGACTGCATTGAATATTTTTCGTCAAATCAAAGTGAACGATTAAATAAAATGATAACCGAAATTATTACCAATTCACTTGGAAAATCTGAAATTATGATGAGTGAAGAGGCCTGGGGTTATACGACAAAGCTTCGTAAATGGATGTTTGAAAATGTTTATAATGATGAATCAACCGCAAAACTTGAAGAACGAAAAGCCAAAAATGTAATAAAGGAATTATTTTATTACTATTGTGATATGCTAAAACCTATTTGCCCGATTGAACATATTGAAAGAATTGTCACAGATTATATTTCAGGTATGACAGATCGATATGCAGTTGAAAGATTTAAGGAATTTTTCATCCCGACAGGTTTAAAATGCAGTGCCAGAGATGATTATTTATTCAAACTTGCCAATGATATGAGTAAGGGGTAAATGGGTAAATAAATTATTCATTTTATATTTTAGTATATGTTACTAAAATATCAGGCGGGAAAGATTGAAAACTTTCAAATTTTAGGTTTGTACAATTTTCGATTTTATCTTGTTTTGTTCCGTAAAAACAAGACTTTCCGTTGTTGTCCCCTAAAATTTTCGGTGCGATGAAATGGTAAAGCTTGTCGCAGTATGGTAAAAAACTGTTATTTACTCCTCCGCCTGCTTCTACAAAAACACTTGTTATGCCAAGTTCGTAAAGCTTATTGAGGATAAATTCGACATCAAGTTTGTTATCTTTAACAGGTGTGTTTTCCTTGGAAAATACATATATTTCACCTTGTTTATAGATATTTGCATTGCGGTCGGTTTTATTTTCTCTATCCAGAATTATTTTTTTCTTATGTTCCATTGTAGGGTTATCAGCTAGAATTGTAGCAGAAGAAGTTAAGATTGCATCGTATTTTTTGCGAAGCTTTCTAACTTCTGTACGGGCAGATTCTGATGTTATCCATTTTGAATCCCCGCAATGGGTTGAGATTTTTCCGTCAATGGTTGTTGCTGTTTTTATGGCAACAAATGTTTGTTTTTTTGTATGGTTTTTTATAAAAATCTCGTTCAGTTTCTTGCATTCATCTTCCAAAACAGGCCCTATAATTTCAATCCCTGCGTTTTGAAGCTTTTCTAACCCTTTTCCTGCAACTAAAGGATTCGGGTCTTTCATTCCGTAGACTACTTTTTTTATTCCTTTTTCAATAATAATATCCGTGCAGGGTGGAGTTTTTCCAAAATGAGAACAGGGTTCAAGGTTTACGATAAGTGTACAATCTTTTGCATTATCAAGTTTTAGCAGGGCATCTCGTTCTGCGTGGTTTGCTCCGTATTTTTTGTGGTACCCTGTTGAGATAATTTCACCTTCAGGGTTTATAATAACACATCCGACCAAAGGGTTAGGAGAGGTGTCCCCTTGTGCTTGTTTTGCAAGTTCTATACACTTATACATATATTGAAAATACTGTTTCATATTTGTATTCTATCTTAAATTATGATAAATTAAAATAGTTAGGAGATATGAATGTAAGGAGAGGACTTATGGTAGATTTAAAGTATATCGGACATAGCGCGTTTGAGGTTAAAAACGGCGATAGGGCTGTTTTAATTGACCCGTTGGTGTCTGTGAATGAAAAATTTAACTGGCATGATGAGCCTGTAACTGATATTTTATTAACTCACGCTCATGGCGATCATTTGGGACAGGCTGTTGAAATTGCAAAAGAAAAAGATATTGAAATTTCTGCAGTGTTTGAATTGGCAAATTATTGCTCTGAACAAGGTGCAAAAACAAAACCTGTAGGTTTAGGTGCTTGGATTAATTACTCTTGGGGGCGTGCGGTATTTTTACCTGCTTTTCACTCAAGTTCTTTACCTGACGGCAGATATGGCGGAAATGCAGCAAGTATATTGTTAGATGTAGATGGAGTTAGAATTTTCCATGCAGGAGATACTTGTTTAACAGGTGAAATGAAAACAATTAAGGAATTATATGCTCCGCAGATTGCGCTTTTACCTATTGGCGGAACTTATACAATGGATGTTGAACATGCGGCAATGGCTGCTAAATGGTTAGGTGTAAGAACTGTTATTCCTATGCATTACGGAACATTCCCTGAAATTGAAGCAGATTTGGAAAAATTTGCACAGCTTATCGCCTTTGGTAATACTGCTTGTCAAATCCTTAATCCGACAGATATTAATTAGTAGTAAGCGGCGGCAGCGAAGCTGCCGCCTTTAATAAGAGGTGTTATGAATATATTATTTGTTATCGATAGAATTGAGTTAAAGTATTTCGAATTTAATGATTTAGTGACTAATTTTTGGCTAATAAAAGGTTTTTTACAGCGCGGTCATAAAGTTTTTATATCAACAATTGATATGTTGGGGGTAAATTCTCAAACGGCATATTCGTTTTGTTATCGTTCATTTTTAGACGGGGAAGAAATACGTTATGATAAGGAAAGTTTATCAAAGAGCAAAGTTGAAGACTTTCAGCTTGTAATGTTTCGTCCTGACCCTCCTGTTGATTTGGATTATATTAATGCAACTTACGTTTTTGATTTTGTTGACAGGTCTAAGACTTTTATAATGAATGATACAAAATCTGTTCGTAATTTTAACGAAAAACTTCACAGTATATATTTTGAAGATTTAATGCCAAATTATATTGTTACTTCGTCAAAATCAGATATTATTGACTTTTTAAATAAAAATGAAGAAATAATTTTAAAACCTTTAAATCAATGTTTTGGCGGCGGGGTTATGTATTTAAAACGCGGTGATAAGAATACTGCCGTAATTATAAATTCAATGACAAATAATGGAAAACAGCTTATTATGGTTCAAAAGTTCATTCCAAAAGCTGTGTATGGAGATAAACGTGTTTTAATTTTGGGTGAAGAGGTTTTACCTTATTGCGTTCAAAAAGTTCCTAGTAATGACGATTTCAAATTCTGTGAACACGATGATAATCATGTTCAAAAAGCAGTTTTATCAGACGGTGAACGTGAAAGATTTTTGCCTGTTGCTAAAAAGCTTAACGAAATGGGAATATTTATGGCAGGGTTAGATGTTATTGACGGTAAAATTATCGAAGTTAATGTCACAAGCCCTTGTTACTTCATAAGAGAAATCAATAATCATTTCGGGTGTCATATTGAAGATACTGTAGTTGATTATATAATTTCTAAGGTTCAAGCTTCAAATTTGGTATTAAGTTAGCAAAATAAATTTTGTTTAAGTTTTATCAGGGGTATGATTACTCCAATTGGAAATTTACATTTTACCCCTGCAATAAACCAAAAACAACAACAGAAGGCGCCAATATCATTAAGACCTCAATTGGCTGTTGATACAGTCAGTTTTGGCAATACCAGTCCTGATTTGATGTCGTTATCGGATAAGGAAATTTTTGAAAAGGTTTTGGCTGCAATAAAAAATGAAGAGATTATCGGTCAAGGCGGAGAGGCAACGGTTTATCGAATTCCTGACAGTAATTATTGTGTAAGAAAATCTTATAGATTGGCAACTGCAGTTGTACCTCTAAAAAAGAAACAGTTTACCAGAAATGTAACAGCGCAGGATAAAGTTAATCATGTTGTCGCAAAAATCGGAAATTATTTAACTATAATGCCTATTTTACAAGGCTCTCCCGTAATGAACCCTGTAACAATGTCTGAAAAAGAAGCAAAAAAGATTTCAGAAGCAATTTGCTTATTCCCGCAATCTTCTTTTAATAAATTATTGAAACAAATAAATGATGCTTATGAAAAAGATATGATGTGGGATTGTAATTGGGCTAATATAATTGCAAATCCGAAAGAAAAAACGTTAACCGCAATTGATTTTTATAAAAATTCAATGGAAGAATCTGCTTCTCATTTAGCTTATATGTATGCAGGCTTGGTGCATGAGCATACGACAGAGCAGCAGTGTAAAATGCTTGCTGAAAAAGTTATGAATGCAGGACTGGAAGAGTTTAAGCCGGGAGTAACTCCTTGTTGTAATTTTGATAAGTTCGGATTTTCTGATTTAATAAGAGCTTTTGATGATTTGGATTTATTTACAAGTAAACGCTATACGAAACTCTTACTCGATTTAACTTACAAAATGCGTGATTTAAAAAATCAAGAAATCCGCGGTATAAACGTTACAAACGAATTGAATTTTGAGCTTAAAAAGATACAATCAATAATGCGTCAGCTTGTTAAATATTAAGCTCGTGAAAATACTTCAATATCAATATCGTCAAAGGTGTTTGTATTAAAATACGCGCAAGAAGCTACCATTGACGCATTATCTGTACAGTATTTCATTGCAGGAGCATTAACTCTGAAACCTTCATTTTCAAGTGCGAAAACTTTTTTGCGAATTTCAGAATTAGCCGCAACTCCGCCAGCGATTACAACTTGGTTATATCCGCGCTCAATTAGTGCTTTTTTTAATTTTTTTACCAAAGTTTTAGAAACACATTCCTGAAAACTTGCGCAAATATCATTTACGGGAAGTTCTTTCCCTTCAAAAGATTTCACCAGCCTTAACACAGCAGTTTTAAGCCCGCTGAAACTGAAATTATACCCGTCAACCTTGCCTTCAGGAAGTTCAAATGCGTGAGGATTACCCTCTTGAGCCAATTTATCCAATCTGGGGCCACCGGGGTATGGTAACCCGATAAGTCTTGCGACTTTGTCATAAGCTTCCCCGACCGCATCGTCTATAGTTTCACCTAAAATTGTTTGTTTTGAATAAGATTCAACATCAATAATTTGAGTATGACCTCCGCTTACCAATAATGCCATAAACGGCGGTTTTAAATCTGTATCGATATAGTTTGCGCAAAGGTGAGCGTTTAGGTGATTTACTCCGATAAACGGTTTATCATGGACTAACGCAAGAGTTTTAGCTGCATTTAATCCGACTAATAAACACCCGACAAGTCCGGGGCCTACGGTTGCGGCGAATGCTGATATATCATCTGGTTTTAACCCTGATTGCTCAAATGCTTCCTGAACTACGATATTTATAGAATCCAAATGCTCTCTGGCTGCAATTTCAGGGATAACTCCTCCGAATTTTTCGTGGGTTTTTATTTGTGACGCTACAATATTTGAGATAACTTCACGTCCGTTTTTTACAATGGCACAAGCTGTTTCGTCGCAACTTGATTCGATAGCCATAATGTAATTATCATGACCGCTTTCTACTCCGATTTGAACGGGTTGTTCACTGAATAATGTTCTCTTTTCCATAAGTTTATATTATATCAAACCTGAAAATAATTAAACCCCTGAAAGTGCCAGTTTTTTGCCAAAATCTGTTGTCTTGATTTCATAAGCGTTTGCAATAACACCTGATGCCGGCATGTATCTGCCTTGGAACGGAACATTGTTGTCTTTTTGTTCTTCTTTTTTCTTTTCCGGCGGAATACTTGAAAGAATTAATGTTGTATCTTCAATTGGTGTCGGAACATCTTTATCTCCGTAAACTCTTGAGATGTAATGTTTTCCGTTTTCTATTTTTACGTAATATCTGCCCTTATCATTTGGGTCGATATTATAAAACTGGGTGTCGTTAGGTAGCCCTGCGATACCTATATGGTCTGCAATTTCATCTAACCAGATTTTATCAAGATATAATTTTTTCGGTTCATAAGTGTATTTATTATCAGAATTTAGGTTAGATGTATTAAATATAGTAATTGCCATATCTCCGTCAGGATTTTGTCTGAAAATTGCAGGAAGTTTATGTCCGTCTTGTGCTATTTGCATTTTTAACGGGAATATTGCACCGTTATTCAAGGCTTTACATTGCGGATTCTTACGGATAGACATAATTTTATTAAATTCTTTTTTGTAATTATCAATAAATTTCATGTAGGTTTCGCTGTTTGAATCGCTGAACCATTCATCATGAATCCTTTGTCTGCCTTTTAGGAACATATTTTTAGTTTTTGTGTCATAACCTGTTGCTCCTGCGTCATCTCCGTCAAACAGGGTTGGTAAACCTGGCAGGGCAACAAGATATTTCATCATACCTATGAGTTTTTTGATTGCAGGTTTCATTAGTGTTTCAAAAACTTCTTTTTCGTATTGTTTTTCTAAGTTTTGAGGTAAGCTGAATCCGTAAACTTCTTTGGCTTGTTTCAGAACCATTTTAATATTAACATCAAACGGGCTTACACCGAAAGCTTCTGGGTTAAACGGTTTACCTAATAATTGACCTTTTGCCAAATCTGCAACAGCTTTACTTATCGGAATGAATGCTTTTTTATCAAATTCTTCATTTGATGAGAATTTTCCTTGTTTTTTGTATTCGTTCAGAACATCTACCAATGCAGGTCGAAGAGCTTCTGCCATAGCAACAGCTTTTGGTGAAACAGGACCCCAATCGTATTTGTCAACTTCATCTTGTGTAAAGTTGCCCATTGAACGGTCTTCAAGAACTTTAAACGCTCTGCGTCTGTTTTCGTGGACATTTTTTGAATTATCTTTTGTTAAATCGCAGTAGAAAAATTCCATATCCATTGCAGAACAGTGTAGAGCTCTTGGTTTATCGTGGTTTCCGATAAATGTGTAGGCATACATTAGTGAGTCAAGTGCACCTGAACGAACAAGCGGTGATTGATTATCCCCACCGACTAGCAGTTCGTTTATAACTCTTTGAGGGTAATCATCGTTTCCTATTCTACCGCCATGCTCAAAACTTTTGGTGAAAGCATTGGATACTTTGGAGAAGAAGAAAGAATAATCTGCAATTGCAGTAATTCCTGTTTCACGTTTGAATTTAGCTAAAATTGATTCATACTTAGGAAATCTTTTTGACATTCCGCCATAACCTTTGTCGTGAAGGTCGTTTTCGTCAGTAACTTCTGCAACAAGGTAAGAGTTAGGGTTTTTAGAAAGGATTCCCTGAGTAAATTTTTTCCAAAAATCAATGATAGAATCCCAGGTGTCTTCAAATTTTGTTCCGCCGCATCTTAAAGATTCAACATCAACAATATCTTTTGTTGCGTCAATTCTCCAGTCTAAGCCGGATTGGGTTTTATCAATGATTAAATCTGCAAGTTTAAAGCTTTCAAGACTTGTATCTTTTAATGTTTTAAGAAGGCTTTCTACGATTTGGCTGTTTTCTGATGAGTCAAGAGTTTTCATACCTTCTTGAATTTTTTCTAACAGCATATCTGCTTCATCACGCGGAGAAGCCGGATTTGTAATTTCTAAACTTTGCAGATATGTATTTTTCAATGCTTTGTAATCGTAAGAAATTTCACCGTTTTCAGGGTTTACCGTTGTTTTGATATCGTCTGCGGTGAGAGCTTTAATTATTGAATATTTAGCAATCTCTGAAGTTAACAGAGGTAATACGTATTTACCAAATTCAGTAACATTATCTCCGTTAAAGAGTTTTTTATCTTTAGGCTGTTTAGAGTCTACAATATTTAAAACGTTTTGGGCAAAATCAGACATTTCGTTGGTGTAAATTTTGTCCATTTTTTCGTAAGTTTCTTTATATTGTGGAAGAAGATTTTTATTGCCGTCTTTAAATAAATTGTATCTGGATACTCCGATATCTTCAGGTGTAACCGCTCTTTTTGAAATTAAAGGCGAACTTAATACAGATACAATGTTATCCCCAAACTCTATTGAGTCTAAAGGTAAGTTCATTAAACCTTCAAGGATTTGAGATTTTTTATCTTCGTTAGACAGGATTCGTTTATTTTTGTACATTCCAAACAGAATATTTTCAACTTCGGTTTGTGAAACTTTAGCCCTGACAGATACAGGAAGTGTTTTGTTATTTGCTAAATTCTGAATGTTATTAAACACGAGTGTCGGGTTTTGTTTATCAATATTTTTCAGAGTTTGAGCAACATACAACCTTAGAATATCGTCAGTTTTCTGAGTCCAGAACTTGCCTGATTCGATAGAATAATCCTGAACCTGACAGTTACCTTGACGAATTCTGTTTTCTTCCGGTTCTTGTTCGTCTTTCGGTAAGTTTTTTATTCCTTTACTGTCTGTTGTAGAGAAGGCAAAATTAAGTTTTGCAATATCCGGGTTAGCGTCCCATGTTTCAAATCCGCCTTCAAATGTTCCGTCTATGTTGAAGTTTGTAAATTTTGATACTAATCTTGTACCCATCGGGCTGTCAAGTGTAGCAATTTCACTGCCGATGTTTATTCTGTTAAATTCATTAAGGTTTTTAACGTTTTTATGGTATTCAGCAGGGTTTATTTCAAACGCGTACGGATAAACCGAATCATTAAAGTCATGTAATTCGTAAGGGTTATCTGTATTTAGTTTTGAGTATGCTTTGATTAGTTTTTGTGAATCTGTTTTTTCTTCATCTGTGACAAGTCGAGTGTCAAAGAATTGGATGAATGTTGGTTTTGTTTTATCATAAGTCGGGTTCTGGCTCCAGCCTGTTTTCCCTGCTCCTTCGTCAAAATAGTGATAAGGAGAGTTTACGATTTTGTGGGAAATATATTCGCTGTTTTTAACAAACACACCGTAGTTTAGCGGACCGTCTTTTAATCCGGGTGCTTTGAACCAGTATTTGAACGGTGAATCTTTACCCCATTTGCTTATACTTTGGAAATGTACACCTTGCAAGCCTTCGTTAACGTAAGCTCCGTCAGATACAAAGTTTAAGCCGTGAGCAAATAATTTACGCTGTAAAGAAGCGTAGTTATTAATATTACCAAGCGAGCTTGCCATTTGGAAACAGTTTTTATTCCAGTAAGCATGTGCGGTAAAATCATCATCCGTGAATATAGGCAGCGATATGATTTTGTCATATCCGTCATATTCGCCTTTATCAACGGCTTGTTCAACACCTGCAAGGGTGCCTCCGAATTTGTTATTTAAGGTTTTAACTCCTTTTCTGCCGCGTTTTGCAAGTTCTGAATTAAATTTGATATTGTTGTTCTCGTCATAAATATATCCGACATTTTGCGAGTCCATGATAACAAGTTTCATGGAACCTCCGCGAGAGATGTTTGAGCGGTTTGGCATGACGATATTAAAAATCTTTTTTAAATTATTTTCATCTCTTCCTTCATCAATAACATCACCTGCATCAATTTTTGTCCATTTACCTTTATCACCTTCTTTGTGTTCTAAAACGTAATGGTAAGCAAACGGTTGATTATCAGATATCCCGTATTCTTTGGCTAAATCTATTTTGTTAGAACCCGGGTTAAGTTGTTTTAAACTTTCATTATTTTTATTTTTAGCTCTTCCTGTCGTGAAGTAATTGCCGTATTGGTCTTTATCGACTTTATAAATCTCTAAATAACAGTTTTCGTTGTTACTGTCAAACGGAAACGATACTTCAAATTCTCTAAAACCCATATCGGATTTTTTGAACTCATACCCTTTAAATATAGGTATACTCTTGTTTTTTACATTATCCTTGTTTAAATCAAAACTTATTTTCACAAAACACTCCTTAACGTCAATTATAACAATCATAAAGATAAAATTTTGTTACTTATATACTCATTATTAAGAAATTTTTACAAACAGTTTATTTTGTTGGGAAATAATATTTTTTTGAATATAATTATACGTGTAGAAAATACAATTAATTTTCAAGGAGAAAAAAATGCTAACAACCGAAATAAAATGTGATATTAAGGATATTGCATTAGCTGAACAGGGAAAAAGACAGATTGACTGGGCGTTTAAAGATATGCCTGTATTAAAAACAATCAGAGAAAGATTTATAAAAGAACAACCTTTTAAAGGTTTAAAATTATCAGCATGTGTTCACGTAACAAAAGAGACTGCAGCGTTATGTACTGTAATGCAGGCAGGTGGAGCAGATGCCGTTTTAGTTGCATCAAATCCTTTATCAACACAGGATGATGTAGCTGCAGCCTTGGTTAAGTATTATAATATTCCTGTTTTTGCGGTTGCAGGTGAAACTGTTGAACAATATAGGGCTCATATTCAGGAAGCTATTAACCATAATCCTGATATTATTATTGATGACGGTTGTGATATGGTTTCTACAATTCACGAACAAAGACCTGATTTAATCAGTAAAATTATCGGTTCAACAGAAGAAACAACAACAGGTATTATCAGACTTCAGGCTTTGGAAGCTCAAGGTACTTTAGGATTCCCTGCTGTTGGAGTTAATACAAGTTTGACAAAACATTTATACGATAACCGTTACGGTACAGGTCAAAGCGCTTTTGACGGTGTTTTAAGAGCAGCAAATATATTAATCGCAGGTAAAACAGTTGTTGTATCAGGTTACGGCTGGTGCGGTAAGGGTGTTGCTTTAAGAGCAAAAGCACTTGGTGCTAATGTTATTGTTTGCGAAGTTGACCCGCTGAAAGCTTTAGAAGCTGCTATGGAAGGTTATAGAGTTATGCCTATAGCAAAAGCAGCATTAGAAGGCGATTTGTTTTTAACAGTAACAGGTGACAAGCATGTTATTGATGTTGAACATTTGTTATCAATGAAAGACGGAGCATTTGTCGGTAATGTCGGTCACTTTGACTGGGAAGTTAATGTTGGCGGCTTGAAAGAACATACAGTTCAAATTAACCAAATCAGACCGACATTGGAAGAATATGTTCTTGATAACGGAAAATCTGTTTATGTGTTTGCTCAAGGCAGATTAGTTAACCTTGTTTCAGCAGAAGGTCACCCTGCAAGTGTTATGGATATGAGTTTTGCAAATCAGGCACTTGGTATTGAATTTCTTGTTAAAAATCACGGTAAACTTGAAAATAAATTGTACACACTTCCTCACGAAGTTGATGTTAAGATTGCAGAATTAAAGCTTCAATCAATGGGAATTGAAATTGATACATTAACTCCTCAACAGGAAGAATATTTAAACAGTTGGAAAATATAATTGAATTAAAAAAGGCGGGACTTGATTTCAAGTCCCGCCTTTTTTCTATGCATTGTTTTGTTTTTTATTATGAATTATTGAAGATATGAGGGCTGATATGATAAATACAAGTCCTATAAGTCCTGTTACAACTTCCGGAACTTCTTTAACAGTTGTTACAAGCATTATCACGGCTAATGCTCCTATAGCCCAATGAGCGCCGTGTTCAAGATATAGAAATTGTGCTAAGGTTTTCTTTTCAACAAGCATAATAGTTAAGGATCTTACAAACATTGCACCGATTGCAAGACCGATTGTAATAATTATAATATCGTTACTTAATGCAAACGCTCCTAAAACTCCGTCTAGGGAGAATGACGCGTCAATTAACTCTAAATATATAAAACTAATAAGTCCCGTACATTTTACGGCATTACCGACAGCTTGAGCATTGCGCATTTCTTCGTGTTTTTCAAGAAAATGTGCAACTCCGTCAATAGTAAGATATGTTATTATACCTGCAAGACCTGCAATCATTACCGAAACTTTTTCATCTTGAGGGATAAATGTTTGTGTTGCAATAAGCATAAGTAATGAAATTATAATTTCAATTCCCTTAATATGGTCTAAATGAGCAAGACGGGATTCAACAGGTGCAATCCAGTGAACTTCTTTTTCGTGGTTGAAAAAGTAATTCAAGAAAAGCATTATCAAAAACATTCCGCCAAAGGTTACAATCGGAGCATGAGTTGCGTGTAAGTATCCTGCGTAACGATTAGCATCAGTTAGTGCGATTTTTGCAACTGTTATCATATCTAAGTGTGCAAAAATAGCTACAACTAAAACCGGGAATAAAAATCTCATACCGAATACCGCAATTGCAATACCCCAGGTTAAAAATCTGTGACGCCACAGATGTGACATTTTTTCAAGTTTCATAGCATTTACTACAGCATTATCAAATGACAAACTTGTTTCTAAAATTGCAAGAACCGCGACAATAAAAATACTTGCAAATCCTGAACCGGGATGCACATGTTCACCCCATAAATATGCTCCTATTACACCGACAATAGTTATAATATAAGAGCCTAAAAAGTATTCCAACATAATTATACCTCTTTCCTTTTTGCTAATTTTAGCTTAAATTCAAGGGTATTGAATCCTATAAAAAACTTATTTCTTTAATAAATTTTCAACATTTACAGATGTTTTTAAACGAAGTGCGTAAATATCATTTCTGTCAAAGCGTGCTAATTTTACGGCATCTTTTTCTGTTGTGATTATACTTCCTGATATATCAACAATATCAATAGGTGCGTACTGATGATGATCATCAAAAGTTACGGTTTTTACCACATGATATTTATCTAAAAAATCATAAAATTGCTGAGGCTGTCCGATTGCACACATAGCAGTAACCGCCAAACCTTCCATAAGTCTTTGACCTGTTTTGATATTATAGACATAATCAGGCTCGGTGTAGCATATGCTTGTTGGTATGTTAAGACGTTCCTGCATAATTTCAGCAACTTTTTCAGCAGTATCATGTTTAACACTTTTGCTTACAACAACAAGTTTATCAATCCGCTCAAGTGCTTCTGCCCCTTCTCTTAACGGACCTGCCGGTAATAAACATTCGTTTCCGAATCCTTTTACACTGTCCATTAATACAATATCTAAGTCCCTGTGAAGTTTTCGGTGTTGAAATCCATCATCTAAGATTATTACTTGAACTCCGAATTTTTCAACAGCGGTTTTTGCGGCTAAATATCTGTCTTTGCAAGTAAAAACATAACATTCCGGGGTGTTTTCGCTTAACCAAAACGGTTCATCGCCTGCCTGTACTGCATCAAAATAAATAGTTTTCCCGTCAGATATCATATTTATGTTTTTATTATTAAGTCTGCCGCCGTAACCGCGGGATACGATTGCAACTTTTTGACCGCATTTGTTTATTAAAAACTTTGCAATTTCAGATACTACAGGTGTTTTCCCTACTCCGCCCGTAGTCATATTTCCGACAGAAATTACGTAAGCGTCAACCCTTTTGGGTTTTATAAGTTTTTTATCATAACAAAAATTTTTTACTGCACTGCCAAACCCGTAAAATTTTGAACAAAATTTCAGGATTTCAAATAATATACCCTTAGGTTCCCTTTGGTAGTGTAATTGTGTAATTTTTGTTTTTATATTTATCATATTAGAATAATAACCTGAATAATAAGAATCTCTTATTTAATTTATCTGAGAATTTTCTCAAATTAGAAGTTGTCACAACAGTATCAGAAACGATTTGCTGTAAATCTGATGCTTGGTTAGGATTTGACGGGTTAACTTTATTAACAGTGTCAAGTGCTGTTGCAACTTCTGACATTGCGCAATTTACGTTAGTAATAGCGGTTTCGATTTGATTTTTCAATCTGTCGTCTTTTGTCATAGAGTTAACACTTTGGCTGATTTGAGCAAGGTTTTCTGAAATAATTTTCAAGTTCTTTCCTGTTTCTTCCGCATCAGCCGAATCCATAACTTTGTTTAAGTTTCTTGCTAATTTATCAATAGAATCTGCTGTTGATAACATAGTTGTTTTAAAGTGTTTATCACCGATTATGTTATTAACGTTATGAGATAATTTTGAGAAATCTTCGGTAGCTTGCTGAGTCATTGCAAGAAGTTGTTCAATATCTGATTTTGAAGAATCAAGCAAGTTATCAACTTTACCTAATGTTTCGTTAGATCTTGCAGTTAAAGATTCCACACTTGCAATTGTTTTCTTTAAGTCTGCAATTGTTTCATCTGTTAGAATTTCGTTAACTTTTCTGTTTGTTTCTGTTAAAGTTTCTGCTGCTTTATACTGCCAATCCATAAAGTCAGATAATCTCATCGGTTCAATTATTGTATATTCCGAATCCTGAGCTGGATATGAAATCGGCATTTCATCTAATGGAACAAGTCTTAATTTATGTTCATTTCCGACAGTTACCGCAGAACCTTTTATAAATTCAGGCATAATAAGTCCCGGTAAATTGATGAAGTAATCAACTTTATATGCGTAAGCTGTTTTTATATTGTTTTTGTATGAAAATGGAACGGAATTTTTAGAAATTACGTCAACAGATTTAACCACCCCGACATCGTAGTATTTATCGCTTAATTTCATTTGAACGAAGTCATTTTTATATAATAAATGTCTTGATTCCATAGGGATGTAAATAGTTCTTGTTTTCGGAGGAGTAATTTCTAAGAATAATTCTCCGATTAAGCCTGATTGTTGGATAGAGAATGATGAAGCTCTCGGAATTTGAACACTCGGGTCTGTAATAACGAATTTAACTTTAACAAAACTGTTTTCGCCTTCAACCACAGGAGTAATTTCTTCAACCTGACCGACTTTCAAACCCATAATCTGAACGCCTGCACCCGGTCTTAATCCGTTTACATCTTTAAATTGAATTTCAACCCTTTTAGCGGAAGAAAACGCTCTTCCTTTAACTTTTAATACAGTACCGACAAGAAGTACTAATGCTGCAAGTGTTAATAATCCAACCTTAAACGATGATGAGAATTTCATTATCTGCCCTTCCTTAACAATTAAGTATAACAATATTTTATCAGAAACATAAGATAGCTGTAAAGTTTTTTGTTCTTATAAATTTTGTGGTTTGGAAAAATCATCTATATAGTTGATTTTTGCCAAATTGGGTACATAAAACTTAACAAATGCCGTATAATCACAATATATTATATTGACTTTTATAAAAAAATAATTATAAACCTGAAAAGGCAGAAAGATAATACAATCCAAGAAGGAGATAAACTTATGGGCATGGCAGCTTCACAGGCAAGATGGATCGCACTTGCAGCCAGAAAATCAAATGTTGAATATGAAGGACAACAAATTAACCAGGCAAGAACTGCCTTATCTAACCAGAGTTCAGAGTTATGGAACAGTCTTTATCAAATGGATGTTCCGACAGCTCCGAGTACAAGTGATTTTACGACTACTCAATATAACTTTGATGTAGGTGATTCAAAACAAACAATATCATCAATACAGGATGCTGATTATACTGATGCTGACGGTATTAATTATAATACTTATGTAACTTACTATACAAAAGTTTCAGAATACACAGGTATAAGAAATACAAAATCTAATCCGCAGGTTCAATATGTTTTAAATACAGAAAACGAGCAGCCTCCTTATTATATGGTCGGAACCAAAAAATTAAGCTGTTTAAGTTCTGTACCGACAGATTCCAGTGAAGAAAACAGTAAGATGTGGGATACATATGATGCGGCATTAAGTCAAATTGCAAAAGATTGGCCTGACACACAGCTTGCAAAAGACTGGTTAAATTATAAAGAAACCAAAGATATGTCAATTCTTGATAATATTTGGTTCTGGACAGATAACAGTAACGAACTGAATTTTGTTTCTCAAAATTCTACAACAAACGATTCTTTAGAAGCTTGCAGGCAAGATTCAACCTTAGCTCTTCATTCATATTATGCTGATTATCAATCAACAAACAAAGAAGTTTCAAAATTTGCCATAATTGATTATGATGCATCAGGCAGAGCAACAAATATTCAGCTTGAAGGTTCAAGTATTACTTATCCTTTAAGTGCAACAAGTATAACTGATGATAATGCATATCAAGATGCTATGAATCAGTACAATTATGAACAGCAGGTTTATGAAAAACGAGTTCAGGATATCAACGCAAAAACCGAACAGATTCAAACAGAAGACAGGACTTTAGAACTTCGTTTAAAGGCGTTAGATACGGAACAAAATGCTCTTCAAACAGAAATGGATGCCGTTCACAAAATTATTTCTAAAAATATTGAAGGTACATTTAAAACTTTTGAAAGTTAATAAAGTAATAATTCTAACGAGGTTAAAATGTCTTATAAAAATGATAGTAACTTAGTAATAGCAAACAGATTCGGAGATGCAAGCTCCGCTGCTAAAGCTCAGATGTGGGAAACTTATGACAGGTTGAGAGATTTAACCGTGTCAGGCGGCGGAACAGGAACAGGCTTTGAATCAGCAGGCGGTTTGTTGTATAACTTGGCAAGTTTACTTGCTCCGTCTTCTTTTGCTACAATTTTTGGAAGTTCTGAAACAATGAATATTTCAGGTACTTCATATTATTCAAAATCTAATGCAGGCAATGCTTATGGCGTTGATTCTTTATATAATTTTTCAGGTTTCCCAAGCGGCGCAGCCCCGATTAGCGCAATTTACGGACTTGCAACAGGCGGAGCTTCTTCAATTTTAAACGGTTGGGGAAGTAATAACCAAGGATATGCTACAGGTTACGCTTCAAATATCGGAGGTCTTACGGATATTGCAAGTGCAGCAGCATATGGTATCGGAACCGGTTCAGGGTTAGGCAAAATTGCTTCAAACATTGTTATGCCGTTTGCAAGTTGTATTTCAGGATTTGGCGGTATTTTAACTGCGGTTTCTCCTTATTTGGGTGTTTATGGTGCAGGAACTACTGTTTTAGGTAACTTAATGCAGGGTACAAGTTCTGCTGCGTTGGCTGCTTATCAAAATATTTCAGGTAATATTACTGCAAATGCAGATACGATTCTTTCAACAAAAGTAAGAAATATCGAAACTGTTTGTAAAATGTTAGATACCCAAGGCGATGTTGCTAAGAAAATGCTTAAAGAAGGTATCGACAGCGATTCAAAAGCAATCCAAAACTTATAGAAAATAAAAAATACTTATTATTTGATACGGGTAATGATTTTTTACATTATCCGTATTATTTTTTACAATTTGTATTAAAGTTTTTTGATTTTGTGTCGTATATTAATTTGAGTGAATAATAACCTAAATACCTAAGTATTAAGAAATATTAATTTTGCCTTAAAAAAGTATCAATTTTAGTCAAAACAATGTTTTTTAATATATGTAGGTCTAAAGTCCAAGGAGCATCATGTTTCGCGAAACTCTAGAACTATACATAAAAAGAATAATGGAATTCTTAATTTACACAAAGAATTACTTTATCCGAAACAACCCGCTGATGATGTTAGCAAACTCGGTTGTTGAAGGGGTAAAAGATATTCTGACTGTAAAGAAGAAATTGAAAATGGCTCAATACAGGCTTAATTATCACAGACACCAGCTAAACAAAATGGAGCAGTTAATCGCCGAAAACAGCCAGCACAGTTTCTTAAAAGGATCACATTTAGATCAAAAAAGATAAAGGCGGAAGAAAATGGGTTTATTCATAGCACTCATAAGACGGCGTGAATTAAAGAAAATGCAGGCGGCAGCCGAATGGAATTTGACGCTTATTACGCAGGCAAAAAGTGTTGCCCAAGAATCCGTTAATGATTTGATGCAGGTCGGTACGGATTATGAAACCGACAGTGTAGTTGCAAAAAGATTACAAACAAGAAGATATCAACTTAAAGTTTATGAAGAAAAGTTAGACCAACAAAAAATTGCGTTGGAAACTCAATTGAAAGAGATTTCAGCAGAACTTCAGTCTTGCGAACAAATGATTGATGCCAATATCAAGTCTTCATTCTCTTATAGTGTCGGCGGATAGAAAAACTTATCTGCCTGTTTGAAGAAATAAATTGATAATATCGTTCATTACGGCATGCTGTCTTTGATATTGTTGAGCTTTAGCCTCTAGTAGGGTAATTTGTTTTTTGTATTCAATAATATTATTTTGGCATTCTCTTGAGTTGTTTGCAAAAGTTTCCTGAACTTGTCTTGCTTCTTGTAAAACATTATTCATAGAAATTCCCAAAGCTTCCATTGTTTGTTTAATAATCAATGCTCCTGTTTGTTTAGAAACACCTGTCGGCAGTTTTGTAATAAGTTGTTTTAAAACTGCAACATTTGCAGGGTAATCAAAATCATCAGTGAAAGAGTTAACACTTGTTCCCAAATTATTAGCAATACTTTGTTGGAACGCAGCATCTACACTAGGTTGAGAAATGCTTAACGGTTCGGAAAAGGTTTCTGTTTGTGCAGATTCAAAATTATCCCATTCGTCATTGCTTTGAACTGAAATGTCTTCGTCTAATGAAATTTCGTCATTTGAAACTTCATCTTGCATTTTCAAAGCTTCAACAATTTTTTTTCCCACTCCGTCGCTCATGTTATCTAATGCCATAATTCCTCTTCAACTATTATTTATAAACAATTTAGATTATATTAAAGACATGCTCTTTTTTCAAGAATAATTTTTAATATTCTAAGATTTATTAACTTGATAGTAAAAAGACTTTATGCTACTATCACGGAAGTTAGTGAGGGATATTATGGATACAATAGAGATAACTGATTTTACGCCTCTTGTGTATGGCGAAAATTCTCATCAATCAGCTAAGATTGCAAAGATTGAAGGCGGAATTGAATATGAAGTTTTAAGCGAAAATAAAATTTTAGATTATGTTGATTATTTGAATTTTACAAAAGTTTTAGAAATATTGGGCGAGTTTTTTGATGTGAATGCTTGCGCGTTAGCAAAAGACAGTATGCTTTGTTCGGCTGCTTTAGGTTCGTCTTTGGAAGTTGCTTTTCAAAAGGTTGTTGATAACAACCCTTTGGCTATTGTAGGTTCAACTGTCGGGTTTAGTAAAGAAGTTTCGCTTGAAATTGTAAAACAATTAAAAAGTATGGCAGTAAAAAATGTTATTGCGCCTAAGTTTTCTAACGAAGCTTTAAAATATTTGCTTGAAATGACAGAAATGAATGTTGTTCAGGTGAAAAGTCCTTTGCAGGAATTGTTAGGGTTAAATATTGAAGATATCAAAGTAACCCCGTTGGGTTATTTGATAGAGGAACAAAATCACGCTAAATTGACAAAATCATCATTTAAAGTCAGGGGAAAAACAAAGCCGACTCAGCAAATGGCAGAAGATGCAATTTTTGCATGGAAGGTTGCAAAGTATACAAAATCAAATTCTGCGGTAATAGCAAAAGATTTGTCAACAAAATCAATTGTGCAGGGTGCTTCAAGTCAGGCAATTGCAGTTGAATCCGCTTTAGATATAGCATGTGAGAATGCAAAAGAGGCGGTTTTGGCAACAGATGCTGATGTTAAATCCGAAGAAACAATTAATGCTGCGGTTCAAAATCGTATCGGATTAATAATAGAATCGGGTGACACTGAAATTTCTAATAAAATAGTAAAACTTGCAGATAAATATAATATTGTACTTATAAAAACAGGTATCAAAAATAACAGATACTAAGGGGTAAATTAAGGGGTTCTTATGGAAATAAAAGCATGGGATGATTATTTTTTAGATATGGCAAAGACTTGTGCGACGCGTTCAAATTGTCTTAGGGCTCAAGTTGGAGCTGTTATTGTAGGTGAAGATAAAAAGATTAAGGCTACAGGTTATAACGGAACGCCGTCTAAAGTTGAATCTTGTGCCGAGCGTGGTTTTTGCTACAGAATAAAAAACAATATTGAATCAGGTACAAAATATGAAACCTGCCGTTCTATTCATGCAGAGCAAAATGCAATTATCCAGGCGGGGCAAGACAGATGTAAGGATGCTACGATATACATTTGGGGACATAATTTTATTTGTATTTTGTGTAAAAGATTTATTGTACAAGCAGGGATTAAACAATGTGTCCTGAAAAAAGACGAAAATTCTCCGATTGTGAGAGTTTCTGTAGATGATATCAGAAGAGAACTTGAAAATGTCTAAGTTAAAGCTTTTATTGTCTTTAGTTTTATTATTAGCGGTCACTTCACCGTGTGTTTTCGCATCTGAAAATCTTGATGTAACTCAGGATAACGGGGTTTATGTAACTCTTGCTCCTCAGGTTATATCACCAAAGATTGAAAAAGAATTAAGGGCTAATATATCAAAAGTTTACGGGGCTGAAAATGTTGATGAAATTTATTCAAAAATTGTTGAAATAGCAAAAACAGCAAAAGATAAACGCCCTCAAAGCTTAAAAGATGATGATTTAAACAGACCAGCGGATTGGTACAAAGATGAAATTATATACATGTTTTACGTAGATCAATTCGGCACGGTAACGCCTGAGCGCCCAAACAGGTTCAATGATACCGTCAAAATGCTTGATTATCTGAAAACGCTTGGGGTAACAACTCTTTATATGCTTCCGTTTGCGGATTCTCCTATGGAAGATGCGGGCTTTGATGTTAAAAATCCTCAGGATATAAGAAAGGATTTAGGCGGAAAACCTCAGTTTGAAGCTTTTATAAAACAAGCAAAGACTAAGGGGTTTAATATAAAAGCGGATTTGGTTTTAAATCATTTTTCGGACCAGCACGAATGGTTTCAAAAAGCTCAAAACGGTGATATTGAAAAGCTCGATTACTTTGTAACACGTGAGGATATGCCCCAATATTCAAAGTATGTTGATGAAAAGCTGGGAACCGTTGTTGAATACAAAGAAGATGACGGTCAGGTAAGTAAAAGAAGACTTATTTTCCCTGAGATTACCGACAATAATTACCGCAAGGTTACAATTGAGGGTAAGGATTATTATCTGTATCACACCTTTTACCCGTTTCAGCTTGATATAAACTGGGAAAATCCGCAAGTTTTGTATTATAACCTTGAAACAATGAATTACTGGGCAAATTTGGGCGTTGATATATTCAGACTAGATGCAATTCCGTATTTGATTAAAGAAAAAGGTACAAACGCCGAAAATCTTCCAAAAACACATGCGGTAATTAAGATTTTGAGTAATTATCTTCAAGCTGTCGCACCGAGAACTGTTTTGCAGGCAGAAGCCTGTCAGCTGCCAAAAGATGTTATTCCGTATTTTGGAACAGAGAGAAAAACAGAAACAATAGTTGATGATGAGGTGAAAGATTTTAAACGTACGGATGAAGTTCAAATTGCGTATAACTTCCCGTATATGCCTGCGCTTTGGGCAAGTTTTATCGCGCAGGACAGTACATATTTTAAAGCTGCCGTAAAGCAAACTCCGCAAATTCCCGATTCCGCAAGCTGGGCAACATTTTTAAGAGTTCATGATGAGCTAACTTTAGAAATGGTAACTCCAGAAATGCGTCAATTGATTTATGAAGCCTTAGAGCCAAAAGGTGCTCCGTTTAGAAAAGGTTTCGGGGTGTCAGGTCGTATGGCAAACTTCTTGGATGAAAATCATGACCATATTGAAATGGCGTTTTCCGTGCTTTTATCAATGCCGGGGATTCCTATAATCTATTACGGAGATGAAATAGGTGCGAAAAACAACTTTGCAAACGCAAGAAAATCCGCTGAACTGCGAAAGAATAACAACCGTAAAAAGAAAATTAAACTGTTATCATTCTTTGACAGTCGTGATATTAACAGAGGTTCTTTAACAAGACAAGCTTTTTATGACGCTGCTGCTACTTCAAGAACATACAGCGGAAAGATTTTTCATAAGGTTCAAAAAATGATAGAACTGAGGAAAGAGATTCCTGCCCTAAGACGCGGAACCTTGAGTATTCTAAAAACCGAACAGCCTTATATTTTTGCTTACCTTAGAAGTTATAAAGGTGAAAAGTATTTGATTGTAAATAATCTGTCCGATAAAAGATGCACCGCCGAAGTCGAACTTCCGGCTGATGTTTTGGTTAAATCCATTAAAACTAAACATCAGGTTTACTTGAAAAATATTTTAACAAATGATGAATATAAATTAAATGTATCCTTAAAAGATAAGAAAACCAGACTTTTAATGTATCCGTATGCTGTTGTATGGTTAAAGCTTGAATAGTTGACTATTTAGAAAATATTATTAAATATTAAGCATAAAACCCGCAATATATGCACTTATACTCCTTTTGGTTGATTTTTGCCGTTAAAAGTTGAAACAAAGGGGGCTTATGAAGTATTATAAAAAAGAGAGGTAGTATTTATGCAAAGTAATTTCCCACGATATGATTTAGCATCAAGAATACAGCATACAAAGTTTACATCAGGGTTTAATATGCCAAGTATGCGTATGGATGCTGTAGAAAAGCCTGAAACTGCTAATTTTAAACAAGTATTTACAGGGCTTGTGGAAAATCTTAACGCAGAAGCAAATGCTCCGGATAACATGTTGAAAGATGTAATGTCTGGTAATTCAAATGTTGATATCCATGACGTTATGACAGCAATGTCAAAATCTGAAATAAGTATATCAGTAGCAACTCAAATGGTAGGTAAAGTTATAAACGCTTACGACAGAATTTCACAAATTTCTGTTTAATATTACTTCTTAATAAAATTTGTACAAATAATTAATATTCAGACAGCGGGACAAAAATGGATTTTAGTAAAATTACGGAAAATAAGCCATTACTATTTGGAATAATCGGCGGGGTTGTTCTTGTAATAGTTGTTGTGGTTATATCAATAGCAATAGCGGTAAGCGGGGGAAATAAAGGTAAATCCGAAGGAACAGTCGTAGGCGGTGAACCTTTAAAAACAAATGTAAATTTGCTTACTACCGATAATTTAGGTAAGGCTTTAGAAATTCAGGCTTTACTGGCAAAACAGGGGATTACTGTTGAAAGACAGCTTGACGGTACAAAATCCATGCTTGTTTTGAATGCTAAAAACTGTTCAACTTTAACAAAGAAATGTACAATTACTGATAGAGATAACGCTTTGATTGCAATCGTTCAAAGCGGTTTGGTAGACCAAAACGTTGGTTTGGAAATCTTTGATAAAGGGGACTTCACATCAACTAAAGAAGATAAAAGAATTCGTCTTGCGCGTGCAATGAACGGAGAGTTGGCAAGACTTATCAAGCAGATTAAGCCGATTCAAAATGCAACGGTATTTATATCAATTCCTGAAAGCGGTTCAATGTTTGATGATCCTAAGCCAAAAACCGCAACTGTTCAAATTGTTATTCCGTCAGGAGAAAAACTTGATCCGTTAAAAGTTAAAGCTATAACTAACCTCCTTTTGGGCAGCGTATCGGGCTTAACTGCCGAAAATATTGCAATAACAGATACTAACGGTAATGTTTACCACAGTGTAATGAACGCTGAAGACGAAATGCTTCAAAAACTTGAAGAAAATGATAAATACATGCAGCAAAAAATTTCAAAACAATTAGACCGTCTTGTCGGTCCGGGAAATTATGTTGCAACTGTAAGTACTTTCTTGCGTCAAACTCCTGTTGAAAGATTTTCAATAGAATACGATCCGAATAAAAAAGCTTCCGTAACAGAACAATCATTCAGAGAAGGTTTGGGTGATCAGACAAAAGACCAATCACAAGGTATTAATGCTGTCAGCACATATCTTCCAAACGGCTTACCTACAGGTGGAACTGATTCAAGTCAAAACAGAAATTATTCACGTACCGCAACAGAAACTCAATACGGAGTTACAAAAACCCAAACAAATGAATATATTAAACCGGGTGTGGTAGAAGATATATCAATTGCCGTTACAATTGATAAAAATAACATGCCGTCAGATACTACACCGGAAGAGTTAAAAGAATTAATCGCACGTGCGGCAAGTCCTAAAGTTACTGCGGATAACGTTTCTTTAGCGTATACATCTTCAAATGATCCATACTTAACACCTGAAAGACAGCAAAACTTGCCTAAAGTTGATGAAACAGGCAACCCTTGGTGGCTGGCGTTAATTATTTCAGCTCTTGGTCTTATTATAATCTTTAAGGCAATTTCAGCTAAGGTTAAACGCATAAGAGAAGAAAACGAAATTGAAGTTGAATCATTACGTCAAAAAGCTTTAGAACAAGAAAGACAATTGAGTGATATTAATTCTCGCGCAAGTCAGTTAACTCAACGTCAATCAGAACTTGCCCAAGACTTGATAAATCAACAGCAAAGAGCTGCAATACCACAGTTTGATGAAAACTTACTGATAGATTCTCTGGATGCTATTTCAGGTGAAATAACAGAAGATGCGGCAGATAAAATTAAGAGCTGGATTGAAGAAGGTTCTGCAAAAGAAGGGTAGTAAAAAATGGCAACACAAAATTTTGATTATGAAGCTTTTGCACAAAACCTTGCCGCGCAAGCGCAAGAGATGGTTCCAGCCGAGTTTGATGATAGCCAAAAGCAATATGTTGTTAATACTTTAGGTAATTTTTCGCTGTTATCAGGGAAGGCTCTTGCAGAAGATCCTAATCTTAATTTTGATGAAAATCAAGCAGTTACGATTACCCAGATTATTGCAGAATGGTCGTTCCATAAGTCTGTTGACTTGATTCGCTCAGGAATCCCTCAACAATATTGGGACGCTGTTATGCAAAAGATTGCTTATACTATTTTTGAAATAGCAAAGCAAACTTTTTCACAAGGCTTGCCTCATGATAAAATCTTGGAACTTGTTGAACATCACGTTAAAAAAAGTTACGCGGAAGCTATTACCGAATTAAAAGACAAAGGTGCTATTGATGAAGGTTTAATGGAATTTGCCCTTGGTCAATCCAATATGGATAAAATGGCACAGGAAATGAAGCAGCAGCAAGAAAATGGGGGTGCTCCGATGCCTTCTGCGGACGGTTCAATGCCGACATCAGGCGGAGCTGTATCTGCTGAGTTTCCTAAAGTTGATTCTAAAGTCTTAAAACTTGCAACTGTTGCAATGTTGTTTAAGAAAATGAATCAGGATAAAGTTCAGACAATTCTGAATAAATTTAACCCTGAAGATGCACAGGATGTAATAAAATTTATGCAGGTTCCGAATTTGCCCGAGCGAATCGGTGCCGCGAATGCTCTTCGCTGTTTACAAGAAATTAAGACTAATTTGCCTAAAGTTACCGAACTTAATCCAAACAGCGTAGTTGCAAGAATTAGAAATTCCGTTTCAAAATATTCAAGTAAAGAAATAGATACAATATTAATCCGCGAGCGAATAGAGGTCAAACGCCTTGTGTTTAATGCGTTAGAAGGTAAATACTATGATAAAATCCCGCCAAAAGTCGCAAGTATTGTTGCCACACATCTGGCAAATAGTGTATAATAATGTTGTATCATGATTATAAAAAAGAAACATAAAAAATCAGATGAGGGAGAATTAGAACAAGTTTCGGTTTCAGAAGAAGTTCAACAAGAATCAGAGTCTTCGGACGAACAGGAAATTGACTTGTTTGATTTGGATAATATTGATTTTAAGCAAAGGCAGGAACGCAGGAAGGGTGATCGCCGCAGAGGTTTTCGCAGAATTGATGACAGAAACCTTATCTCCCGCGCAAGAGAAGAAGCTGATGCGATAAAAGAAGCTGCCGCAAAAGAAGGTTATAATGCTGGGTTAGAGGCAGCTAAGTTTGATATTGAAAATATTAAAGCCTCAATTGCTGAATTTATGAATGCCAAACAAGAGGTTTATAACAGTATTGCTCCTGATATTTTAGAGATTAGTCTTGATATTGCAAAAAAAATTATTAAAAAAGAAATGTCAGAAGATCCGCAAGTTTTGCTTGCAAATATCAAAGATATAATGAAAGGCTTATCTAAGGAAGAAACCAAGATAACCTTAAGGGTTAATCCTTCGCAGGCTGCAATCTTAAAACAAGATGTTCCTGAGGTTGCAACTTCGTTAGGCTTAGAAGCAAAAATAATTGTGGTATCAGATGAAAATGTTATGGAAGGCGGATGTTTAGTTACAACCACCAACGGCGTAATTGATGCAACTGTAGAATCACAGCTTGCAATAATAAGTGAGGTATTGAAAGAAGTATAATGGCAGCACCTGAGGGAAATGCAAATCCGATAAGTGAAATTTTTATGGCACTTTTTGTGCTGTTTCTTTTGATTATCTTGCTATGCGAATTGCCGAACTGGATGATAAATATTTGTATTTGTTTGAATATTACGTTAGGCGTTGTGCTTTTGATGTTCGCTTTGTATGTTCAAAAAACGCTTGAGTTATCGTCTTTTCCGTCAATTATTTTGATTGGTACAATGTTCAGGCTATGTTTGTCTATTGCGTCAACCCGTTTAATCTTGGCAAAAGGTGAGGCGGGGGAAGTAATTCATGCATTCGGGTCATTTGTTACGGGTGGTAATATGATTGTAGGGGGTGTAATCTTCCTTATTATCACAGTTGTACAGTTTATGGTAATTACCAAAGGTGCTGAACGTATTGCGGAGGTTTCCGCGCGTTTTGCGTTGGATGCGATGCCGGGTAAACAAATGCAGATTGACGCGGATTTTAACGCGGGCTTGATGTCGCCTGAAGAAGCTACAAAAAAACGTGATGATTTATCAAGAGAATCAAGTTTAATGGGTTCTATGGACGGTGCGATGAAGTTCGTAAAAGGGGATACTATCGCAGGTATTATTATCGTACTTATTAACATTATCGGCGGTTTGTGTGTAGGATGTATGATGAACCAAATGCCGATAGCTGATGCTGTCGGAAAATATACTGTATTAACTATTGGTGACGGTCTTGCCTCTCAGGTTCCGTCATTGTTGATGTCAATTGCGGCAGGTGTTTTCATGACTCGTGCTTCTGCGGCAAGTCCGTCTTTGGGTTCAGATGTTACCGCCCAGATTACAAGTAAACCGTATGCACTTTTCTTTGCGGCTGGATTCTTGTTGTTACTTGCTGCAACAGGTCATTGGACAGGGTTGCCTTGGTTGCCGTTTTTGATGTTTGCTATTGGTTTGTTTGTTGCAGGTTTCCAAGTTTTAATTAACGCTGATGTTCAATCTCAGTTAGGTCAGTTGGAAAATGTTCGTCAAAACATGCAGGATTTGGTTAACCCTAACAGAATGTATGAACGTTTAGGGGTTGATATTTTGAGCTTGCAGGTTGGTTCAAATCTTCTTGTAATTGCCGACCCTGACCAGGAAGGTCAGTTGCTTGCAAAAATCGCAGCTCTTCGTCAAAGGGTTACTGATGAACTCGGGTATATTTTACCTAACATTCGTATTATGGACTCATCTGCTCTTGATGCGAATGAATATATGATTTCTATCCGTGGTAATACTGTTGCCACAGGTTACGTTTATCCGGGTAAATTTATGGTAATTGCCGACCAGTGGGATTCTATGAAAAAAGAAGTTCCTGATGATGCTATTATTGGTATTGACCCGACTTATCAAACTCAGGCTTATTGGATTAGTCAGGAAGATGCAAAGTCTGCAAGACTTGTAACTGCAGTTGATGCAACATATGTTATTGTTACACACTTACAAGAATGTGTAAGAAAACATGTTGATGACGTTATGACAAAAACAGATGTTCTTAAGCTTATGGAGCTTGTCCGCTCTCAAGACCCGACACTTGTTAATGATCTTGTGCCGACAATTATTTCAACAAGTGACTTAAGAAAGATTTTTGTTAACTTAATCAGAGAAAAAGTTTCTATAAAAGATATTATCTTTGTATTTGAAAGACTTTGTGATTATGCAAGATTTTCAAAAGAACCTGATATTTTATCAGAGCGTTTAAGAGCGGCTTTAGGCCGTCAAATTTGTTTATCGAATGTTCAATCCGATAAGGTTTTGTATGCACTTACTTTATCTCCTGAGTGGGAAAAAACTCTGGATGATTCTTGTCAAAGAACCGAGTTAGGAACAATGTTTTTGCTTAATCCTGTACAGGTTCAGGAACTTATTGAAACAACAGCAACAACTCTTCTTCGGGCTCACCAAACTTGCGGACGTCAGCCTGTAGTTTTATGTTCTCCAAGAATAAGACTTCCGTTATATCAGCTTCTGGAACGCCATATCCCGACAATTGTTGTAATTTCGTATTCTGAACTTATAACTGATATTAAGGTTGAAGCGATTGATACTGTCGGGGATGCGTATATTGGTGATTAGAGGTAGATTATGAAACAAATCCTTTTATCACTTATCAAAATATATCAGTATTTTTCAAAGTTTACACCAAAAGTTTGCAGGTTTTATCCGACATGTTCTGAGTATACAAAACAGGCAATAGAAAAGTACGGAGTCTTAAAAGGCGGTTGGCTTGGGATAAAAAGGATTTGCCGATGTCATCCCGGAAACCCCGGAGGATATGACCCTGTACCGTAGGTAATTATTATTTAATGTTTTTGACAACCCATTTGAAATAATCTGATTCAGTTTTTGCGCGGTGTGCGCATGCAGCACCGTTTGAGCCCCCTGAAGTTTTGTGATTACAGGATTGACTTATTTTATTGAATGATGTTTGAATATCGCCCATAGTTCTTAACTCTCCGTCAAGAAATTCAAAGGTAAATAAATCATACCCCCAACGGTTTGGCGGGTTGTTGTAACCGTTTATATCAACTGATACCCATATCCTTCCGGTATGATTTTCTATCATAACTAATGTGCCGTCTTGCAATGCAATTTGTCCATCATCAAAATAAGTGTAACTTACTGTCGAATTACCATCAAAAGTTTTGTAATGATTAGCAGATTTAGAACTCGCTTCGTAACATAAAGAATATCGCTTATTTTCATTTCTGTTTAGTCCATCAGGTCCACAATCAAATGGGGTTTGTAAATATTTCATAAATGTTTTATAAAACGTTCTTGAGGGGTAAGTTGAAGGGTCAAGTGAAACATCATCAGCTTCCATTTGTTTAAAAACCTGTTGTACTGTTGAATATGATTTCAAAAACTGGGCACGCAGTCTATGAGCTTTGTGTGCAGCAATTAGACTTGGAATCGTCAGTGCTGCAACAACACCTATTATCCCGAGTGTAATCAGTACCTCAGCCAATGTAAAAGCGGGCATTATGCTACAAATCTTAGCACTTATTACATCAATATATGACTTGCGGTGCATTATCGGTGTTTTCTTAGATAGCATCTTACCTCCTCCTGTGCGGTATTTATCACAGAATAATTATATTATACACGTATAATCAAAATATGCAAGATATAAATACTTATCAGGAGCGGTTAGCGAAAAATATTCGCAGGTTGAGGATAGAAAACAAGTATTCTCAGGAATATCTTGCAGAATTAACGGATAGAACAAGAGAGCATATTAATAGATTAGAATCGGGTAAGGAAACTATCGGGTTTACCACTTTTATAAAACTTGCACAGGTGTTTAATGTTTCATTAGATGAATTAGTAGGGTTTGAAAAAGATTAAAGTGTGTTTATAAAATCTACTACTTCTTTTAGTGAATAAATGTTTTGTTGAACGAAAAATTCTTTTTTTGTTTGTGATTTTACGTAGTCAAGGTTTTTACCGTCTAAGAAGTCTTCTGTATATGGTCGAAGCATAACAGACGGAATTACAACTTTGTCGCAGTCAACATCTTTTACTGTTCTAATGAGATCTTCTGTTGTTATAAGCCCTGCAACCGTAATATCTTGTCCCCAGTATTCTGATTTAACGGGATGAACTTCAACTTTCAGGTTTTTTATATTGTTTAATTTTTCAGCAACTTCGTTTAACATATCTTTTGCGGCATAAGAACATGCAAAGACCATTTTATAAGGCTTTGAGATGGTTTTTGGAAGTTTTTGTTTGTAAAAATCATCAAGGGTAAGTCTTAATGAACCAACTCCGTCATCAAGCTGGCAAAAGTTTCCGTAATATTTTGCAGGCGGAATAGGTTTTTCAGCAAGTAAGAAAAATTCGTCAGAGCAACATACCCGTTTATATTTTGACGCAATTTCAATAGTTTCTTGAGCGCATTTTTTATCAACTCTGCTAAGTTCTCCTTCTGCTCTGAATTGTGTGATTCCGACGGGAACGATTGCAACAGAAAGCACAGTATTTTTAAGTTTTGCTAAATCCGATAATGTTCTGTCTAATTCCGCTCCGTCGTTTATTCCCGGGCATAGTACAATTTGTGTATGGAACGGGATTTTGTTTTTTCGAAACCAGTTTAAATTTTCTAAAGCTTTACCCGCGTTTGGGTTTCTAAGCATTTTTACGCGAAGTTCAGGGTTTGTAGTGTGAACAGACACATAAAACGGTCCCAAATGCATTCTTTTTATGCGTTCGCGGTCTTCATCTTTGAGGTTTGTCAGGGTAATATATGTTCCTTGAAGGTATGACAGCCTGTAATCATCATCTTTTATGTATAAGGTGTTTCTTAACCCTTTTGGTTGTTGGTCTACAAAACAAAATATACAATGATTCAGGCATGGTTTGATTCTGTCAAATACTGCACTTTCAAAGACTATTCCCAAATCATCCTCAAAATCTTTTTCTATTTCGATTTCTTCAATTTCACCGTTTGTTTTTTTTATTTCAACAGTTATAAGTTCTGATTTCATATAAAAATTATAATCAATCATATCAAGCATTTTATTTCCGTCGATTGAAACAAGTTCATCGCCTTTTTGGATTTCAAGTTCTTCTGCTATTGAACCTTTTATAACGCTGTTAACTATTGCCGGCATTATTCTTTTCCAATCCTTCTACCATTGAAATAAAGTTTTTGTATTCACAAATTGTATTGTCTAGCGCAATTTTTTGATAAAAATCTTTTGGGGTATATTCATCTTCTAAAGTTTGTTCTGCATTAACTTTATGTAGAAGAGCAATTGATTTTATATTTAACAACAATTCATTACAATCTTCTTTAGATAAGACAGATGCGCAAGATATTTTAACTCTTGCATCTGATAAAAATTGAAGTGGGTTTGTTGAAAACGGTTTTACTAAAAGTTTTTGCAGCTCTTTTGAACCTTCTTTGGTTATAGTGTAGAAAACTGATAACTTACCGCCATCAGACATTATTTTAGAAGATGTAATGCATCCTGCTTTTTCCAACCTGACAAGAGCTGGTTTTATTGCCCCAAAACTCGGGGTTGAATATGCCAAAAAGTACTCACCGATTCGCTTATGGATAGAGTACATTGTTAAATCTTGTTTTAATAAGACATATAAAATCATTATTTCTATCATAAGTTAATTAAACCATGAAAATTAAGAAATGTAAAAAATGTACCGAGAAATTAGCAATTTTTATTATTTTTCATCTTTATGTTTCATAATAAGTATATAAAAGAAAGAAGGTTAGATATGGTAGATTCAGTTTCAGCATTTAAACCGTTAACGGTAGATAAACCTTTTACAACGGTAAATTATGTAACAAAAGACGGAGAACATATCTCTGCAACAAAAAATAACGGTATTGTTACTCTTGTTGGTGACAAAAACGGTACACGTCAAATGCCGGTTGATGAATTTATGAAAGAATTTGTAAAGACTCTTCCTGTTATCAATGATGCACCGAAAATGGATACAGTAGAAATTTCATCAAAACCTACAGTAAACGCACCTGCTGCAACTGCACCAAAGTCTGAAGTTGATGAAAAACCGCAAGAAGCTAAGACTGCTCCGGCAGCTGAAGCTCCAAAAGCTCCTACAGCTCCTGAAGTTGGTAAAAAACTTGATGTAGCAGCTTAAGACAAGCTTAAAACCAGAGTCTTTAAAATCCTCCTGTTATTTATCAGGAGGATTTTTTAATTACGGTCTGCAAAGTTTTTTTGCAACTTCACTGACTGCCGTTCCTTCTGCTATCGGCTGGAACTTTGCGTATCTGTTATAATCCCCGTTTATAAAATTATCCTGATATCCGTATGAATCTATTACACCAATTTTATATTTCATTTTAGAGCAATCAATTGTGTAGTTACTTAAGGTATAAAGAATTTTCTTCCCGTTAACAGGTTCATATTGCCCTTTGTTAAACGATTTTAATATGAATGAAAATCCGTAAATATCACTTGTTCCCACAATACCTTCAGGGTTAATGTAATTGTTCTCGCAAACCCTTTGCCAGATTATTTCTTCGTTTGCAAGAACAACGATTGCGTTCATAAATAAAATTATAAGTGTTATAATTTTTTTCATTTTTTACCTTATCTTTTTTGGTACAGAATGTATGTAAAATTGCCTTTTTTATATTTTTTGATGAAAGTAAAATCTCTTTCAAGTAAAAATAATATGTCATATAAATACTTTTGGAGCATAATTTGAACTTTGTTATTCTTGACATCCGTTATGTTTTTGACTGAATTTCTTAAATCTTCTATTGGCACAACATTATTTCCGTCTTCACCGTAAAGTGCAACAAGTACAAATCTTCCTGAGTCTGTTTTATTATTAACGTCGTTTAAGAAATAATCAACAAAATTTTCGGAAAAACAGTGTTCCGCAAATACAGAATCAAAAATTACGCTGTATTTTGCTTCTTTATCCATAAGTTTTTGCTGTTCTATATCGTAATATTTACTGTTATAAGGGTTCCTCAATTCTTTGTGAAAATCAAAATTATGCATTCTAACCGAATCAGTGAATCTGAAATAATAAGGCGCATCTGATGCAAATGGAGTTATTATAATATCTTTATTCGTAAGTCCTAATGCTTGTGATTCTTCCCTTACAGCTGATAGTGCCATATGTTTTAAATTCTTTATTTTTTTAGAGTATTGAAAGTTAAAACATATTGAAGTTAATGCAAAGTATGCTAAAAATATAGTTAAATGCCTTTTAGTAAGACTTATTGACAACCCGTTAACAGATAATATAAATAACGGAGCCAGAAGATATAGTATATATCTCATTGTAAAAATATTAACTTCCAATATTGCAAAAATTAACGCAAATATAAAGTTTAAGAAAAATAGGCAATACAAACTTTTTAGAAACCCTGAAGATTTAACAAAACCTTTAACCAACCCATATAAAAAGTATCCGCATGGAATCATAACTAATAATGTAAGAGCAGGTGTCATTTCGTAAGTCTTTAATGTTGGCCAATACGGATTATCGACAATGGTTGAAGCGAAAAAGTTTCTGATAACTTCTATCAATTGCCAAAATGCAAATTCACCCTCATGTCTTATCACAAATAATGAGCGCATTTTTGCATAATATCCGATTAAAATAATATACGGGATTAAACATACCGCTTCTATACAAAATCCTTTCAAATATAACCAAAAAGAGTCTTGTTTTTGCTTGTATAAATATATTCCGTAGCAAACAGCTAATGATATATTATAAAAGATTCCGCCAACAAGTGTGTATGGAATCAGTACATTTACCAAAATCAGCTTAATTAAGGATTTTTTATCATGTTTTTGTTCAAAATCAACAAGAAAATTTAAAGATAATAAAACAAGAAAAACCGTAAGCGGGTACATTCTTGCTTCAACGGAGAAAAAAGCCAATAATGGGCAAACTCCGACTATAGCCGTTGAAATTAATGCAAAAGTTTTATCAAACAGTTTTTTTGAAACAATAAATGTCAAAGGAACTGAAAGTATTCCGAAGATAAAAGATAAACTTCTTATAGCAATTTCTCCATCTCCAAAAAATTTCATCCAAAAATGCAGTAAAAAGAAATAAACAGGTGTATGCTGCAGGTCTAAATGAATTAAATTATCAATAATTCCGAACGGAAAATCTTGTTTTGCCGTGAACCAAGAACATGCTTCGTCATACCAAAATTCGGTATTAATATATAAAATTCTTAAGATAAAAGCAATAAAAAGTATTATACAAATTCCTAAAACCTGTTTCTTATCTTTCATTTAACCCTCCCGATATTTTAATAATAACATAAAATGAACAATAATTTTTTGTTTTCGTTGTATTTATGTAGAGGCTAATGAAAGGATTAAAAAATGAAAAAATTATTATTGGCAGGCGTAGTTGCAATCTCATGTTCAGTTCCTGTATTTGCAGATGAAGCAGTTCAACCGGTTCAACCAGGACCATGTCCTATTGAACGTTGTCAAAAACCGGGTCCTGAATTTGCGCATCCTGAAAGAATGCACAGACCACCTTGTTTTGATATGAAAAAGTTTGAAGATGAACTAAATTTAACAGATAAACAAAAAGAGCAGGCAAAAGCAATCAGAGAAAAACAAATGGAAGCTGCAAAACCAATCTTTGAACAATTAAAACAAAAAGAAAAAGAAGCCTGGGAATTAAGACAACAGCTTAGAGAACTTCGAGTTCAAAACAAAAAAGAGTTTGAATCAATTTTAACTGATAAACAATTGAAAAAACTTGAAACACTAAAGCAAGAACGCAAGGCAGAATTTGCCAAAAGACATAAAGCAGGCATGCACAAAAGACCTCCTGTAAAATGTGAATGTAATTGCGGATGCAATAAAAAGTAAGGATATTTTAAAGTAGCGGCGCGGATGAGTTTACTCATCCGCGCCTTTGTTGTGTAGCAAATTTATATTTTACAAGGTTTATCTCTTATATGAAAATAAATTTTTGTCCTAATTATTGCTATTTTACCTCGAATAACGGTTATTACAGAGCCGAAAACGGTAACGGGATTGGTACTAAAACAAAAATGTTTAGGGCAGATATAGATTGGAATCAGTTTACCGATTTTATGGTAAAACACTTTAATGATAAAGACAAAGTACAAATTTTACAGTTTGCATCTTCAGACGGTTCGGAAGCTTATACTCAAATTATTACATTATTGGAAAATTATAAGAATAAAAATATTGATAAATTTTTCCCCATTGAAGCTTATGATATTGATAAAAATGTGTATGAGGCTGCGAACAGCGGTTTATTAAATATGGATGATAAAGATTTGACAAGGTTTAAAAAACGAAATATAGATTTTAGTAAGTATTTTGAACTTAAACCTGATAAAGAAATTGATATTCTGAATAATACATTAGAAAATTCTAAAACATATAATGTTTTCCCTGTATTAACCGATAAAGTAAATTTTCATCAGGGTGATATGTTTGATGTTATGAAAAATCATAAGGACAATTCTAATACAGTCGTTTTATGTCGTAATATTCTTAATTATTTTACAGATAGAGAGGTTGACAACTTTATGAGCTTTGCAGCTTGGAATCTTAAAAATGGCAGCCTGTTTGTTACAGGTGAAATTGATGAAGGTCGCGTTGATGAAATTGTTCAACGACGCGGCTTTATAAAGGTTATGCCGAATGTTTATGTGAAAGTTTAATCTTTTTGTATTATAATAACTGTAAGTTTTCTAGGGTTCCGCAACAACATGTTGGGCTGGTCCGAGAGAAAACGCACAAAAGTATTTTGTGTACACGGAAGGATAAAAGCCCGGGAGATAACTGATATCTTGCGGGTAGTTTTTTGTGAAAGGAGAATTATGCACTGGTTATATTTATTTGTTGCAGGTTTATTTGAGATTAGCTGGGCTGTCGGGTTGAAGTTTTCACACGGATTTTCTCAGTTCTTGCCCTCGTTCATTACGGTTGTGTGTATGATTTTAAGTTTTTATTTTCTTGCTTTGGCATTAAAAAGTTTACCGTTAGGTACAGCTTATGCAATCTGGACCGGTATCGGAACTATAGGAACAGTATTGTTTGGTATAATTTTGTTTAAAGAACCAATAAGTATAATGCGCTTTACCTGTATTGCTTTAATTATCTTGGGAATTACGGGATTAAAGTTGTTAACGCATTAATATGTGTAACTTATTTTTTTCTGAATATTATAGCTCCAGGGATTGTAATTGCCATATCAATAGATAATTCAATATCTTGAATATGTTCAGGCAGTTGTTGGAAAAACGGTCTGTAAGCTATTTGGTTTCGGTTTTCCGAAACTCTTAGTATTTTCATCCTATCCATTGCATAATCCCAAAATACTTGAGCGTCAAGAACTTTTGGCGGGTAAGACGGATATGCTCCAAGTGAACCGCATTCTAAGTCTTCTATAATATAATAGCCTCCTGATTGCAACATCGGGAAAAGCATTTCAAAAGATCTTCTCTGATCACCCCAAGCATGAGAACAATCATCAATGATTATTCCTAAAGATTCTTTATAAGGTTCCAATTTTTCGGTTAAATCTTCTGCCGTTGCATCAGAACATATAAATTTAATTCTTTTTTCTTCTAATTTCTTTAAGTCAGGGTTAAGATCTACTCCAACTATATTTGCCTTAGTGAAGTATTTTTTCCACATTTTTAAAGAAGCACCTGTAAAACATCCAAGTTCTACCAGTGTGAATTTTTGAGCTTTCATTGGGGCTAAAAACAGCTCATAATATTTTAAATAATCATGACCTTGGTAAGTTGTATTATCATAGCACATTGTTGAAGCCTTATCAGTGTTAAATTCGACTCCCAGTTTTTCTAATAACCCAAATTTATTCAAACTCTTCTCCTAACTTTAATAACAAAAAAGCCTCTAAAAGAGGCAAATTTTAAAATGGGGCGCCTGATGGGATTCGAACCCATGCATATCGGAACCACAATCCGAG
>CAJUAL010000003.1:0-18187 GCA_910584405.1 uncultured Vampirovibrio sp.
GTAAGAGTCAAAATACCACAAGAACTACTAACAGTGCTATTATTAAATCGTTATAACAAAAGAGAAGCGGATGTATTTTTCATCCGCTTCTTCTTTTTATTATTTTACAACTTTATTTAATCCATGCGGTTTATCTACGTTCCTGTGAAGTTTTAGTGCTGTTTCCAGTGCTAAAAGTTGAATTATAACGGCAATACAGATAGTTTTTACGATAGGTTTTTCGCATTCTGTGTTTACGTTAAATGTGGATTTTATCTGATTAGTTCTGTTGCCGATTAAACAAATTGGCGGGTTATAATTTTCTTTTATAGTGTTCAGATTCTTTATTGCAGTATATGTGAAACTGTCATTTAGGATGTAAATTAAGACAGAATTTTTATTATTCAATATTGCGACGTGACCGTGCATAAATTCACCTAAGATTGATGAATTTGTGTTAATATAAGATGTTTCTTTAATTTTTAAAGATGCTTCTTTTGCTAGTGCATAAGACTGTCCGTCAGCTGTTATAATAATATGTTTATATTTAGAAATAAACCTTGCAAGTTGTTTAATTTTAGGATGAAGTGCGTATGCGGCTTCTATGTATGACGGAATTGTTTTTAAATCAAGAACATAATCGTAAATATCAATACCTTTATCTTGAGCAAATTTTAGTGCCAATAATGTAGAACAAATTAGTTGCGAAGTAAAAGATTTTGTTGCCGCAATACTTTTTTCATCACCTGCGTGACAAGCAACTTTATAATCTGAAGCATTCCAGATTGTTGAATTTTCTTTATTTGTTATACATAAAGTTTTTACACCAAATTCTTTAGCTTTATCTAGTGCTCGGTTTGTGTCTGTTGTTTCGCCCGATTGAGTGATAAAAACATAAAGAATCCCGTCTTGATGTGCGATTGTTTCGTTTAGTAGAAATTCGCTGGAATATACTGCTCTGGCTTCAATTTTAGAAATTGAACCGAAAAGTTCGGCTGCATAGCGGGCACAGTGATATGAAGAACCGCTTGCGACAATAATGATTCTATTAATATCTTGCGGAGTTTCGATATTGATATTTCCGTCTTTATCAAGATAAGAATCAAGAATTATTTGCGAAATTTTGGATTGCTCCAAAATTTCGCTTTCCATACAACTTTGTTTTCTTTTAAATAAATCAAACAGCATATTCTGTCCTTACTTTAATTAACCGTCAAGTAATCCTCTAAGCATTTCGTTAACGGTTTTAGGGTTAGCTCTGCCTTTTGTTTCTTTCATAATTTGACCGACAAAGAATCCTAACAAGTTAGTTTTACCGTTTCTGTACGCTTCAACTTCGTTCGGGTGAGAATCAACAACTTTTTGTACAATTTCTTTGATTGCACTTTCGTCTGTAATTTGGCTTAATCCTTTTTTCTCAACGATAACAGAAGCTTTGGTACCTTCTTTTAGCATTTCAATAATAATTTGTTTACCGATATTGTTTGAAATAGTACCTTTTTCGATTAGAGAAATCAATTCTGCAAGATTTTCAGGTGTTAATTTTGTATCGGTAATTTCGATATGGTCTTCTTTTAAGTAAGCTGCAATTTCACCCATAATAAAGTTTACGGCAGTTTTAGGATTAGCACCGAGTTCAAGAACTTTGTCAAAGAACAATGCCAAGCCCATTTGTTCAACGATAACGTTAGCGTCATACTCGCTAAGTCCGATTTCTTGATATCTTGCACGTTTTTGAGATGGTAATTCCGGCATTTTGTCTTTAATACTTTGAACCCATTCTCTTGAAATTTTCAAAGGCATTAAATCAGGTTCAGGGAAGTATCTGTAATCATGAGCATCTTCTTTTCCTCTCATTGAACGGGTTTCGCGAGAGTTATCATCCCATAATCTTGTTTCTTGAACAACTTGTCCGCCTTCTTCTACGATATCGATTTGTCTGTCTATTTCGTATTCGATTGCACGTTGAAGTGCTGAGAAAGAGTTAACGTTTTTGATTTCTGCACGTGTTCCAAATTCTTTAGAACCTTTTGGCATGATTGAAATATTTGCGTCACATCTCATTGAACCTTCTTCTAAGTTTCCGTCGCAAACTCCGATATAGCGAACAATGTTTCTTAATTCTTCCATATAGTTGCGTGCTTCTTCAGAACTTCTCATATCAGGTTCTGATACGATTTCTAAAAGCGGAGTTCCTGCACGGTTTAGGTCAACTAAAGAATAGCTTGAACCGGCAAGTCCGTCTGCGCCTGCGTGAACCAATTTCCCTGCATCTTCTTCTAAGTGTGCACGGGTTATACCGATTCTTTTGCCTTTAATATCCAAGTATCCGTTTACGCAAATAGGTTCATCGTATTGAGAGATTTGGTAACCTTTCGGCAAATCTGGGTAGAAATATTGTTTTCTGTCAAATTTACATCTTTCAGGGATTTCGCAGTTTAGAGCTAAACCTGTTAAGATACCCATATTTACTACTTCTTTATTTAATACAGGTAAAACGCCGGGCATTCCAAGTGTAATCGGACTTGTTAAAGAGTTAGGTTCTTGTCCGAATTCGTTTTTATCAGGTGCGAATATTTTTGATTTTGTTTTCAATTGTGCGTGGACTTCCAGCCCAATAACAACCTCGTATTTGTCTCTTAATTCTTGATCCATTGTTTATTTTCTCCTTATTTAAAACTATTTTAGCATAAAAAAGAAATGATATGAATAATCATATCATTTCTTTTTGTTTATAATTTAATACTCCTAAGTAATTTTTGTGGAATTACGGATGCTTTTTTAGCTATAATTGCTACTTTTTCAGTTAAAGCTGCTGTTATTTGTCTTAGTTGGGATTTTCTTTTTAACGCTCGAGTAAATGGTCCCGGTTTTTCTCTTAGCTCAGCTAACATTTTTTCTACCTCAGGAGATCGAGGTTCAAATTTTTTATTTTTCAAGTACTTTGTGTTAGAAAAACGAGAATCTTGTGCATCATTCATTGGTGGAATTTGCATTGTCATAATAAATTTCCTTCCTACAATTTTACCTACTATTATATTAAGTATTTAGGTTTGTAGAAATTGTTTCATTGTTAAGTTATATTACCACATCTTGAAAAGTCTAGTAATATTCATATATTTACCCCTTTACCCCTACCAAAAAGAATGAGGAGAATCTTGCAATGTATTACCAGCTCCCAATACATTTACCCCCGGGCGTAGATTGCGTTTTTGTCAACATCAAGTATTGATGGGGTGTAATTGTTTATGTAATCTATAGCATCAGACGGAGTTTTTGCTATGTAGTAATAGTGGCGCATGTTTTTATTTGCGTATTTTTGTTCAATCATTACTTCAAAAAATTCAATTAATTTGTCATAAAATCCGTTTGTATTAAGTATTACTATAGCCTTTTTGTTATAGCCAAGTTGTTTTTGTACAATCATTTCAGAAACTTCTTCTAATGTTCCGAATCCTCCCGGGAGTGCTATAACAGCATCTGAGATACTGTCAATTTTGGCTTTTCTTTCTCTCATTCCCGGGGTTAGGATAAACTCATCACATCCGTCAGTAAAAACTCCCATACTATGAAGCTTTTCAGGCATAACGCCTGTCACTTTTCCGCCTTGAGCTTTTACTTGGGAAGCGCATGCCCACATTAAGCCTAAATTGCTTCCTCCATAAACTATATCATATCCGTTTTGCCCTATAAGTCTGCCAAGTTCTTGAGCGTCTTGATAGTATTTTTCATCTAAATAATTACTGGAAGATGCGAATACGCATATCTTTTTTATTTTGTTATCATTCATTGAAATCTCCGCCAATTCTGTAGTAATGCGAACAGGATACCCCGCTGCCATGTTCGGAACAATCTTGTTTTAATTCTTCAAGATTCCAATCATACCCTAGAGGTGTTATTTTACCGTCTATATAAATGTTGATTCCGAAAATATCTTTTCCCCAGATATTCGGACCTTTTATTCCGTTCATATCAAACATCATTAAAAATCCCGGGTGATAAAGATTATCATCAATAATATCTTTAATTCCTACAATTATGTTATTTTCACTTATGTAGAGATTATCAAAATAATATCTGTCGTTTTTATCAACTTTTTTCCCGTCAAGATAGCTTGGTGTGTATTTTTTTTGAAGTTTGTCCTGTTCTGATATTCTCATATATGGCTTTACGAGATTTATCATAAGTTGTTCTCTGTCATCAACGGATTTAACTTTTTTGAATCGTTTTAAAATATCAGCATCAGCTTGAGCATTCATTGCTGTGAATATGTAATCCATTTTGTGGTAAGTTTCATTCCAGCGAGAAATATAAGCTGCTTCTTTTGATGTAATAAACGAACTTGGCAGCAAAAGAAGGATTACGCCAAAAATTACAAATATTGTGATTGAATATTCAATTTTCCAAAATCGTTTTCTCATTTTGCTCCTGTTTATAGTTCCCGCTGTAGGTAAATTTCTTTACCCCTATGCCATATCTATTCGTTTCTTTTCTTCTAGTAATTTTTCATAAACCCATTCAGGTATGAAGTTTTTACCAAGGATTATTTGTCCGTTCATAATGTTTGGAGTATGGAAGTCTGAACCGCCCGTTACAATTAGCCCTAACTCTTCTGCCATTGATGAGAAATATTCAACACAAGCAGGTGAATGTTTTCTGTGGTAAGCTTCAATTCCTCGAAGTCCGTATGTCATTAATTCTTTTATCAAAGATTCTGCGATATCTAAATCGTGCGGGTGGGCTATAACAGGGATTCCGCCTGCATCATATATTATCTCAACCGCATCAAACGGAGTTACGGTTTTTCTCTGTACGTAGACAGGTGAATCGTCGTGGATATACTTTGCGTAAGCGTCCATTATATTATTGGTACCGCCGGCATTTGTAATTGCTCTTGCAATATGCGGACGCCCGATACTGCCGCCTTCTGCGACAAGTTTTTTAATATCTTCAAATTTGATTTTAATCCCTTCTTTTTTTGCTAAAAGAGCGATAATTTCTTTTGTCTGCTTAATTCTTGCTTGTTGTTGATTTTTTATAAGTTCAAGAAAATCACTGTTTTTCGGGTCTGTGAAATATCCTAAAATATGGACTTCATAGTTTTTATGAAGTGTGTTTACTTCAATCCCTCTTATTATTTCGATTTTATCCTGAAGTTGTTTATTTTGAATGTACTTTTGAGCCGCATCATAGGCAAGAATGTTATCGTGGTCTGTGATAGCGATAACTTCTAATCCCACATCAAGTGCGGTATCCACGATTTTCTCGGGCGAGAAAACACCGTCAGAAAAATGCGTGTGGATATGTAAATCAGATTTCTTCCTCACTGTTACTTTCCTCTTCTATATTATTACTACTGATAAAAATCCTTTTTATTGAGCGGGCTTTTCCTGTAGAAGTTTCAATTTCAACTTCTACTGCGTTAACTTGTCTGCTTTTGCCCTCTGCAACATCGTAACGTTCAGGTATAGCTGTTAAAAATCGGGATAGGGATGTTTTATATTCCATTCCTATAACCCCGTCGGATGCTCCGCAAAATCCTGCATCCGTTATGTATGCCATTCCGTTTATAATACTTTCATCGGCGGTTTGTACGTGGGTGTGTGTGCCAAAAAACGCACTCAAGCCCAATTCTGAGCAATACCTGCCAAAACAAATCTTTTCAGCTGTTGCTTCTGCATGAAAATCAAGAACGATAATTGGGGTAATTTCTTTTATGCGCTTAATTTCATCAGATACAACTTCCCACTGGGAATCAACAAGGTTCATAAATACTCTGCCAAGTACGTTTATTACCCCTATTTTAAACTCTCCCATATCAAAAATTCTGCTGCCGACGCCTTTTGTTCCTTTCGGATAATTAATAGGTCTTATCAGTCGGTCAGCATTATCGATGTAGTTATAAACATCTTTTTTATCCCAAATATGGTTACCGCAAGTCATTGCGTTAACTCCATATTCGATAAATTCCTTGTAGTTTTTTTCTGTTAAACCAAAACCGTGGGATGCATTTTCAATATTTGCAATAACAAAATCATATTTTTCGGAAGTTTGTGCCAAAAAATCCCTGACAGCTTGTCTGCCGGGTTTTCCTACAATATCTCCGAAAAATATAATCTTTATTATGTCTTTCTGTGTCATTTTGTTCCCTGATTTATGTGAAGCGCATCGAGTAAACTCGATGCGCTTTTTTATAAAACTATTTTGCAATTTCTGTTGTTCTAAATTCTCTAACAACGGTTACTCTGATTTGACCAGGGTAATCCAATTCATCTTCAATACGCTTTGCAACATCTCTTGCAAGTTTTCCTGATGCCAAATCGTCAAACATTTCGGCTTGAACAATGATTCTGACTTCACGGCCTGCTTGTACTGCAAATGATTGTTTGATGCCTTCGTAGCTGTTAACGATTTCTTCGATTTTTTGAAGACGTTTAATGTAAATTTCCAAAGTATCACGTCTTGCGCCAGGTCTGCCTGCTGAAATTGCATCGGCAACTTTTACAAGTACAGCTTCTATTGTGTTTGCTACAACATCGTCGTGGTGAGCTTCGATTGCGTGGATTACTTCCGGTTTTTCGCCAAATCTTGAAGCAAGTTCTACACCTAATTGGATATGAGTACCTTCTTGAGTTTGGTCAACCGCTTTACCGATATCATGTAATAAGCCTGCACGTTTTGCGATTTTTTCGTTTGCACCGAGTTCTGCTGCAAGCATTCCTGCGATATGTCCGACTTCAAGTGAGTGTTTTAAAACATTTTGACCGTAACTTGTTCTGTAATAAAGACGTCCGAGTGTTTTAATAAGCTCTTTATGTAAGCCCATAACGCCCATTTCCAATGCTGCGTTTTCACCTTCTGTCCAAATCTTTTTATCAATTTCTTCTCTGGCTTTTTCAACCATTTCTTCAATTCTTACAGGGTGGATTCTGCCATCAACAATTAATTTTTCTAATGTTAATTTAGCAATTTCACGTCTTACAGGGTCAAAGCTTGATAATACAACAGCTTCAGGTGTATCGTCAATGATTAAGTCAACGCCTGTCAAAGTTTCTAATGCTCTGATGTTACGACCTTCACGTCCAATGATACGTCCTTTCATCTCATCATTTGGCAAACCTACAACAGAAACAGTTGTTTCTACAACTTGTTCGATCATACAGCGCTGCATTGTTGAAGATAGAATTTCTTTTGACTTTTCCAGTGAAATTTCTTTTATTTTAGCTTCATTTTCTCTAACCAATTGCATTTGTTCTTGAGCTAAATCATTTTTTAATTGTTCTAAAAGGGTTCTTTTCGCATCTTCTGTTGACATACCGGAAATTCTTTCAAGTTCTTCGGTTTGTTTTTGAACAAGCTCAGCCAAGTAATCTTCTTTTTCTAATAATTGGTCTAATTTGTTTTGGGTTTGGATTTCTTTTTCGGTATATTCTTGAATTTTGTCTTCAAGCATATCTTCTCTTTTTGCCAATTTTTGTTCTTGTCTTGCAAGTTCTTGTCTGCGTTCTCTTTCTTCTTCGTTTAATTGTTCTCTGTCTTCTTGTAATTCTTCTACGGCTTTAATTTTTGCTTCTTTGTAGAGAATTTTTTCTTTGTCTTGAAGCGCTTTTTTGTCTTTTTCGATAGACTCAAGAGCGTTTTTAACTTTGTTTTTCTGAATAATCAGCATTGCAACTAAGACTATTACCGTAATAGCTGCAATAGCTAATAACAAGGTTTTTGCTTCCATAAAGTTAGTTACCTTATCCTTTTCTATTTTTTATAATACACGCAATGCCGGGTACATGTATCCTACCCGTACGTTTATTTAGTTTTTAGTTTAAATAATCCTCATTGCATATATGTTCAAAAAATATTTCCTACTACATCTGTTTACATAATATCATGTAAATCGATTTTTGTATAGGGGGTGAATGGTGGATTTTCTTATCAGGTGTTTGTAAAGTTTTTGTAAAATATTTAAAGTTTTTATTATGTTTTGCCGAAATAGAAAGTAAGAAAGATAAAGGTATTAGTATGCAAAATTTTTCGTCTTTTAAGTTGAAACCTACGGTATCAGAAAAATATGACATGTATGTTTCTTCTCACCCGAAGTGTAAGAAAATGAGCAAGGCTGAAGTCGCACGATTAATGTTTGCGGAAAAATTGATTTCTACTGTGGAAATGTTGGAATTGCAAAATCCTATATTCTCAAAAAAAACTGATGCAAATAAGGCTTTTGGCTATAAGGCGATGGGGCTTGATTTAATGCAGCCTTCCAATAAAACACACCCTGTATTTTCACACTTACAAATGGTTGATGATAAAAGTAATAAAGTTGATTTAAGCAAGTATACACTAAATGGTTTGAAAGCAACTTATGATAGTAAAACTTATAATGTTGTTCAAGGGAAAGACGGTAAAATTACCGTGTCTTTAAAAAACGGTACACCTGTATTAGATGTTTTGGATTATACTGAAACCCAAAAGATGCTTACTTTTTATGAGAAAGGCAAACCTGTTCATGAAATATCTTTGCTCAAAAATTCGGCGACTGTTGATATGGCTAAATTGTTAACTCACGAAAACGGGGTTAAAATCGAAAAAATTTATTCCGGTGAATGTAATTTCCCTGATTCAAAAAACGAAACTTTCCGTAATGGTGATAAGAAGTACAGCCGTTATGATAAAAATGGGAAATTGAGTTATGAAGGATATTGTAAATCAGGAGACCTCTCTGTTTCTCGGTTTGTTCTATATACTAACGGTAAACCTTATAAAAAACAAAACGGTTATGAGGATAAAAATCCGCAATATATTTTAGTTAATGATTTAAAAGATGATATATATGCTAAAACCAAGCTGGGTTTGCCGACAACTCGCAAAAGCATTTCTGAAAATGTTTTAAAAAGGATTACAAGTGATAATATTTTGGAAACTCTTGAACAGTATGAAAAACTGACAGGTAATGAGCTTATTCAGGATATTAAAGATGAAATAGGTTTAGATTCAATCTTGAAAAACAAATTAGTTAATCATATTGAGTCATTATATGTTAAGCAATCGTCTTCGAAAGATGGCGGTAAATGGCTTGCTCAAAGGCTTTTTGATGATATACAAGGACTTGGCAGCGGTGATTTGGCTCAGCATGTAAAAATGATTGATTCAGGAAATTTAAAGTATGTTTTAACAGAATATAGACGTTTAACAAAAGAAAATAATGAGAAAAATTCAAATAATATATATAAGTTTTTGGATGTTTTAAGAGATATTCCGGGTGTAAAAATTGATTATAAAACATCAGATAATTTAGCGCAAATTTTAGCACCTATAGAAGGTCTGCTTACTGCAATTGCAGATGAATGGGGATTAAAAGAAAAAGATAGAGCAAATTTAATAAATAAAATTATTGATGTTTCTATGGAAGATGCTTCTAAGGCGACTCAATCAAGAATCCGCGGGGATATAAATTCTCATCCGAAAGATTATCATAAGGTTGAGGTTGATTTATATCGGGCACAAAATTCTATCGGCGGTGATATGCGGAACTTCGGGGTGCATGATAGTTCTGACGTGAAAAACAATAAAACTTTTTCCGGACAGATTAAACAGGGACAAACGGGTGATTGCTGGCTGCTTGCAGGATTAAATTCAATTATTGCAAAGCCAGAAATGTTAAAAGAATTAGAGAAAAAAGTTTCTATTGACCCTAAAACAGGAGATTATTTGGTGACTTTGAAAGTTGATGTACCTAAGATAGGGCTTAAAGATAAAGTGTTTAGAGTTACTAAAAATGATTTGAATAGTTATACGAATTTGGCAACAGGAAGTGAAAAAGTTAATGCTGTCGAGATTGCTATGGATAAGCTTATTCGTGATGATGCGTACGAAAGCAGAAAGAATAGGGATTTTGATATTGATGAAGAATTTGGCTATGTAGATAAAGTGACTCTTGACGCAAATTATAGCAAGTTTTTGTGGCAATCGCTATTTGGCTGGAATTTTGATTTGTTTAATATTGAAGTCGATCCTGCAAAAGAAGACTTTAATAAGCCTGACAGAGTTTATGAAGTTTCTTTTGGCGGAGATGCACAAGAAACTTTTTCCGGACTTGCTTCAAGTGAGAAGAAGAAAAACTGTGAGCTTCACTCCCGCCATGCGTACTCTATAATTGGCAGCGACGAAAAAAATATTTATCTTTTAAACCCTTGGGATTCAAAAGATAAAATTACAATATCAAGAGAGGATTTTCAAAAACTTCCGACAGATATTGAGTTTTATGAAATTCCTAAAACTTAGTTATTTTTCTTAGCAAGACCCGGGTCAAGGTATGAACCGGTTACGGCTTTATTGAATAAATATTGGGCTTTTGGCAGAGCAACCGCCAGTAAGAAGCTTGAAATACCGATATTTGCCAAAATATTAAAACATTTTACGGCTTTGGCTTTTCTCGCAAATTTTTCAATATTGCCTGATTCTGCTGCATTTTTTATAAACGCCTCAAATTCTCTTCTGAATCTGCGTAAATCTTTTAAATCTACAAATTTCCTTGGATCTCTTATTCCTGATTCAAGATAAGTTAATTTACCCATTTTTTGAGCCGATTGTGAGAATAAACTTGTTGGTTTTGAGTCTATAAAATTAAACAGTGTTTCAGCTTTGCCGTTTTTTGGACATTCAACGGTACCTGCTTTTATTGCTTCAATTAATTCTTTATTTCCTAAAATTAGCGGATCTAAGTCTACGTTAATTTTAAACACTTTTTTTGCAAGTTTATCTAAACCTTTTGCAATATATGCAGGAGTTACAAAGTTCAGAATTATTGAACCCGTCATACGAAATGCATTCATATAAGCTTCGTCTTTATTACGTGATGTTGAAACTCTTCCTACAGTTAAACCTCCGTCAGAAATTGCCATTTTATCAACGGTTCTTAAGTTTGCAATTGTTGAAACAAGGTTTGCACCGCCTGTAAATGCAATATCTTTACCCGTAAATTCACTGAATGTCGGACGAGGTTTTGTAATTTGGTTAATTTGCATTTGTGGTTTGTTAATTTCTTTTTGTTTGCGTAATTTTCTTGTCAGTGCAAAATTTAAAGGAGGAAGTATGAATCCCATAATCACGGTTGGAATAATTGTTGCAGCTGCAAATTTTTTGGTAAGAAGTTTTTCAAATCCTCGTTTGTTGTTTTTGATTTTTACCAAGTCAGCAACAGCTTTTTGAACATCTTCTTGAGCCATTGAGCCGAATTTTTTGATATTATATTCAATACCTTGGAATTTTTTACCTCGAGATTTGTCTGCTTTAAACAGATTTAGGTTAACATCAGGATTGTAACCTTTTTTAGTAATAAATTTATCAACAATTTTTTCTGTAACAGGTATTCCGCCAAGCCAGATTGCTGATGTTACGTATTCGTCAATGAATCTTTCGCGGGTCGCGTCGTTTGCAATCTCGCGTGATTCTTTCATGTTTTCTTTACGGGCAATCAAAATTTTTGACGGTGCTTCTATAAAGCAGTCACGAACTAAAAGCGGGTAAATTGTACTGTTATTTCCGATTGCGGATATGATACTTGTTATTGTCATGTTTTTCTTTTAACCTCAATTCTTTTACTAATAAAACAACTTCTTCGCTTTTGTTAAATATCCTGAAGAAGTTGTGTTTATAAAGAATTGAATTTTTATTGTTTTTACAAGCGCATCATCATTCTTACAGCTTCTTCAGGCTGATATGTTTATGATGATAATGTTTTTGTAAAAAGTTTTGAGTCATTTATATTTCCTTCTACTAATAGTATAGTATGAAAATTTTTTTTGTAAATACCCCTTAAGCCTGAGAGTTTACTTTTGAAGCTTCTTCTGCTGCTGTGTCGGCTTTTTGGGCACGTTTTTTATCATTGTTTTTGTCAATTTGGTGTCCAAAGTAGAAGTTCATACCTATAGCTGCTGCTGAAAGGAGCATTTCAACAGGAAGTTTCAATTTCTTTGGTACACTTGCAAGGTAGCCTGAAAAGCTTTTTCCTAAAGAAAGTGCAGATGCCCATAGGCTGTTTTTGAATACATAAGGACTTGCTTCCAGTGCAATTGTCGGAACTGTTAATGCATAAGCCCAGGTGTTAGATTTTTTATAAGTATTTCCTTTTTCTGTTTTTGCCTCATATCCGAGAGGACTTAATTTAGATACGTTCATTAGATTTCAATCCTTTTTTGTTCTGCTTTTTTTATAAGTTTATTTTGAATGAGTTCTCTTGTTGTGTTTGCATCGGAATTTCCGTTCAGGTAGTTAACCATTGCAATTAGTGAAGAACCTATAAGAGCGTTTTGTTTTTCTATTGCTTTTTTGAAGTTTGCATCTTGCTCTTTTAACCTTTTGTCAATATACATTTCTTCTTTTGATGTTGGTTTAGAAAGGTCATTATTATAGCTATATGTTCTTTCTCTTTTTTCCGGAGCAGGGTAAACCCTCCCTTTTGCCAGATTTCCAAAATTTGTGGCGGAAATTTTATTTACTTGCATGTAAATTCTCCTTTTTTTTTAGATTATAACCTCGTAAATTTATAATTTTGCTATTGGGCGAATGTTTTGTTAAGTAAATTTAACTTTTCAGGGTCCTGAGTCATAAAAAGAATAGTTTTTTCTTTTGAAGTTTCGCCTTTTAAAATTTTTATTGAAGTTTTTGGGATTTTAAAATTTTTTGATAAAAATTCTATTAAAGTTTTGTTAGCTTTTCCGTCTATTGGTTGGGTTGCAATTTTTATTTTTATAATTTCACCGTCGCGGATTATTTCGTTTTTCTTTGCGTTCGGGGAAATCCTTATATTAATAATTATCCCGTCTGTTGTTTTTTTGACCATAATTTTAATATAACATAAATCTAATCTCTTTAGATGAAATTTTTTTGATTTCCTTGAAAATCATTAATATAACTTATATCATTATTCTATTATGTCAGACATAGAAATTTTTAAAGATATCAAGGAAATTTTATTATCGCAAAATCATACGGAAGAAGATATTGCTCTTGTAGAGAAGGCTTACAAATTTGCGAAAAGGCTTCATGACGGGCAGTTTAGAGTATCCGGGGAACCTTATATTATTCACCCTTGCGAGGTTGCAAAGATTCTTGCGGGCTTAGAGGTTGATATACATACGCTGATTGCAGCGTTTTTACATGATGTATTGGAGGATACTGATACAAAGCCTGAAACTATAGAAGAACTTTTTGGTAATGATGTTTTGACTCTTGTGCAGGGGGTTACAAAACTCGGCAAGTTGAAGTTTAAATCAAAAGAAGAGCGTCAGGCAGAAAATTTCAGACGTTTGTTTATTGCAATGGCAAATGATATCAGGGTAATTTTTCTAAAGCTTGCTGACAGATTGCATAATATGCGCACTCTTAATTTTATGGAAGAGTCCAAGCAGAAAAAAATTGCGCAGGAAACCTTGGATATTTTTGCTCCGTTGGCTAACCGTCTGGGTATTTATAAAATGAAGGCAGAATTAGAGGATTTATCGCTTCGCTATTTAGATCCTGAAAAGTATTACGAAATTGCACAGCTTGTTGCACAAACAAAAGCTGACAGAGAAGAAACGGTTAATCTTTTAATAGATAAAATCTCAAAAGATGTTGCAAAAAACGGTATTAATGCTCAAATAACAGGACGCGCAAAGCATTATTACAGTATTTATGCAAAAATGAAACGCCAGAATATTAATTTTAATGATTTGTATGATATTACTGCGGTTCGTGTAATTGTAGATTCGGTGAGAGAATGTTATGAAGTTTTGGGATTGATTCACTCTCAGTTTAAACCTATCCCCGGACGTTTTAAAGATTATATAGCAATGCCGAAAGGTAATATGTATCAGTCTTTGCATACATCCGTTATCGGACCTCGTTCAAAACCTCTTGAAGTTCAGATTAGAACATGGGAAATGCATCAGGTTGCAGAGTACGGGGTTGCTGCTCACTGGAGATATAAAGAAAAAGGTTCGCAAAAAGCTGATAATGCTTCTGATTTGAAGTTTTCGTGGATGCATAAGCTTGTTGAGTACGAAAAGGATATGAAAAACGCGGAGGATTATGTAAAAAGCGTTAAGCTTGACCTTTTCTCCGATCAGGTATTTGCATTTACTCCGGGCGGAGATGTTTTGGATTTGCCAAAAGATGCTACTCCTGTGGATTTTTCATACCGTATTCACTCGGATGTCGGTCATAAAACTGTCGGAGCTTTAATTAACGGGCGAATTGTACCGTTAAATACAAAGCTTAATAATGGTGATATCGTTGAAATTTTAACCTCAAAAACTCCGTCACCGCGTTTGGATTGGTTGACTTTTGTTGTGACAAAACAGGCTTCTCAAAAAATTAAACAGTGGTTTAAGAAAAATAACAGAGAAGAACATGTTAAGCTTGGTAAATCTAATTTAGAACACGAATTAACAAAGGCTGTTTTTGATGATTACATAAAATCAGGCGAATTTGAAAAGGTCGCAAAGTCAATGAATTATCAATCAGCAGAAGATTTGTTTGCGGCTGTCGGGTACGGTGAAACTACAACAAATAAGGTTTTGAATAAGCTTAAAAAACCTGTCGAAAAAAATATTGAAGATAATTTCCATAAAGGCGGAAGAAAGGCTTCTAAAAAAGATATTGAAGGTTTAGAAGGTTTAATGTACTCGTTTGCAATGTGCTGTTCACCAATACCGGGTGAGCCGATTGTCGGTGTCGTAACTCGTTCGAAGGGGGTTTCTGTTCACAGGGTTGATTGTAAAACTCTTGAAACTATTCCGCATGAACGTTTAATGGATATTAAGTGGGCAGGTGTTAATACAAATAAAACTTATACGACTACTATCAGAATTGAAACTGCCGAAAAATTAGGCTTGTTAAAAGATATTATTTCAGCGGTTTCGGATAATAATACTAATATTGTTAATGCAACAATAAAAACAAAAAATCATGTCGGTATTGTTGAAATGGGACTTGAACTTGATAATATAGATACTTTGAAAAAAGTTATTGCCTGTATTCAATCTTTGCCTGATGTTTTTAGCGTAAAAAGGATTCAAACATCTTCAAGTATGTTGAAAAAGTCTTCTGCGCCAAAATCCCAAAAAAGTTTTAAACAAAAAAAGAATGATAAAAAATAATAATCAGAAAAGGAGCTTTATATGATAATACCTGAATTTACGTTAGAAAATGTTTTAAAAATCTATTTTTATATTGCAATTTTTGCAACAGTTTTGTTTGTTTTGAAACTGTTCATATTTTCAGTATTCGGTGGAGATAGTGAAGTCCATTCTGATTTTACATCGGAAACAGATGCTGATATTTCGTTTAATTTCTTGTCAATTCAATCAATCTTAGCCTTTTTAATGGGTTTTGGCTGGATGGGATATACTTGTATTCACCAATTAGGCATTGAAACTCATTTGAAAACATTTCTAATCTCATTTTGTATTGGTGTGATATTTATGTTTTTGAACGCATTTTTAATGTTTCTTGTAAGAAAGTTAGAGAAAAATGTTAAAGCAGATAAAAATACTGCACTAAATCGTATGGGAAAAGCTTATACTTCATTTGCTCCAAATTCGATGGGGCAGGTTGAAATTGAAATCAGCGGAAAATTAACTGTTGAAAATGCGATGAATGCTACAGATGACCAAATTAACTCTTTTGATCCCGTTAGAGTAATTAAGGTTGTTGACGGTTTGTTATATATAGAAAAAGTTTAATAAAATAAGTACATAAAAAAGGAGAGAAAAATGTTCGGATTAATTCTAACAACAGCGCTGATTTTAATATCAGTATTTATGTTTGTGGCAAATCAATACAAAAGATGCCCGTCAAACAAAATTATTGTAGTTTACGGTAAAACAGGTGAAGAAAGAACCGCAAAATGCGTACACGGCGGAGGAACTTTTGTAATCCCTTTAATTCAGGATTACGGAGTTTTATCTTTAGAACCTATGACAACTGATATAGATTTGCGCGGAGCTCTTTCTAAGGGTAATATTCGTGTTGCTGTTCCGTCAACTTTCACATTCGGTATTTCAACAGACCCTAAGATTATGATAAACGCTGCAGAACGTCTTTTAGGTTTATCTAAAAACGATGTAATTACTCAGGCAAGTGATATCATCTTAGGTCAATTACGTCTTGCAATTGCAACTTTGACAATTGAAGAAATTAATCAGGATCGTGAAAAATTCTTAGAACAAATTAACGCAAACGTTAATACCGAGCTTAACAAAATCGGGCTTGAAATCATTAACGTTAACATCAAAGATATTACCGATGAATCAGGTTATATTGACGCTATTGGTAAAAAAGCAGCTGCAGAAGCTATAAATAAAGCAAAAGTTGAAGTAGCTCAACAAGAAAAACTCGGTGCTGTTGGTGAAGCTTCAGCAAATAAAGAAAAAGAAGTTCAAGTAGCGGAACAAGCAGCTCAAACTTCTATCGGTAAAACAAACGCTGAAAAAGAACAACGTATTAAAACGGCAGAACTTGAAGCTCAGGCTGTTGAAGGTGAAAACATTTCAAAAGCTAATATTGCCGAATATAACGCAACATTATCTGTTAAACAGGCTGATGCATTCAGAGAAGGTGAAGTTGCAAAAGCAAATGCTCAGCGTGATGTATTGTTAGCTCAAAAAGAACAAGAAGAAGCAAAACTTAAAAAAGAAGAACTTGCAAGACAGGAAGTTGAAAAACTTAAAATTCAAGTTCAAGCAGATGCTGAAGCTGAACGCGCAAGAAGAATTGCACTTGGTGAAGCTGATGCTATAAAAGCTAAATACTTTGCGGAAGCAGAAGGTGTTAAGGCAGTATTGGAAGCTAAGGCAAAAGGTTATGAAGATTTGGTTAAAATTTCAAATAACAGACCTGAAATTGCAACAAGCTTCTTGATGATTGAAAAACTTGAAACCCTTGTAGAAAAACAAGTTGAAGCAATTAAAAATATCAAATTTGATAAAATTACAGTTTGGGACGGCGGAACAGGTTCAGCTAACGGTTCAACTACTGCTAATTTTATGAAAGATTTAATTAAAGCTCTTCCTGCAATGCATGATTTAGCAGGACAAGCAGGTATTGAATTACCGCAAATCTTGGGCAAAGTTGACAGCGGCGTTGTTGAAGAAGCTGAAAAATAACAAATGCTTACATTAAAAAAGACCTCGGTATCGGGGTCTTTTTTTTAGTTCTTTTTTCTGAGTACTAATTCGTATCCTAAAATATCATATAAAAGTTTAATCTCGCTGTATTTTATTGTATCCCGGTTTAATTTCCCCGAAATATTATGGATTGTATAAGGCTTTTTTAAGCGTTCTGACATCCTTTTGCAAAGTTCAGTCATTGTTATTTCATTTTGTACTAAAAGATGCTTTATTTGTTGTTTTGTGTTCATTCAAAAATTATATAACAGTGTTTAACTAAACGGTTGACTTTTTTAATTATAACAACTATAATTTAACTATAACGACAAATAAGCGAGGCATGATGAATAGAAGCAGAATAAAGAAAGAAAAAAGTTTTACATTATCAGAAAAGGCTACGCACATAGTTATGCCGACGATTATGCACCGCAGGTCGTGTATTGATGTAATAAGAGCTAAAATTGGTAGCATAATGCCCGCTCCGGCCGAGGAGGGTTTTACGTTGGCTGAGGTTCTTATAACACTTGGCATTATCGGGGTCGTAGCAGCGATTACGATTCCCGGGTTAATTACAAATATTCAGGATTATCATCTTAAGAAAAAATGGAAAAAAGTATTTGCAGATGTAGCTAATGCATACAGATTAGGCATGGATGATGAAGAACTGTATATCCCTAAAATTGAAGGAGAAGCTTATAACTCTGTAGATGAATTGTATTATCGAATATTTTCGAATTTAAGTCCGTTAAGTATGTGCGTAAATCATATTACAAATCCGTCAGGGAAAATGATTGGTGGTAATTGTTATAACTACGGTTTAGGTAAACTTTATAATAAAGGTTTTAATGCTATAATTTGTACTTCTTTAAATGGAGATGCTAAATCTTGTGCTTATAATAACATGAATGGTAATGCATTATTAAAAAATGGTGCAATATTATTTGCTCATGGACAGTTATGGGGGTATCCTAATATTTTGGTTGACGTTAACGGAGAGGCTAAGCCTAATGTTGTCGGTCGTGATATGTTTATTATTTTAATTCGCGACGGAAAGGTTATTC
>CAJUAL010000003.1:18287-200174 GCA_910584405.1 uncultured Vampirovibrio sp.
TTTTATCTTAATATGATATTTTTATTATATGAATTGGACTAAAGAAAACCTTCTTAAGGCACTGCCATATTCAAAAATTTATAATATGCCTGATGATTATACATCCGGCGGAGTTTTTGTAACCCCTGTCAATGCAGATGATAATAAGATTTGTGCTTTAAGAAAAGATAATGAAACCGCAGGGTTAGCTTTAACTGCGTTTAATACTTTCAGACAAAAATTTAATATCCCTGCTATTATGTGTACCGATTATGAGAGTTTCAGGCATATTAACTTACCTGTTATTGAGGTTAGTGAAATTCAAAAAGCCTTATATGATATGGCAAGTTTTGTAAGAGATTCATATCGCGGTAAGGTTATAGCAATAACAGGTTCTGCGGGAAAATCTACAACCACGGGAATTTGTTATGATGCTTTAAAGTCTTACGGTGCGGTTGGCAATATTAATAAAGCAAATACGGTTTTCGGTTTGTCTTGGAATATGACGGATTATGATATTGATGTTCCGTACTGGGTTAATGAGGTTTCCTTGAACAAAGGAATGTATCCGAGTTCGAGATTGGTAAGGCCTGATGTTGCCGTGATTACAAATGTTGCGCCTGTTCATTTAAAAGCTGATGAATCTGTTGAAACTGTTGCTGAGTTAAAGTCAAGAATATTTACCAATATGGACGAGGGCGGGTATGCTGTTTTAAATAAAGATATGGCATATTTTGAAGTTGCATATGGTGCGGCTCAAGCTAAAAGGCTTAACATTATAACATTTGGTCAAGGTAAAGATGCCGATATTCAGGTATTTGTTAATGAGAATGCCTGCGGGCTTATTATTGGCGGCAAGGTTTTGGAAATATCTAAATATCCTCTGCCTGTTCATATTTTGCTTGATATGGGAGCTGTTGCAGGTGTTTTAACTTCCCTCGGGCTACCTGTCGATGTTAATGTTTTTAAATCTTTTAAACCGTTACCGGGACGCGGAACAATTTTACGCGGAAAAGTTGATGAAAATCGTTCTGTTTTAATTATGGACGAAAGTTATAACGCTAATCCGTTATCAATGAAGATGACGCTTGAAGGTTTTAATTCTTTATATTCTCATAAGGAAAATAAAATTCTCATCTTGGGAGATATGTCAGAAGGCGGGGTTGAAACAATAAATCAGCACAAATCTCTTGCCAAAACAGTTCTTGATATTTCCCCGTCTAAAGTAATTCTTGTCGGAGAGTATATGACTGTTCTTTATTATGAACTTAAAAACAAGCTTGATGTTTCTTACTACAGCGGGGTTGAGGCTTTATTAAATGATATTACATCTTACGTATCGGATGATAATTATATTTTTGTAAAAGGTTCACATTCTGTCGGGTTAGATAATGTTGTCAGATTCTTTGTTGACAAGTTTAAAGAAAATTGATATTGTTCGTGATTTGTTGTATAATTCAAGTATCGTAGAAGTGAGAGTGAAATATGAGTTATAAAATATTATCAAAAAAAGAAATTTGTCCGAATCAGTTTGAGATAACTATTGATGCGCCTTACGTTGTAAGAAACGCTCAAGCTGGACAGTTTATTATATTCAGAGTAGAAGAAGACGGCGAAAGGGTTCCTTTAACTATCGCAGATGTTGATAAAGAAAAAGGCGAATTAACTCTTGTGTTTATGGCTGTGGGGTATTCAACAAAGAAACTTGCTCAGCTTGAAGTCGGAGATGAACTTGTTGATTTAGTAGGACCGTTAGGAAAGCCTACTCATATCAAAAATTACGGAACAGCAGTTTGTGTTGCCGGCGGATATGGTGCAGCACCTTGTTATTTAATTTCAAAAGCCTTAAAAGATGCAGGTAATAAAGTTTATATGATTTCAGGCGCCAGAACAAAAGATTTACTGTTCTGGGAAGATAAGATGAAAAATGCTTGTACAGAATTGTATATGACTACAGATGATGGTTCTTACGGTATAAAAGGTTATGGTACAACTGTTTTAAAAGATATTATTGACAGAGAAAAAGTCGATTATGTAATTGCGGTTGGACCTATGCCGATGATGAGAGCAGTTGCTGAGTTAACCCGTGATAAAGGTATTTACACCGAAGCCAGTATGAACCCTATTATGGTAGACGGTACGGGAATGTGCGGAGCTTGCAGGGTTACTGTCGGCGGTGAAACTAAGTTTGCTTGTGTTGACGGACCTGATTTTGATGCTCATAAAATTGATTTTGATGAAGTTATTAATAGAACAAGAATTTATAAAGATGAAGAACGTAAACGCAGTGAAAATTGTAATTTATTGCGACAATCAGAGAAAGTATAGGTAGAAAATATGGGAAGAAATGATATTCCGGTTTGTCCTTTAGTAAGTATCGGTTCAGGTATCGATATGGTGTGCAGTCAGCAAAAATGTGCATGGTATGTTCCAAGTGTTCAAAAATGTGCAATGTACTTGATTGCATATAATGCCCTGCTTGACGCTAACCAAAAGCAGCGTGCAAAACAACCTCAACAATAGTATAATGGATAAACTATGAAAATTGCTTTATGTATAAAACAGGTTCCCGATACGACAGATATCAGGTGGACTGAGAATAATACTATTCAAAGAGAAGGTGTTGAAAGTGTTATAAATCCTTATGACCTTTATGCTATGGATTTTGCTCTAAAATTAAAATCTATGGTGGAAGATTCAACCGTAACCGTTTTTACAATGGGACCTTCACAGGCTGAGAATATGCTTCGTAAGGCTTTAGCCTTAGGGTGTGATGATGCGGTATTGATTTCTGACAGGAAATTTGCCGGAGCAGATACTTACGCTACAGGGTTAACTATTGCAAGTGCTATCAGAACAGAAATCCCTGATTTCGATATAGTTGTTTGCGGACAGTTTGCCGTAGACGGTGACACCGCTCAAACCGGTCCAAATATTGCAAGTTTTCTTGATATTCCTCAGGTTACTTATGTAAAAAGTATTGTCGGGGTTGAAGAAAAGGCTTTAACCGTAAAAAAAGAGCTTGAAGACGGTGTTGAAATCGTTAAAACAACGTTACCGGCTCTTGTTTGTGTGTTAAAACAGGATTATGAACCACAAAGACCTTTGATTGACGGTATTATTTCCGCGTCTAAAAAAGAAATAAAAACGCTTTCAATGGACGGAATCTCGTTAGTTCCAGAAAAATGCGGACTTAAGGGTTCTCCAACATATGTAAGTAAGGCTTTTCGTAATGTTTCCACACATGATGCGCAAAAGTTTAAATTAAATTTAGATGAGTCAGTCGGACTTTTAGATGAAAAACTTAATTCTTTAGGAGTTTTTAATAATGACAAATAAAGAAAATTCAGGAATTTTAATATATGCTCAATTAACGCGCGATGAGTATATTCATACTGTTTTTTATGAATTAGTTGATAAGGCGCATGAGTTGTCCAAAAAGCTTGGCGGAGTTGATGTTAATGCTGTGATTTTCTGTAAAACAGGCTTGATTGACTCATTTAAAGAATCCTTTCAAAATAAGGGGTTGAATAAAGTTTTTTATTTTGAAGATGATGAATTAAATGATTATTCAACAGATTATTATTCAAAACTTCTTGTTGATTTGGTCGGAGTTGTAAAACCCGAAATTTTGTTAATAGGTGCGACTAATCAAGGCAGAGATTTGGCGCCAAGGGTTGCGTCTATGCTTTGTACAGGTTTAACCGCCGATTGTATAGATTTAGACATAAATGAAAAAGGACAGCTTGCTGCAACTCGTCCGACATTTGGCGGACAGTTAATGGCAACTATTTTATGTAAAAACTATCCGCAAATGGCTACAGTCAGACCTAATGTTTTTAAGATTAATCAGGATATTAATTATTTTGATACTGAAATGGTATCTTGTCCGGTTAATATTTCTTATATGCCGAAACGTGTTCAGATATTGGATTTTGAAAAAACATTGGATTCAGTAATTAACGAACTCGATTCTGCTGAAATTATTGTTGCAGGCGGTAAGGGGTTAAAAAATAAAAAAGGTTTTGAATTGTTGGAGCAGTTTGGAAAAACTATTGGCGCAACAGTTGCTGCAACTCGTGGTGCTGTTGAAATGGGGTTAGCTCCCGTAACAATTCAGGTTGGGCAGACAGGTAAAACTGTTCACCCGAGAGTTTATATTGCCTGTGCGTTGTCAGGTGCAATCCAGCATACTGTCGGAATGAGCGGTTCGGATTATATTATTGCGATAAATAACGATGAAAATGCTGAAATTTTTGATATCGCGGATTGCGGAATTGTCGGTGATGTGTTTGAAATTTTACCCAAATATATAGAAAAGGAGAAAGAAAAAGATGAAAAATCAGACTATGATTAGAATTTCGGGGGGGGTAACTCTTACAGCTTAGCGCGAAGCGCGTTTACTTTAGCTGAAGTTTTAATTACCCTCGGTATAATCGGAATTGTTGCAGCACTAACTATTCCGTCCTTAATGACAAAAGTTCAGCATATTCAGTATCGGGTAGCTTACAAAAAAGCTTATAGTGTTATAAATCAAGCGTTAAAAACAATGGCTGATGACGGGGAAGCAACAAATCTTCCAAATGGTTGGAGTCCTGTAATCGGTGAAAATTTTAAGAAACTTGCAACATATTATATAAAAACCTCTCAAACCTGTTTTGATAATAATGCTGATAAATGTTGGGTTTGTGATAGCGGAGAAGCAGGTTATATTAGAGGTACAGGTGCTCCAAAGTGGTTAGGGTGTCTGAAAAGCAGTTATGCGTTTATAGATATGAACGGTATCCAATGGTATTTATACAGTAACGAGGAATTCCCTATTCTGATTGATGTTAACGGTAATCGCGGACCAAATCAACTTGGGCGTGACAGGTTTGTTTTAAAGTTTGCTAACTCTATGGAACAGAATAAATACTATGGTGTTGAAATAAATTCGGTAATACCTTGGGTTGATATAAAGTATAAAGATCGTTGGTGTCCGCAGGGTAATTGTTTGTATAAAACCTGGATACAGGGAAATAAATAGGGCTTTAATCCCTCGCCCGTTTACGGGAGAGGGTATGGGTGAGGGTGGATTTTAATCTAAACTTTGCGATAGTTTAACTTTTTCAGGCGTAACGGGCTTGTAATCAACAAGCTCTGTCAGCTTGCGCAATGTTTCTTTAATCTTTGAACTGTTTATTTCCATAACAACTTTTGTCGGGAAAACTCGTGATGTCTTTTTAAAACCTAATTCTTCATATTTTCTTACAACATTAAACGGCCCGTTTGTTATGGCTTCCAGTTCGATTCTTGAATTTCTTATATCTTGGATATCTTTGAACATTTGATAAAATAATGTCTTACCTGCCAGTGCAACTTTTTCTCCGACAAATGTTGGAAAAGTACAAATACAGTCAAGGAATGTAGTTTTATTTTCCGTTCTGAATGTTATTATTCCGCACGGTCTATTATTATGGGTTTCCAAGTATGTAATATTTTCAGGGTATTGCGCATTATCTACTGCGTATTCAAGCATTTCATTCCACCTTTCGGCTTCTTGTTTTTTTAGATTAGGCATTAGTTCTGAAAGTTTTATTTTGTCTGTAAGAGTTTTTAAGTATTTTTTATCAGATAAATCCGTAATTTTATATAAGCTTAAATTCCCTGCATCAGCGATGTGCAGAGCTTTAAAATTCGGGGTAAAGTTTTGTCTGTTTGTTGTTGTTTGAATTTGCATTACAAATAATATAAACACCCTGAATTTTTAAATTGCGTGCTTATTAAGTTATATTAATTAAATTTCTCTTCTGCCTTCAATAGCTTTAGCAATTGTCATTTCGTCAGCGTATTCTAAATCTGCACCTACAGGCAGACCGAATGCAATACGGGAAACTTTTATTCCAAAAGGTTTAATAAGTTTTGTCAGGTAAAGACTTGTGGCTTCACCTTCAACTGACGGGCTTAATGCAAGTATAATTTCTTTGACTTCGTCGTTTGTTAATCTGGTTAAAAGTTCTTTTATTCTTATATCATCTGCACCGATTCCGTCAATTGGCGATATTAAACCTTGCAGAACGTGATATAAACCTTTAAATTCGTTTGTTTTTTCAATAGCAATAAGGTCTTTTGTATCTGACACTACACAAATAACCGAGCGGTCACGGTTTGTTGAAGAACAAATTTCGCATGGACTTGTCGCAGATAAATTGAAGCAAATTTCACACGAGTGTGTGTTTTCTTTTGCTTCAATCACTGCTTTTGCAAAGTTTTCAACATCAGCCTGCGGCATTCTTAGTAAGTGAAAAGCCATTCTTTGAGCTGATTTTGGTCCTACGGACGGAAACTTTTGAAACTGCTCGATAAGAGCTGCTATTGCTTTCGGGTATATCATTAGAAGTTTAGTCCCGGAATGCTGATACCGCCAGTAATTTGTTTCATCTTTTCACCCATTTGTTTTGAAGCTTTTTCGTTAGCTTGTTTCATTGCTGTTGCAATAATATCTTCTAACATTTCAGGGTCTTCTGGTGTAATAACTTCCGGAGCAAGTTTTATTGATTTAAATTTTCCTTGTCCGTCGCAAATTACTTTTACTGAGCCGTTAGCTGCTTCGCCTGTTATTTCCATGTCTGCAAGTTCTTTTTGTACAGCTTCTGCTCTTTTTTGAGCGTTTTGAACTTGTTTCATAATGTTCATTAAATTCATTCCCATAATTTTTCTCCTTAGTCTGTGTTTATATATTTATACTCTTACTTTTCTTATAGCACATTTTATTATACAATAAAAATATGGAGAAGAAAACCTATTTACAAGAATCTGTAAAAAACGGTCGATTAATGCGTTGGAATATGATGCCTTTAAAGGTGTATATTGCTCCGATGAAGTTTTATTCAAAGCAAGGGCAGGATATTAAATACCGCGGTTTTGTAAAAAAAGCTTTGGATGAATGGCACAGAGTTTCTAACGGAAAAGTTTCTTTTGTGATTGTAGATACTTTATTGCAATCTAATGTAAATATTGATTGGAAAAGGGTTGAACGGCAGGCTTTAGGGCATTGCTATTTTCAATATGACAGGGCAAACCGTTTATTTAGTGCAGAAGTTTCTATAGGTTTAACAGACGGATTGGTTCATGCCGATTATATGGATGAAGGTGAAGTTTATCACACTATTTTGCATGAAATCGGTCATGCTGTAGGTTTAGGGCACAGTCCGTTTAAAAAAGATATTATGTATACTCCTCACCAAAAAGGTATATTACATGTCGGAGAAGGTGACAGATTATCTGTTAATTGGCTTTATACATTCCCGCAAGGTAAATCAGTTTCTGAAATTGCTTCAAAATACGGAGTATCAGGAAATGATTTAGATGAGGTTGTAGCAAGGATTATCTCAAAAGAAGCAAAGACAGAGTTTGAAAAGGTTCGAGAATCAGTTAAACAAGAACCTGCCAGAAATTTACTTGAAGAATCCGAAACGATAGCAAATATCAGAAAATATCATATGTCGCTTCAAAATATAAAAATCCCCGGAGAGTTAACCGAGCAGATTCGTAAGCATCATAGAGATACAGGTTTGTAACGAAAAGTAACGATATACTCAATTTTTGAATTTTAATTTTTAATATAGTTTTTATTCTTATATACGAGAGATTTATTAGAAAGTATAAAAGAAAGGGCTTTATTATGACAAATTATTTAATTAAAGCGGGTAATACTTTATCCGGTATTGCAAAACAATTTGGAGTTACCGTAAAGCAGCTTCAAGATGCGAATAATATAAAAAATGCGAATTTAATTTTTGCGGGTGATACCCTTAAGATTCCTGATGTTGAGAGTGATCAGGCTTTTAAACTTAAAGGCTTATCTGTTGAAAGTAATCCGGATAATTCAGAGTCGGTAAGTGAAAATAGTCCGAAATCTGAAAACAAAGGCATGAAACTGGCTTCTGAAAACAGACAAATAGGACAAGGTTTAACGGAAGAAGAAGTTGCCGGAGAGTTAGATAAGATGCGTGATCCGGGACAAAGAGTTAAGCCTTTAAAAGGTGAAACTAACGAACATTTAGATTATTGGAGACAAACCCTTGAAAAAGAAACAACAATGGTTTGTCGGGATTCAAGCGGAAAGACAGCGGATATTAGCGGTAAATTTAAGATAGTAGCTCCTGATACGTATGAAATAAATCCTGAGGCGTTTACAATTACAGATAATTCTTCCGGAAGTGATCATGCCTATTTGTATAGAAAAGTTGGAATTACTGATGACGGCAAGATTCTTTACAAATGTGTTTCAATGAACGGCGATGAAATTTCAACGGATAACCAGTATACATTGGAATGGAAAGAAGATGGAACTCCGGAACTTGTTCAATATGAGAATCAAGACAATTACGGTTCAGGATTAAAAGTTAAAAAATCTAACAGCCAATCGTTTAATGCTGCGAGTGCTCTTAAAGAAACTGAATAGCCTAATAATGTTAACAACAAAACCTTCATACCCAAACGAGAATGAGCGTTTTGTTACAAAATGTAAATTAGCTTTTATGAAATTTAGCAATTTCTCCGTGATATAAACCTTATATATATAGGGGATATTAAGGCTTGAAAAAGCGAAAGGGGAATTGATAATGGGATTTGATATTGCTATGAGAACTCCGACTTTGGAATGGAAACCGAAGTTAGGTTTTCAACAGCCTTCTTGGGCAAAGGACACGACAAAGTTGTATACATCGGAGCTGTTATATAGGAACAGATTTACTCCGCTTATTCAATCTGATGATGCGTTTAAGCTTCCGGGATTAACTTTAGAACGTCAATATGGAACTCAAGAGATTAAAGAACCGCAAGGCGTAAAAGATGCAGAAGCTGCTGAGGAAGCTCAAACTCCTGAAGAACCGCAAGGGACTGAAAATAAACCAGATTCAGCCGCAGGAGTCAAAGTTCAGAGCATTGATGTTGGAGATAACAACGGACGGGTTATTATTATCGTGGGAGATAATAATGTGGTGAATGTTGATGATCTTCCAAAACCTCAAGATGGCGAAGTCGGCAACGCTGACGGTTGGATAAATTACTTGAAACAGGAAGAACAGTCAATGGTTTGCCGGGATGACAGCGGAAGAACTCAAAATATTTCAGGAAAATTTGAAACAAAAAGTTTCAATACAAACCCTGACGAGTTTACGATTACTGATAATTCATCAGGTGAAGACCATGTTTATAAATATAAAAAAGTCGGAGTAGATGACAAAGGCAGACCGATTTATACCTGCGTGTCCATGAACGGCGAGGAATTAGATTCTAATCAGTACACCTTAGTTTGGAAAGATGACGGAACTCCTGAGCTTGTTCAATATTCAAACCAAGACAACTACGGTATCGGATTACGAAAAAAACGCCCGTAGAATAAATAATAAGTATTAAAGAGTCGAATTTTTAATTCGGCTCTTTTTGTTAACATAATTTACCCTTTTTGCTATTAATTTGTTTTTATGTATAATATATTTGTAAGTAAATAAGATTTTACTAATTAGGGATATAAAAAGGTATATTATATGACAGTTCAAGATTGGTTTGAAAAGCGTAAAGAAGCTCAAATTCAAAGAAGAGCTCTTGAAGCAAGAGTCGAAATTGAAGCAAATCCGGATTTGTGGACAAAATGTGTACATTGTGATGCTCAGTTGCTTAAAAAAGATATAGAAGAAAATGATATGGTTTGCCCTGTTTGTGATTATCATTTCAGGGTTAATGCAAGAACAAGAATTAAACAGTTGTTTGATGAAGGTTCTTTTGAAGAGTTATTTTCTGAAATTAAGCCTACTGACCCGCTGGATTTTGTTGATACAGAATCTTATAAAGACAGATTGGAAGCTGCTCAAACCAAAACAGGCATGGATGATGCTGTTGTAACCGGTATAGCTTCTATTGAAGGTCATAAATTAGCAACTGCAGTTATGGATTTTGATTTCATGGGCGGTTCAATGGGTAGTGTTGTTGGCGAAAAAGTTACAAGAATTATTGAAAAAGCTATTGAACTTCGTTTACCTGTTCTTGCTGTTACCTCATCAGGCGGAGCCAGGATGCAGGAAAGTGCTTTAAGTTTAATGCAGATGGCAAAAACCTCTTGTGCTTGTGCCAGACTTGATGAAGCAGGTTTGTTATATATTAACCTTATTACAGATCCGACATTTGGCGGTGTTACTGCAAGTTTTGGAACTTTGGGCGATATAATTGTCGCAGAACAAGGTGCAAGAGTCGGTTTTGCGGGAAGAAGAGTTATTGAACAAACTATCAGACAAAAATTACCGTCTGATTTCCAAACTGCCGAATACCTTATGAAGTACGGGCAGGTTGATGTTGTGTCTTCACGTAAAAATCTTAGAGAAACATTGTCTAATATCCTGGCAATGCATGAATAAGGAGTATTAAGTATGGCAACGGTTTTGGATTTTGAAAAACCTATATTGGAAATTCAAGAAAAAATTGAGGAATTGAAAAAAATGAGTTTGGAGTCCGGCATGGATTTAAATAAAGATATAGAAGTTTTGGAACAAGAAGCAGAGGATTACAAAAAAGAGTTATTCTCTAATCTTGATCCGACACAGAAAATGCAAATTGCAAGACATCCCGAACGTCCAAATTTTATGGATTATGTTAATAATATCTGTACTGATTTTGTAGAGATGCACGGTGACAGAGTCGGCACTGACGATAGAGCTATCGTTGGAGGTTTGGCTAAACTTGACGGGCGACCTGTTATGATTATCGGTACAATGAAGGGTAAGTCTACAAAAGAAAATCTTGAATATAATTTTGGTATGCCTCAACCTGAAGGTTATCGTAAAGCTTTGAGATTGTTTAAGCATGCTGATAAATTTAATATTCCGATTGTAACTATTATTGATACTCCTGGGGCTTATCCTGGAATTAGTGCAGAAGAGCATGCTCAAGGTGCTGCTATTGCAACTAATTTACGTGAAATGCAGAAATTAGGAGTTCCTGTTATTGCAATAATTTCAGGGGAAGGCTGTTCTGGCGGAGCTTTAGGTTTGGCTGTTGCAAATAAAGTATATATGCTTGAGCATGCTTATTATACGGTTATATCACCTGAAGGCTGTGCGTCTATCTTATGGCGTGATGCGTCTAAAAATTTAGAGGCAGCTACAGCGTTAAAAATTACAGCTCCACATTTGATGGCTCACGGTATTATTGACGGAGATATCAAAGAACCGACTCGCGGTGCTCATACTGATTATGAAGCTATGGCAGCAGAAGTTAAGAAAACAATTTTGAATGCTTTAGATGAATTATCAGGTATGTCGAGAGAAGATTTGAGAAATCAACGTTATGATAAGTTCCGTAAAATGGGTGCTTATTTAAGTTAGAATACTAAACGGGCGAAGCTTTCAAGCTTCGCCCGATATTTATATGGTTCTTCTTATTTTACAATGTTAGATAAAGCGTTTACGACATCTTTGTCCCATTTTGTATTTGTTTCTGAATGCAGAATTTCCAGTGCTTTGTCTGAATCCATTGCTTTTCTGTATGGTCTATCTGATGTCATTGCTGAATATGCGTCTGCTGCGGCTATGATTCTTGAGCCTAGAGGAATTGATTGCCCTTTTAAGCCTTCAGGAGAACCTGAACCGTCAACTCTTTCTGTGTGGTATGTTATATATGGTACAACTTCTGATAAGAAGTTAATATTCATAAGAAGGTTTACACCGATATTTGTATGGTTTTGAACTTTTTGTAATTCTTCGGTTGAAAGTTTACCGTTATTTGCAAAGATTTTTTCAGGCAAAGTTATTTTACCTATATTTTGTAGTAATCCTGCATAATAAATTAAGTCAGTTGTTTTTTCGTTTAAGCCCAATTCTTTACAAATGCTTCTTGCAAGTTTTGCTGTATTCCGAGAATGAGAAACCGTGTATTGACCTTTTTTATCAACAGCGTCAGCCAAAGCTTCTACAAAGTTTTGTTGATAGTCGCATAAATCTCCGATTAGTGCTGTTAATTCTGCTCTTTCGTGTTTTAATTCAGCCTCTGAGGTTTCAGAATTTGCAATAAGTTTATTTGTTAACTCGATATTGTTTTGGAGAGTTATTGTTGTGCCTAAAAGATTTGCTATACTTATTATCAATTCAAGATAATTGTCCATCAGTTGAGATTGATGTTTTACTTCTATCATACCGACAGGCATTGTTGAACTTTTCATTGAGATATATGTTGAATTTTCTCTTTTAATTATGTCTTCATATAGTAAATCGCTGATAGTAATATTATTTTCTTTATCTATTTGAGATGAGTTTCCAACAAGTACTATTCCGGAATCTTTGATAAGATAAATCCTGCATTCTTCAACTTCCAGCATTTGGACAATTGAATTTGCTATAGATGTATAAATTACAGACTCTTCTCCTGTTGAAAAATTAAGGACACAAAGTGTGTTTTTTGAAGAGTAAATATCTGTAAGTTCTTTAAGTTGGTTTTGGAGTCTTTCTTTTTTGTTAACAGAAGTACTTATTTTTTTTGCTAAATCTTCTGAAATTAGCGCTTCAGAAATGAAGTCGCCAAGATTAAGAGCAAACATTTCTTCAATAGGATCAGCTCCCGTTAAATATTCAGATTGACCAAATAAGGAAACTCCTGACAGTTTTTTCTCTTCTTTATCCATAAATTTTCCTTTAAAATACATGCCTTCTTTTCACTTAGACGGCACATTTTAAGAAAACTTTAACGATTTTTGAAAATATTATACTTAAGTATTAGGTCAATTAACTTTTACTTTTAGTCAAAAATACTCACATGGCTAGTTGTTTTACTTTGATATTTTAACAATAATGAATTAATGGTTAAATTAAGTATAGTTGTTCCTGTATATAATGCAGAAAAGTTTTTAGTAAAATGTGTAAATAGTTTACTGGAACAAAATGTAAGGGATATTGAAGTAATTTTAGTTAATGATGGCTCTCGGGATAAAAGTCTTGAAATTTGTAAAGAATTTGCCAAGAAAGATTCAAGAGTGAAAGTTTTTTCACAGGAAAATTCAGGACAAAGTAAGGCAAGAAATGTTGGCATGGATGTTGCAAGCGGAGAGTTTATAACCTTTATGGATTCAGATGATTGGGTTGATGCCGATTATTATGAAAAACTTATTGATGCAGCTGTTCGTAATGACGCTGATATTGCTTGCGGTTCAATTTTGCGGGTAAGAAAAGAATATACAAAGTTTAGAATTAATTACAAGAAAGAAGAAGTTTTTGAAAAACCTCAAGAAAAAGTTGATGCTGCAAGAGTTCCTGATATGTGCTATGTTTGGAATAAAGTTTACAGAAAATCTTTATTTGAGCGTTTAAATTTAAGATTTATTGAGGGAATGTTTTTTGAGGATGTTGATTTTGTAACAAGAGCTGTATATTTTTCAAATAAAATAGTTACAGTTCCCGGGACTTATTATAATTATTGGACGAATGGGAATTCTACAGTAAAAACTATGATGAAGTCTGATAAAAAACGTTCAGATTCTTTACGTTCAAAAGCATTAGTTTTAGATTTTTTCAGAGAACATAATTTAGTTTCCCGTCCAAGAAATCTTATAAGGAAAAAAACTTGTATGAAGTTTTTAGGGGTAACTATTTTAAAATCCTACGAATGGGATTCAAGAACAGTTTTTTATCTGTTCGGAGTTTTTCCTATATTTGAAACACTTTCTTATGCTTAATAGCCTATTGCCCAATTAAAGTTATCAGAGGCTGTTTTTATCGGGTGTTCTACTTCTTTTTGAACAGTGTTTAGTGCTGTGACTTCAATAACTTTTTCAGCTTTTTGGAGTAATTTATATTCGCCGATTTTAGTATCAACATTGTTAAAAGACTTAAATCTGTCAAGTTCAGCTTGTAAATCCTGATTTTCAGCATTAAGTCTGACAATTTCATTATCAAGGTTGTTAAGTTTAGCTTCGTAATTCATTGCAATATAATAACTTACAAAAGTTACAGCAATTGCAATGCCAAGACAGAAACAAAGAGATTTATTAATCTTTCTTGTAACCATTTCTCTTACCGTCATTGGTTTTACTTGATAGAAAGCTCCTTCGATAACGGAATTATCTTCCTTTATCGGGTTATGAGCGTAATTGCTTTGACGATAAAGTGATTCTTGTTCTTCTATTGTAACTCTTGCTGAATTTAAATTCATTCCCTAAACTACCTGCCAATAAACTTATTGTTGTAACTCTCTTACCTTCGAATGCATCTTGCAATTCTTAATTTTGCGCTTCGTGAAGGTGGGTTTTCTCTTATCTCCTGCTCTGTTGCCATTATCGGTTTTTTGTTTACAAGCTCCAAAATAGGTGGAGGACAAGTACATATCATTTGGTTTTTCTCACAGTGGCAACGGGTAGAATGGTATTTAAAAACCTGTTTTACTACTCTGTCTTCAAGTGAATGAAAACTTATTACACTAATTATAGCACCAAAGTCTAATAAATCCAACACTTCATTTAATGTATTTTTTACATTTTGTAACTCTTGATTTACCTCTATTCTGATAGCCTGAAACACTCTGGTGGCAGGGTGTATGGAGGATTTTACTTTTGGAGTGGAGTCGATAATAATTTGGGCTAATTCTGTTGTCGTATTTATTATTTTATTTCTTCGATAGTTGACTATTGCCTTGGCAATTCTTTTAGAAAAACGCTCTTCTCCGTATTCTGAAAAGATTTTTACAAGTTCATCTTCTGAGTATTTATTTACAACATCATACGCTGAAAAATCAGAATCCATATTAAAACGCATATCTAAGGGTGCTTCTTTCATGAACGAAAATCCGCGTTCTTGTTTCGTTAATTGGTGGTATGAAGCCCCTAAATCAAACAAAACCCCTCCTGTAATTTTTTTTATGCCAAGATTTTTCATAACTTCTTTTATATTGGTATAAGAACTTTTTACAATAGTAAGATTTTTATAGTCTTTTAGCCTTTCAGATGAGGCATCAATTGCGTCCTGGTCGATATCAAACGCTATAAGTTTCCCTTCCGGAGAAACTCTTTTTAATATAAGCTCGCTGTGTCCGCCGCCGCCTAAGGTACAATCAACATATATAAGCCCGTTTTTGCATTCAAGTGCGTCAACAGCTTCATTTTTCATAACCGTGTAATGTTTAAAATCGCTCATAAATCTATACTAACATAAACTGACAAAACAGGTACTCAAAAATTTCAAGTACCTGTTAAATCTTTTTCATACATATTAAATTTTTTTACATTATAAAGCCTGCGAAGCCCTCCTCATCAAATATCTCAACAAATTTATCGTACGTACAATTTACTTCTGTTCCCGTTTCATCGATGATCTGAATAATATTATTCATTTCATTTTCTTTAACATCTTGATTTGTAGAAAGAATTAAATAGCTGTTACTTTCGTTAAAAGGGTTATCTTTGTGTTCAAGTAATCTTGTTTCATCAAATTTAAATTCCATATTTAAACCTCATTTCTGTAACCGTAATTTGTATATCGGAACTTTTAATGAAAACTTTAGGAATTCAAACAATATATTTACAAATGTTTACAAATTTAAAAGATTTTATACGGATTCAAGATATTATTAGGGTCAAATATTTTCTTGATTTGTCGCATGTAATCAAGAGCTCCGCCTTCTACAACGTGCGGAAGGTATGCTTTTTTCTCTAAACCGATGCCGTGTTCGCCTGAAATTGTTCCGCCTAAGGTTACTGTAAGGTGATAAATTTCAGATTTTGCGATTTTATAATGCTTGTATTCGTCTTTGTCATTATAATCAATCGGAATTTGCGGGTGAATACTTCCATCTCCTACGTGCCCTACCATACAGATATTAAGCTTGTGGCGGGTACAGATTTCTTGAATCCCTTTAACAAGTTTTGCAAGGTTTTCTCGCGGGACAATAACATCATCTGTCGTAACGTTTGGACGAAGCTTTGTACAGGCTGCCATTGAAAGTCTTCTGGCTGACCAAATATTATCTGCTTCATTTTTATTTGATGAAAATTGTATTTTTGATGCGTTATTTTCTTTTAAAGTTTCACAAATTATGCTTCGTTGAATTTCAAGAGCTTGTTTGTAGCCGTCGATTTCAATAATTAAAGCAGCTTCTTTATCTGTCAAAAGTCCTGTCGGATAAAATCTTTCTATTGTTTGGATTGCATTTTTAGCCATAAAGTCAATTGTGGTCGGACAAACTTGTTTTTCTATTATTTTATTTACTGCAACAACAGAATCTTCAACCGAGTCAAAATAAGCCATAATTACTTGTGAGGCTTGCGGTTTTGTAATAAGTTTCAATGTAGCTTCAACAACAATACCAAGCGTTCCTTCTGAACCTATAAAAAGACTTCCAAGATTATATCCTGCAGCGTTTTTGATTGTATTTGAACCTGTTCTGATGAGTTTGCCGTCCGCGGTTACAACAAGCATATCAATTACATAATCCTTTGTTGCTCCGTATTTGAAACATCTTGCACCCGCTGAGTTTTGTGCAATACTTCCGCCAATTGTGGATACTTTTAAGTTAGACGGGTCAGGCGGGTAAAATAGTCCGATTTTTTCGACTTCTTGCTGTAATTTTCCTACAACTACTCCGGGTTGAACTTTAGCTGTCATATTTTCAGGATTAATTTCAAGAATTTTATTCATTTTTGAAAAATTTAATATTATTCCGCCATGAACAGGAACACAAGCTCCGACAGTGTTTGTGCCTGCGCCTCTGCAAATTATTGGTGTCATGTATTTGTTTGCAATTTTGACAATTTGTTGAACCTGTTCTATTGTTTCTACAAATACGACGGCATCAGGCAGTTCGGTTTTTGCCATTATATTATTTGAGGCGTCAAGTGAATATACATATCGCTCTTCGGTTTCTGTGAGGATATTTTCTTTGGGGAAAGTTTTATTAAGTTCTTTTATTAAATTTTTAGTCAACATATGATGCTAATTTCTCTATATTTGTGCTTAATTTCAAAAGCTGTTTGTCGATTTTGTCAATTTTTCTTGTAACTTTTGAATCGTCAATTTCTTCAACAGCTGAAAGAATTTTTTCTAAAGACATTTCAAGCCTGTCGATTCTTTCTTGTTGTTGCTCAAATCGATCTTCCATATTACAAAGTTTGTTTATTTGTTTTTCAAAGAAAGCTAATCTTTCCTGTTGTTCATCAAATTTTTCTTCAATAGAGTTAAGTATATTTGTGTGTTGAGGAATTATTGATTTTAAGCCTTCTATTGATGTTTTAACATCTATAATCTCATCTGAATTTGTAGAGATTTTATTCATTCTTTCGCTTGTTGAATCAATCCATTCTCCTATATAAATTAATGCCTGACGCATAACTTTATCAGAGTTATTAGAGCGTTCAATAAGCTTTGTAACCCTGTCAACTTTTGTTGACAGTTGATCATTAATTATTTTACCTATCGAATCGGATACGTTTTCTTCTTGAGAAATTGTACTTTGAAGGTCTTCGACGGTTGTTCCTATACGATTAATATTGTCAATAATAAATGTTAGTTGTTCAGAGTTGGTATCTTGTTCTGAGTCTTGAAGTTCTTTCAGTGCAATTCTTAATTTTGCCAAATCAGATTCGATATCCTGCATTGAGTAAGAATAATCGGTATCGGTGTTGGTAATTTGTTTTAATTGTTCGGTTACTTCAAATAAATTTTTATTAATTTGGTTTGTTTTTTCTTCTACGAAATCTTTAATGTCTTCTGTTTCTTCGATGAAAGATACTTGTTCAAAAATGGTTACAACAGCCGCCATAATTGATTCTTTCATATCTTTTAAAGATTTTTGAATCTCTTGAGAATTATTTGAATTAATATTATTAACTTCAACGGTTAATTCATCAAGACATTTTTTAAATGCATCTGTGTTATTGTTGTTATCAAGCTTATCAAGATTGTCTTTTTGCTCTAAGATAAGTGCTTTAACATCTTCTAATGCAAACTGGGTTTCAGAATCATCATAACTTGCCAGAACATCTATTTTGTGGTTTAAAACTTCAAGCATAGATGTGATTTTAGCGTCAGATTCGGATAACTTTTTACCTTCGTTATCATTTTCCTGTGCACTTAATTTTGATTCAATAGAGTCAAGAGTAAATCTGATGTCTTCAAAATCAGCAGAATTATCGGTTGCCGCAAGAATATCAATTTTTTCATTGATAAGGTTCAAGATTGACTGAATTTGAGCGTTAGATTCGATAAATCCGCTGATATCTGTTTGACCTAAATCGGAGATAACCTGTTTTATATCATCAACCCAATCTGTGTTATCTGAAAGTGCTAAAACATCGATTTTGCTGTTGATTTGAGCAAGCATAGCGCGAATGTCATCACCTGCTATGTAGTTTTTAACCTCTTCAAGCCATGTTTTATCAACAGAACCTGTAGTTTTAATATCATTTTGAAGATTTTTTATATCTTCTTGCAACAATTCAAGTGCTTTAACAATATCAAAATTGTCAGATTCTTCGTCTATAATATCTATTTCTGATTCTCTTTCATCAGTTGAATCCGAGTCAAGTTTAGTTTTTATAGCATTTAATACTTCTTCAAGTTCAGGGTTTTTATCTGATAATTCACTTAAAAGTGTTGAGAATTTTTCAAAATCTTCTTTTATTTCAGATAATTTTGATTTTTCAAATTCTTTTTCATAATCATTTATCTCAAATCCGTCACTAGAAGAAAATTCAATTTTGTGTCTTAAATTTTCTATTGCATCAATAATTGCAGAACTGTTGTCATAAACCGCCAATAAGGATTTGATATCTTCTCTTTGGCTTACAAATTGTTCTGATATAGAAGTTTGAATATCTGTAGAAATTTTTTCAAAAAATTCCTGCTGTTCTTTTCTAAAATCATTTACCTGAGCTGCAAATTCCCTAAATTCTTTAATATCAGATACATCCGCAGGAGTTATTGCAGATAATGTACTTTCAAGGTCTGATTTTAGCGTATCAATTTTAATCAGAACAGAATCAATATCTGATAGTACAAAATCTCTTAGGTTATTTTCGTTTGCACTGATTTCATTAGAAATTTTTGTATAGATTTCTTCTAATTTTTCAGTTGCAGCAGAATCTAATACTGTTTCTTTTACGGATTCTCTTACAACTTCAAGCGGTTCGGAAATATTTCTGAAACTTGATTGAACCATATTAGATAACATATTTGATAATAATTCTTTTATCGGTGTAAGTTCTTTTATAAGAACTTCATTTCTTTCATTAATGTTATTGACAATATCTGTATTTACAAGTTCTAATTCCTGTTTGAAATCAATCAATTTGTTGTCTGCAACGGTTAATCGTTCATACATGTCGATGTTGCCGCTGTTTGAATGACGTAATTCTTTAATTAAGTCAAGCATTAGCGCTGTTTTTTCTTCAATAAGCTCTGTATTATAAATGAATCCGTTATTTATTTGTTTTTCAATGTCAGAACTTAATTCGTCAAGTTTTTCTGAAATAAATTCAGAGATATTGTTTTCGTTTGAATCTTTGTTGAAGCTTAATGAATTAAACGAACCTCCAAGAGTTTTTATTTGATTTTTAATTTCTGATAGTTCAGAAGCCGAATCTTCTAAATTATCTGAAGGTACAACATTTTGCAGATTTTCGAGCCTTGAGATTATTTGAGATAAAGTTTCTTCATTTGTTGATTTCAAGTTTGAAAGAATTTCTTCCAAATTTGCTAATCTTGATGAAATCTGAGTATTCGCATCAGTATTATCAAGAGCTGTTTTTAATTCCAAAACGTATGTTTCAAATTGTGATAATAATCTGTTATTTGCAGAATCTATTTCTTCAGCTTGAGATTTTTTAGTTTCAAGCAGTTCTTTGATTTCTGTAATTGATGTATCAATAGTTGCTGTACCGGTTTTTAGTGCTTCAAGATTTAAGGTAAGATTTTCAATAAATGTTTTTAAATCTTCACTAAAACGGTCAAAGTCTTCCACAGTTACAATATTTGATGCTGACTGTTGAAGTTCAGAAAGTGCAACGATTATTGAATCATTGTGCATTTCTGTAGTGTTAATAAAATCGTTTTTCAAGTCTTCAATCATTGAATAAACTTCAGAAACTGTTCTGTTTACTTTTTTTGCATCTGTATTTTTAGAAAGCTCTTCCAGATCTGTTGCGATTTTTTTAGATGTTGAAAGAATTTCTATAATATCTTTTTGATTGGCTTTTGTTGGGAACTGAGAGAGTATTTCGTCTGATTTTTCTTTCAGTTTAGAGTCAACAAGCCAATTTTCAATGCTTGATGTTTTATCATAAAGCTGTTCAAATTCATCATCAAAGTTTAGATTATCAATCATTTCTTCGATTTCATCAGCTTTAGCTTCAAGACTTTCAATATCAGATTTGTTTGCAACATCTTGCAGGTTTTCGACAAGGCTTAACTGATTATTATTAAGGGTTGCCATATCCTGATGAGTTGGCAGATTATCGAGTTTGTCTGCTAAAATATCTGTTTTTTCAAGCAAAGTTTCTACTGCGCTTTTGTTAAGCAGATCGTTTTCCAAAATTCTGTCGATGTCTTCTTTTTGCGGAAGCTCGGACAGCATTCTTGAAATGTGATTTTTAATGTCGTAACTTTGATTTTCAAAAGAAATATCATCAATTGCTGTTAAAACTTTTGACATAACCGCTTCATTTATATCAGATGCGATGTTTTTGATAACTGCTAATTCATTGGTAATAGTGTTAATACGATTATCAATTTCTGTAATATTTTCAGCATAATCAAGCTTATTAATGTCTTGTGAAAGACTTTCAAATTGTTTGAACAGGTTTTGAAGCGCATCTTCAAACATTCTTGTATCAGGCTGAGCATCAATATTTTTGGTAACGTCAGCCAGTGATTGTTTTATTTCATCTGTTTGAGATATAAGCGCATCTGTTTCTGTTGCGATTTTGGTAAATAATTCTTTTGTTACAACTTCATCAAGTTTATTATTCATAATACTTGCAGCAACTTCAAGCCCGTTAATGTCGGTTTTGTCTGCCAGTGTTGTAAGTTTTTCTGATATCTCTTCGGATTTTTTTATAATAGAATCAATTACCCCTTGAGTAAGTTTTAAGCTTTCGTTTGTTGCAACGTTAGAAAGAATTTTTTCAAGATTCTCGTCGCGTTTATCAATTGATGTTAAGTAGTTAACGATGTCGCTTGTTGCTTTGTACATGATTTCAACTTGTTCTGAGATTTTGGCATTAGTTTCTGTTTGGTCAAGTTTAATCATATTGGATATAATAGTTTTTAAATCCGTATTGACACTATCAATTGCACTTTTGTAACTGTGGTTCAGGTTTTCAAAATCATTTCTAAGAAGCGTAATTGTTCTTAAGATATCTTCTTTGTCTGATTTATCTGTGCTGATATCTGCTAATCTTGTTTCAATACCGCTGAGGATAGCTTTTTGCTGGCGGGATTCAGAGTAGAAATTGTTAAGGTTTGTAGTGAAAATTTCAAATAATTCTTTAATTTCTTTATTTTTAACATGCTCATCTTGAACTTTAAACATTGCGCTTAAAGCTTTTTCGATTTCAGTAAATCTTGATTGAGTTGTTGAATATTTATCATCAATGTTTTTTGCAAGTTCTCCCAGATAAGCCTTTAAAAGCTCTGCTGATGCGGAGTTTCTTCCCATAACATCAATTTTATTACTTATGCCTGCCAACAAATTGTCAAAACTCTGTGAGTTTGTGTAGTTAGCGTTTTTCATCTCCCTTAGTAATTCAACAATTAATTCTAATTCCTGAGCCATTTTATTATCCTTAAAATCTATCCCTACATTTTAATTTTAGCAGGCTTAAAATTATTAGTAAATTTAATTAAGCAGATTTATTACAAATGTTAAGATTAACTGCTTAAAAACTGTTATTGGTGATAGAATGATATTATATTGTATTTTGAATTGAGGGATAGTATGAGTAAGATTGTTATAGATGAAACAAAGTGTAAGGCTTGCTATTTATGTATTAAGGAATGTCCTAAAAAGTTAATAAAGGTAAGTGAACGTACAAATAAACTCGGAAATAATGTCGTTGAATTTTGCGATCCGAATAATGAATGTTTGGGATGTGCAATGTGTGCGACAAGATGTCCTGATTTAGCTATTACAGAAGTTTATAGAGGATAAGTAATATTATGGCAGTAGAATGTTTAACCGGTAAAAAAGTTTTAATGAAAGGTAATTACGCAATAGCGCAGGCTGCAGTAATTGCGGGATGCGAATGTTATTTCGGGTACCCTATTACTCCGCAGAGTGAAATCGGCGAATTTATGAGCGGTAAGATGCAAGAGCTTGGCAGAGCGTATGTTTCAGCTGAAAGTGAATTGGCTGCTATAAATATGGTTTTAGGAGCATGCTCAACAGGTGCTAAGGCTATGTCTTCATCATCATCATGCGCGGTAGCTTTAATGCAGGAAGCTTTATCTTATGCAACCGCAGATGAACTGCCTGTTGTGCTGGTTAGTGTAATGCGCGGAGGCCCGGGGTTAGGAAATATTTACCCTTCTCAGGGTGATTATTTTCAATCTACAAAAGGCGGCGGAAACGGTGATTATAAACTTATTGTTCTTGCTCCGTCAACTGTTCAGGAGTGTGCTGATTTAACTTACAAAGCTTTTTATCTTGCTCATAAGTACAAAAATCCTACGGTATTGCTTGCTGACGGTTTGTTAGGTCAAATGATGGCTCCTGTTGAATTTAAACCTTATCCGTACCCTGAAACAGATAATTCTTCTTGGGCATTAAACGGAGCTAAAGGTCGTGACGGCAGAATTATTCGCTCTTATGCCCCGTTAGCTGACAGACAATGCGAATTTTTGGAAAAACTTTACGATAAATATAAAACCATTGAAGAAAATGAAACCGAATGGGAAGAAGTAAATACTCAAGACGCTGATGTCGTTTTGGTAAGTTTTGGTTCAACTTCGCGAAATGTAAATTCAGCTGCGAAACTTCTTAGACAAAAAGGTCTAAAAGTTGGTACCTTAAGACCAATTACGTTGTTCCCGTTCCCGAACAAACGTCTTGCAGAGTTATCTCAAACTGTTAAAAAGTTTGTTGTCGTTGAAGTTAATATGGGACAGATGGTAAACGATGTTAAGCTTGCTGTAAACGGCAAGGTGCCTGTTGAACTTATTCATAAAGGTGTTGGCACCCCGCCTGATCCTGAAGATATTGCAGCAAAAGTTGAGGAGTTAATGTAATGGCAACACAAGTTTTTAAAATAGCAGATACATTTAGAAAAGATGCAAAATATACATTCTGTCCGGGATGTGACCATGGGGTTGCAGTCAGATTGGTTGCAGAAGTCTTGGAAGAATTAGGATTGAAGGAAAAAGCAATTTGCGCAGCATCAATTGGTTGTTCTGTTACAATTTATGATTTTTTAAATATTGATGCTTTGGAAGCTCCTCACGGCAGAGCTATGGCAGAAGCTACGGGAATAAAAAGAGCCAGACCTGATAAATTTGTATTTACATATCAAGGTGACGGTGATTTTGCTTCAATCGGGCTTGCTGAAAGTATGCATGCCGCATTAAGAGGTGAAAAAATCTCTGCTATATGTATAAATAATACAACATACGGTATGACAGGCGGTCAATTGGGACCTACAACAATGTTAGGACAGGTTACGACAACTTCCCCGACAGGACGGAATCTTGAATACTACGGTTATCCGATAAAAGTTGCAGAACATATTGCGCTTTGTGACGGAACTGCTTTTAGTGCAAGGGTTTCTCTTGATTCTGTTGCAAATATCAGAAAAGCTAAACAAGCTATTAAAAAAGCTTTTGAGGTTCAGATAAAAGGTTTAGGCTTAGGGTTTGTAGAAATTCTTTCAAGCTGTCCTACAAACTGGAGAATGACACCGGAACAAGCTCACGAACGTGTTAGAAATGAAATGATGCAGGTGTTTAAACCCGGTATATACAAAGATGTTACAGAAAAGTTAGGTTAAGATTATGGAAAAAGATTTTATAGTTGCAGGATTTGGCGGTCAAGGCGTATTGTTAGCTGGTGAAGTTTTAGCTAACGGGTTTATGCTTGATGATAAAAATGTTACCTGGTATCCTTCTTACGGAGCTGAAATGCGCGGAGGAACAGTTAATTGTACTGTTGTGATGTCGGATGTTGAAGTTAGTGCGGTTCAAAAATCTTGCGCTGACTATATAGTTGTATTGAATCAGGCTTCTTTTGACCGATTTGAATCTCAGGTGAGAAAAGGCGGTACAATTGTTGTTAATTCGTCGCTTGCAAATGTAAAAAAATCCAGAGATGATATAAATTATGTCCTTGCTCCGATTACTCAAACGGCGCATGATAAACTCGGAAATGTAAAAATGTCTAATATACTTGCATTAGGTATTTTATCCGGAGTAAGTAAAGTTATTTCTTTGGAATCTTTGGAAAAAGCTTTGTATAATGTGATTCCGCCTCATCGTAAAGCTTTGATTCCAAAAAATATTGAAGCGCTAAAACTCGGTTATGAGTATGATTTATTAAAGGTTTAATCTAAAATCACCTAAAAAGTTGATTTTAAATTTTAAAGAACAGTTTATTCTTTAAATGTGATATATGAGAGGTTTAAGTAAAGTGAAACAAAATCTTATTTGTTCTATCCGAGAGAAAGAATTACAACTGTCGAAATTAGGTGAACACATTGAAAAAAGTAGTGTCTGTGCAGATTTGTATAATAAAATTTTAATAGAAAAAGCTATCCTAAAAAAAGAATTGGACGATTTGCAAAATAAATCTATAATGAATCGTATAAAACATCTGCTTCCCCGTCGTGAAAAATTAATTTGCGATTATTTTAAGGGGTAAATGGGTAAAGGGGTAAAATCCTTTAATTTTCAATACCCCCTTGCCAAAATTATGCCTTTATACTATACTTGTGTTGTAAAACAAGCTATAAAGGTGGTGAAAATATAAATGGCAGAAGTTAAAGTTGGCGAAAACGAAAGTATCGAAAGCGCTTTAAGACGTTTCAAAAAGAAAATCCAAAAAGCCGGTATTCTTTCTGAAGTAAAAAAACGTGAAAGATATGAAAAGCCAAGCGTTAAAAGAAAACATAAATCTGAAGCAGCTCGTAAAAGAAAAGTTTAGGATTTTGTAATAAATTTAAAAGGCGGGAAAACAAAATGTTTTCCCGCCTTCTATTAACCCAAAATACTGAATCCGACAATCGCGTTTGTATTAACATTAAACCAATCAAAAGCTACAAATACTTCAAGATTACATTCACATCCTGCTTTTCCACATTTGCATACTTCGTCAAGTTTTGCAACTTTAACATCTTTTAATGCGATAAGGCAGTCGTGACAGTTTTCACATTTGTTATGATAATCGTGGATTGTTCCGAAAATGTGTAAATGGTTAGTAATAATAAGTACTCGTTTTGTTGAGTTTTCTTCCATAATATGGTTGATAACTTCACCTAAATTTTTTGACATAAATAAAACCTCCTTTTTGTGAACAGTTTAAGGAAGTTCTATGTTTTTTATATCCGCCATATTGTTATTTCTTAGTTTATTTTTGGGAACAACAAGTCCGCAATATTTACAGGCAAAATACTCCCCTGAGGAGTCTAATGGCATAAAAAGATGATTACATTTTTCATATTCTTCATCTTGTTGGGGTTCTAACGGATTAAATTCATCTTTTGGTTGTTTTTTATTTTTAAAAGCCTGAGCTATGAGTTCAAAAATATACATAATTAAAGCGTAAAACTCTCAGGCAATAGCTCTGCCAGAGTGTAAGTTTTTAAATTGTCACCGACTTTAACTATAATGTCGAGTTCATCATCGCTTTTGCAAAATTCGTGTAATACCTGACGGCAAGCCCCGCAAGGTGTACAATTATCCTGTTTTGGTGAATATATTGCAATTGCTTTAATCTGTCTTTCTCCGTTTGCGATAGCGTTTCCGATAGCGTTTCTTTCAGCACAAATTGTCATCCCAAGGCTTCCGTTTTCAAAGTTGCAACCGACATAGGTGTTGCCTTTATCTGTTAAAAGACAAGCTCCAACAGGAAATTTTGAGTACGGAGAATAAGAATTTTCAGAAACTTCTATTGCTTTTTGCATTAACTCTTCATATGTCATAGTTAAGTCCTTTTTTCTTTTATTATAACCATAATTTCAAAAAAGTTATCCATTAATTAGAGGAAAGAGATTAATATTTGTTAATATTTAGGAGAAAATTTAAAGTTTTATTATTCGGATGCCGTAATCAATAATAAGATAATAACCTAAGGACGTACTATGGAAATTTCCGCAATAAGTGCTGTTTCACCAAAAGAGATTGATTGGCGAAAACTTACGGCAAAAGAAATAATTAAATATGAAAATGAAGGGGTAGAAGTTCCTGATGAGTATTTGCAGTGGGCAAAAGATTTTCAAAACGATTTAAAGGCGGCAGATACTGATGATACAACTTATGAAACTGCTGCTGCGGCAAGTACGAATGCGAGTACGCAAACTCAAGGTGAAACAACATCTGAGGAGACTGAAAATACGCAGGAAGAACCTCAAAATCTTACTGCTGCCCAAAGACGGGATAAGATGCTTGAATCAGGAGAAGGTTATTTAAAGGTTGCAAGAACTTTTTCATCTGAAAGTAAAGCAAAAGCAGTTGAATCTGTTGCGGCTGAAGCTATATTAGGTGAAACTGCTTCTCAATCAGATAGTGATACAGAAAGTCTTGAAGCTTCAATAAGTGCTTTAATGGAAGAAGCAGATGAGTTAAAATCCCAAATAGAATCTCTAAAGAATAAAAGTTCAAAAGATAGCAAATTAGGTAATGTCGCTAAGATTCTACAGCTTCAACGACAATTAAAACAACTTGGAACAAGCGGTCAGGCCATGGCTGCAGAAACTGATGCTGATTTAAATGAATATAAATCGTTAATTGATTCACAAGGTGCTATCGGCTCAGACACGATTGATACAGGAAATGTCACAGTTGAAATGGGCGAAACTATTAAAAAATGGAGCTGGATTTTTTACGGTATCGGTAAAAATATTACTAAATCAGGTAAAAACGCTATTGATAAAGGTGATATTGCACAGCAGACAGCGGATGATGTTTCGGCTCAAAATTCTCAAAATATCTCCAGAGTTTCTAAGACTCAAAGTGAAATTATGTCAAAAACAGGTGTTCAAGCTGTTTCATTTAAAGAAGAAGATACTCAAAGTAAAGATGTTAAAAACGAAGAGCAAGAAAATGATTCTCAAACAAATAAAGCAGAAGAAAATCAACAAGCAGCAATCGCAAGCGGTAATATTGACGAGATTATGAAATATAAAATGCGAAAAGGCGAAGATATCAATCCGGAATTATCTTAATGAATCTATTGCTTTTTTTATGTCGTCTGATTTGTAGATGTAATTTCCTGCAACAAGAGAGGTTGCACCTTTTTGTGTGCAAATTTTTCCCGTAATATCATTTATCCCGCCGTCAACCTGAATTATTAAATCTTGCGGGGCGTTTGATTTTATTTTCAGAATTTTATCCGCGCAATCTTCCATAAACTTTTGTCCGCCAAAGCCCGGTTCGACAGTCATTACAAGAACTAAATCCAAATCTTTTAAATAAGGGTAAATAACTTTCGGGGAAGTTTTTGGTTTTATTGATAAGCCTGCTTTTTTACCTGTTGTTTTTATCATCTTTATAACAGATTCTATTTTTTCAGGTTCGACTGCTTCATAATGGAATGTAATAATATCGGCTCCCGCGTTTGCAAAATCTTGTATGTATTTTTCAGGATTTTCAATCATCAAATGTACATCAAGCGGTAAATTCGTAACTTGCTTGAGCGATTTTACAACAGGAATCCCGATTGTAATATTCGGAACAAAATGCCCGTCCATTACATCAACATGAATCCAGTCCGCACCATTATTTTCAACAAGCTTTATATCTCGTTCCAAATTTGCAAAATCTGCTGACAATATTGATGGTGATATGTAAATTTCTGACATTTTATATTATTCCTAATTTTTTGCAGGCGCTATAAGCACATTTTTGTTCTGCTTCTTTTTTTGTTGAACCTTTTTCTGTTGCAAGAACTTCTCCGTTGTAACTTACTTCTATTTCAAATACTTTTTTATGTTGTGGACCTGTTTCGTTTAGAAGTGTATAAACGGGAGTGTTTTTTGTCAAACCTTGAGTATATTCTTGCAGAATTGCTTTTGCGTTAAATTTTTCAAAATGTTTTTGAACATCTTCAATGTACGGTTCAAAAGTCGATTTTATATACTCAACAATTTCATCGTATTTTCCGTCTAAGTAGTAAGCACCAAGTGTTGCTTCAAACGCGCAGGCACAAATGGAATTAAGATTTCTGCAACCTTGTTTTTCCTCGTGTCTGCTCATTATTATAAGTTTTTGCAATCCGTTTTTCTTTGCAACATCTGCTAACGTGTTATCTGATACAATAATGCTTCTGATTTTTGATAATTCGCCTTCCGGAGAATCTGGGTATTTTCTGAATAAAACATCAGAAATTGATAACTTTAAAACTGCATCCCCTAAAAATTCTAAACGTTCGTAGCATTCGGTTGCGGGTAAGTTTAATTCTTTTGTATAAGAAGAGTGTGTTAATGCGTATTTGTAAAGGTCTTTGCTAATAGTTTCAATCCCGAAAATTTCAGCAACAGATTTCATTAGAATAGTCCTTTCACAAATGTAGAAAGTGTTTGAATCCATTCTGTGTGGAAAATGAAACACTTACAGAAATAATACATAACAGGGATTGTAAGTATAAAACTGTCTGTTCTGTCTAAAAATCCGCCATGACCCGGTAAACTTGTACCTGAATCTTTCACTCCCGCATCTCTTTTTATAAGTGATTCGCAAAGGTCGCCGATTTGAGCAAATAAAGTACAAATTACAGCTGCGCAAATCATAAGATACCATTGAACTTCAATATGTAAAAGGTAGTTCATATAAGCCCAAATAAGTAAAGAGCCTATTATTGCAAAGCTCATACCGCCGACAGAGCCTTCAATTGTTTTATTAGGGCTTATAACAGGTGCTAATTTATTTTTTCCGAACTTACTTCCGATATAATATCCTCCGATATCGGTTAACAATATTGAAGTAAACATCAACACAATAAATCCAAGCCCGCTGTCATATTTAGTATTTGAAAGGTTTCTTAAAAACATCAAATGCAGAGGAAACCAACCACAATAAACCATTCCTAACAAGGTTGTTGCAACATTTGCGATATATGGTTGCCTTCCTCTAAAAAGAACCCACATAAACGAGCACATCGCGCAAATTGTTAATGTAATTGCAACTAAATCTACTCGGTTAAAGTAAACTACTGTTGCTAAAATAGCTTCTGTAAAATAAATGACTTTAAGGCTTGGATAAAAACCTTTGTGGTTAAGTATTTTAACGTATTCTTTTGAGCCTGCGGCAAGCATAACTATAAGTAGAGCCAGTAGAGCCAAGCCGCCATTCATAATGCAAAGCATTACGATAGTACCCATGATAAGCCCTGTGAGCATTCTTGTTGCGTTTTTATTCAAGCCTAAATCAATCATTATACGGTCATAACCTCTTTTTCTTTTACAGCAACTGCTGAATCAATGTTTGCAGTATATTTGTCTGTTAATTTTTGAATTTTATCCTGATTATCTTTTACCATATCTTCAGGAAGATTTTCACTTTTTTCAAGTTTTTTAAGGTTATCTGTCATATCACGTCGAATGTTTCTGATTGCAACTTTTGCATCTTCACCTAATTTTTTTACATCTTTAGAAATTTCGCGTCTTCTGTCTTCTGTTAGAGGAGGGAAAACTAATCTTAAGCAGGTTCCGTCGCTGTTTGGAGTGATTCCGATTTCAGCTTTAATGATTGCTTTTTCGATTTCTTTCATAATAGATTTGTCATAAGGTGTGATAACAAGTGTTGTACCGTCTTGAACCGATACTTGTGACATTTGGCGTAAAGGAGTTGGTGCTCCGTAGTATTCAACGATAACTTTATCTAAAATACCAGGGTTAGCACGTCCTGAGCGAATTGAACCAAATTCTTTTTGTAATTGGGCAATTGCTTTTTCCATTTTTTCTTCTCCGAATAAAAATAATTCTTCTAAAGATTCTGTCATTTTTTACCTCTTTCGTTATTTATTATTAGCTGATATATGTTCCGAGTTTTTCTCCGTTAAGGATATTTTTTATTCCGTCTTCTTTTTTGAAGTCAAAAACTACAATCGGAATATTATTTTGTTTACATAGAGCACAAGCTGATGTGTCCATAATTTTTAAACCGTTTTTGATGATATCATCGTAGTTAATATTTTCAAGTTTTTTAGCATTAGGATTTGTATTCGGGTCATCGGTGTAAACTCCGTCAACTCCGTTTTTAGCCATAAGCATTGCTTCTGCGTTAATTTCAGATGCTCTTAGGGCTGCTGCGGTATCTGTTGTGAAGAACGGATTACCTGTTCCTGCCGCAAAGATTACTACTCTGCCTTTTTCAAGGTGTCTGATTGCTCTGTGGCGGATATACGGTTCTGCGATTTGGTTCATAGCGATTGCTGATTGAACTCTGCATTGAACACCGATTTGTGTAAGTGCGCTTTGAAGAGCAATTGCGTTCATCACGGTTGCAAGCATTCCGACATAATCTCCTGAAGCTTGATCCATCCCGAGTTTTGCACTGTTTTTCATTCCGCGGAAAATGTTTCCTCCGCCGACAACTACGGCTACTTGAGCTCCGTTTTCGGTTACTTTTTTAATTTCGTTTGCAATCATTGCAACAGGTTCTTGGTCGATACCAAACTGTTGACTGCCTAAAAGTGCTTCCCCGCTTATTTTTAATAAAATTCGTTTATATTTCAACTTTATTTCTCCCTTTATATTCCCTCGGATGTTGCGAGGGTAATTTTACCCCTTTTATCCTAGCTTAAACTTAACCTAAAGTAAAGCGTTTTACTCCATATATTCTTGAATTGTAATAGATTCTATTCCTTCAATATTTTGGAATGTTTTATACAAATCTTTTATTGGTTTTCGCCCCGTAACATCAACAATACAGCTTATTTTTGTGCTTGGAGTTTCTTCATTTTTAAGGCTTTTCTTTGAAAATTCTGAAATCTCTGTATATTTATCAAGAATAAAATTATATATTTTGTCCGCATTTTCTTTTGCGCAAACAAGACTTAATTTAACTCTGCGGGTTTTCTTTGTGCTTGTCGGAAGAACTTTTCTTTCTAAAACTCTTATTGAAACAAGAGTCAGAATTGCAAGGATTGTGCCTGAAAATGCTATATCAAACATTCCCGCACCGCATGCCATACCGATACTTGCGGCAATCCAAAGAGTTGCTGCTGTTGTCAGACCTAATACTATCGGACCGTTTCTTAATACTGTACCTGCACCGATAAAACCGATACCTGTAACGATTTGAGCTGCAACACGTGATGTATCTCTTATACCTGTTGAGTGATCGATAATTACGTTATCACCCGGTGCAAATGTCGGGAATCCGTATATTGAAATCAATGTGAATACGCAAGCTCCCAAACATACAAGAATATGTGTTCTTAAGCCCGCATATTTGTTTGTAAGTTCTCTTTCCAATCCTATGCAAAACCCGAAAGCTACAGCTACAGCGATTCTTATAAAAAATTCTATATTAATAAGATTCTCCATTATTTCCTCTTTTCCTTTGTTTTATTATAAATTTTTGTTTGAATTTTTTTATTTCCTGACTCTATTGCATACTGCATTGCATTTTCTAAATCTCCTATTTGCAGATAAGAGTAAGATGCCAGATATTTTATACCGTTATCTAAAGGTTTATATTTTTCTAATCTTTTTATGTATTCAATTGCCCCAAGATAATCTCTTGTAATAACAAGAGCAGGAATTGCAGATTCAAGTGCGTATTGTTTTTGAGGTGCAAATATTGAAATTTTTACGGCAGTGTTTAGTAAAGATATTTCTTTTTGTTTGTCTGCCTGATTAAAGGAGTTCAAAACAAGCACAAACGGTAAACACCAGTAAATTAATACTGTCAGAATTATTAGGATACTTGTTATAGCTGTAATCTTTTTCACTTTTTGCATTTTTTATCTCACTTTAGATTTTGGATCTAATATATCTCTAATAGTATCACCTATTAAATTAAATGCCAAAACTGATACAAAAATTAAAAATCCGGGAGTTAAAAGCCAAGGTCTGTATAAAATGTTTGTAAATTCCTGAGCTTCTTTTAACATATTACCCCAGCTTGCATCAGGCTGTTGTATCCCGAGTCCCAAGAAACTTAATCCTGATTCTGACAGAATATAAGACGGAACTGATAAAGTCATTGCAACTATTACAAAACTTGTAGTCTGAGGCAGTAAGTGTTTTGTAATAATACGCATTTTTGAAGCCCCTATAGATTGAGCAGCCTGAATATATTCCTGATTTTTGACAGATAATATCATACCTCTGACAACCCTTGCAAAGCCTGCCCAGCCGATAAGCGCAAGGATTATTACAATCAGCATAAACCTTTGTGTACTGGTCATTCCCGAAGGTAGAATTGATGCCAAAATAATAAGTAAGTAAAAACTCGGGATAGACATAACAGCTTCTGCAAACCTCATCATAATACTGTCGACTTTCCCGCCGAAATACCCCGAAATTCCTCCGTATAAAAGCCCTATCGGGAATAATACAAATAAAGCTAAAAATCCTATTGTCATAGAGATTCTTCCGCCAAACAGCAGCCTTGAAAATACGTCCCGCCCGTTAATATCTGTTCCGAGTAGAAATATTCTTCCGTCTTTATCTGTTGTAAATAAATGACGTTTCATCGGGATTAGCCCTAAAAACTTGTAAGGCTGACCTTGAGAGAAAAACTTGATGTAATGTTTTTTGCTTCTGTCAAGGGAATATTTTATTTCAAGGTTTGCAGGGTCAAATTCTCTTATGTAATTATAGGTATAAGGTTTTGAAAGCTTACCGTTTTCATCGATTGTAAACACTTTAGACGGTGGAACATAAGCCATTGTCCTATCAGAAAAATCCTTTGTATAAGGTGCGATAAAATCAGCTAGAAACAGTGCAAGATAGATTACCCCAAGAACAATCAGGGCGATTCTTGCAAATTTATCATTCCAAAGTTGTTTAAAAATATCTTTAATCATGATTTCACCCTAATCCTCGGGTCTGTAATAATAAGAAGAATATCTGCTATTAAGTTTCCTAAAATAAGCATCACAGCCCCCATCATAAGAGATGCCATAACAAGGTTTATATCTGATTTTAAAACGGCTTCCAAAATAAGTCTTCCAAGCCCCGGGTATTGGAAAACGTATTCAGTTAGTGCGGCTCCTGATAACAGTCCCGCAAATTCAAACCCGAGAAGTGTAATCATAGGGTTAACCGCGTTTCTTAGTGCGTGTTTATAAATAACAACGCTTTCTGGCAGCCCTTTTGCCCGTGCAAATTTTACATAATCACTGTCTAAAACATCAAGCATATTTGCTCTCATTTGGCGTTGTAATCCTGCTAAAGATATCGTAAACAGTACAATTACCGGTAAAATTAAATGGTGGGTAATATCTGCAAATTTACCCAAAAAACTTAAATCTGCAAAATTAGGACTCGTTAACCCTCCAATCGGAAACCAGCCTGTTTTTACCGCAAATAAAAGTAACAAAACAGCAAAGAAGAACGACGGAATAGCCATTCCTATACTTGTTAAGACTGTCATTATTCTGTCTGTCGGAGTTTTCCATTTTACGGCAGCAATAATTCCAAGCGGAACGCCGACAAGCCATGTTAAAAGGATTACGATTGATGTCAAAAGCAGCGTGTTCGGGATTCTTTCTTTTAATTTTTGGCTGACTCTTTCACCTGTTGAGGTTACACCTAAATCTCCCTTAATAAATGAAAATGCCCATTTCCCGTATTGGATTATTACAGGTTTATCCAGTCCGAGTCTTTGACGTTCTTTTTCAACCGTTTCAGGAGAAATCGACGGGTTTAGCTTTAATTCGGCTAAAGGGTCTACCGGCGATAATCTTATTATAAAAAAGCTTATCAACGATACTATTATAAGTAACGGTATTGTTTGAATTATTCTTTTTGCTATGTATTTTAAAATTTCCATAATTTTTGATTTCCCCTCACCCCGACCCTCGCCCCTTTGGGGAGAGGGAGTGAGTTTTTATCTTACTTGTCCCTTTCAATGTAAATTTCTTCAATGTTGTGTGTAATTCCGCCTAAGCTTGACGGATATATGTTTTTGAATTTGTTCCGTATTGCAATGATTACGACAGGAGAATAAATATACACAAACGGTTTTTCACGGTAAACGATTTCCTGATATCTGTCGTAATATTTTTTTCTGTCTTCAAATTTTGTTGCCAGAGCTCCTTTTGTAAAACATTCATCAAGTTCTTTTTCCCAAGGTAAAATTTTAGCTTTGCCTTCTTGCGGATTTCTCATATTAAACATATGAAGTCTTCCGTCTGATAACCAAACATTTTTGCCTCCGTTAGGTTCTAGTGGTGAACCTGTCAGACCCATTATAACCATATCCCAGTCAAATGTACTGACAAGTTTATTAACAAGAGAGTTAAATTCGATAGGTTTAAAATTAACCTTCATACCTAAATCTTCCAAATCTTGTTTTACCATAACCCCGATTGCTTCACGTTCTGTGTTACCTGCGTTTGTGTAAAGGTCAAATTCTACACGGTTTCCGTCTTTATCATAAAGTGCTCCTTTTTTTGTGTAAAATCCTGATTTTTTTAAAAGTTCTTTGGATTTTTCAAGGTCTTTATCATACGGTTTGATGTTTTTATTTAAGTAAATAGAATTTAAGCTTTCAGGAGTGAACAATGGTGATGCAATTCCGTTTGCGATGTTAAATACCATATTCTTTCTGTCAACAGCATAATCAACTGCGTTTCTGAAATTCAAGTCCTGAAACCATTTTTGTTTAATCGGGTTAACGTAATATTTGCCGTCTTTACCTTTCCTGTTGTTTAGGTTCATTGAAAGATACATTGTACTTGTAGTAGGTCCGAGATTATACAGTTTGAAATCAGAATGAGGTTCAAGAGATTTGTATCTTGCAACTTTTGAACCTTGAAGCGATATTACATCAAGTTCTTTTGCTTCAAATTTTAGTACCTCGTTATTTAAATCTCCGACAATTAGGTAAATTAATCTGTCAAGATAAGGTAATTTTTGATTATCTTTATTAATTTCGTAATAATTAGGATTCCTTTCAAACACTACGCGCTGAGCAGGAACATATTCTTTAAGTCTGAAAGCTCCTGAGGTAACAAAGTCTTGAGGTTTAGTGTTTGTTGACAAGAAGGAGTCAAAATATTCTTTACCCTTTTTAACGGCAGGCATGAATACATGTTTTGGAGCAATCGGAGTTGAAAGCAATCTGATAAACGGTGCATAAGGTTTATCTGTTGTAAATTCAACTGTGTAATTATCAATTTTTCGAACTGTCGGCAGTTTATCATCAATTACCAGTGAATCCCTGACTGAAGTATCTCCGAACCCTGCAAAAATAATATCATTCCATGTGAAAAACACATCATCTGCCGTAATTGTTTTTCCGTCAGTCCATTTTATGCCTTTGCGAAGTTTTATGGTATAAGTTTTTCCGTCAGGAGAGATTGAGTAGGATTTAGCAAGTTTCGGTATTGGTTTCCCGTTTATCGGGTCTGTTGTTAAAAGACCGTCATACATTATACTTGACATGATTTGAGAAGTATTATCTTTACAGTTAAACGGATTGAATGTTTTTGGTCCTTCTCCAATTGTCGAGTTGATGAGTTCTCCTCCAAAATTACCGACAGGAGCTTGTGATTGCAGATAATCAACTCCGTTTATTGTAATATTTTTCGGGATAGTATATGTCCAATCTGAGTCTGTAGTTTGTTTTTCACTTGGTTTATTATTGATATTTGGTACATCTTTTACCAAGCATCCTTTTAACAGTAATGCTGTAAGTATAATTACAAATAAAACCTTAAAAACTCTCCTAATCATGTTTTCAATATATCATAAAAAGAAGGTTTTGTATTATCTTACAGGATATAGTTGAATATTTAATTGTAACAAAATATTAAGTATTTTGTTTATATTTAACAAGTTTTTTTTTGTTTGAACTTATAATGTACAATAATACATGAAAACGTAGGAGGCATCATAGCATGAATATTGCACCGGTTTCTTTAAATAATAACAGTAAACAACAATCATTTGGTCTTTTAAGATTTGAATTAGATAAACCATCCAGAGAATTATATTATAACTTATGTAACGATGATAAGTATTCTACAACAGAATCTGTACATGAAGATTTTGTTTCATTAGGAATAGCAATGAATGACCTTAATGAACAAGCCGAACGTAAAACTCAGAGCTTTTTAAACTGTAAGCCTGAAACAAGATCACTTGTAGCAAGAGATGTTTGGCCTGAAGATAAATTTGTTACTGTTTCTGTAAAAAAAGTAAAAGCAGATGATGATGAAAATCTGCTTGTAACACTTGACGGGAAATGTCCTAAAGTTGCAACCGAGTTTTTTGCTTTAGATAAACCTATTGATTCGGAAGCTTTTAGAAGACTTTTATATAGAATTGTAAGAGATCCATTAATTTCAGAACATTTTATAGTTCCTGAAGTAGAAAAGAAACCTTCATATATTGAAGCTTTGAAAAAACAAGCAAGATTAAACAGTTTGGATCCGGAATCTAAAAACGAAGAATTAGGCAATGATATAAAAGAATGGCTTGCTTAATACTTCATAATTGAGGAGGAGCATTTATGCAGGATAAAAATAATTGTCCTGAGAGCTTAGGTTTTTCTGGAAATGCCTTAAAGGTCTTGAAGAAAAGATATTTAAATAGGGATAATAAGGGAAATTGTATCGAAACCCCGAAGGAAATGCTAAAAAGGGTTTCGGATACGATTGCTCTTGGAAACAAGAAAGATGCAGAACGCTTTTATGAGGTTATGGCAAAACGTTACTTTATGCCAAATTCTCCAACTTTGATGAATGCCGGAAAAGAACTCGGGCAGCTTGCGGCTTGTTTTGTATTACCTATTGAAGACAGCTTGATAAGTATTTTTGATACTTTAAAAAATACAGCATTGATTCACCAATCAGGAGGTGGAACGGGATTTTCTTTTTCAAGGCTGCGGCCTAAAAATAGTTTGGTGCGTTCAACTATGGGAGTATCCTCAGGTCCTGTTTCGTTTATGGAAGTTTATAATTCTGCAACTGAGGCTGTAAAACAGGGGGGCACAAGACGCGGAGCCAATATGGGAATTCTGCGAGTTGACCATCCTGATATTATTGATTTTATCAATTGTAAGACTGATTTAAATAAGCTCAATAATTTTAATATTTCTGTTGCAGTTACAGATAAGTTTATGGAAGCTTACCTGAACGGTGAGGATTATGATTTGATAAATCCTCAAGACGGCAAGGTTTATGCTAAGAAAAATGCTAAAGAAGTTTTTGATTTAATCGTAAATCGGGCATGGCAAAACGGGGAACCGGGAATTATATTCATTGATAGGATAAATGCTGATAATCCTACTCCGAAGTTAGGTGAAATTGAGTCAACAAATCCTTGCGGAGAGGTTCCATTACTTCCTTACGAAGCATGTAATCTGGGTTCAATAAATCTTGGACAAATGGTAACTGATACAAAAGAAATTGATTGGAATTTGCTTGAACAAACCGTAAGAACTGCGATGAGATTTTTAGATAATGTTATTACAGTTAATAAATATCCTCTGCCTCAGATAAAAGAAATTGTTTCTGATAACAGAAAAATCGGTTTAGGCGTTATGGGCTGGGCTGATATGCTTATGAAACTTGAGGTATCTTATGCGTCTGAAAATGGAGTTTCGCTTGCGCTTGAGGTTATGGAATTTATTGACTATATTTCTAAAACCGAATCTGTTGAATTAGCTAAAGAACGAGGAAAATTTAATAATTTTGACGGAAGCATTTATGATTGCGAGAATTATTTTTATAACAAATACCATGGCGGAAAAATTACTGACGAGCAGTGGCAAAAACTTGATGAAGATGTTAAAAAATACGGGCTTCGTAATGCTACAACAACCTGCATAGCGCCAACAGGTACGATTTCGATGATTGCAGGAGCTTCAGGCGGGATTGAACCATTATTCGGGTTAGTTTTTTCAAGAAATATTATGGATGGAACAGAACTTCTTGAGGTTAATCCGATATTTGAGCAATATTTGAAATCAAACGGACTATATTCTCAAAACCTTATGGCAGAAATCTCAAAAGACGGTTCTGTTGCGCATATTGATACAATTTCAGATGATGTTAAAAAGATTTTTCAAACCGCGCATGATATAACTCCATACTGGCATGTAAAAATGCAGTCAGCTTTTCAAAAATACACAGATAATGCTGTATCTAAAACGGTAAACTTTGTAGAATCCGCAACTGAAGATGATATAAAAGAAACTTATATTCTTGCATATAAAAATAAATTAAAAGGAATTACCGTATATCGTAACAATTCCCGTCAGTTTCAACCTATGAATCTTGAAGTGAAAAAAGAAACATATAATCCGACAGGCGAGATAAAAACAGTTAAATGTCCCGAATGCGGTAACGAAATTCAAATGGCAGAAGGTTGTTTTATTTGTTTAAATTGCGGCTATTCTGGTTGTTCGTAATTTGACAACTTGATGAAAATTAGCTATCATTAATTTAATCAAGGAGGAGAAAGAGATGAAAAACCAAGCTATAGTTAGGAATTCGGGGGGGGTAACTTTTACGGCTTAGCGCGAAGCGCTTTTACTTTAGCGGAAGTTTTAATTACCCTCGGTATAATCGGTGTAGTATCTGCAATTACAATTCCGATGTTAATGACAAATTATCAAAAAACACGCGATGTAAATATTTTGAAAAAACAATATTCCGAGCTTTCTCAGGCATTTCGCTCAGCATCTCAGGAATTTGATTTATATTCTTCTACCCCGAAAGAAATTGTTGAAGCTATAAAACCGCACATAAAATGGTCAGGAACTTTTGAAAATACTCAATATGATGCAGGTAAAGCGATGTGTTATAATCCTAATCGCAAGTATTGGGGTGGGCGAAAGATAAAAAACAGGTATGGTACATATATGTGGCAAGGTGGCAAATGCGGTATTTCTAATCCTATAGCTGAAGTTAGTGCCTCTATGGAATTGCATAACGGCGCTTGTGTCGGATTCGGACCAAGACATGAGATTATTCTTGATACAAATGGTTCTTATACCCTGCCAAATACTGTGGGAAAAGATGTTTTTGTTTTTGAAATTAATAATAAAAACGGTATTGAACCTAAAGGTAAGAATTTATCGGATCGTGTAGTTAAAAACGGCGCTAATGGTTGTAATAAGACTTTAAATAATTGCGGAGCCGGGATGTACTGTGCGGCAAGAATTATGCGTGAGGGGTGGCAGATAAATTACTATTAGTGTATAATCAAAACAAAGAAAGGGGTATTTTATGAAAATTGTACCTGTCAGAATTATACACAGTTACAGTAAGACCGCCGTGAATGATGCATTAAGAAAACTTAATGCGGTGAAAGGTTTATTTGTTCCTTACGTTAAGGAACACGGGGTTAATGTGAGTATCGCGAAGGCTTCAAGTTTAATTGACGAGGCTCCTGATTTGGTTTCGGTTTTAGAAAAATCTGTGGAGGATGATTTGGCGGTTATTGTCCGAAATAATAGAACTAAAAAAGGCGGTGTTTCATTAATTTCTTCTACCCAAGACTCTTTTGAATATTCTGAACCTAAACAAGTTTTCATTGCTGATAAACGAGGTTTAAAATTGGTTAATACAACTTCCGAGCATGAAGATAACTTAACAAGAGCTGTTTGCCGTTCTATCGAAACGTTGACTAAATTTGTTAACAGATAAGAATAATAAAATTTTTGTAAAGATAGTTCAAAAGATTGATGTTTGTTGTATAATTTTATCATGAGTTAAGTGAGGTGGGATATGACAACTATGACATTAAGCAGAATTAATGAACTGGCAAAAGAAGTTTTGGAAATTGAAGCAAATTCAATTTTACGTTTAAAATCAAACATTGGAGATTCTTTCGATAAAGCAATTGATATATTATACAACTGCAAAGGTCGTGTAATTGTTACAGGTATGGGTAAATCAGGTTTGATAGGTAAAAAGATTGCGGCAACAATGTCGTCAACAGGAACTCCTTCATACTTTTTACATCCGGCAGAAAGTACCCACGGAGATTCAGGTGTTATCACACGTGATGACGTTATTATTGCTATTTCAAACAGCGGTGAGACTCAGGAATTAATGAACTTGTTACCGCTTATCAAACGTTTTGGTTGTCCGATGATTGGGATGACAGGTAATATGAATTCAACCTTGGCTAAAACAAGTGAGGTTGTTCTTGACATTTCTGTTGAACGTGAAGCTTGTCCTTTGGGTAAAGCACCAACAGCAAGTACTACTGCTACTTTAGCTATGGGGGATACTTTGGCTGTTTGTTTAATGGAGAAAAAAGGGTTTACCAAAGAAGATTTCTTAATGTTCCACCCGTCAGGAAAACTCGGTAAAGGCTTAACATACAAAGTTAACGATTTGATGATTACAGGTGCGAAAATGCCTGTTGTATCTGATTCTGAAAGCTTTACTTCTGTTATCAATACAATTTCTGAGTATAAATTAGGTATGGCAATGATTGTGGATTCTCAAGGCAAATTAAGCGGAGTTTTAACAGACGGTGATATTAGAAGAACCATTATTAAACACAAAGATTCATCAAACTTGTCTGTAAAAGAAGTTATGACCGTTAATCCTAAAAGAATAACAGAAGACGCTTACGCTGCTTCTGCACTTAACTTAATGGAAAAATATTCAATTACCGCGTTAGCTGTTGTGGATTCTGATAACGTTCCTGTCGGAGTTATTCACGTTCACGACTTATTAAGAGCAGGTGTTGCATAATGACATTAAATGAAAAAGCAAAAAAGATTAAATTACTGGCTTTTGATGTTGATGGAGTAATGACTGACGGCAGTATTACCTATGATGAAAACGGGGTTGAATATAAAACTTTTAATGCCAAAGACGGTCATGGGTTAGCAAAAATGGCTAAAAACGGATTTATTACCGCAATAATTACCGGCAGAAGAAACGGAACTGTAGACTGCCGCGCAGCAGACTTATGTGTAACCGAAGTTTTTCAGGGCGTTAAAAATAAACTTCCGATACTTGAAGGTATTATGCAAAAATACGGGTTTGAGTTTGACGAAGTTGCATATATGGGAGATGATGAACCTGATATTTGCATTTTGGAAAACGTAGGAATCGCTGCATGTCCTGCTGATGCTGTTCCAAAAGTTAAGGCAGTATGTAATTTTGTAGCCGATAACGGCGGAGGACGAGGAGCCGTTCGCGAGTTGTGCGATTTTATTTTTGACAATAATTAAATGAGGAGATAAGGGATGTACGAAATTAAAACACAAGCATTTTTTTCAGCAGCGCATCATCTTTTAAATTATGACGGAGAGTGCGAAAATCAGCATGGACATAATTGGATGGTAGAAGCTTTTGTTCAGGGTGAAAGCTTAAATAAAAGTAATATCTTAATTGATTATAAAGTTTTAAAAAGAGAATTAAATGCTGTATTAGAAACTCTTGACCATAAGGATTTGAATGAATTACCGGATTTTAAAGGTGAAAGTCCTTCAAGTGAAATGATTTCTGCTTACATATATACAAAGTTGAAAGAAAGAATCGTTCAATTGAGTAAAATTACTGTTTGGGAAACCCAGACTTCCTGCTGTTCATATTTTGAAGAGGTTTAGATAAGTGAACTTAATACAATCTGTTTTAATGGGGATTGTTCAGGGCTTGAGTGAATTTTTACCTGTTTCAAGTTCTGCGCACCTTGTATTTACGTCAAATTTTTATAAAGTTTTTCAAAACATGCCGATAGTAGAGCAATCTAATGAAGAAGTGTTTTTTGATATAATGCTTCATTTGGGGACTTTGATTGCGGTGTTGATATTTTTCAGAAAAGATGTGGCAGACATTTGCAAAGCTTTGTGGATGGGTTTAAAAAAACGTGACTTTTCGGCTTATGACGCTAAATTAGGGTTGTATATTATTCTTGGAACTGTTGTTACTGTCTTGTTAGCTCTGCCGTTTCAGGATGCAGCTAATCATTTGGTTTATCATCCTGCGCTTGTCGGGGGATTGTTAATCATTACGGGCGGAGTATTATTTTTAAGTGAATACTTATCTTCAAGAGGTAAATCTAAAGGAAATAAAGTCAACTTGAAACAGGCTGTTTTAATAGGGCTTGCGCAAGGTTTGGCTGTTCTTCCGGGATTTTCTCGTTCAGGGTGGACAATGGCAACAGGGTTATTTTCAGGTTTAGACAGGCAGACTTCTGCAAGGTATTCGTTTTTATTAAGTATTCCGATTATTTTAGGTGCTTCAATGGTTTATCCGCTTGTAAAAATCGATGTGGCTGAAGCTCTTAAGTATAATTGGGATGCGATAATTCTTGGAACAGTTGTTTCAGGTGTTACGGGGTATCTTTGTATAAAATATTTTATGAAATTTATATCAAAATTTTCACTTAATTTCTTTGGCGGATATTGTGTGATAATGGGTATTTTCACCCTTATATTTTTCAACGTTTTTAAGTAAAAATTTTGTTAAAATTTGTAAATATAATTAAACTAAAGTAACAAAATTTTATATTGACATGTATTCTAATGATGTAGATTGTGGAGTTATTATATGATATCAGCTATAGGCAAGGATATAAACGGGAATAATACATTTCAGGCTCGCAAGAGAGAGGCAGGTCAGGCGCCTGAATTACCTTATGAGCATGACACTTTGCTGAAAAACAATTTATCAACTCGTACCAGAATCGGTCTGGAAAAGTTTACAAAAGCTTTTACTCAATATCCCGCAAGAGGGATTAAGGGCAGCAAAAACTCTAATTTCTACGAATTTTTAACAATGGGTAATTTCCCTAATGTTATGGGTAGTTTAACCCTTATGGCAATATTTAATTCCGCAAACCCGTTCTTTTCTCATTTTGGAGCAAAAGAGGCTTCACGTCTTGGTAATAAAATGGCGTTAGGTGTGTTGTTTTACGGTTTATTTAAAAGATTTTCAAAAACCCTGGTTAATTATCCGATAAAACTTGCGACAGGTATTGATACCGAACTTCCTTATGCAAAGGTTAATAATCGTTTGCAGGAGCACCCTGATGATTTTGATTTGAAATCTATTGAGTATCACAAGGTTGGTGAAAGTGTTGACTTTACATACTGGGATATGCTCTATGGCGATCCGAAAAAGGGAGAAAAAAGGAACTTCCGATTTGATAAAATTGCAAAGAAAGTCGGATTGGGTAAAGATTTAAATGATTCCGATCAGGAAGTTAAACCTATTTATAAAGAAGTTTTGGTAAAATCAAAAGTTGCAAAAAGTATTTCAACCTTCTTGTGGGCAGCAACGGGTGTTTGTTTGGCGTTTCAAGATGCTTGGCTTGAGTATTTCAACTGCGCAACCATGAAATTCTGGAAAGGCAAAGAGTTCGGTCATTCTATGAAAATATTTGGCAGAAGTTTTAAAGAAGCTGTAAAAGAGTTATACCACGGTAAGGAAAATGCTGTAAGAATGATTGATAAACATGCCGGTAAAGCTGTAATGGGATTAGCTGTATTATCAACGGTTGCAGGAGTTTTAAATACTCTTCATATAACAAAGAAACCGTCAAAACTTACGGCAGAAGATGTAATGGATAAAAAGAAAGAATGTGTGGTGGGTTAGATGAGAACAGATAATTTAATTCAGGCATACATAAATTCACATCCAGCGTCAAGACAGTATAACGCAGATAAGGCTGTTAAAAATTTTGATGTAAATAAAGAATTGACAAATCGTACGTTTATTAAACCATTACCCGGTAACGGAAAGCTTGTCCGTCCAAGTTTGTTTGATATGCCGTCAGAGATTTCAAAAGGTTTGAAGTACGATTGGAATGCTTTTAGACATGCAATAAGCGGAAAAGCTAATGACCATGAGTTAGGTAAACTGAATGATGTTGGAATGAAGCTTGGCGGGCTTACTATTGCATCATACTTATTTACAAGAAAAGCTACTCCGATGACAAAATGGTTTGAGTTTATCGGCTTAACAGCGTTCTTCGGAGCAATGAATATTTGGCCGAAACTTTTCTTACAACTTCCTGCAAGACTTGTTCACGGGTTTGATATAAGACAAAAATATGAAGACAATTACGGAAGAAAGAAAATGGTCTTCTCAGATCATCAATTTATTCCTTGGGATTTGTATTCAGATAAAGAAATTCATAAAATCGGCGACAGATTGCATGTTCCAAAAGATATTCCTAACAGAAGAGAATATATTCAGGAAAAAATGCGTAAAATCGCGTTGCAGAATAATACAATGTGGATGCTAACCTCAGGTTTTGCAACCCCGCTTTTGAGTGCTTTGATTTGTAACCGATTGGAAGGTCCTGTTTCTAAGTTCCTTCATGACAGAAAAGACAAGCAAAGTGAAGAATTATTGACTCATTTTGGAGAAGAAATCAGTAAATCCGATTTCAAACCAAGACAACGGGCTTTGGAAGGTTTGATTGAAGAAAATTTACATAAACCGTTAACTCAGGATTTATTTAATCAAGTTGTAGCTAATGTAACACAAGGTCAAGATCCTGCTGTTGTAAAATCAGTAGCTGATGATTTACGCTCAATTATGCCTGTAGGTGAGCATTTTAATATTTCAACCGCAACATTGGATAATGTTCGTGAAGCCTTTAAAAATATCTTAAAACCTGCAGGGTTATCAGAAGAAAACTTAGCAAGACTGCTTCCTGATAACAGTACAATGCTTAATTTCTTAAATGATAAAGGTTTAGTCGGCGGAGAATATAAAGAATTTTCTTCTCATTCTCTTGCAATGCAGGAATTATTGACAAACAGAATTAATGAATTTGTAGCGCAAGATTCTCAATCTATTCAGGCAAGGCGGTTGAATTTCTTATTAGATTCTCTTATCCATCAGGGGCAAAAAGGTGAAGATTCTCCGCTTGAACAAGCGTTTAAAACACAAAAAGCAAGAGTCTTAACAGAAGATGCTGCAGATCAGTTGAGAAAAATCGGTTCGGTATTTGATACTCTTAGAGCAAAAACTACAGTTTTAGATAAATATTCTCATATTAAGGTTGCACAGGATCAGGAAACTATCTTGGCTGATATTTGGAACCAGACTGCCGATGAGTTTATTAAAGCTCTTAAGCTTACACCGGAAGAGGTTGCCAAAGCAAGACTTGATAGTAAAGTCGCAGGTGATGTTTTGAGAGCAAGAATTGAAAATATTGTTGCCGATAAAGCTTCATGTGCTGAATTAGTATCAAAAATGGAAAAACTTTTATCTGTTGTTTACTCAAAAACAACACCGTTAGAAAATGACAGTCATTTATACCATGATTTGGTTGACAGATCTTTTGGAGATGCAGCTGCTGAGTTACGTAAGCTGGGTTTAGACGGAACGGTCGATTCTCTTCTTGGGTTTGGCGATAAAGGTAATACGGGCATGAAAGGTTTGTTCCATTCGTTTATGAATGAAAGAATTACAGGTGTAAGAAGTTCTTTCTACCGATTACTTCAAATTATCAACACATACTATAAAATAGCTCATGATAAAGGTGTTAATGGTGTTATCGGACACTTAAGACCTAGAGAAGTTAAAGAAGAAATGGTTGAACTTGTAAAATCTGTCCTAATGGAAGGTCATACGGCTGATTTTGCAGTAAAATTACACCAAAGACGTAACTTAACTCCTAATTTATCTGATAGAGGCGATATAAAAGTTGTTGACGGAAAAGTTCAATATGATTATTACGGAAAAACACCTGCTCACAAACGTGTATCAATGCCAAATGACAGTAATTATTTCAGTGATGCTATGAAATTAATGTTTGGAGATGTACACCCTGATATTGCAGAAAGAATTAAAAGTTCAGTATTTTTCAGTGATTTTCAAGCTTATAGAGAAGATGCACTCAAAAAACTCGGCGGAGAACGTAATTTTGCATTCCCTCAAGTCTTGATAGACGGAGTAGAACATAAAGCAAATTCAAGCGAAAGATTTAACAGGCTTGGTGCAGCTACAAACGAGTTTATGTACAAGCTTGCAAATAATAAATATAACAGCGGTAAATGGTTCTCTATATTTGGAAAACTCGGGGCTGCTGTTATTGGTGTAACTTTAATCTCTCAATTCTTTATGGGTAGAATGAAAAAGCCTGAACCTGTTAAGGAGGAAGCATAGTATGATGAATGTTTCTACAAATTTAATAACTAAAGCCGTAAGTGTTTATCAGCCGATTGTTACTAAAAAACAAGATGTGCAGGTAAATACTCAGGTTCAAAACAGTTCAAATTTGCTTACTCAATATTTGGATAATATGGCTAAGATTAATGCTCCTGCCGTGTCTAAGCCTGTAGAGGTTACAAGTGTCGTTCATAAGCCTTATAAAAATGATTTGCGAACATTATTTTTAACAAATAGCGCAAAAATTTTGGCTATGATTCCAAGAACATTTAATGCAAAAGATACAAATAATAATGAATATATTGACGGAAATGAACAGCATGGAACATTTTTAAATGCGATAGAGCGTCTTGATGAGGTTAAGGCGCAAGGCTTTAATACTCTTCACGTTCTTCCAATAAACCCTCCGGGGAAAAACAATGCAATGGGAACGGCGGGATCTTTGTATTCTCCGTTAGATATGCTTGAACTTGACCCTAAACTTATAGATAAAAATGATCCGCGTTCACCTCAAGAACAGTTTAAAGAATTTGTAAGCGCATGTCATGACAGAGATATCAGGGTTATGGTAGATATGCCGAGCTGTGCATCTTATGATTTGTACCTTGCAAAGCCTGAATTGATGGCAAAAGATCGTTACGGATTAGCAAAAACTCCTCAAGGTTGGGAAGATATCAGAATGTTTCAGCCTTGGAAAGATGAGGGTAAAAGAACTTTAAATCCGGAACTTCTGGAGTATCACAGAAAATTTGTTGATATGATGATTGATGCAGGGGTTGACGGTATAAGAGCCGATGTAGCAAGAGCAAAACCTGTTGAGTTCTGGGATATTATTATTCCGTATTCAAGAAAACGAAACCCTGAATTTGCTTGGCTTGCGGAAACTTATACTTATGAAGACGCTTCACCTCAGGCAAATATGCCTTATGACAGACCAGAAGATTCGCTTCGTGCAGGTTTTGATGCGTACTACGGTCAATACCATATTTTCCATGAGTGGACTACAGCAAAAGATTTGCACGATTATGTAAGAGAAAACCTTAACTTGTCATATAGAGTTGAAAGAGGTAAATCTTTAATCGGTTCATTTGCAACTCACGATGATGTTTCTCCAATGTATCACGGCGGCGAAGCTTTCTGTAATCTAACAACAGGTTTACAGGTATCTTTACCTATGTTGAATCCGTACTTTGTTGACGGTTTCCAATCTGGAGATATGTATGATTACAGTTACGCTGATAAGTATGTGGAAAAAACTGATACAGATTATAATTATATGAAGGTTCACCCCGGCAAGTTAGATATCTTTAATCTTTCAAGAAAACCGGGAGGAGATAAACCGCAAATCGGTGAGTTTATGACTGCTGCTTTAAAATTCAGAGATGATTATGCGGATGTTTTAAAACGCGGTTCATATATAATGCTTGATAAGAAAAAAGATAAGCAGGATCAAATTATTTCGTTTGCTCGCCATAGACAAGGAAAAACTCTTCTTGTACTGGCTAACAAAAATGTTGACAGACCTGTAGCTGCTATAGTTAAGGTTCCGACATTGAAAGCTAATCAGGAATTGAAAAACCTTCTTCCTGCATATGGACAAGAAAGTAAATTCCAGGTTTCAAAAGGTGAAATTGCACTTGAACTCGGGCCGGGAAGAATCCACATATTTGAAATAGACACTCCATATATTGAAAGTAATTCTAAGAAGGTTTACAAACAACATTAGGTTGAATTAGTTTGCGCTTATATAACCGTTAAGTGCTGTGTATGCTGCAACGTAAGGAGAAGACAGATAAATATAACCTTTAGTGTTGCCTAATCTGCCTTGGAAATTTCTGTTTTGAGTTGTCAGGCAAACTTCGTCATCTGCCAAAATACCTGCGTGAATCCCTACGCAAGGACCACAGCCGGGTGGTAGAATTGTTGCATTTGAATCTACAAATATTTCTAATAAACCTTCTTGTAAAGCTTGTTTATAAACATCACGAGAGGCAGGACAAATCAGCATTCTTACACCTTCGTGAACTTTTTTACCTTTTAAAATCTTTGCAACGGTTCTCATATCTTCAATTCTGCCGTTTGTACATGTTCCTACATAAACCTGTTGAACTTTAATATCATTTAAGTCTTTTGCAAGCTTAGTATTATCAACAGTGTGCGGGCATGATACCGTATGTTCGATTGTTGATGCATCAATTTCTATTATTCTTTCGTAGTTTGCATCACTATCAGGTTTTATTTCTTTAAATTTATCTCCTCGTCCGCGAGATTCCAAGTATTCTTTAGTTTTATCATCTGGTACAAATAATCCGCATTTAGCACCTGCTTCGACAGCCATATTAGCTAATGTAAAGCGTTCTGCCATGCACATATTATCAATAGTGTCCCCGCAAAATTCCAAAGCTTTGTATGTCGCACCATCTGCGCCAATCATTCCGATAAGATGAAGCATTAAATCTTTTGAACAAATTCCTTCGTTAAACTTACCGTTAACAACAATTTTAAATGTTTGAGGAACTTTTAACCAGGTTTTACCTAATGCCATGGCAACAGCAACGTCAGTAGAGCCCATACCTGTAGCAAATGCGCCTAAAGCTCCTGAAGTACAGGTGTGAGAGTCTGCGCCGACCAGAATTTCTGTAGGATTAACGAATGTTTCAACCAAACGCTGGTGGCAAACCCCTGAACCGACTTCTGATAGAACCGCACCGTATTCCCGTGAAAAATCTCGCAAAATAGTGTGCATATTTGATAATTCTTTTTTAGGGCTTGGTGAAGCATGGTCAATAAATAATATCGTACGCTCAGGATTGTTTAGTTTTTCTTTGCCGAGTTTTTTAAATTCCTGAACCGTTAAAGGTCCAGTACCGTCTTGAACAGCGCAAACATCAACTTTTGCGATAACAAGTTCGCCTGCTTTAACGTCTTTTCCTGCGTGATTTGATATGATTTTTTCTACTAAAGTTTGTCCCATACTTATGTCCCTCTTTTTTACTTAAGAATATCACAAATTTTCGCAAATATAAACTGTTGTTTAAATTTTTAAATTGTAGATTATGGTGTTATTTTTTTATATTTGTTTTAGATGTTTTTTGTCAGGCTCAGCAAACTGTTGATGAGTTAGCTCAAATAACTCCTATAATTTCTATACTTAGAAGTAAAAGTGATTCTTTGGATTGTCTTTTTCTTGAGTATAAAGATTTTTGTGATCTTGATAGTTGACTTAACACTTTGTTTATGATACATTTACCTTGTCAGAAGTTAACAATCGAATACGATTTCAAAATAGCTCAAATACAGCTTGTGTTTTGGCGTATTCATTAAATATCGGGTAACCCAAAACCTGAAAATAAATGTTATTAAACAATTTTAGAAAGGTAAAATCAATGGAAAACAATGAAGAATTAAAAGTTACTGAATCTGTAGAAACTGCAGAAGAAGTTAAAGCTGAAGAAACTGTTGAAGTTGCAGCAACTGAAGCTGTTTCTGAAGAAAAACCGGCTCGCAGAAGAGGCCGCGGCAGAAAACAAAAAATTGAAACAACAGAAGAAAAACCTCAATCTGATTGGACTGAAACAGTTGTTCAAATCAGTCGTGTTACAAAAGTTGTTAAAGGTGGTAAAAAATTAAGCTTCCGTGCTATCGTTATCGTTGGTAACAAAAAAGGCCAAGTTGGTATCGGTTGTGCTAAAGCTGCTGAAGTTATCATTGCTATTCAAAAAGCTATCGCTGACGGTAGAAAAAATGTTATCAATGTACCTATTTTCAAAACAACTATTCCTCACCCGATTACAGGTAAATCAGGCGCTGGCGCAGTTATGTTAAGACCTGCTTCAGAAGGTACCGGTATTATCGCGGGTGGTGCTGTTCGTTCAGTATTAGAACTTGCAGGTATTGAAAATATTCTTTCAAAATCTTTGGGTTCAAAATCTCCGCTTAACGCAGCTAATGCTACTATCGAAGCTTTGAAATCATTAACTCCGTTCAATGATGTTGCTAAAAAACGCGGTCTTACTATGGCTGAACTTTTAAACTAGTAATAAGTAGTATTTAAATTAAAATTATAAGGAATTAAAATTATGACAGATAAGAAAAATGATATGATTAAAATTAAGCTTGTTAAAAGTTTAATCGGCTCATCTGAGCAACAACGCAGAGTAGTTAGAGGCTTAGGTTTGACTAAGAAAGACCAAGTTGTTGAACACGCAGCTTCAGCTACAATCATGGGTATGGTTAACAAAGTTTCTCACTTGTTAGAAGTTGTTAAATAATTGCCCAAAGACTTAGATTTATTATAAATTATAAAGAAAGAGGAAAATAATATGTCAAATATAACATTAGAAGATTTAAGACCGGCTGAAGGTTCTACATCTAAATCTAAAAGAGTCGGCAGAGGACGTTCATCAGGACACGGTAAAACATCTTGCCGCGGTCATAACGGTGAAGGTCAAAGATCAGGTAACTCATCTAAAAGAGGTTTTGAAGGCGGACAAATGCCTGCTTACAGAAGACTTCCTAAATTAAAAGGCTTCCAAGTTTACAATAAACTTAACTATGCTCAAATCAATGTTGGCAGACTTGATGATTTAGGTCTTAAAGAAATTTCTTTAGAATCACTAAAAGAAAAATTAACAATTCACCCTACTTGTGTTGGCTTAAGAGTATTAGGCAACGGTGAAATAAAATCAGCAGTTACTGTTAAGGCAGCTTACGTAACTCCATCAGCTAAGGAAAAAATTGAAGCTGCCGGAGGAAAGGTTGAGTTAGTATAATGGCACAAAATTTAAAAATGCCGACAACTGATGATTTGATGTCAATGTGGAATGCTTCAGGCTTAAAGCAGAAGATTATATTTTCACTATTGATGATTGCTGTCTGGAGATTAGGTGTCCAAATGCCTTTGTATGGTATTAATAACCAGGCATTTACGGCACTTGCTCAAAGTAATTCTTTAATAGGATTTCTTGATTTATTCTCAGGTGGTGCGCTAGGTAAGGTATCTATCCTTGCGTTAGGTATCGGACCTTTCATCACTTCATCAATCATTGTTCAACTTGTTTCTGTAGTTATTCCGTCTTTGGAAAAATTACAAAAAGAAGAGGGCGAAGCAGGAAGAAGAAAACTTTCACAGTATACAAGAATCTTTACTGTAGTGTTAGCTATCTTCCAATCATTTGTATTTATGATGTATTTGCATCATGTACCAAACGCGATTATGGCACAGGTTAATCCGATTGCGTTTTACGCAAGTTCAATTTGTGTATTAACTGCGGGTGCTGTACTTGTAATGTGGATTTCGGAATTGATTACCGAAAACGGTATCGGTAACGGAGGGTCTTTGATAATCTTCTGCGGTATCTTATCGGGTATCCCGATATATGCATCAAGTACTGCTAAAATTGTTAAGGCAAGTTCTCAAATGCAGTTTGGATTATTTGTTTTGCTTGCAATATTTTTCCTTGCAATGGTTCTTATTGTAATCATGCAAGAGGCAGTAAGAAAAGTAATCATTGTTAATCCGAAAAGGCAAATCGGGAATAAAGTTTATGGCGGTATGAATTCATTTATTCCGTTTAAGCTTAATCCTGGCGGAGTTATGCCGATTATCTTTGCGATTGCGATATTATTGTTCCCGTCAACAATTTTTGAATTGTTGAAACAGGCAAATATTGGTTCTGTTGCATTTAATAATGTTGTTGCCAAAATGGCTACGATTTTAAGCCCGAGCGGTGTTTGGTACTATGTGTTGTATATAGGTTTAATTATTGCGTTAACATTCTTCTACGCTTCAATTATGCCGAATATGCAGCCAAAAGATATTGCAGATAACCTTAAAAAGTACGGTTCTTCAATTCCGGGTATTAAGCCTGGCAGACCGACTGCTGAAGCTTTAGATAAAATTTTGTCAAAAACAACATTTATCGGAGCTATTGGTTTAGGTATCATCGCGCTTGTACCATCATTGGCAAGTGCTTTGTCTAAAATCACAACTTTGCAGGGTATCGGTTCTACATCATTAATCATTATGGTTGGTGTAGCTCTTGATTTAATCAATCAGGTTAAGACTCACCTGCTGGCAAGAAATTATGAATCTTTCTTGAAAGATATGTAATTTAACATAATATATAAGAAAGCTCTCCTTATTGGAGGGCTTTTTTATTAGCTTATGTTATTTGATGTTTTTAAGTAATTTTTTAAAGTAATCAGGGTCATCTTTTGCTTTAACTGTACAGGATATTCCATTCACCATGGAAGTACTGTTATAGTTGCATTCTCTTGTTAAATTTGGGTATGCTGAACGAGGTTCTCCCATTGGTACAATCTCTTCTTTCCCATCTAATAATTGAAATGTAAATACGTCATATCCAAGTCTGTTTGGTTTTCCTTTTGCTCCATTAATATCTATAAACATATAACATTTATTGTCCGGATGATTGGGTGGATTTTCAAAATTTATTGTCATTCCGTTTTGCAGTATAAGTGTTCCATCGTCTAACCATGCCTCCCCTAAATAATATTTTCCGTTAAGGGTTTTATAAAATCCTGCCGCTTGTAATATAGCTTTGCATTTGCTTCCGTATCTTATATTTCCACAATCTGTTGAACCAACCATATATTTTGAAAAAACTTTATATAAACCTCCAATACCTTTTCCATAAGTTGCGCAATCAATGGATATTTCATCAGCTATCATTTGTCTTGTTGCTTGATTTAGAATAGAATATGCTTCTAAAAATTGAGAACGAAGTTGTGAAGCCTTGTAACCATTTATTAGAGTTGGAATAGTCATTGCTGCAACTATTCCTATAATACCTAATGTAATCAGTGTTTCTGCCAGCGTAAAACCTTTTTTATTCTTCATTTATATCACCTTTATTTAAAAATATAAATATTATTTATCACTATTATGTATTATTTATCACCTTTTGTCAATATATTCTATATGAGTGTAGTTATATCTTATAGTATGCTTAGCTACTATATTTTTGGTGGTATTTTATGACAAATAATAAAAAAGAACTTTTAGGTTTAAGAATAAAAGAATTTCGTGAAAATAGAAGGTATACACAAGATAGGCTTGCAGAGATGGTTGGGATTGATCCAAAACATCTTAGTCGGATTGAGAACGGAAGAAATTATCCGTCATTAGAAACTCTTGAAAAAATTTTAGATAATTTAGATGTTTCTTATGAAGAGATTTTTAATTTTAAACTTATTGTTTCAAAAGGCGATTTAATTAGAAAGATTAATAACAGACTGGAAGCCTTGGATGAAACCAAGTTAAAACTTGTTTATAATATCGTAAATGAATTGTAATATTAGTTATTTTGTTGTGTTTAGTACGTATCTGGCAGCAGCAGAGCCCGGGGCAACTGTTCCGTCATAAAATATTACCGGGAAAACATCAGCCATATGCTGCGGGTCATTTGGAACAACACAGCTTGCGCTTATATCTCTGGTATGAGATTTACCGTCTTTACAGCGAACTTCTTTATTTGGTAAGCTTACACCGTTTACATCAATCCATCCAAGGCAGTATCTGTGGAATTCCGTTTCTGTCATACGTTGCTCAAGTGTTTTGTTACCTAAGGAACATTCTGTTGTTGGAGAATGGAATGCGAAGAATGAACCGTCTTTTAATTGGTAGTAGTATAAGTTCACTCCTCTTTCTTTAATTTCAGTATCTGAGGTTGTTCCTTTATTATATAAGTCGCGATAATATAGTGTGTTATTAGGGGTTTTGAGATTCGTATAGTTAAATATTGTTACACCAGTTAGACTTCCGTTAAATATTGCACAAACAGACATTACGGTTTCAGGGTTATCTGTTTTATTGCAGGCTTGACCTGCTGAGCCAAAGTCAAAATCATGGTTTGCGATATTCATTTTTACGGCTTGATTAAGAGAGGATAGTGTTTTTTTATATTGCGAACGGTATTTAGCTCCATTAGTATTTGCAATTAGAGTAGGTATAGTCATTGCCGCAACTACGCCGATAATTCCAAGAGTGATAAGAACTTCAGCTAATGTAAAACCAAATTTTGCGGCTATTGGTAGCAAAGTTACGTGCGTAGCACCTTCCGCTAATGTAAAATTGTTTTTCATACTATCCCTTTCTTTTATAAATAAATCGCTATTATAATAGTTATATATTTATTATTATATATAGCGACAAAAATGTCAATAATATATGATAAATACATGGATAAAGATAGTTTTAAAAAAGAAATCGGATTTAAGATTAAGATTGAGAGAATGAGAAGGAAAATTTCGCAGGAAAAATTAGCAGAAATGGTTGATTGCAGTCTTTCTTATATTGGTTTTGTTGAACGTGGAGAGATGTCTTTATCTTTGTATAATTTTGTTAAAATATCATCTGTTTTAGGGTTAAATGTTGATGAGTTTTTGAAAGAATTTGTTTAGATAAGTTCTGCGTAAATTATACCGTTTTCGTATTTTGTTATTTTGACATATTGAAGAGTATTAAATAAATCTTCGCGCTCGGATTGAACTTGAACTGTCAGGTAATTTCTTGTCATACCTTTAAGATTATTTGTATTTTTTGCTCTGTGTTTTTCAATCAATATTTCTGTAGTTTTGCCGATGTTTTTTTTGATAAACTCTTCAAGTTTTTGTTTAGAAATCTCTTTTATAATTGTAGCTCTGCGAGTTTTTTCTTCATCTGAAACCTGGTCAGGTAAAGATTCTCCTATTGTTCCTGAGCGTTTAGAATACGGGAATGTATGGATTTGGGTCAGACCTGAGCAAATTAGATTTTGTCTTGTTATTTCAAAATCTTCAAGTGTTTCGCCTGCAAAGCCTGCTATTATATCGCTTCCCAGAAACGGCAGGTCAAAAGTTTTGTTAATTTGTTCTATTTGAGCAAGGTAGTCTTCTGTTTTATAAAATCTGTTCATTGAACGCAGGGTCTTATCATTTGCAGATTGTAGCGACAGGTGAAAATGCGGGCAGAATTTTTGTGAAGTCTTTAAAAATTCAAGCATTTCAGGCGTAATTTCTGTCGGGTTCAACGAGCCTAAACGATAGCGTTCAATTTTTGTTTTTGTTTCAATTTCTTTTAACAGGTCTAAAAGTGCCAGTCCAAAGTCTTTTCCCCATTGCCCGATGTGAATACCTGTCAACATAACTTCTTTAAAGCCTGCGTCTGAAAATTTATTAATCTGTTCTAAAATAAACGGAATATCAGCGCTTCGGCTTTTTCCTCTTGCTTTCCAGATTATACAGTAGGTACAGCGATTATCGCAGCCGTCTTGAATTTTTAAGCTTGCACGGGTTTTGGTTGTATCGGATAAAACAACTTTATTAAATTCGGATTGTTTCATAATGTCTTTTGCATGTAGTCTGATATCTGAATTTATATAATCATATAGATGAAGTTTCTCGTCATTACCGATTACGTAATCAATAAAGTCGTTTTTTAGTAATTCTTCTTTAGCAATTTGAGCGTAACATCCTGTCACAATATTTATAATATGCGGATTCTTATGCTTTGCCGAGCGTAAAAGATATAAGGCTTCATTATCACTTTTATGTGTAACGGAACAGGAATTTAGTATATAAATATCAGCCTTATTTAAAACTTTTTCTTTTATAAATCCGTGTGATATAAGGTTTTCTTCTATAATAGAACTTTCGAATTGGTTAGCTTTACAGCCCATTGTGTGAATGTTAAACTTTTTCATTCTTTTATAATATAGAAAACAATTATTATTGTAAATCTTTCTTTACATATATTATAAATTTCGCAAAAAAATTTACTTTCCGTTTTAAAATGTATATAATTAAAATGTGAAAGGTAAGGGTGTATACATGCAAGTAAATTCAGTTTCGTTAGCATCACAAAGTTTCGAAGGTAAGAAAACAGCTCAACCGAAAAGAGTTGAAATTACTCCTGAAAAGTTTGCTAATATGAGTGATAGCGATTTAAAAATATTAGCACAAATTACGGCATCAAATCAGGTAAATGATAAAAAACATAGAAAACTAAATAAAGCAATGTTTGCAATGCTTCCTATAACAGGCGGTTTGGCAACAATGGCTGCGATGAAGAATCCGTCAAGACTTGGCAGATTAGGTGCTCTTTTTGCTGGTTCTTGGGCAATGGTTGCCGGTTTGTTTGTTGTTGACAAATTATTAGACGGAAAACATGCTTTAGAACGTAAGTTCCCTAAACTTCGTCAATTCAGAGATAATCATCCGATATTATCTTTGGGTGCAACTTTAACAGGCGTGTCTGTAGCCTTAAGTCTTGGTGGTCGAGGTATTGCTAAAGCAGCTGACAAAGTTCTTCCTAAATTTGAAGCATCAAAACTTTATGCAAAATATGCTCCGAAAGTTAATAAGCAGTTAACAAAACTTTCTAATCATCTTGATAATAACTTTATTCTTAACGGAATATCAAAAGCTCTTAAGAAAGTTCCGTCATCAATAAAATCAATTGCAGGAAAAGTTGCAGAATACTCACCTATTGCGCTTGCTATTGGTATTGTCGGACATTCGCTAAATCATAGTGCAGTAAGAAACAGAGTTGCAATGGATAATTTTGTTGAACTTAAAAACGCTCAAGATGATGTAAGAGCTCAACTTGAAGAAAAAGAATTTAATCAACCTGTTATTTAATTATTAAATATAAACAATTTTTAAAAAGTATATCAGACTTGAGTTTGATATACTTTTTATTTTATAATGTCTTTTATGAAAGTTGTTGTTTTAGGAAAAGGGTTAATGCTTGCAAATATTATTCTCGGGTTAAAAGACTCAGGGGCTGAAATTTGCGGGGTATTTCGTTATGAACAAACCCGTACAAATCCTTTGAAACTTTTTTTACAGGATACTTTTAATCCTTCAGCCGAATTTACTTTGATAAAACAAATGAATTTACCTCAAATTAAACTAAAATCGGCTAACAGCGAGGAATTTAAACGGTTTTTGATATCTAATAATGTTGATTTGGTTATTATAGGCACCTGGAAAGAGCGCTTAAAAAAAGAAATTTTTTCTGTTCCGACTATTGGAACTGTTAATGTTCACCCGTCGCTTTTACCTAAATTCAGAGGTCCAAATCCTTATATGCAAGTGATTTTGCAGGGCGAAAAAGAATCAGGTGTTACTTTGCATTTGGTTGATGAAAATTATGATACGGGGGCGATTTTGACTCAGAAAAAAGTCGAAATCCATTCAGATGATACTTCAAAAGAGCTTAGAGAAAGAACAGTTGTTGCGGCTAGAGCTCTTGTTGCCGATTTTATTATAGGGTTAAATGATAATATAACAATGCCGATTGCTCAAAGTGAAAAATTTGCAAGTTATTTTCCTAATATCTCGGGAGATGAGCGAATGCTTGATTTTACAGTCCAAACTTCAGATGAAATTTTTAGAACTGTTAAAGCACTTCATCCGTTTTTGCCTTGTTATATTACATATAGGGGTAAATTTTTTGTTGTGAACCCTTATAAAGTCGAGGTGTTAGCGAAGGTTGAAGCGAACGCGGGTGAAATTATTGCCAAAGATGCCCAAAAGCGTTCATTGACAATTGTTTGTCGTGACGGTAAAACCGTTAAATTTGACGGTATAAAGTTATATCGCTTAGGCTTTTTGACAGGTTTATTTCTTCAGACCGCGGTCAAGCATAACCATTAGTATTGAAATATCAGCAGGTTTAACTCCTCCGATACGAGAGGCTTGAGCAAGTGTTTTTGGCTTGATTTTTGACAGTTTATCTTTGGTTTCTGATGATATGTGGTCGATTTTATCATAATCAATGTCTTCCGGAATCTTGAATTTTTCAAGTTTCCCTGCCTGATTAACCTGATCTTCCTGACGTTTTATGTAGCCGTCGTATTTTATAATAACTTCAACCTGTTCGTAAACATCTTTTGGCATATTTAAAGACGGTTCGATTTGTTGAAGTACTTTGTAAGTAATATTCGGACGTTTTAAAAGTTCAGAAGCTCTCATTCCTCGGTCAATATGTTCTTCGTATTTTGCTAAGATTTCATTTACTTCTTCGCTTGCAGAAATTTTTAAGCCGTCAAGTTTTTCTTTTTCATCTTTAATCATTTGTTGCTTATTATTAAATCTTTCAAACTGCTCATCATCAATTAAGCCGATTTTGTGTCCTGTCGGGGTTAAGCGTTCATCCGCATTATCTTGTCTTAACAGTAATCTGTATTCAGAACGTGATGTTAGCATTCTATAAGGGTCTTGGATATCTTTTGTGACTAAATCATCAATTAATGTTCCGATATATGATGAGCTTCTTGAAAGTTCAAGCATTTCAGAGCCGTTCAGGTAGTTATATGCATTAATTCCTGCAATAAGACCTTGCGCTGCAGCTTCTTCATAACCGCTTGTTCCGTTGATTTGTCCGCCGAAAAACAATCCTTTTACTTTTTTAGACATTAAAGAATGTGTTGTCTGAACTGCGGGAACATAATCATATTCTACAGCGTAAGCGGGTTTTATTATGTGCGCATTTTCAAGTCCCGGTAAACTTCTTAGCATTCTTTCCTGTACATCATACGGTAAGCTTGTTGAAAACCCTTGAATATAGGTTTCATATGTTCCTAATCCTTCAGGTTCGATAAATATATGATGAGAAGGATTTGATGCAAATCTTACGATTTTATCCTCAATTGACGGACAATATCTTGGACCGACGCCGTGAATTAAGCCTTGGTACATTGGTGATTTATCAAGGTTTGAGCGGATAATCTTGTGTGTTTCTTCTGTTGTTCTTGTTAGATAACAAGGATAAGTTTTTCTAATCGGGCGATTTGGTTTAAACGAGAAAAAGCTTAATTCATCATCCCCCGGTTGAATTGTCATTTTTGAATAATCAATTGTTCTTTTATCAACGCGGGCGGGGGTTCCTGTTTTTAATTTTTTTGTTTCAATACCTAATTTATGCAGAGAATCCGATAATCCGATTGCGGCTTTTTCCCCTAATCTTCCTGCACTGTAAGATTTAAGCCCAACAAATATTCGACCTTCCAGTGAAGTTCCCGTGGTTAAAACAACGGCTCTTGCGCTGTAATGTACTCCAAATTCATCAACTGCGCCGATTATTTTGTCGTTTTCAACAAGTAATTCAGTTATACAGCATTGTTTTAAGTAAATGTTTTCGTTACTTTCAATAAGATTGCGCATATAACGAGTGTATTCGGCTTTATCAGATTGTGCGCGAAGTGCTCTGACAGCAGGTCCTTTTGAAGAATTTAAAACTTTTAATTGTAAATAAGTCGCGTCTGTTACTTCGCCCATAACTCCGCCTAAGGCGTCAATTTCGCGAACAAGAGTTGATTTTGCAGGACCTCCGACGGCAGGGTTACAAGGTTGAAGAGCAATGTTATCGACATTTAAGGTACATAATAAAACCTTTACTCCGAGTTTTGCACACGCTAAAGCGGCTTCGCAACCTGCGTGTCCAGCTCCGACTATAATTATATCAAATTTGTTCTTCAAGTAATCCATAACTATATTATAGAATAAACAAATTTAATTTTAGGCGGAAGTTAAGCTTTATTTAATTTTTCTTATAGCTTCTTTAAAATAATCAGGATTGTTTTTTGCCTTTGCGGCACAACCTGCGGTACTTTGATACCATCCTGGGTTCTTTAAGTTACAATCCAAAAATCTGGTGCCGATTTCCCCCATAGGCACAAATTCCCCATCAACTGTCTGAAACATAAAAATATCATTACCGACTTTGTTTGGCGGGTTTTTGTATCCGTTTATGTCAACGGTGATAAAACCGCTCCTTTCAAATAACCAGAATGTGCCATCAGCAAGCATTATTTGCCCATCGTCAAGATATCCGTAAAATGGACTGCCGTTTGGTCCTGTCGGATATTTGTTAATATCAACACATTTTGTACTGTGACTTGTTCCGCAATCTGTTGCGCCGGGAAGATAATTTAGAAATTGTCGGTAATTTAGCGGCATTTCTATCGCTATATCATCATTATTAAATTTTCTTGATATTTGCTGAAGTATGGAATAATTTTTTAAAAATTGTGAATGTAATAGTTTTGCCTTGTATGAAGTGATGAGATTTGGTATTGTTATAGCGGCAACAACACCGATTATGCCCAGTGTTATTAAAGTTTCTGCAAGTGTAAATCCCTTGTTTCTCATGCAAATCTCCTTATCTCTATGACTAATTAGTCATGACCATACTAGCATATCTTATTAGAATTGTCTATATGAAAAAATGCAGTGAAAAAGCACAAGCTGATAAGGCCTTGTTGCTTGATATTATAGGGCAGATAGTAAAAGAAAAGCGAAAAGCTTTAAATAAGGGAATATTACTGTTGAGTTATGAGTATGATATTCCGAGCAGTTCAATAGCTCAGCTTGAAAAAGGCAAAAGAGATGTGCAGATTTCTACTTTATGGAAGCTTGTTAACGCCCTGGGTATGACTTTCCCTGAGTTTGTAGACGAAGTGAATAAAAGACTGCCTGAAGGGTTTAAGTTGATTGAAGACTAATTTTAAGCACAACAAAGTACTCGTTTATTTAATAAACGTAATTCCTACACTAAAAACTTTTCAAACTCTCTTAAATGTCAAAAACGTGATTAAAATTTTTACCTTGTCAGGTCTGTGTTAATGTTATTTACCCTTGGCTTTCTGTTGTTAATTCTTCCCAAATGCTTGGAACAACAATCAATGCAGTGTAAACAATAAAACCGAATAGGATTAAATTAATTGCCATGATAACCTCCTTTGGTTACATGTATATTAATCCCATTTTTTGAAGTAAAATAACAATAAATAGTATAAATAGTGGAAATGTTTACAAAAATTAATCTAAAATGTTGATATGAAAAGTTTTACTCAAAAAGATATAAAAACACTGTTTTCGGGGCTTTGCTGTTCGAGGTGTAAAAACGAATTTGATATAAATTCTATAAAAGTTTTAGAAAGGGATTGCGATATTCTGCTCTGTAGTTTATCATGCGCAAAATGCGGGAAAGATTTTGGGGATGTTGTATTTAATTTTAACAGAAAAGCACATCATCATAATCCCTTGGAAGTTGTGGAAGGTCCGCCTCCTATAGATTATGATGATGTTATTAATGCTCATAAATTTATTAAAGATAATTTATAATAAATTACTTTTCTTCAGCCATTTTATCGGCTTTAGCTATTCTTTTTTTGTTTACAAAATGGTCAGGAATTGCACCAAGACCTCTTAATAGTAATGTTACAGCAAGAACACCTGCGCCAAGGATTATACTTGGGTGAATAGGTAGTTTTTTAAGTGCTAATTCTGCACTTGTTGCTATAGCTCCAATCTGTGCTGTCGGATGTTGTGAAAGTGCCGCTCCGCCGATTAAACCTACTGCTGTTCCGATGCGTTTACCTGTGTTTTTCTTTTCGTACAAATTACCTTTTTTAGTTTGTTTTAAACCCGTAAAAGAAACGCTGTTTACTTCCATATATTTCCCTTTCTTGTTATTGTATTTAGAATAATACAGGTGAAGGTTATTCTTTGCGCTTTTTATAGTCAGATTTAATAAATCTTTACGATAAAAGAAAGTACCGAAAAGTTTTTCGGTACTTGTTATTGTGATATTATGTAGTGTTAATATTTATTGTTGCGGAATTTTACCTGCTTTTTGTAATCTCGCGTGAGCAATTGTTGTCATTGCCATTTGCGGATCATATTGTGCGATATCTTCTTTTACTGCACTTGACGGTAAGTAGTTATTAAATGCATATCTGTATTTTTCGTAAGGCGAGCCGTTTACTTTTTCTAAGATATTTCTTGCAGCGTTTGTAACAACACCGTCTTCGTTTGTTGCTGGAATTGTAATTCCGTGTTTGTCTTTCATAATGTCTACAGGAACCCACTCAGAACCTTGTCTGCCAATAAGAGCTTCTCTTGTATCGTGAACAAAAGCGTGTTCTCCGCCGCCAAAGATACCGATAGGGTTATCTTTTCCGACAAGTCTGCTGTATACATCAGCGTAATCTTCGATTTGTCCTACATTTCTTGTTAATACTGTCGGATAAGGGAAATCTGCAATAACAGCGTTAGGTAATTCTGTAATTATAGAAGATTCACCTTCCAATGGTCTTAAATATTGCGTATATTCGGTTGGAGTCGTTGCAATTCCTTTTAGCCCGTGAGCTTCAACAACTCCTCTTGCTGCTTTATCAACACCGCAATCGCTGTGTGCAAACGCAAATCCGATATCTTCACTTTTTACACCGAGTTCTTTAAAATATTTGAAAATCGGTGCGAAAAAGTCTTGAATTGATTGTTCGTATTGGGCGGATAATTCTTTTTTCGTCAATGCGCAGCCGCCTTTTACTTGTTCCGGTTTAATGTTTGAGTTACCAACGGCACCGAAAATAAGTCCCGGTTCTTCTCCGTAAGCTGCTTCCCATAATCCTTTTGTTGTAAGTTCTTGTGGCTTGTCTGCAAATCCTAACCATTTGAAATTACCCTTTTTAGGGAAAAATATAGGTCTTTCCCAACCTTTTGCCATTACACCGAAGCCTTCTGAAAATTCTTTCATTGCAGCTTCGTTTGGTAAGAATTCTTTTATTCCATGAATTGCTTCGCTAAATTTTCCTTCAGTTAAAAGTTTTAACATTGTAGAAAATGCTTCTACAAGTTCAGGGTTTGAAGGGTCTGTATTTTGGGCAATTGTTCTGATTATTAAATCTTTTTGTTCTAAGCCTAAGTTTCTTAAATTTTGAATTTCTTGACTGGCTTTTTTCTGTCCGCCTACTAATTGGGTAAATAATCTTGTATCTTGAGCGATACTAAGTGGTCTTATCATAAAGAATCTCCTTGTTTTGTCTCTTTAAAACAGGCGGATTAATATTTTTGCTATAAATGTAAATATTTGTAAATAAATTTTGGATGTAGTTTTTGAAAAAGCAATTTTGATATCAAAATAAATTTTTATATAGTTAAGAAGGTTATTTGTTGGTTACTTTATTATAGTAGTGTGAAAGGTAGGTTAGATATGGAAGTACAATTTATGACAGATTGTAAGCAGAGATATGTTAATGGTATGACCCTTAATGATGTGATTAATACTTATTATGAAGAACGAGGCACCAGATTTAATATATTTGGTAATGAAATACCTTTTAACAGTTATGTGCGAGAATTTAACGGTATTGATAAAAATCATGACGGAAAATTATCAAAAAGTGAAATTTTAAAATACAGAGAATCTCAAATTAAAGCTCAATGGGAAGATTTGATAGCGTTACAAGAACGTATTGAGGAAATGCAAAAAGGTGGTTTTATTACTCGTCTTTTTGCTAAACTTAGAGGCGAACCAAGTCTTAAAGAATTAAAAAAAGAATTGAGCGAAAAAGCTGTAAACTTGTATCAAGATCAACTTGTTCAAGACATATATAATCAACAACAAAAACATGAGATGGCTGATATTGATGTATATCGAACTATATTGAATGAAAATCAAAAATATGGTAATGAATATGTTGCATAGTTAATTAAAAAAGGCTTGAATTTTATTCAAGCCTTTTTTTTAGTTATTTGTTAATGTTTGCTGTGCTTTTTATGTGAAGTTCTCTTAACTGTTGAATTGAAGCAATACCCGGAGCATCACTCATCAAACATTTTGCACCTGCATTTTTAGGGAATGCGATAACGTCACGGATAGATTCAGTTCTTGCTAACAATGCAACAAGTCTGTCTAAACCGATTGCTAAACCTGCATGAGGAGGAGTTCCGTATTGCAAAGCGTTAACCATAAATCCGAATTTTTCTTGAGCTTCTTCTTCAGTTAATCCAAGAGCTTTGAATATTGCTGATTGAACTTCAGAATTATGGATTCTCACTGAACCGCCGCCTAATTCTGTTCCGTTATAAACGATATCGTATGCGATTGACTTAACATTGCCTAAGTCACCTGATTTTAATTTGTCTAAGTCTTCAAGACAAGGTGATGTGAATGGGTGGTGCATTGCTTTAAATCTGCCTTCTTCTTCTGACCATTCAAACATTGGGAAGTCTACAACCCAAAGAAGTGCGTGTTTAGATTCATCAATCAGATTTAATGATTTACCGAAGTGTAATCTTAATCTGCCCATAATATCGTAAACAGCTTTTGGTTTATCGGCTACAAAGAAGATAATATCGCCAGGTTGAGCACCTGCTCTATCTTGAATAGCTTTTGCTTGTTCTTCTGTCACAAATTTCAATACAGGAGATTTAGCTGTTCCGTCTTCGTTATAGATAATATTTGCAAGAGCTTTAGCACCGAATGATACTGCAAGTTTTGTAATATCATCGATTTCTTTTCTTGAATATTTAGCTCCGCCAGGGATTCTTATACCGCGAACGATACCGCCGTTTTCTAATGTATTTTTAACAATTTGAAATTCTGATTGAAGGATAATATCACCGATATCAAATAATTCTAAGCCGAATCTTGTATCAGGTTTATCTGAACCGTATCTGTCCATAGCTTCTTGCCAAGGCATTTGAATAAACGGAGGTTTAACTTCTACGCCTGCTGCTTTAAACGCATCAACAATCAAGCCTTCAACAACTTTGATAACATCAGGTTGTTCAACAAATGACATTTCAATATCGACTTGAGTAAACTCAGGTTGTCTGTCTGCTCTTAAATCTTCATCTCTGAAACATTTTGCAATTTGGTAGTATCTTTCAATACCGCCAACCATTAGTAATTGTTTGAAAATTTGAGGAGATTGAGGAAGTGCGTAGAACTTACCTTCTTGAACACGTGACGGAACAAGATAATCTCTTGCGCCTTCAGGTGTTGTTTTACAAAGAATAGGTGTTTCAACTTCCAAGAAATCAAGATTATTCATATAGTTCCTGATAGCTTTAACTATGTTGTGACGCATAACCATTTTTGATAACATCGGTTCACGTCTTAAGTCTAAGTATCTGTATTTTAATCTGATATCTTCAGAAACATTTTCATCATCTAATACGAATGGTAAAACTTTTGATTCAGAAAGCACTTCAATACTTTCAGGATACATTTCAACCTGACCTGTAGGATATTTTTCGTTGTAAGTTTCTTCAGGTCTTTTTGAAATTTTACCGGTAACTTTGATAACGTATTCAGATCTTACTTTTTCTAATGTTTTATGAACTTCAGGATTTATTTGCGGGTTAGCAACAATTTGGAAAAATCCGCTTCTGTCACGTAATTCAACAAATAAAATGCCGCCCAAATCACGGATAGTTGATACCCAGCCTGAAAGGGTAACGGTTTCATTTACATTTGTCAAATTAAGTTTTCCACATTCGTGGTCTTTATAATTTGTTTTAATCATATCATATTCCCTCTTTTGTCTATTTTATTTCGCTTTATTATTCTAACAAAAACACAAAAAAATAACTACATTATGTAACATTTGTAATTTTATTCTTCAATAATTTGGCAAGAATGAACAATATTTAAGTTGATATTATAATATTTAATTTCTTCCGGTTTATATTCAACACTGTTTTTGCTCATTATTATGCAGTTGCGCAATGCTATAAACATATTTCCGCAGTTTAGCACATAAAATAATAAGTTTTCTGTTGTCGGGTTTTCAACAACAGACGGTATAGGCAGTTCTAACTCGCCTCTTATAAGGTATTCTTCTGTTGTAATAAGAATTTTGATAACTTTTTTGTCTTCGTTTTTTGTCATTTTTGCCTCTCTTTTTTTATGATTGAATTTTAGCATAAAAATATGGATTGGACAATGTTATTGCTTTTTAGTACACTTTTTTTATGATTACTTTTGATAATTATACATTAAATGCATTTGTAAAAGAACAAACCGAATTTTTAACGGGTGCAAGGATTAATAAGATTCAACAGCCGACAAGAAGAGAGTTTGTGCTAACCCTGCGCAATAACAGCGAATCAAGACAATTATATGTGAATATTAATCCTTCATTTTATCATGTTTGTTTTATGAGTAAGGAAAATTATCAAAGACGTCTTATTGAAATTCCGCAAAAACCGCCGATGTTTTGTATGCTTTTGAGGAAATATTTGGAAAATTCCAGAATTGCAAGGGTTAATCAACCTCAAGGCGAGCGGATTTTAGAACTTTTTATAGAAACTTATAATGAGTTAGGCGAAAAGATTTTCTTATGCTTGGCAATTGAACTTATGGGAAAACACTCTAATGTTATTTTGTACAATACTGACACTGATGTGATTATAGGTTGTGCACATAATGTTGGTTCGGAAAAAAGCCGTGAACGAGAGATTTATGGCGGAATCCCTTATGTTTACCCTCCAAAGCAGGGGGTAAGTAATAATAACTGGACAAGTTTATTGGATTCCTATGAAAACGGTTCGGTTAACGATTTTATCGATAATTATTATACGTATTTTATTGAAGAAAATAAATTTAAAACATTAAAATCACAATATAGAACCGTAATTTCACAGCGTTTAAAAAAAGTGGTTAAATCATTAAAACAAATGGAGTATAAGCTTAATTCTGATTCTGATTTTGATAAATACAGGCTTTACGGTGATTTGTTAATGGCTAATTTATATATGTTGAAGGATTATTCATCAAGTGCGTCTGTTTATGATTATGAAAATGATAAACAGATTGAAATAACTTTGGATGCAACAAAGACAATTAAGGATAACGCTAATAAGTTTTATAAGCTTTATAACAAAGCCAAAACCTCCCGTGAAAAATTAACAGAGCTTGTTAATGAAGCAGTCGAGAAGAAAGCTTATCTTGAACAGGTGTTGTATTCGATAAATTGTGCTGAAAAAATTGAAGACTTATTTGAGATTTCGGGTGAGGTTGTGGATGAACCGAAAAAAACTGATAAAAAGCAATCTGAGATTATGAAAATTGAAACTGAAAACGGTGATAGAATTTTTATCGGTAAAAATAACAAGCAAAATGATTATATAATATCAAAACTATCAGGTGAAGATGATTTGTGGTTCCATGTTCATAACTGTGCGGGTTCACATATTTTACTGAAATCTCAAAAAGTTACGGATGACTTGATAATGCGTTGTGCAAGGCTTGCAAAAGAATATTCAAGCGTTAAAGATTCTTCTAAAATCGGAGTAATCTACACAAAACGTAAATATTTGCGAAAACCACCCGGCGCAAATTTAGGATATGTAACCTATAGAAATGAACAGGAAATTGTTTTGGATTAGATATACTTCTAAGAGTGTAAAAAAATTTTAACAAAATAGCAAATTTTTATCATTTGATGCTTTCTAATATATGTGTAATAAATCTTTTTATAGAAAGCAGGTATGTGTATGCGTGTAGATGGTCTTAATCCAAGTTACGGTGTAACTAAAAACGGTAATCCATATGAAAAATCAAAATGGGGTAAAAGGGCAGGAACTACTGCCGGTGTTGCATATATTGCAGCTTCTACGGCACATCTTGCCACAAAAGGTGCATTGAAAAGACCTCTTGCAAGAGTTATGGTATCATTAAGAAATTTGGGTGTTAAAAATCCGAAAATGTTGTCTTATGGCGCTTTAGGTGCAGGAGCATTACTTGCAACAGCCTTAGCGGCAGGTGTCGGTAAATTAGTCGGACATTGTGTTGATAAATTTGTAGAAGCTAAACGTAAAAAAGCTGCAGATAGAGCTGCTCAATTTTAATTTAATTATATAGAAGTTTTATAGGAACCAAAATCTTAAGATTCTGAAACAAGTTCAGAATGACAATATTTTGGTTCTGTTTTTATCTGAATTTGTGGTATAATTTCCGTATACAAGAGGTCATTATGCCACATTTTTTTATAGATTCAAATCAGGTAAAAGATAATATTATTAAGATTTCCGATAAAGAAAACTACCAGCATATAGCGCGCTCGCTGCGCTCGCGCGCCGGAGAGTCTTTACTTTTGATTGATGAAGGGCAAATTCAGTATGAAACAACGATTATTGAGATTACAAATCGCGAAGTTGTTGCAGAAATTGATAAATTTTACCCCTCTAAACGGTTTTTGGATTTTGAACTTTGTCTTGCGCAAAGCCCGTTAAGATCTGATGCTCAAGGTTTGTTGATTGAAAAAGCAACCGAGCTTGGTGTAAGCAGGGTTTATCCTGTAATGACAGATAATTGCGCTGTAAATAAATCTGTAGTAGAGAAGAAAGTTTCAAAGTGGCAAAAGATTATGTATGAATCCTCAAAACAGTGTGAACGAGCGATTGTACCTGTTTGTAGTGAGGTTTCAACTATTCAAACTCTGATTGAGAGTGAAAGTTTTGACAAAGTTATTGTTTTTTGTGAACGGATTGCAGATAAGACAATCAGGCAAAGTTTTGAAGAAAAACCTGTTAAAAAAGGTGACAGGGTTCTTGTTATAATTGGTCCTGAGGGCGGTTTTTCACAAAAAGAATTTGATTATTTTAAGGCTAAAGGACTTGAAATGTTAACGCTCGGAGATTTGATTCTTAGAGCTGAAACTGCGGTTGTTGTTGCGTTAGGGAATATTATTTATGAATACTCAAATTTTAGTAAATAAAATAAAAGAAGATGATTTGTTAAATAATTTGGCAAGTTTTTTCCCTAATAAAATATATCTTGTCGGAGGTTCCGTTCGAGATGCGTTGTTGGGTAAAGCTTCTTTTGACAGGGATTTGATTGTGGCTGATGTTGACGCAAGAGAGTTTTCCTTAAAGGTCGCAGAGTTTTTTGACGGTGTTTTTATTCCGTTAGATGAAGAAAATAAGATTTATCGAATTGTTTTATCTGATAAAGTTAATTATTTTGATATTACAAATCCTATTGAAGGCTCATTGGAAAAAGATTTGCTAAGACGTGATTTAACAATAAATTCTGTCGCGGTTGATATTCGAACAGTGGAGATTGTTGATTTTTGCGGCGGAGTAAATGATATTGAAAACAGAGTAATCCGCGCAATATCCGAGGCTAATTTTACCGATGACCCGTTAAGATTATTGAGAGTTTTCAGGTTCTATTCGCTGTTAGGGTTTGAGATTGATGATTCATTAGTTGAAATTTGTAAAAAGTATTCTAAATTAATAAATAACCCGGCAAAAGAGCGTGTTGTATATGAGTTAATGAAACTTTTCAGCGGGAAATATGCGCATTGTGCTTTAATAAAAATGGATGAGTGCGGGATTTTGGAAGAAATCTTTCCGTTTGTTAAAGAATTAAAAAGGGTTCCTCCAAATCTTCATCACCATCTGGATTTATTTAATCACAGTATTGAAACCGTTCGTCAGGTTGGTTTGTTGTATGAATCTTCTTCCAAAGAGGTTAAAGAGCATATGCAAAAAATCGATTTTGGCGGGTTTTCAAGGCTTGCACATTTACGCTTGGCGTGTTTTATGCATGATATCGGAAAGTTTTCAACCTGGACTATAGAAGAAGACGGAAGACATCGTTTTATCGGTCATGATGAAGTCGGGGCAAATCTTGCGGTGCCGTTTTTGAAAAAACTTATTTTTTCAAATAAGCAGATTGAGTATATTAAATATATTATAAAAAAACATATGTATCCGACAGCGGTTGTGTCTTCTCCTGAATTAAACGACAAGGTTATGATGCGTTATGTCAGAAAATCTGAGGATAACGCGATTGATAATATTTTAATTGCGCAAGCTGACAGGTTATCTGCTCGCGGACCTGAGATAACTGATGATATTGTGAATGAAAATATTTCTGCGTTAAACAAATTGTTGAATTTTTATTTGAATGTTCGGGAATCTTTAAAACCTCTGCCTAAACTTTTAGACGGTAATGAAGTTATGAAAATTCTCGGGATTGAACCTTCAAAACGCTTGGGGGAAGTTTTAAATGCTCTTAAAGACGCACAAATTTCAGGTGAAATAAATACCAAAGACGAAGCGATTAATTTTGTTCGTTCTCTATAATTTTCGTGGTAAAATTAAATAAAAAATATAGGGGTATATGTTATGAGTATAAATTGGAAAAATGTTTCAATAAAAGCTGCTTATGTACTTGCAGGTTTGTATATATTATTTTTAATATCGCCGATTATTGTGTCGCCGATATTGAACTCTTACTCGGAAGATATTGAAACTGCAGTAAAAACAGCGACAGGATTTGATACAAATATAGAAAAACTTTCGTTTGTTACAACACCAAACTTAACCGCAGGGGTTAAGGTCAAAAACTTTTCAATGACAGTTCCCGCAGCGGAAAACCCGTTTGTAAATGCGGATAATGCTTCTGTTCGTATTGCTTTATTGCCGTTTTTGATAAAGAAAATTCAAATTGCAGGGGTTGGGGCAGATAATTTGTCAGGTGAATTTGTCGTAAAAAAAGACGGAAGCTTCTTGGTACAAGATTATCTTGTCCAAGAGAAAAAAGATACAACCTCTCAGGTAGCCTTGCCGTTTGGTTTGACTCTTTCTAATCACTTGCCAAATGTTAAGGTAAAAAACTACAAATTGGCGTTTGTTGATGCTATGACTTCAAAAGCATACAGTGTTGAAGGTGAAAAATTTAAAGTTACCGATTTCATTTTAGATAAAAAGATTAAATTTTCTACTGTTGGTAAGGTTATTTTTGAAGACAGTGTAATTTCTAATTATGATATAAAACTGTTTAACAAAATTATGCCTAATTTGAATTTGCAGGATTTGGTCTTCCCGAAAGAAATTGCAGTTGATGATGAACCTGTAAAAACTCCTGTAGGTGAATCTATTAATATTATTGATATTTTTAAAACAGTTTATAATAATAAGTTCAGTGCAGATTTAACAACTGATGTTAAGACTTCAGGAACTTTAAAAAATCATAAAATTAACGGTAAAATAAATATTAATGCTTTAACTGTCGGAGTTGACGGGAATAAATTGCCGGAAAGCTATCTGGATTTAGTTTTTAAAGGTAATAAAACCTCTGTTGATTCAATCTTTTTCACATCATTTGATGAAAGAGAAAAAACACAGCTTATCGGTGATATAGTTTCAGGCAAAAAGCCTTCAATTGATTTAACCCTAAGGTCAAATGCAAAGTTTAATAATATTATCACGCTAGTAGACAGTATTGCAAAAACTTTTGGAATAAAAGATTTTGATACAATGTCAGCAACAGGCGGAATTGATGCTGATTTTAATATTAATTCAGATCTTAAAAAAGTTTCTTCAACCGGTTATTTAAAAATTCTTCCGTCAAGTATTAAATACGGTTTGTATGATGTATCAATTGATAATATTACAGCTGATATTAATATGATGAATAATAATATAGATATTCATAAAGCAGGATTTAGTATTCTTGGACATCCTTTAAATATCGCAGGTACAATTAAATCAAATTCTGATACGGATATAAAATTAACTGCTGACAAGCTTTCTGTTAAAGGGCTTCTTGCTGCATTAGGTCAAGGTGCACTGTTAAAGGAAAATAAAATTAATAACGGTAGTTTGTCAATTTTAGCTGTTTTAAAAGGTAAGTTAAATGCTATAAGACCTGAAGTCAGTGCAAATGTTGAAAATATCGATGTTTTGAATGTTCCGTCAGGTGTAAAATTAACTCTTCAAAAAATCATATTTGAACTTCTGTATGACGGTAAAACCGCAGCAGGCGACTTAGGCGTTAATAATCTTATTGTAGCTCACCCGTCAGCACGGGTTTCTGTTCCGGATACAAATATTTTAATCGATACAAAAGATATTAATATCAAAAAATGCTATATTCTTTTAAATAATTCAAGAATTGATATTACAGGGGCTGTTAAAGATTTTGTGACAGACAGAATGAATATTAATATAACAGCAAAAGGTAATCTTAATTCTTCCGATATTATGGCAATACTGCCTAAAGAGTTTTCTTCTTTAATCTCAGGAAAAGGAAGTTTACCGTTAGAGGTTCAAGTTAGCGGAAGTTCTAAAATTCAAAATATTAAAGCGGAAATAAATGCTAATCCTCAAAATTATGTGGCATTAGCCGATTTAGATGTGCTAAAAAATCAGAATACAAAAATCCATTCAAATATAGAAGTTATCGGAGATACTTTAAATATATCAAATACCGGAATTTCATCAGATAAAAATAATATTGCAAAATTATCAGGCGAAGTTACCAAGTTGTATTCAAATCCTAAATTGAATCTTAATATAGCAGTGCCAAATCAAATATCTTTCCCGATATGGGGCGTTCCAAACTCTAATATAACTGCAAATGGTACTGTTTCTGTTGTTGGTTCCGCTCTTAATCCTCAGATGAGAGGTTCTGTTAATTTAACAGATATTTCGATGAAGGATATGGATTTTGCTATTTCTGATTTGACAGCAGACTTATCAGGCACAGTATTAAACGGACACGCAACTGCAAGGCAGTTTAAATCAGGTGGAATTGTTGCAAATGATTTGACAGGTAATTTTTCATTAAAAGATTATACGAAATTTTTATTGACGGATTTAACTGCAAAAGCTTTTGACGGCAAGGTTAAAGGTAATTTGTCTTACTCAATTCCTGATTCTAAAATAGGATTAGAGTTTAGCGGAAGCGGTTTAAATTCTACAAAAGCTGTTGAAGGCGCTGTTGGTATTAAAAACGCCCTTTCTGGAGTGCTTGATTTTAGTGCAAAATTAAAGATGCAAGGTATAACAGATAAAGAAATAATAAATTCAATGAGCGGTAATGTTGATTTTAATGTAAATGACGGTAGATTTATCAGTATCGGACGACTTGAAAATCTGGTTGCTGCTCAAAATGTATCTTCAAATTCTATTTTAAAATCCGCAATATCAGCGTTGTCTTCGGTTGCAACTATTCAGGAAGCTGATAAATTTAAGTATATCAAAGGTAATTTGACTCTTGGAAACGGCAGTGCAAACTTGTCTAAAATCTTAGTAGCAGGGCCATTAATGGCATATTATGTAACCGGTAATTATAATATTTTACCAAACAGTGCTAATTTGATTATTTTAGGGCGCTTAGATGCTAAAGTTGTATCAATCCTAGGGCCGTTAGGTGATTTATCAGCAGAAAAGCTTCTTTCATTTATTCCAAAATTCGGTACAATGACAGCTAATATGCTTAAACAATTAACCTCTGACCCAGCAAATGAAAATGTTGCGATGATTCCTTTATTAACAGACGGTAGTACTAATTATAAAGATTTTAAAGTTGTCTTCAACGGACCTGTTGAAAGTTCAACATCAGTTAGAAGTTTCAAATGGCTTTCAACTTGCGATACTACGGAAATGAATCTGAAAGAAGAATTGCAAAACGCTAAAGATGCAGTGAAAACCAATCTTACAAACAGGGTTGAAGAAGCTAAGACTAATGTTCAAAATATTAAAACAAATGTAAATAATATTATTGAAGCTCAAAAAAATAAAGCCCAAGAGGTTAAAAATAATATAGAGCAGTCAAAGGCGAATTTTGAAGCAAGAAAAGAAAATGCAAAACAAAATTCAGAGAATATGAAAAATCTATTGCAAAATGTTATAAAAAATTCTCAAAATAAAGTTCAAACTCAGTCACAGCCTCAAGATTAGATTTATGTAAAGTTATGTAACAATAATTTTGCTTTTCTGCAATTCGGTTATTAAAAAATACTTTATATAAATAAGATATACTAATGGACGGAGGATTTGATTATGGCTGGTTCAATTTCAGGAATTTCATCAGATAATTTTGCAACTAAGGCAATAGATAAGATTAATGATTTTGCTAATAGTTTTAAAGTAAGACAACAACAACATAATAAAAAAGTTGAACTTGGTAATTACTTAAATGGTCAGTTACCATACCCTGGTGTTCAGACAGCTGCTGCAAACTGGGATAAATAATCTGTCTTAGTGATTACTTTGCATTAAAACTATGTTTGTAATAAAATGATTCTCGGATACAGATGAGGATCATTTTATGCTGTTAAGTGCTGATATCGGAAATACAAATATTACACTCGCCTTATTTGATAATGATAAGTATGTAAATGAGTTTAGACTAGCTTCTGATAGGGATTTATCTAAAGAAGAATATGAAATCCTTTTAAAATCGTTGTTTAAAGATTATTTAATAGAAGGTTGTGTTATCGCATCTGTTGTTGAAGAGTTGAATGTGAAATTTAAGCGCGCAGTAGATTGTGTGTTTAATATCAATTCTGTGTTTGTAGATTCAACAATAAATCTTGGTATAAAGATTGCGACAGATAATCCAACGGAAGTTGGTGCTGATAGACTTGCTAATGCTGTTGCTGCGTCTAAAATTTATACCGGTGCAGTAATTGTTATTGATTTTGGTACAGCAACTTCTTTTGATATTATAAATTCTAAATCTGAATTTTTAGGCGGAGTTATAGCACCTGGGATAAATACTCAGATGAAGTGTCTGAAAAGTTCAACATCAAAACTTCCTAAAATTGAGGTTTCAATTTCAAACAGTGCTATCGGACATAATACGACTGATGCGATTTTGTCAGGTGTAATTCGCGGAACAGCTTGCATGGTTGACGGGCTTATTGAGCAATGCGAAAAGGAGCTCGGAGAAAAAGCTACAATCGTTGCAACAGGCGGATACTGCGGTTTGATTGCAAATTATTTGAAACGACCGTTTGATTATGTTAATCCGATTTTAACACTTGAGGGTTTGAAATTAATTTATAATATGAATAATAAAAAGGTTAAGGTATAATCCTTAACCTTTTTGATATTCTAAACATTAAATCTGAAGTGAGCTAAATCACCGTCTTGCATTACATAATCCTTACCTTCAAGACGGGTTACACCTTTTTCTTTGCATGCATTGTATGAACCAAGTTCTGCAAAGTCTTTATATGGTGTGATTTCAGCTCTAATAAATCCTTTTTCAAAGTCTGTGTGGATTACTCCTGCTGCTTGCGGAGCTTTTGTGCCTGCTGTTATTGTCCATGCTCTGACTTCTTTTTCTCCTGCAGTGATAAATGTTCTTAATTTTAGCAGGTTATAAACAGATTTAATCATTCTGTTAATTCCGCTGTCCTCAATTCCTAATTCTTTTAAGTATTCTTCAGCTTCTTCCTTGCCAAGTTCTGCAAGTTCTTCTTCTATCTTAGCTGTAATCATAACCATTTCAGCTCCGTGTGATTTTGCGTATTCTTCGACTTTTCTTGTGTAGTCGTTACCGTCTTTTAAGTCAAATTCTGATACGTTAGCACAGTAAATTACAGGCTTTGTTGATAAAAGATTGAGCATTTTTGCTACAGGAATTTCGTCCCCTTCAAAGTGTTTTGAAATGTCAATAAATGTACATTCAGATAACAAATCATTTAATTTTCTTAAAACTTTGTCTTCTAAAACCGCGTCCTTATCCCCTGATTTAACTGTTTTAGCTATTCTTGCTAATCGTCTTTCAATAGATGCCATATCAGCAAGCGCTAGTTCTGTATTAATTGTTTCAATATCACTAATCGGATCAACTTTACCTTCAACGTGAATTGTGTTTTCATCATCAAAACATCTTACAACTTGAATAATAGCATCAACTTCTCTTATATTTTGCAAGAATTGATTACCTAAACCTTCACCTTTACTTGCACCCTTAACCAAACCAGCAATATCAACAAATTCGATTGCCGTAGGGATTATTGTTGGAGCTTTACATAATTTTGAAAGAATTTCTAATCTTTCATCAGGGACTTCAACAACTCCGATATTCGGTTCAATTGTACAAAACGGATAATTCGCACTCTGAGCGTTTCTGGCATTAGTTAGCGCGTTAAATAATGTTGATTTGCCGACATTTGGCAGTCCTACTATTCCTGTTCTAAGCATTTATATTTCCTTTTTTAAGCTAATTCTATTCATTAATTTTACCCCAAAGTCACTCATTTTGCACTTTTTTCTATATATGTAAAGTTTTGTAACGAATATATACTTTTTAAATAAAATATAGGCAATTTTTAAATACGAAAATACTTTATATATATGTAAGGGACAAATTAAAGGGATAAATATTATGAGAAACGAATATGAAATGATTACAGTAAGCGAATATATCAATAACTTAGATACAGTAAAAGTTTTATCAGTTGAAGAACAACAAATCGAAGCTGAAATCGAAAAATACTTATTAAGCTCTCAAAGAGCAAAAACTAATGCTAAAGTTGTTGAAGCTTTACTTGCATAATAAGTTTTACGAAACTAAAACAAATTTAAAGGGTTGATTGGTAATAAATCAACCCTTTTCGTTTGTGTTCAGGGGAATTTTAATTGTAACAATATATTACAAATATATATTATTTAATTAAAAAAAGGCAATTTTTTATATCAGAAATACTTTATATATATGTAAGGGGATTATACAGGAAAAATTAAAGGAGAAAATTATCATGGCAAGAGTATTAATTTCAATGCCCGAAAAGTTTTTAGACGAGATTGATTCAGTCGCAGATTCAGAAAATCGTACACGTTCAGAATTGATTCGTGAAGCATTAAGAACTTACATGTACAGAAGCCAAGTGAGAACCGGCAAAAAAGCAGCATCTAATGCTGAAATCTTAGAAGCGCTTCTTGGATAAGTGAATGTTTAGGGGAATTATTAAGGACAGGGGAAATGAAAAAGAACAACTATCAAATGGTAACAGTTAACGAATATGTTAAACTGTTAGATGATGAGGTAAAATATCTTGATTCAGATGCCAAAGAGATTAGGGCAAATGTTGAAAAGTATTTACTTAGAGTTCGAAGAGCACAAACTAATGCTAAGATTTTAGAGGCATTACTGGCTTAACATTGAGAAGTTTAATTTGAATAGCTTAGCTTCACATACTTTTACGATAAAACTTGTGTAAAATAGAAAGTAAGGATAGAAAAAAGACTTGATATTAAATATATCAAGTCTTTTTCAATGGTTTTTATATTGTTAAAAACTATTCAATGATAGAGTCAACAACACCAGCACCAACTGTTCTACCACCTTCACGGATAGCGAATCTCATACCTTGTTCGATAGCTACAGGAGCGATAAGTTCAACTTCCATAACTACGTTATCACCAGGCATTACCATTTGACCTTCGAATTTGATTGAACCAGTTACGTCAGTTGTTCTGATGTAGAACTGAGGTCTGTAACCAGGGAAGAATGGAGTGTGACGTCCGCCTTCTTCTTTAGTCAATACGTAAACGTTAGCTGTGAATTTAGTGTGTGGGTGAATAGAACCCGGTTTAGCCAATACTTGACCACGTTGAATTTCAGTTTTGTCGATACCACGAAGTAAAGCACCAACGTTGTCACCTGCTTGACCTTGGTCAAGAGATTTTCTGAACATTTCAACACCGGTAACTGTAGTTTTCTTAGTTTCGCCTAGACCAACTAATTCAACTTCGTCACCAACTTTAACAACACCACGTTCTACACGACCTGTAGCAACAGTACCGCGACCTGTGATTGAGAATACGTCTTCAACAGGCATTAGGAATGGTTTGTCTAATTCACGAACAGGTTCCGGGAAGTATGAATCTAAAGCATCCATTAATTCCCAAATTTTATCTGTCCACTCATTATCTCCACGAGCAACTGAAGGGTTAGCTTGAACTGCTTCTAAAGCTTTTAAAGCTGAACCGTGGATGAACGGAATGTTGTCTCCGTCAAATTCGTAAGAAGAAAGAAGTTCTCTAACTTCCATTTCTACTAATTCTAATAATTCAGGGTCATCAACCATATCGCATTTGTTTAAGAATACAACAAGGTTAGGAACACCAACTTGTCTTGCAAGCAGGATGTGTTCACGAGTTTGAGGCATTGCACCGTCAGTTGCAGCAACTACAAGAATTGCACCGTCCATTTGAGCAGCACCTGTAATCATGTTTTTAACATAGTCAGCGTGGCCCGGGCAGTCAACGTGAGCATAGTGTCTTGTATCTGTTTCGTATTCAACGTGAGCTGTAGAGATGGTTATACCTCTTGCTTTTTCTTCCGGAGCAGCATCGATTTCATCGAATTTTTTAGCATCTGCTTTACCTGCTGCAGCTAATGTACCGGTAATAGCTGCTGTTAATGTAGTTTTACCGTGGTCAACGTGGCCGATTGTACCTACGTTAACGTGCGGTTTCGTACGTTCATACTTTTCACGTGCCATGAGATTAATCTCCTTCTTTTTTGTCTACTATATACTATTTTAAATTTAGTATTCTACGATACTTTTAATTCTATCTGCTCATAAATTTTTGTCAAGATTATATATAAAATTCGGATAGTTTGACAAAAATTTAAAAGATTAGTAAGATAAATTAGAGGGTAAAGGAGATAAAAGTATGAAAAACCAAGCTATGATTAGAAATTCGGGGGGGGTAACTTTTTAAGCTCCTCGATTGTATCGGGCATTATGCCTCCAAACATATTTACACGACTCAGGCAGCCGCGCTTAGTTAGGAAGGGTTTTACGTTAGCGGAAGTATTAATTACTCTGGGCATTGTCGGGATTGTTGCAGCGATGACAATCCCGAATTTAATTACAGCACACCAAAAGAAAGTTACGGTTACAAGGCTGCAAAAAGCTATTTCTGTGTTAAATCAGGCATATAAACTCGCAAATGAAGAATTAGCTCCTCCGTCTGAAACTATAACTAATAAAGAGTATTTTAAAACTTATTGGGCTCCTTATTTAAAGGCTTATTATTGTGGTGTATACAGTGATTGCGGATATAAGTCAAACCGACCTTTTTCGTTTTCTCAAGGTTATCCGTATCAGGCGCCGTTATTAGCTCCCGGAATTTCGGCTTTTACGACTCTTGACGGCTTTTTTGTCAGTATACGCGATTTTGCTTCTGAACATTCATTTATAATCGTAGACATAAACGGCTCTTCACTTCCAAACAAATTTGAATGTGATATTTTTTTCTTGGTTAAAGAAGATGATGGAATATACCCGGAATGCAAAGACTCTCCAAATGCTTATGTTAATGCTTATTGTAGAGGAGCAAACGACGGAAGATGTTGTGCCGAACGTATAAGGCGCGCTGGATGGAAGATTGATAAATCTTATCCGTGGAAATAAGTTGATATTTTACTTAAAAAGAGTATAATCAAGTTTATGGATATTCAGTATTTGTCGGAGTATTTAGAGTATTTGGAGATTGAAAAAGGGTTAAGCCAAAATACCTTGGATGCTTATCGTCGCGATTTATCGGATTTCTTTGAGTTTTCTTATCAGCGTGGAGTTAATGAAGTTGAAAATATCGAACGTGCTGATTTGAATGCTTATATCTTAAAACTTCGCGAAAGAAAGTATTCTTCGACAAGTGTTACAAGAAAAGTGGCATCTTTGAGAGGATTTTTTAAATGGTTTTGTGCAAATGAATACGGAACAAAAAATCCTTCTTTAACTCTGGAACAGCCAAAGTTGCCGAAAAAACTCCCAAAAGTTTTAACAGTAAGTGATCTTAATGCTATTTTAACTTCGGATTTAAATCCTGTTGAATTATTAATTGTCGAATTATTATACGGCTGCGGGCTGCGGGTATCTGAACTTGCTAATTTAAAACTCAGTAATATTGATATCAAGTCTAAGTATATTCAATGTTACGGTAAAGGTTCAAAAGAGCGGATTGTGCCTTTTGGGTCAAAGGCTAAGGATGCTTTAAAAAAATATTTTAAGCTGAGGGATTATATTTTATTAAAGAATAATCTTAAAGATAAAAAGATTTTGCTGCTTAGAGATAACGGAAAGCCTATTACTCGTCAAGATATTTATAATTTTATCCGTAAACAGGGTGAAAAGATTCATAAACATATTTCTCCGCACACTTTAAGGCATAGTTTTGCTACTCATTTGTTAGAAAATGGGGCAGATTTAAGGGTTGTACAGGAACTTTTGGGACACAGTGATGTTGCAACAACCCAGCTTTACACTCATATTACAAAGAAACGTTTAAAAGAAGTTTATTTTGCAATAAATAACGGCTCGTGATAGTATGTGGTTATGTTAAATATATTTATTTCGGGATTAGAACCACAAACCGGTAAAACTCTTGTAGCTTCAGGAATTGCTGCTACTATGCAAAGCCTGTCTTATTCTACAAGTGTTTATAAACCAATTCAAACGGGTGCAAAAATTTTGAACGGATTTAAAAGTTCTCCCGATTTATCAGCAATAAAACGTGTGGATTCTAATATAAATACTTTATCTACTTACATGATTTCAGGGAGTGGTGCTCCTTTTGTAAGTGCTTATGAGGATAAAGTTTCTATCAGTATCGATACGATATTTAATGAATTCAGAAGCATGTCTAACCTAACTGAGTGTAATATTATTGAAGGTTGTAACAGTATTGCTTCTCCAATTGCGGAACATATGACAGAACTGGATATTGTAAGAGGGGTAAGAGTTCCGCTTATTCTGGTTGTAAATCCTTCAAAAACTTCAATTGATAAAGTTTTAATGGGATTAAATTATATTTCATCTAATAAAATAAATTTGCTTGGTATTATTATTAATCAATATAATGAAAATTCCGAAAATCTTGAAGAAAAATATTTTCCGCAAATTTTGAAAGAGTATTCGGGTGTAAATGTTTTGGGTGTTTTGCCTGATTATGGTGATTTATCAAAGCTTGCTCCCGAGGTTTTGATTTCTGATATTTTAAATAATGTTCAGTTGGAAGATATTTTTAGAATAAGGATTGCAAAGTTATATAATTAAAATCTAAAAAGAGGCTGAAAATTCAACCTCTTTTTTATATATTATATTAAAATACCAATAAACCCTAGCTTAATGCCATTAATGCTTTTACTGAACGAGCATTTTCTTTAACTTCTTCATCAAAACCTTCTGAAGAAATTGTATTTTCTAATACTCTCATTGCTTCTTCTTTGTTTTCTAAAGAAAGAAGTTCGTTAATTGTACTCATAGCAACGATTGTTGACATATCGTTGATACCTTTTCCTCTGTTAGAAATAACAACTTGAAGTGAATCATGTTCGTTTCTTCTTACTAAAGCGCGAGATGTTAATTCTCTTACTTCATCAATTGAAGAATTTGTACCAATTTCTTCAAGTACAGCAACTGAATCCGGATTAGTATTTCTTGTTAAAGATTCAATAATGTCACTTACTTTATTAAAATTTTTATTTGTTCTTATATTAGTTTTTTCCATTATTTAATTCTCCTCTCCTTACGCTGCTTGAACCATATCTGCTTCAAGTGCTTGTAATGCATCTTTAAATATTGGCTTAACTTCCATATGCGGATTCATGTTTGCCATTTTTGAGATTTCTCTTTCACGTTTATTAATAAAGAATGATGTAATATCTCTGCCTAAAATTTCTTGAGTTCCTTTTAAGCTTACTTCTTTATTTCCAATTTCGTGGATTTTATTCCAAGTGTTAACACAAGTATTAACGATACCTTCTTTCATTCTGCTTCCGAAAGCTTTAATTGATTCGATTCCTTCTGCTAATTTGCTTCCAAAATCATTTATTGAACCTACAAAAGTTGAATAAATTCTTTTTGAGCTTGCAGATATATTACCGGTGAAGCTTACTTTATTAGCTTCTTTTGATTTGCTTGATTCAAAAACATCTTCTGTTAAAATGTTTTTTTGAAAATTTGAAGCAGCAAACGGATTGCTGGTTCTTGAAGTTGATTGTTCATTTTTGCTCGTATTGAATATACGGTGGCTTAACTGATTTACTTTTTCAATTGCTGACATGTATAAACCTCTTTCTTAATTAATCACTTACTCAGTTTAACATAGCGTTATTTTTATAAATCCACCTTTTGAATGATTTGTGTTAAAATGTGAATATGGAATATAAAAATTTGGAAGAATTAATAAGTGTAATAGCAAAATTAAGGGCACCTGACGGCTGTCCTTGGGATAGAGCACAGACTCATTCTACCCTTCGTCCGAACATGATAGAAGAGGCTTATGAGGCAGTTGATGCTATTGATGATAATGATATGGCACATTTACGGGAAGAACTGGGGGATGTGTTATTGCAAGTTCTTTTGCATTCTCAAATTGCTTCTGAAAACGGAGATTTTACAATTGAAGATGTTGCAAAAGAATTAAAAGAAAAGCTTATTCATCGTCATCCGCATGTTTTTGGCGAGGCTAAAATAGATACCCCGGATGGTGTTAAAGATGCTTGGGATAAATTAAAGGCGGAAGAAAAACCTGAAAGAGTTTCGGCTATGGACGGTTTATCAAGAAGTCAGGCGGCTTTAATTTCGGCTCAAAAAATTTCCAAACGGGCTGTTAAGACCGGGTTTGAATGGCCGAATGAAGATTCTTTATATGAATGTATTATGTCTGAGTTTCAGGAATTTAAAGATGCTGAAAAAGAAGGCGATAAACTTCATATGGAAGAAGAGTTCGGAGATATTCTTTTTGCAACTGTAAATCTTGCACGCTGGAATAAAATTGATGCTGAACAGGCACTGTTAAAGGCTAATAAGAAGTTTGAAATGCGGTTTAGAAAAATGGAAGAACTTGCGGATAAGCCTTTGACGGAATATTCTTTTGAAGAATTTGACAAGTTATGGAAACGAGCTAAGAAGGAAACCTGTAAATAAATGAAAGATGTTCAAAATACTCAGGATAACAGGAATGTTGATATCCAAAAAGTTGGAATAAAACATATTGAATTACCTTTAACTATTGAGCGTAAAAATGCTTCAAATAAGGTAGTTTACGCAACTGCAAGAGTGTGTGTGTCGTTACCCAGAGCCTATAAAGGCACTCATATGAGCCGTTTTGTTGAAGTTTTAAACGAATGGCGCACGAAAAAGCTTTTGGGTGTTGATATTAAGGGGTGTCTTGAAAAAATTATCAATAAGCTTCACGCTCAGAGCGGGGAATTAGAGTTTAATTTTAAGTATTTTATCGATAAAGAATCTCCTGTTACAAAACTTTCGGCTCCAATGTGTTATGATTGCTCATTTGAAGGGATTATGAACGGTGATGATTATAAATTTATTTTGGGAGTAAAAGTTCCTGTAACTACTCTTTGTCCTTGTTCAAAAGAAATTTCGCAGTACGGTGCACATAACCAGAGGGCATTAATTTCCGTAAAGGTTTCTTATGATGAATCTGAGCATATTTGGCTTGAAGATTTGATTGAACTTATTGAATCTTGTGCATCATGCCCGCTTCATCCGCTTTTAAAACGACAAGATGAAAAATTTGTCACAGAACGCGCATATGAAAACCCTAAGTTTGTAGAAGATATCTTGCGCGATGCTGTTGTAAAACTTCGAAATTTAAAGGGTGTTAAGTCTTTTGAAGTTGATTGTGAAGCATTTGAAAGTATTCATAATCACTCAGCTTGGGCTTATCAATCCGAGGTGGTAAAATAGTATTTTCCCCCTATAATATGCATGCCAGAACCATAAGAATTAGTGTTCCTATTTGGAATGCTGTAGCCATGTTTTGCCCGAATTTGTTGCTGTCGTATCGTTTTGCCGATTTTTGAGCGTTGATTGCACTTGATATCCTTGCAATACGTTCGCTTTCGGAGTCTTGCGCAAATACGCTTCCGAAAATGCTTGATTCAATTCTTGATAATCTTGATGCCATCGGTTCGTTTTCGTATTTTGTTTTGTACAAGGTTTTTTCTATAGTTGAAATGTTTAATGTTTTTGCGGGTTTAAATACATTAGGTGAAGACCCGAAATCGTCATAGCCATAGTTTTGGCGTGAATTAAATGTGTCATAAATATCTGAGCTGTTATATGGATCATATGAGTCAAGGTGATAATTTTGAGCCATACGGTCAATATCTCCGCCGTAAAAATCATTTTCCTGCTGCGCTATCGGATTATTCATGAAGTTTTTAGGCTGAATATCTGCTTTAAGTCTGTCAACACGGGTTGATAAATCTTCGTTATCGTAAGTTTTACCAAATGTTTTTGTTTCCAGGTTCGATAGTCTGTTTTTTATATTTTGGTCTTTAAATTCTTTTTTGAATACTTGTTTTTCAAGTTCATTTATCACAGGATAGTCAATTTTTGAACTCTCAACGGGTTCTTTTTCGTATACGATTGAGTCTTCAGGTTCTCTAAAAGTATCTTCGGTCGGAGTAATTTCTTGCCCTATTAAGTCTGCACTCATATCTTTTTTAAGTTTTGCGATACGATTCTGGAGTGCTCCGTTGGATTTTTGTCCGTAGATATTTTCTTCAAGTCGTTCAATTCTTGTTTGTTCGCTTTCTTTTGAATAGGTAAACCCAAATATTGAGTTTTCGATTTTATCAAGTATTTGACTGTTAGAGCTTGCTGATAATACAGGACTTGCGGTTAATAATAGTACAAAGAATATAATTAATTTTTTCATCATTAAAAACTCCTTAGGCTAAGAATAAATTTTTTTGAAACCTAAACCAATTCATCAATTCAGGAGTTTTTTTATTTTTAATTTCGGGGCTTATTTCGTAAGACAAAAGTCCTATATTTTATAAAATATAGGACTTTATGTGTAGTTTTTATGTTTAATTACAAAATTTTATTTACCCCCGCAATTGCTTTAATTGTTCAAGTTCTTTTTGGTATGGTGAAATTGAACGTACTTTTTCAATTATTGGCGGAAGTTTTTCTATGACGTAGTCAATCTCTTTTTCTGTTGTGAATCTGCTTAAACTGAAACGTATGCTTCCGTGGATTGCAGTAAACGGAACATTCATTGCTCTTAGTACATGGCTTGGTTCAAGAGAGCCTGATGTGCATGCAGAACCAGATGATGCGCAGATTCCGATATCTGACAGGTGAAGAAGGATAAGTTCGCCTTCTATGTATTCAAAACCTATGTTTGTTGTGTTCGGAACTCGGTTTGTTGCTATTCCCGTATTTAATCTTGCATTATAAACTTTATTTATAATATTTGTTTCAAGTTTATCTCTGAGTCTTTTTACTTCTGTAAGTTCGTATTTTAAACCTTCTTGAGCTAATTCGACAGCCTTGCCTAATCCGACAATATACGGAGTATTTTCTGTTCCTGCACGTTTTCCCCGTTCCTGGTGTCCGCCGATTATAAGAGGTGTAATCATGGTTTTTGAGTTGACATAAAGCGCGCCGATTCCTTTTGGTGCGTGGAATTTATGTCCTGAGATACTTAATAAATCAACTCCTGTGGCTTGAACATCAATTGGAATTTTCCCCGCTGCTTGAACAGCGTCAACGAAGAATTTTGTATCTTTGTTTTTTGATTTTATTATTTCGGAAATCTTTTCTATCGGATTGATAATCCCGTTTTCGTTGTTTGCATACATTATTGAAACTAATGCGGTATCATCATTTATTGCTTCGTTAAGTTCTTCCAAATCAAGCTCGCCGTTAGAATTTACTCCGATATAGTCAACTTTGTAACCTTGTTTTTCTAACGCTTGGTAAAGATTTAATACGCAAGGATGTTCAACTTTTGAGGTTATAATGTGTTTTTTGTTTTTGTTGTAATTCAAAACTCCGCGAATTGCCATATTCGCGCTTTCTGAGCCGCAAGAGGTGAAAAATATTTCTTTTTCGTCTTTTGCGTTTACAAAATCTCTTACCTTTGTACGGGCTTGTTTTATTGCATCCGATGAGTTTTTAGAAAAATTATACATACTGGAAGGGTTTGCATATTCTTCTTTAAAGTATGGCATCATTGATTCTAACACTCGTTCATCAATTTTTGTTGTCGCATTATTGTCTAAGTATACAAGATTTGTCATATTATTCTGCCTCAATAACTGTTATATCTGTTCCGAGTGAATCCTGCAAAACTTTTTGTGCAAAGTTTTTAAGAGTCATTGTAGAGTTTTTACACCCTGAACATCTGCCTTTTAGTTTAACGTAAATTGTTTTATTTTTTATATCTACAAGCTCAATATCTCCGCCGTCTTTTTGCAGTTCAGGGGAAATTTGTGTTTCAATAACATTATTAACTTTTAAAATCCATTGGGTTGGCGTTAATTTTTCAATATCATTTTTTTGCTTGTTGTAATAAGTGTCAATAATATCTTGAATTGCAGCTTTACATTTACCGCAAGCTCCGCCTGCTTTGGTGTAGTTTGTAACTTCTTCCACTGTTTTTAATCCGTTAACCTTAATAGCTTCCCATATTGCATTTTCGCTAACTTCAAAACAGGTACAAACCATTTTTTCTTTTTTATCACTTCCGTAATGTTCGTCTAAAATTTCGTCTAAATCTACATACCCATCAGCACTGTAGTTTTTCAAAGCGTCTTCCAATGCTTCATAACCCATAACTGAGCAGTGCATTTTTTCAGGTGGTAATCCGCCTAATTCGTCTGCGATATCTTTATTTGTAATTTTTCTGACTTCATCAACGGTTTTTCCGATAATCATTTCTGTCAGAATACTTGAACTTGCAACCGCAGAACCGCAGCCAAATGTTTGGAATTTCGCGTCTGTTACGATATTATCTTTTATTTTTAAATATATTTTTAATTGGTCCCCGCAGGTTAATGAGCCTGCAACCCCGACCGCATCCGCATTATCAATAGAACCTACATTGCGAGGGTTTCTGTAATGGTCCATAACCTTCTCTGAATAATCCCACATAGTTTTTCCCTTTCTTACTTATAACATTTTAACTCAAAAATAAAGTTTTTACCGTTAAATTAACTAATATTTAATTATTTTATTAAATATTACGAATTGTAACAAAATTACTTCAAATATTAAAGATTAAAGCCATATATGCCGATAAACAGAATAATGGAAAACAATGACGGAAAGGACTAACTTATGGGAATGTCAGCATCACAGGCAAGGTTTTTATGTCTAACAGCTCGCAAGAACAATGTTGAGTTTGAAGGACAACAAATTAACCAGCAAAGAACATCATTATCCAATGAGTCAGGAAGCTACTACAGTGAATTATGTAATATGGTAGTTCCTACACCTCCGTCTATTGACGATTATACAAAAGTGTCTTATACCTTTGACGATGGAGCGTTGACTAACACCATTACATCAATGATTGCAAAAGGCGGTAACGAATATTCTATCAGCTATATTCAACAATGGCAAGATGATTATTCAATCGTTTCATCTTCAACAAGTGTTGTTTCAAGAAAAGCTGTTGGTGATGATTATGAATACAGAATTGGTTCAGCAACATTAAGAAAAATGGACGGAACTTTTGCCGGTAATATTGCTACTGAAGATATTCAAAATATGGATGAAGAAGCTTTTAAAGAATTTCAAAGTTCTGATGCTATCAAAAACGATAAATATTTGAGCACATTAACTCAGAGCCAATTTGTAGATTTAATTGAGCAAGAAAGTTACTATAAAGCAATGCTTAATGAGAAGAATGGTACAACTGAAGAGTATTATGTACGTTATGTAAAAGATTCTCAAACAGGCGGTTATACTCCGTTTTTCTACAAAGCTTCAGATATTGAAAGTGATGCTAATTATGAAGAAGATAATCTTTCAGGAAGCTTACCTTGCTTTACTATTGGTAGTTCAACTAAAACTAAAGAAGTTTTGAACCAAAAAGGTATTGTTGAAAAAGATTCTACAGGAAGATATTTATCAATAACTTTGTTTGACAAAGAAGATGAAGATAAACCGGGTATTACTTATAACTTGACTACAAATACTTTAACTGATGAAGAAGCTTATAATGATGCAATGAACAAATATAACTACGAACAGCATCAATATAATCAAAAAGTTCAAGATATTAACTCAAAAATTGAAATCGTTCAACAACAAGATAAAAGCTTAGAATTGAAATTGAAACAGCTTGATACAGAAGAAAATGCTATCAATACTGAAATGGAAGCAGTTAAAAAAGTTGTATCAAAAAACGTTGAAAATACATTCAAAACATTTAATGCTTAGCGGATTTTGCGTACGGATGAAACTAAGAGGAATCCGGGTAGCGAACAGATTGAACCGACAGGAGCTTTGCTCCGCAGGAGAAACTCTGTGAGCGAGAAGCAAAATCCAAGACAGCGGATTTTGGCAAGGGTGGAACGAAGTGAAACCCGTCCTGGCGAGAGCTGCGATGAGCCGGTCGAGCCGCCAATAATCCAAGACATAAAAAAGTCGGGATACACGCCCGACCTTTTTATTACTATATTTGATCTATGGAAATTGCTTTAACACCTGCATATCTGGCTTTATCCATAAGTTTTACCACTGCGCCGTGAGTTGATTCTCCGTCAGTTTGGATTAATAGCCCGTCAGGATAATTTTTTATTTCCTGAGCTAAGACTGTTCCTAATATGTCAGGTGAAATCTCTTCATTATTTATATAATACTTATCATTATGAGTCACTGTGATTGTTAAAATTTGAGGGTCGTCCTGAACCTGAGATTGTTCAACGTTTTCGGGAACCGTAAGGCTTATGCCCTGTTTGTCAAGTAATGGAGCAATAACCATCATTATGATTAACAATACCAGAAAGATATCTGTTAAAGGAGTTATGTTGATTTCGTTAAATGTTTCTCTCATTATTCTTCTCCCTTTTGAGGAATATTAACCTGTGCATTTTTTTCTAACTCTTTTTGTTCTTTTTTGTTTAAAGGTTCACCGGCAACTACAAGCTTTTGATATTCAGCATTTTGAGCGGCGTTCATAACATCCATTATTGTCGCACTTTTTACTGATTTATCAGCTTTTACGATAACTTCAGGTTTTTCAGAGTCACCTTTTAGGGCAAGCAATTTGTCCGTAAGTTGAGATGATTGAACATTTTCCCCGTTAACGTACATTGCGCCGTCTTTGGTAATTGAAACCGTTACCTTTTCATCTTCAATATTTATTCCGTTGTTAACTTCAGGCATGTCGACAGAATTATCCATAGATTGGAAAGACGGAGCGACAACCATCATTATGATTAACAATACCAAAAAGATATCTGTTAACGGCGTAATATTGATTTCATTGAACATTTTTTGTTTTTTGTTAGTAGAAAAAGCCATTTTATTTCACCTTACTGATTATAAAACTTTTGAAGACGGGTATTTAGCTTGAGGTTCAGCTTCTGAATCAACAAAGCTTAAGAATAACAATTTGATAAGTTGGAAATCGTCTTCGTAGTGTTTAACAATAGATTGGAAAGAGTTGAAGAAGATAACTGCAACAATCGCAACACCAAGACCGAATGCTGTAGCAATCAACGCAGAACCGATACCTGACATTACTTCTGTAGCCTGTCCCATTTGTCCTGAATTTGCCATATCTTTAAAAGTCAAAAGGATTCTGACAACTGTACCGAACAAACCTAAGAACGGTGCAACACCGCCGATTGTACCTAAAATTGTTAAGTGGCTTTCAAGTTTTCTAGTTGCAAGTGCAGAAGAAATATCAAATGAACGAGAAAATCCGTTTCTTTGTTCTGAGAAAATTCTGACAGCTTCTTCAATAACTTCTCCGATAACTCCGCCGCATCTTATTGCAATATTTTGAGCTGCTGACAGGTCATTTTTAGATAGTACAGAGTTTAATTCTCTCATGTAAATTGTGATATCTCTTTGGTTTTTTTGATAGAATGACCATTTGCTGATTACAACACCCAATACCAAAATTGAGCAGATAAAGATTGGTAATAAGACGGGCCAGTCCATTTTAATTGACTCTAATAATAATTCCATAGTTTTTTATCCTCACTTTTGTAATAACTCTACTTAATATTTTGTTGCTCCAAATACATTGTAGTCAAATGTAAATTGGATATCGATACTTTGTCCTTTAAATTCAGGCGGCAACGGTCTGAACGGAGCTGCCAGATGTACTGCGTTTATTGCTGCTTTATCGGCATTTGGAAGACCTGATGATTTAAATACGCTGCAAGACAATAATCTTCCGTCTTTTGCAATCTTGAATAAAAGAACAACACGTTTGCTTTCGTTACCTTTTGGCGGATCCCAGTTCATTTTGATTCTTCTTTGAAGTTCTCTCATGTATGGACCGAAATCAGGTTCTCTGATTGCATCAATTCCCGGGCGGCCTCCGCCTCCTCCAGGGTTTCCTCCGCCTGAGCCTGAACCTGAACGTCCGCTTCCTGTGCCAGAACCGGTACCGCTTCTTCCTGCACCTGAGGCAGTTCTGTTACCGGAACCGTTTCCTATAGGTGCCAGTGAAGGGTTAGGTGAATGAGTTCCTGAGCCTGATGAACCTCCTGTTTTTGAAGTTCCAGAGCCTCCTATCGGACCTGTTGCGTATTGACCTGCTTTTGTTCCACCAGGTGGTACCGGAACTTTAAACGGACTTCCTGTCGGTTTTGAAATGGTTTTTGGTGTCATTTCAGGTCTGACGGAAGGTCTTGCCGTAGGTGGCTGTGGACGGGCTGCTTGAGGTTTTGGTACCGCTTGCTGCGGAGTAGGGGACGGTTGAACATTTTTTTGCGGAGTTGTAACTGTCTGTGTCGGTTTTGCCGCAGGTTTTTGGGTCACACTCTGTGTTATTTTGTTTAAAATAGATTGTTTTTTCGGAGCAGGGGACGGTGACGGTGATGATTGCTGCGGTTTCTTTGCCGGTGCTGTTGATGGCATTGAAACAGGTTTTTTAGGGTCGTTTATACCGCCTGTTCTTGAATTTTTATCTGCTCTGTTTTTTGTGTTCGGGTCTTTAGGTTTCTCTTCTCGGTCTACCAAAACAAATTCTATATCATTTACTTTTGGTTTTGGTTTATCAAAAAGATGTAATGTTATTCCAAAAAACGCCAGTATTGCAACTAATGCCCACAATGAAAATATTGTTACAAAGTGAACACTTGTTGAAATCTTTATACCTTTATCAAGAGGAATTGAAACTTTATCTTCTCTTGTTACGGCAGGCATTTGAAATTTGTCGCTGTCGGTTCTTAACAGTTCTTTTGTTGAATTACTTTTGTTTTCTGTATATTTTCCTAATATTGACATTTTATTCCCTAACAACAAATATTTACTCTTATTTGTTAATAATTCTAGTAAAAATCATTAATAATATTATTGCCCGAATGACTTATTCTCGGGGTTAACAGTAATCGGCTGGGTTAGAATAAGTTCCAGTGCTGCGTTTGCAGGAATTTCCACATCAGCACCTTTATCCCAAATTGATTTAACAAGACCTCCGCCTGCTCCTACTGCTGTTGCTAAAGCTGTTCCTCTGCCTACACTTCCGCCTGCTAAAGGTGAAATTATAACACCTGTTAAGGCTCCTGCTCCTGCACCTACTGCTATATCTTTTGTGTAGTCTTTTGCTACATCAAGTTTTGTTCCGCCGATAAGCGTGCCGGTGTAATCATCGGTTTTTATTACTGCCGAAATAGGAACATTTAAGCCTGTCGGAGTGATAATTTGAGTAAATCTTAATGTTAATTTACCGTTCAGACTGCCGTGTTTTGCTTTTGAAACTTCAATGACAGAGCCGTTTACGGTACTGCCTGCAGGGGCAATTCTTGAACCGTTGTAATAAAAATCAGAACCTAATACCATTGTGACATTTTGTCCTGTTACGGCAGATTCTGAGCTGACAGGAGTTGTCATAACCGCTTTAAAGGTTTGACCTGCAGGAACTGTTACTACGCTTCCTTTTAGTGTGTTGTTATTCAGCTTATAATTTTCTGCACTGTAATAAGACGGATTATAAGCCGGTGTTGGAGTGTTTTGCTGATAATTAAAGTTTTGAGCCGCAAAAGCACTTGGTGAAAATGCTAATAATGCTGCAATAATATATATTTTCTTCATTAAATAATATCCCCTTTTCCCTAAAGCCCTTTTTTATTTTATATTGTACATTATATAAAAGTTTTGTCAATTATATATTAATCGGTAATAGTGTGAGTAATAGGTGCGGGTGCTGTGAGGATAATTATTTGCTGGTCGCCTGCGGGGATTCTTGTGTGAGTTCCCATACTGCGTCTTCCGCCGGGACGGATTTGCAGGGTTGCACTGCGGTGATTCCATGAAATCCCTTGAAATTTGCTCTGGTAATGCGGCATTTTAACCCAATCAGCAGGTGGTGTAAGTTCGCCGCCTATAAGGTTGTCGTTTGATGTATAAATATAGCCTTTCATCGGGATTTCAAATCCGTCAGGAAGTAAAAGCTTTGTTATTTTAATCTTCATTGATGCGTTTGTCCCGATAACAGGTTCGTTAATTTTTTCTATATATCCGAAAAATTCTGTGTTTCTCGGGATTATGTTTGTTTCATACATAAACAAGTCGCTTGTTGATATGAATTTTAATTTATAGCCTTCGGGGCAGGTTTCTGTTGAAATTTCCTGAGTTGTTATTACAGGAATAAATGAGCCTGTCGGAAGTGTAATTTCATCATAATCTCGCATTTCAAACTCTATTTTTTCAAGTTTCTGTGCGGGGGTGTATATTTGATTGATGAATATAAAACTTATCAATGCCAATGTTATTAACAAAAATCTCATAATCTTTATTATAACAGTTTTTTTTACGATATCAAGGGGTTAAAAATCTTCATCTTCTGTCAGTAGAATGTAATCACCTATAACTTTTATTTTATTTTTAAATGTCGGTTTTAGAATAATATTTCCGCTGTAATCACTTACGCCCCATAAGGAGTTATGTTTAAAGGTAAAATATTTAGATGAAGTCTTAATATCTTCATATTTGTCAGGTATGATTACTTGTCCTGCAAGTTCAATCCCGCATAATTCATTGCGAGTTACGGAATAATTTTTAAAATCAGCTTTTCTTTTTTCTGAATATTCGTAATATTTATCAAATTCTTCTTCCGTGATTTTTGTTTTCTTACCAGTTTTGTCTATCTTGTAACTGTTTTTGTCTTTTTCATCATATACAATGATATCTCCGTTATCAAGGTATATAAAGTCCCAATTATAATTATTATCTGATGGTATAATTATTTTCCCTTTTGAATCTAATATATTGGGGTTGATATTATCATATAAATCGTTTCCTACAATAAAATACGGACCGTACGGTGTTTTTGCGAGGAAATTATAATGTTTACTTCTCTTACCGTTTTTTAACCGCAAAAAATAACCCTGTTTGTCTTTTATTATTGTGGCTTCGGGACTGTAATATATTATATTGCCTTCTGAATATTCAAAAACTTTTTCGCCGTTTAAATTATAAGCCTGATGATATTCAGCTCCGAAAGTTTTTAATGAAGTCTGTATAAACAAACATAATATAATAAGTAGCAATTTTTTCATAAAATAATGTTACCACTAAAACATATAATTGCTAATTTGAAAAACATCTGCTATTATTTAAAAAACAAGGAGAGCTTTTATATGGAAAAGATTAGTTACGTACTTACACAGGAAGATTGCAGGGATTATGTCAAAGCTCAATATAAAATCCCGAGAATCAAAAAGTTTATTATGAAATCTTATATACCGTTCTGGCTTATAGGGAGTGTGTTTGTTGTAATCTTTTTGTTACCGTTATTTATTAATCTTTTTACAGGGCTTAAATATTTAATGAGCGAAGGCGGGATGTCCTTTTTTAAGGCGTTAACTGATTTTCAAATGGTTGAGTTTTATAAGGGCACATTAGTATATTTTGTACGCACCGTACTGCCGTTTTTGGGAATTTGGTTTGCAATGTTTTTTATAACTTGGTCTATCGGTGCAACAGACGCTTTTTCTATTTCGTCAAAACGAATATTTAAGATGCTTGAAGGCAGAGCTCTTGATGCTGAAATAGAAGTTCAAGAAGGCGGGCTTAGTATGACAGGAAAAACTGCTTCTGCTTTTATGGAATGGAGCGGAATTGTTGATATCCATTCAACTCAAAATACTTTTTTGCTTTTTGTAGGTGATTATCAGGCTGTAATTGTTCCCAAAAGAGCCTTTGAAACACCTGAAAAAGCTGATGAGTTTTTCAATTTTGTTGATGAAAAGGTTAAGGCTGCAAAAACTAAACAGGAATAGCTTTTATATAATCAATAACTTCTAAGATTTTTTCGTAGTTATCTTCAAGAACCAGTACCCCTCTGATTTTTGAAGCATTTTTGATTCCTGCAATATAATATGGATAAAATTTACGGAAGAATTTTATTCCGACGGATTCTCCGCGAAGTTTAATTTCTTCATCAAGATGAGTTTTCATCATTGCAAGCTTTTCTTCAAGAGTTGGTGGCGGTAAGTTTTCTCCTGTTTTTAGATAGTGAGCAACCCTGCCGATAAGTGTAGGATCTCCTAATATTCCTCTGCCGATTGCAATCCCGTCAGCTTTACTTTTTTCAAGACATTCAACTGCACTTTCAATTGATACTATATCTCCGTTTGCAAAAACAGGAACATCAACGTTTTCTTTTAGTAATCTGATTTTATTCCAATCGGCTTTTCCTGCGTAAAACTGAGAGCGAGTTCTTCCGTGAATGGTTATAAATTCAGCTCCCGCTTCTTGCATTTGCTGTCCAAATTCAACATAATTCATATCATCAGCGGTATAACCAAGTCTGAATTTTACGCTTACGGGTTTGTCGGTTCCTTCTTTTACCGCTTTAACCAAATCTGCAGCAAGGGTAGGATTCTTCATCAAAGCAGCTCCGTCTTGACCTTTTACAACTTTATTAACCGGGCAGCCCATATTTATATCAATCATATCTGCAAATTGGGTTAAATATTGTGATGCTCCCCGCATTAGGTGCGGTTTATGACCGTTAATCTGGTAAACTATCGGATGATGAGTTTCATCAAGTTTTGTTATTTCTGTTCGAACATTTTGAGCCAGAAACTCAGAACTTATCATCTCTGTTGTCAGAAGCGCATCATGTGCGTATTTTCTTACCAATGAGCGCAGAACATAATCAGTTATTCCTGCCATTGGAGCAAGTGATACTTTGCTTTGTATTAAATTTTTTACTCTATTTTGCATATTCCTTTAATTCTTCGGCGCGGGCTTTTGCATATTGCTTATATTCATCATCCTGAACGTCAGAGTTTGCGTAAGCGCTGTAGTATGTATAAGCCTCTTTGTATTTTTCCAACGCATCATAATCCGATGCTATTAAATAATTACAGATAGTAAATTCCTTATTTAAATCATAAGCTTTTTTTAAATCTGCAATTGCTTCGCTGCGTTTTTCCTTCGCATCATAAATCATACCACGATAATAAAGTGCGTACGAATTTTTTGCATCTTTTGCTAAAACCTGATTGAATTTTACTAAGCTTTCATCATAGTTATTCGATTCATACAGGGCAATTGCATCATTAAGCAGATTTGAACTTTCCATTTCATCTATCGATTTTAAATATTCAATTGCTTGTGTGTTATTTTTATTAAACGCAATAGCTTTTTGCAGATATTCTTTTGTGTTTTTGTAATCTTCATTTTCTCCGTACAGGCATGCGATAGCGTAAGCAATATCAGAATCAACAGGTTTAAGTTCAAGAGCTTTTTTATAAAAATCAATAGCTTTTTGTCTGTTACCCATTTCCTGATATGCGCTTGCAACTCCAAGCATTGTGTCTGCTGTTGCAGGTTTTATTGCAAGATAACTGTTTATTGCGCCCTGGTAATCCTTGTTTTCAAAAGCTTTAGCCGCAATAGTCAGTTGATTGTCGGTTTTCATTGATGAAATATTTTTTAAAGTTGCTCCTATTGTTGATTCATTCGGGAATCTTGTTTGAGCTGATTGTAATGTCTTTAAAGCGTCATCAAATCTGTTATCTTGAGCCTGAGCAAGTGCCATATTTACATACATTTCAGGAACTTGAGAATTTGATTTTATTGCAGATTGATACATATATAACGCGTCATTTATTTTACCTTTTTTATGCAGTTCAATTGCATAGTCATAAAGAACTCCCGAAGGATTGGCATCAGCTGAAAGCTTAGAATTAACGTAAGCCACAAATTCTTGAATCGGCATAGTTTTTTTCGCGTTTTCAATCATCTGTGTTTTTAGGTAATCATTTGTCGGATCAAGTGCTAAGACTTTTTGAAAACCTTCTTGCGCAAGTTTTGTATCACCTAATTTGTCATGACATTGAGCTCTGTATAATAAAGCGTTTACGTTGTTCGGGTAAAGTATTAATACTGATTCATAAGCTTTTATCGCAGTTCTGTAATCACCCTTTTGCTGGTATAATGTGCCGGCGTTAATTCTTGTATTAATATTAGAAGGATCAAGTGATTCAGCTTGTCTATAATAATTTAATGCTTCGTCCAGTCTGCCTTCTTTTTGTAAAATGGCGCCTAAATTCGCGTTTAGATTGGCATTGTTTGGTGTTGAAGCAACTTTTTTACTGAATGTGCGTTCAAGTGTGTATAAAATATCTTTATTATCGGCATTAACTCTTTCCAGTACATAACTGTATTCTTTTAAAGCGTCATCTGCATTTCCCTGATTATCTAAAATCTTTGCATAAGCAAGTCTTAAATTTAAATCAGAGGGGTTAACAGAAATTGATTTTTTGTAGTATTCGCCGGCTTTAGGTTCGTTGCCTAAAATTTTCATAATATCACCGACTTGTTCAAAGCTTTTTGCCTGCAATTCTTTACTGCCTAAAGCCTGATTAAATTCATAAGCCGCAGCAGGGAAATTGCCTTCTGCACGAAGTCTTTTTGCCGTATTAAATCTGTTTTCGGATGAAATATTATAATCAATTGCGTCAAGACAAATATCTAAATATTTCTCAATTTGCTCAACTTTTGACCCCGGAGTTCCTGAGTTTGGGTAATAAATAAGATAAAATAATGCGCTTCTGTAATCATTAGCAGCTTTTTCCCAGTTCTTAGAATTTGCATATTCAGCGCCTCTTGCAAGGTAAGAATTAATAAGTCCTATTCTAGCAGATGTGTCAAGATAGTTTATCCTTAGCGCACTTTTAAATTCCGTGATTGCTCCTGAATATTGATATTGTGTTAAATAACTTTGCCCCAAATCAAAATGTTCCCTAAAATCAGCAAATGCAATCCCGTTTAATAAACATATTATAACTGATAGCTTAGCAAAAGTTGCCAATGAATTTTTCATGTTTGCTCCCTTTCCTTGACACTATTCTAGTATAATATGTTTTTTATGTATATACACAAACGACTAATTGTAAAATTTTTTTATATAAAACTAAAAGAGTAAGATAACATGGTTACCTTACTCTTTTAGTTTCTTTTTTTTTAATATTTAGACATTAAAATCATTTACAGAAATAAAACTAAGACATTCATCAAACAGGGTTTGAATCGGAATTTCTATCCCTTCAACCTCCGAATAAATTTTCTCATTCATTGTGCCCATCATCATTTCACTTTCTGAAACTGTTTTCATACTTAATACTCCTTATTTAATTTTACTGTCGGGTAAATATCCTTTAATCTCAACAGTTTATATGTCGGCAAAATTTTTGAAAACTTTAGTGAAAATTTAAATAAATTTACAAAACTGTAGCTAAATCGTATATATACTTGATATCTGGCATGTTACAAAAGTTAACAAAAGGTGGATTTAACACTATAGCTTTATTTTATTTTCGTGTTATTATAATTCTGTAGTGAAACTTTAATTAACATAGGAGATACAACAATAGCTAACGATACCAGATCCATGAAGGATAAAGATAAAACAATCATGAATGAACGTATACGTTCAAAAGAAGTAAGATTAATTGATGAAAACGGAACAAATCATGGGGTAGTCCCAACATCTAAAGCCTTAGCAATGGCTGAGGAAGCTGACTTGGATTTAGTATTGATAAGCCCGAATCAAGCTCCGCCTGTAGCAAAAATTTTAGACTACGGAAAATATAAATATGAGCTTGCTAAAAGAGCAAAAGAAGCTAAGAAAAAACAGCATGTTGTTGAAATTAAAGAAGTTAAAGTACGTTATAAAATAGATGTGCATGATTATGAAGTACGTCTAAAAAGTGTAAGAAAATTTATTGCACAAGGTAATAAAGTTAAGATAGTAGTAATGCTTCGCGGAAGAGAAATGCAGCATTCAAATCTTGCGTTTGAATTGGCTAACAGATTTCTTGCGGATTTGGAAAATGACCCTATTCAAGTAGAGAAAAAACCTCAATTAGAAGGTCGTAACGTAACATTATATCTTGTGGGTCAATCTTCATAAAAGAAAAGTCTTGACATTTAACATTGAGCAGGTATTATAAAGAACGTAGCCAACATGGTTGCAGGAATTAAAATACTAGCCGCAATAGCTCAGTTGGTAGAGCAAGGGACTGAAAATCCCTGTGTCCTTGGTTCAATTCCGAGTTGCGGCACCATTTAAAATAAAGATATAACGAGGGTTTTAACCCTCGTTTTCTTTTTTGCTTAGATGTATTTTTTGAGTTGTTTTGATTATGACAGTTGGTGCTATTATTTCGGGAAATCGGCTTTGTTTGCGGGTTTGATGGGACGAAAAATAATCAAATCATGTGTCTTTTTACAACTTTATCAATTCCAAAAACATCCGCTGGGCATTATTTAAGCAGTCGTAGATTTTGTTATTATATTTAATTAGTATTCGTTTAATGGGATTTCTGCCTTTATATTCTATTTTTGTCCGGCTAAAATAGTTTGTATTATAAATTTGTTCTTGAATAATATCTTTTGCTAATTGTTTATAGTTTTTTTTAGCCTGAACTTTTTTTAAACTTTCTCCTTTGGTTAATTTATAAAAAGCTGCAAAGTGTGCTGTTCTGTGTCGTCCTGAATTGCAATGGAAAAGAGTTCGTCCTCCGTTATTTCCATTTTGTTTAACTTTAGCAGCTGTTTGTTCAAAAGTTTCTAATTTTGGATATTCACCGTATAAATTACTGTATGGTAAGCGGGTATATTTTATTCCGAGTAATTTGCAAAGGAATTTTTCAATAAATTTAAATCCAAAATTACTAAGATGCCTAAAATCAAAAATTTGATTTACACCTTCTTGTTTTAATATTAGTAAGTTTTTTATAGAAGGGTGTGGGCCTCTTATGAGATATTCATCTACTTTTGAATATTGTTTGGGTAATGCTTTAAAAATAATTGCAGATGAATAATTATTATGCTTTTTCGGGGTGTACTGTATATTCATTCTTTTATGCTACAAAAAATATTTACAATGTAAAGTTCATAAAGCTCATTAAATTCTTGACATTCATGCCTGTTAGATTTAAAACTGAATACAGGGTACATTTATCTTTGGAAAGTTATGAATAGTTTTTTTACAGGTATAATAATACTTATTTTAAGCGGGATTGTTGTTAAAATTTTTGATAGAAATTTCAAGGTTTTAATACTTTCGTTGTTGAATACAATTGCATCTTGTTTTTGCTTGGTTCCGGCAATGAAAGTTTTATTAAGTGAACAAGTTATGGTTAAATCTTTTGATTTTAATAATTTGTTTGGTGTTGTTAATTTTCAAATAGATAATTTGTCGGCATTTTTTATAGTAATAATTTCAATAATGAGTGTAATTTCTATAATTTACTCAAGAGGGTATTTAAAAAGTTATGCAGATAAAAGTATAGATGCCCACCTTATATTTTTCCCGATACTTGCTGCTTCAATGCTTGCGGTTGTAACATGCCAGAATGCGCTTATGTTTTTGATTTGTTGGGAAATAATGTCTTTAAGTTCATTTTTCTTAGTGATTTTTGAAAATGAAAAGAAAGAAGTTCTTAAAGCGGGGATATCATATTTAGTATTTATGCATTTTTCTGTCATATTTATTATGCTTGCCTTCGGTTTGCTTTCTGTAAAGTCAGGAAGCTTTGATTTCTCAAGTTTTTCAAATGTTTTAAACAATCATAAGGCTTTAGCTGATATTGTTTTTTTATTGTTCTTTGTAGGATTTGGAACAAAAGCCGGTTTTGTACCGTTTCATAATTGGTTACCGGAAGCTCATCCTGCGGCTCCGAGTCATGTTAGCGGTATAATGTCTGGAGTTATGATTAAGACAGGGATTTACGGAATTTTGAGGGCTATTTCGTTTATCGGTACTCCTTCTAAAACTATCGCTTTTATTGTTTTTATCGTTTCACTTGTAACAGCTCTTTACGGTATTTTATATGCCACAACTCAGAATGATATTAAAAAGCTTTTGGCATACAGCAGTATTGAAAATATCGGAATTATCGGTACCGGTTTGGGTATCGGAATGATTGGTTCTGCTTATAATCAGCCTTTGGTTGAAATTTTAGGATATTCTGGCGGAATTTTACATATATTAAATCATTCGGTGTTTAAGGAATTACTTTTCTTAGCTGCGGGAAGTGTTTATACAAAAACGCACACCAGAGATATTGAAAAACTCGGCGGACTTATTAAAACAATGCCAAAAACGGGAATGTTATTTTTAACAGCAGCTGTGGCTATTTGTGCATTACCGCCTTTGAACGGCTTTGTAAGTGAGTTTTTAATTTATATGGGAATGTTCAAAGGATTAGCTATAAATAATTTCTTTACAATGCTTGTAATGTTGTTTGGTATCGCTTGTTTAGCTTTAGTTGGGACAATGGCTGTTCTTTGTTTTACAAAAGCTTTCAGTACAATCTTTTTAGGTATGCCAAGAAGTGAATATTCTGTAAAAGTATCTGAAGATTGTGAAAGTTCAATGATATTACCTATGGGATTTCTTGCGATATTTACACTTTTAATTGGTGTTTTTTCAATTGTAGCGTTAGCTTTTGTATTAAAACCCGTAAGTGTATTTGTTGATGTGAAATTATATAATATTATGCCTGTGCTTTCATTGATAATGTTTGTGACTTTTTATGCTTTAGCATTTTTAATTGTACTTGGAGCTGTTATTTGGGTAAAATTAAGATGCTCAAAAAATAAAATCACAATACAAGAAACATGGGGCTGCGGATATGATAGAGCAAATAATAAAATGCAATATTCCGCATCATCTTATGCAAGTCCGTTTTTATCAATGCTTACACCATTATTTAAGAAAGTGTTTGATATTGAAAAACCAAGAAAACTTTTTCCTGAAAGTTCTCATTTTAACTTGCAATTTGAAGATATTGAAGAAGCTTATCTTATTAATCCGTTAGTTAAATATGATGAATGGTTTTTATCCAGATTTGAATCTCTTCAAAGCGGAAACATTCAATCTTATATCAAGTACGGTTTGATATTCCTTATTATAATTATAGTTGGGAGTTTATTTATAAAATGATTTTAAGACTAATCGCAGATATAATAATACTTTTATTTGCCCCGTTTTTTATGGCGGGTGTTATAAAAAAGACCAAGGCTTTTTGGAGCGGCAGAAAAGGACCGTCTGTATTGCAGCCGTTATATGATTTTGTAAAATTACTAAAAAAAGATTTTGTAATAAGCCAAACTACATCCGGTGTATTTAAAATTGCTCCTATCGTAATGATAGTATCTGTATTTTTTGCTTCAATGTTTATACCTTTAGCAACAGGTGAATCCTTAGTTAACATTAGCGGTGGATTGATAATTTTTGCTTATACTCTAAGCTTAGGCAAGTTTTTTGCATTGATTTCCGCAATGGATACCGGAAGCAGTTTTGAAGGTATGGGAGCCTCCAGAGAAGCTTGCTTTACTTCAATTGTTGAACCTGCATTTTTTATTACTATCGGATCAATAATGGCTCTAAGCGGTAATTATACATTTGAAAGTTTACGTCAAATATTTATAAATGCAGGACATTACGGTATTCTTATTGAAATCTTTGCGGTAGTGGTTTTGTTTTTGATGATTTTAATTGAAGGTTCCAGAGTTCCTGTTGATGACCCTGCTACTCACCTTGAATTAACTATGATACATGAAGTTATGATTCTTGATAATTCGGGAAGTGATTTAGCTTTATATACTTGGGCTAACGGGATTAAAATGCTTCTTATATCTTCGTTAATCGCATTTATGATTATTCCGGGCGGGTTAAACGAATGGGTAAATGTTTTAGCTTATTTAGGGATTATTTCTTTGATTTCTGTCATAATCGGTACTGTTGAATCAGGAATGGCAAGAATAAGAATGTCCCATGTATTTGAATTTATATTTATTATGAGTTCATTAGCTTTAGTTGTATTTGCACTGGTAACAGCAAAGATGTTTGGAGGCTAAATGACAGACGGATTTATAATACTTTTCGGATTAACAATGTTATATTTGGCAGCAACAAGCCGAATTATTGCTCATATCAGATTATTGATAATTCAGGGTGTTTTGTTATTTTTAATTTGCTGCGGAGAACATGCTAACGGAATAAATTTAATCTTTATGATAATTGAAACTCTTGTTGTTAAATCAATTGTTATACCTTGGTTTTTATATAGAGTTTTGAAAAAAACTCATTCTAACCGTGATGCAGCTGCAAATATTCCTCATTTTTACTGCTTGGTAATTTCAAGTATTATCTTACTTGGCGGATTTTTACTTTCAAACTATTATATTTCATCTGTAAAACTTATTTCTCCGATGTACTTTGGGGTTTCAATTGCCACTATTATTATAAGCTTATGGCTGATTACAATTAAACATAAGATTATTTCAAACGTAATCGAATTTATTACAATGGAAAACGGAATATTTTTACTTTCTTTATCTGTTGCAAAAGAAATGCCGATGCTTGTTAATATGGGTGTTTTATTAGACGTATTTATTGCGGTTTACATTCTCGGATTATTTGTAAACGAAATAAATAAGGAATTTAAAGATTTGGAAGTTTCTAATTTATCAGACTTAAAGGACTATGAATATAATGATTAATACACTGTTAATATTTCCTATAATTGCAGCTGTTCTTGTTTTGGTTATAAAAAACAAGAAGTTTGATACTGCAATGGTTAATTTATATGCATTACTTCATTTTGTTATAACAACAATGATATGCTGCGGATTCGGGGATAAAAACGCGTCAGCTTATTTTGCGGTTGATGATACAAATTTAATATTTTTATTGGTATTATCGGTTGTCTATCTGGCTGTAGCTGTTTATAATACAGGGTATGTCAAAAGTTTTGAGGTATCTGAAAGAAGAATAAGTCATTATTCATTTATGATATTGGTTTTTGTTCTTTCTATGACGGGAACCTTATTAAGTACTGATTTGGGGCTTGCTTGGGTTTTAGTTGAAGCTACAACCTTATCAAGTGCTTACTTAATTTATTTCAATAAAACAAAGCATTCAATAGAAGCGGCTTGGAAGTATGTATTTATATGCTCCATAGGGATTGCTTTAGCGTTTGTCGGAATTATTTTATTAAATATTTCATCTGCTAACGTTAATTCTTTAAATTTTAATGAACTGTATAAATATGCTGAAAGTTTTGATGTAAATTGGTTGAAAATGGCATTTGTATTTATGCTGTTTGGTTTTGGTGCAAAAATGGGCTTGGCTCCGGTACATTTTTGGCTTCCCGATGCACACTCGGAAGCTCCTTCACCAATTTCGGCATTGTTATCTGCGGCTTTACTTAATTCTGCTTTTTTAGTTATTGTAAGAGTCTATAAAATCGTAACTTTGGCAGGTTGTGCAAATTCTGCAAGATTTTTATTAATTCTTATGGGATTCATATCATTATTTATAACCGCAGTATTTGTTTATCATATAAAAAACTATAAAAGAATGCTTGCGTATTCATCTATTGAGAATATGGGAATCCTAGCGATTGGTTTAGCTCTTGGCGGGGCGGCTCATTTTGCGCTGATTTTGCATTTAATCGGGCATTCGCTTGCGAAAGCTTCATTTTTCTTGACGTCAGGAAATGTGCTTGAATTGTTCCAAACAAAAAGAATTAAATCTGTTAACGGGATTATGAAAGCAGATAAGAAAACTGCGTGGTTATGGGTTTTATCATTTTTGGCAATATGCGCATTCCCGACTTCTGTATTGTTTATAAGCGAATTTTTGATTGTAAAAACAATGATTGAGCAAAAGCATTATATTCTTTGCGCTTTGTTCTTATTACTTTTAACAATAATTCTTTATGGTATAGGATATGTAGTTATAAAAACATCTTTTGGAAAAATAAGTGAAGATAAGGCTAAACTTGTTGAAGAAAACAGACACAAGGTTTCAGTTTGTATGTATATTCCGCAAATAATCATGTTGATACATGTATTTGTTCTGGGAATTTATATACCGCCGTTTTTAAATAATATAATAAATCTTGCAGCAGCAAACTTTTAAAAAGGACTAACAATGTTAAAAATAAAAAACAATACTAAGATTAATATAAATGAAATTCCAATATTACCGATAAAAGATTTTAGAGAAGAAATTATTTCACTAAATTTCCGTCCAATCGGATTTTTTGGTAAGTCTTCCGAAAACGATTCAGTCCGCTTATTTGCAGTTCTTGCAGATGATAAAGCGGGAGATATTTATATTTCATCAACAAAATTTTCAGCTAATGAAAAAAGTTATGAATGTTTAACGAAAGAAATTCCGGCATTTCATATTTTTGAGCGCGAATTTTATGAACAATTCGGGATAGAACCGCTGAATCATCCTTGGTTAAAACCTGTTAGAATTAATCAGGATAAATATGAATTTTTTGAAATGACGGGTGAAGAGGTTCACCAGGTTGCAGTAGGTCCGATTCACGCAGGGGTAATTGAACCGGGACATTTTAGGTTTATGTGTAACGGTGAAACTGTTTATCATTTAGAAATAATGCTTGGCTATCAGCATAGAGGAATTGAAGAACTTATTTTGAAATCTCCAAGCAATCAGCTGGCAGAATCAATATGCGGCGATAGCGTAATTGCATATAATACGGCTTATTCTCAGATTATGGAAACCTTGCAGGGTGTTCAAGTTTCTGATAAAGCTCAATTAATAAGAAAAGCCGCTCTTGAAATGGAAAGAATGGCTATTCATATAGGAGATTTAGGCGCAATCGCAGGAGATATTGCGTACCTGATGGGTGCATCTGTTTTTGGCGCAACAAGAACTCTTGTAATTAATACAATGTTAGAGTTTTGCGGAAGTCGTTTTGGCAGAGGTTTAATTTGTACAGGCGGAGTTAATTATGATTTTACGGAAGAAAAAATTAACCGAGCGCTAAAAACATTTGAAAAAGTTATAAAAGACGTTGAAAGAATGGTTAACACTATGCTGAAAAGTTCAACAGTAATGTCAAGGCTTGAAAAAACAGGAACAATCAGTATGGAAAGAGCAAAAGAAGCCGGGCTTGTCGGAATGGCAGCCAAAGCCGCAGGAGTTGAACTTGATTCAAGATTTGATTTCCCTGATAAGTGGATGGATGAGCTTCATTTTGAAAAGAAGAAATTTAAGGCAACAGGCGATGTTAATGCCCGCTTCAAGTTGAGGTACAAAGAAATTCAGCAATCTTATTCGATGATTAAGAAAATATTTGCAAAATTACAAGAATATAAAAACGATGATTTATTTGTTAGTGCAAATAATCAGCTTTCACCAAATTCCTTTGTAATTTCAATAGTAGAAGGCTGGAGAGGTGAAGTTGTACATATTGCAATGACTGATGTTAACGGAAACTTATCCCGTTACAAAATAAAAGATCCGTCATTTAACAATTGGTATGGACTTGCGCTTGCGGTAAGGAACAATGGTGTTTCAGACTTCCCGCTGTGTAATAAAAGTTTTAACCTGTCATACGCAGGAAATGATTTATAAGGAATTGAAAAATGTTAGATACACTAAAATCAAGAATATTTCAAGGTAAACAATATATAAAAGATATTAGAAACGCTTCGATAAAAGAAGAATTTCGAGGTTTTCCCGTAATTAAAGAAGGAGAATGTGATTCTTCAATTTGTCCGACAGGAGCTTTACAAACTAATCCGTTGTCAATTGATATGGGGAAATGTACATTTTGCGGTGCCTGTGAAAGAGCCTGTGAAAATATAAAGTTGTCTAACGGATTCAAGCTGTCTTCAACAGATAGGAATAAGTTAATAATTACTTCAGAATCGGATTATGAAACATACACAAAAGCTGCAATTGAGGTGAAAGAAAAAATAGTTAAAACTTTTGGACATTCATTAAAACTTCGTCAAGTTTCAGCGGCAGGCTGTAATGGCTGTGAAATGGAATTGAATGCATGTTCTAATGTGAATTTTGATATGGGCAGATTTGGTATTGATTTTGTAGCATCTCCAAGACACGCAGACGGTATAGTAATAACAGGCCCTATTTCCGAGAATATGGCATATGCACTTGAAAATTGTTACAATGCAGTGCCAAAGCCTAAAATTGTAATTTTATGCGGAGCTTGCGCAATATCAGGCGGGGTATTCCAAAACAGTACAACCTTAAATCGTGAATTTTTAGAAAAATATCCGATAGATTTGTACATTCCGGGGTGTCCGGTTCATCCGCTAACCTTTATTAATGGCGTGTTAAGCTATATCAGCGGGAAGTGATTCTAATAATTCATTCCAAGCTTTTAGGTAAGCTTTTTCAACATGCGTTGCAAATCCGTTTAAATCTTTCATTAATTCAGAATTAAAAAGTATATTTCGCAGATTTTTGCGGTAATAATCAAGCTTTTTAATATCTTTTGAAAGTTTTATACCTTTTTTGATGTATTCTTCTTCGTTTTGTGCGATAAGGTCATCAAGTTTAAGTGCTTTATTTACTCTTGCGCAGCCTCGGGATTGCATACTTTCTCCCGCAAGGGTCAGTGTCGGTAATCCCATAGAAATTGCTTCTATCGTAATGGTAAGTCCGTTAAACGGAGTCGGGTCAAGCCCGATATCTGCAAGTTGGTAAGCTCTAAAATGCGAGTCTTTACAAGAAATATTGTTAAAAATTAATCTGTCTGATGGGATTCCGAATGTTTCGAATTTGTTTTTTAACCTTTGAATAATACTTGTTGTCATTTGTGTTCGATATACTAAAAGCTTTGAATTTGGAACTTTATTTAAAAGTTTTGACCAAAGTTCAATTGTATAATCGTTAAGTTTAGATGTGCAATTGAAGCTTCCAAAAGTTATGTAACCGTTTTTGTGGTACGGAAGTTCATTTAATTCCGGCAATTGTTGGTTTTTATTGTTAAAGCAAAATCTTTGCATATAAGTCCCCAGATAAAGCGGTTTTTCCGTATAATTTTTAGCGGAATTTTTCGGGATTGTGAATTCATCAGCAAAAATATAATCAATTTCAGGGATTCCTAAAGTGTTAACAAATCCCAGATATTGCATTTGAATAGGGGCAGGTTTGTATAATAGAGCAAAACTCCGACAGTGTGTGAATCCTCCTAAATCAATGAGAATATCTACGTTATTACAGTAGATGAACTTTGCAAGTTGTTCGTTTGTCATCTTAGAACAATCGTTCCAAATCATGCCTGTTTGTTTTATTCTTTCGGTAACATAATCATTCTTTTTTGTTGTGGAAAATAAAGAAAAGTCAAATTTATCTTGATGATGAGATTCAAGAAGCGGTAAGATAAATTGCATCATAGCATGACAACAAAAATCGGAAGACAGGTAGCCGATATGTAATTTTTTCTTTTTCCTTAATTTTTCAGGGGAATGTTGAAATGTTTCAATTTCTTCTGAAGGTTGATAGTGTGAACGAAATGTCTTAATGTCATATTCAAAAGCTTCTTTTAGTTCTTGCTGGGTGTAATTATGAGATTTTAGCATGGTAAGAGCTTTACCTGATAATGAGATTTCATCTGTAGGTTTTGATTCCAACACTTTTGAATAGTATTTTATTGCAATATCGTTATCAACGTAATAATAAAGATAAGCAAGCATTGCGTAAATACTTGAGTTAGTAGTGCAATAATCAAGAGTTTTTTCATAAGCCTTTCTGGCTTCATCCCGATTATTTTGAGCGTAATAACAGTTCCCGAGTTTTCTGTATATTTCGCAGATGTCAAACTCAAAAGACTTATCTGTCATTTTAAGTGCTTCGTTTAAAAGTTCAATAGCTTTAGTGTATCGTGTTTCACTGTATAACTTATCAGCCTGTGTTATTCTTTCAAAAATAGGACCCTTGGTAATCCTTTTTTGTAGGCGTTCATACTCACTCTTCTTTTCCATAGTTTAATAATAATTTATAAGTTAATATTAGTCAAATTTATTATTGAAAATCATGCTTGTTTGATTTATTTTTAATACTACAAAGTTTGAATAAGATATAGTAACTGGAGGAATGTAATGAGATTAGGAATTAAGCGTTCTTTATGTGTTGCAGGCTGTTTGTCAGTACTTATTTTACCGGCAGCAAATGCATCTGGAATTAATTATAGTGTATCTTTAAAAGGCGGCGGTTATTCCAAGATTTTGAATAAAGGAGTTATAACAGGTGCTGCTATTATAATTGGTGATAATACATATACTGAAGATTTTGTCAATAATGCATCTATTGATCTTAGTGAACAAAGTTCATCAAAACTATGGGTTGAGAATGATGGTTTAACCTTAACAAATGATGGTTCTATAATAAATATTTCCGGTTTTTTAAATAATGGTACAATTACAACTACTACTAATAATGGTACGTTATCAATTGTAGGCGGAACTAACGGCAATCACGGTACTCTTACTCAAAATGTTATTAATATAACCGCTGGAAATTTTAACAATGATTCTGATATTACCGCGCATACAAGTTTGACAAATTCAGGAGCCGATTTTACTAACAGTGGTAATATAATTTCTGCTTCTATTACTAATACTACTAAATTCACAAATACAGGTACAATCGGTTCAGCTTTAAACAAAGCAAATATAACAAATTCAGGAACCTTTAATGTTGAAGGCGGAACTTTAAATGTAAATACAATTACTAATGAGGCAGGAACATTTACAAACAAAGTTGCTTCAACTATAGATAAAATTGATAATAAAAATGGTGCAACATATAATAATGACGCAAATACAACTGTTACAACCGTGACAAATGGCGGAACTTTTAATAATAATGCGGAATTAAATGCAACAACAGTAACTAATACAAATAATTTTACCAATACTTCAAATGTAACGGCAGGCACTTTAACAAATGAAAAAACTTTTATTAATACTGACGGAACGGTTACTGTTAATGCGTCTTTTGAAAATAAATCAACAGGAACAATTTCCGGTGGGGAATTGAACCTTAAAAATGGCGGAACAAACTCTGGTACAATTTCAGGAGCAACAGTAAATGTTGAAAATGGTACTTTGACAAACGGCGGTTCAATTACAGGTAGCACAACTACTGTAAAAACGGGCGCTGCGCTTACCAATAACGGTTCAATTACCAACGGTAGTACTACCGTAAACTCTGGTTCTACTTTTACAAACAATGGCTCAATTACCAATAGTTCTACTACTGTAAATGGCGGTGCAACCTTTACAAATAATGCTAATAAAACAATTTCCGGCGGTTCGATTATTGCAAACGGAACGCTGGAAAATGACGGTAAAATATCAGGTTCAAGTATAAAAATCAACGGTGCAAATTCAGTAAATTCAGGAACAGGAACTATTGAAAATAGTACGACGGATATTAATGTTGATTTTACAAATAACGGTACTATTACTGGCGGAACAACTAACATCAAAGATACTGTTACGCTTACAAATAAAGGTACAATGAACGGAACAGGTACTGTTACCGTTTCAGGAACTTTAGATAATAAAGGAACTGTCGGCGGAGCTTTGGCTCTTAATATTAATAAGGGTGCTTCTGTTAATGTAGACGGAACAAATGCTTCAATATCTACCAGTGGTAAGATTACTGTTGCACAAGATGCTTCTTTAAATATAAAAAATGGCGGCAGTGCAACCTTAAAAGCAGGTGATGATTGGAGCGGTTCAATTACAAATACTAACGGAACATTGAATCTTAGCGGAAGAACTGATACAGGTAAGGATTATACCCAAAGCGGCGGAACTTTGAATCTTACTAATTCAACTTTTGAACTTGCTGCAGGTAGTTCAATTACTGCTGGTATAGTTAACGTGACAGGCGGTTCTTTCTCTTTGGCGGATGGCGCTAATATGACGGGTGGAAGTGTTAATGTAACATCCGGTACCGTTGATGTTGCAGGTAAGATAGCAGATGGTGCTGAACTTTCTATTACTAACGGTGTAACTTATGATATTAAACCAACAGGTGATGTCGTTCTTAACAATAATGACACTTGGAACGGAACAGGAACCGTTCAGTTAAGCGGAGGAACTCTTGATTTTCAAGGTGCTAAAGACGGAGTGAACGGTGTTTTAAAAGCTGATAGCGGAAATCTGAAAATAAACAGCGAGTTGACTTTAGGTAATAACAGTTCAATCGCATCTTTGGTTAATACTGAAATCAATAAAGATGTAACTATAGGTTCAGGAGCTACGGTATCTCTTAATACAGGTGATACTTGGAATGCAGATGTTACAGTGTCAGGCGGAACATTAAATTATTCTGATTTAACTTCAAACGGAGCACTTCATGCAAATTCTGGTAACGTTAATGTTACAGGCGGTGAGCTAACAATAGCATCAGGAAGTGCAATAGATGGTCTTGTTAATACTCAAATTACAGGCGGTAAAGTTATCGTTGGCGGAGGTTCTGTCACATTAAACGGTAATGATAAATGGACTGGAGATATTGACTTAACTTCAGGCTCGTTGGACGTTAATCTGGCAAATACCAATACAGGAAAATTAACTGCAAGCGGCGGAAACCTGAATGTTAACGGCGGAACTTTGAGTTTAGTTGATGGCAGTTCGGTTGATACTAATGTAACAACAGTTTTGACAGGTAATGTTGATGTTAAAACAGGTTCTGAACTTAATTTGAATCAAGGTGATATTTGGAATACTTCAAGTACGGTTTCATTAAACGGCGGAACTTTAAATTATAATGATATATCAAATGACGGCAAAATAGTTGCAAACAGCGGTAAGTTGAATATTAATAGCGGAACATTAAATGTCGGTTCAGGAAGTTCAATTATTTCTGCGGTTAATACCCATATTACTGGTGATATGAATATTTCAGGAAACGGTTCTGTTCTTCTTGACGGAAGTGATACTTGGGCTGGTGATATTACAATGTCAGGTGGAAGTTTAGACTATAGCCTTGGTTCAAACGGAAATCTTAAAGCAACAGGCGGTAACTTGAATGTCAGCGGCGGTAAGTTAACTCTTGAAAATAACAATTTAGTCGGCGCTGGTGTAAAAACTACATTGACAGGTGACGTTGATGTTAAATCTGGCTCTGAGCTTAATTTAAACTCAGGTGATACTTGGAATGCTTCAAGTACAGTTTCATTAAACGGCGGAATCCTAAATTACAGTGATATATCAAATTCTGGCAAAATTGATGCAAATAGCGGTACATTGAATATTAAAAGCGGAACCTTAAATGTCGGTACCGATAGTTCAATTATTTCTGAGGTTAATACTCATGTTACCGGTAATATGAATATTTCAGGAAACGGTTCTGTCGTTCTTGACGGAGAGGATACTTGGTCTGGTGATATCACAATGTCAGGCGGAAGTTTAGACTATAGTCTTGATTCAAACGGAAAACTTATTGCCACTGGCGGCGAATTAACAGTTAGCGGCGGAAAACTTACAATAGCTTCTGACAGCAAAATAGAATCTGCAGTTAATGCTGTTATTACAGGCAATATGGATATCACAGGCGGTAGCGTTGTTCTTGACGGAAATGATACTTGGTCAGGTGATGTTACAATGACAGGCGGAAGTTTAGACTACAGTCTTGACTCAAACGGAAAACTTGTTGCAACTGGCGGTAGTTTGAATGTTAGTGGCGGAACCTTAACTCTTAATACTGATAGTTCTGTCGGAGCGGATGTAACAACTGTTGTTGATAGTGATGTTCATGTAAATGGCGGTTCTTTAAACCTTAACACAGGTGACAGTTGGACTTCAGGTGTTATTACATTGGATAACGGTACGTTTAATTACAGTAATATAACCTCAACCGGTAAACTTGTTGCTGCTGACGGTATATTTAATTTAAACAGTGGTAACTTGACTCTTGTTGACAGCAGTTCAATTGCTGCAGAAGTTGATACAACTGTTGCTGGAACTTTAAATCTTAACAATGCATCAGTAGTTTTAGATGATAAAGAAAAAGATTCTTGGACCGGTGTTGTTAATTTAAACGGCGGAAGCTTAGATTACGCGTTAGAAAGTAACGGTGCGCTTCACGCTGAAAAAGGTAATTTAACTGTTAGCGCAGGTAAGTTGACTTTAGTAGGCGGAAGTTATGTTAAATATGATGTTGTAACTGTTATAAATAAAGATGTTGACATTAAAGGCGGAGAACTTAACCTTAATAGTGGCGACTCTTGGGCATCTGATTCTATTGTTACACTTAACGGAGGAACTTTAAATTATTCTGATTTGACAGCGAACGGAATTTTCCATGGTGAAAAAGGTTCTTTAAATACTAAAGCAGGCAGCGTGTTTAATGTTACAGGAAATGCTGATACTCCGGCTTATATAAAATCCGATGTTGCGGCTAATATTGGCGGAGATTTGGTTATCGGAACTAACGGTGTTGTTGATTTAGGGAAGAAAAACCAAAATGACGCTCAAGATTCTGTATTAGGTGATGTAACCGTAAATTCAGGCGGTACATTAAATATATTCAATGATTTGAATTTTAAACCTGTTAATGAGGGTGAATATTCTGATCAGCTAATCACTATCAATGATGGCGCGAAGATGAACTTGAATACTACAGGTGAGCTTCACTTAAATCCAAATCTTACAGGTAAAGGTTTGGTTGATAAGAACGGTGAAGGTGATGTATGGTTCCACGGTACTATTACTGATGACTTAAAGATTACTATCAAAAACGGTGGTGATTTATTATTTGAACAAGGCCTTGGCGGTAACTTAATCGTTGGTGAAGAAGTTGACGGAAAAGGTTTAACTATCGGTATTCACGCTGATGAAATTAAAGGAAACCTGATTCAGGAAAGAGATATTACCATGAAATATTCAACATATCATGATGATATTGACCTTAATTTAGCAAGTGAATCAGGTAGTATTGTTAACGTAACAAAAGGTGCTATTATTGCAGAATCAAAAGGTAATAATAACATCAATATCGGTGGTACAGTTACTATTAACCCTGAAGAAAATTGGGAAAAACCTGTTTCAATGACAGCAGTAAGTAACGGTTCTATTAACTTTAATAATAATGTTAATGTAACAAGTTCAACATTGAATTTATCTTCTGGCAAAAGTTCAAACTTCAATGCTAATACCGTACTTAAAGGCAGTGATTTGAATGTAATTTCAGGTGATTTGAATTTTGATAAGTTAACATTTATCGGAACTGATGCTGTTGTTCACGATATGAACGGACAAATTAATAATAATACTATTGCAGATTTGGATATTTATGACGGTAAAGCTGATTTTACTGTTGATTTAAACGGTAGAGATTGGCAGCACGATAAGTTCGTAATATCTGATATAACAGATATGGACGGCGGAAATATTCATATTAGTGATTGGCAGTTTGCGGATGATTGGAACAGAACAAATAAAGCTCCGATTGACAGACATATTATAATGAATATGTTTGATGTATCAAAAGTTGATCCGTCAGTTGCTGCTAATATTAACTTTACTCAAACCGATAAAGAAATCTTTACACCAATCGGTTGGTACAAGTTAGAAAATTATACTCAATGGAATAAGCAATTAGGTGCTTATGAATCAGTTCCGGGTGTAATTCAATCATCTTTAGTAAGATACAATCCTCAAGTCTTCAGAGGTCAGGTTGCAACATTGGCTATGCATAATAACCAATTACTTATCGATGATATGTTAACAAATCACGTAGGTTTACATAGTGAAAGATTCTTAGACCCGACTGCTAATAAATACGCAATCCATGAAGGAAATTATGTTGGTCCTTACCAATATACAAAAGAAGACGGCGGAATTTGGATGAAAAATTTCGTGTCATTTGAAAAACTTTCAATGACTCAAAACCTAAGAGTAGGTAATAACTTCTACGGTACATTGATTGGTGCTGATATGCCTGTTGTTGATTTGAAACGAGGCTGGAAGTTGGTTCCGACAGCTTACATCGGTTATAACGGAGCTCATCAATATTTCAGTAATGTTAGTATGTACCAAAATGGCGGTCAATTAGGCTTTATGGGAACATTCCTGAAAGAAAACTTTGTCGGTTCAGTGTTAGCTTATGCAGGTGCTTACTTAAACGATATGAAGGTTAACAGTATTAATGAATATACTGAAAACTTCTTTGTTGGTACAGCTGCGAAAGCTGCATATAATTATCACCCGACAAAACATTTCACAATTCAGCCAAATGTCTTTGTTTCATATAACTTCTTCGGAAAACAAAATTGGCATTCTAATTTTGGTGATATGTGCATGAACTCTGGTTATATGAACGGTGTGAATGTGGCTCCGGGATTAAACTTGATATATGCAAGAGAAACTTGGAGTGCTTATGCAACATTCCAGTATATGTATAATATCAATGATGATTTGACAGGTCGTGCAGGAAACGTAATGCTTGATGGTGTTCAAATGCGTCATGGGTATATTCAATACGGTATCGGTATGACAAAAACTTGGAAAGAACGTATGAACTCATACTTCCAAGTTGTATTAAGAAACGGCGGAAGAACAGGTATCGGATTCCAGTTAGGTGCTCAATACTTGTTTGACTGGAAAACTCCTTGGTCAAAGAAAACGCAGCCGGCACCAAAGCATGAAATTAAATTATAATGTATAATGTTTAATGGCGGGGTTCTTTAATCCCGTCATTTTACTAATAAGGAGCATATATGTATACAATCAAAGAAGTTTCAAAAATGATGGATGTATCTGAACATACTTTAAGATTTTGGGCAAAAAGTGATTTTTTCCCGCTTGTTCAACGTAACGAGAATAATTTCCGTATGTTTTCCGATACCGATGTGGAATTTGTTAAAATAATCAAATGTCTGCGCGCGATAGGAACAGATAATAAAAACATAAAAAAATATATAGATTTATGTTTGATTGGTGATTCTACGATTGAACAGCGCTATGAAATAATCAAAGAAACCCACAAAAAAGCTATTGCGCAAATGGAAGAACATAAAAAACGCTTGGAACTTTTAGAATATAAAGAACAGTATTACCAAAATCTGATGAAAAAAGCTAAATCAAATTAGGTTACTTTTTTGATTCAACGCCTTTAGCATCTTTAACTATAAAAGGTCTGACAAATGCCCATGTTCCGTACATTGAAGTCAGAAGACCTGCAATACTTAGCATTTTTGATGTCTTAGCGTGTTTGTTTAATATCCCGCCAAGAGTAAGCAGGGTTGTTCCGCCCATAATCCCCAGATAACCTTTAAATATTGTTCTTGGAACGACAATTGTATCTGTCATATCGGCTGAATTTTTTGTTTTCTCATGAAATTTTGCCAGAAAATCAGATTTATTTGATGTGAAGTTTGTATTATTTATTCTTGTTACTTGCATATTTGTATTAAATCATAACAGGGAAATTTTTGCTATTTTTTTACAAAACCTGTTTGAATAATGTTTTTGCCAAATTTTGATTCCAGTTTGTCAAAACATTTTGCAAGCTTTTCTTTTTTTATACTCTCAGAGCCGTCTGTGTAAAGTGATAACTGCTCAACTCCTTGTTCTCCGATTCTTTCAAGAAATACTCCTGTGCTGCGATATAAAATGTGTGGGTTGTAGATTTCTTTTAATAATTTTATTGCAATATTTGATATTTCAAGCTCAAAATCAACAGGCGATAGTAAGTCTTTTTTTGCATAGTAGACTTTAAAATCTTTTGTTCTGAGCATTACGCCGATTTGCAGACATTTTGTATTATAAGAGCGAAGTTTTCTGCAAGATGTATGGATATGTCTGTTCAGTTCGCTTTTGATAAAATTAAAATCTGATGTAAATATCCCGAAAGCTCTTGTGTTTTGGATAGATTTTGGTGTTTTTTCAGCATTTGTAACAGGAGATGTCATCTCACCTAACAGTTCGTGTTTCATTTCAAGCCCATGGATTCCAATTGTTGAATCAAGCCAGGCGTCTGAACGGTTTGTAAGGTCTTCTGCTGTAAGGATTCCGTATCGTTTAAGACTTTTTGTAAGCCGTCTGCCGATTCCCCATATTTCTTCTATTCGGGTGTTATTAAGTTCTTTGTGAATTTTACGTTTCCCGATTAAGTAAACTCCGTTTGATGAACTTTTAGCTTTATCTGAAGCCAGTTTTGAGAGCGTTTTAGTTGAGCTTACTCCGATTGATACGGGAATATCAACTTCTTGTAAGACTTTTTCTCTTAAATATATTGCAAGATTTTTGTAATTCTTTTTGTAAAGCTTAACCAATCCTGTTAGGTCGACAAAAGCTTCATCTACCGAATATATTTGCACATAAGGGCTAAAATCTTTCAATATAGCCATAACCTGTTTTGATACTTGCGAATAATATTCATGGTCTGCAATTTTGAAGATTGCTTTCGGGTGTTCTTTTTTTAGCATAAAATAAGGTTCACCCATTCGAACCCCCATTTTTTTAGCCTCTTTAGAACGAGAAATTACACAGCCTTCGTTGTTAGACAGCACGCATACAGGTTTATTTTTTAACGAGATATCACGTTTTTGTTCACATGATACAAAAAACGAGTCACAATCAACTAAGGCTATATATTTTTGTTTAACCATAATTTTATTATATATCTTTTTGTAACAAATGTAAAAATAATAGCAAAAAATATCTTGCTGTTTTTTTACACATAGTATATCATTAGGCAGAAGGCAGGTAGAATTTATGAATGATTACATGTTTCCCAAGAAAAACGAATTACATAAAATAAAGATAGAAGAAGTTGATATCCAGCTTCCGGATTTGAAAAATACTGACGAATCAAAGGCTGTTGTTATCGGTAAATGGCTTATCGGCTGGATAGAATCAAGTTTGAAATCAGGAAAAATCAGAGTTAATAATATTCTACCGTCAAAGGCAGAATTTGCATATCGTCTTGGTGTAAGTATCGGAACAGTGCAAAACGCTTTAAGATATATTGAAGATTTAGGCTATGTTGAATCAAAGCAATGTATCGGAACCTTGGTTAAGGGCTCTGCCGAGGGTTCAAAAACAACATTAAGAAAGCTTACCTCAAAAAGAGATATGGCAGTAGATTCGATTAAGCGCTATATTCTAAATGACGGATTTAAGGCAGGTTCATTACTTCCGTCATCAAGAACTATATCAACAATTATTGGGTTTAGCGCAAATACTACAAGACTTGCTTTAGAAAACCTTGCAACTTTCGGGATTATCAAACGTGATTTCAGAACCCCGAAAGATAAAGGCTGGGTTGTAATAACAACAGATTTTGATGTAGAACCTCAGGTTGCATCAACTAAAGTCGAAACTCTTGTAGATATGGTAGTTAAGGATTTGGAAAACTATATATCAGCGAATTTAAAAACAGGTGACAGAATGCCTGCTCATGCAACTTTAGCTAAAACATTAAAGGCAAGTATGAAAACTGTTCATGACGCGTTAAAAGTTTTAATAGACAGAGGAATTCTTCTCGCCCGTAGAGGAAGATACGGAACAACCGTTATCAGAATGCCAAACGGTGAAATTCCTTCAATGAAGCCTGAAACTTCAATCTTTGCTTCAGCTAAAGATACTGCGTTCTACCACTATGAAAAAACTCAAAATTATTTAAAACGAATGATAGCAACAGAATACGAAGTCGGTGATAAATTACCGTCTATTCAGGAATTGTCAAAATCGCTGGATTTAAGCCCTAACACAATCAGAAAAGCATTCCATAATCTTGCAAAAGAAGGGTATTTGGTATTTTCAAGAGGTCGTTACGGCGGAACTTTTGTAATCGATATTCCTGAAGTCGAATCTCAAACCTTCAAATGGCTTGCCGTTAACCCTCAGTATGCTAAAGAGTATTCTGAAGTTAATAATGAGAATTAATCAATTACGGTTTTTTAGGAAACCCTGCTTTTTCCAAATCAGGTAATTTACCATTTGTTAATACATACGCAGCAGGGCTTTTAGCATCAACCTTACAAGATTTTGCATTCAGGTAGCTGCACAGACCTTTATAAAAATCTGCTGAAGCCCAAGGGTGAATTTTATAATAAGGCATCAAAGTGTAATTATCTCCAAAACTTGTAACAGGAAACATATCTTTTCCTACTCTGTTAGGACCTGACTTTCCGTTAGCATCGATTACTATATTTAAAGTTCCGCTATCTCCAAAGGCATTCATTCTGGAAAAAGCTGCAACTGCTCCGTTATATAATTTGTAATAACAAACATCTGACTTATCAGCACCAAGTTTTGCACCTATGGAATAAGTTGAGTAGCTTGCAGGTCTTCCGTCTAAAGCATAAGTCTTTTCAGGCAACCAACTTAATATTTCTTTTCTGGTACCTACAGGATAACATTTTTTATCGGCATATTTAAAGTGTTTATCTATATTTGAAGCAATAGCTTCAATTTCAGGTGCTTTGAATTTATTATAACATCCTTCGCCTTGACAGTCTTCAGTTTCTTCCATTAGCCTGATTGCATTATTTATAATAGAGTAACTTTGTTTAAAATTATTAACTACTTGTTTTTCAAATAAGAAGGCTTTTAATTGTGGTATCGTTATTGCTGCAACAACACCGATTATGCCTAATGTTATTAATGTCTCCGCCAATGTGAATGCTTTCTTCATACTCTCTCCTGTCAATATGATGTTATCTAATATCAATATATTGATATTAATAATAATATATTCACTTATATAACTTTTGTCAAGATTATATAATTTATAATAATGAAAGACGAAATTAAATATAAATTAGGGCGTAATATAAAAATTGAGCGTATTCGTAAAGATATAACTCAGGAACAATTTGCGGAGTTAATTGATATGAGTGTGAGTTATGTCAGTAAGATTGAACAAGGGTTAACCTCGCCTACTGCGTTAGCGCTTTTTAAAATGTCTTGTGTTTTAAATGTTCCAATGGAAGAGTTTTTTAAGGGAATTTCTAAATTGTAAATATTATTCAATATTTTTGACATGACGTGTTTCTATCTGTCATAATAAAGAAACAGACTAGACTCGGGTAGATTATGTACATAAAACAATTAGAAATAGATAATTTTAAATCATTTGCCAATAAATCGGAAATACCTCTTTTAAAAGGATTTACGACAGTTTCAGGACCAAACGGTTCCGGGAAAAGTAATATTATTGATAGTGTTATGTTTGCGCTTGGGCTTCGTACCGGGTCAGCTTTGCGTATTGAGAATTTATCCGATTTTATTACAACTTTCAATAATAAAAACGAAGCAATGGTTAAAGTAGTCTTTGGTGATGTCGAAGGTGATAAAGAGCTTTCTGTCGGACGTCGAATTAAAAAGACTAATCAAGGGTTTGCAAGTACATACTATCTTAATGATAAGGTTGACACATTAACAAATATCAGATCAATCTTAGAAAAATACAATATAACCCCGAACAGCTATAACGTAATGATGCAGGGTGACGTTAACAGTATTGTAATGTGTTCGTCAAAAGTTCGCCGCGGAATTATTGACGAGATTGCAGGTGTTGCTGATTTTGACCGTAGAATAGATCAGGCAACGGGTGAATTAAAAACTGTTGAACAAAGGGTAGAAGCTGCCGCGCTTATTTTATCGGAAGTTGAAAAAACTCTTGAACAATTAAAATCAGAACGTGAAGTTGCTTTAAAATATAAAAAATTACAGGAAGAAAAATCAGGCTTGGAATCTCAAATCAGTACGGTTAAGTTCTTTGATTTGAAACGTAATTTAGAAATGGCGCATGAAAATATTCTTCAATCAAACAAAAAATTGAAAGAAGAACAGGCAAATAAGACTGATTTAGATGAAAAAATTAAACTTATTAACGAAAAATACAAAGAACTTGATGCTAAATTAAAAGAGCAAGGGGAAGATGAACGTAATAAGTTAAAAGATTCTCAAAGTGATTTGACTGCGCGTATTCAAACTAAGAAAAACGCGATTGATTATTCTCAAACTCAAATTCAAAAAGGCTTACAGTCAATTGAGAATGCCAAAAACGGTATTGAATCATACAAAAAGAAAATCGAAGATGAAAGACTTAACATCAAGCTTGCTCATGATAAAATCGGAATTTTGGAATCTCAATTAACAGAGAAAAAAGAAGAGCTTTCAAAAAAACTTGCTGATATTTCAGGGTTAAGTTCAACTGCTGATAAATATATTCAGGAAAGAAACGACGTTTCCCGCAGTCTTGATTCTTTAAAAGATAAAGACAATGAGCTTTTAAAAGAATCTTTGCCTAAGGAAAACGATTTACGCAACTTAAAAAAAGAAATAGAAGAAGCTAAAGAATTTATTGAAAGTGCTGAAAACGCGAAAGCAAACTTTGGTGATAACAAATCATTAAAACAACTTGAGGTCGATAATCTTAAAAAAGAAATGGATGAATTGAAAGAAATTCAAACAAAAACCATGCAGGAATTAGATGATGCTAAAACGGCAATAGAAGATTATGACCATGATGTAAGAGCTGCTTATCGTAAGTTTACGGAAATGGAAGCTCAAAGAAGAGCTGTATCTTCATCAGGTTCAAGTATTCCTATTACAACGGTTATGAATGCTCATTTAGAAGGCGTTCATGCTCCTTTAATGCAATTAGGAACAGTGGATGAAGAGTATTCACTGGCTCTTGATATCGCATTTGGCGGAAGATTAGCTCACATAGTTGTTGATGATACTCATGCAGCTTATGTTGCAATGGAATTACTTAATTCTTCCCGCGCAGGACGTGCAACATTTATTCCTCTAAATAAGGTTAAAAAGGCTCCGGGACGCTTACAATTACCAAAAAATCGCGGGGTAATAGATTTTGCAATAAATCTAGTTGATTTTGATGATATGTATTTAGACGCGTTTTTCTATGCTGTAGGAGATACATTAATTGTTGAAGACGCTGAAGCTGCCGAACAATTAATGGGCAAATTCCGTATGGTAACTTTAGACGGCAAATTATACGAAAAATCATCAGCTATCACAGGCGGTTATGTTAAAAAATCAATATTTGGCTTTGGACAAAATGATGATAAAGAGTTAGAAAATGCTAAAGCAAAATTAGATGATTTGCAGAAAAAATATGATGAAGCGGTTCAGCGTAAAAAACTTTTGGAAGATAAACTTGATAAAATCAGAGTTACTTATTCATCATCTTCTACCGAGTTTTCAAAAGCAAAAATTGAGCTTTCAAATATGACATCTCAATTTGAAAACAGCCAAAATCTGCTTGAAACTAAGAAGGCATTTGTTTCAGAAAATGAACCGAAAATCGAAAAACTTAACTCTGAACTTGATAAAATAGAAGCAAAAAGGGTTGAACTTGCTGACAAGATTCAAGAGGCTCAGGATAAGTTAGCAGAACTTGATGCGCTGTTAAACGATAAAGACTTAAAAGACCTTAAAGAGAAAACTCAAGGGATTGAAGATGAAATTCGTCATTTAAATAACAGTTTAATGGGTGTAAATAACGAAATTAACGGTTATAACAACACTATCAAGTTTAATGAACAGCTTATTATCTCAAAAGAAGACGATATTAAAAATACTACGAAAAATAATGAGTCTTTAGAAAAAGATAAAGAAACTTACGCAGCGGAAATCGTACAATTAGAGGAGCAATTAACCGCCCTATCTGATAAAATTGCTGTAATTGATGAAAAGATAGGTGAACTTGTGAAACAAAAAGAAGAAATTCATACAAGTTTAGTCGATTTGCAAACTAATAGTGCGGTCAAAGCTTCTGAAATTGATAGAATTAACGAACAAATTGAGTCGTTCAAATTAAGACGCAAAGAATTAGAACCTCAATTGAAAGAAGCATCTGAAATCTTGGAAAATTCAGGTGTTGAAATATCTAAACTTGAACCTGTAGATATTTCAATAGATGATTTGAATGCTAAAATCCAGCGTCTTGATAAGCGTATGCAGGAATTGGGTGACGTTAATATGCGCGCTATTGTTTCTTATGAAGAAAAAGCCGCAAGAAAAGAAGAACTTGATACCCAAATCAAAACTCTTTCAACCGAACGCCAGTCAATTTTAGATAAAATGAACGGTTTTGAACAACAGAAAAAAGAAGCGTTTATGACAACGTTTACTGCTATAAACGAAAACTTCAAAGACATTTATCATCAATTATCAGAAGGCGAAGGAAGACTTATTCTGGAAAATGAAAAAGATCCGCTTTCTGCCGGCATGACGATTGAAGCAAAACCGAGAGATAAAACCACAAATAATAAACTCGGGGCGCTATCTGGCGGCGAAAAAGCCTTGACAGCTTTAGCCTTGGTATTTTCTATACAAAAATATCTGCCTGCGCCTTTTTACGCGCTTGACGAGGTTGACGCAAGCTTAGATACAATGAATGTTGAAAGAATTGCAGAAATGGTTAAAAAACAATCATCAGATACCCAGTTCTTAGTGGTAAGCCACAGAAGACCGATGATTGAAGCTGCAAACAGAACAATTGGTGTTACCCAAAAAGAAAAAGGTAAAACTAAAGTTACAGGTGTAAAATTAAGAGAAGATGACAATGAATAATAATAATCTTATAAACTCTCAAGACTTAGAATCTACAATTTATTCCCCGCAAGGCGAGTTTGACGCAAATGACGGTATCGGAATTTTGGTCGATATGGCAAAACAGGGTAAAATTGATCCGTGGCATATTGATATTCTTGATGTAACAGAAAAATATCTTGCAAGAATGATTGAACTTAAGTCTTTAAATCTTCGAGTAGCAAGCAGGACATTGTTGTTTGCTTCAATTTTATGCCGCTTACAATCAAATGTTCTGGCAGGGCTTACGTTAGATGAGTTCCAGGATGAACCCGAACAGGATGTAATTTATGATGATGACGGGTTTATTGTTGAGTATCCCGATGAAAATCAAGAGTTTATTCCGACAAGTAACGTTGTGAGTTTTGATGAAGCACTTCAACGCCGTACAAGTATTCGTTTAAATCGTAACCGCGTTGTTACTTTGAAAGACTTGATTAAACAGTTAGAGTTTTATGAAAAGTTAGAAAAAAGAGCTTCAATGAAAAGTGCTCATGAAAGAGCAAAACGCCATGTGAGAAATTACTCTCGCCTTACTCCTGATGAGATTGTTTCAATGGCACATGAAGAATATATTGAAGAATCTGTCTTAAAATTAAAAGACAATTTAGAACAAATTTTTAATCATCAGGATAAAATTGAACTTAATGAGCTAACAATTCTTGGTATGGACAAGATTAGTGCGTATCTTGCATTGTTGTTTTTAAGTAGAGATACGGATTATGAATTGGAACAGGAAGAATTTTATTCTGATTTATACGTTGTAAAAGGTGGTAGAAATGTCGCAGCAGTTGAAGTCTAGAATAGAAACGGTATTGTTTGTAACGGCAAAAGCTCTGTCTGTTGAGGAGATTGCCGCATATTTAGATGTTGAAAGCGAAGAAGTTGAAGAGGCTATTTTAGAGTTGATTATGGATTACGCCTCACGCGATGGTGCTTTGGAAATCGATGACGAGAACGGTTATATTTTGCAGGTAAAAGAAGAGTATAGCGATATTGTCGAAAAAATTTGTCCGATAGATTTGTCACCTGCGGTGTTAAGAACACTTCTGGTTATTGCATTAAAAGAACCTATTCGCCAAACAGAACTTGTAAAATTACGTTCTGCTGCGTATGAACATGTTGCAGAGCTTGTTGAAAAAGGTCTTGTTGCAAAACAAAAGGACAAAAACGGAAGAAGTATTAACGTTAAAACAACAGCTAAGTTTGCCGAATACTTTAAGCTTAAAGGTGATACAAGAGCTTTAGCCCGACAACTGGAAATGGATTTGGAAGAAAAGAGAGCAGATGCGTAAGGTTTTACTTGGAATATTATTTTTGGTGCTTGTTGTAGCTTTGCTGTATAAGTCGCCCTTTTCTGCAATGGTTAATTATAATATTGCCAAGTCTATGTTCGACGGAGGGAAATATGAGCAGTCGCTGCCTTATTTTGAAAAATCGTTATTTGCTGATAATAAAGGGATTCAGGCAAGATATTATTATGTAATGGCTTTATCTAAATCAAAACCTACGTATTCTGTACAAAAAAAACTTTACGAAATGGCAATCGGTTTACCGCAAGATGAAGCTTCAAAGGTTGCGAAAGCTCAAGCTTCAGCTTTAAGATATAAATTATTGGAAGGTGTTGAAAATAATTATATTTATAATGCGGCTATGGGAAATGATATTTTAAGATGGGATATTAAATCTTTTCCTCTAAAAGTTTATATTGAGCAGTCCGCAGATATTCCCGACTATTATTTGCCTGCAATTAAAACTGCGCTTGAAGCTTGGAGTGAGCGAACAAATTTTGTGAAATTTGATTTAGTTGAAAATTTAGAAGGTGCAGATATTCTAATCAAGTTTAAAGATATTCCGAAAGATATTTGTTCCGGTGGTGTTTGCAGATATTCTGTAGCTTACACTGAGCCAAATGTAGGTAAAGATAATGTCTTACAGAATATGAGTTTGACATTTTATAAGACCAATCCTTTAAATAAACCTTTTACTAATTTAGAAATTTATAACACGGCTGTTCATGAAATTGGTCATACCTTGGGGATAATGGGACATAGTGAGAATCCGAAGGATATTATGTTTGCTGAAAAAGAAGGTGAAATTTCCGTTTATTCAGCACTTCATTCTTTATCCATGCGGGATTTGAGAACTTTAGCTCTTTTGTACCGTTTGAAACCAACAATTTCGAATGTAAAAGATTTATCAAGTGAGAATTTTTATTATGCGCAGTTAATTATCGGCGGGGACGAAGTCAGGTTACAAAAGAAGCTGGCTGAATATAAAAAATACATTCAACAATATCCGAATATTGCGTCAGGTTATATAAATTTAGCAACAGTATACGCTGATTTAGGGGATTTTGATTCTGCACTGAAGATTCTAAACCAAGCGGAAAAGCTGGTGAACAATAATGATGAGAAGTATTTAATAAACTATAATAAAGCCGTATTGTATTTTAATACTCAGGAATACCCGTTGGCAATGGAATATGCAAATAAAGCAAAATCAATAAAGAATAATCAGGGAATTGATGAATTAATTTCAGAGATAGAAAAACTAACAGGAGGGAAATAGTATGAAAAATCAAGCTATAACTAGGATTTCGGGGGGGGTAACTCTTACGGCTTAGCGCGAAGCGCTTTCACCTTAGCAGAAGTTTTAATTACCCTTGGTATAATCGGAGTTGTTGCCGCGATGACAATTCCGAGTTTGATGAATAATTATAAAGCGAAAAGGCTGCGGACTCAGTTTTTGAAAACTTATTCGGTTGTTCAGCAGGCTTTTAAGCAAATGGAAGCTGATGATGTGTCTTTAGACCCTTCGACTTATGACAGACTTGATAATCCTTTTTATAATATATTTAAACAATATTTTAAAGGGGTTACATATTGTAACTCTGCTAGTAAAGCTTGTTACAGGTGGCAAGATAGTCAGGGTGGTTATAAGAATTTGACAGGAAAGAGTAAGCTTGCTCATACTTACTTTGATGATTGTCAGTTTGTGCTGTCTGACGGAACTTTAATAAATATAGATAATCCGTACATTCCTGGCGTTAGTCGGGTATGGGTTATGCCTGATATAAACGGGTATAATAATCCGCCTAATCGTTTAGGTTATGACTTGTTTGTTTTTGAGTTTAAAGACGGGGAGCTTCGGACAATGGGAAGTCTTGAAACAATGTACTCAGATTTAGATAAATATTGTTCTCTAACAAGTTCAGAGGCGTTAAACGGTATTGCATGCGCTCATAAGGCAAAAAATGATACCGAGTATTTTAAATGGGTTGTCAAAAACGTTAAATAAACAGTTCGTGGCAGTCTGTTCCGCCGGTCTTAATAAGGTTATATTTATCCGCAATTGGTTCGATTTGCTCGGGGTTGGAGAATTTTATATATTTTCTCCACCTCGGGTAAGGATAATATACCTCAATTCCGTCTAAGCCTATATCAATAAGGTCTTTTACAAAGGTTTCCAAGTTCAGCGCCCAACAACAGGCAGGGTGAGCAAGAACTGCAATTCCGCCTGATGAGTGGATTGCTTTTATCAGTTGTTTTATGTTTCTTCTTGCAAAAATTCTAACAATATCTGCTTCTGTTTCTTTTTTGTTTTTCGCAAGGAAAGGTTTTAATTCTTCATTATTAACATCAATTCCGTAGGCTAATAAGTGTAAGAATATGTATTTATACCAAACATCAAATTCAACAGCGGGAATTGCGTTTGAATCGGGGTTAGCTTTATGACCTTGAACAGTGTTATGGTCTGAGATGGCAAAGGCTTTTAGAGTTTTTTCACGGGCTTGAGTTACGATAGATGTAAACTCGGCTTTTCCGTCAGAATAGGTCGAGTGAATATGTAAATTCACTTTTCCTGTTTTGTAATCCTCTTTTGTAAAAGATTTTATCAGTTCTGTATAATTTGTCATCTAAAAAGCCCTATTTGTAATAAAATTATATTACAAAGGAGGCTTTATGTCCAAGTATGAAATAAAAAACAGCATCTGGGCTGTTTTAGCTGAGAGTATAAAGATTTATTTTACAAATATTGATAAATTTTTAGTGTATATGTTATTTCCTGTGTTTGGGCAAATTATAGGGATAACTTTAGCTTTCGGGCTTTCATTAGGCTTTGGCGAAAGAATAGCTCAAAGAGTTGACAATGTATCTCATGCGTTATTGTTAATTATTTTGCTTGCGCTTCCGGGGTTATTAATCTTTGCAAAAGCTTTTTGGGATTTTATGGTTGCTTATGTTGCTCTTAACTCTATGACGGAAGGGGCTGTAAGTACGGGGAAAGTTTATGATTTCCAATCCCATAACGAGGTTGCGACAAGAAGAACTTTGAAATATGTATTGTTTTTGGCTTCTGTCGGAATATTAAGCGGACTTGCAAGTAACGTTTTACTTATGATTCCGGGGATTATTCTTTGGATTTATTTTATACTTGTTTATCAGGTATTTACGTTTGAGCAGGACTTGGGGGTTGTGGATTGTTTTAAACGAAGCTTTGCACTTGTTCGCGGAAATTGGCTTAGAACTGTTATAATCCTTGTTATTCTCTGGTTTTTCTCAATTCATATAATTTCGCTTGGCGTGAGTGTTGTTTTTGATTATTTGAATTTAACAGATAAAATATGTTCACTTTTTAATTTTGTAACAAATATGATTCCGCTTGATTTTACAAATAAAGTTCTTACATATTTTCATTATCCGATAATAACACCTGATATGATTTCAAAATCAATATTTTATGCAATACTTTCATCTGTTATAATGGGGTTAACACTTCCTATAAGAAGTATTTGCTGGACGCTGTGGTATGTAAACCTTTCTGATTTGAACAGGAAAAAAGATGTTCCGATTAGAAAAAAGAGGGTTAAAGCGGAGGAATAATTAATGTTTGTATGCAAAAATTGTAAATCCGTTGATAAGTTTGAATTGATGTTTTCTCCAGATTATACGGGAGAGAAAAGCTTTTCAAAGCATTATAACGATAAAGGAGAAATAGAAATCTCGGTTGACGGGTATGTATTTGTGCCGGATTTACAATTTATGAACGAACATGCAGTATGCAGATATTGCGGACAAATTTATATATGGGACTATTCCTGAACTATTCCCTCTCCTAAGGGAGAGGGTTAGGGTGAGGGGTTTATATTATAAGGAGAAATAATATGAGATTAGAAAACAGACAAAATAATGAAACTCGAGAAATTAAATTTACCAGAAACTATACAAAACATGCACTTGGTTCTGTTTTGGTTGAATTTGGCGATACAAAGGTTATAACAACCGCATCAGTTGAAACCGGTAAACCAAAATGGATGGATAAAGAGGATAACCGAGGCTGGTTAACCGCTGAATATTCACTTTTACCGTCTTCAACTTCTACAAGATGCCAAAGGGAGCGAACAAAAATTTCAGGCAGAACTCAAGAAATTCAACGACTTATCGGTAGAAGTTTAAGGGCTTGTGTTGATTTAGAAAAAATGCCCGATTTAACTATTACTATTGACGCTGATGTAATCCAAGCTGACGGCGGAACCCGTACAGCAAGTATTTGCGGAGGTTTTGTAGCATTATCTGATGCTGTTGATAAACTGTTAGCCAACGGATCTTTAAAAGAAAATCCGATAATAGAACCTGTTGCTGCAATTTCTGCGGGAATTGTTGACGGGGATGTGAGATTAGACTTAAATTACGCAGAAGATTCGCACGCACAGGTAGATTCTAATGTTGTGTTAACAAAAAGCGGTAAAATTATTGAGTTCCAAACAACGGCTGAAGGTGAACCTTATGAGTTTGATAAAATGATTGAAATCTTTAATGTCGCTCAAAAAGGCATAAACGAAATTATTGCAAAGTATTAATTTTTAGAGTATGCTCTTGTTATGCAGAATTTTGGATTGTGTTTATTGGTTTTAATATTATTTTCAGGACTTTGTGCCGAATGTAGGACAAAGAAAACTGAGGTTCCCGTGCAATCAACTCAAGGGTTAGAAAGTACAACCGAACAGAATCTTAAAACTTCTGAACCTTCAAAAGCCGAGAAAAATGAACAAAAAGAAAAGCAAAATCGTTCTAATGAATATATAAAGCTTAAGAAAAAAATGTTAAGGCATGATATCAGAAGGTTACATAAAGAAAAAGAACTGGAATACTTAGAGTATAGATTAGAATTGAAAAAACAAAAATTAGAATCTTTAGGTTCTGATATAGAGAAAGGAGAAGAAGAATGAAAAAATTATTAGTATCAGTAATGATGTTATCAGTATTATTTATGGGTTCAGCATCATTTGCAGGTTCAATTTCAAGCGCATTGAATAATGCAGCAAATACAGTAAGTAAAAAAGAACAAGCTATGACTCAAGCTCAGAAAGATGCTCAAGCAAGACAAAAAGCAAGAGAAAAAGAAATTCAAAAGCAAAGAGAAGCTAACAAAAAAGCAGCTGAGCAAAGAAAAAAAGATTGGGAGAAAAAACAAGCCCAAGCTAAAAAAGACGCTGAAGCAAGACAAAAGGCTAGACAAAAAGAAGTTCAAAAGAAAAAAGATGCTTGGAATACATTAATTGGTAAATAAGCCTTTTGACATATTGAGCTTATAATCGAAACACAAGACGAGGTAAAGAAGATTCTTTGCCTCTTTGTGTTTTTCAGGATATGTTTGTTTTTTTATTTACCCCCGGATTTTACGATTGTAAAAATCCACCTTATTTCTTGATATCAAAAAATATCCGTGATATTATAAAACAAGTCAGACAAGGGAAATACATTTATTCATGATAGTCGAAAATAAAATTAAAACAAAAAAAGGAGCAAAAATTCTTATCGAAACACTTAAAAGCTTAGGTGTTGATACGATTTTTGGTTATCCAGGGGGAATTGTTTTAGATTTATATAACGAATTATACGACTGTCCTGAAATTAAACATGTTTTGGTTCGACATGAACAGTCTGCTGTACATGCCGCAGAGGGTTACGCGAGAGTCAGCGGGAAATGCGGGGTTGTCCTTGTAACTTCTGGCCCCGGGGCTACAAATACCGTATCCGGAATTGTCAATGCTTATCTTGACGGGTATCCTTTGATTGTTTTGACCGGTCAGGTTATGAAAGGTTTAATCGGTAAAGATGCTTTTCAGGAAGCTGATATTTGTGATATTACAAAATCTTGTACAAAAAAGACTTACCAAATAACTTCTGCTGAAGATATTCAATCAACCCTGTCTGAGGCTATGCAAACAGCTATGAGCGGTAAAAAAGGTCCTGTTGTTGTTGATTTGGTAAAAGATATATTCTCTCAAGTCGTTGAAATTGAAAATTTTGAACCGATTTCTCAAAAATCTGATTCTGTAAATTTTGATTTGAATACTATTATTTCAAGAATTACTTCATCAAAAAGACCTGTAATCGTTTCAGGCGGAGGTGTAAAACATTCTGGTGCCGAAGCTGAACTTTATGAGTTTGCAAAAAAAACAAATATTCCTGTTGTTGATACAATGATGGGACTTGGAACTTATCCTCAAAATGATGAAAATTACTTCGGAATGATTGGAATCTTTGGTGATAAGTCTGCTAATCAGATTATAAAGGATTCAGATTTAATTTTGTCGCTTGGGGCAAGATTTAATGACAGAATTACTTGTATGTTTAAAGATGTTGATTTATCTGAAAAATTTATACAAGTTGATATTAATCCAAATGAAATTTCTAAAAATATTTTAGCATCTGATTTTGTAGTTGCTGATATTAAACAGTTTTTGTCAGAGTTAAACGATAAGGTTTGTATTGATTTTTCAAAGTGGCTTGTTAGTGCAGAATCTTTGAAATCTTTAAATACTCCTAACAAAAAAACTACAAATCAGCTTCACTCTTTTGAAGTTATCAGTAAAATTGATGAATTTACAAAAGATAAAGACGTAATATTTACATCAGAAGTTGGTCAACACCAACTGTGGGCAGCCAGAAATCTGACATTTTGTAAAGACAGACAAATCTTAATGTCAGGCGGCTCAGGAACTATGGGATTTGGGTTCCCGGCAGCAATCGGTGCTTCTGTTGCAGAACCTGATAAAAATATTGTTTGTATCGCAGGTGACGGTTCTTTCCAAATGGGATTACACGAACTTGCAACTTGCGTTGAGAATAATTTGAATATAAAAATTATGATTTTAAATAACGGATATCTTGGTATGGTAAGACAACTTCAAGAAAAGTTGTGTGATGGCAGATATTCTCAAACAAAAATTTCTAATCCTGACTTTTTGACACTTGCAAAAAGTTATGGAGTGAATGCAATTAGAGTTTCATCAGTTGACGAAATTGATGCTGCTCTTTCTAAAGCTTTTTCAACAGACGGAACTTTTATTATAGATTTTGTTGTTGAACCAATGGAGCTTTTATAGTTTTATCAAACCCCGGTTGATAAAAAGTTTATACCCTGATTTTAGAATTAAGAGGCTTGAACAATAATGAGAAAATCACAAATACAAGAGATAAAGGCGCTTTATTCCTCAAAACAGCGAATAATTAACCCTGCCGTGATTTTGCCTGATAATGTTTCAGATAAGAAGAAACAAGCCTTCTTTAATTCTGTTATGAATAAGTTAAATATAAATAATACATCAGAAAAAATTTAGTGTTTGCATCCGCCGCAATTTGAACAGCCACTGCTGCAATTGTTTTTAAATAAGTCATCAAAATCAAAAGCTTCATCATTAAGAATTTTTTCAATAACTTTTGGATAAATCTTTGCTCCAATGTTTATAATTTCTGCTTCAAATTCGTCAAAATGAGTATCATTTCCTATTAGTACAGGGATTTGAGTGAGAATCTTGCCGTAGAAATCTTTTTCTTCCACTTGGTGGATTGTAATTCCGCTGACTTTAACACCTTCAAGAAATGCTTCTTTTATTGCATTATCATTTTTAAATGAAGGCAAAAGTGAAGGGTGAAGATTTATTGTGTTTTTAGTGTTTTGGTAGTTACTATCATAAAGTGCGATAAGGTCTGCGTTTTCCATATCACAAATTTCAACATCTTTATCCTTAAAATAAGTTGTTACGGCATTTTTAATTTGTTCATTGTTTATTTGTAATGCTAGTTTCTTTGTCATATTAAAATTTTATTACAAAAAGGCAAAAAATAAAATTCAGGGGATTTATAAGGAATATGAAAATAAATTCTTATTCCCCGTCATTTGGTATAAAAATCCCTGTCAAAGTAGCTATAGAAAGTGCTGCCGGGTGTTTTTTGGATGATGCAAAAATATCATATCCAAGACAAAATAAACTGCTTGAACAGCTTTCAGGCTTAGATGTAAACAAAATGTATACAGGGCAGCTTGTTGATGGGCTTAGAGGGGTTCGGAATGTTATAAAAGAACGTTTCCCTGAAATTGCACATTCGGCAGAAAGAATAAAGATTCTTTGTGATTTGCTAAATGAAAACAGAATGTTTGAACCTGAAGGTGAAACGTTAATACGCCGGATAATTTCTTCGTTTCTTGATTATGAAGCTAAAAGTTTGAAAGTAAAGAATATTGAATTAGAAAAACTTTCTTTAAAAGATTTAGGACTTGATAAATATGAAAATTTATAATACACAACAAAATACCAATAATTTATATTTTACCTCAAGATTTAATACAAATACTTTTCATACAAAAAGAGCATTAGCAGCTTTAGATAGAGCAATTTCAGCGAAAAAAGGTTTTGAAGATTATTTTGATACTTTTATTTCACGAATATCAAATGATAATAAGGATGATGTTCTTGAATTAACTCAATTTGAGAAATATTTTTTAGTAACTAATCCAAAGACTAATCGTAGTTTTAAGATCTCAAACAAAAATCTGATAGAAGATTTGAAACAATTTATTTTTATAAATAATAAAAAAAGCTCCTAAATCTAGGAGCTTTTTTAGATGTCCGTAATTTCCATGTCTTGAATTTTGCTTCTCGCTCACAGAGTTTCTCCTGTCGGTTCAATCTGTTCGCTAACCGGATTTCACTTCGTTACATCCGTCCGCAAAATCCGCTAATGGCAAAGAGCAAGCAATACACCGGCAGCAACTGCTGAACCGATTACACCTGCAACGTTTGGACCCATTGCGTGCATTAACAGGTAGTTTTGATTGTTATATTCAAGACCTACCTTGTTAGATACACGAGCCGCCATTGGAACCGCAGAAACACCTGCTGAACCGATTAACGGGTTGATAGGTTTAATTTCTTTGCCTGTAATTTTGCTGATAACATTTGTACAAACATTCATCAGTTTAGCCATTAACACACCTGCAGCTGTTGCAAATGAAAATGCGATAATACCTAAAACAAGAATGAATAATGTTTGAACTGTCAGGAATTGTTCTGCTGAAAGTTTAGAACCTACAGACAATCCTAAGAATATTGTAACAATGTTAATTAAAGCGTTTTGCATTGTATCAGATAATCTGTCAACAACACCGCATTCTTTACAAAGGTTACCAAATGTCAAAGCTCCAACCAACGGACAAGCGTCAGGTAAGAAGATAATACATAATCCCAAAACTACAAGAGGGAATATGATTTTTTCTCTTTTTGAAACTTGTCTTAATTGATCCATTTGGATTTGACGTTCTTTGTCTGTTGTTAAAAGTTTCATAATAGGCGGTTGGATAACAGGAACCAACGCCATATATGAATAAGCCGCAACAGCGATTGCACCTAATAATTCAGGAGCAAGTTTTGAAGTTACATAAATTGAAGTCGGACCGTCAGCACCACCGATGATACCGATAGCACCTGATTGCGGTAATGTAAATCCAAAACAGCAAAGAGCCAATAACAAAGCTCCAAAGATACCGAATTGAGCTGCACCGCCTAAAAGTGCGGTTTTAGGGTTTGCAATTAACGGACCGAAGTCTGTCATAGCTCCAACACCCATAAAGATAATAAGCGGGAATAAACCTTTATGAATACCTGCTTCATAAATTATACCCAAAAATCCTGTAGGGTCTGCAATTCCTGCCATAGGAATGTTTGATAACAAACCTCCGAATGCAATAGGAACCAATAATAACGGTTCATATTGCTTTTTAATACCTAACCAAAGTAAGAACAAACAAATAATAAGCATTATCGGATGTCCGAATTGGTGCAGGAATTGTTCAAATCCGCTGGTGATAGCAGGATCTGCTTTTTCTATCATGTTATAAATGCCTGTTGATTGCCACAGTTGCATTAATCCTTCTGATAATATCATTTTTTACCTCCCGACTAACCTACTGTAACCAATACTTGACCTGTTTGAACTTTGTTACCTACTTCAATATCAACAGATTTAACCGTACCAGCTACAGGTGATTTAATTTCTGTTTCCATTTTCATAGCTTCAACAACAGCAATAACATCGCCTTCTGCGATTGTGTCACCTTCAGCAACCAATACTTTTAATACGTTACCAGGTAATGCTGCTTTTACAGGTGTTCCTTCTCCTGTAGCTGCTTTTGCTTCAATACCTTCTTTTACGTTGAAGTCATATAATTTACCGTTAACTGTTGCTTTTCCGCCTTCTAATGCTACTGCGTATTTTTTGCCGTTAACTGTAACTGTGTAGCCGTTTCCGGATGGTTCACAAGAACTTGGATTTTCTGATTTGTTTTCGTTTTTACGAACACCGAGTGTTCCTTTTCCTTGTAAGAATAGGATACCTTTTTCTTTACAAGCTGCAGAAATGAATAAGTTTTCGTCATTAACTTCAAGACCGGCGTCTTCAAGTCTTTTTTGTGCAACTTTAAGACCTTTTGTTTCGTCTTTGTCGTTTAAGTCAACAACTGTTTCTGTAGTCGGTTGAAGACCAAGTTGTTCTTCTGCAATTTTGATAACTTCAGCGTCAGGTTCACAAGGTGTTTTACCAAAGTAACCAAGAACCATTTTTCCGTAACCTTCAGCAATTTTCTTCCATTTACCGAACATTACGTTGTTGAATGCTTGTTGGAAGTAGAATTGTGAAACAGGAGTTACAGATGTTCCGAAACCGCCTTTTTCTACAACTTCTTTCATTGCTGCAACAACTTCAGGATATTTATCCATTAAGTTGTTATCACGAAGCATTTGAGTATTAGCGGTTAACGCTCCGCCAGGTAATGGTGATTGAATGATTTGAGGGTTAACTGCAAGTGCTTCAGGTGGTAAGAAGTAATCTTTCATACATTCTTTGAAGATTTCTTCTGTTTTAAGGATTTTTTCAACATCAATACCTAAATCGTATTCAGTACCTTTTAATGCGTGCCACATAGAAACGATATCAGGTTGAGCTGTTCCGCCTGAAACAGGTTTCATAGATAAGTCGATACAGTTAGCGCCGCCTTCTAATGCTGCTAAGTAAGCTGATAAACCTGTACCTGCTGTTTCGTGAGAGTGGAATCTGATATCCGCATCAGCACCTAAGATTTCACGAGTTCTTTTAATTGTTTCAAATACTTTGCGAGGAGCTGAAGTTCCTGAAGCATCTTTGAATGCTAATGAATCAAATTCGATACCGGCATCTAAAATTGAACGAAGAACTTTTTCATAAAATTCAACGTCATGAGCGCCTGTACAACCGATTGGAAGTTCCATCATTGTGATTGTAACTTCATGTTTTAAACCGTGTTTTTTGATACACTGGCTTGAGTATAACAAGTTGTTAACATCATTTAATGCGTCAAAGTTTCTGATTGTTGTAACTCCGTGTTTAGCAAACATTTTAGCGTGAAGGTCAATAACGTCACGAGGTTGAGAATCAAGACCTACAACGTTAACACCTCTTGATAATGATTGTAAGTTGATATCAGGACCTACTGCAGCTCTGATTTTATCCATTGTTTCAAATGCATTTTCTCTACAGTAGAAAATCGGTGATTGAAATCTTGCACCGCCTGCAACTTCAAAGTGTCTGATACCTGCATCAACTGCTGATTTTAAAGCAGGAATGAAATCATCAACGAAGACTCTTGCTCCGTATACTGATTGGAAACCATCTCTAAATGATGTGTCCATAACTTTAATAAGTTTTTTGCTCATATATTTTTCCTTTCATTTAATGATAATTGTTTTTTGTACTCTGTCCCGCCAGCGGGGAAGAATATATAATTAACCTCTTCTTTTTGCCGCGATTACAGCTAATGCTACTGCGATTGCTTCATCTACGTTTGCGCTCACTTTTTTAGCTGTAGATTTTACTTCTTCTACAGCTTCAGGGAACAGTTTGTTCAAGTAAGCAACTACATGTTTTAAAATAAACATTGCAAAAATTAAGATTGTCAAAAAGCATAGTACAAACCCCATGCCCATTCCGAGTAATACTAACCCGTTTGATAAATTTCCACTCATAAAATATCTCCTATTGTAAGTACTGATTCCTCATTGTTTGCGTTTTGCAGTATAAGAGCTCCGTTATCGGTTATTCCTTTAGCAAACCCGCTTTCTATATTATTAAATAATTGCACATTTAATTCTTTGTTTAGAAAACAGTTTCTATTAATATATTCATTTTTTATCATTACAAATCCGTTTTCTAAGAATTTGTCGTAATTTTTGAAAAATTCATCTGTAAGCTTATTCTTAAATTCTTCTAAATTAATATCGGTTTTAAGTTCAAGATTCAGAGAAGTAACAATTTTGTCAGGAATAGAGTCCACATCAGCTTGTTTCGCGTTAAGATTAACCCCGATACCTAAAACAAGTCCTTTAAAAAGACTTCCCTGCATGACTGTTTCAGATAGAATTCCTGCAATTTTTTTACCGTTAACCAATACGTCATTCGGCCATTTGATTTGCGGTTTTAACCCGTAAGATTCAAGAACATTGCATAATACAACGGATAAGTATTGTGTAATGTTCGGGTAAATCTCATTAAAAAAATTTGAAGGTTTTAGAACTAAAGACATAAAAAGATTACCTTCGCCCAAATTAACCCATTTACGGTTTAATCTTCCGCGCCCTGCATTTTGGCGTTTGGCATGAATAACTGTTCTGTCTGCCAAGGTATCAATATTGATTTTGGCATAGTTATTCGTGGAATCTGTCTCTTCTAACCCTATTATTTTCATGTTCTCCCCTGAGGTAATATACACGTGTAAGTTTATTATACAATAAACAAAAATAATAAATTCGTTTTTCTGACAAATTTTATTTTGTTCCGGTTTATAAAATCATATGGATAAAAATATTTCTTTTCAGTCACGAATAAGATTGGTTCCTGAAAGTACTTTTAAGAAAAGTATTAAAAATTACTGTAATAATGTTGTTTATCCATGGACTGTTAAACAAACTGTTTATGCGCCTAATGCTTTTACCGAAGGTGTTTATGATTGTACGGCTTTAGGTATTAATGACGGGGAAAAAGTTATGTTTATGCATTTTTGTCCTAATTCGCCGCAAAATTTTAATTGGGCAAAGATTGAACAGTATATTTTTAAAAATGTTTTTACAAAGCTTAATACGGAAAATCTGCAAGCTCTTATTCTTGGTTCTAAACGTGATAATATTTCTTCCCCGAGAAGTACAGGCTTGTTTGACTTTTTGGAAGGGGTTTTAAATAAGTTAAGTATCCCTTATTCAAAATTTAAGGGCGGGGATTTTGAAAACCATTTGTCATATGATTCTGTTAAGGACGAATGGCTTATCGGGAATAAAATCTTAGATATCGTATCAGATACAAAAGTTTTTGGTAGTGTGGAAAATGCCGTAAAACGAATATTTAATGATGTAAAAATTGCCGATGTTGACGAGCTGACCTGGTAATAAATAATATTTGCGAAAAAATGTTTTTTGTTATAATCTAAAATTGAAGAGGGAGAAAAATGGAACATTGGGTTTATACAACAAGTATCTTAGGGCATGGCGTATCTTTTAATATGGATACCCTTATTACAATGTGGTTATCTATGCTTTTACTTATTGTACTTGCTTTACTTACAACAAGAAAGCTTTCAATGGTTCCGGGTAAATTACAGTTAATCGGTGAAAATATCGTCCGATATTTTAATAACATAGCAAAGTCCGGCATGGGTAATGATGAAGCTCAAAAACATATTGCGATTATTTTGACATTGTTTATGTTTATTTTAACTGCTAACCTTGTAGGGCAGCTTCCTTGGAAACTTATTCATTTGCAAACTGGTGAATTGGCTTCCCCTAATAACGATATAAATATGACGGCAGCTATGGCTATAGTTGTTTCAATTTATTATATATTTTACGGGGTTAAACGAAACGGGTTTAAATTCTTTTTTAAAGGGTTCAGTATTGACGGAATTATTATTACTTTAGTTGATGCGTTAGAGCTTTTTGTAAGACCGTTTTCTTTGGCTCTGCGACTTTTTGCAAATATTTTTGCGGGAGAAGTCTTGGTGGCTACGATTCTAAGTCTTGCAGCTGTAGCTTTTCCTTTGCCGTTTATGCTGTTTGAATTGTTTGTTGCTTTGGTTCAGGCGCTTGTATTTACGCTTTTATCAACAACTTACATTTCTATGGCTATAAAAGAAGAGGGGTAAATGAGGGCAGGTCACCCTGAACTTGATTCAGGGTCTATCAATTGAATGTACAATTAATTTAATATAAGGAGAAAAATTATGACAGTTGAACAATTCGCAACATTAGATTTAGCAAAGTTAGGTGCAGGTATTGCAATCGGTTTTGGTGCTATCGGCGGAGGTCTAGGCTTAGGTATTGCAACTAAAGGTGTTTTGGATGCTATTGCCCGTCAACCTGAAATCAAAGACGAAGCTTTCAAAAACTTTATCTTAGGTGCAGGTCTTGCTGAAGCTACTGCTATTTATGCTTTGCTTATTGCGTTGTTATTAATCTTTGTTAAATAAGGATATAAAATGTTAGAATTTAATGCCACATTTTTAATTGCAATGTTTAGTTTTGTTGTGTTCATTTTTATTATGAATGCAATATTTTACAATCCTATTTTAAGGATTATAAGACAGCGCGAGGATTATGTAAATTCAAATTATGAAGATGCAAAACGTTTTGACTCATCGGCTAAAGAGTTTACCGATACCCGCAGTGCAAAACTTGAACAAACTCAAAAAGAATGCAGGCATGATATAAGACAAGTTGTATCTGAAGCTCATAACAAGGCTAATGATGAAATCAGTGCAGCAAGAGAAAATACAAAAAATATAATCAGACAAAAAAAAGAAGCTCTTATGAATGAAGGCGATAATCTTAAAACTACCGTAAAAAATACCGTAGTCAGAGATTTAGCTTCAAAAATTACTTCAAAACTTCTTGGGCAAGATGTTAGCGTAAGTGATTTCGACAGTGAAACGATAAACAGAGTAATGGATTAGTTATGCAGGAATTTATTTCTATTTTTAAATATATACTTCAATCAAATGTTATCAATTTTATTTTAATGTTGATAGTTCTTGTCTGGTGTGTTAAAAAGCTTAATTTAGATAAGTCTTTTGATGAATCTATATCGGCAGTAGAAAACGGAATAAAAAAATCCGATAGTGAAAAAAATAACGCCAAAAAGAATTTAGATAAAGCAAAAGATTTAATTGACAAGCTACCTGAAGATATTGCACAACTTAAAAAATCTGCGCAAGATAAAGGTCAAATTTTTAAATCAGAAATTGAAGACAATGCACAAAAATCTATTTTAAGTTTTGAAAAAAATATTAATAGAACATTAGAAGTTGAAGAAAAGAAAATTTCTAACGTTTTGACTGATAAAACTATCACTGCGTCAATTGAGCTTTCTCAAATTCAGATACAAAGATTATTGAAAGAGAAACCTGAACTTCATAATAAGTTTATTATGGATAGTTTAGATGAACTGGATAAGGTGAATCTATAATGATTAAAGACTCAACAAAAATATCAACAATTTCAAAAATTTATGCGGATGCTCTTTTTCAAACGGCAGCCGAAAACGGTTCGTTTGAACTTTTTAAAAATCAACTTGCTCAAGTTCTTGAAGTTTTGGATTCATCCGAAGATTTGCGAATTGTTGCCGCAAACTCATCAATTTCGCTGTTTAAGAAAATAGAAATATTTAAAGCTGTTCTTGGCGGAAAAATTGATGAAAAATTGTTAAACTTTTTGATAATTTTACTTGAAAAAGGCCGCTTTGGTGACTTGGAGTCAATTTGTAAGGCATATGATGAGAAAATTGCTCAAAAAGCTAACTTAAAAGTTGTTGAAGTTTTTTCTCCGATTGAATTAAATTTTGAAAATAAGTCAAATGTATTATTCAAATTGGAACATAAGCTTGGCTGTGAAGTTGTTCCGGTCTGGAGAATTGATGAATCATTGATTGCAGGACTTGCTTTTAAATTTGATGATACGGTTATTGATACAAGTATAAAAGCAAAATTAAAAGATTTAGTGAAGAATATTACAAGATAAGGGAGGGGAATTTACATTATGGTATTAATAAAACCTGATGAAATCAGCTCGATAATTAAAAATAAAATAGATAATTATGAACTTCAAACAGAAGTTTCAAATACAGGTACCGTGCTTGAAGTAGGTGACGGTATAACAAGGGTTTACGGATTGAGAAGCGTAATGGCAAATGAGCTTGTTCAATTTGAAGACGGATTGGGCACTCTTGGTATTGCAATGAACCTTGAAGAAGATAATGTCGGGGTTGTTGTACTTGGCGAATGTATGCAAATTAAAGAAGGTACAATTGTTAAAACAACAGGTAAAATTGCATCAGTTCCTGTTGGTGACGGGCTTATCGGAAGAATTGTAGACCCGACGGGTAAACCGTTAGACGGTAAAGGTGAAATTTCTTATTCTAAAATAAGACCGATTGAAAGAGTTGCTCCGGGGATTGTTACAAGAAAATCAGTTCATGAACCGCTGCAAACAGGTTTAACAGCTATTGATGCTTTAACTCCAATTGGAAGAGGGCAGAGAGAACTTATTATTGGTGACAGACAGACAGGTAAAACTGCTATTGCGATTGATACGATTATCAACCAAAAAGGTAAAGATGTTATTTGTATCTATGTTGCAATCGGTCAAAAAGCTTCTACAGTTGCTCATCTTGCAAAAACTTTGGAAGATCACGGTGCTATGGCTTATTCAATTATTGTGTCTTCAACTGCGAATGAGTCAGCTCCTTTACAGTATATCGCTCCGTTTGCAGGGGTTGCAATTGGTGAAGAATTTATGGAACAGGGTAAATCAGTTTTAATTGTTTATGATGATTTATCAAAACACGCTCAGGCATATCGAGCTATGAGTTTGCTTCTTAAAAGACCGCCCGGACGTGAAGCTTATCCGGGAGATGTATTCTATTTACATTCAAGATTATTAGAACGCGCGGTTAAGTTAAATGATGAATTGGGCGGAGGCAGTATTACAGCATTACCGATTATTGAAACCCAAGCGGGTGATGTTTCTGCATATATTCCGACAAACGTTATTTCAATTACCGACGGGCAGATTTTCTTAGAATCAAATGCGTTTAATGCAGGTATAAGACCTGCAATTAATGCGGGTATTTCAGTTTCCCGTGTCGGCGGTGCAGCGCAAACAAAAGCTATTAAACAGGTTGCAGGTAAGCTTCGTCTTGACCTTGCTCAATATCGTGAACTTGAAGCTTTTGCTCAATTTGCTTCCGATTTGGATGCTTCAACAAAAAAACAACTGTTAAGAGGGCAAAAACTTACAGAAGTTCTTAAACAACCTCAATACAATCCATTGAGTGTGGCAGAACAAGTGTCAATCCTGTTTGCGGCAAACGAAGGTGTGTTAGATGATGTTGATAATTCAAATATTGCAAGATTTAAGAAAGAATGGTTTGTATACTTTAATGCAAACTTCTCTGAATTGGCGCAACGATTGAATGAAGGTTCAGCTTTGTCTGATGACGATAAGAAGCTTTTAGCAGACGGACTTACAAGTTTTAAAAGTACATTTTAATTAGGTAAAATTAATGGCAAATTTAAGAGATATAAAAAACAGAATACAGAGTGTAGAAAGTACTAAAAAAATTACACGGGCAATGAAAATGGTTGCAGCAGCGAAGGTTAAAAAATCTGAAAATGCTGTAAAATCTGCTCGTCCTTATACAAGAGAACTTGTAGGAATGTTTCAAAAACTCTTAAATTCAGTTACCGAATACAGTAAAGAAACTCTTAAGATAAAATCTGCAATTGATGATTATCCTGCACTTTTAGAAAGACGAGAAGTTAAAAGTGTCGGTATCCTTGTAATAACATCTAATAAAGGACTTGCCGGAGCGTATAATGCAAATGTTGTTCGAGGTACTTTAAAAAGAATTAAAGATTATAAAGAACAAGGTATAGAAACTTATCTGTTTGTTGCGGGGCAAAAAGGAATTTCAGCTTTAAGGAAAAAATGTCAAATTCTCGGGTGTCCTATTGTGAAAAAATATTATGCAGCAGTAGATACGCCATCTCCGATGGAATCAAGAGAAATCGCAGAGGATATGGCTGAATACTATGTAAATAAAAAAATTGATAAAGTCGAAATCGTTACAACAAGATTTAAAAATATGATGACATATTTTGTCGAAGATTGGCAAGTATTGCCTGTCGTCGGGGTTGTTGATATCCACGATAGAATAACCGATGAAATATTAGAACCTTTAATGGAATTTTATCCTGATATGCACCATATTTTACAAAAAATTGTTCCGATGTATATGACAAATATTTTTTATCAAGCACTGTTAGAAGCTCAGGCAAGTGAATTGGCTTCACGTATGACAGCTATGTCTGCGGCTACAACAAACGCAGAAAAAATGATTCACGATTTGTCTATTCAATATAACAAAACAAGACAATTTGCGATTACTCAGGAAATTATTGAAGTTGTTTCAGGCGCTAATTCATTAAGATAATTACTGGTGAATCATTTTATAGCCTGTAAAGTTGTTTAAACTTTTTGCATAAGCTACAGTTTGTTTATTATCTTGAGCTGGTGAAGCTTCTTGTTGCTGAGCATTTTGTTTTGCCATACGACGTTTTGTCAGATAAATGTTAAGTTTTGGAATACCTGTTCCTAAAACAATACCTGAGTATGCGTAACCGGCAAGCTGAGCAATGGTTAGGAATCCTAATTGTTTTCTTGCCGCATGACCTTTCGGTAATTCTTTTATCATTTCCATTAAGCCTAAGGCTTTACCGTTTTTAAATGCTTTTTTACCTAATGCTGAGTGAAGAACTTCTTCTCTGGTTTTTAATGATGAGTTTTTCAACCAGTTAACTAAGCCTTTACCGTCACGTTTAACCAGCGATTTATCTAAACCTTGAGCAACAAGTTTTTGTACAAAGTTACCTAAGATTAACCAGTTAGCAAATCCTAATGTATCTTTGATTGTTGATTCTTTAAGTTCATTATCGTTTCTTGATGCCAAGAATCTTGACATAATTGTTATACCGTAGATAAACTTAAATTGTTTAATTGTCGGTGAAAATCCTTTAAATAGAAGTGCATCTCCTAATAATTTAGGATTTTTGATAAGCTTGAGCGGATTTTCGATTGTAGAAAGAACTCCTGCGCCAAATAATGCAGCCGCCGCAGCTTTTTTAGCTTTGAATTTTGCAGATTTATCTTCTTCACCGCCGCCTACAAAACCGCTGTTACCTGTTTTCTTTTTAGTAATATACATATTAAGCGGTTGAGCTGAAACACCAACAGCTGATGCGATACCAATACCGACAAGTGAACGGTTTTTGTTCATTGTTTTGATTGATTTTAAGAACGCATTTTGAGCATAATCTGCAGTGTTTTCAAATGTTTCTCTGACTTTATCTTTAGTAAAGATTTTTGTAAGTTTGTAAGCATTTTCTACAATGTAATCGATAGAGTAACGGGATGTATGTTCTTTAGCACCTTCTTCTGCCGCAATTCTGAATCCGTCACCGATACCGTTTACTGATGATCTTAAAAGACTTCTTACATTATAATCTGCATCTTTACTGATTTTCTTGCTGCCGGTTCTGATTTCATTTTCAAGAATTTGTGCAGCTTTTTTAATTTCGTCTGCGCCAAAACCTTTCCAGGTTCCGTCAGCTTGTTTAACTTGATATCTTGAAAGAACTTGAGTTAAGTGTTCTTCAAGCGGATTAGGTTTCTTGATTGCTTCTGTAAAGATTTTACCTTGCATATCAAGAGTTTCGGCATCTGCAAAAATAGAATGTGCTTTTATACTGTCTTTGCCAAGTCCGTAGCTTCTGTTAAGTGCAGTTGCAAGTGCCATACCTGCAAGCGTACCGTATAAGCCCACGCAAGAATGGTTAGTTGTACCTAAACCTTCTCTGCGCATTGTTTCAAAACCGGCATCAGCTCCGCGTCCGAAGTCTGTAGCTGTTCTTGGAACGACCATAAAACCTAAGTCTACCGCGCACGCACCCCATGCTTGGTTTGTATCCAAAAAGTTAAGAAGCGGAACAGGACTAAAACCTGTGAAACTTTGAGTTTTCGCAGGAGTCACCGTTAATCCGTTTGTATTGTTCTTACGCTGGATTTGTTTGATTGTAATTTGAGGTTTAATGTCGTTTTCTATTTTCATTTATATCTGCCTTTATATTTCTATTTTAGTTGAAAAATTGTCTAAATGCTTGTGAATTTTCTTTTATCATCTTTTGGGTAAACGAGCCGCCAAATGTTTGTGGTTGTGTGGCAAGTTTTTCTTGAAGTCTTTGTTCTTTTTTGTTTGATTGGGTTCTTGTGTAAATCGGAATAAATACTCCAAGTGACAATAGTGAGAATGCCATACTTCCCAATTGGCATATTGCTCTTAAATTTCTGGCTTTTACTCTTGTTGCTTCATTTGCAATTGCACTTAATTCATCTGTTGATTTCATTTTTGTATGTTTTGCCCAGTGCCAGAATTTTTGAAGAACATTTGCACCTGCTTTTTTAGGGGTTAGTTCATTAATAAACTTAATACCGTCTTTGTTTGTCTTTTCAAGGTAAGTTGCGATACCTTTAGCCGCATAATCACCTAAGAAATAGAAGCTTGAGAAGGTTGCAATATCACGGATTGTACTTTCTGTTAATTCGTTAGAATCTTCTGAAGCTGCAAGTCTGCTTGAGAATGTTGCTGCTGAAATTAATCTTGCCTGATCCATTGTAGGGAATATGTTCTTGAATTGGAACATTTTAAGACTAGGTCTTTCCATAAGCATTGATAAGCCTGCGGTTGCCCACATTAAAGGAACGGCAACGAATTTTTGGGCAGTAAGTTTATGTTTTTCTTCAGGTGTCAAAGTTCTTTCTTTGTCATCATTATAAATCGGAGCACCTTTTTTACCTGCAACTTTGTGGGTAATCCATCTGTTGATAGGTTGAGCAGCTATTGCAAGCGGAATTATTAAACCTAAACCTGAAACACTTTTCCAGTTAACAAGTTTTTTAGCTTTTGATAAGTATTTTGCAAATTCGTCAAGGTTTTGGGTTCCGTCTTTTATCAAGCCTTCTTGAGCTGCTCCGTGAAGAATATCTCCTGCACTTTCGCAAAGGTGGCTTAAGCTGCTTGAGAAGAATTTTTTATCACCATTAAATCTTATATTTTCAGAAATTCCGCTTGTTTCAACAAGGTATCTGTACATATCTGAAGCGTAACCTGCTTTTGGTTTGTCGCTTAAGATTTGTTTAGTCATTTTTCTGATTGCTTTGTTGTATTCTTTGTTGTTTGCAAAAATGTCGCTGAATTTCTTTAATCCGCCGTTTGAAACATCTCCGTCAACACCTTCGATATTGTCAAACATTGTTTTTAAAGTATTAAATACACGTTCTTCTTTTGTTGCTCCGTTAGCCCGGTTAAAGAATGTTTCAACCTGATTTATTGTATCGCTGTTAGCCCAGCTTCTTGCAAGACTTGATTTCTTAAACATACCCATTACAGGGCGCTGAAGTAATCTTGCAACACCGTAAACTACGTAACTAGGGATTATACAGTTGATTAAAAGTCCTGAGCCTTCACGTCTTAATGCTTCAAAACCGCCGACGAAGTTAAATTTTCTTTTTGGCTTTTCTTCTTGTTCTTTATTTGGATTTTCTTTTTTCTTTGAACCGATAACTGTTTCAAATATTGTTCTCGGAACAATTGCTGTAGACAGGTCAAGTACGGTAACATTCAACATAGGTGATTCTTCACACTTCTGGATACCTTTTACCGTTTTTTGAACTATAAGGTTTCCTATACCTGTGAAGTTTATTTGCCCCTTATTTTGTGCAATATTATATTGCATTTGGGGTTTATTCTTACTATTTACACTACCTAATTCAACTTTATTTATCATAATTTTTCGTAACTATATATGCCGAATGTTCTTATTATAACCAAAGCACACTTTATTGAAAAGTCCTCAAGAAAAAAAATTGCGCGAAAATGTGTAAATGTAAAATTAATGTAAAGATGAATTTTTGCATAATTTTATAAAAATAGGATTCTTTAACTTGTTTTTTATTTAAAAATGTATAAAAAACACTAATTTTTTATCAAAAATTGCATTTTTTTGTTGAAAATTTTATAAAATTTTTTTGTAAAATTTTGTTAAGTTTTAGATATTAAGGCCGTTTTTAGGTGATAATCGTAAAGTAAATTGATAAATTTTTATAATATTACCTCAAGTAAATACATATTTTATAGTATATATTCTTGAATATTTTATTATAAAATATATTTATTAATTGAGTAAGGTAAATTAAAAGAAATGGTTAAAATGAAAGATAACAGACGAGGATATACAAAAACAGGTCGAAGGGTAAAAAGATATTCAAACGGTTCTGCTGATAACCCTTTTGAAAGATATGCAACTGATAGAGGACGCGGTCAGTCTTCTTTTCGTAAAGTTTTAACGTTAATGACTATAGTCTTTTTAACAGCAATTCTTGCGATTTTGTTGTTTGCGAATAATAGAGAGTTTATCGATGAAACTTTAGGTAAAAACTCTGTTATATCATCTTTTTTATCTAAATTATCTTTAGGTAATAATTCAAAAGAAAAACCTGAATTTAACCTTCCGTTTGGTTTAAGACGCCAAAATATTTTACTTTTAGGTGTTGATTCAAACGGTGCAGATTCTGATTTGTGGGTTGGTACTCGTACAGATACAATGATTTTAATGAACATTGACCCGAAAACAAAAACGGTTAATGCTATTTCAATTCCTCGTGACAGTAAAGTTTATCTGCCAAAGGGTATGGGAGTTCAGAAGATTAATGCTGCCCATGCTATCGGCGGCGTTGAAATGACAATTAAAACAGTGGAAGATACTTTAGGTGTTCATATTGATAAATATGTAATGTTCCATGATGATGCTGTAAGGGCTATTGTTGGAGCTTTAGGCGGAATTGATATTTATGTTGAAAAAAATATGAGATATAATGACAACGCAGGTAATCTTCATATTAACTTCCAAAAAGGTAATCATCATTTAACCGAAAAAGATGCGGTTGAGTATTTAAGATTTAGACATGATGCATTAGGTGATATTGGCAGAACTCAGCGTCAACAATGGTTTTTAAGAGGTTTGTTGGCTGATTTGAAAAAGCCGGAAACAATTGCTAAGCTTCCAAAGGTTATATCTGTTGCCCATAAGTATGTAAAAACCGATATGTCATTATATGAAATGACTCAGTATGCAACTTTAGCAAAAAGTTTCAATATGGATAATGTTGAAATTGCAATGCTTCCGGGTGCTCCAAACAAACATGGTTATATAAGTTATTGGATTTTAGATCCTGAAAAAACTCAGGAAGTTGTAGACAGATTAATATATAGAAATAAGCTTGACGGAAGAAAAGAATCTTACAGCGCAAGTATAATGAGTTCTCCGGATAAGGCTTCTGAGGCTGCTCAGCTTAAAAAAGCTTTAGAATCAGCAGGAATTGAAGTGAGATGTTCAGGAACTTTACGTTCTGCTCATTCTCAGTTTATTGCTCATTCTAAATATGTTACAACAGACTATTATTCAGAATTGAAAAAACAGGTTCCTGAAGTTAAGTCAAGACAGTTTGTATACGACCCGTCAACATTTATGTGTGCTGCAACTGATTTTACCGTGGTTGTTGCAGGTGAAAATTTATAAAAATAATAGGAGTGAGTTTATATGGTTATGAATGCAATTTTAAACAGAAAAAGTGTCAGAAAGTATTCAGGCAGACAAATTGATGATACTGTTTTAGAAAAAATTCTGGAGGCTGGAAGACTTGCTCCGTCTTGGGTTAATGTTCAACCTTGGAAATTTGTTGTAGTAAGAGCTCAGGAAACTAAAGATTTACTGTGTGAAGCTTGCGGCGGTCAAAATCAGGTTAAAAATGCTCAGGTTGTTATTTGTTGTGTGGCAGATTTAGATTCTTGGAATAAAACTCATTTCGGTAAAGTTTTAGCTCAAAAGGGATTGGATGAATCTACAATTGACGGTATTGTAACTTCAAGACTTTTGAATCCTTCAACTTTAGGTGAATATGAAACTTTGCTAAGAAGTGTTGAACAATTGACTTATGCTGTTTCTTATATGACGCTTGTTGCTGAAGAACAAGGTGTCGGATGTTGTATAGTCGGCGCTATGGCTAATGAATTAACAAAAACATCAGATGAGATGGTTCAAAAAGTCAAAGAGAAGTTGGGGTTAAATAACCGACAGGTACTTGTGGATTTATTAACTCTTGGTTATGAAGAAAATTCAGGACAAACAAAAAAATTAAGAAAAGCTGTAGAAGAAGTTGTTTTTTACGAAACAATAAAATAAAAAGGAGAGTTAAGTATGACAATTCCAAGTCTTGGAGGTAATGGCGGAAACGGATTGAATAAGATTCATATTAATAATTCTGTTCCGCAAGTTAATTCTTTTGAAGTTCCGCAGGATGCTCCCGCACCTGTTGCACAAGAAGAAGTTAAACCTGAAGAAAGTGCTGTAAAAAATGAGTACAGTATTGAACAATTTAGAGCTGATTATGAAAATATGGTTGTAAATCGTATTTTACCTGAATTACAGCAATACGAAGGCGAACGTAAAAAACGACTGACAGGGGCTATTGCGGCAGCGATTGTTTTGGCCGTTCTTGCTCTTTTAATTTTTATATTCGGACCGAACAGCAGCGGTACAGGTAAGCTTTCCGGGCTTTGTATTGCTTTGATTTTTATTGTTTGGCATATGATTAAGAAAAATTTTGAAAACAAAATTAAAAAACAAGTTCTTCCAGTTTTGATGCGTGCTATTCCGGGATTTTACTGGCAGCAAACTCCGCCTGTTACGGAAAAAGATATTAGCGCTTGTAAAATTATTCCTGTTGCTGATAAATGTAGAAAAACCTTTGATGATTGCTTTATAGGGGATTACAGAAAAGTTCCTGTTGCTATTTCTGAATGTGAGTATGAAATTGGCGGCGGGAATAATTCGACAACGGTATTTCAAGGGGTTGTTATTCGTATAAAAATGAATAAAAATTTCGAAGGTACTACTCTTATAAGAGCAAAGAAAGCTTACAATAAAGATAAAAAAGATTTGGAAAAATCGGGAATGTCACTAGTTAAACTTGAAGATCCCGAGTTTGACAAACAGTATCTGGTTTATTCGCATGATCAGATTGAAGCTCGTTATTTAATTACTACAGCTTTTATGGAAAGACTGAAACGTATTCAGTTAGCATTTAACGCTGAACATATTTCTTGTTCTTTCCACAATGATTCTGTTTATATTGCTCCGCATACAGGTACTGATTTGTTCTCATTGTGTTCCTTAGTAAAACCTGTTGATAATCACGAACAGTTTGCGGTATTGTTTGAAGAATTTGCTTCAATTTTAGAGTTGGTTGATCACTTCAAGCTTGATAAAAAGCTGGGATTGTAAACCTGTGAAAAATATGTTATAATATTAAATGTTTATCGAAAGCGAGGATGAAAAATGTTAACTTATGGAATTATCGGTGTTGTTGTTCTGGCAATCTTATTAGGTTTATACAACCTTTATGTTGCGCTTATCAAAAAGAAAAACAATGTAAAGGAAGCTATGGGCGGTGTTGATGTTCAATTGAACAAACGTTATGACCTTATTCCTAATATTTTGGTTATTGCTAATAAATTCATGGAGCACGAAAGAGGCTTGATGGATGAAATTACCAAATTAAGAACACAAGCTGCCGGATTAAGATCAAATCCTGAAACAATTTCTGAAAAATTTAATCTTGATAACGCGATAGCAACAAAAATGGGTCAGTTAATGGTTAATGTGGAAAATTATCCGCAATTAAAATCAGACCAAACAATGATTCAAGCTATGCAAACATATTCTGAAGTTGAGGAACATATTGCTGCTGCAAGAAGATTTTACAACAGTGCTGTTAAAGAATTGAATAATGCTGTTGAAATCTTCCCTAGCTCTATAGTTGCTGCAATGGTCGGAATCACCCAGTGTCCGTTCTATGAAGCTCCTGAAGCTGCAAAACAAAGAGTTAATGCCTCAGATTATTTTACTAAGTAAAAATAGTTAAAAAAGTCGGGCGAAAGCCTGACTTTTTTATGTGCTCGTAGCTCAGTTGAATAGAGTGTGAGTCTCCGAAGCTCAAGGTCGGGGGTTTGAATCCCCCCGGGCACAAGTTTATTTAAAAGGGCGGGATTGCTTTATCGCAATCCCGCCCTTTTACTTTCTTTAAGCCATTTTTATGAATCCTGTTATGGTTGCTTTATTTGGTGAGTACCGCCTTCGGGCAACTTTATCTGAGGTGTTACCTTCAATTGTATGGATTGTACCGTCTGCCGCTATTGATTCAACAATACCTGTGTGAGAGGCTCCTGCACTCTTAAATATTATTATATCTCCCGGTCTGACATTTTGTTTGATAATACTTGCTTTATTACCTTTTCCTGTTGTTTGAATCCAACGACCTGCTTGTTTACCCCAAGCCATTAAACCTGATACAGACGGAGAACCAAATCCTCGAGGTATTGCTTTACCTGCTTTTCTGAATGTTTCTTTAACAACATATGTTACAAAATCCGCGCACCAGGCTTCTGTTCGTCCATTCGTAAATTTCTTATAAGAACCGTTTCTTTCATTGAATCCCAAATATTTTGCTGCGGTTGATATAATTCCTTTACCCAGATTACTTATATAATCCCAACCTTTTTTTATCCAGGAACCAAAGGTACTGAAAATACCCTGACTTTCTTGTTGTTTTGCTATTGTAGCTTTGTTTATTTTCGGTAAGCTAACTGAAATTTTTGGAATAGTTATTGGTGGAAATGCGAAGTTAATCGGAGAGCGGTAATAGTTAGAGCCATAACCTATTCCGGCAATTGTGTAACTGGCATAACCGTTACTGGTTGATTTCTTAGCTTTGCTAAAAATGTTACCTTTCCCTGTCGACCGATAAGATCCGACAGGCATCAATCCCTGTAGCATATTTATTTTTCCCCTTAATATCCTTTATATATATAAAGTTTGTATATCTTTTATGATTGCTATAAATAAAAATTATGTTAAGATTTTGTTACATTGTATTGATAACGTTACTGTTGACAGAAACGTTTGTTTTACTTATAATGTTTCTATGAATAGTAATATTTCTAAAAATGATAATTTATTGCAGCTTTGCGAACTGGTTAGCCAATTGGATTCGCGGGATGAGGTTTGCAAATTTTTGTATGAAATGTTATCAGAATCAGAGATTTCTCTTTTAACAAAACGATGGCGTATTTTAAATATGTTGGCGGAAGGTAAAACTCAGCGTGAGATTGCAAAAGACTTAAATGTCAGTTTATGCAAAGTTACACGCGGGTCTAAAATTCTAAAAACTCAAGATGCTGTTGTTACAAAATATTTGATAAAGGAGAAAAATAATGAATATAGATTTAAATCCTGATAAGAACGGATTTTTCGGAAATTATGGCGGACAGTTTATATCAGAAAGCTTAAAAGTCGAGTTTAATAATATTGCAAATGCTTTTTATGAATTAAAAGAAGACAAGACTTTTCAAGAAACTTTGAATTATTACTTAACTTATTATGTAGGGCGTCCGAGTCCTGTATATTATGCTAAAAATTTATCAGAGAAGTACGGTTGTGAAATATATTTAAAGCGTGAAGATTTAAACCATACGGGCGCTCATAAAATTAATCACAGTATCGGTGAAGCTTTGCTTGCTAAAAAGATGGGTAAGACAAAGATTATTGCCGAAACAGGCGCAGGTCAGCATGGAGTTGCTACGGCTACTGCGGCGGCTTTATTAGGCTTAAAGTGTGATATTTATATGGGAGAAAAGGATATTTTAAAACAGCAGCCTAATGTTCAAAAAATGAAGTTATTAGGTGCAAATATCGTTTGTGTAAAAAGCGGAGAAAGAACATTAAAAGAGGCTGTTGATGAGGCGTTTGCAGCTTATACAAAAGAATATGAAACAGCCCTTTATGCAATAGGTTCTGTTGTCGGCCCTCATCCGTTTCCTGAAATTGTTGAATATTTTCAATCTGTTATAGGTAAAGAGGCTCGTGAACAGTTTCTTGACCAAACGGGTGTTTTGCCTGATTGTGTTATTGCGTGCGTTGGTGGTGGTTCTAACGCGATTGGAATTTTTAACGAATTTTTAAATGATGATGTTAAACTTATCGGGGTTGAACCTTTAGGCAAAGGAGAAAAGTTGGGTGATAATGCTGCAAGTTTAACTTATGGTAAAGAAGGTATCTTACACGGATTCAAGTGTCTTTTATTGCAAGACGAGAATGGCGACCTTGTAAATGCTTATTCTGTTGCAAGCGGACTTGATTACCCCGGAGTTGGGCCAAAGCACTGTTATCTGAAAGATATCGGTCGTGTTCATTATGAAACGGTTAATGATGAAGAAGCTTTGAACGCTTTTTACGAGCTTTCAAAAACAGAAGGAATAATTCCTGCGCTTGAAAGTTCTCACGCATTAGCCTTTGCGTTAAGATTTGCAAAAGCTAATGGCGGTAAAAAACTGTTGGTTAACCTATCAGGGCGCGGTGATAAAGATATTGATTATATTTTATCCCTTAACGCTTAATTGCTTTCATAAGGTTTGTCCAAACTTCTTCAATTGAACCGTTTGCGTCAATTGAGCTTAATGTCCCTTGCTCTTTGTAATAATTGATAAGCGGTGCGGTTTGTTCATCATAAGTTTTAAATCGAGCTTGTGCTATTTCTGCTGTATCGTCAGCTCTTTGTCTTAGCGGAATATGACAAATATCGCATTCATTTTCAATTTTTGGAGCTTTGAATTTTGTATTATAAATTTCTCCACACTGAGGGCAAGATCTGCGATTAATGATTCTTTCCAGAAGAAGTTTCGGACTTACTTCAAAATTAATTGCCTGAAATATTGCTTTTTTTCCTGCGTCAATTCTTTGATTAATTCTATCAAGCAGGTGGGCTTGTTCAATGTTTCTTGGAAAACCGTCCAGGATGTAGCCGTCTTTGCATTTTGAACTTGCAAGCATATTTTCTATTATTTTTGCAATCAATTTAGTAGGTACAAGCTGCCCTTTTTCAATAAATGATTTTGCAAGTAAACCTTCTTCTGTGCCTGAAGCAATTGCACTTCTTAAAAGTGAGCCCATATCGACATGCGGTAAGCCTAACTCTTTTGATAAATGACTTGTTTGTGTACCTTTACCGCTTGCAGGTGGTCCGAAACATACTATTTTTCTTGGTATTCCACCGTTAAAAGATACGTCATTTTTGTTGTACTGATTTGTACAATTAATTGGATTGATTTTCATAATTTTTAATACCCCTATTTTTAATAAAATTTTTGTATAATGTTTAATTATTTCAGCAATAATAGCAGAAACATTATAAAATCAATAGAAGAAAGGGATAAATATTAAGATATATTGAGGATATCTTCAAGCTAAGTTTTACCTTGCTCTCATAGCGCAGATATAAATGTTTTCACAAGATAAAATGGCCCCGGCGCGATTGTCTTGCTCGTTTGCGATTAACGTGTCTGCGGATTTTCTTTTTCCAAGCATAGCTTGCTCCAAAGAAAACTCCTCCGCACTCAGCTCACTCGCGCTCGAACGACAAACAATGCTTTCGCATTGTGCGTTCTCATCGCGTGACTATAAATGTTTTCACAAAATAAAATGGCCCCGGCGCGATTCGAACGCGCGATCTTTGGTTTAGGAAACCACTGCTCTATCCTGCTGAGCTACGAAGCCAGTTAAAAAATATTCATGTTGTATGTGTATATATTACCACATAAATACTTTAAATGTGTACCTTTAATCTGATAAACCTTTCATGTCGATGAAACCGCTATATCCGAATTTTGCTAAATCTGATATAGAATATCTCTTCCTTATAACTCCGTCATTTTGATTAATTTCTACAATTTCTCCGGCTTTTTGATCGCCAATTATTGAATCTGTCGAATTTATATACCTTTCATAGTTGTTATCACTTTTTGCTACATTTGCATTACCTTCTATTACATATACATAGTCACCTACTACTTTTTCAATCATACCAATGTGGCTGCTTGTAAAATGTTTTATTGTACCCTTTCCGTTTTCAAGGGCTTTTGCATAATATTCGGATTTCCAAATAATTAAATCTCCTTCTTTCATTTTGGAAAGTTGGGCTTTTATTTCTTTCTCTCGATTTTTTCTGTCTGATGTCATATTATTTTTTGACACATTTTTAGTTTTTATCGGGCGATATCTTTTTGACTTTGTTGCCCAATCTATATATTGGCTTACTGCATAAAATCCTTTTGTTGGATTTTTTATTCCTTTTTGAGCACAAACCTGATTCATCGCATATGTCATTGTATATGCACACCATTGCTGGTTTGTGTAGGCTTTACCTGTTATGAATGCCGGAGCTTGTCCGTTTTTTTCGGTCTGCCCGATTAAATTTTGCATTACTTTCCCCATGTTTGTGCGATGGGCAATATTCATATTATTAGTTCTTGTAGTATCTGCACTAAATACGGAATTTTGTTTAACACTTTGTTGTCTTGGAGGTCGTTTATTAATAATAACTTCTCTTGATTTAATATTATCTTGACGACATATGTTATTGGGGGTTTTTCTGTAACTTGTCATATTCTATCTCCAAATTTCTTTACTTTTTATTTAACGGTATTTTTTTTGAAAACTTTAATAAAACATTTAAAATTTTATTTTTGTGTTTCATTTACCTCTGTTTGGGTTATAATAAAAACTGTAAACGGAAGTGTATAACTTAAAGGCGTTAGATGATGCGCAGAAAGAAAAGGTAAATTATTATGAAACCTGAAACAAAATCTTTTCAATTAGAAATCGGTGGCAAAGCCGTTACTATTGAAACCGGGAAGTATGGTCAATCTACTAACGGTTCTGTTACAGTAAGATGCGGTGATACAATGTTATTTGTTCATTGTGTTGTATCAAAAGAACCAAGAGTTGGTATCGACTTTTTCCCTTTATTAATTGATTATGAAGAAAGAATGTCTTCAATCGGTAGAATCCCTGGCGGTTACAACCGTTCTGAAGGTAAAGCAAGCGATAAAGCTATCCTTGTTTCAAGATTGATAGACAGACCTATCAGACCTTTATTCCCTAAAGGTTATAGAAATGATATTCAAATTGTAGCTCAATTGTTCAGCTATGATCAGGAAAATCAACCTGATACATTAGCAATGTTAGGTGCTTCTTGTGCTTTAATGCTTTCTGGAGCTCCTTTTGAAGGTCCTATCGGTGCTGTTAGAGTTTCTCGCGACAGCGAAGGTAACTTAATTGCTAACCCTACTCACAGACAAGCTAAAGAATCTGATTTAGATATCGTTGTTGCAGGTACTCACGATTCTGTAATTATGGTTGAAGCAGGCTGTAAATTCGTTACTGAAGACGATATTATGGCTGCTGTTGAGTTCGCGCAAGAAGAAATTAAAAAACAATGTGAAGCTCAAGTTGAATTTGCTAAACTTTGCGGTGTTGAAAAAGAAGTGTTTGTAAACCCTTATGATACAACCGAGTTGAAAAATATTATCAATGAAACAGCAGGAGCTATGATTTTTGATGCTTATCATAATTTTGACAGAGCTTATCGCCAAGAAAAATTAGAAGAAGCTAAAAAACTTGTTAAAGAAAAAATTGACGCTTTAGCTGATGATCATTATATTAAACAAATTATTGAAGAAACAGGTATTGACTTTGTTGCTGAAGAATTTAAAAATGCTGAAAAGAAAATCATGAGAACAATGATTCTTGATGAAGGCGTTAGAGCTGACGGAAGAAAACCAACCGAAGTTCGTCCTATCTGGTGCGAAGTTGGTGTAATCCCACGTGCTCACGGTTCAGCTGTGTTTACAAGAGGTCAAACTCAGGTTTTATCAGTTGCAACTTTGGCAGGTCCTGCTATGAAGCAAGAACTTGACGGTGTTGATCCTGAAACTGAAAAAACATATATGCACAAATACATCTTCCCGGGATTCTCAGTTGGTGAAGTGAAACCTCTAAGAGGACCAGGCAGACGTGAAGTTGGTCACGGTGCTTTAGCAGAAAGAGCTAATGTTCCTGCTCTTCCTTCTCAAGAAGAGTTCGGGTACACAATCCGTGTAACCTCTGATGTTTTAGAATCTAACGGTTCAACTTCTATGGCTTCAACTTGCGGTTCTTCAATGGCATTGATGAACGCAGGTGTTCCTGTTAAATGTATGATTGGCGGTGTTGCTATGGGTATGATTACCGAAGAAGGTAAAGAACCTGTTGTATTAACTGACATTCAAGGTATTGAAGACTTCTTGGGCGATATGGACTTTAAAGTTACAGGTAACGATACAGGAATTACAGCTCTTCAAATGGATATGAAGGCTAAAGGTATTGCTAATGCTACATTAAGAAGAGCTTTGGCTCAAGCTAAAGAAGGCAGATTACATATCTTAGGTAAAATGAGAGAAGCAATCACCGAACCTGGACCTATGTCACCGTTTGCACCAAGCATTACTACAATGACTATTCCGACAGAAGATATCGGAACAGTTATCGGACCAGGCGGAAAACAAATCCGTGCAATTATTGATGCTTCAGGTGCTGAAATTGATATTCAGGATTCAGGTGTTGTAACTATTACTTCTAACGATCAGGAAGGCGCTCAAATCGCAATTAAGATGATTAAAGATTTGACGTTTAAACCAGAAGTCGGAATGGTTATAAAAGGTAAAGTTATTAGAATTATTCCTATCGGTGCCTTTGTTGAATTAGGCGGAGGCAAAGACGGTATGGTTCACATTTCTCAAGTTTGCAATGAAAGAATTGAAACTATTGAGCCTCATTTGACTATCGGACAAGAAGTCGTAGTTAAAGTTATCAAAATCGACGAAAAAGGTCGTGTAAACTTGACTATCAAAGGTGTAACCGATGAGGACAGAGCTAAAGCTCAATAAGTTTTAAAAGGTTAAACTGATAAAAAGAAACGGGAAAAACTTCCCGTTTCTTTTTTATTATAAATCATGATTTGTTACTTTTGCTAATAATTTAAGGTTATCATTATTGAATATTGGAATTATTTCTGTTTCAACAATTGCTTCTTGCAAATTTTTATCTCCATTTTTATCAAGAAGGTATCTTAATGTTGTATTGTCATTTGTAATTACATTTTTGGAGATTACTTCAATTATGTTTTTCTTTATTTTAGCATTTTCTTTTAATTTTAGACCGTTCATTGTTAATTTAAAATTCCTTGATATCTCTGGAGTTTTGAAATATTCGGTATTTTCTGGATTCATATTTACCATAATATTGAAAAATTTGTTAAGAATACTTATTTTTTCTTTGTTTGTAAGAGGTGTATTATATTTTTGCAGAATATTATCCATTATTTCTGCGGTATTTTCTTTATCTTTTCCTATTTTTAAGAACCAGATTCCTGCTTCAAGCTCATTGATATCCATATAACCTATTATATGGTTTTTCATATTCCTTATATTTTCACTAACTCGTTCGTACATTCTGGCTGTTGTTTCGGCTTTTTCTTCTTCACTGACGTTTTCGTCAACTAAACCGGCATCTTCCAGTGTACGGATTCTTTCTTGTACCAGAGTTTTTAAATATTCTTTGCTTGGAGCTTTTAGTGTTGTAGAATATTCTCTTATTGCTTGTTTTACTCTTTTAATAAATTGAGGATATTTCTTTTCAAAGTCTTGATGAATTTCTGTCAGTACGTCAAAAATTTCATCTTGCGATGGAAGTTGGGCTTTTATTTCAGCTTTAACATTTTTGTTAAATAATTCTTGTTCTTCTTCTGTACGTACTACGTTATCAGGGAAAAATACACTGTCTTGCAGCAGGTCTTTTACGTTAATTGCATAACCCAATAAGATATTTTCTGTCATTTTTGGGTGATTAAGTGCAAATTTTTTGAATTTTTCGCAATAGCTTTTTGGAGTATTCGGGTGTTCATCCTGCATAATACTTTTCTCAAATATTTCTTTTAGGTCTATTGCAACTCTGATATCTGTGTCGCATACGTTGAATTTAAACATCTGAGCTGTCGGATTTTTCGCTAGAACTTCTTCAAACGTTGTTTCTATTGTTTGATTATCAAGAGGTTTCTTTGGTGTTGTTTCCTCTTGTACTTCTCCGTAGCGTTCAAGAAAATGTTCTTCCCATTGCTTTTGCATTTCGTCGTGTTCTGCGTATCTTTTATCGCGGTTTGGTTTGATTGTTTGCGTATAATCCAAGAGTTCAATAAAATCAGTGGTTACAAAATCTATAGGCTTTTGGTTTTCTGTTTTTGATGTAATTTGTTCATAGTTGTTGTTTATTGGAATAAGCCCGCCTGCGCCGTATACATCTTCGAATAACTCCATTGTATCGGTAATTGCAGTGGAGTAATTGTCTAAAAGTTCACGGTTATCATTCCAGAATCTTTTTGTTGTCGGATTTGGGTCAAATTCGTAAAAATATCTCATTTCTTCGGACAAATGAACTTTATCTGCTGCAACAGTCATTATAGGGCTTAAGTATTTAATGATAAAAGAAGCTTCAGGGTCATCTTTGCTGAATCTTCTCCTTACTGCTTTTTCAACGGTTTCAGAATCAATATTTCCGTTAGTTTTTTTTATATCATTTTTTATTTGGTCTTTTTGGTATTTTTTCAGAGTATATTTTCTGGGTGCTCTTTTTGTGGTAGGTTCGTCTGTTTTTGTTGTTTTTGTTCGTTGTGAAGATGTATCGGATTTTTGATTAGCTTCTGTTCTGTTCGGGTCTACCATGTTTTTGGGAAGAGTTACGAAGAATTTCTTATATTCATCTCTGGTTGCTATAAATGAGTGCCAGAATCCGATATTCGGGAATTTTATTCCATATGCACCTGTTGTATCATAGGTAACAGGTTCTGTGATAAATCCTTTGTATTCTTCGTTGATATCTTTTTCGAGGAAATCTTTACTTATTTCTTTAAGTGTTTTGCCTTCTTTATAAATTTTTTTTAAAAGATACATTCCAAAATCATCTGAGCCGTCTTTTAAAAGCGGGGTATCACTTAAATCCCTTGCGACTTTTATTTCAGACAGGATACCTTTTCTTGCATTTTTTCTGAGTGGATGAAGGTTATTAAATAAATCTTCTTTTGGATAATATTTACTTTTTACTTCTTCAAAATCCTTGGCATTATCAAGATGTTTGAAAACCACGTTCATCATTTGTTCCGGCGGAATGTGTTTGCGATTTTCTTTGTCATAGTTAAGGTAATTTCTCATTGAGTATGGCATACTTTGAGCATTAAATTCGTAAAAGTCTTCCGGAGTTCTTGCACCAAAGCTTATATTAAAATCTTTATATGTTATAGGATTGTAAGATACAGAGTTTGATCTTTGCGGATTTTGTTGCTGCTGTTTTGTTATTAATGTCTTCTTATTATTATATGAGGGGTATGTTTGCGGGTTAAATTGTATTTTCATTTTGAACTCCTATATTGAATCTGTCATTTTAAGCGTTCTCAAGATTCTTTTTTGCTACTGGATTCATAAATAATTCACATTATTTAATATTTTATGTTAAAATATCAAAGAAAAGGGAGTATAAATTATGAGCAGTGATATCATAACAATTGGAAGTGCAACAATGGATGTTTTTGTAGAGTGTGATGATGCGAATATTGTATCTGTCAGAAAAAAAGACAGTTGTTCAGAGTTTATGAGTTATCCGTACGGCTCAAAGATTGAGATTTCTGATTTTGCATCTCAAGTCGGCGGAGGCGGGGTTAATACTGCTGCTAATTTTGCTAATCTTGGTTTTAAAACAGGTGCTATATTTAAAGTCGGTGATGATATTTACTCAAACGGTATTTTTGAGTTTTTTAAGCACACTGATGTAAAATTATCTTCTGTAATCCAAGATAAAACCGATTCTACAGGTTTTTCTATAATTTTAACAAGTTTTGAGGGTGATAGAACCGTTCTGGCTCACAGGGGTGCTAATGCGCATATTAAAAAATCAGAGATTGATTTTGACGCGATAAAGAAAGCTAAATTACTATATATTGCTCCGCTAAATGGTGACAGTAACAAAGTTTTGGACGATATTGTAAAATTTGCAAGAGAAAACGGGACTTATGTATGTTTTAATGCCGGAACAACAGGTATTAAAAAAGGTTTTAATTATCTGAAAAAGATATTAGAATATGCTCAAATTGTAGTATTAAATAAAGAAGAAGCTTCAATGGCTACAGGTATAAATCTTCGTCCTGATACTAAGGATGTCAAATTCTCAAATATGCTTGTGCATCCTGATTTGAAGGCTATGTTTAATAAGTTGAAAGTATCTGATTACCAGATAATCGTAATCACAGACGGCGGAGCCGGAGCTTATGCTTATGACGGTAAAAATTATTATTACTGTCCTTGTTTTGACGGTCCTGTAACTTCTACTTTAGGTGCGGGTGACGCTTTTGCTTCAACTTTTTGTGCCGCATTGTATAAATTTAATGCAAATATTGAAAAATCGCTTGTCGCAGCATCTATTAATTCAGCAGGGGTAGTTTCTGAATTTGGAGCAACTGCGGGATTGCTGACTTTTGACTGTATCTTGGATAAGATGGAGCAAAACCCTGATTTTTCTTGTCAAATTGAACAAGAATAGTTTATTTTTTGCATATGACAATCGGGCTATTTTTATATTGGTAACTTCGGCAATTTTTTTTATTAAACAATTAGTGTTTAATAAAACTATAGTTCAGAAAGGCTGGAAGAAATGGAAATAGCAAAAGATATTAATGTCGTTATAGTCGAGGATTATAACCTTACAAGAACAGTAGAAAGATATATGTGTCAGAGGTTTAAAAATATAAAAGTCGGTGCGGATTTTGATAACGCGGAAGATGCTTTGGCATATATAGCTAAAAATAAAGTTGATATGGTCCTTTTAGATATGTGGCTTCCAAAAATGAACGGTATCGAGGCTTCAAATATCTTAAAAAGGGTTAATCCTGAATTGAAAATCATAATGGTTGTTCCAAATTTGCATGAACAAGGACTTTTGGGTTCTATTTTTGCAAATGTCGATGCTTTTGCGTTGAATGACTTAGATATTCATCATTTTGAAAAAATTATGAATATAATTTTTAATGGCGGATATTGGTTTGATTTCAGGTTTTTACATATGATTTTTAAGTTAGTAAGTATTCTGCCAAAAACGGATTATTATTATCTGAAAGAGGTTTTGACACCTGTTGAGCTTAATGTTATAAGCTTGGTTTTACAAGGGGTTAGCAAAGAAGATATTGCGGTGTCTTTGAATATTGGTGTAATGGATTTGTATGTTTATATTAATTCGATATTGAAAAAACTTGCAAAAACCGATATGGCAGAACAAATGTTGAGGTGTGTAAAATATGACATGGTTTAATTTTAACTGCTTGATGAAAAATTTTAAGATTTATTTTTTACATTGTGCAGGTGCTTTGGTTCTGGTATTTCTTTTATATTGCTTAGTAAAAGATACTAAATTGCTTTCAACTCATTTGGCATTGGGTGTTTTGTTGGTGTTGTTATTGTTTAAGCTGATACTTGCGTATGTATTGCTTAATCGGAGCACTAATGATAATGCTCATTTATATGATTTAATAAATAATGCTCCTATGTTATCTTATGTTCAAGATAAAAAGGGGCAGTTTTTATTTGGGAATGCAAGAGCTCAAAAGTTTTTTAATACAGGTGTCGATGTTACAATCGACGGAAAATATATTGAAATATCACCTGAAATATTAAAAGAAGAAGAGTTAAAGGAGCTTGATAAGGTTTTAACAACAGGTGAATGCTATCAGATAGAAAAACCTATAAAACTTAAAAACGGTGATTACAGCTGGTATAGTGTTCATAAAACTCCGTTGAAAAGTAAAAACGGGAAGATTTATGCTATAGCAACTTTTTCAAGAAATATTGATGCGGAAAAACGAATACAAGAGCAAAGAGAAACTTATATTGCAACTTTAAGCCATGATTTGAAAACTCCTGCGATTGCTCAGGTTAGGGCTTTGGAACTTTTGTTGAGCGGGCAGATGGGCGAGTTTAACGAACCTCAAAAAGAAATGCTTAATTTGACTCTGGATTCTTGTCATTATATGTACGATATGGTTTATACCCTGTTATCAACCTGCAAGTTTGAAAGTGGAGCTGTAAAATTAAATTACAGCAAGGTTAACATGTTTGACTTATTGCATGAAAGTATAAATGAAATTTCTAACCTCGCTCGGGAAAATTCTATTAATATCGAATGTATACTTAATGATAAAAATTATTGGGTAAATGCTGATAAAATTGAATTAAAACGGGTTGTAATAAACCTTCTTTCTAACGCAATTAATTATGCCTTTTCAGGTACTATTGTCCGTGTTGAATTAAAGTCTGATATGAATAATTTTGAATTTAGAGTGGTTAATTCCAGTCCGTATATTGAACCTGAGGTAATGCTGGGGTTATTTAGAAAGTATGTTTCTCACTCTCAAAAATATAACAAAGTCGGTATCGGATTGGGGTTGTATTTATCTAAAAAGATAATAGAAGCTCATGGTGGTGAAATTATTGCCAAAAGTTTAAAAACACAATCAAATACTTTTGGGTTTATTATTCCTATTAATCCGAAAATCTCGGAAGAAGAACACCTTGAGGCTGTTACACTTTAAGAAAAAGGCGGTTTTGATGTATCAAAACCGCCTTTTTTAGTTATTTATTTAATTCCCTGTATTCTTATCTGTCCGTCTTCACCTTTTGTAAATTCCATTGGAGCTTGTGTAGGACGATTGGTATTTGTTTGTTGTTTTCCTTCCTGATAGTCAAGATAGGCATCTTTTTTCTCTCTTTTTACCTTATATTCATTCGGGTTATTCACGAAATCAAGGGTTTCTTGTTTTTCGAACTGGTGTTGTTTTATTGGAGCAAAATTTCTGTTACCTTCATTTATTGGTCCGAGATATTCAAAAGCGTTAGCCATTCCTGTTCCCAGCGCGAAAATTGCAGTTAATAATAAAATCTTTTTCATAATATAAAACTCCTTTTTTATCTTATTTTATCATATATTTACTTCAAAAATCAATAAATACTGCTTTAAGTTAATATTTTGGCTTTAGGATTACTATTTCAGCTAATGAAACAGTGAAAAAATATATTTATTATAAACATGTAAATCCTCAACTCTTCTGATTGCTCAGCTTGCCTCTCTTTGTTTAAGGAGGGGCTTTTTTTATTTCTTAACATTCTGCCTTAAAATTTTTGTTGGTGTATAATTTCATTATATAGTTATATTTTTGAAAGGGCAAAGATGAGAGAATTAGTTGTTGAAAATCAGGAAATTTTAATGATTCCGCAAAATTACAAGTTTGTAAATAAAGGCAGAGTAAAAGAAGTCAGAGCAGGCGATTTTACATTGGAGCTTGATTATGAACCTGACGGAATTTTAGAAAATACTTACTGCGAATTTTTTACTCAAACAAGTCATGGTAAGCTTCATTTTGACTCTTATGCAAAGGAAATCAACGGCAAAACTCTTGTGATTGCAAGCCCTGCAAAACACAAATTTCTGCAAAGACGTCAATATACCCGTATAAAATATATGACAGATTTAGAAATGGCTTTTGACAATAAGTCTTATAAAATTTCTACTCTTGATATTTCAGCAGGCGGTATGAAGTTTAAAACTTCCGAAAATCTTAATATCGAAGGAAATTATGCACTTGCCCTTCCTTTAACTGAAGAAGTTTCAATTAGTTGTTCATTCCAGCCTATCAGAATTGAAAAAGCTCAAGAGGGTTATACCGTATCAGGACAGTTTGTGTTTAATTCAAGTGCTGATAGAATGTTTGTAACACAATTCTGTGCAAAACGCAGTGTAGAGATTAAGAATAAATAGGCAAAAAGATGAGTTTATTAAGGCTTTTACCAGAAAGAAATAATAAAATTTGTTTTACTACGCCTTCTCACGGTCAAAAAAAAGTGATATTTGACCCGTATAGAGATGTTTATAGGTATGATATCTCGGAAACTGAGTGCCAAAATCCGCAAGAAGCACTTGAGCGAGCTCAATTAAGGGCAAGGTCTGTTTATCGTACTGTTTCTACAACGTTTTTAACTAACGGTTCAACAAGCGGTATTATAGCTGCGGTGTTATCTTGTACTCATGTTGGGGATAAGGTTTTAATTGCTTCAAATTCTCACCCGTGTCATTTTAATGCCGTAAGGCTTGCAGGTGCGAGGGCTTTAACTTACGATTTAGAAATTGATGAAGATTGGGGCGTTCCGTTAGAAACTAAACCGGAAGTGATTGAGTACTATCTGAGCCGTTATAATATAAGTACAGTTATTATAACTTCTCCGACTTATGAAGGTATAATTTCTGATATAGAAGAAATTAAGTCTATATGTGAACGTTATGAAGCTTTTTTGATTGTAGATGAGGCTCATGGTGCTTTATACCCGTTTTCAGATCAGTTGCCGTTGTCGGCTGTTAATATTGCTGATTTTACCGTTCAATCGCTTCATAAAACCGCTGGAGGGTTAAATCCGACAGCCTTATTACATACAAATTGTGATATTGATGTTCGACCTGCTTTAAATATGTTTATGACAACATCACCTTCTTACCCGCTGCTTGCATCAATTGAAGCTAATATTAATTATCTGGATTCATATGAAGGCGGAAGAGAAATCGATAATATTATTAATCGTCTTGATAATATGCGAATTAAATGTAAAGGCTGTGAGTTTTTCGGAGATGATCCTACAAAGGTTCTTGTAAAAGTTCCCGGCTTAAGCGGGGAAGAACTTTCGCAAATTCTTTATGAAGATTTTAATATTGAAGATGAAAAAACGAACAGTAAGTCAACAATGTTGTTATGCGGAATTGGTACGGATAATAAAAAGATAGATAAATTACAACATGCATTGTCAAAGTTTTAGGCAGCTCAGTAGCTTGGAAATTATTTGTCACCCTGAACTTGATTCAGGGTCTATCAATGCTATTAAAAACCCTAACGGATAAACTAACAATGACGTATAACAGTTATTGTTTCTCGGTATGAGAAAGTGCAACATGTTAATCTTACAGATAGTTTGCAAGGATATTTTTAACATAATTTTGGGTTTCTTTGTACGGAGGAACTCCTGAATATCTGTCAACAGCATTTGGTCCGGCGTTATATGCGGCAAGTGCTAAAATTACATTGCCGTTATATTTGTTTAGCATAGATTTTAGGTATTTAACCCCGCCTTCTACGTTTTGGGTTGGATTAAGCGGATCTGCTACTCCTAATGCTTTTGCTGTTGATGGCATCAATTGCATTAAGCCTAAGGCTCCGGCTTTTGATTTTGCGTTCGGATTAAATCCTGATTCTTGTTTTATAAGTGCTTGTACAAGTCTTTCATCAACGCCATGTTTATTTGCAACTTGGTTTATCATATTAAGAAGTTGTGATTTTTTGTTTGTTGAAGCATTTACTGCATCAGGATTGTATACTCTTGTTGCATCATTTACTTCCTGAATAGCGCGTTTTAGGGTTGCATTTGTTATATTATTTTCGTTATAGATGTTTCCGTTAACGTTTAGAGAATTAGGGTTAAGCAGAAGTGAACCAAAGTTTACGGCTTTTGAGTTTGATAAAACTTTTTCAAAAGATTGTACGGAATCAGCATTCGGCGGATAAATAGTATCAAGCGCACTATTCGCTCTTGCTTGTTGAGGGTTTAGTTGCCTGTCAACATTTTTTACATAATTATTTATCTGCGAAGCTCGTTGCATTGCAGCGGCTTTTCCGCCTGAATTTAATAATCCTTGTATCATTTCAGAGAACATGCTCTTACCTGCCTCCCATATTACACTATCATTCTACTTTAATTTTACATTAAGTGTATCCTCCAAAAGGTTTAAGGATTATTTTTGATATGTCAAATTAATGTTTTCTGACAATCTTATTAAAATATTCAGGATCATTTTTTGCCTTTAATGCGCAGGTTATACCGTTTATGTTACTGTTATTATCGTTTAAGTTACAATATTTTTCGACATCATTTTCATATTTGGTACCTTTTTCTCCCATCGCTTTTAATTCTCCATCTATAAATTGAAATGTAAATAAATCATGTCCTGCTTTATTAGGTGGTGTATTGTACCCGTTTATATCAATGGATACAAGTATAAAACTACTATTAATACAGTTTTCAAAAAGTATAGTGGTACTGTCTTGTAATATTAAATACCCATCATCTAGCCAAGTGCTATAAAATTTTTGAGCTCCGTTAACGGTTTTATATTTATGTTCTATACCACAATATGTACCACTTCTTGATATTGTTAAATATGGTTTGAATTCTTCATATAACCATGTTTGCTCCTGTCGTCAAAATCAAATAAATATCAGTCATGTAATTAATAATTATAGTCATATAACTATAAAATGTCAATCTGTTTGTTTTTATTAACAGCAAAGTATAACATAGTAAAATGGAATATAAATTTGACAATATAAAGATTATTGATTTTATAAAAACTTTAACGATTTACAAAGGTTTGTCACTTAGAAAGCTTGTAAGTCGTATCGCCCAGAGTAAAAATACCAGCGATTGTTATTCAAATTTTTATGCAAAATTAAAAAAAGAAACGATAAAGTTTTCAGAAGTCGTTGATGTTGCAGAAACTTTAGGGTATGAAATAATATTTCGCGAAAAGGTGTAGGGGTAAATGTTATAGCACCTTCTTATTTTATCAGCATGCAATCGCCGTAGCTGAAAAACCTGTATTTATTCTCTATTGCTTCATTGTAAGCTTTAAAAATAAAATCTTTACCTGCTAATGCGCTTACAAGCATTAATAATGTTGATTTTGGCAGGTGAAAGTTTGTTATTAATTTATCAATAACTTTAAATTCATATGGCGGGTAAATAAACAGTTCAGAATGGTCATGACATGCTTTTATGCAGCCGTATTTTTGATAAGCTGTTTCAAGAGTTCTTACTGTTGTTGTTCCGACTGCAACTAATTTTTTGCCTGCGGATTTTGCTTTATTGATTTTGTCGGCAGCTTCCTGAGTAATTTCAAATGTTTCAGAGTGCATTTTATGGTCTAAAACATTTTCACATTTTACCGGTCTGAAAGTACCTAAGCCTACATTTAGGGTAACATAAGCAATTTCAACCCCTTTAGCTTTTAGCTTGTCTAAGATTTCCTGAGTGAAATGTAAGCCTGCAGTTGGAGCGGCAACAGAGCCTTCGTCTTTTGCGTAAACTGTTTGGTATCTGTTAAAATCAAATTGTTTAAGTGCTTCTGATTGTAGTTTTCTTTCAATATACGGAGGAAGCGGAATATTTCCTACTTTATGTAAAATTTCAAACAAATCACCTTCATACATAAGTTCAACAAGCCATTCACCTGCTTCTTCAAGTCTTTCAATTGCTCGTACGCTTAATTCGTCGCTGATTTTTATAATCGTATCAGGCTTAACTCGTTTTGACGGTTTTATTAAAGCGCTCCAAAGAGTTTTATTGTTATTTACCCCTTCCAATAGAAATACTTCTATTTTTGCACCTGTGTCCTTTGTTCCGTAAAGCCTTGCAGGAATTACTTTTGTGTTGTTTAGTACTAAAATTGAGTTTTCGTCTATATAGTCAACAATGTCAAAAAAGTGTTTATGTTCAATTGTTTGATTAGCTTTATCTAAGACAAGCATTTTTGAATTTTGACGCTTATCAGCAGGCATTTGGGCAATAAGCTCTTCGGGTAATTCATAATCAAAATCGCTTAATTTTATTTCCATGCTGATAATTCCTCGCTTAGTTCAGTTTTTTAGCGTTTTTTAATTCATCGTCATTAACTGCTTCTTTTTTCTTAGCTTGTTCCGCATCAATTTGTTTATTGATAATAACAGTTTGGGCGATTTGAATAATATTGCTTGTAATTAAGTATAACAAAACACCTGCAGGAATCGGGATTATTACAAAAGTTGCAATAATCATCAACGGCATAAATGTTCCCATAGATTTTTGTAATGCTTGTTGAGTCGGGTCTGTAGAATCGGTTTTGTTCATTGCCATCATAATTTTTTGAGAAATATACATTGTTATAGCAAATAGTACGATTAACAGAACTACATCCCAGTGAAGAGTTTTGTTTACAGGAGTTGTCGGAACGTCAGCTATCATAAGTCCGTCATGTCTTGTAAATGTTACTGTTTCATTTTCTCTTATATTACTGTTTGTTATTACAACTTCAGCTTTTTCAACTTGTTCAAGCTGGCTGAATTTTAATTTTATATGGTCTAAGCTGAATGAAAATTCAGTATCTTTTCCCGGTTCAAGTTCACCTTGAATGTCAAGTGCTTGAGCTGGATCTGTTATTTTTACGTTCTTTATTGTTTCATTGTCTTTTAAGTATATAGTTGCGGTGTTTCCAAGGATAAATTTGTCACCTTTTGCAGCACCCAGAGTTCCGTTTTCTGAAATACCGGCAGTTGCTCTCATTGTTGTTGCTAAACTTTTAACAAACAAGAAATGTTGATCACCTGCAACTTGAATAAATTGAGGGCTTATTAATGCTGAATATAACAAGATAAATATCGGCATTTGGATTAGTAAAGGTAAGCAACCGCCCATAGGATTGAATTTGTGTTCTTTATAAAACTCCATCATTTTTTGCTGCATAACCTGCGGGTTACTTTGATATCTGTCTTGTATTGCTTTTAATTTAGGTTGAAGTGTTTGCATCATCTTCATTGAACGTTGCTGCTGAACATTCAAATGCCACATTGCTGCACGAACAATTATTGTAAGCAAAATAATCGCTAATCCGTAGTTTCCTACATACTTAGCCAGTACACTTAAAAATTTTATGGTTAATGTAATAAAATCCACTTTCTATCCCTCATCTAACTTAAAACTGTTTATTTCAATTAAAATAATATTAACATGAACAAGTTCATATAGCAAACACAAAATAGCGAGAGTTTATTTATCGGATAATCAAGGCTTTCAAATAAAAAAGACCCACCAAAGTGAGTCTTTTTAAATGGTCGGGATGATGCCGATATCGTAGGCGAAGTATGAGCCGTACGAGAAAGGTATGCAGCCAGCAGATTTTTAGCGAAAGCGTAAAAAATCGCGTGCGTGCTCACGATGTAATCGTGGAATCCCAATAAAAAAGACCCACCAAAGTGAGTCTTTTTTATTGGTCGGGATGACACGATTCGAACGTGCGACCCCCTCGTCCCAAGCGAGGTGCGCTACCAAGCTGCGCTACATCCCGGCGGGGTCTTTACTCTATTTATATTAGGATAAACATTTTTAAATGTCAAGCCGGTTGTTTTTGATTTAATGTTTACACCTAAAATCTGAAATATATAAACGGATTGTATGTGTTTGCGGCAATTGCAGAGGCTGATAATACAAATAATATTAATAACCACAAATTAATCATTGCTCTTGCGAATTTGTTTTTAATATCAAGAATATTTTTAAATAGCGGAACTGAGCATAAAATTGCAGTAATTAATATTATAACTTGTGTTGTGTCTATATAATATGGTAGTTCATACATGATTTTATTGGTATGAATATTCAATAATCCAAACATATTCATTAAATATTGCCATGCATATGTCATGTTATCCGCTCTGAACATTACCCAACCGATAATGAATATTAAAATACAATATAAATGTTGTAATGTTTTTATCCACCATTTTGTATATTTTTGTTCAAATTCTTTGATATTAATAATTTTTTCGGCAATTATAAATAATCCGTGCCAAAGTCCCCAGACTACAAAGTTCCATGCCGCGCCATGCCAGATTCCCGTTAAAAGAAAAACTATTCCAAGATTTCTCAGAGTTTTTATTTTGCCTGTTCTGTTACCGCCAAGCGGTATGTAAACGTACTGTTTGAACCATGTTGATAAAGAAATGTGCCATCTACGCCAAAATTCGGTTATGGATTTTGAAATATACGGATAGTTGAAGTTCTCTAAGAATCTGAAGCCGAAAATAAGTCCCAAGCCTATTGCCATATCAGAGTATCCGCTAAAATCAAAGTATAACTGGAAAGAATAAGATAAAGCTCCGAGCCAGGCTGTAAAGTGAGAGAATGTATGAGGATCTTGAATAAATATTTTATCAGCAATCGCTCCCATTGTGTTTGCAATAAGCATTTTTTTTGCTAATCCGATAATGAATCGTTTTACTCCCAGATTGACTTTTTCAAAGTTTACTTCGCGCGAGTCTATTTGTTCAGCTACATCATGGTATTTTACAATCGGACCGGCTATTAGTTGAGGGAATAAACAAATATAAAGTGCAAGTTTATAGATATCTTTTTGCACATTACATTCTTTTCTGTAAACATCTACTACATATGATAATGCTTGAAATGTATAAAAAGAGATTCCTATCGGCATAATTATGTTTAGAGGATGTATATGAGCGTGGAAAATTCCGTTAAAATTCTCAATTAAAAAGTTAAAATATTTAAAATAGATTAAAAATCCTAAATTTGCAGTTATAGTCAAATAGAGAATAAGTTTTTTCTTATGTTGAAACTTATCAATGGCAATTGCTCCAAAGTAGTTAATTAAAATGGTTAAAAGCATTATTGCAAGGTATTTAGGTTCTCCCCAAGCGTAGAAAATTATACTTGCAATAAGTAAAATAGGATTATGAAGTTCTTTTTTGCTAACTAAGTACAGCAAAAGCACTATCGGTAAAAACATAAATACAAATGTCATTGAACTGAAAAGCATTATTAAATATCCTCCAATGCTGATATTTCTGTTAATTTTGGCAGAAGTCTTTCGACTGTTTCAAGAATAATTATGTCGTTATTATTTATTTCATCTTTATCAACATCATATTTCCAAATGTATTTAGAATTTTTAAAATCTTTTGATAAGTAAGGTATAAGATTTACGGTAAAAGAATCCCTGTACATTAAAAGATTATATTGGCTTTCTTTATTAGAACAAGACTGAATATCTCTTACTGTTGCTGTTTGCTTACAATAGTTATTTTCGTTTTGTGTTTTTATAATTGGTTCTTGTTCTTTTTTTGTTTTAAGAATTTTAGGCAGCATTTTGTTTAAATCTCCTGAAAATTCTTGATAGGAAATTGATTCAATTTTATCTGTAGTCAGTTTATTATTAAAGTCTTTGTTTATTGTATTTATTATTTCACTATAACCATAGTATGCTCCTAAGTGGTTCCAGTGAGTGTCTGTTTTATAATATAACAAGTTTTCCTTTTTATGTTCTGTAATTGTGTCGTAAAGATATAAAACATTAATGTCTGTATTGTTTTGTAAATGATTTTTTAGTTGATTAGCTCTGCTGTCGGTATCAGGGTTTACTTTTTTTATACTTTGCGGGTAGTATTCTCCATATATTTTGTTTTTATCCGGTGCAATAACAAAGTAGAATTTTTTATTCCTTTTTTTACAGTAATTATTTATTGATGTAAGGTAATTTGTTATTTGCACTAATTCATTTTCAGAAAACATGTTGCTGTTTTGGTAATTTTCTATACTGTTTTCGCCTTTATAAAACAACCAGTTCTCATCACCTTTTAGGACTCTTGTTGTTTGCCAATTTTTATTACAAATTGTAGTTAACGAATTTATTTCGTATAGCAGGTTTTTTAAGTAAAATCTATCGTTAAACCAGTTATCAAAGTCTTTTCCGAAGTTATAGTTTAATTCTCCCGAGTTTTTTATCAGCGATTTATATTGTGCAAGCTTACGGTTTTCTTTTTTAGATACCGCATTTTGGTTAATATGTGACATTGGAATGAAAAGCATTACAAAAAATACTGTTAGAAATATTATTTCAATACGTGATTGTTTTTGTATATTTTTAAAATCCGCAAGATAGGATGTTAATTTTAAGCTAAGTAAGTATCCGCAGATTAATATAATTAAAAACGGATATAGGTTAAATACTAATTTATTACTTGTTACAATCCATATTTTGTGAGTGAGTAGAAGTAATACGATTGTGACAATAAAACTAAGATAATATCTCTTTTTCATAATATTATGAATTTTAATGAAAGTTTTTAATTATAGTCAATTAGGCATGTCGGCTATTTTCTATGTATCTTCGCGTGTTGCGGTTTTTGACTATATTCTTTCAGTACACTGCCTCTTTATTTAATATAATCTATAGACTACAATCAATAGAACGCGTTCAATATATCATAAAATTAATTTGTATGCAAGAAGATGATATTTCAATACAAAAACGTAAAAAACAGGAAATCTTAAATGCTCTTGGAGGTTTAGTTTATCAAGAACGAGCAAGATTAAGCAAGGGGATAAACACTTTTTCTTATGAGTATGATATTGGGAATGGTCTTTTGTCACGTCTTGAAAAAGGTAATATCGATACAAAAATAACAACTCTGTGGAAGCTTGCAAATGCGTTCGGGTATAAATGTTCGGATTTTGTAAAACTTATTGAAGAAAACTTGCCGAATGAATTTAATTTTTATAATTAAAATTTTTACAAATTTAATAATTTAGCCTTTGCGGATTTATATGCTATTATTGTTTTATTATGGTAAGACTAATTAATAGTAAAAATATAAAAACAGTAACTGATATTGCATATTCAATTATGCATATTCAGGAATTTTTTACATATATTGCAGAGATGGATAATCCGGGAATTACCCCTTGTATTTATGTTATGTGGCATAAGAATCAGTTTGCTGTTTACGGGTTGCAGGATAAAGGTAATGTCAATATTCTTATAAGTAATTCATTAGACGGTGAGATAGTTTCTTATGTGGTTAAAAGAATGGGATTCCAGACTTGTCGAGGATCTTCAAAAAGAAAAGGCTCGGTGTCAAGTTCTTTGAAGATGATATCAAAGCTTAAAGACGGTGAAAATATCGCGATAATGGTAGACGGTCCGAGAGGTCCGATTTATAAAGTTAAACGAGGGGCAATTGTTTTGGCAAGAGAAGCCGGAGTACCTATTGTTCCTATACATTGGTATTCACCAGAACCAACATTTGTTACCCTGCCGTCTTGGGATAAAATGAAATCTCCTGTTGGACCTTGTCATATTATTAATATTTATGGCAGTCCGATTTATACCGATGGGAAAACGGATGATGAGGTAGCACAAGAGGTTAGAGAATCTTTATTTAACTTAGAGCGTATTGCTCCAGACAAATTTAAAGAGGCGAAAAAGTTAAAATTATGGCGCAAAAGAAAATAAATTTATCAATATTACAAATGTCTTCTGTTATTGGGGATGTAGATGCTAATATTGAAAAAGTTAAACAAATTATATCAAATGAGCTTATGTCAGATACTGATGTGCTTGTATTGCCTGAGGTTTGGACTGTCGGTTGGTCTTGTTCTCATTTTCAAGAGTCTGCACAGGATTTAAAAGATAGTTCGGTAATAAGTTTTTTGTCTGATATTGCTAAGAATCATAATATTAACATTATCGGCGGAAGTTTTATTACAAAAGACCGTGAAAAGTTTTATAATACCTGCCCAGTTTTGGACAGATTAGGAAATCTTGTCGCAATATATAATAAAAATCATTTGTATTCATATTACGGCTGTGATGAGGGTAAATATATTACGGTTGGTGAAGATTTAAAAATGGTTAATTTAGACGGCGTAAATTACGGGTTGTCAATTTGCTATGATATACGTTTTCCGGAAGTCTACAGAGCTTATGCCAAAGCGGGAGCTGATGTGCTTGTAAATTGTGCGGCTTGGGGTGCTAAAAAGCCTGTTCCATGGGAAATGATGACAAAATCCAGAGCAATTGAAAATCAATGTTTTATGGCTGCTTTAACACAATCCGGATATATTGAGAACGGTGAGTATAATCTTGGCGAATCAAGGGTTATTGATTATAACGGTAATGAACTTGTTTCAATTATGAGCGGAGAAGGTATTGCATCTTCTGTTATTGATATTGATTCAATGTATGAATTTCGTGCAAAAGCACCTATTTTAAATGATATTAAAGATAACTATGAGGTAAAAGTTTTATGCGTAAAATAATTGCTTTGTTATTTACATTATTTATAACTGCAAATTTAGTAAATGCTGAATCTATAACAAAATCCATAATTTCAGCGGGTGTAAATAAAGCTTCTGTGTCTGTTTCTATTAAAGATGTTGCGACAGGAAACAGGGTATATTCTTTGAATGAAAAGAAACCGATGATTCCGGCATCTACATTGAAATTAATAACAACTTCAGCCTCTGTAGATACTTTAGGTAAGGATTTTAAGTATGTTACAACATTATATAAAAGTACTAATAATGATTTGTATTTAAAGCTTTCAGGCGACCCGTTATTAGCTTCTTCTGATCTGTCGCAGTTGGTTGCATCTGCTAAGTTAAAAAATATTGAACCGAAGACTTTTTATATTGATGATACAGTGTTTGATACTGTCGAATGGGGTGAAGGTTGGCAGTGGGATGATGAGATGAATCCTCTTATGCCAAAGTTTAGTGCTTACAATCTGGATAAAAACCTTTTAAAAATTGAAATTAATCCGACATCAGACAAAAGACCTGCGGTTATTTCTGTTAAACCTTTTTATCCGCTGACTTTTATGAACCTGTTAACAACAGATTCTACGGTGCCGACAAATGTAAAATTTGAGAGAAATAATGATATCGCGTCAAACTTGATAAATGTTTCAGGGACTGTTGCAAAGTTTTATACCGTAATGATGCCTGTAACGAATCCTAAGATGTATTTTACTTTGCGTTTGGAATCGGTGATAAGAAATAAAAAGTTAGAATATTTTGCTCCTATAAAAAATGCTAAATTACCTGAAAAAAATATTTATGTAGTTGATAAAATTGAACATGATATTGAGCCGATAATCTCAGCTATTTTGAAAAACAGTAATAATTTTTACGCGGAAACTTTGTTTAAAACAGCAGGTGCAGTATTTGCAGATTCTATTGGCAGCCGTGAAGCTTCTTTGAAAATGCTTGATAATTATCTGTCAAAATCTGATATAAATTCAGAAGATATTAAAGTTGTTGACGGCAGCGGAGTTTCTAAAAACAATCTGGTTACTGCGGATTTTATGTCAGATTTTCTTGTAATGAAGGCTAAAGATGAAAACTTTGATAATTTTAAAACGATGCTTCCGACATCAGGTGAAGGTACATTAAAAGACAGAATGTTATATTTTAAAAATAATTTGTATGCTAAAACAGGTACCTTATCTGATACAAGTTCAATAGCAGGCTATATAACCTCTCGAAGAGGAAAAGTTTACGCTTTTGATATTATGATTCATGATGCTAAAACTTCACCTTCAGATAAAAAGTTTATAGAAGAACAAATTCTTAGAAATATTTACGCAAATTACTAATAAAAAGGAAAAATAAAATGTACGAACCTGACGTTACCGTAATAACAACAACTTCAAATATCGTAGAGCATGAGCAGGCAGATGATTTTACTCTGCTGGTAAATCTTTTAGACCGTCAAACTTATCCTCAGATTGAACATCTGGTAATCGATAATGGTTCTACTGACGGAACTATTGATTTGTTAAAAGACTATAAAAACTTAGGTTATCTAAACTTTTTTACGGAACCTGATAATGGAAAATTTGAAGCTTATAATAAAGGTTTGATGCGAGCTAAGGGAAAATACGTTTCTTTTATAAGCTGTGATGATTTTTATCATGATATTACAGCAATACAAGATATTGTTGACTTAATGGAACAGGAAGATGCGGATTTTTGTTTCTTCCCGTCATATTGTGTTCACCCTGAAGGGTATGCGTTTCAATTTGTTCCTGCAATATTAAATACTTTTCAGGTAACTCCATGCCCAAGACAGGCTATGTTTTTTAAACGTACAGCTTTAGAATCTGTTCGCGGTTTTGATGATAAGTTTAAATTACTTGCTGATTACGATCTTCAAATAAGATTATTGTTAAACGGTTTTCATGGTGTATACTTTGAACGTAATGTTATGACCTATAAACTTGGCGAGCAGGGTATGAAACGCATAACTCAAGTAGAAGCAGAATGCAGCCATATATTTTATAAGAATTATAAAAATCTTTATCCGATGACAAATGATGTTTTAGACAGAATGGTTAAATACTCTGAAATACCAAAACCTTTATTGGAAAAACTTTCAACGAATTTTGCTCCTGAGGATAAAGAACTGTTTTTCCAAATGTATGAGCAGATGTATACGGTAAGAAATGAAGCTATTAAAGAACAACGCGCAAGAGAGCGTCGTAACAGGTAATAGTTTTGTAATAAATTTGCAAAATAAAATTTGACGGATTATAATTACAATAAGAGATAAAATAAAGAAAGATAGGGAAGTATGAGTGAACAAAAAATAGCTGTATTAGGCTACGGACTTTGGGGAAGAAATATTGTTCGTAACTTTTATAATTTAAATGCTTTAGGTATGGTTTGTGACTTAGATGAGGAAAACCTTGCAAAAGTCAGAGAACAGTATCCGGGAGTAAAAACAACAAGAGATTTTCATGATATTTTGAACTCTGATGAGATTACGGGGGTTGTTGTGGTAACTCCTTCTCATACTCATTATAAGTTTGTAAAAGCAATGCTTGAAGCAGGGAAACACGTATATGTGGAAAAACCTATATCAACTGTTGCGCAAGAAGCAAGAGATTTAGCAGATTTAGCCGACAGTAAAGGATTAGTCTTAATGGTAGGACACCTGCTTTTATATCATCCTGCAGTAAACCGTTTAAAAATGTTGATTGACGAGGGTGCCTTAGGTGAAATCGTTTATGCTCAATCTGACAGATTAAATATAAATTATTTCAAAAATGATAGAAGTGTAATGTGGGATTTAGCGCCTCACGATGTTTCTATGATGAGTTATGTTACAGGTAAAGACCCTGTAAGAGTTATTTCAGCAGTCGGTGCATCTTCTGACCGAAATGATATTATGGATATAACTCATATTTCAATTGAATTTGAAGGCGGCATGGTTGGACAAATTTCAGATAGCTGGATTACACCGAGAAAACATGTTCAACTGCTTGTTCGCGGAACAAAGAAAACTGCAATCCTAGATGACACAGTTCCTGAAAATAAGTTAACTATTTATGATAACTTTAAGGCAGGAAGCAGTGAAGTTGTTCAGCCGGATGTTTTAGAAATTGAACCGTTAAAATTGGAATGCCAGCACTTTATAAGCTGTTGTGAAACAGGTAAAAAAGCTCGTTCTGATGGGGAAAACGGTTTTATTGTAGTAAGTATATTAGAAGAAGCAGAAAAAATTATGCTTGGTGACAGGGCTAAGAATTTAGATAATGTTGATTGGGCACTGTCAAGAACTAAAAAGTAAAAGAGAGGTTAAAAGTTTATAATGGATATTAAAAATAATACTGCAAATATTGTTTCTATAAGCAGAATATTTGTAGCTTTTGCAGCTATTGCATTGTTATTTGTACATACAACATATGCTTATGTTTGGGCGGTTGTTTTAACAATAATCGCATTTGCTATGGACGGAGTTGACGGATATATTGCCAGAAAATACAATCAAGCTTCAGAATGGGGCTCTGTATTAGATATTATGGGGGATAGAATTGTTGAAGCTTCATATTGGATTGTCTTTGCAGTTATGGGTTGGTTAAATATTTTATTCCCGATTATATGTATTGCAAGAGCTTTTACAACAGATAGTATCAGAAGTGTTGCTTTATCTAAAGGCATGACCGCTTTTGGAGATAAATCTATGCAGTCTACAGCTTGGGGTAAATTTATTTGCGGTTCAAAATTTATGAGAATAAGCTATGCTGTTGCCAAAGTTGCTGCATTTGTATTATTAATTGTGGCTTATATTCCTGATTTGGATCTTAAATTTGCTGATCCTATAAGATTTGTTGCTGTAATTCTGGCATGGTTGGCTATTATTTTCTGTGTAGTCAGAGCAATTCCTGTAGTGGCAGAAAGCGGAAAGTTGTTTAAATAGTAGAAGGATAAAATTTAAGTATGAAAAATGTTATAGTTTGGTGCTGTATTATTATCTGTGCTTTTTTATTTTTTAAAAATAATTTTAATTTTCAAAAATGTATTGTTAATGCAAATGGAACTTGTATTACTAAAATTGAAAAAATTACCAATGTAAACGGAGATTACTTAAAGGGTGCAATAAAACAGTGCGGTGGAAAGAAAAATTTGCCAACAAAACAAGATTTATTGAATCTTAAAAGTTTCCTATATCTAAGTGAGCCCGGAGAATCCTCAGGTATAGTTATTTCCCCGGGAGAAAGTCTATCTGAGGCTGATGCAATGAAACTTTTACAAGAAGATAAAAAGGCAAGTATTAATAAAGAACATTTTAAATATTTTGAAAAGTATGCATATCAGGGTGAGTTCCGCGTTCTGTCTTCTGAAACCCGAGGCGATAGTGTATATTTTAGAGATTTTGGAAGTTCAAGTTCTAAGTATGCGCTTATTAATCCAACTAATCAGAAGCTATTCTCGCTTTACATTTCGCCTTTTGTCACGGTATGTGTAAAACATTAATTTAGAAATGGAATAAATTTATAATGACTAAACTTAATATTGTTCTATATGAACCCGAAATCCCTCAAAATACCGGTAATATTGCAAGACTTTGTGCTTGCTGTGGTGCAAGTTTGTATCTTGTAGGCAAGCTTGGTTTTTCTTTATCAAGTAAATATACAAAACGTGCAGGACTTGATTATTGGGAAAGTGTAGATTTACATAAAGTCGATACAATGGAACAGTTGTACGATGAATTTCCTGACGGTACATTTTATTATTTGACAACAAAGACTGATAAATTGTACACAGATATTGAGTTTAAAGACGGAGATTTTATTGTGTTTGGTCCTGAAACACGAGGTTTACCTGATAAATACGTGAAGGATTCTCATGCCAGAACTATTCCGATGAAAGAAGGTCAAAGAAGCTTAAATTTATCAAATTCTGTTGCAATTGTAGCTTACGAGGCGATAAGGCAAAATGGATTATAAACTTCCTTCGCGTGTTGAAAATTCTAATAAATCAACTTATGGCAGAGTTTTAAATATAGCAGGTTCTGATTACATGCCGGGAGCTGCATATTTATCAAGTGTGTCTGCGCTAAAAATGGGTTGCGGATATTGTTTTTTATGTTCAACAGAGCGAGTAATTGATGCTGTTGCGGCTCAAACTCAAAATGTTGTGTTTGTACCGCATTCAAATTTGCTGCAAGCTTTATATCCTGCCGATGTTGTATCTTTTGGCTGTGGTTTATCTCAAGCAGCTTTCGCCAAAGATATATTTGCACAGGTGCTGGATAGTATTTCTGTTAATATCCCCCTGATTGTTGATGCTGACGGGTTAAATATTATCTCTGAAAATCCTGATATGTTTATCTCAAAAGGTCTTTTATCCGTAGTGTTTACTCCGCATCCACTTGAGGCGGCAAGGCTTTTAGATTGCTCGTTAGAAGAGGTTTTAGCGGATATAAAATTATCAGCGAAAAAGATTTCTGAAAAATATAACTGTATAACTGTTTTGAAAACCCATAGGACTGTTGTTGTTTCACCTGACGGGCGAATTTATGAAAATACAACGGGTAATAATGCCATGGCAAAAGCAGGTTCCGGTGATGTTTTATGCGGGATGATTTCAGGGTTGGCAGCTCAAGGTATGGATTTATTTGAAGCTTCTTCTCTTGCAGTTTATCTGCATGGGCTTAGCGGTGATTTGGCAGCAGAAAAGCTTACCGCCTACTCAGTTATGGCTGAGGATTTGATAAGCTTTATTCCGAATGCTGTTAAATTATATTTAAATAATAATTAGAATCTGAAATCAATTTCGTTAGCACAGTTTTTTGGTGCTATCGGTTCGATAATTGGGGTTGTTGGCGAAAAGTATACTGGAGTCGCAGCTTTTTTAGGACGCACCTTTAGGCTTATCATTGCGTTGCGTCCGTCTGGACGTAAGTATTCACTTGGTTCTGTTACAGCTGATTGTAATCGTTGTACTATATTTTTTGTTGCTGTTGCTATTTTTGTTTCAGCTTTTGATGCCACTGGGGTTAAATACATTTTATTTCTCCTTTTTTATTTGTATTTGGGGTCTTACTTTCTACTATTAAATACCTTGATGTTTTTTATTAAATAGCCCGATAGGGTAGTATTCGTTTTTCTCTCTCCTATCGGGTTATTAATTCTTTTTATTTATAAACTATAATTTTAGCTTTCGATTTGTGACATAATTTCAAACGGTTTTTCAACGACTTTCATTTCTTGTCTTGTGATGATACCGCGTTTTAATTCAGAGAAACTTGCTTTTTTAGAGCAGAATTTGCTTTTCAAAAATTCATAAGCAACTTTCGGGTCACATTTTGTACCGCAGGTAAATAAGTCTACCGCAGCATAACCAAGTTCAGGCCAAGTATGGATAGCCAGGTGGCTTTCAGAGATAATAACAACCCCTGAAACTCCGTACGGGCTGAACATATGGAAACATTTTTGTACGATAGTTGCTCCGCATTCTAAAGCTGCATCTATCATGTATTTTTCAACTTTATCGATACTGTTTAAAGTATTCGGATCACATTCAAAAAATTCTGCTAACACGTGTTGTCCTAAATTAATTTCATTTATTTCAGAATTTTTTTCAAACATGTCTAAAGGTGAGTCTGTCAATTTATTTGTTCTCCTTATGTCATAAATGTATATTTCACACTATTACATAATATAATAAAAATTTATTTTTTGTTAGTTTTTTATCAGAAACTTTTTCTATGAATTTGAATTACTGTCATAAAGACACTTATAGGTTAATTTTTAAATATTTTCTATTGTTAAGTTTTATTAATCCTATACTAAAACTCTTTCCTTTGTATTAGAATCTGAGTATGAATAATAAGATTTTAGTAGTTGATGATGATGTTGCGATAAATGAATTAATTAAGGTTAATTTAGAATTATCGGGATATAAAGTTATTCAGGCATTTGATGGCGTGAAGGGGTTTGCGCTTGCGAAGCAGGAATTACCTTCGATTGTTGTTTTGGATGTTATGATGCCTGAAGTTGACGGGTTTACTGTTGCTAAAAGAATACGTCAAAATGATGAAACAAAAAATATCCCAATTATTATGTTAACAGCATTATCTCAACTTAATGATAAAGTGAACGGCTTTAATATAGGTGTTGACGATTATTTGGTTAAGCCGTTTGAGGTGGAAGAGCTTTTGGTTAGGGTTAGAGCGCTGTTAAAACGTACAAATCAAATTCCTGAATCCGCGTCAACAAGAGATTTGCTTACTTTAGGTGAAATTACGCTTTTGCCTGAAATGTATTGCGTAAAGATTAATGACTCTCAGGTTAAGCTTACTCCTATTGAATTTGAGATATTTAATTTGTTGTTTCAAAACCATGGAAATATGGTATCGTCAGCTAAATTATTAAAAGAAATCTGGGGATACTCTCCTGATGATGATATAGAAACAATAAGAGTTCATATAAGACATTTGCGCAGTAAAATTGATAAAATTTCAAATGGTAAAAAATATATTAAAACAATATATGGCGGCGGATATAAATTAGATATGATTAATGTATATTGCCATTGCCGGTAACATCGGAAGCGGAAAGACCACGCTGACC
>CAJUAL010000004.1:0-117709 GCA_910584405.1 uncultured Vampirovibrio sp.
CTTAATATCCTCGTGTTTATTTAATGTTGCCATAATCTGGCAACTTTTTTTTGTCGCCGAGCAGAGCCAATTCGATATACTTTTCTTTGTGTTTATATTAAAATTATTGACATGAATAGACTTTTTGATTTTGATAAGCAGTTTGGGAATGTGATTGGAACGGATGAAGCAGGCAGAGGACCCGCAGCTGGTGGAGTTTTTGCTGCTGCTGTTTATTTTCCTGAGGTTTCGCAAGGGTTGCTTATCGATTTAGAAAGAGTTAATGATTCAAAAAAATTATCTAAATATGCCAGAGAAAAACTCTATGATGTTATTAAAAACAATTCTATAAATTCTGTTGTTTGTGTCGAAGTTGAAGAAATTGAAAAGATTAATATTTTAAATGCTTCTTTAAAGGCAATGAAACTGGCATGCGAAAATATTATTCAAACTGCTCAATTGGAAGATTTCATAACCCTTGTTGACGGTAATAAGCTTATAAAAAATTATACTTACCCGCAAAGGTTTATAATAAAAGGTGACGGTCAATCAGCTTCAATTGCGGCAGCAAGTATTTTGGCAAAAGTTGAGCGTGATCGTTATATGGATGATTTGGCATCTGAGTATATAAATTACGGTTGGAACAGGAATGCGGGATATCTTACCCCCGAACATCTTCAGGCGATTGATGAATACGGCTTGACAAAGTATCATAGAAAGTCTTTTTTACGTAAGCACTTTGAGAAACAAAAACAGCTTACCTTGTTTTAAGGATTAATATTTGTTAACAAAAGGTGTAAAACTCTAAAGTTTTTGAAAAATATTCCGATAGATAACTTGTAATCAGAAATCTAAGGAGTATTTAATAATGATAAAGAAGTTAACAGCACCTTCAAATAATGTATCAGAAAGTGTTGAATTAATATTAAGAGGAGCTAAAAAGCGCAGAATGTTAGCTTATTCAAATGCTAATATGATTAATTCTGATGCTGGGATTAAGGCAAATATTGCCGCAGTAAAATAAGACCTATCAAAAGTATAAGAAGAGAGTTTTAATATAAGCCGGAGCAAGTGTGCAACCGGCATTTTTATTTTATTAGAGGTATTTTGAACCCGTTATTTTTAATATATTCCATACACCAGCGTCCGGTTCCGCCTTTTTTACAATCATTTTTAATTTGTTCTTGTGTTTTGTTATGACCTGCGGGGATAAGTTCTCCATTTTCATTATTGTTAAAAACTATGATAAATATATCTTTTCCAAAAACATTTGGTTTATTTTTGATTCCGTTAACGTCGATGTAAAATACGATGTTTAAGTATTTATCTGTATTGACTCCAAAAGTGTTATTTGTTGTAATTTTTGCAAAATCGTCCATGCAAACTGTTGAACCGTTGTTCATTGTAAATGCTATTGAACCTAAACCGCAATTTGATGAACTGAATCCACCATCGCCTATTATTCCGTTTAATGTTTTTACATCTGCACTCCAGCAGCCGGGTTTGTTGTAGCAGGTGGAAGCAACTTTCATGTTTGTTAGAAAATGGTTTTCAAAAAGATTGATTAAATCTTGACGATTATCATATCTTGTTAAATCTGCAATTGCGCCGTCTTCTTGGGCTTTTCTTAGTACGTTTTGTAAAATTGCATAATCTTCTTTTAGTATTGCACTATTTCTATCATTTTGAAGTTTTGTGATTAGGGTTGGCAGGGTTATAGCCGCTACTACTCCGATTATTCCCAATGTTATAAGTGTTTCGGCTAATGTAAATCCTTTTTTGCTCGTCATCAAAACCTCCATATAAACAAACCAGATAATAATATAAGTTGTATTATAGTTTGATAATATTCAAATTAGTTTGTTTTGTCAAGGGTTTGTATAATATAAAAATGGAGTTACGAAACGAATTAAAAGGTTTGATAGCAAAAAACGGCACAACTTTAAAAAAAGTTTGTGAAATTTTGACACAAAAAACAGGCTATAATCATATTGGAAATAATATTACAAATAAACTGCGCAGAAAAACGATTAAATTTGAAGAGGTTCAGGAGATTTTGGATGTTTTAGGCTATCATATTGAATTTATTCGCAATGATTAATTGTATCAAGAATAAATTTCCCTATTTTACCTTCTCTAAAATCACGCAAAATATATACGGAAGTTCTTTCTCTGTCGGTTGATCCGCCTGTTAAAAGCCAGTTTCGTTCAAGTGAAATATTATCAATATTTAATTCTTTATCGTCTGGTAGTTTGTAAAATTCACGAAAAGCCTTTGCTTGTTTTTCATTTAAGCTGTCTAAAAGCTCCTGAGCGACAAGTTCATTTGAATAAGCATTTTCAGAGATTGCGTTAACGAATGCAAGTTTTCTGGCCTTAATTTGGTCTTCCTGTTTCATAGGTATAATCCCCGGAGTGTCAAGAAGTTCCAGTTGAGGATTAATTCTAACCCATTGTTGTTGGCGGGTAACACCTGCTTTTGCACCTATCTTTGTTTTGGAAGAGCGGGTTAGTTTGTTTATAATACTGGATTTGCCAACATTTGGCATGCCGACAACCATTACTCTTGCAGGACGGCGGAGTAATCCTTTTGCCATAATTGCCTGAATTCTGGGTTCTGACATTTGAACGGCTTTATTTACAATTGATTTTAAGTCTTTAGAATTTTTTGCATCTGTAGGGATTACAGGGTAGCCTGTTTGTTCTTCCAACAATTTTATGAATGGTGCAAGTTCTGATTTTAGTGTTAAATCAGCTTTATTAAGCAAAATTAAACGAGGCTTTTGACCTAAAAGCCTCGTAATATCTTCATAACAACTTGAGATTGGTAATCTCGCATCAAGAACTTCAATTACGGCATCCACCAATGAAAGCTGTTCTTTCAGCTTTTTTTCGGCCTTAGCGATATGACCGGGATACCAGTGTATGTGAAGCTTATCTTTTTTCAATTTTTTCCTTAATACGAGTTGCTTTACCTGAACGTTCTCTTAAGTAGTATAATTTAGCGCGTTTAACGTCACCGCGTCTGATCACGTTGATTTTGTCGATTCTTGGAGAGTTGATTAAGAATACTCTTTCAACGCCTACGCCTTGGAATACTTTTCTTACTGTGATAGTTTTGTTAAGACCTGAACCATGCATTTTGATGATTGTACCTTCAAAAGCCTGGATTCTTTCTTTGTTACCTTCAACGATTTTAACGAAAACTTTTACTGTATCACCGGCATTAAGACTTGGTAATTCTTTGCCTAAATAACTTTTTTCTAATTCATCAATGATTGGGTTATTCATTTTTGCTTTCCTTTATATTTCTAATCTGTACTTAATATGTGTAATTCCTTAATCGGTGTTTGAATAATTTCTTCCACAAAAAAATCCACCGACGCACGTTCGTATCATAAATGTATAATAAATATAGTTTTTTTGCAAGCGGGGAGGAGTAGGGAGTTAATTTTTTGTAATAAAAGCTTTAGGGGGTAAATTTTATGTTATATTTATTCCTATGGGACAGGATTACAAAAAGCTTTTGAATAAAAAGAAGAAAAAGTATTGTGATGTAAAAACAATGGGTGTAAATATTGATAAAAACGAATATTATGAGATTATTTTATCAAATTCCGCACATCCTGAGAATGTGAAAAGTAAATAAAATATAAGGCGCGACGCGCAGCGTCGCGCCTTATCAATATCTATGAAATATTTTGTATTTTCAAAAAGTTTGTTGATAATCCTGACATAAGATACGGGATTGAACCTGTCAGGATTACATTATCACCTTTTTGCATATCAAGTTCCTTTTTTAGGAAGTTATTCAATTCAACTATTGCTTCTTTATCACAGCGAATTTCTTCTTCCTTAATAGGTATTGCATGAACGCTGTTAAACAATTGCAAAAATCTGCAAATTTTAAAATCAGAACACAATGCATAAATTGGAACAGAAGGTCTGCTTTCTGAAATTAGTGACGGGGTGTACCCTGTTGCCGTCAGAGCTATGATTCCTTTTGCATTTGGAAGGTTTTTGAGAATATCCGTAACTGATATTGCTATTGATACGGGAATCGGGTCTTGTTTGTTTAGCAATTCTTTCGGAAATTCGTTTTTCTTTATGAATTGTGAAGCGTTAATGTTTTGAGCAATGCTTTTCATTGTTTGAACTGCTTCAATCGGATATTTACCCATTGCTGTTTCGCCCGATAGCATAACTGCATCAGCTCCGTCTATAATTGCGTTTGCAACATCAGAGGTTTCCGCACGTGTCGGAATCGGGTTTTCTATCATGCTTTCAAGCATTTGGGTTGCAACGATTACGGGTTTTCTTGCTATATTTGCTTTATTGATAATTGTTTTTTGTGCAATCGGTAATTTTTCTGTTTCAATTTCAATACCCAAATCTCCGCGTGCTACCATTATCCCGTCTGATAGTTCAATGATTTCGTCAATGTTTTCAAGTGCTTGAGGTTTTTCAATTTTAGATATGATTCTTATTCTTGAATTGTTTTTGTTTAGAATGTGTTTTAATTGAATTATATCTTCTTTTGTTCTGACAAATGATAAGCCAAGATAATCAATATCGTTTTTTATTGCAAAATCAATAAATTCTCTGTCGCGTTTTGTTAAAATCTCAATACTTCCAGTTCCTCCCGGGATATTTAAACCTTTACGGGGTTTGATTTCACCTGAAGTCAGGACTTTGGCATAAACAACATCGTTTTCGATTTTTTCGACAATCAGTTGAATTTTTCCGTCATCTATAAGAATTTTCTCACCTTTGGTTACGTCTTTTGCGATTCCTTCGTAATCTACAGGGATAATCTCGTTTTTATAATCGTTTCTGTGTTGAAATTTTACGATTTCTCCGGCATGGACTTCTATCGGGGTTTTAAGTGAACCTATTCTGATTTTTGGACCTTGCAAATCAAGAAGTATTGGTATTATTGCTTTTTCTTCTTTTTCAATTTTTCTGATTAAATTAACTGTATTTGTGTGGGTTTCTATCGTGTCATGGGATGAGTTGATTCTGAACATTGTAACGCCGGCATGGTGTAATTTTCGAATCATATCTTCGTTGTATGTCGCAGGACCCAGTGTTGACACGATTTTGGTCGCTGTTATATTTTTCATGTTTGCTCCTTTATTATGGGGTTTTGAGGGGTGTTTACTATTTACATTTTTATTTTATTATATTATAATCAAAAAGGTAAAGTTTTACTATAAGAAAAGTGAGGAAGTAAAGATGAAAAAATTATTAGCAGGCTTATTGGTTTGCGGTATGATGTCTATTAACATTGTTCCTGCATTCGCTTATCAAGGCATTGATGATGTTAGTCAAAATTATTGGGCTCAAACTGAAATCGCAAGTGTTGTTAACGACTCTGTTATGACATTAACAGGTGCTAACTTTAATCCTGAAGGTAAAATGTCAAGAGTTGAATTTGTTAAAGCTTTATTAAAAGTTTTAGGCAATGATGAGTTGGAAATTAAAACAAAAGCTAAATTCTCAGATGTAGCTAAGTCTTCTGATATTTATGCTCCAATTGCAAGATCTCAACAATTAGGTTTGGTTTACGGTTATCCGAACGGAACTTTCCAACCTAACAAATCAGTTTTAAGAGATGAAGCTCAATCTGTTATCAGCCATATTACTATCGATATGCCTGTTGATAATTCTGTAGTTTCTAAATACTCTGATGCTGCTAAAGTTCCTGCTTGGGCTAAAACTGTTTACGCTAAAACATTATCTTACGGTATTTATGTAAATCACCCTAACGAAAATGAATTAAGACCAACTGAAGAATTAACAAGAGCTGAAGCTGCTGTATTATTATACAGATTAAGACAAAGATTAGACCTTGTTAAAGCTCAATATAAAAATGTTGAAGAAACTGTTTTAGGTACTGAAACTTTGGCTATGGTTAAAAAAGCTCCTAGCCATGAAGTTACTGTTACTAACCTAAGAAGTATTATCAAAGAAGGTAACGTTTTAGAAATCGAATTTAACGAAGCTTTTAAATCTAAATTACACGCAGCAGGTGATGCTGTTACATTTACTAACTCTGAAGATATCGTAACTAAAGAAGGAACAGTATTATTCCCTGCAGGTTCAATCTTCTCAGGTTCAGTATTAGATATTAAAGATCCGCAATGGTTCAACAAAAACGCTAGAGTTTATGCTCAAATCGATAAAGTTACAACTCCTTGCGGTAAAACTGTTGAATTAAGTGCAAAACCTTTCTCTAAAGACTACTCTTTAAAAGAAGGTCCTTGGATGACAGCAGGTAAAGTAGCTCTTTATACTGTTGGCGGTGCTGCTGTTGGTATCGGTTCAGGTGTTGGTTTATCATTTATCCCTAACCCTACTAAAGTTGGTTCAGGTATCGCTATCGGTGCTCCTGTAGGTTCTGCTGTTGGTTTGGTTACTGGTTTTGTAACTCCTGGTTTGAACTACAGTGCTAAACAAGGTGAAGAAGTTAAAGTTATCTTGTTAAAAGACGCTAGTGTTGATAAAGATTGCAGCAAATTATAATTTTTAATTTGTCGTAAGAATTTTAAAAATCCGATTCGTAAGTTTTACGGGTCGGATTTTTGTTTGAAGGTAAATATTAAACAAAAGTTTTGCTCCAATTGGTTAATACTTTACCCCCATACGGATATGGGAATTATATTTAAAACTTTTACAATTAAAATGTAAACACTCAATGTAACCAGTTTAACAATAGGAGAACTTATAGTATGAAAAATTTCTTAGCAACAATGTCTTTATTTGCACTTTTAACAATTCCTGCACAAGGCGCATTTGCCTGGACTTATGATGGGTTAGGCAGCTTGAACCCGTTTACGAATTTTGGACGTAACACAGCATGCGGATGTCAAAAACCAAAACTTACTAAGTGTGAAAAATTACACGGTGTTAAAATTAAAAGAGGTACACCTTGCGGTTGTGCAGCACCTGTTGAATACATAAAAGTTGTTCCGATGCAAAACAATTGTGTTGGCTGCCAGAGAGCTTTTTAGGGGCAAGTTTTACTTCCTTGTATAGGTCGCAGCTAAAAGAGAGAGGGGCGGTTGCAAAGCAACCGCCCCTCTTGTTTATTAAAATTCAATATTTTTTAGTGTGTGGAAGATTTTATCCGTAATTTCTTGTATGTATTCCTGACTTACAAGTCCGTTTATTACTGCATCTGAGATTTGGTAAGCCGGACGAATATATTTTTGGGCGGTTTTATTAACATCGGCAAACTGCATATCTGCTGCTTCACCTGTTTTACCGCGTTCAGCTGCACGTTTGTACCAGCGTTCTTTTATTACTTCAAGCGGAGTGAATACGTAAACTTTTACATCCATAATATCACGTACGCCTTTATCTAAAACATATAAGCCTTCTGTTAAGATAACTTTTGCAGGCTTTTTTTCATCTCCGTCAGGATTAGATTCACAGGTAACAAAGTTATAGCGCGGAGATTTGATTGTTAAACCTTCTTTTAGTGATGTAAGATGGTTTTTCATAAGGTTCAAATCTATAACATCAGGTGTGTCAAAGCTGAATCCTGTTTTAAATAATGCTTCGTAACTGCCGGCTTCGCGTAATTCTTTTGATGTGTCTTTATAGTAATCATCGCAGCGGATTACGGTATAAATTCCCTGATTTTTATCTTTTATGCAGGCTTTAATCGTATTATCTACAAAAACAGTTTTGCCTGACGCACTTTCTCCTGTTATCCCGATTAGGAAAGTTTGTTTTTTTTCTTGAACAACTTTTCTTGCAATATTTAGGATTAAATTATCTGAAATCTTTAAAAATAGCGGTTGTTCCTGTTTGCTGTCTTCTTCTAAAATCTTTTTTAAACTTTCGACGATATTTGAAATTATTTCCATATCTCGTCTGTTTGAATAGTAGTTATAGTTAGTTAGTTCAAAATCCTTCAACATTATACTTCCTCATTTGCAAATATGGTAATATTTTACTTGAAAATTTTTTAAAGCTCCACAAAAGATGAAATTTTGTAACAAAAAGTTTATGATTATTAAAGTTTTTATGATCTTGTGCCGATATATACTTTGTGAAGATAATTAAGGAGTATAATTTATGTACAATGATGAAATTTTTGACAGAGCATTAAACGAATCAAAAGCAGAATGCTACAGAGAGCTAAAATCAGAAGTTAAAACAGTTGAGGCTGTAATTGAAAGATTATTAACACAACTTTTAGAATGTTCATCAGCTATTTCTGAACGCGATTTTAATGTTTGCGGGGTTTAATAATTAATCTGTTCAAGCGCAGTTTAGGGATAAACTGCGCTCAAACGGGATATATTTGGGAGATTGATTATTATTTGCGAATTATCAATCAAGGGTTTATTATTTTATAATCAAAAATAATTTAAAATACCTTATTTGGTATGCCTTTTACTTTCTCCTATAAATTGTATTCCCCTGTATTATAATAAAGTATTTTTATTTATAAAAATTGCGTGATTGTAAACAAATGTAAAAAGCCGAAGTTTTTAACTTCGGCTTTTTAATATATATTATGTGGTAAGGGTTGTTTAGCCTATTGCACTGAATCCTGCTTGTTCGAACGGGTTAGCGTACATATAACCTGATCTGCCTGCGATATTTTGAGCCATTGCTTCGTATACTGCTTGGTTTTGAGCTTGTTGTTGAGCAAGTAATTGTTCTTGTTGTTCTTGTTCGGCTTTCTTTTCAGAGTGAGATTTACCTGTGAACAGTCCACCGATTAAAGAACCGCCAATCCAACCGATTGCAGATCCGATAGGTCCGAATGCTGAACCGATAGCTGCGCCGATTGCACCTGCACCGAGTTTTGTACCTTCTTTAGCGATTTCTTTAACACCGCCTACAATACCTTCGTCTTTGAATGCACTAAATATTGTTGGAAGTGAGCAAGCTGCTATTAAGAGGTTACCAACACCAGGGATTGCTTTAGTTGCACCTTTTAATGCTCCGCCAATTTTGCCTAAAATTGCGCTTTTACCTGCAATGCTTGCAGCTCTGCCGCCAAGTTTCCAACCTCTTGCAACAGCGCTTGGAACGGCTTTTACTCCTGCCCAGATACCTTTGAATACGCCGCCTGCTCCGGCTGCTTCTAATGCTTTACCGCCTGTTTTTAAGCCGTTAATGATTGCGGCTTTTCCTGTTCCGGTTTTTAAACCTGTGTGAACACCTTTTACTAATGCTTTTGCTCCGTTTTCTGTAAATAATAATGTCGGAGTTGCTTTTAAACCTCTTAAAGCGTAACCGCCTAATCTTGCAATTTGTGCTACCATACTTGACCACCTTTTTAAAATACTAATTTCTAACCTTACATATTTATAAAAAAAAATACCCCCGCGAAATTGCATGGTTTTTGATAAATATTAAGAAATGTTAATCAAATATAAGTGCTTTCCCCCTAAACTTGAAGCTAGCTGGCTCGGCAGTCAAGCTGCTCAAAGATTTATGTCATCCTGAACTTCAGCTCTTCTTGTAGGCGAAGAATGAGCCGTACAAGGGAGGGTACCCCTTGAGGGTAGATTCAGGATCTATCAATGTCAATAATTATCCCTTATGGGAAGAATCAGCATTGATAGATTCCGGATCAGGTCCGGAATGACGGTAAAAAAGAAATATCATATTGCACAAAAGAAAAAACCACTTGGGATAAGTGGTTGGGAAAAGTTACGAAAATTAATTGTAGGGAAAAATAAATATGATTATATGTTTTTGTTTTTTTATCCGTTAAATGTTTTGAATGAGTTTTCAACGTTTTTCTTCAATACGCTTTGAACTGCTTCAATTTCTGTTTGAATTGCGTTGTGTTCTGATTCAAGTCTGTTTAATCTTAAATCAATTTGTTTATCTTGGTTTTCAAGATTATCCATTGCTTTTTGGTAAGTTTGTTCAGCTATTGCCATTGCTGATTTATCTTCTTTTTCTGTGATTGATTCATCATCATCAAGAGTTGTTCCGATAAATTTCTTTTCTGTTGTTGAATAATATGATAATACAAGGTTGCCTGCTTTTAGTTGTTTAACAAACCATTGCGGGTCTTTTAAGTTTGTTGCGGCTTTTGTGTTATCAGTGTTATATTTTTCTTCAACTGTTGTGTAGCCTTTTGTTCTCATTTCGTTGAAAATGTTTTTGTAATGGTTTACGATTTGCGGGTCGTAGGTTAATTTTTCAGCTGTATGAGCGTTTGTATTGTTGTAATAAGCTTCTGTTATAGCTAAAGCGTAATCATATAATTCTCTTTGTGCGGTTGTTGAACCTTCAAAGTTTAAGACATCACTTGTAACTGTTACATCGTGAGTAAAGCCCGTATCTGATGTGTAGTTGCTTCCGTTAAATGTTAAGTGGTTTTTGGAAGATTCAAAAACTTTAGCGTTACCGTCAGCTGTTAAATCTGCATATAAAGCATCATATTCTGTTAATTCTCCTTCTTCATCCGTAAAATCAGTGAAGGTGAATTTTTTAGATTCTGTATTGTAAGAAACATTTTCTAATTCGTGGAAATTGTCGCCAATTTGGAAACCGCAGGTAATTATTCCTGTATTAGCGTCTTTTTTAGCTGTAATAAGGTAATTATCTTTATAATAACCGTCAGCATCTTTGTTAAGTTGAATTTCTTCGCCGTTTAAATCGGTTGTGTATGCAGTATTATAAGTAGCATATCCGTTGTATGATGTATCATCGTATGCATGAAATCCGAATTTTAAAATATGATCTGCAATTTCGCTTTGACCAACTGAGGCAAGATATTTATCCCAAGCTTCGTGGATTTTTTCTTCTGCGTCAATATCGTTGATATTTAAATCTGATTGGGTGTATCCGCCGTCGATTTTTGTTAAAAACTTGTTAAAATCACCGTTGCCGTAAGCAAAAGCTTGAGCAATAGCATTTGAAACCAAAATCTTACCTGTGTTATCTTTAACGATATATTGTTTACCGCAGGCAACAGTGTTGCAGCCTGTCATTTGGTTATAAGAAACATCCGCGTAATTTGCCTGGGTTCCGTTGTAACCTGTTAAGACCTGATATTTTGTTTTATTTAGGGCTTCAAGATATTGGTCATTAATCATTTGAGAATTATCTGAAAGGCGTTGTTTAGAATAAGCTAAGTTCTGCTGAGTAACTTCGTTATCAGACAGACGGGCTGTTAGGCATAAAAATCTTGCTTGTGAAGCTGACATTCCCATTGTTTAGCTGTTCCTTTCAATAATTTCGTAATCTTATTCTTAGTTACGGCATAATTGTTCGAAAACTTTAGAAAATTGATTGGGTTTGTAACAATTTGTAATAATTATAAATTTGTCATTCTGAACTTGATTCAGAATCTATCCATGTTGATATATCTTGTGTTTGTAAAAATTAACATTGATAGACTCCGTATCAAGTACGGAGTGACGTTATACAGCGTCTTCTGCAAAATATAATCTCAGATAAAAGCAGGCAACGTGTTGGATTGAATCTATTCTAATCCATTGTCTTGTGGCTTTAAATCTTATTCCGCCTTTTGATTTTTCGGGATTTTTGTGGGCGTAGTTGTTTTTGTCTGAGATATATAAAACCATTTGAGATTGCGCAGCTTTTCGGCAAGCTTCAAGGATTTCTTGTGTCAGTTCGGTTTTATCAAGTTTTTTTGCAAGATAATATGCGCCAATCAGACCTTCTGCACGAGCTCCGTCTGGGTAATAGTGATCGCCGTGAGTATAATAATTGCCGCCTTCGTAGTCAATGTATGGTGAATCATCTTTTTTATACATTTTATTCATCATTGTTTTTGCATCTGAAAATACAAAATTAATATAGTTATCTTTTCTAAATTCGGGATTTGTTGCCCATTCTTCTATTGCTTGCATTAACCAGCCGTCAGAAGGAAGTGCGGTAAACAGGTCAGCATAAATTTTTGGTCGTTCATCGACAAGCCAGTCAAGAGCGATTTTACTTTTTTCAATTACTTTTTTAACAAGTTCATTATCGTCTTCAAAGTAGTTTGCAAAAAGTGCCAAACCTAAAAGTGCTTCTCCCGGGTAATAGAATGAAAATAATTGTCTGCGCTCATCATCTGTTAAATTTATTAGCGGCTGCCCGTTTTGGATGTTCGGGTGAATGTAATATCCGTACATTTCTCCGCTTTCGCTTATTCTTGACAGTAGGTGTCTGATGTATTTTTTTAAGATTTCATCATAACTTTTGTCGCCTGTTTCTGTTCGGTATTTCATTATTGCCGCTGTGATAAGCCCTGTTCCGCCAAGCTTTGACTTCTTATTAATAAATACATAAGCACAATCTTGATTATCAACTTTGTGCTCTTTGGTTATTGAAATTATATAATCAATAGCTTTTTTGGAGCTTTCAAGGTATTTTTTATCGCCTGTTAGTTGATATGCACGAATTAGTGCGGTTATGGTGCCGCAATGTCTTAAATCATTATAATAGAGGTTATTTTCTTTCCTTGTCGGGTGTTCGTGGTCTTTGTAATTATCTTCTTTTGAGTCGTAATAGTACAAAAATTTTCCGTTATCCTGCTGATTTCTATAAATCCATTCTATACCGTCAAGTGCTATGTTTTTTATTTCATCGGGTGAATATTTATTTATGGTGTTTCCTCTGTATAACGGTATAATTTCATCTTTGTAAGTTACAAATGCGCGGCTTTTTATTATAGAACATTCGTATGGAAGGCTTTCTAAAAGTTCAATCCGCTCAGGTATTGAATTTGTTATATCTTTAATCCGAGTTTTTCTAATTATTGAATTAAGTGCCTGATTTAGTGAAAGTTGGCTTTGAATATAGCTTTCTGTCGGCATATAGACGTGTAATTTGTTTTCAAACAATAATTTTATGCCTGTAATTCCCGGCTCATATCGGTTTGGCGTAAATATGTCTGTTTCAATATCCTCAATTTTTGTCGGAAACTCTTCTGTAATATATTCAATCATAATACGGCATTTTTCATTATCAGCTACAGAAAAATTTTTAAAACTCGGGTTTTTACGGATTTGTTCAATGTTACGATTTATTGTATCTGTAAGATTTTCTCTTAGTGAACCCCAGCGAAGAAGTTTTTCACCTGCTTGAAACAGGGTTATATATAAAAATGTTAAATTCTTGTCAAAATCTAAAATTCCGTTAAGGTTTAAGTCTTTTATTTCAACTCTTTCTCCGTATACCAAAGCTTTACGAATTCTGTTTGTAAGTTCTTGAACAGGCGAAAAATCCTGTTCAAAGTATTCGCGCGTTTTATTATTTACTGTCGAAAAATCCATAATAAACCTCCAACGGATATAATTATATAATATAACAAATATTAACAATCGTAACAATTTTGCCAGAAATAAATCGGTATGTTAATTTGTAGAAGAAAGGAACTGTTTATTTATGAAGAATATTGTAATATACACATGTAAGAAGTCTTCTGCGATTGCTGACGCGGTTGCTTGTATTGAAGATGCTAATGTAAGACTTGAAGATGCAGAGAATATAAAAGATTATGAAACACTTAATCCGGGAGTTATCGTTGTTGAAGATGTTCCGAATATTAAAGATGTTTTAATGGTTACAAAATTTAAATTCCCGATTCTTTTTATCGGTGAAACATTCAAAGGCTGCACTGTTAGAGCTGTTGCTTTTGATTATATAAAAACTCCTGTTGATAATCAGGAATTGGTTGTTCGTGTTAAAAATATGCTTAAAATCAGAGAATTAAGAGATAAAATGAAAACTCTTTCTACTACTGATGAATTAACAGGACTTCATAACAGAAGATATTTGTTGGAACGTATGGAACAGGAAATTTCTCGTGCTAAACGTTATACAACTCCATTATCTGTTTTATTGTTCGACCTTGATTTCTTTAAGGTTGTAAATGATATTTACGGTTACGAATGGGGCGATGTTTTATTACGTTCAATTGCCGATAAATTAAAACAGCTTATCAGAAAAGAAGATATTTTAACCCGTTACGGCGATGAAGAATTTATTGTTGTTCTTCCGAACACATCAGAAGATAACGCTTTCTTGTTTGCAGAAAGATTCCGTAAAGATATTGAAAAAATGGAATTTATCCCTGCAGGAGAAGAAGAACGTCATCCGATTACAATTTCAGGCGGAATTTCTACATTCCCTTGCTTACCTGATACCGAAGAAGATGCAAATACAATTATTCGCTATGCCGAACATGCTTTGTATAATGCTAAAAAACGCGGTAAAAATAAGATTGTACAATTCTCTCAATTGAACTTGGGTGAAGGGTAGGGGGAAAATCCTGATTTTGTCATTCTGAACTTGATTCAGAATCTATAAATTTTATAGATATCCTGAAAACGGATATAAAAAAGATCCTTTCTGAACACTTACATAGTGTAAATCTGGTTAATAGGCGGTAACATCACTACCGCCTTTTTGTTTTAGCTTTAGTTATTGTTGGTGGCGAGATGCCCCGTCCGGTGAAACCCCGTAGCCAAAAAGTGCAAAATCATATTTTATCGGGTCTTCCGGACAGAATTTTTTTAAGTTTTCTGTCAGTTCAATTACTGCTTTAAAATCATTTGCATTGCGCTTTAGTAATCCCATTTCCCGTGAGATTCTGCCGACATGTACATCTAACGGAATATATAATTCCGACGGCTTCATAAATTTCCAAATCCCGACATCAACCGCACTTTTTCGAACCATCCAGCGAAGATACATACACATTCTCTTCATTGCTCCGCCGTTATGAGGATTCGGAATCATATGATAAAAACCTTGTCCTACATTTTTATTTGCCCGAGCGTAAAAATAATCTACTACTGTTTCAAACATTTTATTTTGCTTATAACCGTGTTCAAAAAGCTCTTCTAAACCTTCTGAGGTATTATATAACTCTTTTAATATCTCAAAAATCGAGATAAAATCATTTGGTTTTCCGAATCGATAATTAAAGTCGCCAATAACTCTTGAGTCAAAGTTTTGGATAAAATTCAGCGGCTCGTTTTGTGCTATTTCAAATAGCCCGTCAAGCTTTTTTATAAACTGTTTTCTACTTCCGTAAGCTAATAATGACGCAATAAATCCTGCAAGTTCAATATCTTTTTTTGTTTTGAATTTGTGGATAAAAAGTATCGGGTCATCTTTTATGAAAGCCTCTGTTTCATATTTTTCTGCTAATTTGTCAAGTTCGTTTTTTGTAATCATAGTTGTATTTTATCATATAAATTTGCAAAAGACTGTTATTTTTTGTAGACTGTCTTTATGCAAGGACAAATTTATAAAATTCATTCTGATTTTTATTATGTTCAAAATGAGGGCAAATCTTTTGAATGTAAAATTCGCGAGGTTTTAAAAAAACAGCGTGAAAAGATTGTGGTCGGAGATTTTGTAGAATTTGACGGCGGTGTAATTTCAAAGGTTTTGCTTAAAAAAACTTATATTCCCCGCCCGTCAGTTGCTAATGTTGATCAAATTGTTGTAGTGTCGGCTTTAAAACATCCTGATTTAGATTTGCATCAATTAAATCGTTATATTTCATTGGCAAAGTATTATAAAATTCCTGTTGTTCTATGTTTTAATAAGGAAGATTTAGGGCTTGACGCGTGTGAACAGGATAAGATTATTTCGATTTACGGAAAGCTGGGTTATGAGATTGTTTTTACTTCTGCTTTGGAAAAACGGGGATTGAAAGAGTTTTATAATCTTTTGAAAGGTAAAGTTACTGCCCTATGCGGGAATTCAGGTGTCGGAAAGTCTAGTTTAATCAATGCACTTAACCCTAATGTTAATCTTCGAACTAAAGAAGTCAGTGAAAAATTAAACCGCGGAACGCATACAACAAGGCACTGCGAGATTATTGCGCTTGACGCGACAAGCGCAATTGTTGATACTCCCGGCTTCAGTAATGTAAGGTTTGATTTTTTACTTCCTGCGGATGTTGATTTGTTATTTGATGAGATTGCACAGTATAGAGATTATTGCAAATACGGTGATTGTCTTCATATTAACGAAGACGGATGCAGAGTTTTAAATCATATTGAAGAAATTGATGAATCCCGATATGAAAGTTATGTTGAATTTGTATCAGAAGCTATTGAGTATAAAGAGCATATAAAGTATAACGGAGTAAAAAGAGAAACTTCTCACAAGTTTAAAAATAACAAAGTGCAGGCAAAGATTAGCGATAAAAAGCGTCAGGCTTCACGAAATACCAGAAAACAAATGATTTATAAGGAAATAGATGATAATGCGGATGAATGATTATATTGAATTGGTTAACGGAAAATTAAACGAGTATATTGAGATAAAATATCCCGAAAATATTTTTAAATCTATGAAATACACGGTTACATTGCCGGGGAAACGTTTAAGACCTGTTATGTGCTTAGAAACCTGCCGAATGCTTGGCGGTGAGATTGAAGATGCTTTGCCGACGGCTTGTGCTATTGAAATGCTGCATGCGCAAACTTTAATTCATGATGATTTACCTTGTATGGATAATGATGATTATCGCAGAGGGAAACCAACAAACCATAAGGTTTTTGGTGAAGCAATTGCCGTATTGGCGGGAGATGCGTTATTGACTTATGCTCCGCAGACTATTACAAGGTATTCTAAAAACCTTACACCGTCAAAGCTTGTTAGAGTTCTGAATGAGTATTTCAAATTCGCGGGAGCAGAAGGGGTAATAGCAGGTCAGGTTGTTGATATTGAATCCGAGGGACAAAATTTAGAAAAACAAAAAGCGGGGGAAACCTTGGAATATTTACATATTCATAAGACGTCCGATTTGTTCCAACTGGCAATGAGAACGGGGGCAATAATTGCAGGGGCTGATGATGAAAAAATCGCGGCGGTTACTGAGTTTGCAAAAACATTCGGGCTTGCGTTTCAAATTGCAGATGATATCTTAGATGAGATTTCAACATTTGAAGAAATGGGTAAAACTCTTGGTAAAGACAAGGCAGAAGGTAAATTAACTTATGTTTCTTTATACGGGTTAGAAGAATCAAAATGTAAACTTTCTTGCCTATTTGAAAATTGCCATGATATAATGAAAAAACAAGATTTCAATTCGGAAATTTTTAAAGATATGATTGAGAGTATAGAAAAGAGAGTAGGTATTTAATGGATTTGATTAATATATTCAGACAAACTGTTGCGAATAACGGTTATGAGGTTATTTGCTGCGCGTTGGCATCAGCGTTTTTTGCACAGGTAATCAAGTTTATATTATTTACTATAAAAACAAAAAGAATCAATTTTAAAATATTTTCAACAACCGGCGGAATGCCAAGTGCTCATTCTGCGGGTGTAATGGGTTTATCTACAATGGTTGGTATTTTGCAAGGTTATGATTCTTATCTTTTTGCAATTTCGCTAGGGTTTTCACTTATTATTATGTATGATGCTGCAGGATTAAGAAGAGCAGCAGGGAAAACAGCAGCTTGTTTAAATAAAATGATGGATGATTTTTATCATAATGATTTACAAGCAATGGGCGGAAAGCTTAAAGAACTTTTGGGGCATACTCCTTTAGAAGTTTTTGTCGGTGCAATTTTTGGAATATGTTTTGCTTACCTGTTCCATGCTTTTGTATTGGGATAAGCTGTTAGTTGGTGAATCCCCATTCTGAGTCCCAGTTTTCTGTGATTTTGTTCTTGCTTAAGGCATTTATGGTAGCGTTGGTAATAGAACCGTATGCCATAGTTGCCAGATTTTCTTCGTTTTCTTCTAAAGTATTTTTATCTAAAGCATCGCAAAATCTGTCAAGAGCTTTGATTGTTTTATTGTTTTGCTTGTTAATTAGAAACAGTTTTTTCATATTCGCAATGATTTTTGAATCAGGTAATTTCATTAATTCTTTTACATCATCGGAATATACGGTTATATCAAGATCAGTCCCGCAATTAGGTGCAGATTGAAGTTTAATATCTAACCCTTTAGTTGTTTTATCCCATCTTGTACTGTTTTTTACGGTGATTTCTCCGTCTGGAATACTTGTTTCTGTTTCTTTTTCAAATTCTTTTGCAATTTTTTCCCAGCGGGCTTTGTTGTATTTAATTCCGCTTACATCCATTCTTGCAGTAAAGTTAATATTGTTCATAATTTCTCCTTTTTTATATTAAGTGTGGAGAAAATAAATTTTGCTATTTATGCAGATAGTTCATGTTTTGGTTTTGTAAAACGTAATATGCACATCCCCAACCGTTGTTTTTTAGGTTGCATGTATTTTCCCTATTTGTCTCTGGGGTGCCAGACGGTTTTAGTCCGCCTTTTGAATATTTAAAAGAGAACAAATCTTTACCTATTGTGTTTGGTAAAGAAGGTCCGTTTATGTCTATAAAAAATGTAATGTAAGTATCTGCTGCTATGTCAATGTTGTCTGCGCTTCTAATCCAAATCGAAGAGCCGTTTAATAATTTGATAGCGTAGTGCATTTTTGTTGTTGTGTAATTGTCCCAATATCCTCCGTTAAGAAATTTATATTTCGCATCCGGAATACATCTTTTTTTGTTAGTAAATCCGCAGTCAACGGCTATTTTCATATGCGGTTTTAAATAGTTCATAATAGTTTGGCTTTCATTTGGGTCCATTCCGCCTTTAAATCCCCAGCCTGAAACATCACCGTTTTCCTCTTCAGCCATACGAATTGCCTGAGATAATATTGATTGGGTTTCTCTTAAGATACTTACTGTTCTTTTTTCAAAAGAGCTTTGTATAAGATTGGGCAGCGTAATTGCTGCTACAATTCCTATTATCCCTAAAGTAATCAATACTTCCGCGAGAGTAAAACCTTTATTCATTGTCCCTCCGTTTTTTAGCCATCGTTTTATGAAATTTTTCAAATTTTAGTTGATTTATTAATATATTATATTATATATAATAAAAAATCAATATATATTTAGTTAATGAGTTATTTAAATTGTTTGTAAATCAAGTAAGATAATATTGAAGGTGGTTTATGAACATAAAAGTTTTACTGGGTAAAAGGATAAAAGAAATAAGGCTTAAAAACGGTTATACTCAAGAAAAACTTGCAGAATTGGCAGGGATAGAGATTCCGAGTTTAAGTAATATCGAGAACGGTAAAAATTACCCCAGTCATGAAACTTTGGAGAAAATATCTTCTGCGCTTTGCGTAAGACCTTTTGAATTATATTTATTTGAGTATTATAAAAGTAAAACGGAAATTATTGACGAAATGATGCAGAAAATGCAGGAAGACGATGTGCTTGCAAGGAAAATGTATCAGTATTTTTTGTGTGTTAAGTCTGCTAAATAAATTTAAAAATCTTTATATCAGATTGCAAAATATATTCTTGTTGTGTACAATTAACTCAAACAAGGGAGTTTTTTATGCCAGAAGTACAGAAACGAATTTTGATAGTTGATGATGATGATGAAATCAGAGAACTTTTAGAGTTTGATATAAGAAGCAGCGGATATTTTGTTGATACTGCAAAAGACGGATTAGAGGGGTTAAATAAAGCATTAAATAATACTTATGATTTGGTGTTGTTAGACGTAATGATGCCTAAGATGAGCGGGTTTGATGTTTGTAAGAATATTCGTCAGGCAAAATTGGCGGTACCTGTTTTGATGCTTACTGCAAAGGGAACTATTGAAGATAAAACAAGCGGATTTGACTGCGGCGCGGATGATTATTTGGTGAAGCCGTTTGATATTCAGGAAGTTTTGTTAAGAATAAGAGTTTTATTACGCAGGAATTCCGTAAGTGTGGAAAATAAATCCCCGTTATCTAATGAAGTTTTAAGATGCGGAGATATTGAGATATTCCCTGAATCATTAGAGGCTGTTATTGTAAATCGGAAGGTTAAGTTAACACCGACCGAGTTTGAGATTTTATATTGTCTTATGCAGCATTTTAATAATCCTGTCACTCTTGCAACCCTTTTGGATGAAGTTTGGGGATATGACAGCAATGAAGATGTAAGAATGCTTAGAGTTCATGTCGGCGGATTAAGAAATAAGATTGAACTTAATGCGAAAACTCCTATATATTTACATACGGTGACAAATGTAGGGTATAAGTTAACACCGTTTTCTAAAGAGTAGTTCATGAAAAAATACAGTTACGGGTTAAAAAAGTTAAAAATTATTGAACAAATTGCGATAGTATTTTTTATCGCGGTTGTATTTCCGATGACTATAAGCGGGTTTATTATCAACAATATTAACCAGCAGTCAGTAAGACACCAACTTCGGGAATCTGCAATACTTGTTGCAAGTATGGTATCTGATGAGATTGATTTTTTTGTAAAAACAAATGAATCAACATTAGGACAAATTGCAGATACTTTGGAATATTTGCCAACAAAAGCTTCAAAACAAAAATTTATCAAAGATTTTTCACGCAGGTATCCGAATTGTGAAGATATTATCTTAGCAAAAGATGTGAAAGAGCTTGAAAACGTTACTCAAAAGTTTAATCTCGATAACAAGCCAGTTATGTCAACTCAAATGCGCGACGGTTCTTTTTTGGTTGTAATTTTTGGGGTTGATAACTGGGATTCTCAGTTATTTAAGTCGTTAGAAAATGATAACAGACAGATTTATATTATGGATAAAAATAATCGTCTTTTATCTTCTCACAATTTTACTCCTGACGTTTTTGCAGAAACCATTAAGATTCTACCTGATGAGAAAATTGAAGATGCTCCGGTATTGTTTGGTGATGAGAAGAACAGACCGATTATATACCTTCACAGGAAGAACCCTGATATGACAATCGTTGTTAATACGACAGAAAATATGGCAAAAAAAGCAATTCTGGATAACAGGGTTAAAATTATCCTTGCGGTATTATCTACAATTTTATCTATGATGGTTTTAATCGGGTTTTATATTTATTATTTGTATATTAATATAAGACAGTTATTTAAGGCTGTTATTGCGTTATCAAAGGGTAATTATCAACGCCAGATAAGACTTTTGACAACAAGCTTTACTCCGTATGAAATTGTTTTCCTTGCAAATGAGTTTAACAATATGGCGTCAGAAATTCATAAGTCATATTTGCAGTTAAAACGTAAAAATATTGAATTAAAAGAGTTAAACGAGTTTCGTTCAAATTTGTTAGATACAGTAAGCCACGAATTGAGAACCCCGTTAACAAGTATTCAGGGGTATACTTCAAGATTAATGAGGCAGGATATTGTAATTGATGAAGAAACAAAACAAAAATCTTTAAGGATAATAAAAGAACAATCAGAACGTCTGAAACGACTTATTGAGGACCTGTTGACTATTCCTGATATAGAAGGAATGCGCTTGAGAACGGTTAATACTAATGTATGGCTGAGTGATGTATTGGAGCAGTCTAAGTTGCTTTTGCGCAAAAACGATGGGCATGAAATTATAATAAATTTAAACGATGATTTTCCTCAAGTTTATGCTGATAAAGGCAGATTGGAACAGGTTTTTGTTAATTTGTTTGAAAATGCCGTAAAATATTCTTATCCGGACACGCCGATTATTGTAGATACTGCTGTGCAGGGTGATAATGCGGTCATTCGTGTAAAAAATTCTTGCGATAAAATTCCTGAAAAGAAATTAAAAACTTTGTTTGAAAAGTTTATCCGCCTTGATGATAATATGACAAGAACAACCCGCGGTTCAGGGTTAGGACTGTTTATTGTAAAAGGTTTAATAGAGGCTATGGAAGGCTCAATAACATTGTCATCTTCGGATGAAGGCTTTTGTGCCGAGGTTATAATAAAGCTTGCAAGGGAAGAGTAGCTATGGATTTTATGCAAAAAGCTCTTGATATTGCAAAAAACTCGGACGGTGATATTCCTGTCGGAGCGGTTGTTGTAAAAAACTGTGAGATTATAGCATCAGCTTGTAATACCCGAGAAAAAGATAATGATGTGACATCTCACGCCGAAATACTTGCAATCAGGCAAGCTGAGCAACTTTTAGGAAATTGGCGGCTTGACGGATGCGAGATTTATGTAACTCTGGAGCCTTGTCCTATGTGCGGTTGGGCTATTTTACAATCAAGGATAAAAAGTGTTTATTTTGGAAGTTATGATACAAATTACGGAGCATTCACGTCAAAAATTGATTTACGTAAAATTCATAACGGTGCAAAGCTTAATGTCTACGGCGGGATAATGGAAGATGAATGCGATAAATTACTTGATGATTTTTTTTCTAAAATTCGCGGATAATTATTTTATTCTTCAACTTCATCAACCCATTTTTTTGCATCAAACCGCAGGTCTGTAAGCCGCATTTCAAGTGATTCTACATAGGGCTTAAATTTTACCAGCAATTGTGTTTTTCTAAGCATCAATTCCTGTGCAACAGTCGGGGTTTTGCAGGCAATAACCATTATTGAACCCTTTATCATTGAGTAGGGTCTTGAATTTTTTGCAAATTTTTCTCCAGCAACTTTTGCCCAAAATTTACACAAATTCGCACGAGTAATAGCTTTTCGTACCGCAGCGTGTTTCATTAAATCTGCGATGATATCTTCTATGTTTTGGAATTTGGTGTATAAAATTTTTTTCATAAGTTTTTTATAGAAAGTTTTTGTGCTAAAATTTAGCAATGGTCATTGAACAAATTGATAGTAACATAAAGAATTCTAAAAATATATTACTTGTATCGCATATAAATCCTGATGGTGACACTCTCGGTTCAATGTGTGGTATGTATTCCGCTATTAAAGATAATTATAAAAAAAAGTGTGATATGGTCTGTGTTTCAGATATACCCGTTACTTATAATTTTATTCCGTATATTGACCAAGTCAAAAATATCTCGGAATTTGACCTTTCTCGAGAATACGATTTGGTTATAACTCTTGATGTTGCAGCAATTGACAGATGTGTTGATGCTCAGATTCTTTTTGAAAAAGCAAAAAATACAATAAATATTGATCATCATCAAACAAATCCTTTGTATGCTCAAGTGAATCTTGTTAAACCTGAAGCTTCTGCAACAGCTGAAGTTTTGGTTGATTTGTTTGAGGAAATGGGGCTGAAGGTATCTTTAAACACTGCAATATGTTTATATGTCGGAATTTTGACAGATACGGGCAGTTTCAAGTTTTCTAATACAAGGCCGAATACTTTACTTTGCGCGTCAAATCTTGTCGGACTTGGTGTTAAACCTGATGAGATGTATCAAAAATGTTATGAATCACAGTCGAAAGATATGGTTTTATTTCAAAGTTATTGTGTGAATAAGGCTGAGTTTTGTAATGATGACAAAATTGCTTATACTGTAGTTTATAAAAAGGATTTAGAAAAGTTTAACAATAAAGGTGAAGACTTTACTGACGGATTGACAGAGAAACTTCGTGCAATTGTTACAACAGAAATTGCTTTTGTTGTAAAAGAAGTTGGAGCAGGCGTTTCAAAGGTATCAATGCGCAGTAAAGAAAAAGATATAGCGAAAGTGTGTATGGCATTTGGCGGAGGCGGTCACAAGCTTGCTGCCGGAGCTTTAATAAAGGCAAATCCCGAAAAAGCGATTAAGATGATATTAAGTGAAATTAAGAATAAAAATTTATGTTAAAAAAACTCTTAAAAAATAAATTTATACGCAGTTTGGTTCATCTTGTAAAGTCAATTATCAAAAACGATTTTTACGGAATGGCTGCCGAGATGGGCTTTATGCTTGTTGTCGGTATTTTTCCGTTTATGCTTTTCTTAATGACAATATTTGGCTGGCTTGGTAACAGGTCTTATTTGGATTCGATTTTAAGAGTTTTATCAAATATTATGCCAATGCAGGCGATGAATCTTTTGAAATCCGTGCTTGAAGAAACGATGATTTTTAATCACGGAAAACTTCTTGCAATTATCGGTATAATAACAACAATTGTATTGTCGACAAACGGGGTTGCGGTGATTCTTAAAGGGTTGAACCGAGCTTATAAGGTTGAAGAAACAAGGAGTTTTATTTATACGAGGATTTTATCGTTTTTAATGGTTTTTGTTAATTTTCTTGTTTTATTTTTGACAATTAACATAATAATTTTCGGTAAAGTTATTATAATGTTTCTTGTTGCACATTTTAATATGTCAAAAGGTTTGGCGTTAACGATTTTAACTCTTCGTTGGCCTGTTTCGTTTTTGGCGTTATATTTAATGGCGTTTTTGAGTTACTATATTTTACCTGATTTAAGAGGTAATGATGCTTATAAACGTAAAAGTGCACTCCCCGGAACCGTGTTTTTTACAACATTTTGGTTAGTCGGCTCGTGGGGCTTTTCTGTTTATGTGAACAATTTGAGTACGTATAACCTTGTATACGGAACAATCGGTGCATTTTTCATATTGATGTTTTGGCTTTACTATACATCAATTTTATTACTTATCGGAGGGGAGATAAATTCGCAGGTGTATAACCGTTTATCAACACGTTCTAACGAATTAAGAGAAGAAATTGCGAATTTACGTCGTGCCGGTAAAAAATTTGATAATTAATAATTCTTAATATTTTCCATTCATATAAAGCAATAATATTCTGTATATTGTTTTTATATATTTACAGGGGATATATTAAGGAGAAAATTATGGGAAATTTATCTGTTGGTATGGCTAACAATACTTTATCTGCGGTGCTTTCGTCACGGGTTTCGAAACCTGCTATGCAGAAAATTCAAGCTAACGGGCTTTTGAATTTTAGGGCAACTAATATGAATAAAGAGGAGTTGTTAGCTCTCATTGACGATATTGTGTCAAACGAATATCTTGATACTGAGTTAAAGATAAAGCTTCTACAACTTATTTTAGAGATGTTGGAAAAAGAGATGGGAAAAATCCCGACTCCGACAGAGCCTGCGCCTGCACCGGAGCCTACAGTAGTACCAGCTCCAACGGTACCGACACCAGAACCAACCACAGTGCCTTCACCCGGTCCGATTCCTGAACCGACAGAGCCGACAGTTGTACCGGAACCAACAGATGTGCCGGAGCCGACAGTTGCGCCTTCCCCGAATCCGCTACCGTTTCCGCTGCCGATAAATCCTTGGCCGGTTAAACCTGATCCAAATCCTGATGAGTATCCTGAAATTGATACTAATGGGGTAATTGAATCTTTCGGACAAGGAAGAACAGGAGATTGTTATTTACTGTCTTCGCTTATGGCTCTTGCGTCAAATAAGGAAGGTGCAAAGATATTAAAAGATAATATTTCTAAAAATTCTGACGGCAGTGTAACTATAACATTGCCAGGGGCAATGCTTGCTGATAGAGAATTAAGAAAAGACGGTTATACATCAAGAATTACGGGAGCATATACTATAACAAAAGAAGAATTTTATAATGCCCGTCAAAGCGGTAAGTATTCAAGAGGCGACGATGATGTTTTATTGTATGAATTAGCTTTTGAAAAATACCGCACACAGGTTCTTGAAACTAAAGATGCTAACCATACTCGACAAGCATTTGATGTCGGTCGCTATATTGGAGGCGGTACTTATGCGGATCCGTTAAAAGGCGGATTAGAAGTTGATGCAATGTTTGTATTAAGTGCTAATATGGGTACTGAATATTCTATTGGCGAAAATAAGGACGTTATTACTGAGTTACCAAAAGCTGCCAGTTGCAGGCCTGCTTCGATCAATCTTGATTATGACCAAACTTCAAGACGCGAAATAGACAGATATTTAAAACGTTTTGAAAGAGATCCTGAACGTTATGCTCTTACGGCGGCTTTCCGTTCTTCTGCAACCTCAGGACATGCTTATCACTTGAAGGAAGTTTCAGGCAATAACGTTATTTTAGTAAACCCTTGGGATTCTGATAAAGAAATTGTTATGTCAAAAGATGAATTTCTTCGTCAGGCAGAATGTATTACTGTATGGGATACTAAAGAAAAAGGTTTTTGGCAGGGAGCAAAAGATCTTTTCGATGATTTTTGTGACAACCTTTTTGCATAAATTTGACCCTGACTTTACATTTATACCTGTTCTTGTTATCATTCAGGTATGAAAGATATGTTAGATAAAATTTTGCAAATAGAGCAAAAATATAAAGAATTAGGCGAAACCTTGTCAGATCCTGCTGTAATTCAGGATTATAACAAGTTTAGAGATTTGTCAAAACAGAGAAAATCAATGGAAGAAACCGTTGAACTCTATTACAAATGGAAAGAAACCACAGACGCTATAGAAGACGCTAAACAAATGCTTTTTGAAGAAAAAGACGAAGAAATGCGTTCTTTTTTGAAAGCTGAAATGGAAGAAAATGAAGCAAAAATTCCTGAGTTTGAAGAAAGAATGAAAGTTCTTCTTCTTCCTCGCGACCCTATGGATGATAAAGATATTATGCTTGAAATCAGAGGCGGAGCAGGCGGAGATGAAGCTAACATTTTTGCAGGCGATTTGATGAGAATGTACTTAAGATACGCTGATAAAATGGGTTGGCAGACTCAAATTTTGAGTAAAACCGATTGTGAAGCAGGCGGCGTTTCAGAAGTTATCATCTCAATGAAAGGTGACAGTATTTTCTCTCGTTTGAAATACGAATCAGGTGTTCACAGGGTTCAAAGGGTTCCTGCAACCGAATCTCAAGGAAGAGTTCATACTTCAACCGCAACAGTTGCCGTTATGCCTCAGGTTGATGATGTTGAAGTTAATCTTAATATGAATGATGTTGAAATTACAACAGCACGTTCTGGCGGAGCAGGAGGTCAAAACGTTAACAAAGTAGAAACTGCGGCAAGAGTATTCCATAAACCGACAGGAATAATGATATTCTGTACGGAAGAACGTTCTCAATTACAAAACAAAGAACGTGCGTTAGAAATTCTTAAAGCAAAACTTTATGATATGGAAGTTCAAAAACAAACTCAGGAAATTACTGATTTAAGACGTTCTCAAGTCGGATCAGGTGATCGCTCAGAACGTATCAGAACTTATAATTTTCCTCAAGGCCGCTTAACAGATCACAGATTAAATCACAATTTAAATGTGTGGACTGTTATCGATGGCGAATTGGATGAACTTATAGATTTGCTGACAGAATATGACCAAAAGCTGAAATTGGAAAAATTAGCTCAGGTAGATTAAGAGGTGTATTGGTGACAGAACGAAGATGTGTTAGCTGCTGGCAGGTTAAAGATAGAGATGAATTAATTAAAATTACTGCCGATAATAACACTTCAAAGCCTGTTATAAATCCAAATTCCTTTACATTTGGCAGATCAGCATATCTTTGCTATAATAAATCTTGTATAGAAGCAGCTTTTAAAAAAAATAAATTGGGCAGGCATTTAAAAACGCAGGTCCCTAACGAATTGAAAGGACAGTTATTAGATGAGTTACGAAACAGTTAGAATAAGTGAATTGGCAAAAGAACTGGGGCTTCCGAGCAAAGAAGTCGTAGAAAAGTTTGCGCAAATGGGAGTAACGGGTAAAACTCATTCAAGTACTGTTACACAAGATCAAATAAGCAGATTAAAAGATTTTATCGCAAACGGCGGTGTGAAAAAAGTTGCGAAACCTAAAGCTTTCGTTGTTAAAAAAGCAAAACCGGCAGAAGAGCCTGTTGTAGAAAAACCTGTAGAGGAAAAAACAGAAAAACCTGAAAAAATAGAACCTCAGGTTAAAATTGAGCGTGTTGAAAGACCAAAAGTCGAAAAAGCAAAACCAGTTAGCCGTTTAGAAATTGTACGCAGAGCTCCTCGTTCGACAGAAGGCACAGCTGCTCCTGCTCGCAGAGAACGCTCAGAACGTCCTGAACGCCCGCAAAGAGGTGACAGGCCGTTTAATAAAACAGAAAGACCTGCTCGCCCTGAAAGAGCTCCAAGAGGTGAAAAACCTTCAACACCTAAAGAAGGCGGAGCTGACAAAAAACAACCGCTTCAACGTCGTATAATTCCTCAAGAAATTTATGACAACAAACCGGGTGCTCAAGGTGGTGCTAAACGCAGACCTGACGGTAAGAAAAAAGAAAAAGACTTTAATTCTAAAAAAGAAGAACAAGAAAGAATTTCTTTAGAAAAAGCTGCAGCTCAACATCATAAAAAGAAAGTTCAAAGAACAGAAGAAGTTGAAGAAGTTAAACAAATTGTTGTAAATCAGGCAATGACAATTTCCGAGTTATCTGAAAAGATTAAGAAAACTCCTGCCGAAATTGTTAAGTTCCTTATGTTGAACGGAGTTATGGCAACAGTTAACCAACTTATTGATGTTGATGTTATTAAAAAAGTTTGCGCTGAATATGATTTAGAAGTTCTTGAAGAAGACTTGGATGCATTTATTGAACAAGAACTTGAAAAAGAAGAAAAAGCAAAAGCTTTATCAGAAGTTGATAAAAAATTATTGAAAAAACGTGCTCCAGTTATCAGTATTATGGGTCACGTAGACCACGGTAAAACAACGTTACTTGATAGTATTCGTGCTTCAAAACACAAAATTGTTGCAACAGAAGTTGGCGGAATTACACAATCTATCGGTGCTTATACCGTATTTTTAGGTGATAATAACGATAAGAAAATTGTATTCTTAGATACTCCGGGTCACGAAGCGTTTACCGAAATGCGTGCCCGAGGTGCGAAGGCTACGGATATTGCGATTTTGGTTGTGGCGGCTGATGATGGTATTATGCCTCAAACAATTGAAGCTATTAACCACGCAAAAGCGGCTGAAATTCCTATTATCGTTGCTGTTAACAAAATCGATAAGCCGGGAGCCAACCCTGATAAAGTTTTACAGCAATTAACAGAACATGGTCTTGTTCCTGAAGATTGGGGCGGAGATACTATTACTGTTAAGGTTTCAGCTCTTCAAGGTACTGGTATTGACGAGTTACTTGAATATATTCTGCTTGTAGCTGATGTTCAGGATTTGAAAGCTAATCCTAAGGCAGAAGCTTCTGGTGTTGTAATTGAAGCAAACTTAGACAAAGGTAAAGGTCCTGTAGCTACATTGTTGGTTCAAAACGGAACTTTACGTGCAGGTAACTGTATTGTTGTAGGTACTGCTTGCGGCAGAGTCAGAGCGTTGTTATCAGACAGCGGTGAAAGAATCCAAAAAGCTGAACCTTCTACTCCTGTTGAGGTTTTAGGTTTGTCAGAAGTTCCTCAGGCAGGGGATTATTTTGAAGTTGTTAAAAACGAAAAAGAAATGAAATCTATTATCGCAGACAGAAAAGAAAAAGAACGCGATAAGAGATTAGAAGCAATGCTTCCTGCTCATATAAGAAAAGAATCTGTCGCAGGTGATGATGCTATTCCTCAATTGAATTTGATTATCAAAGCTAATACGCATGGTTCTGCTGAAGCTGTAGCTCAAGCTATTGCGGGTGTTGAATCTAAAGAAATTACTACAAAAATCATTCACGTTGGTGTAGGTAATATTTCAGAAGCTGATGTAATGCTTGCAGCGGCATCAAACGCATTGATTTTAGGATTTACAGTTAAGGAAGATTCTAATGCTTTAGCTTCAGCAGAGCGAGAAGGCGTAACTATTAAGAAATACGATATTATTTATCAATTATTGGAAGATATCGAAAAAACATTGTTATCGCTTCTTGAGCCTGAAATCAAAGAAGTTGAACTTGGAAAAGCAGAAGTTCGTCAAGTGTTTACAATTGGTAAAACCAATAAAATTGCAGGATGTTATGTCTTGGAAGGTAAGATTGTTCGTTCAAAAGATGCAGTACTTATCAGAAACGGTGAAGAAATCTTCCGCGGTGCAATTGATCAGTTGAAACGTTTCAAAGATGATGTTAAAGAAGTTGCTCAAGGCTTTGAATGCGGTATTTCATTCAGTAAGTTTAATGATATTCAAGAAGGCGACATAATTGAAGTTTCAACAACAGAAGAAGTTGAAAGAAAAAGTTTATAGGAAAATTATTTGACTTTTTTCTTCCAAACATCATTTGGGATTGACCAGCCATTGTTTTTAACTTTTGCTAAACAAAACATTCCTGCAATATTTCCTGTGGCATTAACCGAGCAATTTTTATTAATGTCTTCTAATGTTTTATCTTGTCCTGCTGCAATTAATCCATTTGCTGTCATTACAACTGCGTAAATATCTTTACCTATGATATTTGGTGGAGCTGCACCATTTGCATCGATATATAGTGTTATACTTTTTGTTGTTGAATTTATACCGAATATATTTAACAGCTGGCTTGGGTGATACCAATCGATTACCAGATTAGTTCCGTTTATTAACTGAACAATTACCATATCATATGAACCTATTCCTATTCCCGGGGTATCAAAGGGGACAGATGTCCCGGATAATGCTTTATTCTTTTTTGTATGCCAGCAACCGGCTGTATCATAACAAACTCTGTTGTATTTAACATAGGGTGCCAAATATGTATTGAACCAACTTTTCATATTACTCATACCGCTGGTTCCTAAGTATTGGTCTAATGCAATGTCATCAGCTTCGGCTGATTTCATTGCTTGTTGTAATATAGAATAAGTTTCTTTTAGTCTTGTTTCAACTACACGCTTTTGGTAGTTTGATATAAGATTAGGTAATGTTATTGCCGCAACAACTCCGATTATTCCTAGGGTTATCAAAGTTTCAGCTAAAGTGAATGCCTTCTTTTTCATGTAGTTCTCTCCGTAATCAAATTTGAATACTATTCAATAATATGAATAATATTCATTAATATACAATGTTATTCATATTCTGTCAACGCAAATGTATAATCAAGTTATGAATACCAGAGAAGAAGTTAAAATAATGTTGGGTTCTAAATGTATGACATTAAAAGAACTTGCAAGGAGGATGACCGAACTTTCAGGGAAAAATTATTCGCAAAGTTTGTTATCTCACAAGCTCAAAGATGAATCTTTGCGCTATTCAGAAATGAAGCTTATATGTAAAATCTTGGGTTACAGAATTTATATTGACTTTGACGAAATCCGATTGGGGCGTTAAAATTTTTGATTTTATGTTATAATCCTTGTATTAAGGAGAAAATTATGACATTACGAAACGAAAGAGTTAGAAAAGAATTAATGCGTGATATATCTGAAATCCTGAGAAAAGAAATCAGAGGTTTGGAAGGTGTTGTATCAATTGTTGATGTGGAAGTTGCACATGATAATTCTTTTGCAAAAGTTATATATAGTGTTTTAGGATCTGATGAGCAGATTGAAAAGACAAAAGCGGTAATTGAAAAAAGCACACCGAATATTCGTTATCATGTTGGGAAAATGCTAAGATTGCGTTTGACTCCGGAACTTCGTTTTGTATATTCAAACGGTTTGGAAGAAGGCGCAAGAGTTACGGAATTAATAAATAAAATTTCCCGCGGAGAAATCTAGGGTTAAATAAGACTCATTGTTGGAGGATTTTGAAAATGACTGCAACTTCAAAAAATTTACCCCTTGGCTTTTTGAATGTTTATAAACCAAAAGGAATGACATCGCATGATGTTATAAGCAGGCTTCGCCGTATTACTCATATAAAACAAATCGGGCATACGGGAACTTTAGATCCGTTTGCTGTCGGGGTTTTGCCTGTCGGTATCGGCAAGGCTACAAAACTTTTTGAATATCTTGATGATAATAAAGAATATCTTGCAACCGTTCAGTTTGGAAAAAATACTTCAACTTATGATATTGAAGGTGAAATAACAGATACTTTTGATAAAAAGGTTACGCAAGCTCAAGTTGAAGTTGCGTTAAAATCTTTTGAAGGTGAAATCACTCAGTTGCCTCCGATTTATTCTGCAATAAAGGTTAATGGTAAAAAACTTTACGAATATGCGCGTGAAGGTAAAGAGGTAAAAATAGAACCTCGAAAAGTATTTATAAGCAGAATTGAATTGAAAGAATTTGATGAAGAAAATCAGAGCGCTAAAGTTTTAATAGGGTGTTCTAAAGGTACGTATATTCGCTCAATTGCTTATGATTTAGGTAAAATATTAGCCTGCGGCGGATATTTAACGGCACTAGAACGTACTAAAGCAGGGAAATTTGAGGTTCAGGATGCAATTGAATTAGACAAGTTTTCTGATATTGAAATAGTTACTCAAAAATTAATATATCCGACAAACGTTTTAGATATTCCGTCTTACGAACTTAATGACCAAGAATGTGTAAGAGTATCTCATGGCATGGCGATTTATAATGATAAATTTACCACAGGAGATATTGTTTTTTTAGTTTATAGTGGTAAAATATTTGCAGTAGGAAAAGTTGAGCAAAATAAAATTTTAGCTAAGAAAGTATTTGAGGTTATATGAAAAAGATTGTTTTAATGTTAATGGTTCTGTTATCTGTTCAAAGTGGGGCTTTCGCTTATACTTGTAACGATTATAATTGTGTGGCTCCGTATAATATGAATAATAAATTCAGAACAGTCACAGGAGCTGTTACGGGGTTAAATACACTAACAGAATTAAAGCTTGAATCTATTATAAAAAAAGAAGTTCTTAAATTAGGCTCAGCTGAAAATGTTAAGGTAGATTTTGATTCATATAGCGCTCGAGATTTAAAAAACGGTATTTTTAAATCAATGAAAATTTCAGGGAAGAATATTCTAATTAATGATATTCATTTGTCTTCTCTTGATTTGGCTACATTGTGTAACTTCAATTATATCAAACAGGTTGATAAAGATATTATTTTTGTGGAAGATTTTCCGATGTCATTTGATTTGACAATTTCACAAGATGATATTAATAGAACAATGCAACACCCTAGGTATAAAAAGCTTATCAGTGATTTGAATCTGGTTGTAGGCTCTTTTGCGAAAGGTGTTAAAATTTCATCTACAAAAGTTGCATTAAAAAATCGCAAATTCTATTATATAGTCGGATTTAGCATTCCGTTTATCAGAAGTGAACAAAAACTTGTATTCCAGGCAGATGTTTGTATTCAAAATGGTAAAATTGAACTTGCAAATGTTAAAACTGTTTCCGGCAATTTTAATTTAGATTTAAAACGCGCTGACTTTTTACTTAGCAGATTGAATCCTTTAGACTTTTCGGTTAATATTTTGAAGAACAAAAATGCTAAAGTAAAAGTTGAAAATCTTCAATTATCAGGAGATGGAAATTCTATATCTGCAAATGGTATCATAATTGTTCCAAAGGAGTCTTATGAATAAAAATCAAAAAATTCTTTTATTATTTATCGGATTTTGTATGTTTGTTGTGGTTGGCTTGATTGCGTTTAATGTATTAATGCCAAAACCAGAGATTAAAGCTGACGATGTTCAGGTGTCAGAACGCTCGGTTGAAGAAGAACCTGCGGCAGATGATAAACAGGAAGAAGTTAATGTAAAAGAATATATTAACATTTATATGATTGGTAAAAATGAACATAACGAAGAAGTTTATAAGGCTGTAAAACGTGTTTATAATAAAGACATAGACGGTTCAAAAATTAAATTTGCAGTCAGTTCATTAATTCGCGGACCAAAACCTGAAGAAAGACAACGTGGTGTTTATACTGAAATCCCGTCAGGTGCTGAAATTATAAATATTACAGAACGCTCTGACAGAGTTATTGTTAACTTAAATTCGGCTTTTGTAAACGGAGGCGGGACAGAAAGTCTTTATAAACGTTTGTACCAGCTTATTAAGACTGCGCGTTTAAATTCAAGTATCCCTGTGTATTTGTATATTGACGGACAGCAGGCAGATGTTGTCGGAGGAGAAGGTATAATGCTTTCTCAACCGTTGAGTAATTCTTCATTAGAAAACTAATTATGGAAGTAAAAAAAGATTTAGATTATTATTTGAATTTGGATTGGACACTTATTGAAGGTCAAGATTTGGATTTTGACGGGAATCCTTATTTCTTTATTGAGATAAAAGAGATTCCGAGTTTTACGTTTTGCGCAAAAACTTTAGCACGGGCAAAAGAAAATTATAAACGTCAGCTAAAATTAACCCTTCAAGTAATGCTTGAATGCGGTGAACATATTACAGAACCGGGAGAAGAGCCTGATGAACCTGATTGGGAATCTATGTGCCCGTAGGGGTAAGTAACTTCATATTGCAGCTGCAATTTTTATAAATGAAAATTGCAGCTGCCTAATTTATGCCCTCGCCAACTTGTGGGAGAGGGAGTAAGGGAGAAGGTTTTACCAGCTTACCTCTTGCGGGCAGAACTAACATTGATAGATTCCGTGTCGAGCACGGAATGACGAAAGCTGTTTTATTACTCTGAACTTGATTCAGAGTCTGTTATTTTTAATATAATTCCTTTAATCTGTGTTTTTAAATTTTCATAATCCGAGTCATTTGTAACAACATAATTCCAGTCTTGAATATTATCAAGTCCTGTTTCTGTTATATCATCTTCTCCGATAAGAGTTCCTCTTTGGGCGCGAACCTCCCTGGATGCTTCAATTCTTATTGAAATTGCACCTGCTTTTTTAAAAATTTCGTATTCATGCGGAACTCTTACATCTGTAACTACTATGTTTCCTTCTTCTTCCAATATTTTTTTTAGCCAATAATCAGGGTCTTGCTGACGTCCCCAATTTCCGAGTTCTATTAAATCTGCTCGGTATTTGGCTTTGTTTGCTTCGATTTCTTCAAAAGTTAATCCTTTTTCTTTTGCATATGTGAGTTTTATAATATCGCCCATCGCGCAACGTCGGTAACCTATTAACCCTTCCATTAATATTTTTGCTGCGGTATCTTTGCCCGAGTATTGTTTACCTGAAAATATTATTATTTTATCTGCCATGTTTTTATTATAACCAAAATTTGACAAGTTATGAATATTTTTATAAGATTGTAAATATAAAAATATTATGTCTATTGTCGAGCAAAAGGAGAGAAAAAGATGAAAAGTAAGACTATGATTAGAATTTCGGGGGGGGTAACTCTTATAGCTCAGTAGCAGACTGTCGAAGTCGAGAACTGTTGTTAACAAAATACCCTGTGCGGCGAGCACCGCGAAGCGCATTTACGCTTGCGGAGGTATTAATTACTCTCGGCATAATCGGTGTTGTTGCAGCGATTACCATTCCCGGTTTAATGGCAACGTATCAGAAGAAACAAACTGTTGCTCGGCTTAAAAAAGCATATAGTATTGTACAGCAAGCAGTAAGACTTTCACAAGATGAAAACGGCGAAGTTGATTCTTGGGATACAAAATTGAATGGTTCTCAGTTCTTTCATAAATATATTGCTAATTATGTTAAATATCAAAATGAATATACTTCAGCAGAATTAAAAAATTTAGCTCCACGTACTTTGTTAAATGGTCAAGCGTATTACGGAACAACATATACAACAACAGGTTCTTCACATTTTACATTATTAGACGGGTCAATGATTACTATGAACTTAAATTCAGGTAATGAACAAGGTTTGTGGGTTGGAATTGATGTGAACGGATTAAGTAAGCCTAACCAAATAGGAAAAGATACATTTTTATTCTTTTTTAGTTCTCAATATGGTTTAAGACCGTTAGGAGAAGTTGGGACACCGGCAAGTTGGCGATATGGGAATATTTATTCAAGAGCGGTTGTCGGACCTAAGGGTACTAATGGCAATTCTTGCGCTAAAGGAAAAACCGGATATTGGTGTGCAGCTTTAATTATGCAAGACGGTTGGCAAATGGCATCTGACTACCCTTGGAAGGCTAAATAGTGGTAAGGGGTGAATAAAAATTCAGCCTGTTATGTTAAATAATTTTACATAAAACTTGAAATCATACTATGTCGGTAATAAGATAAAGAAACGAGTGTAGACAGTACAATATTGGACTTATGTTATGGCATTAAATTTTCAAGAACTAGTTTTAAATTTACAAAAATTTTGGGCTGATTACGGTTGTATAATTCAACAGCCTTACGATATTGAAAAAGGGGCTTCAACAATGAACCCTGCAACTTTTTTAAGATCATTGGGTCCTGAACCGTGGAATACAGCTATGATTGAACCTTGCAGAAGACCTACCGATGCAAGATATGGTGAAAACCCTAACCGTTTGGGACATTATTTTCAGTTTCAGGTTATCTTAAAACCATCTCCTGATAATGCTCAAGAACTTTATTTAAAAAGTTTGGAAGCTATGGGGATTGATTTATCAAAACACGATGTTCGTTTTGTTGAAGATAATTGGGAATCTCCAACTTTGGGTGCTGCCGGTGTAGGTTGGGAAGTTTGGCTTGACGGTATGGAAATTACACAATTTACTTATTTCCAGCAAGTCGGCGGTTTGGAAATTAAACCTGTAGCTTTAGAATTAACTTACGGTTTGGAACGTATTGCTATGTACCTTCAAAATAAAGAATCCGTGTATGATATTATGTGGAATAATGAATTGAAGTATGGTGATATTTATCTTCAAAACGAAATTGAACAATCAAAATATAATTTTGAAGTATCTGATACAGATAGCTTATTTACAATGTTTGACCTTTATCAAAAAGAAGTTGAAAATTGTGTAAATGCGAAGTTGGTGTTACCAGCTTATGATTATGTTTTAAAATGTTCACATACATTTAACCTTCTTGATGCGCACGGCGTAATCAGTAAAGATGAAAGAAATAATTTTATCGGCAGAGTAAGAACAATGGCTTCTGCTGTTGCAAGATTGTACGTAGAACAGCGTGAAGCAATGGGCTTTCCGCTAATAAAAAAATAAGGGAATTAAATGGCTGAAAAATTTAACAGAGCGACCTTTACGAGAAGTTTTTTAAGACACATTACAAGGGTTAAGGCTCCTGACGAAATGTTAGCGGAAGCTAAAGAGCAAGGGTTAGAAAAAACTCTTGGTGTATGGGATTTGATAATTCTTGGAGTTGGTGCAATTATCGGGTCAGGTATTTTTGCAGTTGTAGGTATTGCGGCTGCAGGCAGTGCTGACGGTTCTTCCCTTGGGGCAGGACCTGCCTTAATGGTTTCAATGGTAATTGCAGCTATTGCGTGTATTTTTTCAGCGTTATGTTATTCTGAGTTTGCTACAATGATACCTGTTGCAGGCGGAGCTTATACTTATACTTTTGCAACATTGGGTGAATTTGCTGCTTGGATGGTAGGTTGGGTTTTAATGCTTGAATATGCAATCGGATTTATAGCGGTTGCGTGTGCTTGGTCAAACCATTTTGTACAGTTTTTGGCAGGGTTTGATAAGGTTCTGCCTGCTTGGCTTGCTCACCCGCCTGTTTGGCTTACTAATGATGTGTTTTCGGTAGGTAAGCTTTTGTCTGATAATCCTGATATTTTTGTGCCGAGAGTTTTAGGTATACCGATTTGTATAAATTTACCGGCTATTATTATGGTTCTTTTAACTACCGCAATATTAGTGAAGGGTACTAAAGATTCTACTAAAATGGCAAGTGTTATGGTTGTTATAAAAATGGCTGTTATTGCATTGTTTATTTTAGGCGGAGCTTTCTTTGTTACTCCTGAAAATTGGCACCCGTTTGCACCAAACGGTATGCCCGGTATTTGGTCGGCTGCGTTTTTAATATTCTTTGCTTATATCGGGTTTGATGCTTTGGCTACTGCTGCCGAAGAGTGTAAAAATCCACAAAAAGATTTGCCAATCGGTATTATTGGTTCACTATTAATTACAACTATTGTATATGTTTTAGTAGCTTTGGTTTTAACAGGCATGCAAAAAACAAGCGGTTCTGTACCTTTAGACTTTTTGAAAGCTCCTATGGCATATTGCATGACTATGACAGGTAAATCTTGGGCTGTATATGCTTCATATTTTATCTCAATAGGTTCTTTGGCAGGTTTGACTTCTGTATTATTGGTGTTAGAAATGGCTGCTACAAGAATTTTGTATGCAATGAGCCGTGATCATTTTATTTCAAAAAGATTTCAACAGCTTCATGCAAAGTTTAAAACTCCTGCATTATTAACTTGGACAGTTGGTATTCTTGCAGTTTTGGGTATTTTAACTTTAAATCTTGATGTTGCAGCGGAACTTTGTAATTACGGTACGTTTACATCATTTATTATAGTATGTGTTGCCGTGTTAATTTTACGTCATACAGATCCTGACAGACCTCGTCCTTTCAAGGTTCCGTTCTCACCTGTTACACCTGCTTTGGGTATAATTTGCTGCGGCGGATTAATGGTTTATAAATCAATGCAGGCAGGAAGTTCAGCACTTTTATTCCCTGTATGGCTTGGTGTTGGTGCTATAATTTATTTGTTATACGGATTTATCAAAAACAGAAATAACGAAAATAAAATCCATAGAGAAATGATACATGCTTTTGAAAAACAGGAAGAAATTTAATAAATGGATATTAAACAGATTAGCCGAAATATATTTAAAAAAAGAAGTCTGGATGATTTAATTAAAACAAGTGATCGTTCGGAGTTGAAAAAGACATTAAACGTATTTGACCTTATTGTAATAGGTATAGGTGCGGTTGTAGGAACCGGTATTTTTACTATTATCGGAACAGCAATTACGGGAAGTTCTGAAAGTGCGGGAGCAGGCCCTGCTATTGTTATCTCAATGGTTTTGGCGGCTGTTGCTTGTGTTTTTCCTGCTCTTTGTTATTCGGAAATCGCAGCAATGATACCTGTTGCAGGTAGTGCTTATACTTATACTTATGCTACAATGGGCGAATTTATGGCTTGGATGGTCGGTTGGATTCTTATGCTTGAGTATGCAATCGGAAATATTACTGTTGCAAGTGCTTGGACAGGGTATTTTATTCACTTTTTAAGCGGTTTTAAGCATGTTTTACCGTCTTGGGTTGTTAATTTCCCAATCTGGTTAAGATATGATTATAAAACAATGTCTGAAATGTGTAAGGCTTACGGTTGGGATATTCATGATAAAATCCCTTATTTATTCGGACATATTCCTGTTTCGATAAATTTACCTGCTGTTGCTATTGTTTTTCTTTTAACAATACTTCTTGTAAGAGGGGTAAAAGAATCAACAAGGGTTGCAAGTATTATGGTTGGTGTGAACATGTTTATGATATTGTCTTTTATCATTGTCGGTTCACATTATGTTGTTCCTGAAAATTGGCTTCCGTTTATTCCTGTAGCTCATCCGTTTCAGGGTATTATGATGGGGGCATTTTTAATATTTTTTGCTTATATCGGATTTGATGCAATTTCTACAACTGCGGAAGAAACTAAGAATCCTCAAAAAGATTTACCGATTGCAATTTTAGGTACTCTTGTTATTTGTACCGTTTTATATGTTTGTGTGGCTCTTGTATTAACAGGTATTGTTCCTGTTCACAGTATAAATGTTCAGGCTCCTATTGCTCATGCTATGAGTAAGCTGCCTTGGTTCTCAAAATTAATTGCAATTGGAGCGTTGTGTGCTTTAACTTCCGTTCTTTTAATTTATCAATTAGGAACAACAAGAATTTTATATGCAATCAGTCGTGACAGATTTTTACCACGTTCTTGGAGAGCTATTCATAAAAAATATAAAACTCCGCATGTTATGACTTGGATTTCAGGTATTGTAGTTATTGTTTGCGGATTGTTTATGGACTTAAATATCTCTGCTGCACTTTGTAATTTCGGAACGTTCACGTCTTTTGTAATTATTTGTTTAGCTGTTTTAATTTTACGTAAAACAGAACCAAACAGACACAGACCTTTTAAAGTTCCGTTTTGTCCGTGGTTCCCTCTTGCAGGTATTGCAATTTGCGGGATTTTGATTCTGTTCTCATTAAATACTTTAAAAACTTCATCTGTGTATTTTGCACTATGGCTTTTGGTGGGTATATTAATTTATGCCTTCTACGGATATAATCAAAAACGTATAGAAGAACGCGGTAGAATTATTAAAAAGGGTTAAGGGGTAAATATATAGAAATATCCTTAAATCGGGACAAATATAGGAGAGAAAAGTATGAAAAATCAAGCTATGGGGGTGAATGAAGTAAGTAATATCCCTAAAATTCAACAAGGGCTTCAAATTTCGGGGGGGGTAACTCTTACGGCTTAGCGCGGAGCGCATTTACGCTTGCGGAGGTTTTAATAACCCTCGGCATAATTGGAATTGTTGCCGCACTTACTATTCCTAGTATGCTGACAAATTTTAAAAAGCGCGAAACTGTTGCAAAAGTTAAGGCAGCATATAGTATATTATCTCAAGCCGTAAAATTGTCTGTTGAAGAGAACGGTGAAACCTCAGGTTGGGATACCTCTGACCCATCAGTTGTGGTTGAAAAATATCTTTTACCTTATATGAGTGGTGTATCTAAAATGAAAGGTGCACTTCGTCCTATGAGAACTCTGTCTTCTCAAGGTAATCTTGAAACAAATCGCTATCTGGACTGGTCTTGGAATCTTACATCTAATCCTATTTATGTTATGCAAAACGGAATGTATTTTATGTATTCTAATTCAAATGATGGTTATCCGACAATAGTTGTTGATATAAACGGTTCCGGTAAACCTAATATTATGGGAATTGACGGTTTTACATTCTGGATAGATCCGAAAACATCTTCAGTTACTCCCGCCGGGTATAATTGTTCTCGAGTTGGAATACTTGGAAAAGGTTGTCCGACTTCATCTACCAGAATGTGTGTTCGTGACAATACTTGGCAATACTATCGCGGAGGGTATTGTGCTGCGCTAATGCAAAAAGACGGCTGGACTATCAGTAAGGATTATCCTTGGGGTAATGGCGGTATAACTAAAAAGTAGTCTTTATCAAATTCGTCAAAGTTTTTTATAATTCCTCCGACACAAGGTATGGTTTCATAAAGTTCAGGTGGTTCTTCTGAACATATTGCTATGATTTTACCTATTCCGGCAGAGCGCGCAGATTCAATTCCTGAAATTGCATCTTCTACAACTATACATTCTTCAGGTTTTAGCCCTAAATTCTTTGCTGCAATTTCATAAATATCAGGTGCAGGTTTCCCCGGAATTTTTCCGTTAGCATAAACAATTTTGTCTAAGTCAAACCATTTTGCTAAATGGAAATTCTCTATATAAAAATCAACATTTCCTTTATCTGACATAGTTGCAATTGTTCTTGGAATATCGTTTGCTTTTAAGTAATCCAAAAACTCTTCAACTCCTTGTGCCATATGAAAATTCTCAGGGTCGTTAAGACACATTTGGCGGTATAAAGCTTCTTTTTCTTGTCCGTATTTTTCAACCATTTCAGGGGTAGGTTGTTTCCCAATTGCATATTTTATTATCTGTTCGTTTGTTCTGCCAAACATGTATTTAATCATTTCTTCATCAGAAAATTCTGTTCCGCGAAGTTTTTTTGAATATTCACGCCAAGTTATTTTGTGCAAATGCGAATCCCAAAATAATGTGCCGTTAAAATCAAAAATTATGCCTCTGTACCCTTGCGGCATTTGTTTTACCCCCGTTCCATTAATTTGTTGTATAAATCAAGATAAGTTTTTGCTTGTTTTTCTTTACCCATCATTTTATAGGCATATGCAAGATTATAATAAAATGACGGTTCATCATTTTTTAAATCTATAGCACGGAAAAAATTATATTTCGCGCTTCCGTATTGTTTTAGTTTTAAATACGCGCAGCCCATATTATAATATCCGTAAGCAAAATCAGGTTTATATTTTACGGCTTTTTTAAATTCAGAAAGCGCCATATTTGGTTGTTCTTTTATTAAATATATGTAACCCAAATTGTAATGAGCTTTATAATATTTAGGGTCTTTTTCTATAGCTTTTTTGAACATATAAACAGCTTCATCAAGTCGGTCTTTGTCTTGAAGAATGTTTCCGATTAAAAGCCAATCTTCTGCGCTGCGGGTTTCTTCCCCTTTGCTTTTTAATATTTTTAAAGCTTCATCTATCTCGTTTTGAGCATATAAAGCTCTGGCACTTTGAGAAGTCGCATCTATTGATGTTTCTTCTTCTGCTGCCATAACTTGAGTAAAGCTCAAACCTAAAAATAATAGTATTGTTAGTAATTTTTTCATACCAAGATTATAAAATAAAGTTTGTCAAATTTCCATATAAAAAATTTGACGAAATAAAAAATATAATAATACTGTTATTAATTGATGTCTCTTTTACTGAACTGGTTCCTGCTATTACTCCTTTTAGCAGGAATTTTTTTGCCGCCGGGGGTAAATTATGTTACAAACAGTTTTACCCTTTGCGAATTAGTTGAGCTTTGCAAGGTGCAAGATGTTGAGTCTTGTTGCAAGTACGAACGGCTGCGTTTAGTGCGAGGCGGTGCTCGCCGCACGGGGTATTATGCTACTAATCATTTTGTCAAAAGAAAGGCTAATGCGCTCCGCGCTGAGGACTCAGCCCTAGTGCCGAAGTTTATTACGAGGTGGTACTGCTTTGGATAAATATTGCTACAAAAAATAAAAGCCGATAGTTTATATCGGCTTGTAAATTTAGGGGTAATTATATATTTATATTTTATGTCTTTTATGTTGTAACTTTGCCTGTAAAGATTGAGATAAGTCCGGCAACACCTGCTGTTGCCAGTCCTATAAGTCCTGCTTTACCTTTACCTAAGAATTTAGCAATACCGTAAGCAATACCGCCGATACCTGCTGAACCTGCAACTCTACCAAGGTTATGAGCTGTTTTTTCTGTTGTTCCGACAGGTGCTCCGCTGATTTTTGAAATGTTATCTTCTGCAGAATTTCTGTCATATAAGCCGAATGTCATAGCTTGAATTGCACCTTGAGTGAAGGATGAGTGAGAGTTTTCTCTCAAGTCTTGGTATATTGATTTACCGCCGTTCATTTGAGCAAATAATGTTGCGGCTCTTGCTTTTAATTCTTTTTCAGAAGCATCACCATATGCTAATCTGACTGTTTCTACATAGTTATTATAAGCATCCATAATCTGGTCTTGTTCGTTTGCTAAGATTTTATCTTTAAGAATCATAGCTGCACCTTTTACTGCTTCAACAGAACCGTTTATTCTTAAATCAACATTTCTTTGACCGTTTTGCTGTTCAACATTGTAATTTTGGTTGAAATGAAGATTGTTCATCATATTATCATAATATTGTTGGTTGTTATAACCTCCAACCATTGGCATCCCGCCAAAAATACTGCTGTTATAGCCCATATTGTAATCAAGATCTAACGGATCCACAGAATACGGATTATTAAATCCTCCGCCAACTGGCATTGTTACATTGCTAACTTCGTTAACCATATTAACCTCCAATAAAATAAATATTAACTAATCTTTTTAACCTACCTTACTTATATAAACAAATTTGCTCTTGTAGAATTGTTTAGTTTGAAGATTTTTGTTAATATTTTGTTACAATTTGTGTTTATTATGTATTAAAACATTCATATACTTCGATTTTTATAAAATTTACCACTTTTAGTTGATGTGGAGATTGATAGATTCAGGTATTATTGTTAGAGCATAAGAAGGATTTTTTATTGTGAAAAAGTTATTATCGGCATTGTTTTCATTGGCGTTAATCGGGGCAGTTTGTGCTGCGGTTTATTTTAATCAGGATTTTTCTATGCGTCAGGTTAATAAAGTTAAGGGCATGTATTATGTCTATAAGGGCGATAAAGCTTATAAAGAACTTGAGATGCAAGATGCCATTCGGTATTATAATAAAGGGTTAAGCTTATACCCCGGACATTACGGCGCTTGGTACAATTTAGGTAATATTTATGCTTCTTATGAAGACTATTATTCTTCGGTTTATGCTTATTCTCAAGCATTCAAACATAACCCGCGTATGATGATAGCAAGAATGAATTACGGAATAATTTCATCCGAACGATTGGGTGATTTTGATTCTGCAATAAAGCAGTATGACAGTATTATAAATACAAAACGACGTTTAATTTCTATTCCGTATGTTTTTAATAACAAAATAAGTTATAAAGAAAACCGTGCAATTGCATATTACAATAAGGGAGTCAGTTATCGTTTGAAATCGCTTTATGCTAATGATAACTGGGAACTTCAAAGAAAGTATTTGGCTAAGGCTATTGAAGCTTACAAAAAATCTATTGAAATTAATCCAAACAGTTACGATGCTCAATATAATTTAGGGCTTGCTTACCATGTTTCCGGTAATTATGACGGGGCAGGAAAAGCTTATTGTAAGGCTATAAATATTTCTCCAATGCATTATGAGGCTCATTATAATCTTGCAATTTTATTAAGAAAACTGGGTTATTATGAGGCTGCTTATGATGAGATAGATAAGGCATCCACATTGATTACAGCGCTTGATGAAAACTCTGCTATTCAGCAATATGCTGCGATTATGATGAATGATATTACAAGAAGTGTTTATAATAACAATCACAGAAAACGACTTTCTGACATTTTGGATGAAGAAAAATCAAAAGTTAAAAAGCACATGGCAAAAAAAGATAAAGATATTAAAACAAAAGAATCAAAAGAGAATAAGGATTCTATTACTTCTGTCGGGATAAATTTTGTTAACGGAAAAATTGTGGCTACAGAAGAACTTGATAAAGCTATGCTTGAAAATTTCGGTACTTGCGGAGCTATAAAATATTTTAATACTGAAGAATAAATTTTAGCAAAAAATATTATTTTTGGTTTTAAAATAGTATGCGCATATTAGGGATAACTTCTAATTTATTTGTTAATACTGCAAAACCAACGATTTCTTCGCGTTCAGTTTTGAGTCCTATGCCTTATGACAGTGTATCTTTTTCGGGGCACAGGCATACTCCTAATTCTTATGAGTTAAAAGAGTTGTTGGCGTATGATATTCCTGATATTTACTCTCCAGTGATTCTTATTGACTCAAGTACGGTTGAGCAGATGATGCGGGAAAAATGTTTGAACAACCAATAAAAAAGATTGTTCGAAATTTAAAAAAGCATGAAAAATCGTTGTTTCCTATCGAAAAGCAGTTTTTTGACCTGATGAAAGTTGCAGCTAAAGATACTCCGCAGATGAAACTTGATGAATTTGTTCATTCTTTAGTGCCTGAGCATAGTAAAAAATTAAGAAATATTCAGCGTCCTATTTTTGAAAAGCTTGATAAGTTAGCAAAATATATGCCTGAGGATTTGTATAATGAATATTTTATTTTAAGAGAGCAAACAGAAAGAAAACTTTCAAACGAACCTGTTTATATCCCATTTAGTTTAAAAGAGTTTCATTATAAATTAGGCAGGATAAAAGAAAGAATAGATAAAGGCAGTAATTATCAGGCAAAATTAGCTATAAAAGGGTTATGTGAACTATCTGATTATTCTGTTCCAAAATCGGTAAGGGAATCAAGAGGTTTTTCTCAAAAATGGTATGAAGAAAAACAGGCAAATATTTTGCTAAAAATATCAAGAACATTTGAAGAATCTGTTTTAAAAGATGATGAAGATTTAAAATCTCTGATTAAGATTTCCAGAGCTCAAATGTATAATATTCCGACAAATATTAATTTCAATCGTAAAAGTTTTATATATGATTTACAAGAGATTACAGACAAACTGGAAGACAGAAAACTTGCACGTAGAATGGTTAGGACTGCTGTAAAGTTACCAACTTCTAAAGAAAATATTTCAGCATTTATAATGAAAGCCGAATCAAGGTCTTCAAGTCAAATCGGTTATGATATGTTATCAGGTGCGATAGGTACTGTGGATCATATTTTAGCTCACCATAAGGGTGGTAAGGATAATATTAGTAATTATGTATTATCCTCAGGATATATGAATTCTGAAAAGGCGCATGAAAGATTTGCTATATTTTTGCGTAAAAACCCTGAAATAAGAATATATGCACAAAATCATATCGATAGACTTATTGAGCTTGCTAATGCAGGAGTATTTAAGAAAATCGGTTTGAGTAAATCTTATATAACGGATTTGGCAAGACGTTTGGAAAAATTATCTGCATCTGACCCCCCTTTAATATTAGACACAAGTGCGTTAAAATAATAATAGGAATATGAAAATTCGGGCAATCACATCAAATAGTTTTTATCAAGGGTTAACGTATGAGAAAACAAATAACAAGTACCCTGAAGTTTATGCTGCACCTTCCAAAATAAAAGAGGCTGCAACATTAAGAAGCATGCCTGTCTATTATCCGATATCTTTCGGGATACAAAATTCTTCAAAGTTAAGAATACTTTTTGGATTTGATTTACCTTGTATCTATAGCGGTGTTACGATGATAGACCCGAAACAGTTAACTCGTTGGCAAAAAGGCAGATTGTTTTATCGACCTGCAAAAGATGTTTTAGTCGAATTGGATAAATATCCGAACAGTTTTGTCGGAATGGAGAAAAGGTTTATTGACCTTGTCAGAGAACGCAGCGTAATGCATCCTGAAATGACCATAAAAGATATTTTGAATGAGATTCGTCCTGTATATGCCAGACGTCTTCGTAAAGAACAATATCCCGTATTTCAGGAGTTGATTGAATTGTCTAAACAACTTCCGAGAGAGTATCGTAAGGGCTGCGATATTTTAATGGAAGATACCAAACGAAAATTATATGACAAACCTGTTGTTGTACCGTTTTCATCTTATGAATTTAAGTATAAATTAACTAAAATAAGAGATGATATTGCAAACGGCAGTAATAAAAAATCCAAAAAAGTTATGGCAAAACTTATCAAAGAGTCAAAACGCCTTTCAAATACTACAAACTCATCAACTATTGAAAAACAAAAAGAAGTTATAAGATTTATGGAAGTTATTCTTAAAAAATCTGTTCTTAAAGATAATTTTCAGTTAATAAAGTTATTGGAAGATTCTAAATCAAGGTTAAATCAAGAAGAGATTTTCACTCCATTTTCAAGAAAAGCATTTTTATATGACTTGGCAAAGTTACTGAATGATTTGCCTGATGAAAAACTGTATGAAAAATTTATTTTAACGGCACAAAAGTTACCGACATCTCAGGAAAGTTTTTCAGCTTATGTTATGAAACTTGTGCATGAGCAGCCTGATAAAATCGGTCACAGGCTTATTTGGCCGTCATTAGCATCAGTTGAACATCTTCTGCCGCGTTCAGACGGCGGAGCTGATCTTATGTCAAATTTTGCAGGCGCAACAACAAGAGAAAATTCTACAAGAAAAAGTATCAAATTTGTTCAACAGCTAAAATGCCGTCCTGATACTCCAAAATATTGTCAAATGTATGTTGATAGACTTATTGAACTCTATCATCAAGGAGTTTTTGCCCGCCACAATATAAGTCCTAGTTATATAACAGATTTTGCCAATACGATTTATAAACTTTCTGAACACCGGGTTAAACTAGATACTTCAAAAATGTAATAAAACTTCATAAAAACAGATTTTGTAAAGTTTTGTAAATATGAGTTTAAAATGGCTCAAACTCAGTTATAATGCCCTATATGATATGATATGATAGGGGAGGGGAGATTTATTAAATTTTTTCGATAAGTGAGTCGAAAGTTTACATGTACGTAAATTTTTGGAGGCGTCATGTCCAGTCAAAATATCGGAAATTTTGGTAAAAATGTCGGGGTTAATTTCACAACCTTTGGTGCAGGTTTGAAACGAACTCAGCTTGATAAAAATGATGCTTCTCAGACTTCTATATTTGATGCGATTGATAAGAATAAAGACGGTGTAATAGATCAAAATGAGTTTAATGATTTTAAAACAGCGTTGGATAATAAAGAGGCAGATGGTACAATCACCGGAAAAGAAGCTGATAATTTCTTAAAAGGATTACGAAAAGGCGGTTCTATCGGTAAAGAGATTAAGCAGGAAGATTTACTTAAATTTTTAGAACAATACAATTTAGCTACTCAAGATATTAAATCTGTAGAAACTGTTGAGCAAGACGGAAAACAAGTTGTTCAGGTAAGTCATAATGACGGTTCTGCAGAATTTATTAATCCTGACGGTTCAATGAAAATTGTAGCTAAAAATGATGAAGGAATTGAAGTTACCAGTTCAATAGATAAAGACGGTAAGTTGACAGAAGCTTCTTATATTGCTGAAAATAATGTTCAAGTGACAGAAAAGTATGATGATGAAGGACACCTTACTACTCAGACAGTAACTTCCGAAACAGGAACCGAAGTTACCGAATATACTCAGGGTGGTGAAAATCCTATACCGACCAAAACTACTATAACAGAAACCGGCGGAAAATCTTCAACGACAACTATTTTGTATGATGATCAAGGTAAACCGGCTACAGGCGTATATAAAGCAGGTATTAATACTATTAATTTTACTTATGATGCGGAAGGTAATCGTAAGATACAATCTTCTGTTGAAAATGAAGGAATTCCTGCAAAAGAAACTCATTCTGAATATACATACAATGAAGACGGAACCGTTACCGTGAATATTAAAGCTCCTGATAGTACGACTGTTCGTACTTATAACGAGCAAGGTCAATTAACTTGTGATGTAATTACTGATAATAACGGCAAAGTTACTAACAGAAATTATCTTGAAAACGGTGCATATGTTGATACAACAGAAACATCCGGTGGAAAACTTTCAACTGCATATTCCACTGATGGTAAATGTATGGGAAAAGTTCTTGAACGTTCAGACGGTTCTTTTGTACAAGTTGAATATGATGGCAACGGTAATACGAAGGCTATTGTTCAAAATAACGAATCTCCTGCAGCGATAGCAAAAAAATTCGGATGCTCTTTAAATGATTTGTTGGCTGCAAATAAGGGGGCTGTTCATGGAAAAGCTCCAAATCAATATTTTGTGGTTGGAGAAGAAATAGTTATTCCGGGTAAAGAAATAGAACCTGATTCCCCTGCATTAAAAGGTAGAAAATCTGCAGAGGAAGTTGAGGCTGATTATGTTCAAGCCCAAGCTAGAAAAGCTCAAAAAGAAGCCGAAGCCGCAGCTCTTGATGCAAGTTTGAGAGAATACGGCTTAATGAATTATAAGGGCAAAGGTCAAAAAATTACTGCGAAAAACGGTAAAACATACACTGTTGTCGGCGAAGCTCAGTGGGGTAGACATATTGCTGTTGGTTCGGATGGTAAATATATAACAATTGCTCATGACGGTGTTATTTTAAAAGACAGTTACGTTGCCGATACAAACTTCTTTAGAAAAGGACAAAAAGTATCAGGTAAAGTTAAAGTCAGACAGTCTAATGGTTCATTCAAAATAGAAACCAGAACTTATGCTAAAGTTGCAGATTTAGGTAAAGGCAGAATTGCTGTAATTGATAAAAACGGTAAAGGTCATGTTATTTCACATGACGGCGTTGTTTTGGATGAAACATATCTTCAACGTGACGCAACTGCTGATGCTATGTCAAAAGATTCTAAAGTGGCTGCACAGTTCGTTGTTCAAAACCTCGGAGCTGATTTGAAGTCGGCAAGAGCTGCGTTTGATGCTCAAATGGCTAAAGATGGTTGGGCTGCCGATGTTGCAGACGGTATTAGTTACCTCTGGGCTTGGGCTGGAGATGATAAAAATCAGGCTGCAGCAGTTCGAAAAGATCTTGATTTCTTAGATGGAAAACTTCGTAGTTTGCAAGCTGATTTAAAAGCCGGTAATATGACAGCCTTTGCTACTAATTTTAAAAAGGCATTCGGGGTGCCATATAATCAACAGAATGTAGCAGAATACTATAGACATCCGACTGATGCAAATTATAGAAAAGCATTTGGAACTTCAAGGGTTTCTGACATAAATCTTAGAGTACAAAAATATAACCAATCTCAAGATACAGGAGCTTCTGTTGTTAGAGGCACAACCACATTTGTTGTTGCGGGCACTGCGACTGTGCTTATTCCTGGAGCCGGAGCGGGTATTGCTGCCGGCATGTTAACCTCAGCGGCTGCTAGTACTGTAGTTAATGCTACGGATGTTGCATCTTCTAGGGCAGGAAGAGAAGCCTTTACTAATGGTGGCGATGAAATGTGGGATATTGTTAAAGATAGGGGTATGGAAATTGCTCTTGACAGTATTCCGGGTGTAGCAGGAAGTTTTGGTGGTAAATATATTGGTAAAGGTATGAGAATGGCTGTTGGCAAAGCAAATAGTTTTGCAACGGGAGCAGCCACTCGCGGTGGAACATCTGCTATGGCAAGATTTGAAACAGGAGCAGCAAGAGTTGTTGCAAACGTTACGGAAGGTCGTGCCGGAAACATCATCGTAAAAGGTTCAGAAAGTTTAGGCGGTGAACTTACTGAAGGTTTAATTGAAAGCAATATAACCTCGCTAGCTCAGGGGCAAGGTTTGACTATGGATGGTATTAATGTATGGAGTAGTGCTGCAAATATCGGAACATCCCGTTTTACAGGAAAAGGGCTTCAGCGTATTATGCCGAATACGCCAAGTACTAATCGAGTGGTGGCACATGTACAAGACAGTATATCATCAGGACGAGCTAATGATGTTATAAGTTCTGTTGCAGGTGATGTTACAGAAGGTGTAGTTGTTGATCCTTCTCAAGATTTTTCCGGTATCGTGTTGGATGCCGCAAGTGAAAATCTTATTAATAATGGCGGAATTAATATTAAATCGGTAAGACATAATAAGCAAGATTTACCGTCAGGAATTGCTCAAGTTACAATGCAGGACGGTAAACCAGTAAAAATTGAAGATATTAAATTTGTTAATGGTAATTATAAATTTCCTGATGGCTTTGAGATAACTCCAGGTGAGATTGCTGCTAATGTAGGACAAACTATTACGACTCCTAGCGGTATAACTATAACATTTCAACCTAAACCTAAATTGTCTTAGCCTTTAACAGCACCTTCGTTTTCACCTGAAATGAAGTATTTTTGCATAGATAAGAAAAATATAAGTATCGGTATTGTGGAAATTATTGAACCTGCGGCAATATATCTCCAGTTAGAAGAAAACATTCCCTGCAAGTTGTTAACTCCGACAGGAAGTGTATACATAGTTTCTTTTGTTAAAACGATACTCGGCCACAAAAATTCTCCCCAAGAACCGATAAATGTAAATATTGCAAGTACCGCAAGAGAAGGTTTTACCATTGGCAGTAAAACTTTCCAAAATACTTGAAAAACATTACAACCGTCAATTATTGCAGCTTCTTCCATTTCTCGCGGAATAGATAAAAAAGCCTGACGCATTAAAAATATTCCAAAAGCACTAACAGCAAACGGCATTATAAGTCCGACAAATCCCATAGTATCGCTAACTGAATCTACCAGATGAAGTTTTAATGTTATAAGATAAACAGGAAGCATTATAGCCTGAAACGGAACCATAATTGTTGCCAGAATTGAGAAAAACGCAATCTTTTTACCTTTAAATTCCATTCTGGCTAACGGATATCCTGCAAGCGATGATAAAATAAGATTTAACAAAACAGTTCCGCCTGCAACAATCATACTGTTTATGAAATATCTCATCAAATCGACTTTATGCCAAACACCTACATAATTTGCGAATGTAAAATCTTTCGGAATAAGCGTTGGAGGGTAAGCGAAAATATTTTCTCCGCTGCCTTTTAATGAGGTTGACAAAAGCCATATAAACGGAAATATTGATAACAGAGAAACGGTTATTAATATAATATGAATCCACAGATTTTTGAGCTTTAATTTACCCATCATAAATTATATTTCCCCCTTTCAAAAAATAAGATATTTATCAAAGAGAAAGCCATAACTATTACAAGAAGGATTACCGCCATTGCTGACGCGTATCCTAAATCAAGGTTTTCAAACGCTTTTTCATAAATATAATAAACGATTGTTTTTGTTGAATTAAGCGGACCGCCTTTTGTCATAACATAGATTTCCGCAAAAATTTTCATTGCGGAAATGGAGCTTATTGTCGTAACAAGAGCGATTGTCGGCATAATATGAGGAACTGTTACTGTTAAGTGTTTAGTTAAAAATCCCGCTCCGTCAATATCACAAGCCTCATATAATTCTTTCGGGACACTCATCAAAGCAGCCAAATAAATTATCATATAATACCCGATACCCTTCCATATTGTTACAAGTATGACAGAGTAAATTGCGTATTTCGGGTCTGTAAGCCAGCCAATCGGCGCGAGATGAAAAACGCTTAATAAATAATTCAATATTCCCTGTTCAGCGTATAACCATTTAAAAGCAATTGCAGCAACAACAATTGATACGATAACAGGAAGATAAATCAAGATTTTATATAAAGTTATTCCTTTGATTTTGTTATTTATAAGTATTGCTAAAAATAACGGTAAAATAGCTAAAACAGGTACCGCAGCAACAAGATAAATAAAAGTGTTTATCATAACTTTGTAAAATATCGGATTATGGAGAATATCTATATAGTTTTGTAATCCCGTAAAACCGGCATGATAAATATTGTTTGAATAATCCTGAAAACTTAAAACAATAGTTTGAAAAAACGGTATAAAAAAGAAAATCAGCAAGATTATTCCCGCCGGAAGCAAGAATAAATACGGTGCACATTTCCCATAATACTTAAACATACCCCGATTATCTCACTATTTGTTATCTGAGTCAAGCATAGAGGGGTTAAACTTACACTTGATTTTTCGAAATATTCTGACTTACCCCTTTACCCCTTTCAGGCATTTATATAGAAAAAGAATGTTTTTTTCGTTATTCAAAGCTTCAATAATTTCTTCTTTCATTTTTTGATAAGGAATTTCGTCTTTAAAGACAAAAAGCTCGTAAATATTAACACTAAGTGCTTCTGCGATAGATGTCAAATTTTCTGCGGTGGGGTAATTGTTACCGTTTTCGATACGGCTTATATTTTTAGGGTCAATTCCCACAAGTTCGGCAAGTCTTTCTTGTGTGATTTTTCGTTCTTTTCTGAGTTGTTGGATTTTTTGTCCCAAGTCTTGTTTTAAAGTCATATTATAGCTCCCGTCAATATTATTAGTGATATGTTCGGGTTATTTAACTATCTGATAGGTGTAATTTTCTCAAAAGGTGATGTGTTGTATTGACAAAAATCTATCCGTAGGATATAATTAATGTATAATTCTATGTTATAGGCAGAAAATTATGTTTTCTGAGAGTTAATGGAAGTTGTATTACTGAAAAAAAGAAAGGATTTTAAGATGACAAAAAGATTCGGTTTTACTTTGGCTGAGGTATTGATTACTTTAGGTATCATTGGTGTTGTAGCAGCAATGACAATTCCTACATTGATTGCGAACACAAACGGAGCTAAGTTCAGATCACAATTTAAGAAAACAATTTCAACATTGAACCAAGCAGGTTTGATGTCACAAGCACAATATGACTTTGACTATGCAGGTACATCTGCTGCTTGTACAGCATCAAAAGGTGCAGAAGACCATCCTGAATCTGTAATGACATTTTGTGCAGTTTTAAACGGTACATTAACAGGTCAAACCTATTATGAAAGTTTAGACAAAATTTATCGCAGTAATAATGGTGCAAATGAATCTTATAAACTAATAAAAGCTTATACAATTGATGGTGCAACTGATGGTGCAACTCCTACAGGTTATCATGCATATACTTTAGCTGACGGTTCTATTGTTGCGTTTAAATCTGACGCTCATGGTTGTGAATTAGCTATAGGAAAGCAGTTAACTGACGGTATATTAGCATCAGCAACTCCGGATGGTGATGACGGTTCTAAAGGTACCGCAGCAGGTGGTCTTAACGGTTGTTTAGGTTTTATTGACGTAAACGGTGCAACATTACCAAATAAAGAGGTTTCTTGTTCTGACGGAAAAACTACAAGCAGAAAAGTCCAAGAACCTTGTGCTGTTAAAAATGATGCAAATCATATGACAGATGTATTCCCGATTGTATTCCACGATGCAACGGTTGAACCTGCTTCAAATGCAGCAAAATATGTTTTAACAACAAGTAAATAGTCCTCGCCGTTCTCAAGGGCGGGATTACAATAGTCTTAATACATCAGGTGATACCGAATCACTTGATACGCTTTACATTATCGAGCGCGAAATTCACCTTTCGCGCTCTTGCTTTACCAGTTTTCTGACCAATAAAAAATGCGATAAGTATAAAACTTACCGCATTTTTATTTTAAAAAAGTTTCAATTAAGCGTTAGCTGACACTTTTTTGATAGCAAGAACTAATCTTGATTTTTTTCTTGCAGCTGTATTTTTGTGTAAGATACCTTTAACAACAGCTTTATCACAAAGTTGGTATACTTTTGAAATTGCTGAGTTTAAAGCTTCTTTATCTTCACCTGATGCTAATTCTAATGCTTTTTTAACAGCAGTTTTGATTGAAGATTTGAAAGCAACGTTTCTTACTCTGTTTGCTTCAGCGATTAACACTCTTTTTTTAGCAGATTTAATATTTGCCATAATTGAATTTACCTTTCATTTTACTTTGTGCAATTAATGACTTTGCACGTACTCTACGAGGATGTGAGTACTTTTATTAAACCCGAAAGAAAATTTTTTTGCAAGTTATATTGCAAATGTTTAAAAATTTTAATATAATGAGGAAAAAGGAGAGAAGGATGAAAAAAGATATTAAAATGCCTAAAATTCAACAAGGGCTTCAAATTTCGGGGGGGGTAACTTTTACGGCTTAGTGCGTAGCGCTTTCACCCTTGCAGAAGTTTTAATTACCCTTGGCATAATCGGAGTCGTTGCAGCTATGACTATTCCAAATCTAACGGCTGCTTGGCAAAAACGACAAACTGTAGTCGGTTTAAAAAAAGTTTATGCTCAATTACAAAATATGGTTAAGTTATCTGAAATTGATAACGGTTCAATGGATGGCTGGGAATTCCCGGATGGAGATCCTGATAAAGAAACCGAATTTCTTAAAAAATATTATTTACCTTACTTATCAGGAGCAACATTAACAACTTATAATAAATTAAGGCCGCTAATAAGAGCTCAATTTCAACAACAAGGTGCAGCTCAATTAGGAAAAATATATAAAAACCCTATTATTTTAAAAAACGGTACAATTTTATCAATATTTACACATGATACGGGGTATGTCTGGCTGTTTGCGGATTTGAACGGTGTAAGCGGTCCTAATCGTGTTGGCAGGGATATTTTTGTATTTCAAGGAAGGCAAACAAGACCTGACGGAAGGGTCGAAATAGATTTTTGGGGTGGAAATGCTTCATCTCGCGAAGTTTTAATGGCGGATAAGGTGTCAGAAGATGACGGGGGTGTGAATAGAAGTGGTTACGCCTGTTCGAAAGATAATACTCACGGTTTTTATGCCCGTTGGTATTGCGGAGCTTTGATAAGAAAAGACGGTTGGGAAATCAGAAAAGATTATCCTTGGTAGTTTTTTAAGTTTTATTGCTATCGGGTTTGCATGTTGCCATGTTTGAAGTAAAATATTATTGGTTACGCCAGCCGGATAGGTTTTGCCCTAGTTTTGCAGATGCAAAATGCGGCTCTTAACCCGTAGTACAATACATTAAAACAAAGGAGAAAACCGATGCCAACAGCATCTATGATTGAACTTTTAGAAGCAGGTGTACACTTCGGACACCAAACACAAAGATGGAACCCTAAAATGAAACCGTATATTTACGGTGCAAGAAACGGTATCTATGTTATTGATTTAAGAAAAACAACCGATTTATTAGATGAAGCTTACAATCTTGTTAGAGATTATGCTGCAAAAGGAAGAAATGTTCTTTTTGTAGGTACTAAAAAACAAGCTGCTGAAGTTGTAGCTGAAGAAGCTGTTCGTTCAGGCGCTTACTACATCAACAGAAGATGGTTAGGCGGTATGTTAACTAACTTTGAAACTATCAGAGGAAGAGTTAACAAATTGAAAGAATTAGAAGAATTCATCAACAACGGTTATGTTGATAAACTTCCTAAAAAAGAAGTTGCTCAACTTAACAGACAACTTTCTAAATTGTCTAAAACTTTAGGCGGTATTAAAGATATGCGCGGTCTTCCTGACTTAATCTTCATCGTTGACCAAGCTAAAGAAGAAATCGCTATTAAAGAAGCTAATAAATTAGGTATTCCTGTTATTTGTTTAGCTGATACAAACGCAAATCCTGACGGCATTGACCACATTATCCCTGGTAATGACGATGCTATCAGATCTATTAAGTTAATTACTTCAAAACTTGCTGATGCAGTTTTAGAAGGTAAACAACTTAGAGAAAACAAAGCAAATGAAGCTAAGAAAATTGAAAAAATCTCAGCTGAAGATGCAGGCGTTACTGAAGCATAAGCGATTAAGTTACTAAGTATCTGAGGCACTAAGCAAATTTTTACTTAGTGCCTCAGGCATATAAATAAAGGAGAAAGTATAAATGAATATTACAGCACAAATGGTAAAAGAACTTCGTGATAAAACCGGTGCAGGTATGATGGATGCTAAAAAAGCATTGGTTGAAACTGACGGAGATATGGAAAAAGCTCAAGAAATCCTTCGCCAAAAAGGTATTGCTTCTGCTGAAAAGAAAATGGGCAGAATTGCAGCTGAAGGTAGAGTTGATTCTTTCGTTTCAGATTCTTGCGGAGCTTTAATCGAAGTTAACTGTGAAACAGATTTCGTTGCTAAAAACGATGATTTCAAAGCTTTAACAGCTAATATGGCAAAACACGTTGCTGAATTAAATCCTGAAAACGTAGAAGCATTCTTAGCTTCAACTTGCCCTGAATGCGGTAAAGTTATTGAAGATGCTTTGAAAGAAAAAATTGCTTCTATCGGTGAAAAAATTACTGTAAGAAGATTCGTAAGATACGAAGGAGCTACAGCTTCTTATATTCACAACGGTAAAATCGGTGTATTGTTAAGTGCAGATAAAAATGATGCTGAATTATTAAATGACATCTGCTTACACATCGCATCATCAGCTCCTCAATTCGTTTCAAGAGAAGAAATTCCTCAAGCTGTTATTGATGAAGAAACAAGAATTGAAATGGGTAAAGAAGATTTACAGAAAAAACCTGAAGCAATCAGAGGTAAAATTGTTGAAGGTCGTGTAAATAAATTAATGGCTGAAAGATGCTTATTAGAACAACCTTTCGTAAAAGATCCAAACCAAACAATTGCTCAATTGATTGAAGGTAAATTGACTATCAAAGCTTTCACAAGATATGAATTAGGTGAAGGTCTTGAAAAACGTCAAGATAACTTTGCAGAAGAAGTTATGGCTCAAATGAAAGGCTAATAATTTTTAAATGTATAAAAAAGCGGCGCCAAGTTTACTTGGCGCCGCTTTTCTTATTTAAATCTTAATTGAAAACCCGACATTAACACTTGTTGTGTTTTTATTGATTTTGGTTAAGTCATATCCTTGAACTTCTACAAATACGTTACCATCTCCAAAATCGTATAGTAATCCCGCAAAACATCCTATATTATTTGTAACATCTCCTGTGTTGCAGTTAACTTTTGAAGCGGCATAAGGTGTTGCGTAGGCTTTTGCATTATCCCCAAGCGGAATATTTATTGTACAAGGCTGTACTCTGAATTGAACTGATTGTGAGTCTTCTCCGACATTTCCTCTTATTCTGAATCCGCCGGAAAACGGATTGTTGCCATATGACATAGAACCTTTTACGTCAAAAATTCCGCTTGCCGGTTTTCCGTCAAACGTCATTCCTAAACCTGCGTAAGCACCAAGGCTGCCGTTGCCAACTTTGTAGCTGTTATCAACGCCTACTGTTGTAAAATTTGTTCCGTCAAGTTGTATAAATGTTGAACCTGATACTTTTGTTATCGGTGTTGGCATAAATTTCCCCTTTTTATATCCTCTATATATATAAAGTATTTTTGTGAGGAAAAATTGCATAAATAAAATAGGTAAAGTTACAATTTGTAACTTTACCTGATTTATGTTTTTTAGAAAATTTTGTCATTCTAACTGATGCCCTAAGCGTCATCCTGAACTTGATTCAGGATCTATCAATGCAAATATTTACCCCTTACGGGAAGAATCAACATTGACAGATTCCGTGTCGCGGCACGGAATGACGAAAACATCTGTTATTTATCCTTTATTCTCCAAGCAGTTTATCTGCAAGTTCTGTTTCAAGTGTACCGTTCAGGGCTTTTGAAACTTTTTGAAGTTTCTTTGCGATAATTTCCATATTATCTGTCCAAACAAAGTTATCAAGAACGTATTGCTCTGCCTTATTGAAATCTCCGTCGATTTGGATTCGGATAATTTCTGATAGCATTTTTTGAGCTATTGGTACAACTTTATCGATATTTACGTGAATTTTACCGTCTTTTGTAATATCGTATGCACCGCGTTCTGAGAAGTATTTGTTCTGCATAACCGTACGTACTCGGTGAGCTTGAGATAGCGTCGGTTTTGATTTTAAGAAGTTATCAGCAATTGTTGTTACAATAATTTGTAATCTTTGTTCAGGAGTGTACATTCCTACATCTGTTAACAGGTCAACAAATGCTAATGCGCCCATATCGGCTTTGTTTTCTTCTATGATATTTCTGTATTTACCCAGTTTTTCGCTTCCTTCTTTTGGTCCGAGTGAGTGAGCGTTTTCGTGCCCGATTGTGAACCAGTGGTCGGCTTCATCAAGATAATATTGGTGCTGTTCTTTATCTAAGATTGCATCAAGTCTTTCTTGTAATTTCTTTTTATCACTTATAAATCTTATTTGTCTGTGGTAAACATTACGTCTTCCGCCGCCGATTGTAAGTGATAGTTTATCGGAATTAGGGAGGTTTTCGGCTAAGGTTATTCCGCCTCTGTATTCTCCGACATCACCAGATGCCATAACCATATCAACGTCAACCATTGTTTGTTCGCTGTCGGCTTCTGCGGAGATTGTTTGGACGTATTCTCTGTTATATGGCATATTTTCGGCAAGTAAAGGCAGATATTTTTTTATTGCCATAAGTGCTTGTGTGCCTTCTTTATTTATAATCCCGACTCTTCCGCCTAAAAAGTCTTTTGGTATCGGTGTAATTCCGTGTTCTTTTAACAAGTTTGAAAGTTCTTCGTTTTCAACAATTGTACCTGTCATTTCATCTTCGTAATTTTCACGGGTTATGGTAAATTCAAGCGGTGTATCTTGAAGTGTTGCCCATTTTTTATCGGCAAAAGCGTCAAGCATAGGGTCTGCTGTTCTTAGGGCTTTTGCTTGAAGAATCAGGTATTCGTTAAAGTCGGTATTTGTTGAAAATTTTGCGGCAAGTTCAAGTTCATCAGCCATTTTGGCAAAATCTTCCTGAAAATAATCTATATAATCTATTCCTGCTAAGTCTTCCGCTGCTCTTACAACAACGGAACGCTGGGTTAAAATAGCTTTAACCTCATCAACTTTGCCTTCTTTTATCATTCTGATTAAAACTTTATGAAACTCTTCTTTTGATAAATCTTCAGGATAAACTCCTTTTCCCGGTTTTTCTTCAATATCTTTAATTAGTCTTATAGGATTTGACATTGTATCAATTGCATTGATACCTTTTTGCGCATCAAATAAAATTTTTGTAAGTTCAGCTTGTTTGTTTCCTTTTTTAATCTCTTCTTCCAAAAACTTTTTAACTGGGAGGTTATGTTTACAATCAAGCTGCATATTTATTTTTTCTAAAATCGCTGCGGCTTTTACAAGGTGTTTTAGTGCTAATTGATCTCCTTCTTTTAGTGATAAATATTCGGGCGCGTCAGCTTTTAGAAATTTTTTAGTTATAAGATAATCTTTATGAGTTCTTTGTTTTAACTCGTCCATTGGCAGGTTTAATTCAAATGTTTCCATTATCAAGCTCTCCTTTTGTTTTTTATATAAAGATTATATCATTTTTTAGGCTATTATTCAAATAATATATTGCAATCCATTAAAATTTTGATATAATGCTCTTCTTCTGTCAACAAATTTAACGTCATTCCGGATTTGTTCCGGAATCTATCCATGTTAATTAATTTCCCTTGCAAGATAAAACATACATTGATAGATTCTGACTTCCGTTAGAATGACTGGGGTAAAAAAGTAGCTTTTACACTGGCTGAAGTATTAATTGCCTGAAATGTTGAAAATCTGTTTTGGATGTTTAAATCCGCGAACAATTATAAAGAGTCAGAAGGTAAATTCTTCAGAGTTTAATGTAAAATGGTAGCTTTTATTGCTTCAATCATACCGGAAGGGTCTGCGATATTTTTGCCTGCAATATCAAAAGCTGTGCCATGTCCGGGGGAAGTTCTTATTATATCTAAACCTATTGTCATATTGACTGTTTTGTCGCCTGCGACTGTTTTTATCGGGATTAAGCCTTGGTCGTGGTAGTTTGCGATGTAGCAGTCATATTCATCATTTGTATTTTGATAATAATGTTTTGCTGCTTTTACAAAAAGTGTATCCGCAGGAAGTGGCATTGTTATATTTATCCCTTCTGTTTGTAATTCTTTAACCGCAGGGATAAGAATATCAATTTCTTCAGAACCTAAGATTCCGTCTTCGCCCGAATGCGGGTTAAATCCGCAAAGTGCAAATTTCGGGTTTTCTATATTAAATTGTGTGCGGAAAGTTTTTACGAGGTTTTTAACTTTTGTTTTGACAATTTCTTTGGTTAAATTGATTTCTTTTAGAGCGCAATGGCGTGTTAATAGAAGTACTCTAAAATTATTTGCAACAAAAAGCATTTCGGCAAGCTGATTGTCGTGAGCTAAAAAGTGTTGTAAAACTTCGGTTTGTCCGTTAAAAATGTGTCCTGCCAAATGTAGTGCATTTTTAGCAACCGGCGCTGTAACTATTGCTTTTGGACGGATTTCACAAACCTTTTTGAGCGATAAAAAAGAAAATTCACCCGCTTCTTTTGTAACCTCTCCTGCTTTAATTTCAGCATCATACGGAATTTCAATTATTTCGTAATCTTTATCCAGTTTTCCGTAATAATTTAGGATTTTTTTATTTGAAATAAGCACAACTTTATCTTGCGGAAGATTAAGACATTTGAGTGCTTTTATCGTGATTTCGGCGCCTATACCGTTTGGATCGCCTGTTGTTATTGCAATTTTATCCATAAGAATTTATTCTTCGTGTTTTTCAAAGTATTTGAGGATTTCGATAAGCGTATTTACTCCGCCTAAATTGCCTGATTTTGTTACAATCCACTGGTCTGAATTGGCGTTTTTGCTTAGTGCGATAGCAGGAACAACTTCATCTATAATTTGTAATTGGTTTGCATTCAGGCTGTTACAGCACTTATAAGAAGTTTCACCGCCAAGAGTTATAAGTATTGCTTTTTTCTGCTCAAGAACACGTTTTGAAAGTTCAGCCAGAAAATCTGTTATCGCGTTTGATAACCCTGATTTGGTTAAATCCGCGTTCATTGTGTCATCTGAAAATCCGTCAAAATTTATCAATAATTTTGAAGTATGAACAAGTACGATATTATCGTTTTTAAGGTTAGAAACAATTCTTTCAACAAGTTCATCCTGAACACCGCCAAGAATTGTTTTTGTATCAAGTTCGATAACAAGACTGTTTTCTTCATATTCTTCGTTTTGTTCAAACTTATCAATCTGGTTTGCCGTAATCTGGGTTGCACTGCCTGACACGATAAATTTAGGCAGTTTAGGAAGTTTTACGGGCAGCACTTCGCTTTCATCATCTTTCGGGAACCATTGATCGCTGAGGATTTTCCCTGCGGCTGCAGTTCCGACAGGCAGAATCTTGAAATTTGATTTGCCCATAGCAAGTACGATTTGTTCAATATCGGTTGTGGAAACAGAATCTGCAACGATAATTTTAACCCCTTTTGCTATAAGTTTGTTTATCTTTTTCAAGATAGGTCCTGCACCGTTCATTACGGTTTTTAACTTAATACTGTCAACCAAATCTTCAAGATTTTCGCCAAGTTGTTGTTTTAGAAGTGTTGGCAAGTGCGATTCCGAGATAGGTGAATGCGGGTCGCGCGCCATTTCTGTACGTTCAATCGGAACCCCTTTTAACAGGTGATATCCGCCGACTGTTATTCTGCCTTCTTGAGGGAATGCAGGCATTACAATTGCAGCATCCCATTTTAGAACTTCAAGCATTGACAAGATTTCAACCGCAATATTTCCTCTGACTGTTGAATCTATTTTTTTATAGAAAAAGTCAGGATTAATTTTGTTTACAAAAAACTCGGTTGCGGATTTAACTTTTTCAAAGGCTTCCTGAGGCGATATATTTCTTGACTCAGTTGAAATTGCCCAAGCTTGTTCCATATCGGACGATTTTGGTTCGATATCAGTATTAAGTAATATATTTGTATCTGCGTTATTTAATTTAAACTGTAGCGCGGTATCATTTGCGCCTGTTAAATCATCTGCAACGATACATACAGTGTTTGAATTAATTATCATAAGGTTTCTTCTGCGTCTTTTTTAGAACCTAACAGTCTTATAGTGTTTGCTGAAATATAGAAAGATTCTCTTTCCTGACTTGTAACCTTATCAGTCCAGCGTCTGTTTTGGATTCTTCCGTCAACTACGACAAGTCTTCCTTTTTTTACATATTCTGCTGCAAATTCTGCTTGGTTTCCCCAAACTTCAATGTTAAACCAGTCGGTTACTTCCGCTTTAGTTTTTGAATCCCAACGGTTAACCGCAACGGAAAATGAAGCTTTTGTTTTCCCCGAATCGTATGAGTTGAAGTTATCGGAAGCATCTCTTCCTACTCGTCCTACTACTGTTACTGTATTCATAATTCTTACCTCTTTCGATTTTTTATATTATAGTTAATAAATTTTTATTGTCCAATTTTAATACATTTTCATTAATTTTCGGACTTCTTTTAGGATTTCCTGAGCACGAACTCTTGCTTTTGCTGAACCTTGTGCAATTATTCTTTCAACTTCTTCTGGGTGTTCTTCATAGTATTTACGGCGTTCGCGGATTTGTGACATTCTTTCGTTAATTTTTGCCCCGAGTTCACGTTTACACTGAGCGCAGCCGCGAAGTCCTTTTTCACATTCACATTTGACTGTTTGAACTTCATCTTCTGTTCCGAAAATTTCCCAGTATTTATAAGCGACTTCACAATCCTGCGGGTGCCCCGGGTCATCTTTTCTTAATCTTGAACGGTCTGTGATTGCGCCCATAACTTTTTTTGCAGTTACTTCTGCTGTATCTGATATTTTAATATCATTGTTAAATGATTTACCCATTTTGTTTCCGTCAAGTCCGCAAATTAGTGAGCAGTGATTTAATAACGGTTTTGATTCGTGGAAAAATTCTCCGTAAAGATTATTAAATCTTCTTGCAATATCTCTTGTGATTTCAATATGTGCGACCTGATCGATTCCTACAGGCACGTAATCAGAGTTAAACATCATAATGTCAGCACTCATCAAGACGGGATAACCCATTAAACCATAGTTAATCTGCTGTCCTTGTCCTTCTTTTGTTTTTAAAATTTTTGCCATATCTTTAAGGCAAGGATCTCGTTCTACCCAGTTTTGCGGGGTTATCATTCCTAAGTATATGTTTAATTCTGCAATTTCGGGTACAAGAGATTGTACGTAGATTGTTGATTTTTCAGGATCAATCCCGCAAGCCAGCCAATCCATTACAACATCTAAGATGTTTTGTCTTAAATCTTCTGTTTTGTCGTATTTTGTTGTCAGGGCATGCCAGTCTGCAACAAAGAAAAAGCAATCATATTTATCTTGAAGTTCTACCCAGTTTTGGATAACACCAAGATAATGTCCCAAGTGTAATTTCCCTGTTGATCTCATTCCTGATACAATAACGTCTTTTGTCATAAAACATCCTTTCTGTTGTCCATAAGTGTATTATATAACAAACAATTAATATTGACTGCTCAGCAGTTTATGTCACCCTGAACTTGATTCAGGGTCTATCTGTTTTGATGAGTAACCCTTACGGGAGGTATCAACATTGACAGATTCCGAGTCAAGCTCGGAATGACATAAATCTGTTGTCTTCCGGAATGGTTTTAGTGTCTTATTAGTTTGAAAATGGAGCGAGATTATTTATTTTTCTGTGTTAAGCAATATAAAATACTAAATTAATCAGGAAATCTGCGACAAGCATGTAAATAGTAGAAAGGATTGCAGCCTGAGTGGTTGAAGTTCCGACTTCTTTAGCCCCGCCTTTTGTCTGATAACCCTTTGTTGCGCAGACTAAAGCAATAAGTGCTCCGAATATGCAGGCTTTTAATAAGCTTATATAAATATCTTTTGTTGCAATCCATGCCCAAACTGATGCCGTGTATCTTGCAGGGTTAAGTCCTATTGTGCCCCAAGCAACAAACATTCCGCCCATAATACCTATAAATTCTGCAATTAATACAACCATAGGTACTGTTATTGCGGAAGCAAAAACTCTTGGTGCAAAATAATATCCGATAGGGTTAACTTTTAACGTTTTGATTGCGTCAACTTGAGATGTAACCTGCATGTTAGCAATTTCAGCAGATATTGCGGTTCCGGCTCTTGCTCCGATTGCCAGTGCAACAAATCCGGGAGCAATTTCTCTTATCATAACGATTGCGATAGTTCCGCCGATATAGGTTTCTGCTCCTGTCATTAAAAATTCTTTTGAAACCTGAATTGCGATAACGGCAGCCGAAATAAATGCTATTACAAGTGAAATAGGCAAAGAATCATAACTTATTGCTGCTGCTTGAGAAATTACCGTTCTGAATTTCAAGTTGCCGCCAAAAAGGTATTTAAAACATTCTATTAGGTTTTGAACGCATAATCCTAAAAATTTAATCAAGTTAACCTGCCTTTGTCAGGATTATATCATAAAAACGAAATCGTTTATTTTTTTTCTATCTTAATGGTATATCCGAGTAAATCTGCGATTTCTTCCATTTCGTCAAAGTTTAAAGAGCTTAGGGATATTTTATTTTGTAAACTCCTTTGAGTGTAGCGTCTTCCTGTTTTTTCCTGAAGCATAGCTGCAAGTTTTTTTACGGTTAAGGCTTCGCGCATTATGATAATTTTAAGCTCTTCTCTCGATGACATAGATTCCTCTTATTTGTGATAATTATACGTTTTTTGAGTCATTGTTGACAAATTTGAGTCATTAAGCTATGCTTTAATAGAAATATGAGCCTTTTGACTTAAATATAAGATGAGATATTAAGCGGAGTAAAATATGAAAAAAGCCTTCACTTTGGCGGAAACTTTAATTACTGTTGGAATTATCGGGGTAGTTTCTGCGATTGTAATGCCTGTTATTACCAATAATGTTCAAGATAGGCAACATACTGCAATGTGGAAAAAGAAGTATAGTGAAATTGTTAATATATATCGTCAAGTTCGTGATGATTTTGGCGGCAGTATTTGTGTTGAATCTAAAACCGGTTATGTTAAAAGTGCAAAGTGTTCTAAAATAGGGGATTTGGGGAATTATACAACTTTATCGCCGGATTTTGTTAATGAATTTGTATCGCATTTGAAAGTTCTGGACAGTTGTGGAAAACCTGAATATGGAGAATCAAAACCTTGTAAAAATTATGATTTTAAATGGGTAGGATATTGTGATACTGCCTCAGCCGGTGGGTATTACGGCTCATTGGTTCAAGGGCGGGGAAAAAGCGGTTCGACGAAAAGTACATCTTGTCAGCCCGCAGGCGGTTTGTATACAGGTTGGGATATGAGTAACAGGGCTGTATTACTTATGGACGGCAGTGTTATTTATTTTGGCGGTCATAAAACAGGTATGATTTCTGTAGATGTTAATAATTTTACGAAAGGCCCGAATGTTCTCGGGCGCGATTTATTTGTCGTAATGGTTAACGAAGATTGGGCAAAGCCGATTGGTGCTGACGGAACATTTAGTGTAGGGTCTAATGGTCCGACTTGTAAGTGTTCTAAAGATTCCGGTGTTGTATCAGGTCAAGGCTTTTTAGGTTCTTCGGATTTATTACATGGTAAAATGCTGTCAGGAGTTTGCTGTAGTGCTACTAAGCTTAAATAAGTATTTATTTTTTAGCTTTTCCCGATGAAATTTTTGTTTTATCAACTGATGCGATGAATTTTATCGCTTCATTAGACGGGATTGCGAACCCTATACCGATATTTGAGATGTTATGATCGGGGTTATAAATTGACTGGCTTATGCCGATAACTTGTCCGTTAGAATTAAGTAGCGGACCGCCGGAGCATCCAGGGTTAATTGCTGCATCTGTTTGGAATCTGTTTTTAACATAATCTATTCTTGAAATAATCCCTTGAGTTAAAGTGTTTGAAAATCCGAAAGGGTTTCCGATACTCAATACTTTTTGTCCGACTTTAACGTTTTCTGAATCCCCGAAAGATACTGTATCTAACGGTTTAGACGGGTTGATTTTTATCAGTGCAAGGTCTTTGTTTTTCCCCATTTGAGCAATAAAGTTTGCCTTATACGTTTGTCCGTTGTAGGTTGTAACTTCAATGTTTTTATAGTTTTCTACAACATGTGAGCCTGTTAATATAAGTCCGTCAGAACTTACGACACAACCTGTACCTGCGGATACTCCGTCAGCAACTTGAGCTTCGATTGCAACGATAGCAGGACTGATTTTTTCATAAACACTTATGTTCACTTGTTCATCCATTCCGTAATTTGCCAGGGCAAAGTTACAGTTCATATTCAGCAAAACCAGTGATAACATTATAAATATCTTTTTTTTCATGTTCACCTCTTTAAAGTAAATTATTGAATTTTTTTGATTGAATTATATCCTCTTTTTTTCTAAATTTCGGTTAGTTCTTGAAAATATTAAAATTTTAATATATAATTCAGAAAAACGGTTAAGTCCGAGAGTATAATTATTAAGGAGAAAACTTATGTCAAGAATTGATTTATTCAAACACGCGTTAGAAGAAAAACGTGCAGTTAAAGTTATTGCAGGTATTGATAACTTTGACATCGAAAATATTAAAAAAGTTGTAACTTCAGCTGAATCAGCTCACGCAACAGCAGTCGATATCTGTGCAAGAGAAGATATTATTAAAGAAGTTCGTTCAATGACTGAACTTCCTATTTTCGTATCTTCAATTGTTCCGTCTGAACTTGTTAAGGCAGTTGATCTTGGTGCTGATGCGATTGAATTAGGTAACTTTGATGTTCTTTACAAAAAAGGTATGTCATTTGATGCTAACGATGTTTTATCTTTAGTTGAAGAAACTAAATCATTGTTAGGCGACAGAGAAGTATTTTTCTCAGTTACTATCCCTGGCGAAATCGCTATTGCTGATCAAATTGCATTGGCTGTTAAATTAGAATCTATGGGTATTGATTTAATCCAAACAGAAGGTCACTATTCTCACGAATCTAATCTGTCAGGAGCAAGAGCTTTGATGGATAGAGCTGAATTAACAATTTCTAATACAATTGAACTTTCAAGAAATATTGAAATGCCGATTATGACAGCTACAGGTATTAACCCTACAACTGCTCCGTTTGCATTTGCAGCAGGCGCTTCAGCTATCGGATGCGGTTCTTGTGTTAATAAATTAAATTCAACTATTTCAATGATTGCTACAATTTCATCTCTTGTTGAAGTTGCTAACAAAAATGCTGTTAAAATCGCTGAAATGGTTTAGTATAATGATTAATTAATGAGGCGCAGCCAATCGGCTGCGCCTCATTTTTATTGCATAAAAAAAAGACCTTGTTAATTCAAGGCCTATCCGTTTAAATAAGAAGAGAGAGCTTTATATATTTATATAAAGTATTCTCAAGTTAAAAAATTGCTAATTTGATTCGGTAATGTTTACAAAACTTAATGATTTTTGTGGCCGATCAATTCTTTTACCGCAGATTATGGCAGTATAGACGGTTGGGATGAATTTGATAGTAGTTTGCGGGGGCATGCAGATGCAGCGGCGACCCGTGTGCGCCTTCTAAGCTGCTTCCAAAATAATTAGGCGATAAATTCATTCCTTCTGTTCTACTATTATAGCAGGTAACATTTATGGTGTATTACAAAAGTATAAAACCTCTTTACCTTTAAATAAATAAAAATGTCAGCGGAGTATATTTTATGGGTTATGGATTTACGGTCGAGTGCTTAAAAATAATACCTGATCCGGTCTGTATGTACGCAACAGCAGATGGTACGAATTTTGACGGGGCTTGCGGTGCTTGGATTTTACAGAATAATTTGAAATTTCCGAAAGACTATCCATGGTAATTTACCCATGTTTGTGCTAAGCTCCTGTATATAAATATTTATATGAGTTGGTGAAAATGGATTTAGATAGAGAAAAACTTATAGCTGATATAAAAAAGTTAGAAGCTTCAAAGGTATTAATTATCGGAGATTTGGCTTTAGATGAAATGATATACGGAGATGCCGAGAGAATTTCAAGAGAAGCTCCCGTATTAATTTTACAGCATACTAAAACTAAATTGATATTAGGCGGAGCCTCAAACGCTGCACATAACGCTTCTGTTTTGAACACAGGAAAAACAGGTGTTATCGGGGTTTGCGGTGATGATTATTATTCAGAGCTTTTATTAGAAACTTTTGAAAAAGCAAATATTGATTGCTCCGGTATTGTTAAAGATAAATCAAGAAAAACGATTGTTAAAACAAGAATTTCAGGTTCTATTACAACCTCTATTACTCAGCAGATTGTGCGTGTCGATAGGCAGTCTAAAGGCTTTATAAGTGATGAAACTGAAGAAAAAGTAATTAAAAAAATAGAAAAAATGCTTCCTGATTATGATGCGGTGATTTTATCTAATTATCATATCGGAACTTTAACACCTAAGATTATTGAATATACAATTTCATTGGCAAATGAGCTTAATAAGGTTGTTGTAGTTGATGCTCAAAGAGATTTGGGTTCTTATAAAAATGTAACTTCAATGACTCCGAACCTTCCTGATACTGAAAAATCGGTAGGTTTTGAGATTGATTCAGAAGATGATTTAAAACGTGCAGGCCGTAAATTGTTATCAGAAACTGACGCTAAAGCAGTATTAATTACTTGCGGAGCTGACGGTATGTTTGTAGCAAAACCAAATGATAATTTTACAAAAATTCCTGTATTTAATAAATCGGAAGTGTTTGATGTTACAGGTGCGGGAGATACGGTTACTGCGGTTTATTCATTGGCTTTAGCTGCGGGAATTGATCCTGTTTATTCCGCTGTTATCGGTAATTTGGCTGCAAGTATTGTTGTAAGACAATTCGGTTGTGCTACAACTACAATAGAAGAGTTGGTTACGGCTGCTCAGAATTTGAAAATTTAACGTAAGGAGAATTTTTATGGATAAATTAAAAGAACTTGTAAAAAAAATCAGAATTGTTGATTTTATTATAGTTGCTTTTGTTGTTATTGCTTTAATGGTAGGTTTTGTTACTTATAAGGGTTACAGACAGACTGCCGATAAAAAGATTGAAGCTACTTCAAATATCGTTTTTAAAGTCTATATGAGAGGTGTAACTTTCTCAGGTAAAGAAATTCCTATTAAAAAAGGCGAAAAAACTTTTATCAGTATCAGAAATGTTCCGTACTCAGATTTAGATATTTTGGATGTAAAAGCGGATAGACGTAAGATTGTTTTGCCGACTTTAAATTCAAAAAAAGTTGTAATAGTTGTTGAAGATGTATCACAACCTGATTTGTATGATGTTGTTGTTACGTTAACCGACAAAGCTAAGATTACAAAAGACGGAGCTGTAGTTGGCGGTAATAAAGTTAAGTTAGGTTTGCCTATAACTTTAGAAGGGGTAGATTACAAATTTACAGGATCAGTTTCGGATATCAAGGTTGTTGATACCGTTGTCGACGAAGCTTTGAATAAAGATATGAATACAACAGATGATGTTCAATAAAATTTTTAAATTTTCTCAAGGAAAGTTAAGTTATTTGTATGAAAACAGTTTGTTTTTACAAAATATCGACAAGTTTATTTTGCCGTTTATTTTGCTAACGCTTGGTGTTTCAACATTTATGATGTCTGATGCGATTGGATTTTTCGGGTTAATCGTTATGTTTTTAACCTTGGTTAAAATGCTTACAAAACCTGATTCACGCGCAGAATTTAATCATTTTGAAGTATGGCTTGTAGCATATTTTATGATTGTTGTCGTAAGTTTGTTTGGGTCAACATTGTTTGCTTTGAGTTTGAAAGGCTTTTTTAAAACTTTCGTTTATGTTGGTTTTTATTTTTCTGTAGTTGTTTATCTTAAGGATAATCGTAAAGCTATACCGTGGCTTTTGGGAGCTATCGCTATTTGTACTGCTGGTGAATCAATTGTCGGATTTTTACAAAGTTTTGTTCATCCTGAGGCTATTTCAACCTGGCAAGATACTTCAAGATTGAATCCGGAAGATGTATTATCAAGAGTTTACGGAACCTTAAAACCATTGAACCCGAATCTTTTTGGAGGGTATTTGGTTTGCGGTTTCCCTGCGGTGTTAGGTTCTGTTTTATATTTTGTTAATCGTAAGCATTTTAAGTTTGCAATCGGAGCCTTAATATTTACGCTTTTAAGTGTTTATACTATATTCCAAACAGGCTGCAGGGGAGCTTATCTTGCTTTAATGCTGATTTTTGGCTGCGCATTTTTGCTTTCTGCTAAATTTTTCTGGAAAACGTATAAAAAAATATACTTATCCGTAATTGGCGGAATTGTAGGATTGTTTTTATTTGCAATAACTTTTGTAGGAGCTTTAAGACACAGATTTTTATCAATTTTTGCGATGAGAAACGATTCATCTAATTCTTTCAGATTTAACGTTTACCATTCGGCTGTTGAAATGTTTAAAGACAACTGGTTATTAGGTATCGGTGTCGGGAATAAAAATTTCCGTGAAATATACGGACTTTATATGAAAACAGGGTTTGATGCATTAAGTGCTTATAATATTTATCTGGAAACGGCTGTAGAAAGTGGAATCTTTGCTTTAATAGCATTTTTAGGGTTCCTGATAACTATGTCAATTAATGCAGTAAAATTTGTTCTTAATTCAACCGATAAAGAACAAATAATTTATATTGCAGTATCAATTATTGCGATATGGGCAGTAATGTTTCACGGGCTTGTTGACACAATATACTTTAGACCGCAATTGCAATTTATGTTCTGGACGTATGTTGCAGTAATTTCAACACTTCTTAGCAGCAAAACGCGCGAGGTCTAAAACCACCGTAAGTTGTGGTACTGGTTATTGAGATACTGCTGCCAAATCCCATACCGAGTCCTGAGTAAAACCCTCCCGTGTAGAATCCGGGCATTGGGCAATAACACATACATAACGGTCGGTTAAAAAACATCCAAGGATTGCAGGCGCTTAAAATTCCGAGTGTCCCTATTGTGTTTGATACTGGGTTGCCGTATCCTGCGTACATATTAATTGTGTTGCCGATAGGGTTGCCCCAGCGCTGCATTCCGTATGCAACTTCGTTTCTTGCAAAGCCATTGGCAAGGTTTCCGAACAGATTACCCATAGCATACGATGTCGGTACTCCGCTTTGTTTCTGTTCCAAATACGAAACACCCGACGCTAATGCGCAATTTATGTTGCTGAATATTCGCATATTTTCAGCGTAACCCATGATATCTCCTCGTTTATATACTTTTATATATAAAGTATTTAATTAATTATTAATTGACATATATTTTGTAAATATTAAGTTATGTTAATAAAGTCTTATTTAAAAATTAGTAATTAAGATAATATTTTTTTGTACATTGAGGTGATTATTTTGAATGGTGCAATTATTACAATTCATATATAAAGACTTAGTGGAGTAAAATTATTATGTTTATTGGAAATAGTTGTAATGATTGCAATAGATACAATCGTTTGGAAATGAAAAATATTGATCAAAACATTTTACCTTGGCTTGAAGATGTTATAGAAGAAAATAACAGCAAAATCGAGCGAAAGGAATGGAAAAGTAAGTACAACAGTTATGTTGTATATGATTATGAACCGTTTTGTACCGAGGGATTTGAAATAAACCTTGTTATAACCTCGCGTGATGATTCGTATTTGAATTTTATTAAGTATTTGTATGATGAAAAAGTAAGTACAATAGAATATTTGAATAATTGTATTACTATATGATAGCAAATATGAGGCGCGAAATTTTTATTTAATAAAAATTTCGCGCCAATAGAAAATTTATATAAATGTATGTTAAAGAAGACTATTCTTCAGGTTTTTGGAAACAGTCTTTGCAGAATACTTCTCTACCTGGAACAGGTTTGAAAGGTACCTGTGTTTGGGCACCGCATTTAGAACATACTGCATCATACATTCTTCTGCCTCTTCTGTTGTTTTTTCTACGTGCAGTTCTGCATTCAGGGCATCTTTTCGGTTTGTTAACCAAGCCTTTTTCTGCATAGAATTCTTGTTCCCCTGCTGTGAAGATGAATTCTTTTCCGCAATCTTCACATACTAATTTTTCGTCTTCGTACATTGTTTTTCTCCTGATTTTGTACTTAGGTTAAATAAATAACCGTTGTGTATATCATTCTATTGTACACTATTTTTGGAATATTGCAAGCCCTCTTAGCATGTGGCGGGTATTAATTACGTAAAAATTGCTTAAAAGTTACGATTGTTAATATTGAAAAACAACAGCGTTTTTGGTATTATCAGCTCAGAGGAATCAGATAACAAAGAGGTTAAAAATGTCAGGACATTCAAAGTGGTCAACAATTAAACACAAAAAGGCAAAAACAGATTCACAACGTGCAGCTGTGTTTCAAAAATATTCAAGAGAACTAATCGTATCTGCAAGACTTGGCGGACCTGATCCTGCGGGAAACTTCCGTTTAAGAACAGCTATCGAAAAAGCTAAAGCTGCAGGTCTTCCTAACGATAATATTAAACGTGCAATCGATAAAGGTGCAGGTAACGGAGCTGCCGATAATTATGAAGAATTGACATACGAAGGTTATGCAGCAGGCGGAGTTGCTGTTGTTGTCGATGCTATGACAGATAACAGAAATCGTACTGCAGGAGATGTTAGAAGTATCTTTACAAAATTCAACGGAAACCTTGGTACAACAGGTGCTGTAAGCTGGATGTTTGATAAAAAAGGTTCAATTGAATTTGATACGGATGTTGATTTTGATAAACTTTTTGAAGCTGCAATTACGCTTGACGCTGAAGACGTTACAGAAGAAGACGAATGCTACAGAGTTATAACTTCTGTTGAAAACTTTCAATCAGTTGTAGAAGGCTTAGAGGCTGAAGGTTTCAAAAGTACAACAGCAGAATTTACAAGAATTCCGCAAAATAACGTTGAAGTAACAGATTTAAAAACTGCAACTTCTGTTATGAGATTAATAGAACGTCTTGAAGAATTGGATGATGTTCAAAATGTTTACGCAAATTGCGACATCCCTGATGAAATCGCTGAACAGGTTGAGGTTTAGAATTTGTTAGAAAAGCTTGAAAAACTTTCAAAAGTTCTTAATGAAAGTTACAGTGAGAAATCGCTTAACTCGTCATTAGGGACTTTTTTTCTGAAATTTTTCGGGATTGAAGATTTTTCAATTAATATGGACAACAGTTCATCTGCAATCTATAGTTATCCTATATACAAACACAAAAAACATATAGGAAATCTTGAATTTTCAAAGCAAACAGAAGATTTAACACAATTTTTAGATCTTGCAGCTCCGTTTATTTCGCTAAAAGTTCAGAATATTATTCTGTCTGAAAAAATGCAGAAAAATATTAACTTCCACGAAACAATGAAGAATATTGCAAAAATAATCGAAACTCAGTACGAACTGAATTATGTAATCCCGATTATTGGTGAAATGTTAGACAAGTTTTTTGAAAATAACCTGATTTATTTGTTTTTAAAAATCGAAAGTACAGGAAACAATGTATTAGTTTTCCCAAGCGCATGCAATGATAAATATATTATGCAAAACGCAAACCGCGAAAAGCTTCAACAAGTTTCCGATGATAAAAAGACGCTGATGCTTCCATTGAAAAGTGAAGGAAAAGAGGTTGGAGTAATTGCGGCAAAAAGTACAAATGAAGAGATTTCTGCAAAGGATATTGAATACTTAACGCAGCTTGCCTCACAAATTGCAACTACAATAAACAGGGCAAATGTGTACGCAGAAATTCTCAAACACGCAACTCTTGATGCGTTGACAGGATTTTATAACAGACGTCAGCTTGAAGAACGTATAAAACAGGAAGTTTCTAACGCTAAGCGTCAAAAGGCTCCGTTGTGCGGAATTATGACTGATATTGACTTTTTCAAAAGTGTAAATGATACCTATGGTCATGCAGTCGGAGATTTGGTGTTAAAAACTATTGCAAAAATTATCCGCGGTCAGTTGCGTGAATACGATATTGCAGGACGTTACGGCGGAGAAGAGTTCTCAATATTGTTACCGTTTACCAAAATTGAAGAAGCTCAAATGGTTGCAGAGCGTCTTAGAAAAACAATCGAAGACCGTTCGATTGATATTTCCAAAGTTAATCCTGATTCAGAGGTTAAAACACTCAATATAACTCTTAGCCTCGGGATTTACGAGATGAAAGAAAATGATAACGATGAGGATTTGTTGAAAAAAGCCGACAAAGCTTTATATCAGGCAAAAAATACAGGTAGAAATAAGGTAGTAATTTACAATGAATAAATATGAAAAAGTATGTAAAACACTTGAAGATACAAAAGATTTAGCATATAAATTTGCAAAACTTATAGAAGATAAAGGTTGTTTTATTAACCTTTACGGAGAAATCGGAGCAGGAAAAACCGCGTTTGTAAAACTTGTTGCTCAGGCTATCGGGATAACCGAAAAAGTTACAAGTCCGAGTTTTGTTATCCTAAACGAATACCATAGCGCAAAAATTCCAGTTTATCACTTTGACCTTTACAGATTGGAAAATGAAGGGGTTAAAACAATAACAGATGAGCTTCGCGAATACTCCGAAGGTAAGCAGATAACGTTTGTGGAATGGGCTGAGTTTTCTCAAAACGAAATTCCGTTTAATCATATTAAAATTAATGTAACTTATGATGATAATGACTACAGAAAGTATTCATTTGTTGGTTTCGGACAAGATTGTATTGATATTGTAAAAGGATTAGAATAGTGAAAATTTTAGTTTTTGATACTTGTTTAGATAAAATGTATGTGACTTTAGCTGAAGATGATAAAATTTTATCATCAAAAATTGTCACCAATAAAGATAATAAATACCATTCAGCGTTTTTAATTTCAACAATAAAAGGAATTTTACAAGAAAATAATTTAACCCCGCAGGATTTAAACGTAATAGGTACAAATATAGGGCCGGGAAGTTTTACCGGAATAAGAGCCTGCACAACTGTTGCAAGAATGATGGCGCAGCAGCTAAATATTAAAGCTGTCGGGGTTTCATCTCTTGAAATTATCGCAAAAATCAATGAGTCTGATAGACCGACACTTGTTGCATTAGATGCAAGAAAAAATTGCGCATATTTGTATAATAATGAGGAAATTAAAGGTGCGGTCGGACTTGATGAAGTTAAGGAATTAATCAGTAAAAACGATTATTTTGTTATAACTGATGACAAGTTACATACAGCTTTAGGCGGAATCTCTTATCAGCAAGGCGAATATCAGCTTGGAGAAATTCTTGCAAAATTGACTTATGAAAAGCTTCAATCAGGTGAAAACAAATGGCAGGCGTTAAAGCCTTTATACATTCAGCCGCCCGGAGTCGGCGGAAATGTCGCGCATTTAGTAAAATAAAACAAAGTATTAAAAAAGGGGCAATTCCTTACAGGAATTGCCCCTTTTTATCTATTCAAATATCCATCCGTTTGTCAGGTCAACTTTTATCGGTTGTAAAAGTTTCATATTAGCAGTTCCTTCAGCAGGAATTTCTAATTGTTCACCTTTAAATGCCCAACGAACGAACTTCATCCACCAATTACGGTCTTTTTTAATTTCACCGATTGCATTAAAGCCGGAAGTTTGGTCGTTTTCTGTTGTAATCAATGAGTTTTGAAGTACTAAAACTCCGTTTCTTACAAAATATTGACCTTTTCTAACATCAAGTAATTGACCTTTAAGGCTTGCGCCTTCTCTTATTAGAATAAATTTTTCTTTTGTAACATAGTTTTGAGGAACTTTAGCTGTATACATTGCACCGCCTTCTGAAGAACGTGTGCTGATGTAAGTGTTTAGCTGAATCGGTACAATAGTTCCTGCTGGGATTGTTCCTACACTGCCTTGAACTGTTGCGTTATCGATTACAAAACCTTCACCTGTTTTCTTTCTCATTGCTTCTGCAAGTTTCGCATTCGGGTTAAGTTTTGCTTGTTCCATCATTTTAAACAAAATTGCTGCAACTTCTGCTCTTGTAGCAGGTCTTTCTGCTTCTAATGCTGCTTTTTGATCGCTTGGCATAACTACTACCATTCCTAAAATTTCTGCTTTGCCTGCAGGGATTAAGAACCATTCAGGAATTGTATTTGCGTCGATATAAGCTTTTTCTAAAACTTCTTTAGCTTTTTGTGTGCTGATTGTTTCTGTAGTAAGTGCGTTAACAGCTACTGACATTGATTCTGCTCTTGATACAGAATCTTCAGGTCTGAATAATTCACCTGATTTTTCGCAGGAAATTAAATCAAAATAAAGTGCTTTTTGAATATCTTCATAAGCCCAATATTCTTCGTTAATATCTGAAAAATGTACAGGTTGTGCTACTTTTGTATGCTGTTGTCCTAAAGCTCTGATTGCCATTGCTGCAAATTCTGCTCTGGTTACATTTTCATCAGGTTTGAAGGTTCCGTCAGGATAACCTACGATTACGCCTTGTTCTGATAAAATTTTAATTTCTGCAGCAGCCCAATGATTATCCGAAACATCAGGGAAAGCCATTGCAGGGGCGATACCTAACGCTAAAACCATTAGTGATAATGCTGTTTTAAATAATTTCTTCATATTCCCTCCTTTTATTTTTCTAATTTAACATAACGTAAGGGTTTTTACAGCTTAAAATTATTATTTGTTAATTTCTGTTACATAATGCTGGCAATAAAATTTTTTACGGTGTTTAATATATTATCTTTAGTGTTTTTAACTTTAGGGGTTTATTATGAAAATTGATAAAGTGAATTACAAAAGTCCGACATTTGAAGCTATTCATCCGTCAAGGTATTTTATTAAATGTGAAGACGGTCATTTTCGTCAGGTTACAAATCCTGATACAATAAGGACATTGCAAGGAAGGGTTGTAAAATGGTTAAACCAACCAATGCATGATGCTCAAAGAGTAATGGATGGAAATCCCAGAAAGACTAAATCATCTGAAACTGCGGCTCAAAAAGCTATGAAAGAACGACTTATCAGGTTTTTTACAAATAATGACAGTGATTATAAGAAACGTCAGGTAGTAAGATCTGTATATTTAAGCCCTAAAGGAAGAGAAAGTGTAAGTCCGTACGTTTTGACGGGAGATACGGTTGATCTAGCCGGAGATGGCAAGCCTATCGGAAAAGTTCACGGAAATATAAGAGAAGCAAGAGAGTATATGAGAACTTATTACGGAATAAGTGAAGAACAGGCAAGCCGTTATGTTTCGGCATCTGATGCTAACAGGTTATCTCAAGCAAAAGCCGATTATCACAGACAATCGGAAGATTGTGTTCGCAAGCTTATGCAGGATGAAAATGTTGATCGTTCAACTATTAATTTTTATTTTGAACCCGTAATAGGTAAAAAATCTAAAAATGGTGTTAAATTTAATCTGCTTAATGCTATTTTTCAAAAAATTATGATTCAGTAATAATATCCTGTTGTGTAATGTGTTTTCTTTTTTACGCCTCTACAATAATTCTAATCAGATGAGAGGAAAAAATGTTTAAAAAGAAACTTATTGCAATAGGGGTTTTGCTGTGCTTAATCTCAAATAATTTTGTCGTGTTTGCAGCTGAAACAAAGTATCCTGATTACGGGTACGAATTTTTGGGAGAAGATAAGTGGGAAGGGTTTAATCGGAAGATTTTTAATTTTAATTTAGGTTTAAACAAGTATGCAATTCGTCCTATTCATATTTTATGGTCATCAATTATGCCTGAATACGGTATGGACAGGATTCAGGGAATTACGAATAATATTGAATATCCTATAAGACTTGTCAGCAGCCTTATTCAAAGGGATTTTCAAACTTCAAAAAATGAAACAATAAGGTTTTTTACAAATACTGTTTTGGGCTTAGGCGGAATGTATGATCCTGCAAAACATTTGTTTAAGATAGAACAATCAAGTGAAAATATGGAGCAGGCATTGGCTGGTTGTAAGATGAAAACGGGACGTTATTTTGTTTTTCCTGTTTTATCTTTTACTTGTTTTCGCGGGCTTTTAGGGAAGGTATTAGATACCGCATTAAATCCGGGGTCTTATATTGCGACTCCCGTTCTTGCCGCGGTGAAAGCGGGGCTTACCGTCAATAAAACCTCTTATATGCAGCCGTTAATAAAAATGGTTGAATCAACTTATGCTGATCCTTATGAAATTGCTAAGAAAATCTATGGGATTGACAGTTATATAAAATGTGCAAATTTAGATAGGATTGCTATCGGTGATTTATTATTTGTTCCTGTAGATGAGGAAAAAGAAGAATTGACAGAATCAAAGCCTTCTGTAATCGAGGTAAAAAAAACGACTTCAAATCCTCCTGTTGATAAGAAAGAAGATTTTGTAAAAATTGAGGTATCATCAGAAATTGTTTTGCCCGAATTACTTTTTGGCGGAGCTAATCTCGATGAGGTCTTAAAAAATCACAGTGCTGAAAATTTCAAATTAGGTGCTGATATGTTTTTACCCGGGTATAATCCTCAAACTCCAGTGGTTGACTCTATGAGAACTGCGTTATTTGACTTGCCGGGGGTAGATGAATCTGTATGGAATGAGTTATCTGTTTGGAACAGAAGTTTTAGTAAGCGTATAAGAACATCTTCGATTAATATTTTTGAAGGAAGTGATGATTATAAATATCGTTATATCTTACAAAAAGACAGAAAAAATTCTCCGCTTGCTATAATTTACCCCTCAATCGGAGAGGGGGTTATGTCAAGTCACTCGGTTTTGCTGGCAAAACTTTTTTATGATGAAGGGTATTCTGTTGTAATTCAGGGAAGTCATTTTCAGTGGGAATTTGTTAAAAGTATGGAAAAAGGTTATGCTCCGGGACTTCCTGCAAGGGACGCTGAAAGTTTAAGGCTTGTAACTTCAAAAATTATTGATAATCTTCATGATAAATACGGTTGTGAATTTGGCGAAAAAGTTTTTATCGGAACTTCTTTCGGAGCATTGGCATCGTTATTTCTGGCTGATAAAGAATACAAAAACAATACTCTCGGTAATACCCGATATATTGCTATCTGTCCGCCTGTGGAGCTTCTTTATGCTATGACTCAAATTGATAAAAATACTCAGGAATGGAATAAGTCGCCTGATGATTTAAAACAAAGAGTTGCTTTGACTGCGGCTAAGGTTATGAAACTTTATGAATCAAGAGATTCGCTTGAGTCAACAGGTGAGATTAATTCTTTACCGTTTACGGATGAAGAAGCAAAACTGATTACGGGATTTATTATGCACCAAAAGCTTTCTGATTTGGTTTTTACAATGGAAAACGCTTCTAAATCAACTAAATCAGATATTTATCATACACTTAATAATATGAATTATCAGGATTATGCTGAAAAATACCTGCTTTCAGATAGTGACGGTGATATAGATACTTTGGCTTATGAAGTCAGTTTGCATTCTATTTCAAATTTTCTTGAAAATAGCGATAATTACAAAATTTATCATTCTTTAACCGATTATCTTACAAATGATAAACAGCTAAAAAGATTAAAACAATACTCACAGGATAAAGTAGTTTTGCTTGATAACGGAGCACATTTGGGATTTTTGTACAGACAGGAATTTATTGATGATTTGAAAGATACTATTTCGCTAAAATCAAAATTTATTGCAGGTAAGTAGCAAAATTTATTTTGTTTGAGCTTTTTTATTATTGCGTGTAAGCAATATAAGGAAATAAAATGCAAGTTAACACTATCTCTTTGACAAAGCCCGTTACAGCCCGCCCTGTTCAGAATTTTACGGGAACTTACGTAGATAAGCTATATGAAAAAGTTGAAGGTAAAGAAGTTTTTAAAAATGCTACAAATGCACAATTTAATGCTTTGAGAACTTATGTATTAACAAAAGATTATGCTCTTGGTGTTACTCCGCAAGAGGCTGCGGAGCTTTCAAAATATGACGGGGATGATTTCTTGCTGCATTCTCATGACTATTTGCTTAAAAAACTAAATATTCCGGAAGAAATTGCTCCACCGTTCATGGTACAAGATTTGCAAAATAAGCAGGCTATGATGATGTATATACCTTCAATGAATATTATTATGATTAATCCTGAAGGTTGTGAAAAGTTTGATAAGGCAGCTGTTTTTAAGATGTTAAGACATGAATTTCAACATTATATTCAAAATGTAAATATTTTAAGACACGAGACATTTGGAGAAGAAGCAATAAATATATATAAAGATAAATATATGCAAGTTCAAAGAAATGTTTTTGAAACTCTTTATGCAAATAATAAGATTGAACAATTTATGCAATCTGCAGATATTCCGATGAATGAAAAAGCTATGTTGCAATATTTCAAGACATTAAAAGCTTCAAATAATAACGAAGGAATTAATGCTTTATTTGAGAATATTTCAAAAGAGTATGTAAAAAATCTGATTGAATTTAAAGATAAGGTGAGAAAAAATTTAGGTGTAATTCCTGCAGATTCACCTAAAACTAAGAAAATAGAAGTGTTTTTCAATGAGTTCAAGGATCTTGGATATTTTAATCCAAACGGAGAAATTAATTATGATAAGTATCTTAAAAGTGTAACCGAACAAGATGCGGTTTTGGCTCAAGAACGTGCAGGGTTTGAATTTTCACAACAGGGTTGTTTTATAAGATATGCAATTGATAGTTTTGAAAATTATCTGAAAGATGATGAATTTAAAAACGAAATAAATAAGTTGAATGTACAAGGTTAATTAAACACTGAAAGGAAAAATTTATGGAAAAAGTTAATGGCGGATATTCCCCGATTTATATGGTTTTAGATAGTAGTAAAGTATCTGACAAACCTTCGCTTTATACTAATGATCAGGTTAATATGAAGGATTTATATTCAGAAGAAGAATTGGATACAATACTTTCAAGGTTTGATTGTTTACACAGAACATTTCCAAAAAGTGAAGAAAAATGCATGTTTGATATGATTTATCTTCCACGAGGGGAACATGTTATTATCAATAATAAAAATATGACTAATGATACCGTGGAAATTTATAAAAACGGTCAGGCAATAAGTGTTGGAAGCTGGCACAGAAAAAACTTAGACGGTGATTATTCTGATATTATTAAAGATGTAAAAAGCAGAAGTGAAGATGCAAAAGTTAAATCTGAACAAAAAATAACAAATCAATTAGATAATTTAGCAGAACTTGGAAAATCTCAAGTTAAATAATAAATTAAATAAAAAAGAAAAAATCGGGAATTTATTTCCCGATTTTTCTTTAACTAATATGATATTGCTCTTATTACATTGAATGATTTATCCCAAGCGTTAGAGTCTTTTGCAGTTTTATATTTTTCAAGTTTTGCGATACGTTTTTCCTGTAATTTTTGTTGTGATTTTTTGAATGCCGCAACTTTTTTAGGATCAGCGTTTCTTTCTTTAACAATCGGGTCTGCGTACATCATAAACTTTTTGTATGAATCTGTTGTATAACCGAGTTTTGCTTTTTGCGGATAAGTATATGTTATGTAATCGTAAATATACATAGTTCTTTTATCACCTGACGGGTGAGTTGATGTGAAATCTTTGTAGCATCCCCCGATTTTAAACAGTACAGAAACCATTGCTAACGGGTTGTATCCTGCTTTTGTCATTAAATCAACACCTGTAATATCAGCTTCATATTCTTCTGTTCTTGACATTTTTAGCATAGTTAGGTTATTTGCTGTTCTAGCTCCTGCTTTGAGTCTGTAGTCAAGGTTAGAAGCTGCGATAGCAGTTGATGTCAGTGCTGAGGTTACGTTTTGTTTTGCAACGTGATGGTTTACAATGTGACCTATTTCATGGGCGATTACGCCTGCAAGTTCATCATCATTATTTACAAATTTTAGTAACCCTGTATAAACATAAATTTCTTTATCTGCGTTTGCAAATGCGTTTACATCATCAGTTTGAATAACTTTAAATGAAATTTTTGTGGGTAAATTGTTCTTTATAAGAAGAGCTTTTCCGATTCTGTTAACTCTGTCTACATTAGCTTTTGCAGTCCAGTTAGTGTCAGCAGCACTTGCAGAAAGTTGAGCAGCAAGAAATAATGATAAAAATAATCCTAAAATCTTTTTCATAAATTCTCCTTTTTTATCTGTTCCTTTTTTATTTTATTATAAAAATTTTTATGGCAAAAATATTTTTGTTCTTTTTTAGTATATGTATAATGTCAATTACAAGAGTTTATAAATCAGAAACAAATTTATTAAATAATATAAAACCTAATACTGCGCCTATTCAATCTACAAACATGGTTGAAGCACCGCCTGTTAAATCTTCTAAACAATATAATAAAAAGGCTATTTATGCAGGAGTCGGGTTTACTGCGTTGTTAGGTTTACTGTTATTGCGCGGAGGAAAACTGTTAAAAGGTTTTCAAAAACTAATTGAAAAAGGCATTGAGAAAAAGAAACCTTATGAAGGTGTTTCATTGCCTGATAATACACCCATAGAAGTAGAAGTTATTGATACAAGATTTTTAAGACGAAACAGTAAGCTTAGGCTTAAACCTGAAATAGTTGATGTAGAATTTCAAGAAATAAAAGACTAACAGTTTACTTATTTTGCTTTTTCAATAGCTTGTAAAAGTGCTTTAATGTCTATAATCTTTATTGGTACTTTTTCAGTTGTTCTGCCTACTTGTATAGAGTTATCTCCTTCCCCAACCCTAATTGGTTTTGTAGATTCTTTTACTTGCGCAGTTTTATTTGCTAATTCCATAAACTTTTTAGGTGTCATTTTCTGGTCTGCTTGACAAGCAAGAACATAGTAACCTGCTATTACAGGAATTGACCAACTTTGAGATGCCATACTATCATGTCTGTATGCAGTAGGTGATGTTGAATCCGGAACGGTTCTATCTCCTGCGTTTACGTAAATCATATTTTCACTGCCTGCGCGTATTTGGTAATTATCAAAGTCATTTTGGTCTCCGTTTGGATTTATTTTTTCTAAGTATCCGCGCTGACTATCTTCAGGACAGCCGCTGTAGTAAACCCAAACGCCCTGAGCCTCCAGCTCTTTTACTACTTTTTTGGCTTCTTCTCCGCCATATAATGGCATTGACATTGAAACAAATCTTATCTTTTTATTATCCGGTAGTGATTTATTCTTTTCTAATATTGATTTCAAGCTATCTAAAACCGGAGCGTTCATATTTTTGCCATTTTGTACTGCAAAATAGTAGCAATCGGCATTTGGTGCTATTTCCTGAGCAATATAACTTGTTGCTCTGCCATGAAAATGGTCAATTTCTGATTTATCTGCATATTTAGAAACATTATATTCTTTGAAATGAATATCGTTATGTTGATTGCCGTCAGTGTCAAGCGTTCCGCTATCTATAATTGCGTAACTAACGCCTTCTCCCGTGTAGCCCATTTTATGAACTTCATCTATTCCTAAACCGATAGTTTTACCTTTTTCAAATATTTCTTGAGGATTAAATCCTTCAGGTAGATGCTCCGATGATACTTTTGCAAAGGTTTTTTCATTGAAATTTACATATTTAAATGCTTCCGTATATTTTGATAAATCAACATCATTAAATTCTAAATTCTGAAAATCTACACCTATATATTCAAATTTGCCGGAATTGAGTCTTGCCATTATTTGTTCCGGCGGAATATGAGGAGCAAATTTAACTAAATCATCGGAGATTCGTCCTTGCAGTTGGGCACCATAATCTTTGTATTTTTCATACAATAGATTAAAGGCATTATCAAAACTTTCATCAGAATCAAATTTATATCCCATTGTCTTATAGGTTTCAGAATAAAACTTTTGTTTTAATTCTTCATTTTGTCCCTTATATTTTTTTATGTTTACGCCATATTTTGCTACAATAGCGTTGTATTCTTTATCATGATTAATATTTTCGTTAGGGGCTTGCCTTATATCATTTGAATCACTAATAGAGCTTTTAGATTCATTACCCCGATTATATGGGATTAAATTCCCTTTAAATGAAAGATTATTAACATTTGGAATATCCGGCATGAAACCCCTTTAATTTATTACTATATATAGATTATAAAAACAAAAGAGGGTGAAAATTGCTTTTAGATTAAAAAATATAAAGCCTACTTTGCAGGTTTTCATCCATCCATTAAAAAATTCCTCCACCCGGTGTTCAAACAAAAAAAAGAGGTCTTACAACCTCTTTTAAAGATTTGGGCAGGGGTGGATTCGAACCACCGTACTCTCGCGAGAACAGATTTACAGTCTGTCGCCTTTAGCCACTCGGCCACCTACCCATATTTAATTGTCAAACCTTGTCGGAACTTATGTCCTTCGTCTGTCAGGCTTTAAAAATGCCCTTGACGAGACTTGAACTCGTGACCTCTCCCTTACCAAGGGAGTGCTCTACCTCTGAGCCACAAGGGCTTGAGTTTTTTACTGAGAGTCATTGGCAAGTACTTTTCTCTCCTAAAAAGTTTCAGCTTTCTTTAAAAAAGTCTGCCTATAAACTTGCATACGCTCTTTTTCAGTAAAAAAGCCGGTAATGGGACTCGAACCTACAACCTACGGTTTACAAAACCGTTGCTCTGCCAATTGAGCTATACCGGCGTGTGCTTATGTAAGTAATTATATGCAAAAAATTTTTAACTGTCAAGCATTTTTATTTGTTATATAATTATTTTGTTGATAAATAGGGAGATTTTGTTATGGTAAGGGCTGTTGCGCCGATTGTTTTACTACTTATTTCTAATATTTTTATGACTTTTGCCTGGTATGGGCATTTGAAGTTTAAAAGTACGGCATTGTGGATTGTTATTCTTGTAAGCTGGGGAATTGCACTTTTCGAATATTGTTTTCAGGTTCCTGCAAACCGTATGGGATATGGTGTTTATAATGCTGCTCAGTTGAAAACTATTCAGGAAGTTATAACTTTGATTGTTTTTAGCTTATTTTCTGTTTTTTATTTGAAAGAGCAATTTAAGTGGAACTATTTAGTCGGGTTTTGTTTTATTATACTAGCTGTGTTTTTTATATTTAAAAAATGGTGAGGGGTAAATATTTGTAAAATATACTTGATTTTACAAAATTACTGTTATAATATCTTGTTAGTCGAATGTAAATAATATTCAAGTTTGGAATCTTGAAGGAAAGAGGTAAAAATGAAAAACGGAATCCACCCTGATTATAAGAAAACTACAATTAAATGTGTTTGTGGTAACGAAATTGAAACAGGATCTGTTGTTGAAGGTTTAACAGTTGAAATTTGTAACAACTGCCACCCGTTCTACACCGGTCAACAAAAAATCCTAGACTCTGAAGGTAGAGTTGAAAGATTCAACAAAAGATACGGTAAGAAAAACTAATTATTGTATAAAGTTTAACAAAAAGCGGAGCCGAAGGCTCCGCTTTTTAGTAGAGGCGCCAACCTTTGGTTGGCGCCTCTATTTTAATTCTATTTACCTCTCAAAAAATCGTGCCAGTAATCCCCTTTACCATCAGGACTTTTATTTTGTAGCGCAAAATAAGCACATGTATGAGCAACGTTAGTATTTGATGTACTGCAGAGTTCTGCAAGTTTTTCTTTTGGTGTGGTGCCGTGACCTGTTAATACATTCCAATATATTCCTGTAAATGGTACAACGGCGTTATCTTCTGTAAAAACAAATACAAATCGGTCGACTCCCCATTTATTCGGTCTGTCTTTTCCGTTAATGTCAACGCAAATTTTTGGACCGAAATCAAAGTTTTGCCATTTTGCATTATCATCCATAACGAAGGAACGTCCTACCATATCAGAAAATACTGCTGATTGATCGCATGGGTATTGAGTTGTTTCTTGGTTATTAAGATTAAGGTTTTTGATATTATTTTTTGTATCAAATCCTTTTGCATTCCCCCCGCTTTCAGAGGTAGAACCTTTAAAGTAGCTCATAAAAAGTTTTAGTGAAGCTGTAGAGTTCCAACTTCCTTCATAAATCGAGTCTTGATAATCACGAAGCGGCATATCTGTATCTGCATAAAAATTTCGAGATGCCTGATTTAATTCCGAATATGTTTTCATGAATTGAGATTGTAATTTTTTACCTCTCAGGTGGTTATTTAGTGTCGGAATTGTCATGGCTGCGACTACTCCGATAATGCCGAGTGTTATTAAAACCTCCGCCAGAGTAAATCCAAATTTTACTACAGTTGGTAGCATATCTACGTGCGTAGCACCCTCAGCTAAAGTGAATGCGTTTAGTTTATTTTTCATACATGGTATTATAATATACAATAATGTATATGTAAATACTATTTATTGAATATCATAATACTATATGATAAAAGAATGGATTATGAGATTTTTAATAGTAAGTTTGGGACTAAATTAAAATATTACAGATTGTTAAATGGGCTTACTCAGGAGGATTTATCCGAAAAATTGGATGTTGATGCTCATTACATAAGTGATATTGAACGCGGAACAAGAAATATTACGTTAAAGACTTTTTATAAAATAGCTTCGGCTCTTGGGGTTGAACCTTACAAGTTGTTTTATTTTGACTAAAGTTTTTATTTAATATATGATTATAAAAAAGATTTGTGAGGGGATTATGGAAGAAAATAATAAACCGGTTGTTAATCTTATATCCAAGCCGGAGAATATGTTAAAAACGATTTATACGGCATGCAGAACATGCTACAGTGCTGATTATCCTATAAATATTTATGAAAGTACTGATGATGAAGAAAAAATGCTAAAACTTATCAAGCGAGTCATTGGCTCTGGGCACTATTCAACTATTGAACATATTCAGGTAAGTTTTGCTATTTCAAATGTTTCAAGAGCATGTACTCATCAGCTTGTAAGACACCGTCATATGTCTTTTTCTCAAAAATCTCAAAGATATGTTAAAGAAAAAGGGCAGTTTGATTATATTATTCCGCCGACTATTGAAGGTAATCCTGAATTAAAAGAAAAATTTATTGATTTTATGGGCAAAATTTCAGAGCAGTATCAGGAATTTGTTGATGCGGGAATCCCTGCAGAAGATGCTCGTTTTGTATTGCCAAATGCTGCTGCAAGTTCTCTTGTTGCAAGTTTGAATTTAAGAGAGCTTATTCACCTTGCAAATTTAAGACTATGTACAAGAGCTCAATATGAAATTCGTTGTATGGTAAAAGCTATGTGTGATGCTATTGTTGCAGAAGAGCCTTGGTTAAAAGATTATCTGGTTCCTAAGTGCGAAAGACTGGGATTCTGTGATGAAGACAAGTCTTGCGGAAGAAAAAAGACAAAAGATGAATTGTTTGAGGGTAAGGTATAGTGAAGGCTCTAATCCAAAGAGTTAAACGAGCTTCTGTGACGGTTGATGGTGAAGTTATTTCTAAAATCGGAGCGGGCATGCTTGTGCTTCTTGGGGTAGAAAAAGGTGACTCAAGTGAGAATGCCGATAAGTTAGCTGATAAACTTGCAAAGCTTAGAATTTTTGAAGACGAAAACGAAAAAATGAATCTTTCTATTCTTGATACGAAAGGCGAAATGCTTGTAGTATCTCAATTTACTTTGTGCGGTGATTGTAAAAAAGGTACCCGCCCGAGTTTTGATAAGGCTGCGGAACCTCAAATTGCTAACGAACTTTATGAATATTTTGTATCAAGACTTGTCAATGTTCATAATATCCCTTGTCAAACAGGTAAATTTGCCGCTATGATGGATGTTGAACTGATTAATGACGGCCCTGTCACGTTTATGGTTGAAAAATAATTTGTAAAACGCCAAAACCCTTGCATAATTTTTTATTCCATGTTATAATATATCCATAAGTTATATTTTTTATTTGAAATCGATTTATATTGTGAGGATGTTACCTTAAATTTTATTTATTATGAGTATTTTTTATTATTAATTAAGAGGCTTTTATTATGTATGTAAACAAGTGCATTAAGTGCGGTCGTGAATTTGAAACAAAAAACCCTAAAAGAGTTATTTGCCCGGATTGTTTGTATCCCGACAAAAAAATGATGCCAGGAGCTCCTGATTCACCGGCTCCACAGCAAGAACAAGCGCCAAAAGAAGAAAGACCGCAATTCTACAGCAGTTATTCAAGCGGCGGAGATGATAACCCTAGACCGTATAACAGACCTCAGCGTCAATATAATAATCAAGGCGGTAATTACAACAGAGATAATCGCGGCGGATATAATAACAACCGTCAAGGCGGTTATAACCGTGATAACAGACAAGGTTCATATAATCGCGGCGGATATAACAACAATCGCCAAAACGGTTATAACAGAGATAATCGTCAAGGTGGTTACAACCGTGATAACAGAGGCGGTTTCCAACAAAGACGTCCGCAAAATAACAGATTTAACAACAACAGAAGACCTAATAACAGAAATACTGCTCCAAAACAATTATTGGTTAGCAGAGAACAGCTTGAACAAATTGAATTGTTGTATAAGTTGATGCTTCCATTACCTAACCCTGATGCGCATGAAGTTATTGGTGAAAAAATCGGTTTGGAACCAAGAAAAGTATTTTTCGGAATCAATCTTGTAAGACAAAAAATGATGCTTCCGAAATTACCGTTCCCGAAACGTAAGTTAGCTATCACTCCTGATCAGTTAAATGCTATCAAAATGCTTTACGAACCGTTATTACCGCTTCCTCCAATCGGGTGTCACAAAATTATTGCAGCTCAGTTGAAAATGGATGAATGGAGAGTTCACGTAGGTATTGGTCTTGTTCGTGCTCAAATGGGTATGACACGATGGAATCAGGAACGTGAAGATGCTCCTGAAGAATTTAAAAACCAAAAGGCTGAAGAAGCTAAACCTTCTAAAACAAAAAAAGCAGCTAAAGCAGAAGCTGTCGCTGTAGAAGAGGTTGAAGAAGCTCCGAAGAAAAAACGTGGCAGAAAGCCTAAAGCTGTAGAAGAAGCTCCTGCGGAAGAATAGTTTTATGACAAAGTTTATTTCTGTCGGTAAAATTCTTAATTTTCATGGAATTAAAGGCGAAGCTAAAGTCGGTTGTTCTAAAAATCAAGTCGATTTTGTGCTGTCTTTGGAGTCTGTTTATATCAAAGAAGATAACGAGTATAAACTTCTGGAAATCACTTCTTCAAGACCGCATAAAAATATTGTCCTTATGACGTTTGAAGGGATTAATTCCATTGATGAATTGTTGAAGTATAAGGGTTCGCTACTTTTTGTCGAAGAGTCAACAATCAGAGAAAGTTTAGACGAAGATGAGTTCTTGATAGATGAACTTGTCGGACTTGATGTTTGTAATATCGAAGACGGAAAAAAACTCGGGTTTGTTATTGGTGTTTCTAATAACGGGGCAAGTGATTTAATATCGGTTAAAACTAATTCTAAAAAAATCTGCCTTATCCCTTTTGTGAAAGCTATTGTTCCTGAGGTTGATATTGCAGGTAAAAAGATTTTGATAAATAATATTGAAGGGTTATTAGAATGAGGTTTGATGTATTAACTTTATTCCCTGAAATTATTGAATCGTATTGTAATGTAAGTATTATGAAACGCGCAAAAGAAGGTGCAGTTTTTACCTTGAATACCGTAAACCCTCGTGATTATACGGAAGATAAACATAAAAAGGTTGATGATACGCCATACGGCGGCGGTGCAGGAATGGTTTTAATGCCTCAGCCTTATGTTGATGCTTACGATAGTGTTGAAAAACTTGATAAATCAATAACTGTTATGCTTTCCCCTCAAGGTGAACCGTTAAATGAAAATCTTGTTATGAAGTTGGCTGATTATAATCAAATAATTATGCTTTGTGGTCATTATGAGGGTTTTGATGAACGTATACGAGAAATAATTAAGCCAAAAGAAATTTCTATAGGCGATTTCGTTTTAACGGGCGGTGAATTACCTGCTTTGTGCTTGATAGATGCTGTCAGCAGAAAATTAAACGGTACTTTGGGTAAAATAGAATCCGCTGAAGATGATAGTTTTTCAAACGGGCTTTTAGAATATCCGCATTATACTAAACCAAGAGATTTTAGAGGTTATAAGGTTCCTGAGGTCTTATTAAACGGTAATCATAAGGATATCAATGAGTTTAGGTTTAATCAGCAATTAGAACGTACAAAATTAAAACGTCCTGACTTATATGAAAAGTTTAAAAAAGAAGCGGATTTATAAAATCCGCTTTTCTTTTTTATTATTACATTGCTAAAGTTTCTTCCTTAACTATATTTCGTTTAACTTTTCTTGTTGAAGTTCTTGGAAGAGGTTCTTTTCTTACAACGATATTAACAGGTCGTTTATACGGTGCAAGTTTTATTGACAGATTCTTAACTTCTTGCCCTATATATTTTTCAAGATCTTCTTTTACCGGGTATTTTTCTTGAATTTTGTCTGTTGGAACTATAACTGTCATAATTTCTTCTGTACCGTCTTTAGCGCCTGATTTTCTTGTTGCGCCGAATACACAAATTTCTGCAAAATCAGGGTGAAGTTCAAGTACTGCTTCAACTTCTTCAGGGAATACTTTTTTACCGCCTGAAAGTACAATCATATTTTTGATTCTGCCTGTAATATAAAGTCTTCCGTCTTCGTCAAACTCTGCGATATCTCCTGTGTGAAGCCATCCGTCCGGTTCAAGAACTTCTGCTGTTTTTTCAGGGTTTTTGTAATAACCTTTCATAACAGAAGGTCCTTTTACAAGCAATTCACCTGTTTCTGGGTCAAGTTTAGCATCGTAAGAGCCTAAAACAGGGCCGACAGACATAAGTTTTCTGTCATCTCCTCTGTCCATTGAAATTACAGGGCTGGTTTCAGAAAGTCCGTAACCTTGGAAGATTTTTATACCGATTCTTTCGAAAAATTCGCCCACACCTGCATCTAACGGAGCTCCGCCTGAGATAAAGCCGTAGAAGTTTCCGCCAAATTTTGACAGGATACTTCTGAACAATTGGCGTCTGATTGAATAATCTGTAATGTATTCTGCTGCTGCGTATGATTTTTCAAATAATAGTTTTTCTTCATCTGACCAAGATTTTATATCGGATTCGATTGTTGATTTTAGAAGTTTTAAAAACGCAGGTACAGTAATCATAAAATCAATTTTCTTTTCGCGCATATCAGCAAGAACATCTTTCGGTTTCAAGCTTTGCGGATAATATATTGAAGAACCGCGATTTAAGAATGTTGAAAATCCTACTGTTAACTCAAACAGGTGATTCATTGGAAGAATTGAGAGTAGATTTACACATTCGTGAGGCATAATTTCAGGCATAAGTTTAGACATTTCGTAAACCTGAGTTATCATGTTTCCAAAAGATGTTTCAACACCTTTTGGGGCTCCTGTTGTGCCTGATGTGTATATAATCAGCGCGGTATCTCTTAATGAGCGGTGACGCCATTTGCATTCTCTGCCTGACGGAAGAGTGTATAAGCTTGGAATTTCCTCTGTTGCGTGGATAGGTTCATCCATTACGATTAAATGTTTAATTGATGGAATTTGTTTTTTTAGTTCTAAAGCTTTTTCTAAATTAGCTTGAGAAAATGCTAAAACAGAAGGTTCACAGCTTGATAGAATTGATTTTAATTCATAGATTGTTAGTTTATTGTCTAAAGGTACGGTAACCATACCTGATATAACTGATGCGAATAAGCAGGCACCGATTTCAGGCATAGATTCTGATAATATTGCAAGCTTTTCACCTTTTTGCATTTGCAAATCTGTAATAAGATAACTTGCAAACTGCATTGATAAAAGACTTAAACCTTTATATGTAAGTTCTTTCCAGCCATATTTATTTCTTTTACCAAGAGCGATACGTTCACCATATAATTTGGTGTTCTTTTCAAGCATTGATAAAACATTCTCTTTCATAATATATTTCTCCCTATGTCTAATCTAAAACTTATTATATCATAATATTCACGATTTGACTATACATACTCAGCTTTGAGCAGGCATAATTCTTCATTTGTTTTTGCATTTCTTATGACGTGTTCTGTAATTTTATTATTATACTTCACCTGTGATAAAATATCGTCACCATATTTTGCTTCGTGTTTAAAGTAAATATCTAAACTCTTTAATGTATTTGTTTTTCTAAACTCAAAATCAAGAGCTTCTAATGCCCAGGAAATGTAAACAGTGTTATTAACGTGATTATTTACATCTAAATCATCGAATCTTACTGAGAATAATTTTTCACGGTCAATAGTTTCCGGGCTTTTTAATTTTTGTAATACCAAATCATCTTCGCGTTTTTCAAAAGAGAAAAGTTCCGGAAATTTTTGTGAAATATTTACAACCGATTTATTGTTTAAATCTACAATCATCCAAGTTGTTGCAGCTTTTAGGATTCTTTTACCCGTAAGATTATCAAATACTTCAAAATCACGGTAGGCGTTTAACCTTTGGCTGCCGCGGCTTTCTGTTTGAACTTTTATTTCTTTGATATCTTTTAAATCGTTTTCAAATTCTATTCGATATCTTATTAAAAACCACCCAAAACCGTTTGATATTAAATCGTTACAGCTCAGTTTTTTGTCGTATTTGTTAATAGATTTTTCTGCAATATCTTGCATGTAATTTAATATGACAACAGGTTTTATTCTGCCTGTACAGTCAGTTTCGGCAATAGATATCGGAAATATTGATTCGTAGGTGTATCTATCCGTGTCTTTATTTATAACTATTGTCATAATTTTATCCTATTGTAATAGGCTCAACGCCGTATTTTGTTTTAAATTCTTCAATATATGGCTGAAATTCTGTGTCTGCCGTTTCTTTAAGTTGATTTTTTAAAATGTGTTTTGGAATTGATGAGTAAATTGCTTGAATAATATTTGTTGCAATGTTTGAGCAGTGATCTGAGATTCTTTCTAAATCGTTAAGAACTTCTGCGTAGACAAAACCTCTTCTGATGTGAGATTTATCTTTTTTGACACGTTTGATATGGTTTTTCTTAGCAACGTAAGCGATATCATCAACAACCTGTTCTAACGGCTCAACGTGATAAGCACACGCCAAATCATGAGCGACAAAGGCATTTACTGTTATATCAAAAACTTCTTTTACCGCGTTAACTACATGTTTTAATTCTTCAATTGTTTCAGGTGAAAGTTTCCATTCTTTTCTGTGTATTTTGTTTGCAATATTCAAGATATGTATTGCGTGGTCTGCGATTTTTTCAAAGTCTGATATGGAAAGAATTAATTGAGAAACTTTGTTACTTTCCTCATCTGATAATTCTTTTCCCGAAAGTTTTTGTAAGAAAGATTCTAAAGTGTCTTGGTATTTATCGATAAGAACTTCATTTTTATTAATAACTTCTGCAACTTTAGGGTTATACTGTTTTAGCATTCTGAATGACAGTACTAAAGTTTCTCTTGTTATTTTTGCCATATTACCTGTTGTTTTGTAGCACTGAGCAACAGCAATTGAAGGGGTTAACAGTAAACGTTCGTCAAGAATAACTTCTTGTTCTTCATTTTTGTCTTTAATTGCTTTATCAACAACTTTTTGTAATAACTTGCTTAGCGGGAAGCAGACAATTACTGTTACAACGTTATAAATTGTGTGTACAATTGCTATCCCGAAAGGATTTGACATGATATCGAGCTTATTAATAAAATGAATGCAAAATTCATACAATAGTAAAAATGCAATAGCTCCTGTTATATTAAATATAATGTGCATTGCTGCAACTTTTTTAGCATTTGTGTTAACTCCGATACTTGAAAGCATTGCAGTAACACAGGTTCCGATGTTTTGACCTGCAATAATCGGAGCTGCAACCGCATATGAAATGCTTCCAGTCATAGAAAGTGCTTGGAGCATACCGACTGATGCTGCTGAACTTTGAATAATTGCAGTTACTATTAAACCTACAATTAATCCTAAGAACGGGTTTTTGAACAGGGTTAGTATATTTGCAAAGTTAGGGTCATGCGCTAACGGTGCCATAGATGAAGACATTAAACCCATACCGAACATTAAAATTGCAAAACCGATTAAAAATCCGCCAATAGGTTTTCTTCTTGAGTAGTTATTTTTAGTTGTCATTAAAAGGATTACACCGATTAATGCCAAAATCGGAGAAAATGATTCAGGTTTTAAAAGTCTTAGCAGGAAGTTTGTACTTTGGATTCCTGATAAACTTAAAATCCACGAAGTCGCTGTTGTTCCTATATTTGAACCTAATGTTATGGCAATTGTTTGAGATAAATTCATTATGCCGGAGTTTACGAAACCGACAAGCATTACAGAAACTGCAGATGAACTTTGTACTGCAATAGTCATTCCGACGCCTAACAAAAATCCTTTAAACGGATTTGATGTTAACTGTGCCAAAAGTTTTTCTAACTTTCCGCCCGCGATTTTTTCTAATCCTGCTGACATAACAATCATGCCATATAAGAAGAACGCAAGTCCTCCGCATAAGGTAAATATTGAAAATATATCCATACTTTTTCTCCGCTATTAATTTGTTTTAGTAAGTGTATTTAACTTCCAAAAGCTACACAGAAAGATTATCTTATAAAGTTCAAATTTTTTCAAGAAAATATAACAAAATTTAAAATTTACAAGTATTATAAATACTATGCCGAAAGTCCCGATAAATTTATATAATGCTCACGGAAGCCGTCTTGTATCAAAAGTAAGAAACTCTTTAAATGAAGTTATAAGAGTTGAATCAGATTTTGGAAAAACCCTGACAGAAGTCAGAACGACTTTTGATAAAAAAGGCAGACCTTTAAAACGGGTTGTTGAAAAACGCAGAGGAAAGAAAAATGTTGAAAGAACTGTTTTTAAATATGAAGGAATTTATGATATAAGACGAAAAACAATAATTGACAGGTTTATAAACGGTCGAAAAGTTCAAAAAATTATAAAATCGGAAGTTTTAAAAAAAGAAGACGGACGAAATTTTTTAACAAGATTAATTTTAAGTTATACCCCGCATAAGAAAGATTCAAGAGCTGAAACTCAAATAATAGAGGAGTTGTCTACTCATAAACACCGAAGATATATAAAAACTACGGCACGAAGAAATGAAGAAGGTTTACTCAGCGCTAAAACTATTGAAGGTAATGTAAAACATTTGAAACAACTTGCAAAATTACCTTATCTTTATTTCAGGGGATATAATTTAAAGGATTTTTTGATGTCAATTTCCCATTATGCAAAGGTATTACAAAAGGTTCCAAATAGACATATTGATGTGTTTTTCGCTTCTTTATCTCCAAAAGTCAGTGCAAATAGCAGTAGTATTGATGGCTTTGGTTTTCTTACTTTTGATATGTCCAAGTTAAAATCCCAGTCAAGAATTGTTGATGCCGTAAACCATGAATACAGGCATCAGTATCAGGAAAGTCTTATTGAAAAATTTGAGGAAAAAGGTACTGTCAAATCTTTTTTACGCAGATTGTTTCACCCGTTCAAGTTTGAATATGCAAAAAAGTGTAAATTTGAACTTGAAAATTATATATCATCAGAAGTTGATGAAAAAAAGTACCGTCAGCAGTTTATGGAATTAGATGCAAGAGTTGCGGGCAGTAAGGCAAGAGATGAATTTCTTGCGGAAACAAGATTGTTAGATGAACTTTTCCCATACAGCAAAGAACTTTTTACGGGAAATGATGAGTTTTTTAAGCTGATAACACCTATTTAGCATTTCTGAAAACATACCATGCTGCTGAAGAATTAGGTTCAACCGTGTTATTGTAAAAAGTTACCGGGAAAATATCTCCCATTGTTTTGTTATCTACAATACAATTTCCTGCATTTTGTACGTGATATGAATTACCGCCTTTAGCGCATAGAACTTCTTTATTAGGTTTTGAAACCCCGTTTACGTCTATTAATCCGTAACAAGCTGTCCCAAAAGTGTTACCGTTTTCATCCTTATAAATAGATTCTCTGTTGCCACATGCTTGTTTTCCCATAACATGAGAAAGTATTACCAAAGTTCCGTCTGGCAGGGTATAAATAGGTAAGGCATTTGGGTATGCAGTAAAAGATGGAAGATTGTTGTAAAACCTTGAAGTTATGGTATAACCGTTAAATTTATCCAATCCGTAGTGAAATTGCGCGCCTTTTAAGGTTCCGTTTAATATTGCACAAGCTGATTGTTTTGTTTCGGGGTGATCAGAACCTGAGTTTGCGTCGCAATGCTGATTTATTCCTGCAAAATCATACCCAAATTGAGCTTCTGACATTCTTGCGGCGTTACTTAAAGTCGAAATGGCTTTTTTTAACGCTGTAGTATATTGTCTTTTATGGGTGTTTGCTATCAATGTAGGTATCGTCATTGCGGCGACAACGCCTATTATTCCAAGTGTTATTAAAACTTCTGCTAACGTGAATCCTTTGTGCATATTTTCTCCCAAATTAAGTTTTATTAAAATTCTATACATCTATACATGTATAAATAACATGTTAGATTGTATAAATCAACAGCCTAATTATAAATTGTTACAATGAAAATATGATTAAAAACAGATTATCAATAATCCTTGGTGAGCAGAGAATGAGAGTTTCGGAGTTGTCAAAGCTTTCGGGGATAAGTCAAAATGCTTTAAATAAAATTTATCACGGCAAAACAAAAGGGATTGATTTTGAAACCCTTGATAAGCTGTGCATAGCTTTAAAATGCACCACAGAGGATTTGTTTCCTCATATCCCTTCTTAATTTATTTAAGTTTTTTTAATGATGAAATGAAATTATTATGTTCAACATCCCCGTCAACTTTTGTCAGGAAGATTTGACAATCATTTTCATCGGCTTCTATTTCAGGCAGTTCAGAAATTTCTGAGGCGTAATAATCTCCGTCGCTTCTGCTTCCCATCGGGATTCTGTTTGCTAAAGAATTTAGTGAGAAGTTTCTGAATAGTCCGTATAATCCTTTTTTGCGGTTAGAAAATTTTGTGTAAATTCTAAGTGCGGCGTCTTGTTTTTCCAAATCAAATGTACCTACAATATATGAACTTAATTGAGGTGCTACCGACTTTATTTTCATCGGCATAACGATGTTGTCTTTTAGGATTAAATCTCCGTCGATTTGGTCAAATTTTCCTTCAGGAATACTTACTAAATCAGATACCACGGAAGGGCTTACCATAGTAAGAGGGTTTCTGAACAGTGATGCAACTTTCATTATATATTCAACAAGTCCGACTTTGCCTATAATTCCTTTGTAGACTCTGAATTGTATACGTCCGTTAAGTTTTAGTGAATCATCCGTATTTAATTCAATAAGTCCGCTTGCTTTACCTTGAATTTCTTTTGAAAGGTTTAATAATGATGTTGCCATAATATCTGAATTTACTTCTATTATACCCAGTCTTATGAAGTATTTGTGATTTTTTAAGTCGCAATTAATTTTTGCAGAAGAATGACCTTCGGCAATCGGGAATCTGTTTGATGTGATATTTAGCATACTGTTTTTATCCAGAGTCATATTTGCTGTTACATCTGAGAAGTTTATATCTTTATAGTGACCTTCTTTAACTTTTAGAATACATTCTTCAATGATTAAATTTGCAAGGTCAAATGTTTGAATATCGTCATCATCATCTTCATCAGACTCTCCGTTTTTTGCGATAGATTCAGAGATTGCTTTGTTTACATCAGTTGCTGCTTGCGTCGGCTGCTGCTGGTTAAACAGTTTTAAGTATTTTTCAACATCAATCTTATCAACTCCGAGTGTGATATTTTTTACTATAATCGGGAATTTAATTTCGTTTACAATTGTACCTGATAAGTCGTAGTTTGAACGTCTGTATCTTCCGTCGGATTTTATATGCATATTGTCGCGGTCGGTTTTAAATTCTCCGTGTTTGATAAATAATCGCTGGCTTGGGATTCTTAATTCTTCTACTTTCATATCAGCTTTAATTTTCGGAGGATAGCCTTTTTTGTTTAAGATATCAAAATGACCTGTAAAAGTTCCGCCTTTAAATAGCTTTTGTTTTGTAATAAGGTTAATAAATCCGCTGTGCATCGGTTTTGGAAGGTTCATTCCGAATCTTTTTACAAAGGTTTGTCCGTTAGACAGGTCAAAGTCACCATAAGCGCTTACTATCGGAATTTTTACCTGTTTAATATCATCTTCAGGATTGCCCGCATAATAGTTTAGAGATTCAAGGTTAAGCAACATATCTTCAAAATGAATTTTTGCAGATAAAACTCTGCTTGCCATATCATTCATGTAAGATTCTTCGCCGTCGACTATAAATCCGTTTCCTTTTTTGAACCAGAAAAGCCATTTTAAGTCTATTTTGTTATTTATTGAGTGAAGTTTTATTTTTGTATCTGCTTTTCCTTCTATTCCTATAGGATAATTTGCCATTTTTGACAGATAATTTCTTGCCAAATCGTTTGTGACGATTGCGTTTCCTTCTAAATTTGTGTCAACGGATTTTAGGTAATCATCAACGGTTCCTTCAAAATCCATAGTGTTTGCAGGTTTGTTGTTGTAATATCCTTTAAAATCTTTCAGATAAATTTTATTTTCATTAAAGCTTATTTTTCCGTTGTTTAATAATACCGGTAAATCTGCAAACGGGATAAGTTTAAAGGTTAATTTATTAAGATTAACGTCCCCGCCAAGAGTTTTATTTGTCGCTTTTATGTTAAAGTCAAAATTCCCGTCGATATCTTTGAAGAAAACCAATTGTTCCGTTATGTTGTTTTCAACGATTTGAGAATCAAGAAGTTCTAATACCGCAGGGATACTGAAATTTTTAGATGATAGTTTTATGTCAAAATTTGATTTGTTATCGGCTGTTCCGTTTAGGTTTATAACCGATTTGTTTACAAGAATTTTGGTGTTATCAATAACTGCTTTTTCTTTGTTTTCGATATAAACGCGGTTATCATCTTTTGTTTGTATAGTTAATTTATTTTTCCCTTTTGTAATGTCTGCTGTGATGTTGTAATTGATATGTTTTTTGTCGGGGTTATCATCAATTCTTATTCCTGTAGAATTTACAAACAGGGTAGTTTTTTTGTCAGGCATGTAAATGATTTCGGCTTTATCAAGCGATAAAATCGAACGGAAAATATCAAAATTCCAATCACATTTTTGCGGTTGTTTTTGTTCTTGTTTTAAAAACGGAAGATTTAAAACTTTATTTACATCCGTATAAAAATATCCTGCTGAGGCTTTATTTAAAACAATGTTTTTATCAAAAACTTCGGCAAATGAAAGATTGATATCTAAGTCTTGAATATCCAGTGCTTTTTTTGTGTTACCTGATATTGTAATTTTATCGGCGCTGAAATTGATGTTTGGAGAAAGTTCTGTTTTTAGTTGAGGGTTTTTAATATCTACATCAATATAGTAAGCTTTTTGGATAATATTTTTAACATAATTAATAACCCTTGGGTTTGATACGGCATAAGGTAAACCTTTTAAATATAAAAGTACTGTTAAACCTGCTAAAATTGCTAAAAATACTAAACTTATTCCAAAAAATGTTAATACTGATTTGATTCTTTTTGATAACATAAACTTAATTTCCCTGATAAAATTATAACATGAGATTTTATGCTAATATAATATTATGAAAAGATTTTTAATATTTATGATTATAATGTTAGCGGGAACAAGCGCATTTGCGCTTGATGATACAATTCCTCCCGTAACTTTTTCGCAAAATGAACGTTGGGGACTAAAAAATAAAACAACCGATGCGGTAGTTGTTGATGCGATTTATAAAAAACTTATACCTGTAGGTGATTCCTCTTGGATTGTACAGAATAAAAAAAATAAATTCGGATTAATCGATAAATCGGGGAATGTTCTTGTTCCTATAAAATATAACCATGCCGACAGAATTGTAAGTAGGTTTTCAAAATTTGGAAATAACAATGATTACGGGCTTTATGATGCTGAAGGTAAAAATATTATCCCGCATGAGTTTTCTAAAATTGATATATTGTATGGCGGAATGTTTTTAACTTATAAAAAATATAAATACGGAATTGTCGGTTATGACGGGCGTGTAATTTTAGAAAATGAGTTTGATGATATTTATATGCCCAAGTCAAATGTTATGGTCATTTCTTATAACGGTAATCAATATGAACTGGAACAGGTTAATGCTCAAACTCTAACGCTTCCTGCTGATGCTAAAAACGAATTGAAAACACAGGAAGATTTAAACTTACATAACCTTGTCGTTAAAACTACTGCAATGTCAGGGTATTCGGTTTTAACATTTTCTGATTATTTGATAAAGTTATTTTCATCGATTTCTCCTGCTCATGAAGAAACGATTGATGAACTTATGTTATCTCAAGGTGCTGATACTGTTAATATTTTGATAAAAATGACATGGATTCCGAAGTATCCTTTCGTTTATGCAAGAAAATATTATGAAAATGTAAGAAACCCGAACAATGGTCCTTTGTCCGGGGTTCGTAAAGATTTAAAACGTCAAATGAAATAGGTTTAATGTTTAAAATCAAGTAAAATCAGAGATGAAGATTTTATAAGTCCTATTGCCCATTTTGCGATTATTATGCCGCCTAAAATTCCAATTACGGGGTCTAAGAAGACAAGTCCGCAGTATTTTCCCAAAATTAAAGCCCCGATTGCAAGAATTGATGTAAATGCATCTGCTAATATATGTAAGTATGCCGCTTTATAGTTTAGGTTTTCGTGGCGGTGTTCGCAATGAGAATGTCCATGGTGATGAGAATCCCCCATAACAAGTACGCAGACTAAGTTTACAACAAGTCCGATAATTGCAACGATTATAGCGTCAGTAAATGATATTGACAGCGGTTTGAAAAATCTTTCAACAGATTCCCAAATGATTGCAAGAGATGTGAAACCCAGTAAAATTGCGCTTGTATATCCGCCAAGAGCGTTAAATTTTTCATCTTTTCCGTTATATTTTATTGCAAGTACGCAAACTGCCAATGTTATACAAAGTGCCAGAGCATGAGTTCCCATATGAAAACCGTCAGCGGTTAATGCCATTGAATGTGTCGTAAGTCCGTAAAAGATTTCCGCAATCATTGTTATCAGGGTGATAACTATTACTGCAACGGTTCTTTTTTTTAATACTTTGTTATCCATAAATCCTCCTTATTTCAGTTTTTCAATATGGTCAACCAAGTCATTTATAAGTTCGTCACTGTTTTTGTCGTGTTTGAGTGCGTCTGTAACGCAGTGTTGTAAATGTCCTTTGACAACTTGTTTCCAAACACCTTTTAATGCGGCTTGAGTTGAGATAATCTGGTTTAATATTTCAATACATTCTCTATCCTGTTCTATCATTTTGTTAATCCCGTTAACTTGTCCGGAAATACGGTTAAGTCTTGCTTTTAGTCTTTGTTTATCATCATCTGAAAAATGTCCCATCTTAAATTCCTTATATAGTATATAGCCCTATACCCCATATTAAACCATGCTTGATAAAATTTCAAGCCTGATGTTAAAAAATATAATCAATTTGTTTAAACTTTCGGATAATTTTTTTAATGCACTCAGATATTATATTGTTATTGCTATGAATCTGACAAATAAACTATTAACGGCACTGAACGAGTTAACGATATTAACGCCAGATAAGTGGAGTTTAGAGCATAAGTTTGAATCAGGCAGGAAAAGGTGGATTGCAAATATCTTACCTTCAGAACTTTTATCAAGAAGCGTAAAGCAAGCGGTCGAATCTCTTGTTACGCTTTGCGAGTGTGAGGAATTTTATCAAAGTTTTCCTGATATAATTAATACTCCCGATTATGGCGATAAATGGGGTGTTCGTGCAAATTATATTGAAATAAATAACCGAGCAATAGCAGAAATGCACGAAGATAGAACAAAAAACGGTTTATTTAGTGCAATGAAGATTCTTCCGGCAATTCCGCCGTCAGCTAAAAGCTGGGCAAATTGTGTGATTTTATCTCAGATTTTTCCTAATATTTACGGTGACGGGTATAATAAGGGTCCGGGTGAAGAAAATTCGATTTACGGTATAAAACTTGGCATCGGGTACAGCCGTAATATAATTAATTTTGATATAAATGATAAAATTACTCCGGAAGAACAGTTTAGAATTTTTAATGATTTGGCTCATTTCCATGGGCTTAAGACAGGGTTCAGAACGGTAATATCTGCGGATCAAATCAAGGTTTCTCAGGATTATAAAGAAGATGTGACTTTTGATTGGAACAATCCCGAACATCAGGAATTGTTTATAAATGAACATGTTAAATTAGTAAATACGGGGTTTGAAGCGATATTTATAGATTCGGCAAAACATATCGGCGGATACGAAATGGAAAATTATACCGGTGTCGGAGCATTACCTTCGTATGAGCAGATGCAGTATATTTTGCATGAAATTAGAAGCCGTTCTGGCAAAACAACATTAAGTTTTGTCGGAGAAAAAAGTACTGGTGATTTCAAACGCTATGAAAATTTAGGTTTAAATTCAGGAACAGCATTTATTGAACCTGATAATTATGACGAAGTCAAACATTGGTCGGAAAGGTTTAAGTATGACCAAAATTATACCCCGGGAATTGAGGTTTCAAATGATAATGACACGGGCGGAAGAACTTATGAAGCTCGTTTAAACCGTATAAATAATTCACTTTTCGGTTTTGAATATCCGAGTGACAAACTGCCGAGTTTTATGCAAATGGAAGATTTGTTTCCGCTGCGTTATGATACAAATACTCATCATTTGATGATGACAAACCCTTCATATTCAACAGACGGAACTCCGCAAAGTCATTGGGAAAACCTGTTTACAAAAGATGATGGCAGGGAATATAACAGAAAAGTTGCAGATTTGTTTATTTATGCCCTAAATCTGTAAAAAGTTTTTCAAATGTCGGGAAAGATATATCAACCCATTCAAAACCGTTGATTAATATTTCCTTTTGGCAAACAAGTCCTGCGACATATAAACTCATTGCAAGTCTGTGATCATGATAAGTTTCAACTTTAGCACCGCCCGATAATTTACACCCTCTGATAAGCATTCCGTCGGGAGTTTCGTCTATATCTGCACCAAGTTTTTTTAGTTCGGTAACAACTGCTGTAATTCTGTCAGATTCTTTATTCCTTAAGTCTTGCGCATCAGAAATTAGCGTTTCACCTTTTGCTTGAGTTGCAAGTACTGCTATAACAGGAATTTCATCAATAAGTCGAGGGATTATCTCACCGCCGATTTTACATCCGTTAAGTTGGGAGTATTCTACCAGAACATCTCCGACAGGCTCTCCGCCGATGTTGCGCTCATCAAGTATTGTTAAATTCCCGCCCATTTGTTTTACAACTTCAATAATTCCGGCTCTTGTCGGGTTTAAGCCTACATTTTTTAGTAAAATTTTTGAATTTGGAATAATAAGTCCTGCAACTATAAAAAACGCGGCAGAAGAGATATCTCCGCAAATTTCTATCTCAAGCGGAGCCAGTTCTGATTTTTCTATGGAAACTGTTGTTCCGTTTGTTGTAATATTTGCCCCCATGGCTTTAAGCATAAGTTCTGTGTGGTTGCGTGACAGACTTGGCTCTGTGAAAGTTGTCACACCGCTTTTTACATTTACCCCTCCTGCAAGTAAAATACAGGATTTAACTTGTGCTGAAGTAATTTTTGAGGTGTAATTGATTGCGTTTAACTCTGTTCCGAATATTTTTAATGGAGCTTTAAAGTCTTTTGATTCAATCCTTGCTCCCATAAGTTCTAACGGTTCAATTACACGCTTCATCGGGCGTTTTGAAAGACTTGTATCTCCTGTTAATGTCGAATTAAATCCCTGACCTGCCAGGATTCCCGATAACAGGCGCATTGTTGTGCCTGAATTACCGCAATCTAAATTGCATGACGGAACGGAGAGTTTCCCGTTTGAATTTATAATTACTTCCGATTCGTTTATAAGTTCAATGTCTACTCCGAGCTGTTTAAAGATTTTCATTGTAGAATGCGGGTCTTGTCCGTTTGAAAAGTTTTTAATAACAGATTTTCCGCGGGCAAGTGAAGATAAGATTATTCCTCTATGCGATATGGATTTATCAGAAGGGATTGTTATTTCTCCAGTTAGACCTTTTAATGCTTTTGATACAATTTTTTGCATAATCTGATTTTATCATAAAATCCTCTTTTTATAGCATTATTATTTATAAATGTGTGGTATTATTTTAGTATGTCATACTATGGAAGAAAATATTCTAAATATGATTTTTATGTAGGCTTAGCAGCGTTTGTTGTTGTTGCTATGGTTAAGTTTTGGATTTATTATCCTACTCTTTGTACAATTATTGCTTTAGTTATAATTCCGCTGACTATTTTTGGCGGAAATTGGCTTATTGACAGAGATAATAAAAACAGTATAAAAAGTGTCAGTATATCTTTTGTTAAAGGGCAAAATACAATTGGTAACGCTCATTGTACGGTAAAATTTGAACCTGACAGTAAACTTATCGTAATGGAAAATATTGCGCGTAATAACCAAAAACAAATGTTTACCCTATTAAAAAAAGACGGATATAAGGTTAATAAATTATGGAGTGAAGTTTGCAGATTGTTTGATGATTATTCTAATATCAGAACGCTATCACTGCTTCTTGATGTTCCAAACAGTCAGATAATTACTCTTGAATCAAAAGCTAAACCAACAGAACCACAGACTCCTTCCCGTCAAATAAATATAGATAATTCTAATATCGGTCCAAAATTTGTTGAAATGGGAGCAATTGTTCCTGACAGATTTGGCAGAGGTGGTGAAACTCCTAATAAAGGCGGTCAGGATTTTGTGAACCTTGATAATATTAACAAAGCAAAACCTGTTAACGAACGACAGCAGCAAGAACCTGAATTTGTTGAGATGAAAGATGCTTTTGCAACAACTTCTACAAAAATTGATGTAAATAGTGTTGAAGCCGCAGAATTATCAGTTCTTCCGGGGATTAATATTGTTCAGGCAAAAAAACTTGTTGAACATAGAAATATAAACGGATTATTTAAATCTGTAGAAGAGTTCATCGAAGTTGCAAACGTTAAGCCTCATTTTGTATCTAAAATTAAATCAATGATTGTTGCAAATTCCGTTAACGATAACGGTAATGATGATGATAATTATGAAGGCAGGATTGTTGATTTTTAATGTTGGATGTTTATAAGATTCTCAAAAAAACAACGGTAGAAGGTCCGGGGACAAGATTTTGTATTTGGGTTCAGGGGTGTAAAAAACATTGTCCCGATTGTTTTGCCAAAGAAACCTGGGCGTTTAATGCCGGACAAAAATATTCGGTAGAAGAGTTATTTGAGCAAATTAAATCGGAAAAAGATTTAGAAGGAGTTACTTTTTTAGGCGGAGAACCTTTTGAGCAGGCAAAAGATTTAGCCAAGCTTTCAAGTCTTGTTAAAAATATAGGTTTATCGGTTTTATGTTTTACGGGGTACACTATTGAGCAATTGCGGGCAAAAAAATCAGCAGATGTTGATGCTTTTTTAGAAAATATTGACCTTCTTATTGACGGCGGATTTGAAAAAGAAAACTTTGACCTTTCCCGTCCTTGGGTCGGCTCTTCTAATCAGCGATATCTATATTTGACAGATACTTATTCCCCTGAAATTATAAAAACTTATAAAAATAAGGTGGAAGCAAGAATTTCGCCTGACGGACGGTTGGAAATAAACGGAATGGGGGATTTTAAGGCTATTCGTGAAAAATTTTGTTTACAACTCGGGAAAAATATTGTAAAATAATTGAAAAAAGAGGGTTTTAAAACTATGGCAGATAATAAAATTATTACTCAACTATCAATGCTTTTTAGAGCTAGATTTCCATATATTTATATAACAACTTGGGAAGAAGAACGTGCAATTTCTTTAATTAAAAAGATTGCGGCTTCCGAAAAGTTAATAAAAGTTCCGCGCGAAGTCTATACTTGGACTCAAACAAACGGATTTATGCTCGGAAATCAAAAACTTGACGGTACAAACAGTCCCGATAAGGCTTTAGAATTTATCAAAGAATGTAATAAAAACGCAGTCTTTGTTATGTGTGATTTCCACGTGTATTTCGGTGTTAAAGGCAGACAAGTTGATTATAATGTGGTAAGACGTTTAAGAGATATTATTTCAGAATTGAAAACAAGCAGATATCGTAAAAATGTTATATTTATCGCGTCAGAACTTTTAATCCCCGAATCAATGCAAAAAGAAGTTACAATCCTTGATATGCCTTTACCGACGCTTGATGAGATTAAAGCTAAACTTAACAAGATGATTACTCAAAATAATCAGATAGACACTTCAGAACTTGACGAAGAAGGTAAAGAAAAATTATGTAAAGCCGCTCAAGGTTTGACTTTACAAGAAGCAGAAAATGCATTTGCTCTTGCTATGGTTAATGACGGTAAAATTGACGGCAAAGATTTAGGAATAATCTTAAGCGAAAAAATGCAGGTTATTAAAAAAACAGGTATTTTAGAATTTATTAACACAGATATAAAAATTTCTGATGTCGGCGGATTGGAAAATCTTAAAAGCTGGCTTAATAAGCGTAATAATTCGTGGTCTGAATCTGCTAAAAAATACTGTTTGTCTGCTCCAAAAGGTGTTTTAATAACAGGTGTTCCCGGTTGCGGTAAGAGTTTGACTGCAAAAGCTATGAGTGCCGCATGGCAGTTACCTTTGTTAAAGCTTGATTTTGGTAAGATTTTCTCCGGTATTGTCGGAAGTTCCGAAGAAAATATGAGAAAAGCTATTAAAACCGCAGAAGCCGTAGCTCCGTCAATTCTTTGGGTTGATGAGATTGAAAAGAGTTTAAGCGGTGTTAATTCATCAGGCGGAGGCGGTGATAGCGGTACATCTTCAAGAATTTTCGGTACGTTTTTAACCTGGATGCAGGAAAAAACAGCCCCTGTTTTTGTAATCGCGACAGCAAACAATATCAGCGGATTACCTGCTGAATTGTTAAGAAAAGGTCGTTTTGACGAGATTTTCTTTGTAGATTTGCCGACCGCTCGTGAACGTAAAGAAATTTTCAAGCTTCACCTTGCAAAAAGACTGAAAGATAAAGATGTAGCAAGTAAACTTGAAATAAATGATGATTTATTTGAAAAACTTGCATCAATGACTGAAGGTTTTGTTGGTGCGGAAATTGAACAGGTTGTGATTACGGCTCTTTATGAAGCTTTCTTTAATAAAAGACCACTGGAATTTTCTGATTTGGAAAATACAATAAAAAATGTTGTACCATTATCGGTTACACAAAAAGAGCAAATTCTTGCGCTTCGTCAGTGGGCTAACATTAGAGCTGTCGCTGCTACCAGAAAAGATGATATGGCTCAATATTCTTCTAATGTTGATAATGGTGAAGAAGCAGATGTTAATTCTTCCCGCGGCGGCAGAGCATTGGATGTATAGGGGGTAAAATTATGTCGATAACTTTAATGGCTTACCCTATGGCGTTTTTGGTTGCTCCCGAAAATGTAAAAGATGAAGGGATTAATAGAGCATCTGATAATAAATCTTCAAATAATGCTTCAACTGCTCAAAATCTTTGTTCTATCAGAATTTTAACAAATATTACTGTGGATGAATTAAGCAGAATTATGGGTCAAATTGAATGTCAGCAGATTCGTTCTAGTGTTTTTCAACTTCCTTCAGGCTTAAAAGTTGAATGGATGTTGAATGGTAAGTATGCGGTTGCAGAAGTCTTCGGTATCTCAAATCCTGAAAAGTTACAAACCTGCGCTGAAGAGTTTTTCCAAAGCATGGACGGGGTTGCTCAAAGAAATGTCAGACTTATTGAGTCTGCCGAATATTTTTATTATAACTATGAAACATCTTATACCAGTATGAAAGATGTTTATGATAATTTGAAAACAAATGGCGCAGAACGTATTTTTTCAACTTCAAATAACGAAGTTGTGGCTCATGTTGACGGACAGGATGTAAAATATTATAAGCGTGACGGAGAACAAACTTTTATGCTTGAAGTAGAACAGGTTGTTCGTATTCTTAATATCGGAATGTCAGGCGGGTATGAAGGCAGAAATGTTTCTTACGGACTTCAAAATTTAAAGATTCAAACAAATATTAAGCCAGAAGAACTTAAGCACCTTTTATATGAAGCAAATTATTTGTATTACGAAGCAGGGCACCAAACACCTTTAAAAAACAGTGATGCAACTTTAAACTGGACCTTGAAAGACGGTTACTATACGGCAGAGTTTTCAGGAAGTAATAATGCTGCTATTACAAAAGAAGCCGAGATTATTTTTAGAAAGCTTAACCGTGCGGCAGGCAGGGATTTACGTTATATAAACGATGTTTCAACAGCTGTTTATACTTATTCGACTAATTATACGGACAAAGGAATGCTGTTAAATACCCTTGTAGAGCACGGTGCAGAAGAACTTGTCGAAAACGGAGATGAAGTTTCTTGTAAACTTTTTGGAATGGAAATGATTTATTACAAAAAAGACGGTTCTGCGGGTTATACTCTTGATATCACTCAGGTATCCGATAAAGCGGGCTGTGAAGATGTTATAAATGATTTGAACGAAGAATACGGGCTTAATATTCAGGAAATGACGTATAACAAGATTAAAGAACGCTTGGATAGTGAGAATATGCGACTTGAATCAGAAGCTGTAATGGACGATAATTCAATAATTTTGACAATAGAGGTTTAACAAAAATATATGGGTAAAATGAAAATAAGATTGTTTCCTGACGGTAGTATTCAAATGGAAACAGAGGGAATAAAAGGTAAAAAGTGTGCTGATTATGCTAAAGTTCTTGAAAAATTAGCAGACGCGAAGGTTTATTCACTGGAAAGAACCGAAGAGTATTATCAAACGGAATTAACCCTTGACGAAACACAACGTTTAAAGGATAATCAGGGGTAAAATAAATATTATTATTTTTAAAAAACTTCAAAGAGGGGTGTCCGAGAGGTTTAAGGTGCAATCTTGGAAAGGTTGTGTGGGGGTAACTCCACCGTGGGTTCGAATCCCATCCCCTCTGGATAAAACAGCAGTAAGACATTTGTCTTAGCTGCTGTTTTATTTTGTGATGAGTGTATTTGGACGGACATTTCAAGAATGTGCGGTTCAAATGCGAAATTGGCTGTATCGCCCTGTGTGTTTGAAAATTACCAGTCGGAACTATTCCAAAATTCGCATTTGAACTGTCCTCAAAAATCTTTGAATTGTCCAAATTTGTCCGAGCTTGGACAGTTGCCCTCAATCGCAATTATAGTCGAAGTTTAGACTGTGTTTATTTCTTGTGCGGTTAAAATGCGAAATTTGGTACCAGACTTTTGAAATTTTAGTCGGAAATTTCCCCGAAAAAGTCGGTAATAAAAGTTTTTAATTATTTATTTTCAGGATTTAAAATTTTAGTTTTACATTTAGGGCAGATAAGAAATTTGTCATCAATATTACCATCATAATCATAAACTCTATGTAAATGAACAAGTTTATCTGCATAGTCAAAGCAGCAGGAGCAGTAATATCCCTTCTCATTTTTTATAGTGCATACCTCATTTTCGTAAGATATGTTTAGTTCTATATACTGTTGCAATTTATTTTGTAATTCTTCTAATTTTTTATCTTTCATAAATTCCCTTATCGTGCATTTATTAAACACATACTTCCACAACCTCTATCTTGAGCACTACCCCTTTGAACATATCCTTGTTCGACTTGAGCATTACAAGATTGTATACACTGTTGATATTGTAAATCTTTTTGTTGCTGCATTTGCTGTTGCCAAGCTCTTTGTTGCTGCTGCATTTGTTGCTGCTGCATATTCAGCATATTTTGTTGATATTGATTTTGTTGCTCCATATATCTTTGATTTTGCCAGTAAAAATCATCAGGTCCAAAATAAGCAATTGCTGATGTTGTAATATTGCATAGTCCTAATAAAATCAACAAAGTAAATAACTTTTTCATTTAAATTCTCCTATTAATTCTAAAAATATATATCATTTCAAAAGGTGAATCATCTATATGAAAATTTGAAATAGTTTGAACATAACATAACTCTGGATTATTATCTTCTATGAAGTTTTTGCATTCTAAAAATAATTCAGCAAGAGTATGCTGTTTTCCTATTATTGCAACTGTTTTTTCTTCCGAATCAAAAGGACATATAGAGTTTAATTTAATGTTATACTTTTTTTCTAAATTTTTTACAGAATTTTTAAATCTTATACAAAATTCTTTATTCATAAAATTATTCCTTTCAAAAGAGTAATATAGATATATATTACATTATTAATATTATTATAACATGTTTAGCGTTTATTTTCAACATGTGTAACATTGTTAGATTGATTTAATCAATAATTATAATTAAACTATTAGGAAAATTTATGACAGGATATATTCAAAAACAATTAGGCAGTCGAATAAGAGAGCTGAGAAAAGCTCAAGGTTTTAGTCAGGAAACCTTTGCTGAAGAAATAGGTATTGCTACAAATACGTTAAGTAGTATAGAACGAGGTAATGCGTTTATGACAGCATCTACTTTAGAAAAAATAATTGATATTTTAAATATCCAGCCTCAAGATTTATTTAAATTCTCAAATAAGAAAACTAATCAAGATTTATACGATACAATAATCTCCAAAATAAATAATATCAAAAATAATGGTGAACGACTAACAATTTTATTAAAATTAATTGATGCCTTATTATAATTTTTGTTAAGTATACCAAATTTCGCATTTTAGGTGTTACTATTTCGCATTTGAGGTGTCACTTTATAATGAGAATGAACCCAAACAAGACGGAGTCTTGTTTGGGGGTGAGAATGCTACGACAAACAAGGCGAAAATTGAGCCGTAGTTTGACGGATGCAGCCAGCAAGATTGAGTTGAGTAAAAACGATTACTCAATCTGCGTGCCTGCCATCCCCTCTGTATAATGGGCAGGCTCTATTAACTGCTTTTTTATATATTAATAAGGTTTCTGGAACACCAATTAATCAATTGGTTATATAGTTTTTCTATTTCTGGTTGTGTCATATTTGAAATAGCATTTCTGTTTATACAAGTATTTAAAATTTTTTTGTCTGTATCCTTTAAGTAATTAATAAGTTCTTTTTTTGTTGGAATATATTTATTAGTTTTTATAAAATATTTGGCTTGCAAAATAAAAAATGTCATTTTATACAGGTTTTGTAAATCCTGAGGGTAGTCGGATGAATGCACAAAACTATGAACGGTTGAGTGATACAAGGCTTCTGAACTTGTTTTGATTGATCCTTTAATATCTTCAATCGTTGGCGGTTGGATTATATCTTCCAAATTTCCGACTATTGATTTTGTGTCATAGAAAAATTGAAATAAATCAGCTTTAGACCAATTTTGTAGTTCTTTTTTACCTGAGATAAAGCCGCAAGCAAGATCTTTATTTGGCATTTCGTTTATAATTTTTCGATATGTTTTTAAATCTTCAAAATCTAGTTCGTTTAGTATAACAACTAAATCAATGTCGCTGTCAGTTGTTGCTTCTCCTCTGTTGTAACTGCCCTGTAATCCTATAAAAATTAAGTTTTCGGAAAACGTTTCTTGCAGTTTTCCTGTTACTGTATTTAACCAATTATCTATATCAATAACCATTTGTTTTCCATTTATGCAACATAAGAAATTTTATTATTTTTAGCTTCGTGAGCCAGTAATTCTTTTGCTGCTTGTTCTTGAGCAGTAGCAAGCATTAAAAGAGTTTGGTTGTAATCGTTGCTTAATGCAAAATTTGTGTCCATTTGGTGTAATGTTTCCATATTCGCACCGCTAAACGGAAGATTTCTTACCGCATTCATCATATTCATACGGTTTTGCATAAGAGCATATTGAGCGTTACTTCTTTGAGAAACAGCATTCATTCTTGTCATTAAACCTAACAGCATAATCCACCTACACACTTAATTTATTACAATTGTAGTATATAATATAATCATAGTTTTTGCAAGTCTTTTAGTATAAGTTGTTAACAAAATTTAATGTGAAATATTGTCCTTTTTGTTAATGTAATAAATTATTCAAACATTTATTATTATTAAAAAAGGAGTGCTTGATATGTTGAATTTATTTTTAAGATGGGTAGCTTACGCATTGGCTATTATTTTTGTGTCTTGGGTAGTTCCGGGAATCAGCGTTGAAAATTTCTTAAGTGCGATGTTTGTTTGTGTAATTATAGCTCTTATAAATACATTTATTAAACCTATATTACAGATAATATCTTTTCCTATAACAATTTTGACACTTGGATTGTTTGCACTTGTTATAAATGCATTGCTTTTAATGCTTGCGGGGTATTTAGCTCCGGGATTTGAAGTTGATGGATTCTTAAGTGCATTAATCGGCTCGATATTACTTTCATTAATTGGGATTGGTATTGATAGAATAGGTGCGGTTAAGGAATAACTATTATAAGATATAACTTGCGTAAAACCCTTTGCAATTGTGATATTTTGCAGAGGGTTTTTTCATATATATTTGTAACAAATTTAGGATATTTTCTGGATTTTTTTAGAATTATTGTGTAAAATGTTTTGTGATTAAAAGATAATACGTGTAAAATATACAATTATTATTTATAGACCAGTAAAAATATGGGAGAAATAAAGAATGACAGAAACTATGGTAGAAAAGAAAATTTACCCTTCAACTGAATTTGTTTTAGGTAAATGGCAAAGTGAAATTAACGTTAGAGATTTTATCCAACGTAACTATACTTTATATGAAGGTGATTCAAGCTTCTTGGCAGGACCAACAGAAGCTACAACTAAGTTATGGCAAGAATGCTGTGATTTATTTAAAAAAGAACGTGAAAACGGCGGCGTTGTTGATATGGATACAAAAATTGTATCATCAATTACATCTCACGGCGCAGGTTATATTGATAAAAGTTTAGAAACTATTGTAGGTTTACAAACAGATGCTCCTTTGAAACGTTCTATGCAGCCGTTTGGCGGTATCAGAATGGCTGAAGGTGCTTGCAAATCTTACGGATATGAAGTAGATCCTGAAGTTAGCGAAATCTTCACTAAATACAGAAAAACTCATAACCAGGGTGTTTTCGATTGTTATACACCTGAAATGAGAAAAGCTCGCCACGCAGCAATTTTAACAGGTCTTCCTGATGCATACGGCAGAGGTCGTATTATAGGTGATTACAGAAGAATCGCTTTATACGGTATTGACAGACTTATTGAAGATAAAAAAGAACAGCACGCTTCTATTGATGGCGAAATGAATGCTGAAAAAATTCAATTAAAAGAAGAAATTGCAGAACAAATCAGAGCATTAAATGAAATGGCTCAATTAGGTGAAATCTACGGTTTTGATATCAGAAAACCTGCAAGAAATGCTAAAGAAGCTATTCAATGGTTATACTTCGGTTACTTGTCAGCAGTGAAAGAACAAAACGGTGCTGCAATGAGTATCGGTAGAACTTCAACTTTCTTAGATATTTTCATTGAAAGAGATTTAAAAGAAGGTATTATTACAGAATCTGAAGCTCAAGAAATGGTTGACCATTTTATAATGAAGTTAAGACTTGTAAAATTTGCAAGAACTCCTGAATATAATGCTTTATTCTCAGGCGACCCTACTTGGGTAACTGAATCTATCGGCGGTGTTGGTGTTGACGGTCGTCCGTTAGTTACTAAAAACTCATTCAGATACTTGCATACTTTAGAAAACTTAGGTACTGCACCTGAACCGAATTTAACAGTACTTTGGTCTACAAAGTTACCTCACAATTTCAAACAATATGCAGCTCATATTTCAATTACAACTTCATCTATTCAATATGAAAACGATGATATGATGAGAGTTACTCACGGTGATGATTATGCTATTGCTTGTTGTGTATCATCAATGGTAGTCGGTAAAGAAATGCAGTTCTTTGGTGCTCGTGCAAACCTTGCTAAATGCTTGTTATATGCAATCAACGGCGGTGTTGACGAAAGATTGAAAGAACAAATCGGACCTCAATTCAGACCTATTACTTCTGAATATCTTAACTATGATGAAGTAATGGAAAGATTTGATTCTATGATGGAATGGTTAGCAGGTTTATATGTAAATACTTTGAATGTAATTCACTATATGCACGATAAATACTGCTATGAAAGAGCTCAAATGGCATTGCATGACAGAGATGTGAAACGTTACTTTGCAACAGGTATCGCAGGTCTTTCTGTTGTAGCTGATTCACTTTCTGCTATTAAATATGCTAAAGTTAAAACTATTCGTGATGAAAACGGTATTGTAGTTGATTACGAAGTTGAAGGTGATTTTCCTAAATATGGTAACAACGATGATAGAGTTGACTCATTAGCTGTAGATTTGGTTAAAAACTTCATGAATAAAATCAGAAAACACCATACTTACAGAAACTCAATTCCTACGATGTCAATTTTAACAATTACATCTAACGTTGTTTACGGTAAGAAAACAGGTAATACACCAGACGGTAGAAAAATGGGAGTTCCTCTGGCTCCGGGTGCTAACCCTATGCACGGACGTGATATGAATGGTGCAGCTTCATCATTAGCTTCTGTAGCTAAGCTTCCATTCCACGATGCTCAAGACGGTATTTCAAATACATTCTCAATTATTCCTAATGCATTAGGTAAAGATGAAGTATTTATGGGCGACTTAGCTGTAAGTTTTGACCCTGGATGCTGTGAAGCAAGTCTTAACTAGGGGTAAATATAAATTGTCATCCTGAACTTGATTCAGGATCTCCGTAAAATTATAATTCGAAAGGAAAAATAAAAATGACAACAATGCAAGAAGAAAACTTAATAAACTTACTTGACGGATACGTTGAAAAAGGCGGACACCACCTTAATGTAAACGTATTCAACAGAGAAACATTATTGGATGCTCAAGCTCATCCTGAAAAATATCCTCAATTAACAGTGAGAGTTTCTGGATATGCAGTTAACTTCATCAAATTGACAAAAGAACAACAAGATGATGTTATTTCAAGAACATTCCACAATGCAATGTAGTTTAATATAAAAAATAAAAAGAGCACTGATATTATCGGTGCTCTTTTTTTATTACGCAATTGCAAGATCTGCAAGTGATTCTTTTAATCTATACCCAACTACAGGGTAAATATAATATTTCATAGGACTTTTGTTCCCTTTAACATTTTCTTTGTCTAATTCTCTGCGTTCAAGTTCAAGCGCTTTTTTTATTTCTTCATCAGATTCATCCTTGCAAGGATAGTAAGTTTTTTCAAAGAAATCACATTCTACCCCTTTTTTTAGTGTATCTGTATAGCTGTAACGAGGACTCCCCCATAAGCCATTGAACCCTAAGCCGGGTTCTGTAATACCATTAATTCTCATTTATACCCCCTAAATAAAATTTGTAACGACACTTATACAATAACGCTAAATGAAAAATTTTTGATAATTTGTGAAGAAATATTTAGTTAATTTTATGATAAAATTATAATATGGCAGAAGAAAATTTAGGTAATATTCATTCATTTGAAAGCTGCGGGACAGTTGATGGGCCGGGGATAAGATTTGTTGTGTTTACTCAAGGTTGTCCTTTAAGGTGCAAATATTGTCACAATCCTGATTCTTGGGGGGTAAATATAAATCAGAAAATTTCAGTTGATGAAATTCTAAAAAAATACGACGGTGTGAAAGAGTTTTGCAAAGGCGGCATTACCGTAACCGGCGGAGAACCTTTAATGCAGATTGATTTTGTAACCGCTTTGTTTAAGTCCGCAAAAGAACGCGGGATTCATACTGCGCTTGATACCTCCGGTGTTTTATTTAACCGAAATAATACGTCAAAAATTGATGAGTTGTTAAAATACACGGATTTAGTACTTTTAGATATTAAGCATATCGATAATGAAGAACATAAGAAATTAACAGGACTTCCAAATGTAAATATATTGGATTTTGCAAGGTATTTATCAGAAAACGGAAAGCCTATGTGGATTCGTCATGTTGTTGTTCCGACTATTACTTTTAATTCTGCTTATTTGAAGGAATTAGGCAGATTTTTAAAAGAGCTTAAAACTATTAAAGCGCTTGATGTATTACCTTATCATGATATGGCAATTCCAAAATATGAAAACTTAGGGATAAATTATCCGCTGACAGGCGTACCTCCGCTGACAAAAGAAGAGGCTTTAGAGGCAAGAAGTTATATTTTAGAAGGGTTAAAGGGATAATCTAATATTTACCCCTATTCTTTCACGCCGCCTTGCATAATATCATTGATGAAGTATTTTTTACCCAGTAAAAATACTCCGACAACAGGGATTGTACATATGACAGAACACGCAAGTAAGTCACCCCAGAGGGTTATTTCGCGAAAACTTCCTTTAAATATTGCAAGTCCTACAGGCAGGGTTCGCATTGATTCTGAGTTTGTAATAATTAAAGGCCACATAAAGCTGTTCCAGGTTGTTACGAATGTAAAAATTGAAAGTGTTGCAATCACAGGGATTGCAAGCGGAAGTACGATTTTAAAAAATGTTGAAAATATATTACATCCGTCAATTTTAGCGGCTTCTTCAAGATCTTTGGGCAGACCTAAAAAATATTGGCGCATCATAAATATTCCAAATCCTCCAAATAACCCCGGTAATATAAGCGCTTGGTAAGTGTTTACCCAGTGGAGCTGCCGCATAAGAAAAAACAGCGGAATTATATTAACTTGCGGAGGAACAAGCATTGTTATAAGGATTATCAAAAATAAACCGTCGCGCCATTTGAATTTTAACCTTGCAAACGCATATCCTGCAAGAGCGGAAATTATTACCTGACCGACAGTTGTTACCGATGCTACAAAAAGACTGTTTATAAAATACTTCCACATCGGGATTTTTTCAAAAACATTTGTATAATTTTCTAAAGTCAGCGGAGAATAAAATAATTTCCCGCCCTGATTAAAAATCTCGTTATTTGGAACAAGAGAAAGATTTAGCATTGCAAAAAAAGGATACAGCATACTTATTGCTATCACTATTAAACAAAAATAACCTAAAATCTTTTTCATACGTTGATTATAACATCAAGATTTATCTTTTCCAAACTTTATCATTAATTGTCCAACCCGAATTTATAACATGTTTCAGGCACCAGTAACCGTTACCGCGTTCGCAGTTTTGTTTTATTTCCTGAGGTGTTTTATTGTAACCTGCGGGCAGCCAGCCTTTTTCTGACATACACATGGCATAAATATCTATTCCTATCTTGTTAGGTTTTCTGTCACCGTTGGCATCAAAATATATAACTAATCCTTCCGAATCTGCACTGCTTACTCCAAAAAGTGTTTGCATTCTCATTTGGCTAATTCCGTCAAGGTTATAATATACTCCTTTGGCTGTCTTAAATGTTATGATGTTGGAACCTAATCCGTTATCGTTATCCCAAGGGTTTGGATTTCCTTGCAGGTCTTTAACCGTCCCCTTTTTATGCCAGCATCCGACTTTATTAAGGCATATATTTTCGGTTTTTATGTTAGGTACAATGTAAGAATTAACCCATTCTTGCATTTCAGTGTCTGAACTGTCTTTAAATTTACTATTTAGTGCCATTCCGTCATTTTCAGCCATTTTCATTGCTTGTTGAATTTCTGCGTATGCAACTTTTATTTGTGATTCCAGTTTTCTTTTTTGAATTTTAGCCGAGAGTGTAGGGATTGTCATTGCAGAAACTATTCCGATAATCCCAAGGGTTATTAAAACTTCAGCCAATGTAAAACCTTTTTTCATTCAAAGCTCCTATATGTTTATTCATTATAT
>CAJUAL010000004.1:117809-182763 GCA_910584405.1 uncultured Vampirovibrio sp.
CAGCCAATGTAAAACCTTTTTTCATTCAAAGCTCCTATATGTTTATTCATTATATAATGAATAAAGTCAATATATCTTTGTTTTATTCATCATAAATAGTATTATCAAATAATGGATAAAGATGTTAAGTTAGAAACAGAGAATTTGGCTTCACAATTAAAATATCTGTCTGCGCTTGAAGGTTTGACTATTACTGCGGTAAAACAAAAAGTTAATGAAAAGTACGGAAAAACCGACAGCAACAGAAATTTGAGCAACAAATTAAGAAATAAGACTTTTCGGGTTTCAGAGCTTGTGGAAATTGCAGATATTTTAGGATATGATGTTTTTCTACATAAAAGGGGATAATTTTAGCAAAATTTCGGGTTTACGTATTTTATATCCGATATGAAAATTTTCAGCGCTGCATTTTATCCCGTTCAGAATAGACAGTTACCAACAAGGTACAGGTATCAAAACCTGTCACCGTTAGCGTATGATAGTGTAAGTTTTTCGGGTAATAGTAATAAACCGCAAGAATCGGCTTGTACTCCTCAAAACGAGTATTATCTTCATTTATATAAGTTGTTTGCAAAAATGAGTCCGATTTTTTTTGAAAATCTCAGCTCAGAGAATGCAGGTCTTTATTTGGATTATTTTTTTAAACATTATGACTCTGAGGTTCGCTCATTGTCAGAGCTTTGCGATAAAGAATTGAACTCGATTTTGTTAGATAAAGGTTCAAGATATTTTTCAGATTATATAATAACTATTAACTCATTTAAGAAAAATAATGTTTTTGATTTATTAAAAAATGCTCTAACCTGTTCAAATCCTGACGGAACAAAATTAAAGCAAAATCAAAAAGTTCAACTGATAGATTTATTGAAGGTATATAAAATTCTTCACCTGTCCCCAACAGAACTTATGGAGATGACAGAAAAAGGTATTGTAGATATTCAAAAGTTACAAAATTCTGTTTTAAAATCGGTTTTAATGTATTCTGCGGATTATTCAGAAGATGAATTTGATGAAATTCCTTCGGATAAATTTAATGCATGGAATATGCAATATGCTTATTTATTACCTTCTTCTGTTAAAAAGAATAAAACAGGGTTTGAAGATATCGTAAGACTTGCATGTAGCGAAAATGATTTTAAATTAGAAATTCATTCTGATGATAATGTTTACGCAAAATTTAATAATCAAACAAAAACTGATTTTGAAAATCACGGTTTAAATTACGACAAATGGCTTTCTCCATCCGGGAAAAATAATGTTCGCTTGATTATGAATGAAAATGATATCGGAGGGCTTGAAGAAGTTGCTGAAAATATTGAAGATGCTGTAGATTTATTAAGAGCAGTCACTCCGATTAGAAAAATAATTGATAAAAGATATAAACCGTTTATTCACAAAAATAAATTTGAGTTTCCAAACGATATGGTAAATAATAAAGCTGAGTTATTAAAGTTTTTAGTGGGCTTTGACAATGATATGGTTCAAGTTTGGAAAAGGGCTGAAAAGAATTTGGAAAGTTCTGATGAAGATATAAAAAGCAGAGCTAAGGTAACTATGAAAATGAAAGAATATATCTCGGAATATTTAAAAATTCTTCATTCATATAATCCAAGTCAAAATATTGATATAACCGTAAAAATGTGGGATAGAGTTCCTCAAAAAGATTTATTTCAAGGGAATTATTCATCTTGCTGTATCGCAATAGGGAAAGCTTGTGCTCAATATATGCCGAGTTACCTGTTAAATACTGCATTTAATATGGTTGAAATTGTTGATAATAAATCAGGAGATACGATAGGTAATTCGCTTTGTTATTACTTGTTGAATGATAAAAATAAGCCTGTTTTAGTTTTTGATAATTTAGAAATAAATAATACTTTTAAAAATAATCTGTCTAATAATATGTTAAAACAAATTAGAGAAGGGCTTACCGCGTATGGCAAAAATTTGAATACAGAAGTATCAAACGACGAGGTTCCTATTTATATCGGGACAACAAATAATGATATTCCGGTTGAGGATTTAAAATCCGTAAAACTTAAAGATGTGAATCTGTTAGGTGATATGGATACTTTTGATGAAGTTTATGTTGATGTGTTTGGCGGTGATTCAGCTAAAGCCGATATGAGCGGAGATATTGAATTAAAGCTTTTGAAAAATAAATAGTTAAATAAAAGTTAATTTATCATGACTTTGTTCAAAATAACGTTAAAATAAAAATATAGAAAGTCAGATTGAATGGAGTTGATGTATTATGTTAGATTTTGACAAATTTACGAATTACTCGCAAGAAATTTTATCAAGTGCAAATTCCCTTATGAGTTCTTATCAAAACTCTCAAATGGAACCTGAGCATATTATGCTTGCAATGATTAAGGATAACGGAATTATAAAGGATTATTTGACAGAGTTGAAGCTTTTAAACCAAAGTTTTATAAATAAAATAGTATCAAGAGTTGAGAGTTTTCCAAAAATCTCAGGACCTATTAATCCGCAGAGTTTGTATCTTTCAAATGATACAAGAAGGTTATTGGAATTGGCAATTGAAGAAAGCTCTAAATTAAAAGATGATTTTGTAAGTGTTGAAGCTCTGTTACTTGCAATGACAAAGCTTGATAACAGTAATATTAAGTCTATATTAGAAAGTTTTAATGTTAATTCTAATTCAATACTTAATACTATGAAAAAAATAAGAGGAAATAAAAAAGTGGACAATAAAAACGCAGAAGAAAATATGAAAGCTTTAGAAAAATATTCAACGGATTTAACTGATTTGGCGCGTAAAGGCAAATTAGACCCAGTAATTGGCAGAGATGAAGAAGTTCGAAGAATTATTCAGGTATTGAACAGACGAACCAAAAATAACCCTGTTTTGATAGGAGAACCCGGGGTTGGTAAGACTGCAATAGTTGAAGGGCTTGCTCAGCGTATAGTAAGAGGCGATGTTCCTGAAAGCTTAAAAGAAGTAAAGCTGATTTCGCTTGATTTAGGAGCCTTAGTTGCCGGTGCTAAATTCAGAGGTGAATTTGAAGAACGTTTGAAAGCCGTTTTAAAAGAAGTAGAAGACTCAAACGGCGAGATTGTAATGTTTATTGATGAACTTCATACGGTTGTTGGTGCCGGTTCAACCGAAGGTTCAATGGATGCGGGTAATTTGTTAAAACCAATGCTTGCGCGTGGCGTTTTGCGAACAATCGGAGCAACAACAATTAATGAATACCGAAAATATATTGAAAAAGATCCGGCTTTAGAAAGACGTTTTCAGCCTGTTTTGGTATCTGAACCGTCTGTTGAAGATACAATAAGTATTTTAAGAGGTTTGAAAGAAAAATACGAAGTTCACCACGGTGTAAGAATCTTAGACAGTGCAATAATTGAGGCTGCAAAATTATCAGACAGATACATTACAGACAGATTTCTTCCTGATAAAGCAATAGATTTGATAGATGAAGCAGCAAGTTCTCTTCGTATCCAAATAGATTCAATGCCGGAAGAAATTGATTCTATGCTAAGGCAAAAAATTCAACTGGAAATAGAACGTGAAGCTTTGAAGAAAGAAGAAACAGATGAAGCTAAAGAAAAAGTTGAAGATATAACCCGTCAGGTTGCCGTTTTGGAAGATAAAATAAATGTTATGAAAACCCAATGGGAAAAAGAAAAAGCTTCGATAACTTCAGAAGCAGATATTAAAGATGAAATAAATAATGTTAAAAATAAAATAGAAGAAGCCGAACGAAATACCGATTTACAAACCGCAGCCGAGTTAAAATACGGAAAACTGCTTGAACTTGAAAAACAACTTAAGGCTTGTCAGAATAAAGAGCAAGTTGATAATAAACTTCTAAAAGAAGAAATTGACGGTTCTGATATCGCTGAAGTTGTTTCAAAATGGACAGGTATTCCTGTAACAAAACTTGTTGAATCTGAGATGCAAAAGCTTTTGACTATGGAAGATTTACTGCATAAAAGAGTTGTGGGACAAGATGAAGCCGTAGATACCGTATCTGATGCAATTCGACGTGCGCGTTCCGGATTGAAAGACCCGAAACGTCCAATCGGGACATTTTTATTCCTCGGTCCTACAGGGGTTGGTAAAACCGAACTTGCAAAAGCTCTTGCTGAATTTATGTTTAATGATGAAGACGCATTGATTCGTATAGATATGTCAGAATATATGGAAAAACATAATGTTGCAAGACTTGTCGGAGCGCCTCCGGGGTATGTCGGATATGAAGAAGGCGGACAATTAACAGAAGCCGTAAGACGTAAACCTTATTCGGTTGTGCTTTTTGATGAAATCGAAAAAGCTCACCCTGATGTGTTTAACATAATGCTTCAGATTTTTGACGACGGTCGTCTTACTGATTCAAAAGGCAGAACCGTAGATTTTAAAAATACGCTTATCATTATGACAAGTAACATCGGTTCTGATATTATCCTTGAAAATACACTTAACTCAATGCTTTCTCCTGAACAATTTAACGATACGAAAGATAAAGTTATGGCTGTATTAAAAAATCACTTTAAACCTGAGTTTTTAAACAGAATTGATGAAACAATATTCTTTAAAGCCCTGTCTTTACAGCAATTAAGTAAAATAGTTGATATTCAAATGGATTATTTGCGAAGATTATTGAAAGACCAGGAACTTGAATTTGTTATCACCGCTGAAGCTAAAGAATTCCTGGCTACACAAGGCTTTAATCCTATATATGGCGCTCGACCGCTAAAACGTGTTATTCGTCAAATGGTCGAAAATCCTCTGTCAAAAATGATTCTTGCTCAAAACTTTAAAAAAGGTGATAAAATAAAAATTGATTTAGATGATGATAAATTAAAATTTGAGAAATAATAAACTTAAACGGGGTTTTTAACCCCGTTTTGTTTGACAATCAGTATAGTGGTAAATATAATAAAGGGGTAAATATTTTATAAAAGGAGAGAAGTATGAAAAATCAAGCTATGGGGGTAAATGAGATATATAATATCCCTAAAACTCAACAAAGGCTTCAAATTTCGGGGGGGTAACTCTTACAGCTTAGCGCGGAGCGCTTTTACGCTTTCAGAGGTATTGATTACCCTTGGCATAATCGGAATTGTCGCCGCGCTTACTATCCCTAGTCTGCTGACAAATTTTAAAAAGCGCGAAACAGTTGCAAAAGTTAAGGCAGCATACAGTATATTATCTCAAGCAGTAAAATTGTCTGTTGAAGAAAATGGTGAAACCTCAGGTTGGGATACCTCGGTAGAATCAGAAGTTATGCCAAAATATATTTTACCTTATTTAACAGGTGCGACTCGGTTAAATATCGATTCTAGGAAGTATACATTAAAGACTCTTTCTTCTACTCCTGGCGCTTATGGTGCATATATTATATATGTGTTGCAAAATGGTATGTTTTTTTCTTATAGAAATTTAGATGACGGGTATCCGACAATAATTGTTGATATAAATGGTTTAAATAAGCCTAATGTTATGGGAATAGACGGTTTTTCGTTTTGGATAGATCCTAAAACATCTTCGGTAGTGCCTGCGGGTGCGGTTTGTTCTCGAGATGCTCTTTTAAATAAAAATAACGGGTGGTGTGCGGATATTGTTCCGTTGGCTCAAACAAGGGCATGTCAAAGAGGTGAAGGTTGGATATATTACCGCGGTGGATATTGTGCTGCGCTAATGCAAAAAGATGGCTGGACTATCAGCAAAGATTATCCGTGGTAAAATGGCGCTTTGGTCAAAAATTAAAGTTTTGGGCGGAACCGCTTGCGGTTCCGCCCCTGTTTTATATAATATGTATGATTATGCAAGTAATGCTTCAACGATTTTAGAGTTAGTTTCTGCTCTTTTAGAGTTTAATAAGTATTTTTCGATTTCAGCTTCGATTTGTTTTTCTTCAACTGATAAAACTTTAACGTTATCTAAAGAATTAACATAATCTGCTACTGTAATCATTTCGTAATCGTTTCTCATAATCAAACTCCTTAATATTTTTCCCTTGTGTATATATAAAGTATTTTTATATTTAAAAATTGCCTAAACTTTATTTAAAAAGTATATATTTGTTACAAAACTTAATAAAGTAAGCTTTTTTATTAAAGTTTTCAAAAAATATGCCGATAATAAATATGTAATTAAAAACAAAACTAATTTTCCTCCTTTTCCCCTACTACTAACTAACCTACAAATTTTGGAACCTAAAAGGTTCCTTTTTTATTGTTTATAACTAACAAAAAATATATTTAGCAGGTTTATTGTATAATGTAAATAATAAAAGGAATAATAATGAATTATCAAAAAATAGCAGCCGGTTTAAATTATATACCTCCAATGATTCAAATAACTACTGTTCGTGAAGCAGGTATACAAAGATATAAAAATCTTCTCAATATTGCTAATTGGAATCCGACAATTGGCGGGATTCTCAAACGGGATTGTTTTGGAGATGTGAGTAAATACCAAAATAATGAATCAGTCAGATATCTTGAAAGTCTTGTTGATTCTAATATAAAGAGTTTGTATCCAAAAACAAGAAAACTAAGACAATACATAATTGATGATAACAGGATAAGTTTAGATTGTGTGAAACCAGTTCGAGGGTATACATTAATGGATAGATTAAAAATATTATTTAAAAAGTAGTAAAAAAGGTGGCGACGAAAATATTTTCGTCGCCGCCTTTTTTATTTGTAATAATAATTTACATTGCCGGAGTTTGTAATGACGGCATTTTATATAATGCTGCGGCTGCAAAGATTGTTGAAAGAACAAATAGTAATATTCCAACAATGATGAAGAATGCCACAAAAGCGATATAAAAATAACCAAAAGCAGGTTTTCTTTCATATAATTCGCTGCCGTCAGCATGAGTGAATTGTCCAAGAGCAAGAACAACCCCGTCAATAAACATCCATAATGCGCTGATTGGTGCTGTTAGTCCTAAAACTGAGAAAGCTAGCATTGTCCAAGCAGATTTTGTTTTACCTGTGTAAAAACGGTGAGCGCCAAATGCTCCAAATAACCAACAAAGAGCCATTGCAGCCATCCAGTTTTTGCCTTTAAGTTTTTCTAAATCACAATTTTCCATATAAATTTCTCCTGTTTTATTATTTAGCTAGCAAAGTTCCTCGTGCGGGAGCACCCTTGCGGAGCTGAACTACCAAAGTCCGAGAGCTACTGTTTGTAGCAAAGTACGGTACGAAGTACCTTGCGGAGCTGAACTACCAAAGTCTGAGAGCTACCGTTTGTAACAAAGTTCCCCGTGCGGCGAGCACCTATTTGCCGGTTGAGCCGAATCCGCCTGCTCCGCGTACGGTTTCTGTTAATTCTGTTACCACTTCAATTTTTGCTTGTTCTACTCTTGCGATAACCATTTGGGCAATTCTTTCCTGTGGTTGAATTGTATAAGCTTCATTTGAGATATTTACTACAGGAACACAAACTTCTCCGCGGTAGTCTTCGTCAATTGTTCCAACACAGTTAATTAATGTGATACCGTGTTTGATTGACATTCCTGAACGCGGACGGATTTGTGCTTCGTAACCGTGTTCAAGTTCAATTTTTAGACCTGTAGGAATTAGAGTTCTTTCTAATGGTTTTAATTCAATAGGTTCTTCTATTGCTGCGCATAAATCCATTCCTGCGGCACCTTCTGTTTTGTATTCAGGTAATACCTTATTATGCTCTAACTTTTCGATTTTTAAAACTGTCATACTTACTCCTTTTCTATCTTAAAAAAACATTGAAAATATACTATCTTCAGGCAATGGTGCTGGTTTTGGCGCAGCAGAACTTTTTACTGTTGATTTTTGATGAGCTATGGCAGTAGCTTTTTTTATTTGTTCAAGTAAATATTTGTTAAAGTCATCTGCACTATCAAATTCCAATTTTGACGGTTTGAAATTTTTTGGAAGCGGTCTTTTTGCTCCTATAAGGGTTGAACCGAAAAATCCCTTATCAAATGGGTTTAAAGATTTTATAGTCATAATGTCTCCTTTTATGCTTTTAATTCTTGTTCTACTTTTGCTAAGATTTCATCGAGTTTTGATGGGTCTTTTACTCCGCCTTGGGCAAAGTTTGGACGACCTCCGCCGTTAGCTCCTGTTGCTTTTGCGATTTCTCCGACAATTTTACCTGCGTTTACTCCGCGTTTTACAAAATTGTCTGAAACTTTTACGGCAACTGAAGTTTCTCCTGCAAGAACGATAATACTGTCGCCTAATTTTTGAGATAAAAATTCCAATCCGATTTTAATACCGACAGGTTTTACTGAAACTTTCGAAATGAATAATTTACCGCCGTCAATATCTTGTGCCCTGTCAACGAATGAAGCAAATTTACCTCTGGCATTTTCTTCTTCAAGTTTTTCTATTTGTTTTTGGTATTCTTTGTTTTCGTCTTGTATTTTTTCTACACGTTCAACAACTTCATCATAATGAGCTTTGAATTTAGCAGATAATTTATCTAATTCTGAAGATTTTGCGTTAAGGTAGTCAATTGCGGCATCAGCTACAACAGCTTCAATACGTCTTGTTCCTGCTGCGATTGCACTTTCTGACAGGATTTTAACAAGTCTTAAGTCTTTTAATTCTCGAGCATGAGTACCTGCACAAAATTCTTTAGAAATACATTGTCCGTCTTGTTCTATTGATACAACGCGAACTTCATCTCCGTATTTTTCCCCGAATAATGCTGTAGCGCCTGTTAATTCTGCTTCTTTTATTCCCATAACTTTTGTATTAACTCTGTATTCGGAGCCAATCCAGTTGTTCATTATGTTTTCGGTCTTTTTAATTTCATCAGGAGTCATCGCTCTTGAGAATGTAAAGTCAAATCTCATACGATTTTCTTCAACTTGAGAACCGGCTTGTTTTACTTCGTTGCCAAGAACTTTTATAAGTGCAGCTTGAAGTAAGTGAGCTGAAGTGTGGTGAACTCTGATTTTTTCACGTCTTGCTACGTCAATACAAGCTTTTACGCTATCACCGATAATAACTTCACCGTTAAGAATTTCACATCTGTGAACGTATAGTTCGTTAACTTTGAATGTTGTAAGAACTTCGGCTTTTAAGTTTTCGCTTTCAATAATACCGCTGTCGCCGACTTGTCCGCCGCATTCAGCGTAGAACGGAGTTTTATCAAGTACGATATCAACGAATCCTTCACCTTCGATTTGAGCTAAGATTTTAGCGTCTGCGCATTCGTTTTCGCTGTAGCCGATGAAGTTTGTAGAACCTACTTCTTTTTCGATTTTCGCGTACTTAATATCACCTGTAACACTGATTTTTGCAGTTGCTGCTTTTGCTCGTTCTTTTTGTTCAAGCATTGCGGCTTTGAAACCTTCTTCATCAATTTTTAAGCCGTTTTCTTCAGCGATTTCTCTTGTAAGTTCAAACGGGAAGCCGAAAGTATCGTAAAGTTTGAATGCACTTTCTCCGTCGATATCTTTTTTGTTGTCGATAAATTCGTCAAGCATTTTGTATCCGCGGTCAAGTGTTTTGGCAAATCTTTCTTCTTCTTTTTTAATTGTATCAATAACTTTTTGTTTGTTTTTTACAAGTTCAGGATAAGCTTCTCCGTAGTATTTTACGATTACGTCAACCAATTTATACAAGAACGGTAACTCCATTCCTAAGATTTTTCCGTGGCGCAGTGCTCGGCGAAGAATCATTCTTAAAACGTAGCTTCTTCCTTCATTCCCCGGGATTACACCGTCAGAAATCAAGAAAGATACACATCTTGCGTGGTCTGTGATAATTCTTAGCGAAATATCTGTTTTTTCTGATTGTTTATAAGATACTCCGCTCATTTTACAAACTTCATCCATAATAGGTTTTAGTAAGTCTGTTTCAAAAGTTGAAGCTACACCTTGGCAAACCATTGTAATACGTTCCAAACCCATACCTGTATCAACGTTTTTCTTACCCAAAGGCGATTGGTTGCCTTCTTCATCTTGGTATAATTCAGTAAATACAAGGTTCCAGATTTCAACCCATCTGTCGCATTCGCAAGTGTCGATTCCGCAATTCGGGTGGTCGCATTTATATTGTTCGCCTAAATCATAGTGAATTTCAGAACAAGGTCCGCAAGAACCTGAAGCCCCCGGAGGACCCCAGAAGTTATCTTTTTTACCTTTACGTCTGATTCTTTCAGGTGAAACACCGACGCTTTTCCAGATTTCAAAAGCTTCGTCATCTGTTTCAAAAATTGTTATCCAAAGTCTGTCTTTATCAAGTTTTAAAACTTCTGTAACAAATTCCCAAGCCCAAGGAATAATTTCTTTTTTGTAGTAATCTCCGAAAGAGAAGTTTCCTAACATTTCAAAGAAAGTATGGTGGCGAGGGGTTCTGCCTACATTTTCGATATCAGAATCTTTTCCGCCCGCTCTGGCACATTTTTGGCAGGAAGTTGCTCTTGCTGGTTCATACGGACATTCTTGAATATCCAAAAATATTGGTAAAAATTGAAGCATACCCGCAGTTGTTAGTAATACTGTAGGGTTATCGGGTACTAAGCTTGAACTTTCTACCACTGTGTGCTGACGTTTATTTTTAAAGTAATCTAAATATAATTTTCTGATTTCGTTTCCGGTTAGCATAATCTTTATTTCCTCTAATCTTATATACTTCTATGAGTAAATTATACAATAAAAAAACTACAGCTTACATATTGCTGTAGCTTTTATTAAGTTTGTTATAAATTAGTCGTCATCTTTGTCTTTTACTTTTTTATCGTCATCGTCGTCTTCGTCATCATTTTTAACGTCATGTTTTTCTTGAATATTTTGTTTTGGCTCATCTTTAACAAGTCCTACAGCTTTTAATATCGGATGAATAGCTTTAGTTGCCGTCAGCGGAGCAACAACTGCCAAACCTAAAATTGTACCTATAAGTGAGCTTGTTTCGATAACTCCGTTTGCAAGGTGTTCGCCTTCTTCTGTGATGTTGGTACGGTTGAAGGTGTCGCCTGTTGCTTTGCTTATTTCTTTTAATTTTGCAAGTTTTTCTTGTTCTGTACCGAGTTTGTAGAATTTTTTAAACTCATCAGGTTTTGGGAACGCTTTAAATACTGCTTCGTCTTTAAATAATTTATTTTTAGCTAAAGCGTAAGCTCCGTGTTTAAATATCGGAATAATTATTCCCAAGTACATTCCTAAACTTATTGCTTGATATAAAAATTCTTTTGATGCTGAGAATTTTTTTGTATGCGGGTCAATATTTTTGTCCAGTAATATTGCTCCCGGGCGTGCTGCTGCATTTAAGCTTGTTTTTATTGTCATTTGAGCAACAGTACCTTGGGTTGCATTATAAAATGTTGGATTTGAAATTATATTTTGTATCATATTAACCTCCCACCTTCAATCCGTGGTTTTGGAAAGCTGAAAGGCTTACTCTATGCGGATATATTGTGTTACCTGTTTGTGTAACCTGAGATGGAATTTTTATATCTTCGGTTTTAGAGGTTACGTCAAGTTTTGCAGGTTCATTTTTTTGTTTTTTGCTGTAAATTTTTTCCATAAAAGGTTTTACAATTGCTGAACAAAGTCCCGGTATTACAAATAATGCAGCTGTCCAGGTTCCTACTGTTTGAAGATTGTGTTTTGCCATTTTTGCAGCTTTTGCGTCTTTAATTTTTAATAAATCGCTTCCCTTTGCTGCAAGTATAGGCAACGCTAAATATGTAGGTGCTGCAATAAGTTCTGTTACTCCTTCTCTTAATGCTGTGTATTTTTTTGTTTCTTCAGGACTTTTCTTGTCCATCATGGTAAATAACGGTCTGAACACAAGTTCTGCTGATGCTACAGCTACTGTCGGCCAGTATGGTTTTACGTTTTTACCGATATATGTTAAAGTGCTTTTTAACGACATGTGTTAATTTCCCTGCTTCATCTTAAGTCTGGATTAGAATAAATTTCCATTGTCTATTCTAAATCAAAAGAAAAAATTTTTTGCTAGTAAGTTTGCTAAAATTTACATTATTAATATTTGAAGCAGTCTTTATCGTGGTCGTCGACTATTCCTATTGCTTGAAGGTAGGAGTATATTATTATTGTTCCGACGTATTTCATTCCGCGTTTTTTCAGGTCTTTTGATATTTTATCTGATAGCGGGGAACTTACAATAAGTTCTCCTTTTGTGTTTTTTATCACCTTATTGTCGGTAAATCCCCATATATAATTTGAAAAACTTCCGTATTCTTCTTGGATTTGTGTAAATATTTTGGCATTATTTATTGATGAAATTATTTTGTTTTTACTTCTTATAATGTCTTTGTTGTTTAGAAGTTCTTCAATTTTTTTCTCGTCATATTTTATAACTTTTTTGATATCAAAGTTATCGTAAGCTTTTCTAAAGGCTTCACGTTTTTTTAGAACTGTTATCCACGATAAGCCGGCTTGAAATGATTCCAGTATTAATAATTCAAAAAGCTCTTTATCATCATACTTTGGGACACCCCATTCTTCATCGTGATATTTAATATAAAGTTCAGATTTTTCATCTACCCAAAAACATCTTTTCATATTTGAATTATATTATGGACAAAGATTTTTGTAAATTTCGGGTTTCTATTGTATAATTTTTTTATAAATCAGTTTATACGGGGTGAATATGAGAAATAAGAAGAAGTTATGTTTGTTATTGACGGTTATGCTGCTTGGTTTGTCTGCTGTGGCTGAAGACGCTGTGACACCTGTTGACGAATCAGCGCAGGCTCAGGTTGAAGATAAAGAAATTAAGGCTAATAAAGAAACTTTTGAAAAAGCTCAGGAAGCTATGGCAAATAAGGATTATCAATCTGCGATTGTTTATTTGTCTGTTTATATCGCTTCAAAACCTAAAAAATATGAAGCATACAAGCTTCGCGGAGAATGTTTTTATGAATTGCGCCAGTATAGTTTAGCTCAAAAAGATTTTGAAACTGCGGTAAAATTAAAAACAGATGATGATAAATTTGTCACGGGAGCTAAAGTTTTAAGTGCAGTAGTGTTAGGTGCAGATAAACAGGAACAGTATCAAAATCCTGAACTTGGCAACCTTTATGCAAGCTTAATGTATGCCCAAAAAGCTCAAAATAATCCTGCTTATGAAGTATCGTATGAAAACGCAGGAAAGTATAATTCTCATATTTATTTACCAAAACCCGAGAAAAATGATATTGCAAAGATTAATTGTCCTCAAAAATACGGGAAAAAGATTAATCAAACAGGTGTAAATAAATATATTTATGACGCGATTGATGATATTGCAAAACAAGATTATAACGAAGCAATTTATAAAACACAGTATATAACTTCAAATTATCCTAAATACTTTTTGGGACATTATCTTTCAGGTGTAGCTTTAGTTGGTTTGGAACAGGAGAAAGAAGCAATTTCTGCTTTCGAAACTTCAATTAAACTTAACCCGTATGACTTTGAATCTTATGCAAGTTTGGGTCAGATTTATTACGTGGATGCAGAGAAAAGTTTTTCTCAAGATGCTGTAAATAAATCTGTAGATTATTTTAAAAAAGCTTTGATTTATAACCCTGACTGCTACCTTTATCATTACTATATCGGTTTAAATTATTTGAGTTTAAACGATTATGATAATGCGGTAAAAAGTTTTAATTCCGCAATAAAAAATAAACAAAATGATTACAACAGCCGTTACTACAAATCAATTGCACAATTTATGTCAGGTGATTACCAAGCTGTAGTGGAAGAAACCTCTAAACTTTTATACAGGCATGTTTCTAATTATAATTCGGTATTGTATTTAAGAGCTTTGGCAAATTACAAACTCGGGTTAACAAATGCGGCTGTAGCTGATATTGAAAAAATTCAAAATAATATGAATGATATTTATAACGATGATGTAAAAGTAGTTTCAGAAAAAGAAAAAACTTTACCTGAATATTTGTATTATTTGAAAGCAAAAATCTCTAAAGATGGCGGCTTTGGCGCTATCGCAGATTTTAATAACGCGTTTAAAAATCCGCTTATTAAAGCTTTGAATGAAAATTCTCAATCAATAACTCTTTCTCAAGATGAAATTGAGCATCAGTTTGATTATATAAGAACGACTTTTGATAATTTGGATTTAAATATCTCATATTCAGATGAAAAATATAATTTGTCTGTTAAAAAATCCCAAGACAGGGTTGTGAAAACTGTCGAACCGTCAAAAGAAGAACTTTTACTTGATGAGAATCAAACATCTATTGCCAAGATGCTTGCTTCAAATGAGTTTGCTTCAATGAAAGCAAAGAATGAAGAATCTGAGGTTCCGGTAGTTGTAGAAGATAAAGAAACTGTTTCTGCTGTTGTAAACACAGAGGACGAAAAACCTGTTGAAAATTTTAAAATTTCTTATGAAAAAGAAGAAGAACCAATTAGTACACTGAAAGATGAAGATAAGGCGGCAGAAGATTTTACGATTTCTTATCCAAAAGAGCCTGAGCCGGTTCAAACTGTTGTAGAAAACAATATAGTAAACCAAAATGAACAACCGACTGCCGAACCGATTTCACAGGTTACGGAAAAGCATGCGGATGTTGATTTGAGTAAATTTAATATTGTAAAAAACGAGCCTGAAATTAATCCGACAGATGAAGTTATCGAGTTTACTCCTGAAGAAAGTTTTATTTTTAAAGCTGACAAAGTTGTAGAGCAAGCTCCGTTTAACATAACAATTCCAGAAGAACCACAAAGTATTGCCGAGTCTGAAAATAACGAGTCAGTAGTTGAAGATAACAAAATAGAAGAGCTTGTTGCTCAGGTTCAAGAATCTGTTGAAGAACCAGCCCTTGAAGTTCAAAATGTTGAAATCAGAACGGTTGAAGAAGGTTCAACACCTGATGAGGATGTGCTTTCTGCGCAAAATAGAGGAGAAGTCGAAACAACAGCTTCAAATCCAATGCTTCAAAGGATAATGATACCTACAATGCTTGTTTCGGATACTTTGAAAAAAGAAACAGAAAACGTAACAGCCGTAAAAACTTCTGATTGGGTTGATGAAGATAAAGCGATTAAATCAGTTGTTCAAATTGAAGAAAAAGTTGACGAAGTTGAACAAGTAACAGAATCTCAATTGGATGAAGTGAAAGCTGTTATTGAAGATGCGCTTGATTCTGCTCAGGAAACTATTGAAGTTCCTCAAGAAACAAAGGTAAAAGTTAAAAAATCTAAAAAGAAAAAAGTTAAAATAAAAAAAGAAGAAGAACCAAAAGAAAAAACAGAAGCTGAAGTTGCGGTAGAAGCAATCGTTCAGTCCGTATTTACAGGGGAAACCGAAGATGTGGTTAACCTTCCTGAGCAAAAGGAAGAAAAACCTGTTAAAGTTAAAAAACAAAGAGTAAAAAAAGAAAAAGTCAGAAAAGTAAAAGCCATTGAAGAAAATACTTCTCCTGTGGCTTCAGAAGTAGAGCAAACAGTTGATTTGACTACTCCTGCGGTTACTATTATTAATCCTGAAAGAAAACCTAAAGAACATAAAATAAGAAAGTTTTTTCAACGAGCAAAGAAAGAAAAAACGGAATCTGCGGAAGTTGAGGTTAATACAGTTAAGGCTAAACCTAAATTCAGCTTGAAAAATCTGTTTAAAAGAAAAACAAAAACTCCTGTTGATATTCCTGACCGACACGAGAAGAAAGTAATAAAAGAAATTGCTAAATAATAAAAAAGCCTTCATTTAAGAAGGCTTTTTTTATTTGAGTTTTACATCAACTAAAGAATTAAGAACTTTTTGATATCGTTTTAGGTAAGATATAAAAGTGTCAATGTCTTTTTGTGTAAATTCTTTTTCCATTTGTTCACGAATTTTTAAACTTTCATTATAACCCTTTTCTAAAAATTCTTTTCCTTTTGGTGTTATTTCGTTTCTTTTTATAATAATATTGTCTTTCGTATCTGCAATTCTTTTGATAAGTCCGCGAGTTTCCATATCGTTAAGTATTTTCCCGACATGCGCTTTACCTTTAAATAAAAATTTTGCCATTTCTGACTGTGAAATTTTGGGATTAAAATAAATACAGTAGAAAATTGCCATTTCGTCTGCTGTAATTTCGGTACTTACATATTTAGCTTGAAATTCTCTTCTGAAAGATTTATTAAAGTTTGCTGTGTAATCAATTTGATATGGCAAATATTCATCAAGCGGTATTATTTTGTCTGTTTCAATCATACCTGTTTCCTTTTCTACCTGTACGATTTGATTGTACTATTTTTGGAGTATTATTGCAAGTATTTGTTGACAGGAGTAAACGATTTAGCTATTATTAGGGTAGAAAATTCTACCCTAGGATATTATGGAGAAATGTATGAAGATTAAAATGACAAGAAAACAAATGGCTATTGCCGTATTATTAATAATTATTGTTCCTATTGTTTGGAACAAAGTTTCAGGAGCAGTCGGCGGATATATGATGATGCAGGCAATGAAAACTCCTAAAGAGGTTGTTGTTGACAAACCTCATAATGAAGAAACCTTTATTGAAGCAGAATCAACGGGAAGAGTTGAGGCAAAATATTCTGTTGATGTTATTGCAAGGGTTTCAGGCTGGTTGTTGAAGAAATACTTTAACGAAGGTGATTTCGTTCATAAAGGACAATTATTGTTCCAAATTGACCCTAAAGAGTTTCAAATTGAGGTTAATAACTCTAAGGCTGCAGTCAGCCAATACAGTGCTTTGTTAAAAAATGCACAACAGGAATTAGACAGAGCAAATGCTTTGATTAAAGAAGATTTGATAAGCCACTCAGATGTTGATTCAAGCTTGGCATCAAGAAATTCAAACAGAGCATTATTAGATGCAGCTAAGCAAAAATACCAATTAGCGCTTGTTAATCTTGGTTATACGACAATAAAATCTCCGATTGACGGAAGAATCGGTAAGATTAAAATTACTGAAGGAAATTATGTTAATGCTACGTCAGGACCTTTGGTTAACATCTCAAGTACTGATCCTGTTTATGTTTCTTTCAGCTTAAGAAGCAGTGATTTTATAAAATTACTTAAAGCAAGTGATAAATTTAAAGGTGTAGAGGTTAAAATACAATCTAGCGAAGGAAAAGTTTATCCTGAAGTCGGTGTAATCGATTTTGTTGATAATCAGATTGACCAAAACTCAGGTTCTGTTCCTATGAGAGCAACTTTTGCAAACCCTAAAGGATGGCTGGTTCCGGGAGATTATATGAAAGTTAAACTTATTGCTCCGCAAAAAGTTTCATTTATGACTGTTCCGCAAGCATGTACAAAAGGGGATGCGATGAGCGGATATTATGTTTGGGTTGTAAAAGATAATAAAGCCGTAAGACGTGATATTAAAGTTTCTGATGCAATTGATACAAATTGGATTGTGACGGAAGGTTTAAGTTTTGACGATACTGTCGTAGTTGCAGGTATTCAGAATATTGTACAAGAAGGTCAGGCTTTAAAAATTATATCAAATGAAGAATATACTAATAAACAAAAAGCAGGTAAAAAATAATGAAAAAGATATTCGATAAAGATAAGTTGTTTTTTTTCATACAAAAACCCAGGTTTGCACTTGTAATATCTGTATGTATAGTTATTGTCGGTATGATTTCGTATCTTGGTTTGAAGCAGGAAAGTTATCCTGATGTAACCCCTCCGCAAATTCAGGTAACAGCTACATATATGGGCGCTTCTGCTGAAGTTGTGGAATCTACTGTTGCGACTATTTTAGAAAATAAATTAAACGGTGTTGAAAACCTTACATATATGACATCAACTTCTTATGACGGAAGTTATACCCTGACAATGTATTTCAAGGTTGGTTCTGATAAGAATATTAACCTGATGAACGTAAATAACAGAATCCAGCAGGTTCAATCACAATTACCTGAAGATGTTCAAAGGACAGGTATTACCTCAGTCAGTAGAACATCAGGTTCAGGTGCTTTGATTTTAACATTGTATCCTGAAAAAGGTCATTGGAATCAGTTAGATTTAACAAATTACGGTTCTATTTATATTAAAGATGAATTAAAACGTGTTGACGGCGTTGCTGATGTTAACGTATACGGTGCCGGTGATTATTCAATGAGAATCTGGCTTGATCCTCAAAAAATGGCAGGATTAAATGTTTCATCAAGCGAGGTCAGAGCAGCTATTGCAGCTCAAAATACTCAGGTAACTGCGGGTGCTTTGGGAGCTTTACCTACAGATGATAATAACGCTTTGCAGCTTACATTAAAAACAAAAGGCAGATTGGTTGATGTAAAAGAGTTTGAAGATATTATTATCCGTTCAAATATGGACGGTTCAAACGTTAAAATGAAGGATGTTGCACGTGTTGAACTCGGTGCACAGTCTTATTCTAACTTAGGTTTGGTTGACGGTAAACCGTCTGCGGTTATTGTAATCTCTCAACAACCTGACGCAAATATTATTAATTTATCAAAAGCGGTTCATAAAAAGGTTGATGAATTAAATGCCAGAATGACCAATGGTATTAAAATTATTACAATCAAAGATGATGCCGATTATATCCACGAGTCAATGAAGGAAGTAGAATTTACGATTCTTTTAACAGGTGTTATTGTTGTACTTATCATATTCTTATTCTTGGGTGACGGTATGGCAACATTAGTACCTTGTGCGACAATTCCTGTATCATTAATCGGTACGTTTGCCGCATTGAAGGCTTTAAATATGTCAATTAACCTGTTGTCATTGTTCGCGTTAGTTCTTGCAGTCGGGGTTGTAGTTGACGATGCGATTGTTGTTATTGAAAACGTTAAGCGTCACATGGAAGAAGGTAAGTCCGCAATAATTGCTACACAGCTTACGATGCAGGAAGTCGGAGCTTCTCTTGTTGCTATGGCAATGGTTTTAATGGCTGTATTTGTTCCTATTGTTTTCATGGGCGGTATGACAGGTGTTATGTATAAGCAGTTTGCGGTTTGTATTGCTGTTTCTATTGCAATTTCTGCAATTTGTGCACTTTCTTTATCTCCTGCAATGTGTTCTCATTTCTTAGGTCATGGCAGTGCGGATGAAAGTAAACCGTTTGATGCAAAACATGCATTTGTCAGTCACTTAGCCAGAATTAAAGATAAAATTAATAAAAGAACATCTAAAATTGTTAAAGCATTTAATGATGCATTTGATAAGCTTGAAAATTTCTATATGGAATTTGTAGAAAAATATGTTTACAATAAAAAACTTGTGATTGTAACTTATTTTATAATTTTAGCGCTTACATTGGGTGCCTTTAATTTTATATCAAAAGGCTTTATTCCTGATGAAGACCAGGGGGTATTGATTGCAAGTATTACACTTCCTGACGGAGCATCTTTAACAAGAACGGAAGAAGTTGCAAGAAAATTTGTCGATCAGGTAAAACATATTGACGGGGTTGATGCAAGCAGATTGACCGTATTCAGCGGTATGGGGTCTGTAAACTCCGCATTTTCTATTATTTTGCTTGATGATTATGCAGACCGCCGTGTTGGACCTATTGAATGGGTTGGCAGGAAAATTAAAGGACGAGCTACTGATTTACGACACACTGCAATTTTATCAAAAATCAGACAGATTGCAGGTAATACGAAAGAAGCTTCAATTATTGTCTTTTCACCTCCTGCTATTAATGGTATGAGTATGATGGGCGGCTTTGAATTCCAAATGCTTTCTCAAGGTGAATACACATCTCAAGAAATGGAAGCTTGGGCTCAAAAATTAATTGCAGCAGCTAATCAAGATCCTACTTTATCTAACGTAAATACGACATTCCAAGCTAATGTTCCACAATATATTTTAGATATTGATTATGCTAAAGCCTTAGCGCAAGATGTTGATTTGCAGGAATTATATTCAACATTATCTTCAATGCTCGGTACGTATTATGTTAATGACTTTAACAAATACGGTCGTGTATTTAAAGTTCAAATACAAGCTGAAAGTAGATTCAGAGATAAAGCAACCGATTTAGAAGGTATTTATGTTAAAAACAGAAACGGTGTTCAGGTGCCAGTTTTGTCAATAGTTAAATTGCATCAGTCTGTAGGTACTGCATCTATTACAAGATATAACCAGTATGAGTCTGTACAGATTACAGGACAGCAGGCTCTGGGTAAAAGTTCGGGGGATGCGATGGCTGCAATGGAGAATGTTGCAAGAAAAATTCTTCCATCAGATATGACTTTTGACTGGTCTGGTACTTCTGCTCAAGAACGTGAAGCTTCAGGACAAACTGCAATGATTGTTGCTTTTGCGCTTGTATTTGTATATTTATTCTTAGTTGCACTATATGAAAGTTATACAATCCCTGTTGCAGTTCTTTTAATCTCGCCGATTGCCGCATTAGGTGCGTTAATCTTCCAAATGATGATTAATCAGTCATTTGATATTTATTCTCAGGTCGGTATGATTACTCTTATCGGGTTAGCTGCAAAACAGTCAATTTTGATTGTGGAGTTTGCAAAAGAAGAACATGAAAAACACGGATTATCAGTCAGAGAAGCTGCTGTTAAAGCTGCAAAATTAAGATTCCGTGCGATTATGATGACAGAATTAGCGTTTATTATCGGTGTGTTACCGATGATATTTGCAACAGGTGCAGGTGCTAATTCAAGAATTTCAGTAGGGTCAACAGTATTTGGCGGTATGGTTGCTGCATGTACTTTAGGTGCGGTTTTAACTCCTGCATTTTATGTGTTGGTTCAGGAATTTGTTGATAAGTTCCCGAAAAAAGAAATTACGGAAAAAGATTTGGAGATGTAATAAATGAAAAAGATTTATAATGTAATTTTAATAGCTTCGGTTTTGGCTTTAGGTTCAAACTTTGCTTTTGCTAAAAAAGCTAAAGTAAATGATGAGTTGATTGCCTCTAAAAAAGAAAAAGAAATTCAAATTATTGAGCCTGAAAAAGAGGTTAAAGTTAATCATAAAAAAGAAATAAAAAAACTTAAATCTAACCAAAGATCAAAGGTTTCATCTTCTAAAGAAGCAGAAGGAATGTATGAAACAAAATTCCCTACAATAGACAGCCAAATATCTTATACTGATATGAATGGCGAGGTTAGTTTAAGTGATTGTATTAAACTTGCGATAACTCATCACCCTGCGATTATGTCAGCTATCAGTAATGCTGAAATTTATAAATCAAAAATCGGTCAGGCTTGGTCAAATTATTTTCCGACCTTATCTGCCGGTGTAAGTTATTCCAGAAATGATATGTTCATGACTATGGGCAATAAGAACAGTGCATTTATGAAAATGATGCAGCAAAAATATAATATGTACTATGTCCCGACATTGTCAGCGAATATGCTTTTGTTCGATTTTGGAAAAACTAAAGCTGTTGCAGATTCCGCTAAAAGAACATATGAATCATCAAGATTTGATGCTGAAACAAGTATTGAAAATGTAATTTATAATGTCAAAGTGGCTTATTATAATCTTATTTTTGCAAAAATACAAAAATCTGTTTACGAAGAAACCGTTCAGGATTATGAATTACAATTAAAGCAGGCAAGAGCTTACTACGAAATTGGTAAGAAAGCTAAAATTGATGTAACGTATGCTGAATATAACCTTGGTAAAGCAAAATTAAATTTAATCAAGGCTAAAAATACATTAGAACTTGCATCTGTTCAGTTGGCAAATGCTGTAGGTATCCCTGAGCTTGCGGAAGTGGTTTTAAAAGATGGTTTAAATACAAAAGAGTACGATGTTAATTTTACCGATTTGATTAAAATTGCGGAAGAATCACGCCCTTCACTTTTGGCAGCGAAAAAGAGAATGGATGCTGCGGAATTAAACGTAAGAAGTGCAAAACGTTCATTTACTCCTGATATTAGCGGTTTTGGTCAATATCAATATGGCGGACGTCAAATAGATGCCGATTACGGTTATTCTGTAGGGGTTCAATTACAGTATACTAACCTGAATATGATGCTTATCAAAAAACAAATTGATGAAGCAACTGCGACATACAAAAAGTATGTAGCTGATTATGAGCAGGAACGTCAAAATGTGTATTTAGATGTTAAAAGCGCATATATAAATCTTATGAATTCACACGATAGTATTGCAGTATCAAAACTTGCCCTGCAACAAGCAAAAGAACAACAATATCAAGCTTTCCGCCGTTATCAGGTAGGTTTGGGTGATGCTATTGAGTTTAAGGATTCTGAAAATACATACTTAAATGCTCAGTTAGATTACTATTCAACGATTTTGCAATACAACATTAATGCTGCCGAAATCGAACGTGTAATCGGTGCTCCTATTAAAGAATCAGATAAAGATTTATAAGCTGGGGTAAATATATTATTATGTTATTGCACGGTAATATTTATATAAAATGGTGTAAAATCCCTGATAAAATAAGGTTTTTATTTATTGGAGGAGTTAATGCCGCTATTTCGTATATTATTTTTGCTCTTGCTGTTTATGTATTAGGGCAGGAACATTATCAGGCTTGCGTTATTTTGCAGTGGTCGCTATCGTCTGTGTTTTCTTATTTTAATCAAAAATTCTTTGTTTTTTGTACAAAAGGTAATTATATTAAAGAATATTTAAAATGCTGTTCAACTTGGGCTGTAAGTTATCTTTTAAATGTTGTTATTCTTGAACTTTTGGTGAAGTTTGCGATAAGAAATGTTTATTTATCACAGTTTATATCAATATTTTTGGTTTCTGTTGTTACGTATGTCTTATTTAAATATTTTGCATTCAAGGTGAAAAAATAATAATTATCCTGTTATAGTACTTTAAAATTTTTATTTTTCTGTTATACTTAATGTTCCTAATGGTGTTTATTATTTTGAAAGAGGTATTTTATAATGGGGAAAAGTTTGTTAACTATAAGCCGAAGTGTTGGTTTAGATAATATTTCTCAATTACAAAATCTTCGCCGAGCCATAAGAGCGGGACGTGCAGGACAGTATCATGCTCATTTTGAATTAAACAGTAACCTTCTTGATGAATTTATGCCATCACCTGCGGTGAAAAATATGAATACCTACATGTCTATCCCTAATATGATAAGACGTTTACTGCCAAAAACAACATCTGATAAGGCAAAAACATCTGTAGATGTTCTTTTTAACCGACTAGGCACAAAAGAATCTTCGCCCAGCTCATTTTTAACAGCAACAGGAGTAACAAGGTTAGCAGAGAGTATTATAAATCGTGCGGAACTGAGGGTTATAAAAAATCAAGCAGGAACCTTGTTGAGCTTTATTGGTGACGGGGAATCAAAAATCAGTTCTCGTGTTAGTATGTATGTTTCAGATAGAGGTTCAAATAAAGTTGATAAAGGAATATTTATAAAGTCTTTAAAATATACAGAAAACGGGTCAACCGGAAAATTAACCGTTAATATGCCGCAACAAAATGGCAGAATCAGGCATTTTAATTCGGAAATATCAGCTCCTGTTGAATTTTTTGACTCTTATGTTTTATTAAATACAAATGGTAATCATAAGTCTTTTAAGTCGTTTATTGCAGGGGCGCAAAGGTTTATACGCGGTAATTAAAGATACGTTTTAAATATACAAAAATTTCAGGTTCTGATTTAAATAATTTCATTTGGGTTATTTTTCGGCTTAATCCGTCTTGAATAGCAAAGTTAAGCCGATTGATTTTGTAGTTAACGTAAAAACTTCCGAAAACTAACCAGCCAAATACGTTATGTTTAATTTCAAGGTCGAATTTTTCTTTTACATATCTTTCGATATTTTTTAAAATTTGAAGAGTAAGAGCAAGGTTTATCCAAAACCATAAAACATCTGCCACATTGAATATATGTTCATTTTGAATGCCTTTAACGTTAAGAATTATCGAAATGATTTGTAATCCGATAAGCATGCAAAACCAGTTGTAACGATGAATTCGTTTCCCTTTATACGGGTAAAGTTTATTGATATCTGTCACAAGTTTCCACAACCAAAAATACCAATATATACCTATGGTTAAAATCGTTAATAACACAAGTTTAAGCGTGGATGTCTTTCTTATTGCTATATTTGATTGATAATCATACATAGGAATATAATACCATTTGTGTAAATTTATAAAATCATACAATTAATTTATAAAAAACTCCTTGACAATTAATCTTGAATTGGTAATATAATAATACATTCGAAGCAATTGCTTGGAGGAGTGCCAGAGCGGTTGATCGGAGCGGTCTTGAAAACCGTCGAACGTGCGAGCGTTCCGTGGGTTCGAATCCCACCTCCTCCTAATTTTAAAAAGAGCCTGAAAAGGCTCTTTTTAGTGCGTTTCTGGCATGTCTTTAAACTCAAAAATGAGCAAATTTTGCAAAAAAAAGGGACCAAAAAGGGACTGCTGAAAAATTTTGTTGATTTTGGAGAATTTCCGCAATTAAGCAAAACTCAATATTACACATCGGTTTTGCAGTAAATGCGGGCAATCCTATGTGTAATATGGCTTTTAAAAATTCCACCTGTGGTTACTCTGGTAAATGCCTTAATTACAAATAAAAAGAGTGAATTATGTATGTAATTCACTCTTAAATTTATTCTTTAAATTTCAATCTTAATAGGTTCTTTCGTAGGGATTAAATCCCAATCTTCGCTATCACAACCAATCCTATGTATGAAATCTTCATCTGCAGGACAAATATTTCCACAATGCAAACATACAATATTATTGCCTTTATCTTCTTTCGATAAAATATATTCTCGCTGTTGTTTCAACCGTTTTTTATATTCCCTACGCTCTCTTTGTCCTTGTTTTTTAATTAAATTAGGCAAGTCTGCATTTCTTTGGAATGTCGATTCCCAACCATGTTTTTTTAAATGTGGAATTGAATAAACAGGAAACCACGAAAACGAGTATTTATCTAAAGTGCTTAGCCATTCTAGTTTAAAACCTGTGTTACAATCAAAACCATAATTATTTTCATAATCTTGCATAGCTTCATTAAGTTCTATTACAGAGATTTTATCCTGATTATCAAATAAAAATTTTGCAAGCTCTAACTCTTGTTCTTTAGCATTGATTAAATCTGACCATTTATTAAATCCTACTAGTAAAGCAATAATATGTTGAGCATTTCCTAACCTAAAAACAGCTTCATCGCAATAGTAATCGGCAAAAATACTTCTAAGATTACCAAAATCTCCAAAAATTGCTTCGACATCAAAATACTTAGGCTTGTACCTAAACATTTCAAACTCCCCATCTTGATAGATTTCTTGAGTTTTGTAGTCTCTTAACAAATTTTTAGCTTGAAGTTTAAAAAATTTAATGTAATTCATAAATACATCCTTTCTACTGCCCAAGTTATTATCTATATAGTATTTGCGTTAGTAATCTTTCATAGATAATAAACTCAGTAAAAAGTTGTACTATCGATAATGTTGGATGATAAAATCTTTGTACTAACGAACAGGCTATCCAACTAGCACATTTAAAGTATATCAGACTGGTAACAATAATGCAAGATTTTGTTAATTTTGAAAACTTCACCCTGCTGAAACTCCCTGATAGATAGCGAAACGATGAATTTGTGAGCGTGTTTTTGCAAGACAATTTATAATGAGTTTGTGTAATTAAAAACAGAAAGGAAACAAACTTTAAAATTATTTCTTTTTGCCGTTATATCTTCTGCGTCTGGTTGCTATAGCTGTAATTGAATCATTAAATTCTTTTGCTATTTGTTCATCGGTGTAACCTTTTTTGAACATCTCAAGTATTTTTTCACGTTTGATTCTTTGCGGTGATTTTAGTTTGTTATTAGCTATGTGGTTTGAAAGTTCTTTTGGTGATATTCCGAGTGTTTCTTGAATTTCTTTGGAACTACAGCCTTGCTCAATCATTTGTTTAATCTTTCTAAGTGTTGAATTGGTTTGTTTAATATTAAGTTTTGACTTTATTCTGTAAACTGTATCTCTATGGCATTCTAGAAAATCTGCGATAAAACGCGGGCTTAATCCTTTTAAAAGCATTGTTCTTATTGAGTCTGTTAAAGTTTTGTTTTTTAAGGTGTGTTTATTAACAGGTTTTAGACCTTCGGCTTTAAATCTTTTACTGATGTAAGGTAAGCTTAAGTTTTCTCTTTTTGCAATATCGGAAATAGGGATTTTTTCGGCTATGTATTTTTCTAAGACTTGGCGAGGTAATTTCCCTTGAAAATTTGGAGTATAAGAAATTTGCATGCTGTAAACCTTTTTGTTTCGGTTAGGATGATTTTGTCTTTTTAATAAAACTTCTGAATAAAAATTTTGCTATATTAATTAGCAAATTTTATTATGTTTAATTTTTGAGAACAATAATAATGAAAATTCTGTTTACATATTCTAATTATAATCAAAGATATAGTTCTTCTTCTGTTGCATTTCAAAGTAAAACTTCAAATATCCCGACAGAACATATACTTGAACTAATAAATAGCGGTAAGTCTGTTAAAGCTATTAAGGCTGAACTTGGAATTGCAACGGACACGTATTACAGGTTACTTGAAGAACGCGGGATTCCGTTTAAAAGGTTAAAACCTAAGTCAAAACCTTCTGCAGATTTAAAAACACAAATTTCTGATATGCTCTCACAGGGATTATTGGTTCCAGAGATTTGCAAAAGGTTAAAGCTTACGGCTTACAAGTATTATAGTCTTGTAAAGCAATTAGGAATACAAAATCCTAAGGCTGTTAGGGCAGCTAATGCCGCTAAGATAACAGAAAAACAGTTAAGAGAAAAGATTAATGCTGGGTTGTCAGTAAAAGAAATTTGTGAATCCTTGGGGATTGCAGAAAAAGCTTATTATTCATTGTTGAAAAAGTTTAATATTCAAACTGCTAATAAAATTGCAACTGCGCATAATGCTTCAATAAAGAAAGAACAATTTGTTGAATTATTGCAGGCAGGTAAATCAATGAAAGAAATTACTAAAATACTGGGAATTTCAGATGCTGCTTATATATATTTTATTTCTAAGTTTGGAATTGTGACAAAGAGTAAATTAGCAAAACAAAATATTTCAGCTATAACAAAAGAGTGTTTACAAGAGCTTATAGATAAGGGATTACCATCAAAAGAGATATGTGAAATATTAAATATTCCGGTGCGGACTTATTCAAGATTGTTGGATAAATTTGGTATTATTACGGAACGAAAGGCGTCAAAAGCTCATATTGCTTCGATTCAGGCAAGTGATTTGCAGGCTGCTGTTGATGCGGGTTTAAAAGCGGATGAAATTTGTAAGCTTTTTAAAACAAATAAAACGGCATTTTATAAGTTATTAAAAAGATTAAATATTCGATATGATTACCAACATCATAACGGAGAAGTTTTAATCCCAAGGGATGAACTTGTTGAATTAGCTTCTTCGGATAAGACGGTTAATGAGATTGCTGATGAATTGGGAGTAGCAGCAACAACTTATCATGAAAAGGCGAAATTGGCTCAGGTTAAGACTGTTTTGCGCGATTCCATAAATACTGTAAATTCTATACCTAAAGCAAGGATTCAAGGTTTGATAAACGAAGGTAAAAGTGTTGATGAAATATGTGAGGAATTGGGGATTACAAGAGCAAATTACATTACTCTGTTAAGGAAACACAATTTACAAACATTAGCAAGAAAATTTCAGGCAAATATATCAACTATAACCAAAGAACAGCTTATCGAGTTAAGAAAATCAGGAAAAACAGCAGCTCAAATTTGTGAAGAATTAAAGATAAGTGAGCACACATTCCGTAGAATAATGGCTGCAAATTCTGACGCTTTATGATATTATAATATGTAAGATGCATAAATATATTGCTTATTTAGAATATTTAAACAGGAAACTATCAAAATATTTTCAAGATCAAGAACCTTATATTTTTTGTAAAAAAGGCTGTGCAAAGTGCTGTCAGCAGGGGGATTATCCGTTTAAGGAGATTGAAGTAGAGTATTTGTTATACGGGTTCAGCCAGCTTCCTAATGATAAAAAGCAAATAATTCTTCAGAAAATTCAAAAACTAAAACAGGAAAAGCTTAATAATCAACAAGGTGAATTTATGTATGAATGTCCGTTTTTGATAAATAAAGAGTGTTCAGTATATGAGTATCGCGGGGTTATATGCAGAACTTTCGGCTTGATTTCATCTAGGGAAAATGCAAATTCTAAGGTGCCGTTTTGCGCATTTGAGGGCTTGAATTATTCAAATGTTTTGGATGCAGACCAAAAAGTAATCTCAGAGGAAAAGTTTTTAGCCCTTCATACTGATATAGAGCCGTTGGCTTATAACGTAAGTTATAAGTATTTAACAAGTGAAAAATTTGAAAAGGTTTTTGAATTTGAATTTGGCGAACATCGTTCGTTAATTGATTGGTTTGAATAATGTAACAACTTCTTAATATTTTTTTTGTAATTAATCAAATTCATCACTCATATATCTTTTATATATGTAGGGGATATAAAGAATATTAAGGGGATTATTGATGAATTATTATGATTATTTGAATGCGAAATTACCGATTATTCAAAATATGAAAGATTCTGCGTACAAAATCGATGAAAAAGCTGTTACATCAGGAACTGAATCAAGTATTTTTACAGATAAGAAGGATATTGTTAAATATAATGATAATCCTATATTTGCATTTGCTAAAAAAGATGATTTAAAAGATATTGATTACGAAAAACTTTTGGAAAATGATCCGGCTAAAATTGAAGATAAGAAATTTTCACCATTAGAGATTGTTATGAAAGAGTTTTTATCTATAGATAAGGTAAAAGATGCTGTGGATACTGATAAAAATGGTGAAATGTCAGTTGATGAAGTTAAAGACTATTTTAATAAACTTTTGGAAAAAGACGGAAACGGTGAAGAATTATCTTTGGAAGATTTTGAAAAAGCTTTACAAGAATTAAATGTTAATTTGGAAGAAATTTTCGAAAAATTTGCAAAAGAGGTTGAGGATAAAGAAAATATTTCAACTCCGGATAAGACCGAAGTAACTCCTTCTCAAACTGAAGAACAGCCGGCAACAGTAAGTGAGGAAACTCCTTATTCTGAACCTGTTCAAGATTATGCACCGGTTTCATCTGCTGCACCTGCGGCATCTTACTCACCTGCAGCTTCTTCTGCTCCGGTTAGCGGCGGGGCACCTGTTCAAGATTCAGTACCTGTACAAACCGAATCTTTAGAGCAGCTTGAAGCTCAAAAGGTTGAAAAAGAAAAAGTCGTTACCGAAAAACAAGCTGATGTAAGTGCTGTTCATAGCGGTAAAAATGAAAATATTAAAGCTGCAAAAGATGAAGAAACAAAAGCAAAAGAAGCTTATGATAAAGCTTTAAAAAGTGATGAAGCTGCAAAGCCATTCTTGAAAGATATTGAAAAGAATGATAAGGCTTTGACTAAGAATGAAGAAAATATATCTAAAAATGCTCAAAAAATAAGTGAAACCGAATCAAAGATTTCACAAGCAGAAATGTCATTATCAACAGCAGAAGGTGATTTGGCAAGTTTGGAACAACAGCTTAATTCTTTACCTGCGCTAAAAGGTGACGATTCTGATAAGTCTGTTAAAGCTAAGAAAGATGAATTGACAAAGCAAGTTTCTGCTAAGAAAAAAGAGGTTGATAAGCAGAAAAAAGAACTTGATAAATTAAAAAAAGAGCTTGATAAGTTAAACAAAGAAAAAGAAAAGCTTGAAGAAGAAAAAACAAAATTAGAAGAAACGAAAACAAAACTTGATGAAAAAGTTAAGGAAGTTTGTTCAGAAGATACAAAAGCAAAACTTGAAGCTTACAATACTGCAAGGTCAAAAACTCAGGAAGTTAAAAAGACTGAATTAGATAAAGCTAATACAGCGTTAAAAACAGCACAAGATGAATTAAAGACAATTGTTGCAAAAATTGCAGAGGTTAAGGCAAAACAAGTTTCATCTTCCGATAAAGCTGAACAAGCCGCACAAATTGCCGAACAGGAGCTTGCAAAAGGCGTTAGAGAGGATAACGGAAATAACGATAGTGTTGATATCAGACGTTACAAAAAAGGTGCAAAAAACAGTAATCAATGGTGCGGATACTTTACTTCATATTGTTTTGGAGATGGTCAAGGTTCTGATAATAGAGAAACTTTCGGTTACACCGGTTCATCACAAGAAATTAAGCGAAAAGCAATAAACGCAGGGCATTATGCTAAAAAGAACAGCGGATATACTCCTAAACGCGGAGATGTTGCGATGTGGACAAAAACCGCAAGCACAGGACACGTTGGAATTGTAACTCAAGTTTACGCTGACGGTTCCTTTGATACTATTGAGGGAAATTCAAAAAATGCTGTTACAAAACACCATTATAAATCTCAAAGTTCTGTATCAGGTACTTTTGACGGATTTGTAAAAATGAACGAATGGCTTGGATAAAACTTGTTAATTTGATTTGAATATTTTATTAACATCAAGTTTTTCAAATTCCATAGGGTTATTTTCGCCGTAATTTAAAAATTCCTTATAATAAGCAACAGCTTCTTTCGGCGGAAGAAGTTTGTTTGCCCAAACATCAACTACCAAGGCATTTTCTCCCCAGGTTTCAGGGTTTGTGATATCGGCGTTTTTATCCAAGCCGATAACATTAAAAACGTGACTGTTTGATGCAGATTTTCCGCCAATTTCAATAATCGTATTATCGATACCTTTTTTATTCATTTCATTGTGAAGATAATATGCACGCTCTCCGCAGTTTGCAAAATTATATTCATCAAATTCTTTTTCAATTATATTTATATATTGATTAAAGGTAACATCTTTGTTATCAGGTCTTTTTTCAAGAATACCTATCATAGTGTTAAAATCTTTATCAGCTTTTGCTTTAGCTTTTTCCCTCAGATAAGAATTTGCATTGTTTCTTTCAAAGCCTTTATAAATAGTTTCTGACATTGTGAATGAATCTAATTTCGGGTATTTTTCGTAAAATTCATTCATAACATTTCTGCCGATATTATAATTTTTATTAGTATTAATAAAAGCTTGGTTATTTAACCCTACTGCATTTTGGTATTTAAAATAATCGTTTTCAAAGTTTTGTGAATTTTGTACAATTGGAGTTTGAACCGTTTGCGGCATTTGATTTTCTCCGCGCGGAGCGATTTTACTTTGTAACGGTTGATAATTAGTTTGATTAATACCTAAATTATACATATGACCTTCTTCCTATAAATTAATAAAAAATAGCAGGAATAATAAATTGATATTATTCCTGCTGTTTTTTACAAATTTTAATATGTCTAAGTTATTCTTTTTTTGTATCTTGGAGAAGCTTTTCGGCTTCTTCAACTCCTTCACCGTAAAGTTCTGATTCTTCAGGGTCAAGAATTTTTAGCAGATATAAAAAGTTTCCTACATGGATTTTTTCGTCTTCTGCAATTTCGTCAAGTAATTTTTTTGATTTTTCATCGTCAATTGATTCTTTGATTTCTTCATATAATTGTATTGCTTCGTATTCGGAAGCTATACTGAATCTTATAGCTCTTATAAGTTCTTCTTTTGTAAGTTTTCTGTCACTTTTTTTTGTACTGAATGGTGTTGAAAATTCAGGCATAATCTATCTCCTTATTTTTGTGTGTATATAATTTAACGTAAACCTTAAATAAATAAATTCGCTAAATGTATAGTTTTATTAATTTTTAATAAACAGGTTAGCAAAAAGTTTTTTTATGGTATTTATATAAGTGGAGTTTATAAAAAAAATAAATATTAGGAGAAAAAGATATGAGAATTAGTCCGATAACTGCTTGCAGTTATAACAATTTGAGCACTAAACGTAATGTAAATTTTAAGAGTGCAATTTTTGCCTGTGCGGCAATGTCAGATTCGCACGGTGATACAAAGAACCCGCCAAAAGCAGAGTTGGCATTGAATGATAACTATAAAAAAGTATTTAACGATATAAATCCGTTAAATCCTGAAGATAAAGTAAAACCATCAAGTATTTATACTGCATTTTTACATTCGGGTGATTTCTTAATGAACGGTGCGGTTAAAGGTTACAGAGATAAAACAAAATGTAGTGCCGATTACCAGTTTGCAGCTTTAGAAAAATTATCTGATATCTTTGGTAAACGTATTAAAGAATCTTTAGGGGATGAAGTTGTTTATAAAAAATTCTTAACCCTCGGAAACCATGATTTTGACGGTACCGATAAAGCTTTGTGGGGATATTTGAAAAATTCTAAATTTACTACTGTAGTTACAAATATTGATCTGGAAAAATCTCCAAAAGTTAAACAATTAATGAATGAAAATAATAATATTGTAACAAAACAAATTATTTCAATTCCTGATGATAAGAATAATATCAGACGTGAAAACGGAGAAGAAGAACTATTCCATAAGGTTATGATTTTAGGTGTAACAATTCCGTCAATACCTTTCTATAACCCGACACTTCATCCTGATACTCACTTTATGGATGAAAGTAATAAGAAGGATGTTAAGCTTACCAAAAAAGATTTGATGAAAACCTTAACCTGTGTAAGTAAAACCGTAAAAGAATTTAAGGCAGAAAATCCTAATGGTGCAGTAATTGTTATGTCACATACCGGTAATAATATTTCTAATATGATTAGAAACGCAGCTCCCGGTATTAACTTTATATTTAACGGTCACGACCATGAAAATATTGTAAGACATGTTGGTAAAACAACTATTCAATCTTTGGGACAGAACAACGACCCTATAAAATTCTTTAAATTGTTCTTTGATGATTTTTCTCAGGATGAATACGGAAATATTACGGGTGGAGAATTAATGGTTATAGACAAGTCTTCAACATATAGTACAAAATATGCTAATGACACCCGTTTGAACAGTACAGAAATGCAAAGATGGATAAATGAAAACCTTGCAAAAGATGATGATGCTCAGAATTATCCTGCAATGTGGTACAGTTGTCCTGACCCTAAATATGCGGCTTATAAGACTTTAAAATATGATGAACACCAAGTACGTGCTCTAAATTCTCCGCTTGCTAACTTCTTAACATCTTCTATCGCATCAGAAGTCAGAAGAATGCCTGATTTGTACGGGAAAGATGTAGCTTCGGTTGCTCTTCAATCTTCTGTAATCAGAAGTGGTATTCAAGAAAAAATGAGTAATATGGATATGATAAGAATCTTCAACGGATTAGGAGAAAGCTTATCAACATTATCTGTAGGACATGTAACAGGAGATGAATTAGCAGGAATTATTGCCGAAAACGTATTTAGTAACCTTGAAAGCGACAGAAATACAATGCTTCAATGGTCTGATGTCCAAATCAATAAAGATATGTTAAAAGATATTAAAGAAGGTAAAAGTGATAAAAATCCGATTGAAGCTATTAAAATGAGAAATCTGAAAACAGAAACAGCAATGGCTCCGTCAACTTGGGAAGCTGTTGAACCTGATAAAGAATATAAAATTGTTCTTCCTACAAAATATCTTATGAAAGACAGTTTAAAATATGTTCCTGTAATAAAAGACAGATTCCATGTTGTAGAAGATGAAAACTACAGAACGATGTCGCAATTGCTTCGTTCATTAAATGACCATAACGGCGGCATAACTTTCAGACCGAAAGTCGCAGAAGAAAGGGTTATTTATCACGAAGTACAGGATTCAGAGGAATAGCCTGTTGAGGGATTAAAAACTCGTATATTTCGTTTAACTTTTCATTGTTCCAAAGTGAAAGGAGAAATATATGAGTTTTAATCCGTTAAAAGAAAAAGGAATAATTCCTGAAAAACAGTTAAGAACCTGGCATGATATCGCTCACAGGCATTTTAATAAAAATGATGTAGATTGTTATTCAAGAACAAGACAGATACTAATGAACGGTATCGAGGTTGAAGCTTGGAATTTTAAACATAATTTTGCAAGAAATACAGATGATGAAGAAACAAAAAGATTTCTGGCGTTAACCCGACGAATAGAAGATATGCAGCAATCTACCGTAAATTGGCTGACCCCGTCTGATCAATCTGTATTAGAAACAACTTTGGGTTATGAACAGGTTGCTGTTGATTTAACTGCTTGGCTTGCTCAAAATGAACCTGATCCTTATGTTAAAGAAACTTTTGACTTCGGTTTGTTAGAAGATTTTGATCATTTATATCGTTACAGTCAATGGGCGTATATGCAGCACGGAATTTCTCCTGATGAAATTGTTCAGGCACAAACTGATGTGATTTTTGGCAGGCCGACTCAAAATCATCACAACTGTAATATGATGCGTCTTCGCAAGTGTTATGATAAAGAAACTGCAACGCCGCAAACTAAGGTTAATATTTTAACTTTAGTATCAGGAGAACAGCAGACCCACAATTATTATGCTGAACACGGTATGTGCTACGGTAATGAATGTTTACGTGAAACTTACGCGGAAATTAAAGATGTTGAAGAAGAGCACGTTACAATGTATGAATCTTTGATTGACCCTACAGAATCTTGGTACGAAAAATTATTGCTTCATGAATTTACAGAAGTTTGTACGTATTATAACTGTATGGAAGATGAAGAAAATACAGAACTCCGTGCTATTTGGGAAGAATTTGTTGATTATGAAATCGGACATCTTAAAATTGCTGCCGAATTATTTAAAAAGCACGAAGGACGCGATCCTGAAGAAGTTATCGGTTCTGAAATCGTTTATCCGTGCAGATTTATGTCACAAAAAGATTATGTAGCAAAAGTTCTTAAAAAAGAAATAGATAAGCGACTTGGTCAGCACAAGGATTATACAACAATAACCGAACTGCCTGATGATTGGGAAAGCTTTGCTGTTCAAGAAACTGTCGGTGAAGAAGGTTCTCCGACTGAGGCTACAATCAGAACTATTGCGGCTTCAAAAGACAGAGATTTGGTTATCGCATCATCCGATTTAGAACGTAAAAGTGTAGAACTTTATACAAAAGGTCTTCAACCTGAACCTCAGGCTCCGGATACTGTCACTCCTGATGAATATGAGGAAATGGCAGAAGAAGAATTTGAGCTGTAAAGTGATAAAAAAGAGCTTCATTATGAGGCTCTTTTTTTATTTTTCTTAATAAAATAGCAAATTTTTGTAATATTGTTTTTTATATTAAATATGTAGTAGTGATAAGGAAGGTTTATGGAAGTTTCAAAAATTAATCTTGGAGTAGTAACTAATAAGGCTCAAGCAAATAAATTAAAAAATACCCCGTATTTTACGTCAGTAAAAGAATCTTATGATAAGTTTGAGAAAAAAGACCCTTCTTGTGATAATAAGTTCACAAAGCTTGAAGCTTTGAAAAATTTTGGTAAAGGTATAATAAGCCCGTTAAAAGCTATAGTTCAACACCCGTTTATTTCGATTGGAATGATTGGTGCTACGATTGCTGCTTGTATGGCAGTTCCTGCTTTAGGACCTTTGATGACAATAGGATTTGGCGCGTTAAGTCTTTATGAAGTCGGAAAAGGTACTTATAATGCGGTTAAAGAATATAAAAACGGTAATTACGACAATTCTGAAAGAGCGTTTGAAAAGATTGGTACAGGCGTTGTTGGAACTGTGCTTACCGCATTAGGTTTGAAAAATTCTGCAAATTGTACACTTGAGTTAGTAGAAGCTCAAAAGGCCGGAAGACCTTTATCTGCGTTGGAAAAACTTAAAATCGCTGATAAGGTTAAAAATAACGGTTTATACCCTGCTTTAAAAGATACTTTGAAAATATTTTCAAAAGACGGCTTAAAAGCTTTTGGAAATAGCTTAAAACCTTCTAATATAATCTCTAGATTTACGAGATTAAGAAATGTGATAAAAACAATGTCCAAAGTTTCTCCCGAAGAAATTAATCGTCGTTCTAATATGACGACAAGAGATATCCGGCAGGAAGCTCAGGCTATTTTTGATAAAACTTTTGATGAAATGGGGGTGCCAAGAGAACTTAGACCAAAACTTGAAATTTCTGATGAATTACGCTATCAAACAGTTGAAGATGCAAATAAAATTATTTCTGATTATGTGACTACTGAGTTAAGTTATAAAAATTACATGAATCCTAATCCTGAGCCATTTAGTGCAGAATTTTTTGCTCCGACCGAAAACTTAAAATCAATGACCAATGAAGAAATTTTGGCTAGAATAAAATCTGTGCTGAATCAGGATCCTAAAACTGCAAGTTTAACTTCTGATAAAGTGGGAATAGATACTTTATTGAATATTCAAAATCCGAAAAATGGTGGTGCTTATTCTCCAACCAGTCACAGTATTGTTGTTAATACAGGCGGCTATAGAAAAGGAAATTTTGCATCATTAGAAGATATTGTTTGCCATGAAGCTTTACACGCAAAAATGGCAATTTTAAGAGCTTCTTTATCAAAAGAAGAAGCTCAACTTGTAATTAAAGAACTTTTACGTGGCAGAATTTTAAATGGAGAACCTGAACAAATACTTCAAGAAGGAGGATTTTTGGGGAATATAATGATGGATGCTCCAAAAATGACACCGAAAATGCGTCAGGATTTCTTACGATATGCCGATGAATTTATTTTTGCCGGCGGTGATAGTTCAGAAGCGTCTGTAAAGCTTGCTCAGCTTCTTGATACAAATCCTGAATTTATTGTTCAAAACGGTGGAACCCGTGAAGCTGCATTAGAAGTTTTACAAAATTATGTTACATCTCATAAAACAAGATTTAAATTCTTTTCTGATGTAGAAATTAGAAACCTTGAACCGATGAATCTTTCACCGGAACAACATCAAATAGCATTAGAGTCTTTAAAAGATTCAGTTGCAACGGCTGAAGGAAATTCAAGAAATGGCGGTATATTTGTTAGTATGTTTGGTACAGATAAAAAAGCCTTCAATCAGTATCAATTCTCTCCAGAAGAACTTCTGGCAAGAAATACTGCTGCTGAAATGGAAAAAGCTAAAATATCTGCGATTTTAGAAGATACAACATTATCGTTAACTAAACGAGCAGAATATATGCAGCGTATGCAGGATTTGGATTTTATTTTAGAATACAATGCTGTCGGTAAAGAATATTATGAACTTTATACAAAAGTTTTGAATAACCCTGACGATGCCGGTCTTATTAAAGCTTTAAAAGAACTAGACGCACGTTTTAATGAATTTGAGAAAATTAAAATATCAGGAAATGTCGCGCTAGAAACAAAATCAGCATTTCCTACAAATATGTATCCTTATTTGCCGCATAATAAACAGTCTTAGACGATACCTTGGGCAACCATTGCTTGAGCAAGTTTTGTGAATGCTGCGATATTAGCACCTGCAACGTAATTGTTTCCTAAGTCGTATTTTTCAGCTGCCTCTTTGCAAGATTTGAAAATGTTAACCATGATTGTGTCTAATTTTGCGTCAACTTCTTCAAATGTCATGTAGTATCTCATGCTGTTTTGGCTCATTTCTATTGCAGATGTTGCAACTCCGCCTGCGTTTGCGGCTTTGGCAGGAGCAACAAGTACATTATGAGCTAGGAAATATTCTGTAGCATCTTTTGTACAAGGCATATTAGCACCCTCGCCTATTGCAAGAACACCGTTTTCTACAAGTTTCTTGGCTGAATTTAGTGTTAATTCATTTTGCGTTGCACAAGGAAGTGCAATATCGGTTTTTATGTTCCAAATAGGGGAATCGTCACTTGTTCTTTCGATATATTCAGCTTCAGGTCTGTATTTTACGTATTCTGAAATTCTTCCGCGTTCAACTTCTTTAATTTGTTTTACAATATTCAAGTCTATTCCGTTTTTATCATAAATGCAGCCTTTAGAATCACTCATTGCTACAACAAATGCTCCATAACTTTGAGCTTTTTCGCAGGCGTAAATAGCAACATTACCTGAACCTGAGATTGTTACGGTTTTACCTTGAAGATTTTGAGAGTTAGCAGAGAGCATTTCGCGCATAAAGTATATTAAACCGTAACCGGTAGCTTCAGTTCTTGCTAAAGAACCTCCGTAAGACAAGCCTTTGCCTGTTAAAACTCCGCCTTCATAAGCATTTCTTATTCTTTTGTATTGACCGAAAAGATAACCTATTTCTCTTGCGCCTACTCCGATATCTCCTGCCGGTACGTCAACATCTTGCCCGATATGGCGTTGAAGTTCGGTCATAAAGCTTTGGCAGAATCTCATAATTTCATTATCTGATTTTCCTTTAGGGTCAAAATCAGCTCCGCCTTTTCCACCGCCGATAGGAAGTCCTGTCAGTGCATTTTTAAATATTTGTTCAAAACCTAAGAATTTCATAATACTTTGGTTTACGCTCGGGTGGAATCTTAATCCACCTTTATAAGGTCCGATAAGACTGCTGAATTGTACTCTGTATCCTCGGTGAACGATTGTTTTTCCTTCATCATTAACATAAGGAACTCTAAATGAGATAAGTCGTTCAGGTTCTGTCATTCTTTCTAAAAGAGCAATATTCTCAAATTCTTTATGTTGATCAATTACAGGCTCAATTGTTGATAATACTTCTTCAACTGCTTGTATATATTCTTTTTCATAACAATTTTTTGTTTCAATTTCATTTAAAACTTTTTCAATATAACTATTCATAATACTACTCTTCCTTAATATTTTATCTTTCCTGTTTTTACTCTACTTCGTAAATAATTAAATATCAAGAGTTAATACTTCATTTGTAGTAGCTTTATTTGTTTTTTGAAGCTTTTTTTATTGCTTTAGCACGTTTTATGATAGGACGAAGCTTTATTCTGTCAATTATTGCTTCTCCGAAGTTTTTTGCATAAACTCCCCAAAGACTGAGATTGACTAGTAAATTTGCAGGTTCACAATGTGTAAGTCCTGGGATTGTTGCTGTTGTAATCCCGTGAGTTACTGCTGCCATTCCGCTTACTGTAGCTGCATCCATGTGACGGTTGTATCTTCCGTTAACGGTATTTTTATTTATGTATCTTGAAACACTGCGACCGATTTTTGGGAAAATTTTCATATAATTTACTCCTTTATTGTATTAAATCAAAATATTTTATTTTTTGCGCAGAAAGTTATAAAATTTAACAGCGGGATTATTTTCCCGCTGTTTGTAGTTTAAAATACTTTTGGTATAAATCTGTATTTAACTTTTTCGACATATTTTTGATATTCAGGGTCTTTGATTAAGTGTCGTTCTTCTGTTATTGAACGTAGGTAGTATATGTAAATCCAGATTAGGATTCCGACCCATAGTGAGAATTTTTCTCCTAAGGTATATGCAGGAACAAAACATACAGGGATTGATGTTAGGATTATATATAAAACCTGCATTGTATAAGAAGGGTGTCTTATTATGTTATAAGGGAAACCTGTTACGATACCTCTGTTAGTTAGGTTGCCTGATTTTCCGAACAGTCTTAAAACGGCAAGTAAGCCTATAAAGTTAACAAGAATAATTAGAATATTTAAAATGGTTAAAACAACAGCATTTTCTACAGGAATAAGTGTTTCTAATGACAGAGTTATAAATTTTGAAGTTAAAATCGTAATCGGGTAATAGCAGATTATACAAGAAAGTACACCTAGCGGTGTTGTGTCTGCTGATTTAATTTTGTTTTTAAATATAACAGAATCTGTCAGGTAGCTGAAAGTTAAAACTAAAGTTGTTGCCGTTAATATTAGTTTTATCCACATATCGCCTGTGTCAATTATGTATTGGCACAGGTTTTGCCAAAATCCTGAGCCTTCTTTTAAATATTGTATAAAAGTTGTAGAAATAGCTCCGATAAAATCAAAGTTATAACCTAAAGATGGTAATAATGTATTACAAAGCATATTTACACAGTTTACAGAGAAAAATGTTTTGATAAACAGTATCATCATTGCTTGTTTTTCATCTTCTTTAGGTTCAATGTTTTCTAAGAATGCTTTAGTTGATTCAGACTTTTTAAATTGTCTTGTAATATAGTTTATAATAGCAAGGCTTTTTGATTCCAGCACTGATTTTGGTTTAACAGTAAAATAAATTATTGGTGCAATAAATACATAACCGAGAAAATAAGCTATAAAAAAGTAAATATAATTAAAATATTCATGTTCTATTGATTCATAATAAACAGGACAGTTAACTATTATTGCAAGTATAATCCCGTAAATTACGACAGATGAAAGATAATGTTTAAAAATATCTTTTATTGTAACTTCTTGTTCCATATATTCTCTCCTTATGTGTTTTGTCTTAAAAAACTTTCAACAAATTCGTCCAGGTTTCCGTCCATAACAGAATCTACATTTCCGACTTCACACCCTGTTCGGTGGTCTTTAACCATTTTATAAGGGTGAAAAACGTATGAACGAATTTGTGAGCCAAAATTTATATCAACATTTTCGCCTTTTAATTTAGTCATTTTTTCTTCGTATTCGCTCTGTTTTATTGCCAGAAGTTTTGATACAAGAATTTGCATTGCATATTCTTTATTTTGCAGTTGAGATCGTTCCTGCTGGCATTTTACGACGATTCCTGACGGTTTGTGCAGGATTCTGACGGCGGTTTCTACTTTGTTAACATTTTGACCGCCTGCACCGCCTGAGCGCATTGTTGTGATTTCTAAATCATCGGGCGGAATTGTTATTGTTTTTTCAAAGTCTTCTATTATCGGAGAAACTTCAACTGAAGCAAAGCTTGTTTGACGTTTCCCGTTAGCGTTAAATGGTGAAATTCTTACAAGTCTGTGGACACCTTTTTCGGCTTTAGAATATCCGAAAGCGTTTTTCCCGCTGATTTTGATTGTCGCGGATTTAATTCCTGCTTCTTCTCCGTCAAGTTTGTCTAAAAGTTCAGATTTCCAACCTCGTTTTTCTACCCAGCGAATGTACATTCTAAGCATCATGCTTGCCCAATCCTGAGCATCTGTTCCCCCTGCTCCCGCATTTATTGTAAGTATTGCGTCGGCTTTGTCATATTCGCCTGAGAGCATTTGTTCCAGTTCAAATTTTTCAATATTTTTGCTTGCGGTTTTTATTTGCTCTAAACTGTCTTTTATTAAATCTTCATCAGATAATTCTAACGCTGCAATTGAATCTTCTATGACGCTTTCCCAGTTTTCAAATTTTGTAAGTATTTCTTTTTTATCTTTAATCTCTTGTCCTGTTTTGGAAACTTTTTCACTATCAGACCATATGTCAGGATTTTGCATCATTGTTTCTAACGCTTGAAGCTCTTTTTTTATCTTTTCAGGGTCAAAGACACTCCTTTAACTTCTCTATTCTCGGTTTTATAACATTCAATTCTTGTTTTAATTCTGTTTCCATAAAATTATTGTATAATAAAAACGTTTACTTGCAATTAGGGGTTATGTTGCTATAATTATAGGTAAGAGAGATTTTTTATGGGAATTTTCAGATATTTTAAACAGATTTACAGCGGGAAGAATACTTTAGCTAATCATATTTCTTTATTTTCACTTGCTGGTATTTTTGTAATCCTCTTTATCAAGTATACTGCTTCGTGGGGAAATCTGTTATTTTATGATAATTTCTGTATTTCGGTTCCTTCAAGTACTAAGGAACTGTGGGCATATTTATTTTTTGGAATGCTTTTGCTGATTTATTTTATAGGTTATGGAGTTAACGTAGTCAGCAATGTTATGAATAATAAAGAAAACGGTTTACCGAATATTACATTGCAGCCGTTTACGGTTTTTGTAAAAATGCTTCCGATGGCGGTTTATTGGATTGTTTTTTATTTATTAATTTGTTTTGGCGGAATTTTTGCATTGTTGAAGTTGAATAATGCAGGTTTTATTTATATATTTTCATCTGTTATGTTTTGTATTATTCCGTTTATTCTGATTTTGTTGACTCAATATGCAAAAGATTTTGAGTTTCGAAAAGAATTTTTTAATCTTTTTTCTGTCTTTAAAATTCTTGAAAAAACATTGGGTGATGTTATATTTTTATCGTTAGGAGTTTTTGCACTTGCAGCTGTTCCATTTTTTGCGATATACAAAATATTAGCTTATCCTGTTGGGGATGAGGCTTTGAATTTAAATCTTGTTATAAAGCTCGGGGCATTATGTTTTGGATTTTATTTAAGCTTAATATTTAATTACGTTTATTTGACCGGGCTTGCCGATATCTCAAAAAAACAGTTTAAATAACCGTGATTCGATTATCATCTTTTATTACTACAGGTTTGTCTGTTTGTGCAAGAATATTTTTTACACATTGAGTTGCATCAAAGTTGTATTTTTTAAGTACTCTTTCAGGCTGGTTAAGTAGTTGGAAGCCGTCGTTGCCTTGTGCACAGTAATCGTTTAAGACTGTTGTGTAGAATTTGTTTTCTCTCGGATTATCAATATTTATCGGAACTTTTTTACCTGCTTTGTTTATAAAGTTCATTGATAATAACTTGCCGTTTGTGCTGACGGTGTATTCTAGTCCTGAAGTATAGAATATTCCAGGTTTATTTGCGACATTTGTGAATGATTTTGATGCAAGTTTTATTGCGTCAACAATTTCTTTTTCGCTGTATTTTACTTTATATAGTTTGTTTTGGAACGGAAGAATATCAGCTAAAATTCTTGAATCTATTTTTCCTTGTTCAAAATATCCCCTGATGTTTGGAGAAGGAAGGATTGCTATATCGCAGTCCAAATCTTTTTTAATACAGTCAGCGATAAAGTATGCATGAGGGTTTGGTTCGATTAAATCTTTTTTCAACGGAGGCGGTGCTGATTCTACGTGACCGTAAGTTTCTCTTGCTCCGAAGATTTTGTCAAATACATATTTTATCGGTGCATAGCGTCTGAAATCTCGGGTGTTTCCTACATTATTTTGAACTTTTTTAATGATACCGTTTTGGTCAAATTCAAGGTTTAAGATTCCGAAGTTTTTACCGTCGCGTCCTGCCTGGGTGATAATTACGGGTTCTTTTGTTTGGGAGTAGAATAAGTTTTTACCCTCTTTAACATCTTTGATTAAATCGTGGGAGTGTCCGCCTAAGATTACGTCTATACCTTGTGTTTGGTTTGCGATAATTTTATCCATTGTGTAACCAAGGTGTGATAATAAAATAATTTTATTTATCCCCTGTTGTTGAAGTTTATTAACTTCGTTTTGAATATCTATAACTGTATCGCGGGTATTGCTTACGCTTATATCTCTTTGAATTACACCTTTTTTTGAACGTTTGAACAGGTCAATCGGGGAAGTTCCTATAATGCCGTATTTATGTCCGTTTCGTTCTTCTATAAGGGAAGGTTTAATTTTGTTGCTCCAGTGGTTTCTCGGGTTAATTTTTACATTGCAGGACAGTAAGTTGTAGTTTACCAGAGGTAATATCATTCCTGCTCTGTCTTGCATGTCGTATTCATGGTTGCCGACAGCTGAAGCTCTTATGCCCAATACTTTTTGAAACATAACAGCAAGCTGGTTTGTTTTAAAGTCCTCTCCAATCATTATATCGCCTGATGATAGTTTAAATGTATCAACATCTTTCTTATCTTTATTCATTGCATCAAATACGTTTGCTGCACTAATGGTACGTTCCATATTGATGGATTTACCATGATAATCATTGATGTAAAATATGCTGGTTTTTATATTGTTTGCTTGGCTGATTGGATTTATCATTTATCAATAAGTCCCTTTAGCATGAAAACACATCAAGATTTTTTTTGAGTATTGTTATATACTTTTATTTACAAAAGTTAAAATTGTGTATCGTGCCGAGCGTAAGTTCTAAAACTTCATGATTTGGACCTGCCAGTGTTGTGATAATTTGTCATAAATTTCGTTTACTTTATCTACGACTTCTATTAAAACTATTCCGTAATTTAAACATTTGTACTCTCCCATAGGGTGAAGTCCAATCCTTGTCCTAATCATACAGCCGTATTCTGTTAAAATATCTTGAAGACGTGAAGCATCTTCTTTTCTGTTTTCTACTGAAATTCCTATTATAGCGGTCATAAATATTTCTCCTTTGTTTATATATTTACCCCCGCTCATAAAAAAATAATACCCTCAACAGGTATTATCTTTTTGTTTAATTTGTTTGATAATCGTTATTCTATATCAAGATTATCTTCGGCTTGAAGCTGTTTTTTCTTCATTGTATGCATAACTGCATCTACTAACAACTCATAAGATTTCATATTTTCAATATTAGGAAATTCTTCTTTGAGTTGGGCTCTGACCATTGCTTCCAGCTCATATTCGTCAGAAAGACTTTTCAGATTTTCAACACCGCTGATTTCTTCTAAATAATCTGTGGTGCTTTTATCTAATGTGTTTTTATGTGAAAAAGAAAGCCAGCGTAATTTAGGGCTAACACTTTCTTTTAGCTTTTGAACCAATTTTAAATTTTTTATACGATCAAACATTGTCCTCTACCTCGACACTTTCTTCTAAGATACATTTTAAAGTATGGTGAAGAAAATTAATTGCTTTTTTACATTTTGAATGTTACAAAAATTTACAAAAATAGCTGTAACTTAATTATATCTTGCTAAAATCGGTAAGATAATCGTATTTATTCTTCAGTAATGTTAACAATGCAATTCTGTTTTTCTTAACATTTTCATCTTTGTCCATGACAAGTACGTCTTCAAAGAATTTAGTAACTGTCGGATTTAGTTTTTCCAAAGAGGCAAGGTAAGATGAGTAGTTATCTGTTTCCTTTACCCCTTGGATTTCTTTGTATAAACTGCTTTCAACAGGTTCTTTAAAGAAGCTTTCGTTAACTTTATCATCGCTTGTTTCTTTAAGTATTCTGATTACACGGTTAGCATTTTCGATTAGTTCAGGTGAATTTAGGTTTTGAACCAAATCAACGCGTTTTACGTAATCTGCGATATCAACAAGCGGATTTTTCGCTGAACATGCTTCTAATACTTGTTTATTGTATTTGTCAGATAAGAATATAATCATTCTTTGTACGAAGAACTCATTAACTTCATCTGCGCAATCTCTTTGTAGGGGTAAATATTTAAGACTTTCTTTGATATACTTGTCGATATCGATTTTTAAGCCTGAATCAAGGATTGTTCTGATAACCCCTAACGCTGCACGACGAACACCTAACGGGTCAGAAGAACCTGTTGGTTTTTTACCTGCTGCAAAAACTGCACAAACTGTATCGATTTTATCTGCAATACCAACAATTTGACCTTCAATGCCTTTAGCTGTATCTTCTTCAGCGTTTAGCGGAAAGTAATGTTCTTTGATACCTTGAACTACTTTTTCGTTTTCTCCAGATACTCTTGCATAATCTGCTCCGATAAAGCCTTGAAGTTCGGTAAATTCAAATACAAGGTTTGTTGTCAGGTCTGCTTTACATAGATTTGCGGTTCTTTTTATATCTTTTGACTCAACTTTTAAATCTTTAGCGATTGAATTTGATAAAGTGATTAGTCGTTGAGTTTTATCAAACATTGTTCCCATTCCTTTTTGGAAGGTTACGCCTTTTAGTGATTCTACGTAATCAATTAATGGCTTTTTAGTATCTTCGTTAAAGAAAAATACTGCATCATCAAGTCTTGCTTTAATTACGCGAACGTTACCCGCTTTGATGTTTTCAAATTCATCCCCGAGATAGTTTGTCATTGTGATGAATTTGTTAGTTAATTTTCCGTCTTTGTATAGAGCGAAATATCTTTGGTGAACAGCCATAACCGTTACTGTAACTTCTTCCGGGATATCTAAGTATCTCGGGTCAAATTCACACATTGCAGGTACCGGATATTCGGTAATAAAGGTTACTTCTTCTAATAAGTCGTCTGTATAATAAGGTTTTGCACCTATTTTAGAAGCTTCTTCTTTCGCTTTTTCTACGATAATTTGTTTGCGTTCATTTTGGTCTGCTATTACTTTTACACCTCTCATTATTTCAAGGTAGTTAGCAGGATTATCAATTAGAACTTCTTGTTTATCGAATCTATGTCCGCGAGAGTATTTAGAAGACTCTTTGTCAATAATTTTTATTTTAACTTCTTCATTATCTAAGATTGAAACAATCCATTTGATAGGACGAGAAAATTTAGCTTCATTATATCCCCAGCGCATAAAATGTGCACCTTGAAGTTTCATGAAAATTGAAGGTACATTTTCTTGAAGTAATTCAGAAATTGATTTACCTTTTACAACGATTTTTGCGTGAACGTAATTATCTTCTATATATAAATCTTCTTTTGTTAAATTGTTTTTTCTGGCAAAACCTTCGCCTGCTTTTGTTAAGTTTCCGTTTTCGTCAAATGCAACATTTTTTATAGGACCTTTAACGATTTTTTCTTCATCAGCTGTTTTTGTTTCAAGTCCGTCGATAATTACTGCTAAACGTCTTGGTGTTGCATAAACTTTGATATCTGAAAATTTAACTTTATTATCGTTTAAAAAGTTTGTAAAATTGTTGTTTAACTGTTCAATCGCTTGCGGAATAAACTTGTAAGGTAACTCTTCTGTTCCGACTTCTAATAAATATATGCTCATTTCTTATCCTTATATTATGTGTTTTACTGTTAAAATTATAGTAAAAGCAAAGGGCTATGTAAATAGGGGTTGTTGTAATTATTTTTTATTGCTGTAAAATCTGTGTATGTTAAAAAGATTGTTTGTTATTATTTTTACTTTTTGTGTTGGAATTTTACCTGTAACGGCAAAGGAAAGTTTTTACGACAATTCGTATTTTAATATTGTAAACGGTCCTTCAACCGAATCTTCTCAGCCGATGCGAAAGCTTTATGACGGGAACATTTTAATTGGAGTTGGTGAGATTTATAATCCTAAGTCTAATACGGTTACAAAAACAGGTTTAAATAATGAAGATTATAACTACGTTACTCAAGTTGTAGGACTTGATGAAAATAACTTTTTAATACTAAGATCTATGAAATTTGATTTGTTTAAAAAATTTCTCGGAATGGTTGATGATTCTGTGAGATTTAAACGCAGTCAATCAAAAGAAGAATATTATAAGTATTACTTTTTTGCAGAGAAATTAAGTGACCTCAAATCGAATAGACATACAAATATGAATTATGAACAGCGGACAAAAGTTTTTGAAGAAGAACTGCTTCCGTATATTAAAAGTGATGAAAATCTAAATAAAGAATTTGAAAAATATATAAAAGATTTTAATGATTTTCAGTACGCACAAGAATATAATCTTACAACAAAAGAGTTAAAAAATACTTCAAAAAGGAATTATAGGCTAAAAATAGGAAATGTGGTAAGACTTACAGATGGGCGTGTCTTATTGAATTATTATCCTGTTGTTGATGTTTTAAAATCTACGGCACTTGAAGTTTATGATCCTAAAACAAAAAAGTTTAACATAGTTCAAACTCCTGAAAATTATAGGCTTTATTATCCGATTTTACTTAATGATGGTCGGATGCTTTTTGCTAATGCACAAAAGGACAGAGGTTTTGTTTTTTATAACCCTGCTAATAATACTTTCACAGAATCAAAGCTTGCAAAGATTTCTTTTGACAACTGGTTGAAATTACGTGACGGTAATATCTTGATTTTTGATTATGTTTATTCAAAAGAGCAAAATATTAATCAAACAAATGTTTATATTTATGATCCGATAAATGATATTAAAAAATATATTGGTAATCTTAATATTCCTAGGACTCATTATGGGGTGATGTTGCTTGCTGAGATAAAGTTTTAGTTTATGAAGGATGTGACCAAAAACGAAGCGGATTTTTTATGGGGTTTGTTAAGGCAAAACCTGAAATTTATAATCTTAAAACTAATAAATCCGTAGTCTTTGATGATTATGAATTGCCTTTACAAAACTCAATCTGTTTGGATGACGGGCGAATAATGTTTTTAGGTGTCGATCGACGGATTAGATTTTTGGTTCTAAAGTAATTATTTATTTTGTAAATACCCAAAAGCCTTTATTATTTGTTGACATTATGACTTTTCCTGTTTTTGGCGCTTGATTGTTTTTTTCGGGTTCTTTTGCAATCTTTTTTTTTTGCTTGTCAGAAGTAGCGATTGTAGATTTATCTTTTTTACCGTCGTTGAATGCGCCTGCCATAAGGGTTGTTGTATAAACAGGGGTTGTATGTGCATAATCAAACAATATAACTCCGTTAGCAAACATTCTGCGGGTTTGGTAAATTTGTCTGATTAAGTCTTCTGAAGATCCGCCCATAAAGGTTACGAATAATCCTGCAAAAAGGTCTGTTGTCGGAGCTTTTACTCTCATAACATCGTTCATCATAGAACCGAGCATTCCTGAATCATATGTTAAAAACAGCGGTGTAAATCCGTCGATATAACCTTTAATTGACCATGTTCTCCAATCTTGCTGTTTTGTAGCCAAGGCTGAAGCTAAATCAGGGAAAATTACCGTACTTATATAAACTTTCTTTTCTTTACCAAGTTTTCCGACTTTTTGAACAAAATTTGTTATTTTATTTCTTCTGTATTGGTTCCAGTCAAGCCATTGAACATCAGATGTTGTAATGTCAACAGGGTCAACTCCTGATTGCTCCTTAAATTCATTTCTGGCATATTCTGTGAATCCCCAGGCGTTTTGTTCATTACCTGCTGAGGCGTTAGGGTATCTTATGTAATCAAGATTAATTCCGTCAGGTTTGTAGGTATCAATAATTTCTCCGAGAAGTTCCAGTAAAAAGTCTTGAACTTCAGGGTTAGCCGGGTCAATAAAATATCCGTTATGTTCTGATGCTGAGCGTGTCGCTGTCGGCATATCAGCATATTTTTTTGTCTTGTTACCCCAATCCGGTCGAACAGATAATATGCTTGATTGAGAATATTCAGGCGGAGTATTTCCTACGTAGAATGATTGAAACCAGATATGAACTTTTATATCTCTGTCATGGGCTTCTTTTATCCATACTGCAAGCGGATCAAAGCCTTCAAACATTTCATTTTGAACGGTAAAACCGTATTTGTTCATTATTTGGCTTGGGAAGATTGTTTTTCCGTGAAAATATGTTTCTAAAAATATGCTGTTAAATCCGTTTGATTTAATGTTTTCAAGAGTTGAAATAATTTGTTCCCGAGAGGTTTCTGTCGGGCGAATCCATAATCCTTTCAGCTCGTTTTTCATAAAAGGAAGCGATGTTTGGATTGCAAGATTTGCAGCATCTATTGCTTCTTTGCTGTATTGTTGCAAAATCATGCTGTTTTTGGTTTCTGTTTGCGCAATTTGAAGATAGTTTTGCGCTGTTTGAATATGATTTTGCGGAAGTTGATAGTTATAGTTAGGGTAAGAGTTTTTGTAATAATCTATCATTGAATTAGCTTCGGCAATTTTTGCTTTTGCTTCATAGGTGTAGCTTTCTGATGTGGTATAGACAGTTATTATGTTGTTTAACTTATCAATGTAAATTTTAGAACCTACAGAAACATTTTGGGTAATCCAGTTTTTTGCAATCCCATGACCGCTTATTACAATACCGTTTTTCGGGATTGTAGAATCAGCACCGCTTAGTGCCGTAACCGTATTACCTTCAACAATGGCTTCTGTACCAAATTCGTTTGTACCTGTGTGTATTCCAAAGTTTGGAGTATAAATAACAAGTTTATTGGCTCCTCTTCCTCCCGGGAAATAGCTTGCACTGAAACTCGGGTCTATTGAGTTAATTCTTGTGGAATTTTGTTTAAAAACAACTTCATCAGGGTTGAGAGCTAATGGTGAAAACGCAGGAAGTGTTATTTCTTCAGGGATAAATTGTACATTATCAAGCGCGTCAACAGCTCCGCAAGGTATACTTGTGAATATTGTTAATGCTAAAATTGTTAATATACGTCTTATCTTCATTATTTCCTTTGTTTTGTTTTATTGTAGTAGCCTGTGTTTTTGTAATTTATACCTTCAATTTCTAAGATTTTTTCAGGTAGAGCCTGGCTGTTTGGGTTTACCAAAAAAGCTTTTTTAAAGTATTGGTTTGCTCTTAATAAGTCACCCAGTTTTTCGTACATACTTGCCATTCTGATAAGTACGGTAAAATTTTCTTTATATCCGTTTTCAAAGGCTGTGTTATAAAAATATAATGCCCGCTTGTAATCATTCCTTGTATAATAGTATTCCCCGAAATAATAATTGGTTGCGGCATTTTTCTTATCTATTTTCAATGCTCTGAAAAAGTATGCTTTCGCGTAGCTGTTTTTGTTTTCGTAATCGTAAACCCTTGCCATTTGGACAATCGGATAAATATCTTTAGGGTCGATTTGATTTAATATAAAATACTCACCGCTGGCTTTTTGTAAATAGGTTTTCTTTTCGGATTCATCTATTGAACTTAAAGCTTTTTCAAAATAAAAATCGGCCAACTTTGCTGTTGACCCTTTGTCGATTTTTGAATAATCGATAAAAGTGTTTTTGTCATATTTAACTTCACCAAATTCTACGGCTTGCGCTGTATTAACAGATAATATCAGCGCAATTAGCTGTAAAATTAAGTATTTATTATAAATCCTGATATGATGGTGTTGTGGTTGTGTTGTGGTGGTAGAATGAGTAATCTTCTGCCGCAGGATCTGTGTATACATAAAGTTTTCTCCAGAATCTTACAAATTTATTTTGTTGTTTGTATGCTTCTTCATCAGGAGTATAATATTCCAAACCGTTAGCTCTTGCTTTTGATACGTTTACAATATCAGTAGTTTGAGCTGAGAACCCTTTGTTTTGTAAAACAGCAGGGGATGTTGTCTGGTCAACCGAAATTGCTGCAAACCCTTGAATTTGAGTAGCTGCTGCAACTATCATTACTAATAATAATTTTTTCATAGTCACCTCTTTTTTATAAATTATAGTTTTTTTTTAACAATCTAGCAATAATATTATAATTTGTTTACAAAAAAAGGTCATATATTATTTGTATGATTTTAAGATAACTTCTTCTAATGTATCCAAAAGTTTGTCTTCGGGAACTCTTGCTATAATTTCGCCTTTTTTAAATACATAACCTTCTCCGATTCCGCCGGCGATGCCAAAATCTGCATGACGAGCTTCTCCCGGGCCGTTAACTGCACAGCCCATTGTCGCAATTGTTATGTTTTTATCAAGGTTTTTGAATCGATCTTCAACTTTTTTTGCTAAGTTGATTAAGTCGATTTGAGTTCTTCCGCAGGTTGGGCAGGATACAAAATTTACACCGCGTTGGCGTAATTTTAAACTTTTTAATATTTCAAATCCCGCATAAACTTCTTCAACAGGGTTTTCTGTTAATGAAACTCTTATTGTATCGCCTATTCCTTCTGCTAAAAGTGTCCCAAGTCCTACGGATGATTTAATCAGCCCGTTTTTAAGTGTTCCTGCTTCTGTCACTCCTAAGTGAAGCGGGTAATCTACCATATTTGCCATAAGACGGTAGGCTTCTATTGTTGTTAATACATCTGATGATTTTAATGAAATTTTTATTAAATCAAAATCCAAATCTTCAAGGATTTTAATATGTTTCATAGCGCTTTGTGCCATTTTTTCGGCAAGCGGAATATCTTTTTCCAGAAGTTCTTTTTCTAAAGAACCTGCATTAACTCCGATTCTTATCGGAATTTGCTGTTGTTTAGCTAAAGTTACTACTTTTTCAACATTTTCGCGTTTGCCAATATTTCCGGGGTTAAGTCGAAGTGCTGAAATCCCGTTATTAATACATTGAATTGCAAGCCTGTAATCAAAGTGGATATCTGCAATTAACGGAACAGGTGAAAGTTTTACTAGTTCTTTTATTGCTTCTGCTGCGTCTTTATTTAGTACTGCAAGTCTTACAAGTTCACAGCCTGCGTCTGCCAGTTCTTTAATTTGTCTGATTGTTTGTTCAATATTTCTAGTGTCTGTGTTGCACATTGATTGAACGCTTATCGGGTTATTATTACCGATTTTTACATTTCCTATTGTAATTTCTTTTGATTTTCTTCTTTTTATCATACAATAATTGTATCACAAATCACAAAAGGAGAGTGTTAATTTATGAGAATTGCGGTATTATCTGATTTGCATGCTAATGCACAAGCTTTAGAAGCTGTTATGGGTGATTTAATTACTCAAGGGTGTGAGCATGTTTTTTGTCTTGGCGATATAGCTTTAGCAGGACCACAACCAAAAGACGTAACAGATTATGTTATGTCACAGGAAGGTACATGGACTATAATTCAAGGTAATACCGATAAAATGATTGCCCAATACGGACCTGATGTAATGGAATTTTTGGAAGCTCAATATCCTGTTATGGCAAATGCTATGGCTGATGATGTTGAACGGCTTGATGATTCACATAGAGCTTTTCTTGCAAATCTTCCTCCGATGTTGAGTTTGGATGTTGAAGGTTGCAGTGTTCTTCTTGTTCATGGTTCGCCAAGAGCAAATAATGAAGATATTTTACCGCAAATGCCATTGGAAATTGTTGAAGAAATTATTGAAGGTACTCAGGAAAAACTTATTTTATGCGGACATACTCATGTTCCTTGCGGTTATCAGACAAGTACCGGACAAACCGTTGTAAATGTCGGCAGCGTTGGAAGACCTATGACAAGTGATCCTAAAGCTTGTTATGCGATTGTTGATTTTGCTCAAGGTTCATTTGAAGTTCGCCACAGATTTGTTACTTATGATAACAAGCTTGCTGCAAAATTAATGTCAGAACGCGGGTTTATCGGGGCTGACAGGCTTGCTGATTTGTTATTGAATCCTGTTGAAAGACATGTTTGATGAAAGAGCATCTTGACGCTTTAAAAGCTGATTATCGTAAAATATTTATGGAGTGCGTAAAAGAAGCTAAAGAATGCGATAATCTTGAGTCTGTTTGGCGCGGAGAGATAAAATCTAAGCTTGAACAAATTCGTAGCGAACGCAAAAATTATCATTGCGCAGGCTGCGGTTCTTGTTGTCGGTTTGCTGTTAGTGAATTTTCGCCTGATGAACTTAAGTTAAAGGCGCAAAACGGTGATAATTTTGCTTCTCAATTTATAAATACTTTTATTCCGTATGATTCGATAGAGGAAGCTCGTAAGGTTTATCCCGAATATGTTGAAATGCTTGAAGAATTAACCGACGGCAAATTTTATATCTATCATTGTCCGAAAGTTACAGAAGATAACCGATGCCCCGATTATGATAATCGTCCGCAAATTTGCCGTGATTTCCCAGAAATAAACGGGGGTTTCCTGCCTAAAACATGTTCATTTACACCTTGGAAATTGAAATCAGAACCTGTTTGGCTTAAAATTAATGCTATGATAGATATAATGAATTGGATGTATAAATTATGAAAAGTTTATCGGGACTTAATTTAGCTGAAATAGAAGAAATTACTGATGCGCTCGGGGCTACAAAATTCAGAGCACGTCAGGTTCATAACTGGATTTATTTAAAATCTGTTAAAGATATTGATGAAATGACGGATTTATCACTAAAGTTCAGGGAAGAATTAAAGAATGTTGCTAATGTAACAGATACCAAAATAAAAGTTAAGCAGGTAAGTTCTGACGGAACTATTAAATATTTGCTGGAATTTCCTGACGGTGAGTGTGTTGAAACCGTTTTGATGCGTTTTGATAATCGTGCAAATCTGACTGCTTGTGTAAGTTCACAGGTCGGTTGTGCCGTTAATTGCAGTTTTTGCGCAACAGGTAAACGCGGGTTTATTAGAAATCTGACGTATAAAGAGATTATCGAACAGGTTTTAACTATACAAAGAGATACGGGATTAAAGGTTACAAATGTTGTGTTTATGGGGCAGGGTGAGCCGTTATTAAATCTTGATAATGTCTTAAAAGCTATGGAAATTTTTAATGATAACTTCCAAATAGGTGCAAGACGTTTGACTGTTTCAACATCAGGTATTGTTCCAAAAATTAGAGAACTTGCCGAACTTGATATGCAATCGACTCTGGCACTATCGCTTCATGCGCCAAACCACGAAATAAGACGTCAGTTAATGCAGATAGAAAATAAATATAATATGGATGAGCTTCATAAGGCTTTAAAATATTATGTTGAAAAGACAGGTCGCAGAATTACTATTGAATATTTATTAATTAAAGACCTTAATGACACTGTTGAAAGTGCAAAACAACTTGCTTCGTATTTAAAAGATATAAAATGTAATATCAATCTGATTCCATACAATCCGACAGAGAAAAACGATTACAAACGCCCGTCAAATAATTCAATTATGCGTTTTAAGTCTTTAATGGAGCATTCGGGGAAAAAGGTTACGGTAAGACTTGAACGCGGAGCAGATATTGATGCTGCTTGCGGGCAGTTGCGCGGGAAAGTTAATTAACTATTCCTGAACCTCTTCAAACTCAACTGTTGGAATTTCGTTATATAAAGAGTCGAGCCTTTATTGGTCTTCTTGTAGTAAAATACGGGGGTGGCTCTGCTGTCTATAACTGTTTGTTGATGTTTCGTTTTTTTATGATAGCCTATTTGAAGTTGGTATCGTGATTTCAAACATTGTTTGTTGTTTTGTTGATTTGATAAGTTTTAATTGCGCTTGTTGAGATTCTAAGTATTTTTTACAAATTGCAAGCCCTAAACCGCAGCCTGTCTTTTTTGTTGTGTAACCCGGGATAAATATTTGCTCTTGCTTTTCTTTAGGTATTGGCTTACCGTTGTTAATTATTTTTATTATTCCAAGGTTATCTTTTACCTCTGCATAAATTTCAATTTTGCCTTTGGTTTCAATTGACTCAATTCCGTTTTTTAGTATATTTACAATGCAAGCAGGAAATTTGTTTTCATCGGCTTCAATAAGTGCGGTGTTTTTGATGAATACTTCGAATTCTATTTCTTTATCAAATACATATGCCTTTGCAAGTTCAATACTTTGCTCTATTGTTTTTTTGAAATCTAAAGTTTGTATGCGGGTATTGTTTAATGATTTTAAATCAAGAAGGTTTGCTCCGATTATTTGTACGGATTTTTGAATGCAATCAATCGCATTTTCGGTTGATTCGTTTTTTATTCCTGTTTTTTCAAGGTTTTTTCTGATTATTTGAGTGTACATATCACAAATTGATAAGTGGTTTCTAATCTCGTGCGATACGTATCTTATCTGGTTTTCTAATTCTTCATTACTTAATTGGTTTGTCATTTTCCCTCGTGTTGTTAAAATAAAAGGGTTCTACTAAATTTCGCAGAACCCTTTATGATATATGTGTCAGATTTTTATACTGTTGTCATAACGTTTGTTTTACTGCTTTTGAAACCGTGGCTTAGAGCATATAAAACAGCGTTTGTTCTGTCGTTAACTTGTAGTTTTTGGAATATGTTATTTACGTGAGTTTTAACAGTAGTTTCGGATATAATAAGTTTTCCTGCAATACTCTTGTAGTTAATTCCTTCGGTTAAAAGTTCAAGAACTTCGTTTTCTCTTATTGTAAGAGTGTTTAACAAGTTTTCGCCTTCTGAAGCTTTTGCTTCTTCTTTTGCTGTTGTTTGGAAGTATTCAAAGAATCTTGTTGTAAGAACTGTCGGCAGATAAATTTTACCTGAAGCTACTTCTTCTATTGCATTGATAAGTTTAACTGATGCCATAGTTTTAAGAACATAACCTTTAGCACCTAATTTCATTGCGCGGTAGATTAAATCTGAATCATCATAGCCGCTTAATGCTATAATTTTGGTTGAAAGATTTAACTTATTGATTGTTTGAATTGTTTGTAAACCGTCTTTTTCAGGCATATTAATGTCTAACAATACAACATCAGGGTGATATTTTTTTACTAAGTTAATTCCAAGATTTGCGCTTGTTGTTGTTCCTACAACTTCGTAGCTGCTTTCTAAATTGATTAGCTCTTTAATCCCTCTTAAGTGGTTAGCGTTGTCATCTATTAGTAAAACTCTTAGCTTCTTGTTAAAATCTCTCATCTTATTCCCCCGTGTGTTTGGTTATCTTCTACACTTTATATACTACTTCTTTTAGAGGGGATTTAAATCCATGCACTGGTTGATAATTTTTTAGAATAAGATTGAAGCTGTTATCTAAACCTTTCGATTTAGAAAACCCCTCAATCATGCTCTAAATCATGCTCTGACCGCATGGTTGATTTTTATCGTGTCAAGGGGTAAATATTATTAATTTATAATTTTATTCATATTTTGAATGTATTGTTTTTAATGGGGCATCATATTTTTGAATTATTTTAGTAAAATGTTATCAATCAAACGAACTCCGCCTACTTTGCAGGCAATAAATACACGGGTAGAATCATCTGCTGTTTTTACTTCTTCAAGGTCTGTTTCGTTCATAAATTCAAGATATTCCAAGTCGTGATGTTCGTCTAGGAATTGAAAAGCTGTTTCTTTTAAGGCTTCAACATTTGTTATACCCTTTTTGTAGCAGTTTTTGATATTATTTAGAATTTTAGATAAAGCAAGCGCGTGAACTTTGTCTTCTTCTGATAAGTATTTGTTGCGAGAACTTAACGCTAAACCTGATTCTTCTCTTACAATCGGGCAAGGGATAATTTCAACAGGAATATTTAAGTCATTAACCATTTTTTTGATAATGATAAGCTGCTGAGCGTCTTTTTCTCCGAAAAATGCATAATCTGGTTGAACAATATTGAAAAGCTTATTTACAACAGTGCAAACTCCGTCAAAATGTCCGACTCTTGATTTTCCGCAAAGCTTATTTACAAAGAAAAACGGAGGAACAACGTAAGTTAAAAAATCGTTTGTTCGCATTTGTCCTTCTCCGTACATTTCATTTGGAGATGGTGCAAATACGATGTTTACTCCTGCATCTTCACACAAATTTTTGTCGGCTTCAAGAGTTCTTGGGTATTTATCTAAGTCTTCTCCCGGGCAGAATTGAATAGGGTTTACAAAAACAGAAACAACAACTCTGTCGCATTTTTCAACGGCTTTTTGGATTAAGCTTAAATGACCGTTATGTAATGCTCCCATTGTAGGTACAAGCCCGACTGTTAAACCTTCTTTTTTCCATTGTTTAATTTGTTCTCTTACTTCTTTTATTGTGTGTATTAGCATTTTATTATCCCTCTTTTGTCACTGTAATTATATCACAAAAGAGACCGTCGGACAGATTATCTGTCCGACGGTTTTTATTTTATTGATTTTCCAGATCTTCCAGTTGTTTTTTTAGAATTTCTGTTATTTCTTCCAGTTGTTCCTGATCTATTTCAGGTTTTTCCGGTTTTACAGGTTTATTCCCTTCCTCTGGTTTTTCTGGCTTTTCCGGTTTCTTTGGAGGTTCTACCGGTTTGGGTTCAGTAAAACCAATCAATTCTAACAGTTTTCTTATTACATCTTTTAACCCGTCGATAATTGTTTGGTTTGGATCTTTTGGTTTTGGTTTATTATCTGGGTTCGTATCGTCAGGCTTTTTCTTATTATCGATGTCATCATTGTTGTCGACATTATCGTCGTTGTCAACTTTATCGTCTTTATTTGTTTTGCCCGGTTTGTTTACAATGACGGTATTATCATCTCCGATGACTACTATTGTTGTGTCATTATTATCTCCAACAGTAACATTTGTGCCCGGTTTTGTCGGCTCTGTAGCCGCAGTTGGTTCTGTTGTTGCAGTTGGTTCGGTTGCCGCGGTTGGTTCAGTCGCCGCAGTTGGCTCGGTTGCTGCAGTTGGTTCGGTTGCCGCCGTTGGCTCAGTTGCCGCCGTTGGTTTAGTCGCTGCAGTTGGCTCGGTTGCTGCAGTTGGTTTAGTCGCCGCAGTTGGCTCTGTAGCCGCGGTTGGCTCTGTCGCTGCGGTTGGCTCAGTCGCTGCCGTTGGTTCTGTAGCTGCAGTCGGTTCGGCAGGCTTTTCAGGTTTGTTGTTTACAATAACGGTATTATCATCTCCGATAACTACAACTGTTGTTCCATTGTTATTTCCAACTTTTACATTGGTATCATTTTTGTTAGGTTCAGTCGGTGTAGTTGGATCTGTTGGTTTTGTTGCCTCAGTTGGCTCAGTTGCTGCTGTTGGTTCAGTCGCCGCGGTTGGCTCGGTTGCCGCGGTTGGTTTTGTAGGCTCTTCGGTTTTTGTAAGCGATACACCCATTGCATTATACAGTTCTTTCATTTCTTCTTCTGTGAACTTAATTTCTTGATTAGGGCGAACTACAAAACTTCCCTTAAAATCCTTTCTGTCTGTACCACCTGTAAAGATTGATTCTTTACCGTCAGCTTTACGCTTTTCTTGAAGTTCTGTCAATTTGTCTATGGTTTTATTCCATTCTGCTGCTGAAATTGAACCGTCTGACATTTCCATTTTTTGTTTTTTTACTAAATCTCTCAGTGCTTGTGTTAAGCCTTGACCTTTCTTAATTGTAAGCGTTGTCGCTTGCACATTTCCCACATTTGTCATCTTAATATCCCCTTTCTCTATTTCCCCGTGTGGTTGTTTTTTAATTTAAATATATGTATATGCAGCACTATGCTTTGTGCGCGTATTTTCCCCTTAAATATATCTTTAATATCCCCTATGTATCTATAAAGTATTTTTAGTATAAATAATTGCGTTTTTTGTTACGTTTTGTAAATGAAATGCTAAAGACCCGATAGATTTTATCTATCGGGTCTTTTATTTGATTGAATTTTACTTATTTATTATTCAGCCTTTTCAGGTTTGTCTTCTTTTTCTTTAGCTTCTTCAGCTTTTTTAGGTTCTTGGTATTGAATCAAGTCAAGTAACGTTTTGATTACTTCTTTTAAGCCTTCAATAATTTTTTGGTTTGGATTAACAGGAGCTTCAGGTTTTTTACCCTCTTCAGGTTTTTTGCCTTCTTCAGGTTTTTCTTTTTCTTCAACTTCTTCTGCTTTTTCTTCAGCTTCAGCAGGTTGAACTCCGATTAACTCTAATAATTTTTTGATAACATCTTTTAAGCCTTCAATAATTTTTTGGTTTGGATCTTGAACTGCCGGTTGTTCACCTTCTTCAGGTTGTTCAGCTTCATCAGCTTCGTCTGCTTCATCAGTTTCGTCAACTTCTTCAGTTTCGTCAACTTCTTCAGCCTCATCAGCTTTATCTGCTGCTCCAACATTAACTTCGTTATTATCACCTATAATTACTATTGTAGTTCCGTTACCGTCACCTACAGTTACGCTTGTACCGCCGGCTTCTTTTTTATCTGCTTTATCTTTATCATCAGCTTTTTTGTCATCTTCAGCGCCTTGTGGTTCTGCTGCTTTTGCTGCTAGTTTTGCTTCATTTGTTACTGATGCAAATGTTTTTTTTGCTGCTAAATCTAAACCCATTGATGCATAAATATTGTTATCATCTGCTTGGATTTTGTTGGAACCAAAATTAAATGTTGCTGATTGTCCTTGTGGTACGAATTTTACTTCTGATTTACCTTGTCCTAAATAAGCTACAGTTGTTCCTTGAACTCTTTGCACGTTTGTCATCTTAATTTCCCCTTTCAAACTTTCTTTCCCGTGTTTACTTTTGCACTTTTGTGAAGGTGTGCATTTCCTTTTCTCGTGTTCTACTTTTCTCTGTGAAATATCCTTATGCTTCTATAAAGTAATTTTGTTTTTGAAAATTGCTTGAAGGGATTTATGTGAAATTTTTCAAACGTTAAAAAAGCCTATAATATATAGGCTTTTACGTACTTAATATTTCTTAATAATTCTACTTTATATGAGAATTAAGAAGATTGTTTTCTTCTTCCGATAATTTGAAAATTTCCTCATCATTCGGGTAATTACCTGATTTAACGTCGTTATTATATTTAGTTGCGCAATCAAGGATTAATGCTTTCATATCGCCGTATCTGCGGGCAAATTTTGGCTTAAACTCAGAGTATTTTCCAAATATATCATCACAAACAAGAATTTGTCCGTCGCAGTATCTGCCTGCTCCGCAAGAAATTGTAGGAATTTCTAAGTTTTCTGTAATATATTTAGCGCTTTCTTCAGGAACCATTTCGAGAACAACTGCAAACGCTCCTGCAAGTTGTAATAATTTTGCTTGTTGCAAAATGTGCATTGTAGCATCGGTTGTTTTACCTTGGATTATGTGACCGCCAATTACATTTTGAGATTGCGGAGTAAATCCTATGTGACCTAAAACCGGGATTCCAGCTTCAACTGTTCTTGTTATAAGTTCTAAAATATAATCATTACAACCTTCGATTTTTACCGCATTTGCACCATAGCGAACCATGCTTCCTATATTTCTAAGGGCTGACGGGATATCAATTGTGTAACTCATAAACGGCATGTCTGTAATTACCATTGCTCTTTGAGTACCTCTTGCTACGGCTTTTGTAAAAATTGCCATTTCTTCAACTTCAACTTTTGTTGTATCTTCATATCCCAGTGCAACCATACCCAAGCTGTCGCCTATAAGAATAATATCAATTCCTGCTTGATCTATATATTTTGCCGTAGAATAATCATAGGCTGTTAATGCTGAAATTTTTTCACCGGAATTTTTAAGTTTTTGGAGTGTTCTTACTGTAACTTTAGCCATTATTTATTTTTCCCATGTTTGCGGAACCAATAGTAAAGAGCTCTGGCAACTCGGTTTGAACTGTGTCTTACAAGTCCTTCTTTGCTGTCTTCAATAAGCTTTTTGCCAAATATTTTTATACCCATTTTCTTAACTTCCTGAACATCAACTTTTACAGGGTAAGAATTTGATTTTTGGTATTTATCAGCAAGTTTATCAGGTAAATAATCGTTTACAAGCACCGCATCTACAATTTTATTAGAGCCGGCATGTTGAATTAGAGCTTTTAAGTGGTCTGAAACCTTGTAATTATCGGTTTCTCCTGGTTGAGTCATTATGTTGCATACGTAAATCTTTTTAGCTTTTGATTTTGCAATCTCTTGAGCTATTTCTTTTATTAAAAGGTTAGGAATTACGCTTGTATAAAGACTTCCCGGACCTAAAATTATCAGTTCAGCGTTTCTTATAGCTTGTATAACTTCAGGTAAAGCTTTACAATTCGCAGGTTCTGTGAATAATCGTTTAATTTTTCCGTGAGCTTCAGGAATTGTTGATTCTCCGTGGATAATTCTTCCGTCTTCCATTTCGGCTGCAAGCTTCATATCATCAAGAGTTGCAGGTAAGACCCTTCCTCTTATCGATAGTACGTTTGAAGATTCTTTTACGGCAGTAACCATGCTTCCCGTGATTTCACATAATGCGGTTAGGAATAAATTACCAAAACTGTGACCTTCCAAGCCTTCTCCGTTGTCAAATCTGTATTTGAACAGTTTATTAACAAGGTCTTCATCATCAGCTAATGCTGTGATACAGTGTCTGATATCACCTGGAGGTAATATTCCCATGGTTTCTCTTAATCTGCCTGAGCTTCCGCCATCATCTCCGACCGATACGATTGCGGTAAGATTATTTGTTATATTCTTAACTCCGCTTAATAACATTGATAAGCCTGTTCCGCCGCCTACCGCAACAATCCTCGGACCACGATTAAGCTTTCTTCTCCTGTATAAGTTTTCAAGTAAAACATCATTGTTTCTGTCATCGTCCAGATCTAAGATAGATAAATTTGTTTTTTGCCAACCTTTAAAAAATAATGCGGCACCTATCATTACAATACCGAAAGCAAGCCATTCTGTTGAAATTTTAGTTGCAATTTTACTGATAAATTGCATAGTGTTCCAAATAGGTTGAAGGTCAAATAAAATCAATATGCCAACAGTCATTAAAACTGCGCCTGCAAGAATTAGTGCAAACCACCTTTTTACTTGTAATCCGGGTATTAACCACCCTGCTTGTTTTGGCATTTTTATTTTCTTAATCATACATATTCCCTTTTATTATTGTTTATTTTTGCAAACCTTGTACGGCTATCCGGTTGTCCATAAGCCCTTTATTGATTTGTCTCTAATCAACCCAGCCTGATTTTTGGGCATTTTTGTAATTATACGGTAACGGTTCTGTTATTTCGCGAGCTTGTATAATCAGTTCTTTTGCGTTTGCAAGTTTGTTTGAAAAATGGATTGAATCCGCTCTAACAATGGTTTTCCCGCCAATATTGTTTGTTACTTGCGAATTGTTCATTAAATCTTTTAGTCTTTGGATTGAAATTTGTGTGTTTTCCAAATCTTTTGCTGAGAAATCAATGTTTCCGTTTTCATCGTAAATCTTTTCAAGATGTACTTCGCGCGCAACTTGAATGTTTTCTTCTTGAGCAACTTGTTCAAGGTTTTCACCTGTCGCTCCATAATATACAAGCCACTTAGAACATTTTTTAATCCCTTTTGCAATTGTTCTTGAAAATTCAAAATCTTCTGCAGCTTGACGATACATTGCTCCATGCGGTCTTACGTGTTCGATTTCCATATTGTATGCTTTTGCAAATGTCATAATAGCGCCGACTTGATACATAACCAGAGCTTCTAATTCGTCTGCTGAAAGTTCCATCGGACGATAGCCAAACCCTTGAATATCATCAAATCCGATATGTGCTCCAACTACGATGTTTTGTTCTTTTGCATTTAATAAAGCTTCTTTAATTGTCAACGGATCGCCTGCGTGAAATCCGCATGCGATATTAACTGAGCTTACATAGTCAAGTAATCTTGATTCCGTACTGTTTTTATAAATTCCGTAACTTTGTGCTAAATCGCAGTTAAAGTCTATACTTTTAATTTGTTTTTTTTCTAAAACCTGTTGCATAATTTCCTAATCTCATTTTAATTATTTCTTACCAAATTATACAACATAAAGATAATAATGCTATCTCTTTATATTATTTTAATACATCAATAAAGTTTTAAACACTTGCAATATTACAAAAACAATGATATAATATATCTAAGAGGATATATAGTATTTCAAAATGTAAAAAAATCCCCCAAAGAGTTAAAGAAACGTGAAAGATAAGCCGATAAAGAAATCGGTAGAGAAATATTACACCAAAATATTTAAAATGTGATAAATGTCTTGAAATAAGTAGTTTTAAGCTGCAATTTAAATTGTTATAATCACTTCAATCGGGTAAAAACCCTTGTATTCACTTAATTCCAAAGAATACATCATTTTAAATAAAATGATGTATAAAAAACGAGGTGATATGATGAAGATGATTAGAAAGAACAGTATAAGATTATTAACATCGGCAATGTTGATTGGTGCAGTAGCCTTTGGGTTACCTGGATCTGCAGAAGTAAATTGGCAGGAAGTTAATAGCGCAGGTGAAAATACTGTAGAAATAAATATTCCAAATCAGAATACGAAATATTATCAATATACATATACAAAACCAAGTAATTATACAGAAGCTACTGAAAGAATAAATAACACATTAAATTCAGATAATGTAAAAGATAAACTTTTTCAAGGTTTATCTTCAAACTCAAGTGGAGGCGCCATATATAATTCCCTGGATAAATCAGAGGTAAATATAACTGCAGATTTTGTAAATAATTCAACTTCTAACTATGGTGGTGCAATATATAATGAAGGTTTTATCGGGAATATTACTGCTAATTTTATAAATAATACCGCTCCTTCTGGGGCATCTAGAGGTGGAGCTATTAATAATTATGCTCAGAGTGGAATTGTTGCATCAATAAATACTGTCACAGGAAATTTTATTAATAATGAAGCAAATAGAGGTGCTGCAATTCTCAATTATGCATATTCAGGAATGGTAAATACAACAAAAATTAATAGTATAAGTGGTGCTTTTATTAACAATGTAGCTTCGGGTTCAGGCGGTGCAATTTTTAATGAAGCAGATGGTAGTTCCATTGCTAAAATTGATAGTATTAATGCAGATTTTGTAAATAATAAATCTGGGAAAAATGGAGGGGCAATTTCAAATTTTGCGGGGGCAACAACTGCAACAGCTTTATTGGGAGATATAAAAGGTAGTTTTGTTGGCAATATTGCTACGAGTAATGGTGGTGCAATAGCTAATATTTCAAGTTCTGAAATAGGAAATATTAATGCTGATTTTAAGTATAATAGTAGCTTAGTTTCCGGAGGAGCTATACATAATGATAATTCTAAAATAAAAGATATTACAGGTAATTTTGTTTCTAATTCAGTGACTGGTGATAAAGCTGTTCTTGGAGGTGCAATATACAACAAAAAAGGAACAATTGGAAATATTAAAGGTGATTTTATAGGTAATACTGCAACTTCTTCATCCAGCTACGCTCGTGGTGGTGCTATATATAATATAGGAGAAATTGGGGAGATTCATGGTTCATTTATTAGTAATGAGACATCAGGATACGGAGAATCTTTTGGCGGAGTCATATATAATGATACAAATGGGAAAATTCAAGCATTAAAAGGTAATTTTGTAGATAATAAATTAACTACTGACGCAACTTTTAGAGGCGGTGCTATTTATAATACAAATGCGTATATAGGCACTATTGAGGGTTCTTTTATTAGAACTATCGGATATAATACTATTGGTAAATATAATAGTGCAGGTGGGGCTATTTGTAATTTCAACTCAACTGTAATTGATTCAATAAAAGCTGATTTTATTGAAAATAACATAACCACGCCTGGTTTAGCTCTAGGTGGAGCGATTAGTAATCAGTCTAGTAGTAAAATTAAATATCTTGAAGGTAATTTTATATCAAATGGTCTTATGTCATTAAACTCACAAGCTCAAGGCGGCGCAATATATAATAGTTCTATAATTGATAATATTGTAAATTCATCTTTTATTAAAAATTATACAAAATCAGAAACTGGAACAGCGCAAGGCGGTGCAATTTATTCTTCAAGTCCATATGGCTTAAATATCATAGCGGACAACGGAGTATCGACCTTCAGCGGTAACTACACACAGGTAGGTGACGAGAAAGACGACAACGCAATATATATAAATACCACGGCAGCTCCTTTAAACTTCCAACTAAAAAACGGCGGCAGAATTATCATGAAAGATAACATCCGGGGTCAGGTAAGCACAACAACGGAAACATCAGAAGACGGAACAGAAACAACAATCGAAAAGCATTACAGCGTAGATATAAAAGGCGATGATATAAATAAAACAAGCTTTTATTTACATAACGATATCTATGATGCAAATGTAACATTGGGTAACACAACGCTAAATACAATAAATGATGATGTCCATACATATAACTTCCATTCATTAAGATTAACAGACAATACAAATA
>CAJUAL010000005.1 GCA_910584405.1 uncultured Vampirovibrio sp.
GTAAGAGTCAAAATACCACAAGAACTACTAACAGTGCTATTATTAAATCGTTATAGATATTATATCACTTCTTAATCTCGGGGGTAAAATCCCGAGATTTTTTATTTATTGATAGGTAAATACGGGATTGTTAGAGTTTTATAAATAATTTAATATAAGTCAGATAATTATTACAAAAAGGAGAAAATTTCATGAAACATCTGGTAGAACCGATTCGAGACAAGAAGAAAATTAAAGAAGTTGAGGAATATTTGGAACAAAAAAGTTTTCGTAACAAGGTTTTATTTTGCTTGGGGATAAATTCAGGTTTGCGGGTTTCTGACATTTTATCATTGAATGTTGGGGATGTTAGGGGACGATCGCATATCGAGCTTTGTGAAAAGAAGACTGGTAAGGTTAAAAAATTCCCGATTAATAATAAATTGGAAAAGCTTTTAGCTGATTATATAAGTGATAAGCTTGACAGCGAACCTTTATTTGAGTCAATAAAACGGCACAGACTTGACAGGTCGCAAGTTTACAGAGATTTAAATGAGGCTTGCGCGGCAGCCGGTGTTGATGCGAATATTGGGACTCATACTATGCGAAAGACTTTTGGGTATCATCATTACAAGCAATTTAAGGATATTGCAATGCTTCAAATGATTTTTAATCATTCCTCACCGAATATTACTTTACGTTATATAGGAATTGATCAGGACGAAATTGATAAATCCTATAAGGCTTTTGAATTGTGATATATTTATTTCCCGCATTGGGCAATAGTTTTCTTTTACATATCGGGTTATTTTATTTACTGATAGGAGGAAATTTTATGTTTTATAATGTACTTAATGCTAAGGATTTAGTTAATTTAGATGGTGAAAAATTTAAAAAAGAAGTTTTAATGCAGCATAATGACAGTTGTCTTAATCTTGTTGCGTTAAAAAAAGATGAAATCATTGATACTCATACGTCAATAGCTGATGCTGCTGTTTATGTTTTAGACGGTGAGATTGAAATTCATTTTGACGCTGAAAAATTTACTGTTGATAAAGGTGAGATTTTAATGTTTAAAAAAGATGATCAACATCATGTTGTTGCGAAGAAGGATTCAAAATTCCTTTTAATAAAAATTTAGGTGTTAAAAAGGGCTGATATTTTATCAGCCCTTAAGTTTTAAATATTATTATTGTTGAGCAGAGTTAAGTAATCCGTAAGCTGCATCCCAGCCGCTTAAACCGCCTCTTGTTCTGAATTTTGTAATTTGACTTGCACTGTTTTTCTTAGCTTTTGTTTGTTCTTTTGTATTTTTTGATTCAGCTTTTTTGTTAGCTTTTCTTTCTGCAATTTCTGGGTTAGCGTAAGCTAAGAAATTTCTGTATTCGGCACATCCGTATCCTGCTTTAACTTTTGTCGGATGAGCGTATGAAATATAGTTATAAATACTCATTGCTCTATCTGCGTTAGCAGGTTTCCCTTGAATTGTTTCCCAATATGTGCCTGTTTGTTTTGTTAATACAACAATTATTGCAAGCGGGTTATAACCTGCGGCAACCATTAAATCAGCAGCGATAATATCAGCTTCTTTTTCTTCTTTTGCTGTTGTGTAGCCTGAAATTAGTGTTGAAGTTGTAGTATCTGTATTTACGTTTGAACCTGCTTGAAGTAGGTTTTTAACTTTACCTTTAGATGCATGACCGCTTATTATGTGTCCGATTTCGTTAGCAATAACTGCTGCTACTTCATTATCGTTTCCGGTGTATGCTAAATCTGCACTTGAAATATTTATTACTTTGTTTGATGCATAGTTTGAATTGTTAACATTGCCTGATACAACCGTAAATTTAACGTTATTAGACGGAATGTTGTTTTTTGTAAGCAATGTGGCTCCTACTGTCGGAACTTTTGATGCTGCATTATATGTTGCCGCAAATGTCGGAACAATTGTAAATAAGACAGCTAAAAGTGTTAATAAAACTTTTTTCATATTTTCTTCCTCCTTATGTAATATCCAATAACATAATATAACAAAATGTCTTTTTATTAAAGAATATGATAAAATTAATTTATATGTTAGTATCAAAAGCCACAAAAAACAATTGGAAAAGGTTGAACCTTAATGCTCAGGATATAGAAAAAAAATTAACAAAAAGGGCAAATAAAAGGTATTCAAAAAAGTTGTTTATTCCTAAAGAGTATTCAACGGACGTTTCTAATGTAGAATTGATAACGGATATTGTTGAGAAAACCATAGATTTAAGAGAATGTATTTATTACCTAGCAGTGAATCTTTTGAATATAAACGGGTTATCAACCACCACAAAATATATATATGAAGTTTTGGAAGAATTTGAGCCAAAGTCTGATAAAAATGCGCAGTTTTATTTGTCATTAAAACTTCCAACAGATGAAAAAGATTTCTTAGGTTGTGTTTATCAATCACTTTTAAATGAAGGCAGTAAAAATATTAAAGGTTCATATTATACACCGCAATCGATTTTAGAGGAGATTTTTCCAAATAATATTGATTCATCTTCGACTTTCCTTGACCCTTGCTGCGGGACGGGAAGTTTTCTACTCGAGGCTGCTAACAGTATAACATCACCTGAGCAGATTTTTGGGTGTGATATGGATGAAGTTGCTTGTTTTATTGCAAAAATTAATCTTATAATAAAATTTAAAGATAAAGAATTTCGTCCTAATATTTTTAATATGGATTTTCTGGGAGTAAATAATCTTGGAAATTTTGATATTATTGCTACTAATCCGCCTTGGGGAGCGTTATCAAAGCCTGATTATAAGAAAAAATATCCTCAAATAACATCTGATGAAAGCTTTTCTTATTTTATAGCAGAGTGTTCAAAGCATTTAAATCACGGCGGCAAGATGCTTTTTGTTCTGCCGGAATCTGTTTTAAATGTTAAAGTCCATAGTGATATAAGAAAGTTTATTCTTGATAATTTTCAGATTGAAAAGATAAATCTTTTTGGCAGAGTATTTTCAAAAGTATTAACGGGTGTTGTTTCTTTGAGTTTGCGAGAAAGGGGTGAAACACAAGAAGATATTATAATCGGTACAAATAGAATTTCTCAGTCATTTTTTGAGGGTAATACAAATTACAATTTTTCTGTTTTAGATAATTATGATGTACAACTGTTGGATAAAATATATTCAAAACCTTATTTAACCTTAAAAGACAGCGTATGGGCGCTAGGGATTGTAACGGGTGATAATTCAAGGTTTATTTCGGAAAATCAGAAAAACGGCGAGAAAATTTATTCTGGTAAAAATATTTCAAAAGACGGGATTTCAGACTCTGCTCGTTATATCCTTTATGACAGGACACAATTTCAGCAGGTTGCGTCTGGTGATATTTACAGAGCAAAAGAAAAGCTTGTTTATAAATTTATCTCTAAAAAACTTGTTTTTGCCTATGATGATAAGCAGCGGTTGTTTTTGAACAGTGCTAATATTCTTATTCCAAAGCTTGACGGTTATTCAATCAAAGATGTTATGACTTTTTTAAACTCTACATTGTTTCAATATATTTATTCTAAAAAATTTAATGAGCTGAAAGTCTTGAAGGGTAATCTTCTTGAACTTCCGTTTCCTGTTAAATGCCCTGATAATGATTTAACGGATGATAAAATTTTTGAGTTGTATGATTTAACAAATGATGAAATTTCATATATTAAAAATACCGTTTTTAAGTTATAATTTAATAGAAAATGTTTTAAGGATAAAAAATGGAACAGGATAAAGAACGAATATACAAGCTTTGCGAACTTTTTGACAGCAAAGAAGCCTCAAAAGAATCAGAAGAAGAGTTAAAAGAACTTTTAAAACCATATAAAGACGGTTCAATCGGGATTGCTCAAATCAATCCAAAAGCAGGTGATATTGAGTATAATGCCTCAAAAATTGTAAAATATATAAGCCATGCTCAAAATATAGGGCTTGATTTGGTAGTATTTCCTGAACTTACGCTAATGGGGTATCCTATAGAAGATACAATTGACAGACACCCTATTATTGTTGAAGAAAATGTGAAGTGGCTTAAAGAAATTGCTAGAATTACAACTACAACCACTGCACTGGTCGGTTTTGTAGAACCAAGACTATATAATAATTTAACAGGTAAAAAGTATTATAATTCCGTTGCAGTTTTATCAGGTGGTAAAATACAAAGTATTATACGTAAATCATTACTCCCGACATACTCAGAGTTTAACGATTACAGATACATTGAACCTTCTCCTGTTGTAGGTTCTCAGCCTGGGGAAACATTAGGGAATTTTGATGTAGATAAAGTCGTTGACGGCAGCAAAATAAACCTTGTAAATTCAAAAACTTACGGGATTTCTATTTGTGAAGATTGTTGGAATAATAAAGAATTTTTCAATGATACTACGCTTTATTCACTGGATCCGATAGAAGAATTATCAAAAGAAAAACCTGATGTGTTTATCAATTGTTCGGCTTCACCAACAAGAGCAAAAAAAGAACAGTTGAAACATAATATGTTATCGTTTATTTCTAAGAAATATTCAACACCGATAGTTTATGTAAATCAGGTTGGGGCGATTGATAACAGTTCGTTTGACGGTTCTAGCAGGGTGTTTGACGGGGACGGAAAACTGTTAGCTCGTGCTAAATCTTTTACTGAGCAGTTTTTAATAGTTAATCCTCATAAAGGCTTAGGTAAGATTTATCCGCTGACTAAGGGGTTAGAACAAACTCTTACAGAGGCTAAAATTTATACTCTTGAGTATGAGCCTGATTTAGAAAGGACTTATAAAACCATTATTCAAGGTATTAGAGATTACTTTAATAAAACAGGTTTCAAACGTGCTGTTTTAGGTTTGTCCGGCGGGTTAGATTCAACTGTTTGTGCGGTTTTACTTGCTGATGCGATAGGTGCTGAGAATGTCTTTGGTGTAAGTATGCCGTCAAAGATTACAAGTAAGGAAAGTAAATCAGACGCAGCTGAACTTGCTTCAAACTTAGGTATACATTTTACTGAAGCCTCAATTAAAGATATGGTTGAAACGACAAATAACAGTTTACAAAATTTATTTAAAACTGTTGAAGAAAAATGGAACTGTCGTTATAAAGAATCTTTTACTCAGGACAATATCCAAGCTCGTTCCCGTGCGATGTTTTTATGGGGAATAAGTAATGAGTTTGCAAGTTGTCTTCCTATTGCAACATCTGATAAGTCAGAGCTTTATATGGGTTATGCAACAATAAACGGTGATATGTCAGGCGGATTTGCTCCGATTGCAGATGTTCCGAAGACAAAATTGTTTGCGCTTGCAAGGTGGCTTAATAACAACAGGCATGTAAAAAATGCTATACCTGAAGCGATTATTCTCAAAAAACCGGGGGCAGAACTTGCTATTGACCCTAAAACAGGCAAGCCGTTAATCGCAGAAGATGCTTTGATGCCTTATGAGTTTCTCGATGAAATTATTTGGCGAATTGAGAATAAAAAAGAACATTACTACGATATGCTAAGTTCTGAGTTCTTATATGAGAAAAATAATGCAGTTTCTAAAGAACAAAAGATTCAGTGGCTTGATAAATTCTATCGCAGAATGTCTACTGCTTTATACAAGTGGTCAATCTTGCCTCCTTCTGTTATCGTGGATTCGCGTTCAATCAATAAATATGATTATAAACAGCCTATAACGTCTTCAGGAATAAATTATAAAGGCTTATCTCAAGACGATATTGAATCAAAAATTCTAAGTTTTATGAAGTAATTGCACGACTGTTTTAATATGATAAGATTATCTACAAGGGAAAGTATATTTAATGTCAAAGCTTAATATTATGAAAATATTATACAAAAATTCACCAATGAATTTTTATTATTATACAGCGGAAGAAGATACCGTTATTAAGTCTGTTAATAATACTTCTTTAGGGTATAAATTTAAAAAACTTTTTTCTAAATATGAGCTTGATAAAGTTTGGAGTTTTATTCGTTTATATAAGCGGATATCAACAGTATTAATATTTTTAGTTTTTGTTACGATATTATATAAAATTATTTTTCCTAACTATGCATTACTAATAGATAGTAATTTGCATTTAAGCATTGTAACAGTTATATCTGCAATTATTCTTGTATATTTTGGTATAACTTTTGTTAGTACGAAGGTTTTTGAAAAAAGGCTTGAAAAAGTCTTTGGAGAATTTGAAAAAACAAAATTTATTAAAAATGTAGAAGTTGATGAGCGTTTTTATAAAATATTTAAAAACGAATTAACTAAGGTTTCTGTATTATTGCTGCTTATAATCATGCTTATTTTCTTTGCTTCTCCTGTGAAAAAAGCCTATAGTGCAATTTCACAAGGTCAATATAAAAAGACTATCCGAATAACAACTTTAGGCTCGGTTGTTTTTCCGATATTGCCTGATTGGTATTCGTTAAGAGGATATGCACGTTTTCAGCTTGGTGATTATGAAGCTGCCATAAACGATTATGATAAGGCGTATCGTTTGGGTACGGATTTCTTTAATACTATGAATTTTGATAATAAAATTTATATAAAATATTTCTTAAAAGATTATGAGAGCGCAATTAAAGATTTTGATGATGAAATAAAAAATGCCAACAGCGATTATGAAAGAGATTCTTTCTTATGGGATAAGGCGCAGTTTTTGTATAATGTAAACCGTTATGAAGAAGCGCTTGCTTTGTATTCAGAATTGTTAACAAAAGCAGACAGTGACAGCGTATTTTTACTAAAAGACAGATTATATTTAGAAAGAGCTCAAATTTATCAAATTTTGGGTCAAAATGATTTGGCAAATGACGATTTGATAAATTCAGATACGATAGAAACCTTGGAAAATAAACTTGATTATATTCCAAAACCTGTTCTTTTATTGAAAGAATTATAAGAATTATCGGATGTCTTTTAATGTAACGTCTAATTTGTTGGCGTTAAGGTTTCCTTTTATATTAACCCTAAATATTCCGACTTCTTCCGGTGTACCGTTGATGGGCGGAATTTGTTCGATTTCTTTAGTAAATTTAGTTTTAGAACGTTCAACTTTGAAAAATATTTTGTAAAGTAATGACAGCGGAAGTTTTAATATTTTTATTTTCTTTTCGGCAATTTTGTTGTGTTTACCCCACATTGTTATGTTTCCGATTTCAGTGTCTATGTTGTAGTTTCCTTCAATGAAGGTTGAAAGATATTCACTTTGTGAGTATATTCTTGCTTCATGAACTTCACTGTTATCAAGTTCAAAACAGCCGCAAAGATCTGTTGAAAGGTTTTGTTTATTTGTAAAATCAATGTTTGTAATTTTTGAAAGTGTGAATTTAATAGGTTTTTTGATATAATAAAGCGGATTTTTACGTTTTTTTGATTTGTTTAGTATAATTTCGCGGGAACCGAGCTTTGGCATCATACCGTCTTCTATTGCAAATGTTGCGTAAGCTTTTATATCGTTAAGCTTGTTTGTAGTAATCAGGTGTAATGATGCAGATGCAAGTCCCGTAAAGTATTCGGGAAGGTTAAACATCTTTGTTGCAACCTCGTTTGAATCGATTTCGTAAGCCGAGAAATATATATCTGAATTATGTTTTTTTATGTCATATTTACCTTCTGCACTTAAAATCCCTTTTGAATATTCGGTTTGAGGGATAACAAAATCTACGATATCATTTTTTAGTTTTCCGTTAATTTCAACATCATGCAGGTAGAATTTTGAGTTCAGTATCTCGTCAACCCTTATTCTTCCTTTTTCTACTGTGACGTTGTAATCTTTGTGTTTGTGGTGTTTTATGGTGTGTTTTGGTTTTAAATCTTTAAATCCGTTACGCTTTACGTAAAACTTGTTAAGGTGAATATCTATGTTTTTGACAAATAATCCGTCTAAAAACTTGTTATCAGCAAGCAGTGACAGGTTTATCGGAGAATCAAAGAATGTTCCTGTTGTGTTTATTGTAAGTTCTTTGTCTTTAGCACTTATTATTGCAGATTTCAGGTATAAAAAGTCTTCGTGGTAGGTTTCATTTAGTTTTACATATCCTGACAAAAGTTTGTTTACAAAGTCATATCTTAAATCTGCGCCAAAAGTTCCTCCGTAAATAAAATCATTAACAAAAGAGCTTACAAGCTCGATAGGAAGCTGACCTTCGGTTTTTAATGTTAAATATGAAGGTTTGAAATGATCTTTTGGCTTAATAAATAATCCGTCGCCATAAAGAAGTTTTTTAATGTTCTTGTTTTCTATAAAGCTGTAGCTGTAATTTTTTAAGTATAAATTGTTTTCTACTTTATGAGTATTCGCGCTGATTTGTCGGATTTTGTCTGTATTATCAAGGCTTCCGTAGGCTGAAATAAGGTTGCTTCCTTTGGGTAGTGTTAATATATAATCTACATCAACACCTTTTTGAACTTCGTATCTGACTTTAGCATCAGCGTGTCCTACAATCTGCAAGGGCTTAAAATACTTCTGTGTAAAATGATTTGTAAGTCTTTTTGAATGAACATTTCCGACGGTGTGAACGGATTTTGTAAAAAGACCTTCAATAAAAACGTCTGTATAAACAGCTTCTTCTCCAAATGTTCCGTTAGTTTTAGTTTCCATTGTTCTATTGTTGAAATTAAATTCAACAATAGGAAGCCGTACGGGAATTTTGAATTTTGAAAAGTCAGCGCCGAGGTTATGAGCTATACATTTTCCTGATAATCCTTTTTTTGAGTATTTTAAATCAGTATCAAGGGTTCCTGTAAAGTTTGTGAAATTTTCTATAAAATTCTTTTTATTCGGGTGTTTTAGTTTATAGAAGTACAAGAACGCTGATTCTAAGTCTTTAGCAGGCAGAGATTTGCCTTTAAATGATAATTTATCAATTGCGCCGTTTAAAATAAGCGTTGAATTTACAAAATTAACCGACAAATCGTCAAAAAATAATTTGTTAAAATAGTGAATTTTGCCTGATTTACCTATAATTACAGGTGAATTTATGTATGGAGATTGAACTTTGCCTAAAAACGTGCAAACAATTTTAAATCCTTCTTTGTGCGATTTGATATTATCAAGTTCTATAAATGTTTTTCCGGAAGAATCAAGTTTTAGGTAAGCTTTTTGTATGTTTGTAATAGGGAAAAACTTCAAGTTGAAAGCTTTTTTGTCGTTGTTATTATTGTTGTTAAAAAGTTTTTTGATTTCAAAAATATCAACGTAGACACTTTCAGCATCAATAGTTTTAGGCTTTATTGAAAGCGGGTTTGTAGAAAGTTGAAGATTTTTTGCTTTAAGTATGTTCTTACTTGAAATTTCCTCTGTCGAAATTTCAAAAGATAAGTTCGGGTTGGTTTTAAAGTTAAAATTGTTGATTTTTACAGGAGAATTTAACTTTTCGCTTAAAAAGGTTTCGTATTTTGATACCATTTTATCCGAATTTAGTACCACAGGCAGAGCGAAAAACAAAAATGCATATACCACAGCAAGGCCTGCTGTTAAGATTATTCCTGAGATTATATATACATTTTGTTTTTTCATGGTTATTTTTTGAATATTTTCTTAAATAATGATTTTGACTGCTTTTTCTCAACGACTTCTGTCGGTTTTGGTTGAGTGGTTTGAAGGTTTCTTATTTTGATAATTTCTTCAACCGAAAGATTTTCTTCTCCTGCCTGCGGGATAGGGATTGTGTCAACAAAGTTTTGAGCACTTTCTATTTCTGAGTCAAGAGCAAGCCATTTGAATGATTTTATCATTTTTAACGGTTTTCTTGTATCACCGCGCAGTATAATTTGGAATTTTGTAGCATAATCGTCTGATTTGTTTTCAGCTAAGGATGGCAGGGCTTCTAATTCTTCCTGTGAAATTTGTTCACAGAAGATTGAGAATGTTTTAGCCGCAACTATATTTAATCCGGGAGTGTTTTTGACAAGATTAACAGGGTTAATATTTGCCAGTGGTCCTAAACTGTCAGAAAATGTTGATGCCAGTTTGCCGCGGGTTTTCATATCTGCGCTGTTATCAATCAGACCGATTTTACCTGCAATATACATTGACATAACGTCACCTTGAGTTTTTATCGGAGAAAGCTCGGCAAATCCGTCGTTAAATGTCAAATGTCCGAACATATTATTAAAATGTGAAGTATCAATGGTTACGATATTTTTGATTATTGAACCTATGGTTGATGAGAAAAACGCGTTTTCTCTTAAGTTTTCAGCCATAAGGAAGTTTTCGAACTTCCCGAACGGTCCGAGTTGCCCGTCTTTTATGTCAAAATCTACATATCCTTTAAGCGTTTTTAACTGTTCTTCAAGGGTTAAACCTTTTAATTTTATGTCTGCAATAAACCTCATATTACCTGATAGCATATCTTTCATTTGCATTGTATCAAGAAGTACTTTTTCAATATCAAAATCACGACCATGAACTTTTGCCATAAGTTCATATGTAATAAGGTTTACTGCTGCTTTTCCGTCAACGTAACCGCCTATAGGATGTGTTTTTAAATTGTTCAGATATAAAGTATTTTTAGCCAATGATATTTTTGAAGTTGTGTTTCTGACGGTTATATCCCCTGTTTTAATTCTGTTTAAGTTAATTGTTCCGTCAAGAATCTCAACGGGAATATCCGCAGCAGCTTTGGTTACAGATTCAGTTTGTGGCGGCAAAATTTCTGTCAAAGCTTCGGTAATTTGTGTTAATTTATCTAAATTAATTAATCTTGAATTAACTTTTACGTTAGATATTTTAGATTCAGAGAGATTTTTCCAGCTTGTTATAATATCGATGTTAAAATCCGACCCGTTGGCATTAACATCTTTTATTCCTGCTTTTAAGTCTTTACTTGAAAGGTTTATGTCAATATCTCGAATATTTGTATAAAGTTCGGGCATTGTAAGGTTCCTGATGTAAAAATTACCTTTTATACTTGGGGATGTGACTTTACCGAAGGCAAAAAGCCCTCCGCCAAATGTGAACCCTGAATTTTGAAGCTTACAAATTGAACCTTCCAAATCCTTCGGAATACGAACTTTTAGCAGGTTAATAAACGGTTTTGTGCTAAGGTTTGAAATAATTGCCCGAACTGAAATTACTTCTCTTGCATTTAGTAAATTTATTGATAATCTGTCATTGAAAGGTGCATCGTGTTTTCTTAAATATAAACCTGATTTCTTGATTTTTATTTCATCGCCTTCTTTATGGGCTTTTAGTTGAAAAAGCGCTTGTTTTCCTGCAAAATCGTATATTAAGACAGGTGAAATATAAGATAGCGGTGTAGCTTTTATTTGTATGGTTAAATCTGTTTTATCACCTTTTGAATCAAACTTGGCTTTTACAGGAATTTCACCTGTAGAATCAAGATAAGGCGAGATTTGATTACCGATTAGAGTTTTTAAGTCTGAGTCAGCTAATCCTCCGCTTACGTTAATTCTTGTATGAGGGTTATAAAGATAGTCTTTAATTTCCCCGTTAAATACAATTGATGACTTTTGATTAAATAAAATTTCCGAATCCTTAAAGTTTATATCTTTTTTATTAATATCTGCGATTACGGTTTCATCTGTAATTGTACTGTTTAATTTAGGAAGATTAAGTTTAAAGTCTTCATTTTTAAACCTTCCGCGAATAACCCCTCTGGAGTTTGCAAATCCTAAGCGAGAGGATTTGTTTTCTAATGTGAAATTACCTGTTCTATCTGATAATATAAAATCTTCAAGCTTTAATTTTAATAACGTTGCTGTTTCTTTGATTTCACCCGTTATTTTGGTGTCTATAGTCAGATTTCCTGATTTTAAATCGTAAGCGTTTTTTATTTCTTTTGGCATAAATGCTGAATATAATCCTTTTAACGGGATTTTATCAGCAGAAATATTAATGTTTGTTGTATTAGAGGCAGGGTCAATTTTTCCGGAAACCTCTAAAGTTCTGTCGTTTATTAACATGTGTGTGTCACGAACATTAAAAGTATTATCATCAAATAAAAGGTTTGCGTTAATGTTATTGAAAACCAAGCCGATGTTTTTGTGGCTTATATTGCCGTTTCTGATGACAAATTTACCGTTTGAGCGGATGTCTTTAAAATTCGTTTTTAATTTAAAATTAGATAAGAAATATCCGTCAGCACTCATATTTGCAATATCGTTTCTTACATGAATGCTGTCAAAATATGCTCTTGTTATATTTAACAAGTTGTTAAAATGAACGGCGGGTGAGTTTACGCTGATATCAACAGAAGGATGTTTTCCGTAATTTATTCCGCCAAGAACATGTAAATATTCATTATTTGTTACATATAAATTTGTATCAATATTTGTGCGGTATCCTTTTGCTTTTAATTTAAAATAAGATTCCGGTAATTCTGTCCCTGATAAAGTCAGTGTTGTATTATCGATATTTAAAAATCCTTTTGTCCAAATTTTATTGTCAGTTTTATCTTGTCTTACTTTTAATTTTGCATCGATGTTTGATTTTAAGTTGTAATTTTGATAAACTTCTACAGGGTTAATAAACGGAAGCGCAAAAACAGCTTCATTATCAATATCTTCTTCTTTTGGTTCAAATTGAGGTAAAAAGGTGTTGATGTCAATATTTGCAGTAATATTTGTATTATTATCGCTAAGCAGTTGGGCGTCTGTTTTAATTTTAGCAAATTTTCCGTTGAAATATCCTAACTTTAGCTGATCACCTTTTAAAGTCAGGGAATGTCCTGTTTTTGTATCGTTAACTTGCGCTTTATAGTTGTTAAGTTTGAGGGCGGGTACTATTATTTTTATTTTTGACGGGTCAATTAATGTGTGTTCTTCTTTCTCTGTTAAAGTCGGTTTAGGTGTTAGTTGTTCTTTGCGTTTTTGGTTAACTAAGTCTTCGAAAACTTTGCTGATTTTTAGTTTTTCGCTGTCAGAAATTTCAAGGTTTAATTCAGGCGAATTTACATCTGCGCCGCTAACCCTTACAGTTAATCCCAAAAGCGAAGGTAAGAAAACTTTACCTCGTAAAGACTCTGCCTTAAATAAATTTGAGCCGTCAGGAAGTTCTATTGTTATATTATCAGCTTTAACCCCTGTTTCTAAAAACGGAGTTGTAATCAGTCGGGCATTCTTAAAGTCAAGAGTAAGGTTTGTGTTGTCTTTAACAAGTTTTTGCAGTTCCGGTTTATATTTATTCAAATCGGTTATTCTTGGCAGAACAATAAGAAAAGCAAGATATATTAATAAACCCGTACAAAGTAATACATAACCCGTAACCTTCAAAAACTGCTTCATAAAACCCTCCGTTAACCTTTATCTCAGTATAAAGTAAACACATTCTAAACCACAGTTTTTTTATACAGATATTTACATAAAGCAATACTATTTGGCAATGTAGCCAAACTCTTGGAATACAACCCCCAAAGCTTCAACTTCGGTGTTTGTAATTCTAGAAAAGGTAAATAAAGTGTTTCTTTCAGGGTCAATTATACAAAAATTTTTACAGTAACTTCTTAAATCTTTATATGCAGTTTGATATGGAGGAGAACTTACCTTGTCAGAGTTTATCTTGATAAGGTTAAATTCTCTCTGGCGGATTTTTGTTTCAATTGATAATTTATTAAAAAACGGAGTTAGCTGCGTATTTTTATGCGCAGGTGTAAAAATAATAACCGTATGCTTTTTTCCTGAGTGATATACAGGGTAAAAATCTTTATTATATTTAAATAATTCTTTTACGTAATTTGGAATCTTGTAAAATCTGTATTTTACGTAGTTTCGTTTCATATAATCCGATAAAACTTGAGGTAAGAATCTTGAATCTATTGTTGTAAAATCTTCAAAATGCTCACCACTGGTTGTTTTTTGCATAAAATGAGATTCTGATAATGCAAAAATAAACACTACCGTAAATATAACTCCAAAAACAAGGATCTTACTGATGCTATTCTTACTCATTTATATATTATATCATAAATTACCAATTTCTTAAATACTTAGCAGAACATGCCGGGCCGCCATATTTTGCATTTTCATTGCAGGCAAAAGCAGATTCCGAATAAAATTGATTTTCTCCACCGGGTACAACTTTTTTTAAATCGTTCATATTTAATACAAATATATCTTTACCAATTACATTTGGAGCTTTAGTACCATTTACATCTATGGAAATTCTGCCGTAGGCAGAGGTATTTGTGTCCATTGCAAAAACATAATCAGGAGTTTGAAAGCATACTGTAGGATAATATCCCAGAACCCAATATCCTGCACTTGTTCCATTTAAATATTTATATCCTGTCATTCCGTTTATATATTTATCAACAAGTATTCCTTGACAATTCCAACCATGAGAGATGCTCCCCTTACATTGTCCGTTACAATCGGCATTTAGGTGTTTAAAATACTTGCTGAAAAGTTTAATTGCGGCATCGTTTTTATTATTTTCCGTATTTTCTGTAGCTAATACTTGTTCAAATGTTGAAACTTCGTAATCTTCGGACATTTTTAATGCAATCTGGTTAAATTGAGAATATGCTTTTCTCCATTTTACAATATTAACTGTGTGTTGATATTTATTTAGTAATATCGGAATTGTCAATGCTGCAACAATACCGATTATTCCCAGGGTGACAAGAACCTCTGCTAAAGTAAATCCTAAGTTTTTGAAATCTGCGGGTTGCAAGCATTTTCTCATAAATTGAAATCCTATTCATTATAATTATTATATATTCATTATAATGAATTAAAATAATCATGTCAAATCGCTACAATATGTATATGAATATAGATTTAGTCAAACTGGGACAGAAAATTAAATTTGAAAGAATTAAACGCCAAATTAGTCAAGAACAATTAGCAGAATTGTCAAAATTATCTGTCCATGGGCTAAGTAATATCGAAACAGGTAAAACCGATGTTCGCTATACAAATCTATTGCAAATATCACATGCTTTTAATTTAAAACTTTGCGAACTTTTAGATTTTGATATATAAATTACCCACAGATTATCCGTAGAAAATTAAGCAATAAAAAAGAAGGCCTTAAAACCTTCTTCTTTATGGAGCGGGAGACGAGGCTCGAACTCGCGACATCCTCCTTGGCAAGGAGGCATTCTACCACTGAATTACCCCCGCTTATCTTGCGTTCGTTACTCTTTTATAATACATGCTAAAAAAAATATTTCAAGCACTTTTTTTTATTATTTTTATTTTTAATATTTCTTAATGTTTTTATTGCGATTTTGGCAATTATTTATAAATGAAATACTTAATATGTATATAGGGGATATATATATTAAGAGATCGGGGATTATTGATGAATTATTACGAGTACTTAAACAAGGCATTTGAAACTAATCAAGGTCAAAATATTGCTCAAAATTTGATTAAATACCAACCAAATGCAAATCCGTTTGCTAAATCAGTGTTTAACGGTAACAATACTGATAATACTGTTAATGTTAACGGGGTTTCAATTTTTGAAAAAGCTACAAAAGAAGATGTCAGCAAAATTGATTATGACAAATTAACTGCTGTGGTTGATGCAGAAAATCCGCAAAAATTCAGCCCATTAGAATTTGTTTTAAAAGTTTTCATGTCTATTGATGAAGTTAAAAAGCTTGCTGACAAAGACGGAAACGGTGAAATCTCAAAAGAAGAAGCAAAAGAACTTGTAAAAGATTTAGTTGCTAAAGACGGTAACGCCGAAGACTTATCTTTAGAAGATTTTGAAGCTGTATTGAAAGAACACAATGTTGATTTAGATGATTTATTAGCTAAGGAACTTGCTGATTCAGAGAAAATAGGAGAAGAAGATTCTGTTGCATCTGAGGATTATGCTGATGCTGGAAGTGCCGCAGATGCAGGCTATGCTGATTCTGTAGGAGGCGCTGCTCCTGTTGATTATTCTCCTGCGCCTTCAGGAAATTATGATAATTATAATACTACTGCAGATGAATTTGCTTCAGTTGACGGAACTTCAATGGAAGAATTGCAAGCAGAAAAGGCAACGCGTGAAAGTACTTTAAAAGAAAAACAAGATGCATTAAATGCCGTATATAACGGAGAAAATGCTAATATAAAAGCTGCTAAAGATGAAATGAATAAGGCTCAAACTGAGTATGAAAAAGCTTTAACTGAAGATGAAGGGGCGAAAAAGTTTGCACCGCAGGTTATTAAAAATAATGAAAATATTGCTAAAAATGAAGAAAATATAAATAAAAATGCAAAAGCTATTACAGATAAAGAAAACGAAATTACAACAGCTGAGGGCAGTTTAACTTCACTAACAGGTGAGTTGGAAACTTTGGAAGCTTCATTATCATCTCTTCCTGCATTATCAGGTAAAGAAGAAGATAAAGAAAAAGATGCCCAAATCACTGCAAAGAAATCAGAGTTAGAAAAAGCTATTTCAGCTAAAAAAGAAGAAATTTCAAAATTAACCGAACAGGTTGAAACTTTAAAGAAAGAACTTGAAGAATTAAATAAAGAAAAAGCTGAACTTGAAAAAGAAAAACAAGCTTTAGAAGAAGAAAAACAAAAATTAGATGAACAAGTAAAAGAACATTGTAATGAAATTACAAAAGCTAAACTTGAAGCATTTAATAAAGCTAAAGAAAATTATGAAACAGTTAAAGCTAAAGAACTTGAGTCAGCTAAAGCCGAGGTTCAAAAAGCTCAGGAAGCAGTAAAAGAAATTGATACAAAAATAGCTGAGAAAAAAGCTATTGAAACAACAAAAGAGTATGCTGCTGCTCAAGGCGGGGATTTAAAACCAGGTTTATTCAAAGGTACTTTAGCCGGAAAAGAAGATGTTGTTAACCAATTATGCCATAAATACGGTGTTGATCCTGCATTAGTTGCGTCAATTATCGGTCTTGAATCAGGCTGGGGTACAAGTAACTTAGCTCGTCATAACAACTTTATGGGATATAGAAAAGCAGGTGATGCCGGTGTTAACGCTAAAGGTTTCGGATACTTCTCAACTCCTGAAAAAGGGTTGGAAGCAGGAATTAAAAACCTTGCAAGATATACAAGATTTTCAGATGTCGCATCAGTTGATTTTAATAACTTAGACCAAATCGGCAGACATTACTGTGAAGGCGGAGTCTGGGCAGGATGGGTAAGAAAAATGCACAATAGCCGAGTCCAACAGTATATCGCATAGTAACTCATAATTTCATTATATTCCTAAGAAAAGCTCTGTAATCATACAGGGCTTTTTAAATAGCAAATTATTCTTTGTTTGGTTATTATATAAATGACACTACAAAATAACGAAAGGATTTAACCAATGTCATTTATATCAAGATTGACGTCAAAATTTTCATCTTCAACTCCGAGAGTTGAAACAAAAGTAAAAGCGAGAATATTACCAAACAGATTCGTTCCTCAAGATAGCATGTTTATGGATATGGGTGCTGTTACAAGAACCCCAAGACAAAATTCTGCTGATGAACTTATAAAATCTATAGAATCTTACGCTGATATTTATGAATCAGGTGTAAAGTCTGCCGAACCTAAATTGATTGAATTAGCAAGAGAATATGGTGTAGATTTACCTAAAGAGGCTAAAGCCTTGGGTGTAGATGTTTTTCAGGCTGCGAAGAAAAAAGGTCGAGTTGAACAAGATTTTAAAGTTAAAGATTGGTTCTCAGGCGAGGAAAGTGTTGAACGAAGAGCGCTGGATTTAACAGAAGTTGCAACAGATGTTGAGGCTCAAAAAAGATTGGGTGAAACTAACAGCAGAGAACTTAGAAACTTTTTATCTCAAACCGAAGGTATGAGTACAGAACATCTGGGTGTTGCACATGATATTATCGACCTTGCTCATATGGGAGACAGGTTACAAACCAATATCTCATTACAAAAAATGCTTGCTAATGGCAGAACAATTATGGGTGATATTCTTTCAAAATTCCCTGAAATCAGCCGTAGAAATCCGGGTGCTGTTGAGTTAACGGGTAAAGTTTTTAACCACTCAGATGATACTAATTCAAAATTTTTCTTGTTGAATTTATTTGGAAATGATTTAGCAAATACCGGTCATTTAACAGAACAATTAAGAGCGCTAAAAGAACTTGTCCCTGCTTTAGCTAAAGATACTTTAGGCGGCGGATATTTGATGGACTATTCAAAAGAAAACAGATTTTTCAGAATCCTTACTTCTTTATGTCGGAGTGATGCAAAACCTGAAAATATAAGATTACTCCCTAATATATCTGATATGATAGCAAAAGTAAGCAGGAAAACTCATCCGTCCGTTGATGGTGTAGATATTGCTTTGGGTGATACAAAAGTTGTCAGAGAAAATCTGGAAGTATTACCTCAGGTACTTGAAAATGCCGAAGTCGCAGGTAAGAATCTGGATGTTTCGGGATTTTTAACAAAAAACGTTAATCTTGATTAGAAAAAGACGGTGATTTATTCACCGTCTTTTAAATCTGTATCCATTGATTTTATAGAAATGCCTACTTTGTCACCAAAACCTTTGTGAAGGGAGTTAACAAGGTCGTTTGATGAATTAACCCAGAACATTGAAGAAGCTAAAATTTTTACTTCACCCGTTAAATCAGGTAATTTTAGCATCACAGGATCCGAGCCTGAGTATTGGCAAAGCATCTGTTTTAGCAAGAATAATTCTTCATATTTCATTTCATTCTTAATTTCGATTGTGAAAATATTAGAATTATCAACAGGTTTAACCGTATCAATCAATATAATCGGCGGATCATCATCTCCTCGTCGGCTTACTTTTCCTGATACAATTATGCGTTGCTCGTTTTGCAGAAAATCGTTATACTCTGCGATTTTAGAGTTAAATGCGAGAGTATCGATTTTTCCTGTTAAATCTTCTATCGTTACAAATCTGACATATTTTGTCGGGTCATTTTTGGTCGGAATTTGTTTTGTTCCTGTTACAAGCCCGCAGATCGTTACAACTTTTTCATTCGGAACTTCCGGAATTTGAGAGATTTTATGAGTCATCAAAAACGGTAGTTTATCTCTTATTGTAGATAGCGGGTGGCTGGTTACGTAGAATCCCAGAAATTCTTTTTCAAATATTTGCACCTGTCTTGCATCATATTCTTCATCTGAGCCTGAAAGTGTAAATTTAGCACTGTCAATTGCTGCGGTATCGCCTAACATATCAAATAAACTTCCCTGACCTGATTCTTTTGCTTTAGCTTCTTTTGAAGCGGTTGCTGTGATATATTCAAGGTTTTCCATTAATTGTTTACGGCTTTTTTCAATACCTGCAAATGCACCTGCTTTGATAAGTCCTTCTAAAGTTCTTTTGTTTGTACATTTAACATCAACACGTTTAATGTAATCGTATATTGATTTAAATTCACCGTTTTCTTCACGTTCTTTGATAATATCTTCAATTACGCCTTCTCCGACTTGTTTGATTGAAGCCAGCCCGAATCTGATATTGTCACCGTCAGGGGTGAAAGTTGCAAGTGAGTGGTTAATATCCGGCGGAAGCACTTTTATACCTTTTTTAAGGGCTTCTTCTATATATAATTGTGTTTTCTCAGAATCTCCAGCAACACTTGATAATAATGCTGATAAGTATTCAACAGGGTAGTGGCATTTTAAGTATGCTGTTTGGTAAGCAACAAACGCGTAAGCTGCCGAGTGCGACCTGTTGAAACAGTATGATGCGAAACTTAGGATTTGGTTAAACAAAGCAGTAGCAGCTTCTGATGTCATTCCGTGTTTTGCGGAAGCCTCAATGAACTTACCTTTTTGTTTTTCCATTTCATCGACTTTTTTCTTACCCATCATACGACGAACCATATCCGCTTGACCGAGTGAGTAATCTGCCAGTACTTGGAAAACTTGCATGATTTGTTCTTGGTATACAATTGTTCCGTAAGTATCTTTCAATACGGGTTCTAACAGCGGGTGAGCGTATGAGATTTCCTGACGACCGTGTTTACGTTCAACAAAGTCATCAACCATGCCTGAATCTAACGGCCCCGGTCGGAATAGAGCAACTAAAGCGCCTAAATCTTCAAATACGTCAGGTCTTAGCCTTTTTACAAGGTTTTTCATACCTTGGGATTCAAGCTGGAATACCCCGTCTGTATCACCTGTCATTAACATGTCGTAAGTCGGTTTATCATCAAGCGGAATATCATTAATCGCAAGTTCAATTCCCTGACGACGTTTAATCATATCAACTGTCTTATAAATAGTTGTTAAGTTTCTAAGCCCCAAAAAGTCCATTTTTAAAAGACTTAAAACCTCAGTTACGGCATGAGGCGGGTAGCCTGTTTGGATAATGCCGTCTTTTGACGGTTGAACAGGTAAGATTTCATCAAGCGGTTTTGGTGCAATAATTACACCTGCGGCGTGGGTACCTGTGTTGTTTTTTAAACCTTCAATACCTACCGCTAAATCTATAAGTTTTTTCATGCCGACAGTTTTACCTTCTGTCGGGTCAATCATAATTTGTTCGTCTTTATCGTATAAAGCTTTTAATTCAGACCCGTCATATTCCATTGCTTTTTTAAGGGTCTTAGCTTTATCGTTAATACTCATTGCAAGTTCAATTGCAGGTTCAATCAATCCTGCGAGTCTGTTAGCTTCCGAAAATGGAACTTTCATGATTCTTGCAACACCTTTGAATGCGGCTTTTGCTGCGTAAGTACCAAATGTGATAATCTGACAAACTTTATCTTCACCGTACTTTTTAGTAACATAATCGATAACTTCGCCGCGTCGTTCGATACAGAAGTCTATATCGATATCGGGCATGGTGAAACGTTCAGGGTTTAAGAATCTTTCGAACAAGAGTTTATGCTCAATCGGGTCAAGGTCAGTTATTTCAAGTGCATAAGCAACAACTGAACCTGCCGCAGATCCACGTCCCGGTCCTACAGGGATTCCGTGAGTTTTTGCGTAATGTATAAAGTCCCATGTGATAAGGAAGTACGCTGAAAATCCCATTTGCTGGATTACGCCTAATTCATATTTGACACGTTCCTGAATAGATTGTGAAATTTCTCCGTAACGTTTTTTTAATCCGACATGTACAATATGTTCCAAGTACGTATCAATTGTAAATCCTGACGGAACTTCATATTCAGGTAGCGGACTTTTACCAAGTTCTAACATTACGTGGCATTTTTCAGCGATATCGACAGTATTTTTAATACATCTGTCAAACATTTCAGCATCCATCCACTTGAAAGAATCTCTTAATTGAGAAGGTGTTTTAACATAAAATTCATTATTCGGGAAATGGAATCTGTTCGGGTCATCTTTATCACTGTTTGTTTGCATACACAATAAAGTATCGTGCATATCGGCATCTTCAAGTCTAAGATAGTGCGAGTCGTTTGTGATAACCATTTCGATATCAAGTTCCTGAGCTAATTTTATCAAATCAGGATTGGTTCGTTTTTGCTCTTCCATTCCGTGGTCTTGAAGCTCGATATAGTAGTCTTCGCCGAATAAGTCTTTATATTTTTTAGCAATTTCTTTAGCGCCTTCATAGTCGTTTTTTAACAAACGTTGCAGGACTTCGCCCCCTAAACAGGCAGAACAGCAGATTAAACCTTCATGATGTTTTTCCAGTAATTCCCAGTTGATACGAGGTTTTACATATCTGCCTTTACACCATGCAATAGATGTTAATTTTATTATATTAGCGTATCCCTGGTTATTTTTTGCAAGTAAAACCAAGTGATAACAAGGGTTGTTGTTTTTATCATGTTCTGTAATATCTCCGTCATGGACGTAAAATTCACAGCCCATAATCGGTTTAACTCCTGCATCTCTTGCAAGTTCATAAAGTTCCATATCGCCATACATAACACCGTGGTCTGTTACAGCGACTGCAGGAAAGTTGTTCTCCTTGCAAAAGTTTAATAATTCCCCTATTCTTATTGCTCCGTCAAGTAATGAATATTCCGTGTGTAAGTGGAGCGGTACGTATTTTTGTTCTAAATCAGCCATAGTATTACGATAACACATAAGCAATTTTAAAAAAATCAATTATTAAATAAATGTAATATTGTTTTTCTATATGTTTTTTGTAAAGTTTTATTTTTTCAAATTTTGCTCTTAGCAATTTTTTTGTAGAATTGTTTTTTATAATTATGTAGGAATAAATATTAGGTAGTTTATGACAGATCTTTCAATACAACAACCATCTGCTAAAATCCTAGCGCAAAAATATTCTCAAACTTTATATAATGTAAAATCTAATATGAGTAGTTGTAAGGATTCATTTGAGCATGTTCCTGCTAAAAATCTTTCATCAAAGACAAAAAGAAATATTTTATTGGCTTCGTTAGGAACATTAGGAGCTATTGCTATATTGCTTTTGCGAGGAAAATTCTCAAATGCTGTCAAACTTGCTGAGCATATAGATTTTATCAAAGCTTCATCGGTTGAAGAAGCTATAGAATTCGGTAAGACTCATCTTGGTGTAAAAAAATATAAAGATTTTACAGAAAAAGACCTTGATGTAATTAATTGGATAAATGAGGCTTTAGTTAATGTCAATAATAAGATGCATGGCAAAGCAAAATTACCAAAAACTGTTGAATATGTCGCAGAAGATTCTTCATCCAGTGCATATGCTGTATCCTATGGTCGTAAGCTTGGAGTTAATAAAAAGTTTATTCAAAATTTAGATGATCTAATAACTGAATATATAAGTATTACATCACGGAAGTTTGATTTATTTGATGAAAAATCAGTTAAAGAATTACAAAAATGTATTCAAAGATTTAAAGATGGTGATGTAAATTCTCTGAATGATAAGTTAGAATTACTAAATAATTTGAAATTTGTTAATGCAGAATCAAGTAGAAATTCGACTTATATAATTAAGAAAATATTAGCGAATAAAGACTTACAACAAAAACTTATAGATAAAGGTTTATTAACCGGAGAAAACTATACTAAGTTTAAATTAACAGATAATTTATTTATAGATCTCAGTGAAAAAGGATTAGAGCAATCTTTTCAAATGCTTCCTATGGTATCAAAAATTTTACAAAAAGAATCAGGTTTTAAGTTGACTCATCAGCCTCAATCTCCATTCCGTACTATTTATCATGAGTTAGGACATTTGAATGATAAAGTACGGTCTATATCTGAATCAGCTACCGGCAAGGTTGATTTTTGGGATCGATTAAAAGCCTGGAATGGAAATAAAAAAGATTTTGGTACAGCTTATGCCGTATCTGATTATGCAGCAACCTCTCCTTCTGAATTTGTGGCTGAAGTCTTTGCGGAACTTGTAAGTGGTAATAAGCTTCCGGATAACGTTATGGATTTATATAAGCGTCTTGGTGGTTATCTTATTTGAATATTATAACCGAAACTAAAGCTGCAAGGATTAGCGGAATATTGTAATGTAAGAATGTCGGAACGCAGGTATCCCAAATATGGTTATGCTGTCCGTCAGCATCAAGCCCGGCAGTTGGTCCTAAAGTTGTATCAGAAGCCGGAGAGCCTGCATCGCCTAATGCAGCAGCCGCAGCTAATACGATTATTATTGACGGGATACTAAACCCTAATTTTACGCAAATCGGTACGTATAACACTGCTAAAATCGGTATTGTTCCAAAAGATGTACCGATTCCCATAGTTATAAATAAACCCACAAAAAGCATTAATGCCGTTGCTATCAGTTTGCTTGACATCATATAAGGCGTGATAGAGTTAACAAGGGTATCAATTGAACCTGTAGCTTTCATAACACTTGCAAAACCTGCGGCAACAAGCATTACAAATGCAACATATCCCATTAACCCGACACCTTCATTGATTAATTTATCCATCTTATCATGATCAATTGCTTTAAGTCCGAAGATTACTGCTAAACCTACCAAAGCGCCAAGCGGCAGTGAATTTGTCCATAATTGAACAACCAGTGTTAAAATTGCTGCTGCAAGTGTTATGTAGTGATTTTTTGTGAGCCGCAAGTCTTCTTTTTCTTCAACTTGTTTAACTTCAAGATTCATATAATCTCTGGGTTTTCTGTATGTAATAAAAATTGCAACAAGAAAGCCTATCAACATTGCAAATCCTAATACCCAAGTCGATTTCCATATATCATTTTTAGCGATTTGAACCCCGTTTTGAATGAGGTTTTCGGCAATCAATCCTTGGAAAATCAAGCCAAAACCCGCAGGGATTACTATATACGGCGCTTTTAAACCAAATGCCAAAGCACATGCTACTGCTCGTCTGTCAATTTTTAGCTTATTCATTATAACAAGAAGCGGCGGAACCAATATCGGAATAAACGCAATATGTACAGGAATAAGGTTTTGTGACAGGATTGCAATCCCTGTAAGTATAAATATTAATAAGTATTTTTTTGATTGGATAACGTTAGCAATTTTTTTTGCCAAAACAGGAGCCAATCCGGTATGTGTCATTGATGCTGCAAATGCTCCAAGTAAGATATAACTCAGTGCGGTTTCAGAATTGCCCCCCATACCGTTTATAAAAATATTCATAACTTCCGATAATTTTATGTGTCCTAAAAGTCCGCCGGCAACAGAAGATACAATTAATGCAAGTAAAACATTTACTCTGCATAAACAAAGTGCACAAAGTAATATTACGGATATAATTATCGGGTTTGTTATTAGTGAAATCATATTTCCTGCCTGTTATATTCTAAAAACTTGTACTAATCCACAAAATTAATCTCGTAACATGGATAAGCTTTTGAACATCCTTCAAGTCTTTGAATCTTTATATCAACACTTTCTGATACTTTGAACTTATTTGAATATTCTTCTATTGTTAGTTTTTTACTCTCATTTGGAACAATATAATATTTGTAGAAGTCTTCTCCTACATCATTAAGTACAATATACTTACCTTCCTTCTTTGAATATTTTATTTTTAATGTTCCTTTTTGGAGTTCTGAAACTTTAATTATATGGTAATCTGTAAAAAGTTTTTCAACTTCTTCTGTTGCAAGTTTTCTTGGTACAAATTTTACACCGTTAAAGATAACTTCATAATATTCAAAGTTTTTTGGGAAGTATGAATATAAAACTTTATCTTTCAAAAATTCCTGACTTCCTTCGCCAACCCAGACATCTTCTTTCGGAACCTGAAGGTTTCCGGTAATGAGTCTGTATGTTGTATATCCTCCGTTTCCTTCAAAACCTTGAACCTGTAAAATTATATCGTCTTTTGATAAATCGTCGTCATTTTTACTGTAATTTCTCCATTCATGCTTATTCATATTGAATGTCCAAATTTTTTGTCCGATTCTTGGGTAAGCGGATGTGTAATCTTCATTGTTTCTGTCAGAATCAAACAGTAACCCTGCGAAAAAGAAAATTACTATAACTGCAACAAGTACCATAAATATATATCGTTTTTTCATAATATATCCCTATCTAAACTCTAATAACTTTACAATAGCACAAAAAGCTTATTTTGAATAATTCTTAATAATCCTTATTTTTTCAGATATAACCCGTATGGTGAATAGATTAAAATTTTCTATAAGTGTTTAATATAATTAATCTTTTTCATACTTCCAGCTATTCTTAATTCCAACGGGCCTCGTATGAGGCTCTTTTTTTTATAAAGAATGAATCGGAAATTTTGTCATTCTGAACTTGATTCAGGATCTTAAAATTTCCGATTCTTTTGAACTATTTTTGATTATTAATCTCTTTTCTTAAGAGTTGGGAACGCTATAACATCACGGATTGAAGGAGAATTTGTAAGTAACATAATCAATCTGTCAATACCTAATCCTAAACCGCCCATTGGAGGAACACCGTGTTCTAATGCGCAGATATAATCTTCATCGATAGGCATAGCCTCTTCATCTCCTGCAACTTTTGCTTCCATTTGAGCTTCAAATCTTGCTCTCTGGTCAATCGGGTCTGTAAGTTCAGAAAATGCGTTAGAAATTTCCCATCCGTTAACACGAGTTTCAAAACGTTCTGTTAATCTTGGATTGTTTCTGTGAACTTTAGCAAGCGGAGATATATCTCTCGGGTAATCATAAATATGAATAGGTTGAATTAAAGAAGGTTCGATTTTTTCTTCAAATACTCTTTCTACAACCTGTCCCCAGTTATCGCAATCATCAGCATCAACGTTAACAGATTTTGCTTTTTCTCTTGCTTCTTCAACTGTTTCAATTGTGTTAAAATCAATTCCTGTAGCTTCTTCAACCGCTCCAAGCATTGTCTTTCTGTCCCAAGGCGGAGTTAAATCGATTTCGTTTTCTCCGTATTGAATTTTTGTTGTACCCAAAACTTCTTGAGCAACAAATGCCACAAGATTTTCGGTTAATTCCATCATATCATTATAATCTACATATGCTTGGTATAATTCCATCATTGTAAATTCAGGGTTGTGGCGTGTATCAATACCTTCATTTCTGAAACTTCTGTTGATTTCAAAAATCTTTTCGCTTACTCCGCCAACCATAAGACGTTTTAAGTAAAGCTCAGGAGCAATTCTTAAGAACATGTCCATATCTAAAGTGTTATGGTGAGTAATAAACGGTCTTGCATTAGCTCCGCCTGCTTGTGGGTGAAGCATTGGAGTTTCAACTTCCATAAAGCCTTTGTTTATTAAGTATTCTCGAACTTTTTGAATAATAAGGCTTCTTTGTTGGAAAGTCTTTTTAACATCTTCATTAACAATCATATCAACATATCTTTGACGATATTTTGTTTCAACATCTGTTAATCCGTGGAATTTTTCAGGTAGTGGAAGTAAAGACTTTGATAAAATCTTTAATGAAGTAGATTTTATAGTTAATTCTCCGCGCGGAGTTCTTCTTACTGTTCCGTAAAATCCTACAATATCACCGATATCAATAGTTTTAAGTGTTTGAATATCTTCTTGTGATAAGTTTTCTTTGTGAGAGAAAATTTGAATTTTACCTGATGCATCAACTAAATCAATAAACATACCGCTGTTACGGTTAGCCATAACACGACCTGCAACGTGGTAATAATCTTCTGTTTCTGCTCCGACTTCAAGGTCTTTATATTTATCTTGTAAATCTTGAGCCATAATATCTTTATCATATCCGTACGGATATGGGTTTAATCCTCTTTCTCTAAGGTTTTCCATTTTTTGGATTCTAACCTGACGAATTTGATTTCTTGAAGAGTTTGATTCTTGATTTTTTTCCATTTGTTGAGTCATATTTCCAATCCTTCTTTCTACCTTAACAAGTTATACCACCATTGTAACATAAACAAAAATAAAACCTCTCTTAAATTTTAAGAGAGGTTTTAAAAGTTTTTACTAAATTACAAATTATAATTTAGAAGCAACCATTTTCAAAGTTTCAGCAAGTCTTGTTGAATAACCCATTTCGTTATCATACCAAGAAATGATTTTAACTTGATTTCCGCCCATAACACGAGTTAATAGAGCATCAACAGTTGAAGATTGAGAAGTACCAACATAGTCAGAAGATACTAACGGTTCTTCAGTGTAGCAAAGAACGTGTCCGTCAGCGCCTTCTTTTAATGCAGCGTTAACTTCTTCAACAGTAACGTCTTTAGCCACTTCAAATACAACGTCAACTAAAGATACGTCCGGGGTTGGAACTCTCATAGCGAAACCGTCCAATTTACCTTTTAATTGAGGTAAAACAAGAGCTACAGCTTTAGCAGCACCTGTTTTTGTAGGAACGATGTTAAGAGCACCAGCTCTAGCACGACGAGGGTCTTTGTGACCTGCGTCTAAGATTCTTTGGTCACCTGTGTATGAGTGAACAGTTGTCATTAAACCTTTAACGATACCGAATTTTTCATCAATAACTTTAGCAACTGGAGCTAAGCAGTTAGTTGTACAAGAAGCCATTGAAATAACGTTGTGTTTAGCTGGATCATATTCGTTTTCGTTAACGCCTAAAACGATAGTTTTATCTTCGTTTGTAGCAGGAGCTGAGATGATAACTTTTTTAGCACCAGCTGCGATGTGAGCTTTTGCTTTTTCAGCATCTGTGAAGAAACCTGTAGATTCAACTACAACTTCAACACCTAAATCTTTCCAAGGAAGATTTGCAGGATCTTTTTCTGCAAAGAATTTGATTTTGTGGCCGTTTACGATGATACCTTCTTCGTAAGCTTCAACTTCGCCGCAGAATCTACCCATAACTGAGTCATATTTGAAGATTCTAGCCGCATCTTCTGGTTTTAAACCTGGGTCATTAATTGCAACGTAATCTAATTCTTCGAAGATACCTTCTCTAACTGCTGCTCTTAATGTGTTACGGCCGATTCTACCAAAACCGTTAATTGCTACTTTTACTTTTGACATAAGATTTTACTCCTTCTTAATGTGTAACATTTTTCTACTATAACATGCCGATGTTAACACCAACAAAAAAACTAATCAAGTAGAATAGACACTTGAATAATTAAGAAAAAGTTAAGTTTTTAATTATTCATTCCCGAAGAAGTTTTCCCAGTTTTCTTTGCCAAAAACCCTAACTTGAACCTGTTTTATCTTTTCATCATAAATATCGTAAGGATGATTAATTTTTTGAGCTAACTGTTTCATCGCAGCATACTGACGGATTTCTATTTCTGCAATTTCAAAATCTGTTTCAATATCTTTACCTTGATCCTTTGATTTTTCAATAAATGAATCCAATTGTTGCTGTAACCATTCGATTTCCCGCAAAATGTAAGAGTCAATCGGTTCATTGTTTTCTTGAGCTTGCTTAATTTTATATTCTAGATACTGGATATCGTAATTATTATTTTTTTGTGACATTTTTACCTCTTGAGGAAATTATATCATATATTGAAAAATGTCTCAACTTAAATAACCCTTTGCCATTTGCCATTTATTTCAACCATTCTTACATTAGTTTGAGGGTTGACGATTGTTCTCATTCCATTTATTTTCCTTGCGCTTGGATAAAAGCCGGGAGGAGGTTTGAGTGTTGATGTCTTCGGCTTAACTTCTTGTGATACGCTTGTCCTAGGAGCTTCTGTACTTACAGTATGGTGTTGTATTGGTACAGATTCAGGGGTATTAACTCCTTGAGCTGATATCGTTGCACTTGGCGGAGCTTTGACTACATTAACATATGGTTGAAGTTTTTTAAATTCATCAAAAGGAATTTCTAAATCGACTCCGCCATAATACGGGTCGTGGTAAGTTACCATTTTAGTCGCCGGATTATAATCAACTATTGATCTGGCATGCATTGACCAAGTGGCGGTACTCATATCTTGCCCTTTTCTTAAGGATTCGAGCATATCTAAAAGCTGACTTTCGTAGTTACTTGTTCCAGGTTGTATTTGTTTTCCCATTCTGCCGGTTAAAAATCTGGTTGCATGAAAATCACTATGAGTCAGTGCGTCTGCTTCTCTGCTTAAGTTATTTAAGCTTAATTGCGTGATGTCGCTTACAGGTCCGTCAGCAGATTTTAGCTGTTTAGCTAATACAGCTTGTTGAATCATTTCTACTCCAGGGGATGCTCCTTCACCAAGTTTAAGGTTTGTGATATCGACAGGTCTGCCTCCCGGAAATCTTATTGGCTCACTTGAATTTTTTAAATGTACCAATATGCTGCCGTCAGCTGTTTCTTCCAGCATAGAATAAAGCTGTGCTCTGCCGGCTGCAGATTCGGTCATTGAGTTTAATCTTGAAACCAGCCAACAGTTATTATGCCCTTGTTGTTGAACCATTCCGAAACCACCTTTTGGAAATAATTCTTCAAATTTCTCTTTTGATATTCTAATTTCTTGTGCTGTTCCGTTATTATTGACATATAGTTTCGGTTTACCTGTCGGAGTTTTTACGGCGACAACATCTCCGGCTCTGACATGGCTTGAAATATTACTTAAATCTAAATTATCATCCAAAGTCCTTACAACTGGAGATTCAAGTCCCTCAGTTAATTTTTGAGCTAATTTTGCTCTGCCTGGAGCAGATGAGCTGCCATCGGCTGTGTGCAGATTTTGATTTACTCTGTTTCTCAGCTGTTTATCCGAAATTCCTGTTGAACTTCTTTGAGGTGAAGTTGATACCTCTCCCGAAGAGGCTGATGATTTTTTAGAGCCAAAAAGTCTGTCAAGTAATGAGGTACTTCGACTGCTTTCCGTACCTTGATGTACAACAGAATAACTGCCGTCAGCGCTTCTTGAAAGAATAAGATTTGTTCCGTCGCTAACTTGTCCTAATATTTGAGATTCTCCCGGATTTATATTAATTTGTTTAGTTCTAGCAGCTGGACCGACTTCTCCAAACCAAATTTTACCGTCAGAATTTACTATAGTAACTTCTCCTCCGTCGACTTTAAAGTTTTGCCAACCGGAGTTTGGTGATAAATCAACTGCTTTTTTTGATTTATTAAATAATCCGCCAGATACAGAATTACCTTCACTGTCATATAATTGGTTAGGTACTTCAACTTTAAATCTGCCGCTTTTACCCATAAATTTATTTATGATTTTTTTACCTGCGTATAGTGTTCCGCTGGTAACAGCACTACCAATAGCACTTGTTACGGCATTTTGGACTGTCCCGCTAACGGTTACGGTACCTGTTTCGGCGTATTCTCTTGCTGCACCCATAGCGGTATCACCTGCAACATCAAAGGCCGCTCTTCCGACTATTGCAGCTTTGCTTGTACCACTTATCACCGTTCCTGCAACTTTACCGACAGCACCGCCGGCAAGTACTGATGCTCCGTCCCAAGCCGCATCTGTTAATATCTTTTTATGGTCAGTTCCTTCTCGAAATTCAAATTTACCTTTCGTCACAGCATCTGTAACTTTTAACGCGTCGGTTTCTTCAATTGCTACAGATGCCGCTGCTGTTCCAAGTGCTGCAGCTCCTAATGCGGCTGCGCCAACTCCGCCTGTAGCAACACCAACAGCTACACCTGCCGCAACTTTTGCGGTTGTTTTTACTGCGACCGCTCCTGTATCTTGTGATTGATTGTATTTGTCAACTCTGGTTTTTATATTTTTAGTTTTTGTTCCGAATGCCTTTTTATAATTTGCTTCTGACGGATTTGCCATATAAGCATCCATTGCTGTCTGGTTATAATTTACTCCGTAAATTTCTTTGAATTTCGCTTTAAATTGAGCTTCACCTTGTTTTGCAGCTTTTTGTAAGTCTGTAACATTTTTCTTCTGATTTCTTAAATCTTCACGGACATAATTGGCACTGTTTTTTGACTCTGTTGCCCAGGTCCAAGCCCTGCTTATACCGTCGGCTAAATCTCCCGCCCAACCGTCTTTCTCCATTTGTGCATTAAAGGCTTTTTGGGCACTGTTGAATTCTCTGGCTAAAAAATTTGTTGTTTTAGTTAAATTTTGATTAGAACTGCTTTTCGGTTTAGTGGGTTTAAAATCGTTTTTAACATATGAATCACTTAAGATTACACCATCGTGTGCTCTTACCCATTGTTTGCCGTTAGAATCAACAACTAATGAACGACCGTTTTTTAAATCTTTTAATTTATAATATTCTTTTTCTACAAATTTGCCGTTTTTATTTTTAACTTTTCCTTTTACAGGATTAAGTTCGGATTTAGAAAGTACTCCATCCTTATTTTTATCAAGAGAATCAAAAAGTGATTGTTGAGTCTTTGATTTAAGTTGAGATTTCTTGGTTCCTACTTTAAAATTATTTAAACTTGCACTATTTGTTTTATTAATACCTGATGTCGACATTATTTACCTTGTATAAACTGTAATACTTATTTTTTTATTACGGTATATACTTGAGTAAACTTTAATGTTTATTAATTTTTGTAACATTAGTGTTTTTTATGCCAGCCGCAATACCTGCATTTTTCCATTTCTACAGGATTATATCCTGATGTACTTATTCGTTTGTTTAAATCTTTTTCGGTTTTTATTTGTCTGATAAATTCTACAAGTTTTGTTCTTGCTTGAGTTCCGTTATTTCCGTATGCATGTATTATTATTGCTTCACGCGGCTTTGGTTTAAATATGTTTGCAATTCTTTCTAATAAGTTTTTGGGTTCTTTTTTCGGAAATATTTTATGAATTTCTAGGGTTGCGTACCATAGATTTTTTAAACAATTTTTCAGTCCGTTTGAGTCAAATATTACCTGAACTTCGTTATCGTTACAATATTTTTGTAATATCTCAGAATGTTGAAATGAATCTTCCGCAGCTTTAACCGCAGACTGACCGGGCATTGAGAAAAATCCTAATTTTCTCATTTTTTGAATACCGCTAAACGCAGGTGTTGAATTTGGGGTAATTCTATTATTAATTTGCATGGGGTAACTCCTTGTTATTTTCTTATTATATCAGGAACTTTTATTAAATGTATTAACTTTTGTAACAAGAATGAATGTATATGGCAATTATATACTCTAAAAATACTTTATTAATATGTAAGCGATAAGCGAACAATAAATAGAAAATAAACACGAGACATAAATTATACACTACCTACTACACACTAACCTTCTACACGAGGAATTGAAAAAGATTCCAAAACTCTTTCATCAGAAAGGGTTTTTTTTTGTATTTTCGGTAGGGCGCCGAGTGAGCAACGCGAACCCAGCCCGAAAGAGCAAATAGTCCGAATGAACGTAAATTTACAAAAGTAAATTGTAGTGAAGGCAGGACTATGCAAGCCCGAAAATACAAAGTCAGCCCTGCGCAGAGCCGCGAGCGTAAGCGAGAGATGACCCTGCGTCAACGTAAGCGTTGAGCTTTCGTTGCAAAGGTGAACGGCGGCGTTTTGGGCGAGGCGGTCCTCGGCCGGACAGGGCATTATGCTACTAACTGCATTGCACTTTGCAAGGTCAACGTGCTCCGCAAGGAAGAAAAGGGCGCAGAGGCATGAGCATTTAAACAGGTTTTATTCTCTTTTCTGTTTCCATGTTAATATTAAATTATGGAAGATATCGGAAAAGTCGTAAAATTATTACAAGAAGCAAAGCAACCGCAAAGTGAATTTGTAAAATTAATGGATTCGTTTAAAAATCCTTATCTTGTACTTATTGCCTGCATTTTGAGTTTGAGAACAAATGACAGAACTACGTATCCTGCAACATTAAGAATGCTTGAATTGGCAAAAACTCCGCAGGATATGATGAAGGTAAATGAAGAAGATTTGGCGCATGCGATTTATCCTGTCGGGTTTTATAAAAATAAAGCGGGGCAGATTATTGAATTATCAAGGCTTATTGTTGAAAAATATGACGGCAAGGTTCCGGATAGCATTGATGAGTTATGCAAATTCCGCGGAGTCGGCAGAAAAACTGCAAATTTGGTTATGACTTTAGGTTTTGGTGTGCCTGCAATTTGTGTAGATGTTCATGTTCACAGAATTTTTAACCGTTTAGGTTATTTAAAGACCAAAAATCCTGAGGAAACGGAGTTTGCTTTGCGCGAAAAGCTTCCGGTAAAATACTGGATACCTATAAACTCTTTATTGGTAACTCATGGACAAAATGTATGCAAACCGATAAAACCGCAATGCGACAAATGTCCTGTTGCTGATTATTGTGCAAAGATTGTATGAAGAAAACTTAACAAATAACATAATTGTTTCTCCATATGTTAGTATCTTCTTGGAGGTATCGTTATGTCTTTTATATTAACTTTAGTATGTTTTATTTGGCTTATATTTCTTCAAAATAAATTGACGGAAATTAGCTCAAAGCTTGATTCTATGGGGCCTAATAATGATAAAAAAGTTAAAATGCATGATGATTTTGTAGAATCTGAGTCAAAACCTGCTGAAGTTAAAGATATAACGCATGAATCAGTTGAGGAAAAATCCTCATCGACAGTTACAGATGTTGAATCTGTTGCTCCTGCGTCTTCTGTAAAATATCCTTTTGAACGACAGACGAAAGCTGTTTCTTCTGCGAAATATTCGTTTGAACGTCAATCTGAAAATAGTGATTTGCAGAGCGTATTTTTAGGCAATATATTTAATAAAATAGGTGCTCTTGCAATTATTATTGCGGTAATTATTTTTATTAAACTGGTTTCTCCGTTTATTGTTATTACTCCGTTAATGAAAGTTATATTCGGATTTATCGCAGGTCTGGGTATGTCCGGCGGAGCTTTGGCTATGCATAGCAAGGAGGATTTAAAGAAGTATTCGGAAGTCTTATTGGGTACAGGGTTTGCAACATTATTTATTACGACTTTTTGCGCATATTCAATGTTTAACATATTTAATACTGCTGCTGTAATTTCTGTTGGTGCAGTTTTATTGTTAATGACATTTGTTATAGCGCAGCGTATGAAAACTGCTTCAATGCTTGTAATCGGACTAATCGGCGGTTACTTAACTCCTGTATTTTCAGGGGCCGGATATGAAGTTTCTCTTTACTACTTGCTATTTTTGAACTTGGTATCTTTAATTTTTACATTGAAGAACAAACATTACAACGTTGTGAATTGCATAAATCTTGTAATTACCATGTTTGTATTTTTACCTTATGTGGTTGAACCCGTAAAACCGTTGTTCCCTTTGTTATTATGGGGAATTTATATCGTATATGATATTTTGCGCGACAAAACCAATAAAACTGATAATATTCTGAGTATTATAAATTACTTTGTTTTAGCATTATTTTCAGCGGTATTATATAGAAGTATTCATAATTACTTAGGTGCATTGTTGGCATTTACTGCTGTTGTGTATGGTGTTTTGGCTTTGAAAAGTTCACTTTACAAATATTATGTTCACTTTATGTTGTTTAATTTGTGGTTAAGTGTGTTTTTCTTGCTTTCAGATGTTACATCAGTATTTGTTTGGGCTGCTGCCGCAACTGTTTTATCATATCTAATCGGAAAGTTAAAATTTAAGTACTTAACTGGTATGTATGCGTGGTACTTGTTGACTGCTGTTGTAGGGGCTTTGTTAGCTTCACATGATGGTCAGTTCTGTATGTATGCAAAATATGTACCTGTTATTAACATGAGAACTCTTGTATTCTCGTTCCCGATAATTGCGTCATTTATTTCAGCTTACATATTTAAAAATGAAAATGACGGTAAATATGTTAATCTATTGGTGTTTAACGGTGTTTCACTGATATATTTGTATTTAACAGGTGAAATCAGTTCGTTATTACACAGTGAAGCTATTGAATTAAACAGATGGATGATTTATTCAATTTTAGGGTTTATTTATTCTGTTCATTTAAGATTTTTATATAAATCCGATAATTGCGATTTGTTTAACATTGTAAGTTGGTTGGTTTATGCTCTATCTATGATGATATTACTTATATGCGGAATAGATTATCATACATCTCATGGTTATCTTCCTGTATTGAATTTAAAATTTGCAGCGTATGCGTTTGCAATCTTGACAAGTATAATATTAGGTAGAGAGTTTAAAAATGATTTCTTTAAATATTTTGCCGTATTTTTAGGATTTTTGCTTGTTCACGGTGAAAGTGTAGGAATCGCATATCTTCACAATAGTATGAGTTATATAATTTCGCTTTCTTGGGTACTGTATTCAGGTGTAATTACAGTATGCGGGATTTTGTCAAACAAACGTTATTTAATTAATTCGGGAATTGCCGTAATTATATTGACAATTTTCAGAATATTTATATTCGATTTGGCTAAAGTTGATGCGTTGTATAAACTTATCGCATTTCTGGCTTTGGGTATAATTTTAATGTATGTATCATATCTTTATACAACCAATCAAAAGAACTTAAAGTAATTTACTTGCTTTTTGGGTATAAAATGTGCTATTGTATAATTATTAATTGCCATGTTTTTTAGTGTACATACAAGGCAATTGCGGGTTAATACAATTGAATATTACAGGAGTTTCGTAAATGAGTGTAAAAGAATCTCACAAAATCGACACTGCAAAGTTAGATTCGATCATACAAGCGTGTGGTGCGAAAAAGTCTAATTTGATTGCGATTTTACAAAAAGTTCAGGAAGAGTACAGATACTTACCTGAGGATGCATTGATTTATATCGGTACAAAAATGGAAGGGCTTTCACCTGCAACAGTGTTTGGGGTTGCAACATTCTATGCTCAATTTTCATTAGATCCGAAAGGTAAATATGAAATTAAGGTTTGTGACGGTACGGCATGTCACGTTAGAGGTTCAATGCCTGTCCTTAATGCTATTAAAGCACATTTAAACCTTAAAGACGGTCAAATGACTACATCAGACGGCCTGTTTTCTTTAGAAACGGTAAGTTGTCTTGGTGCTTGCGGGTTAGCTCCCGTATGTGTCATCAATGACAAGGTTCACCCTCAGATGACATCTGATGCGATTAAAGTGATTTTAGATACTCTTTTGAATGGAGAAAGATAATATGGAAAATACAATGTTGAGCGTTGATATTAAAAATGAACAACTTAAAGCGCAGGAAGAAATCAAATCTCAAGGCTTAAGAGTATTGGTTTGCGCAGGTACAGGCTGTGTGGCAAACGGTTCATTGGAAATTATTGAAAAATTTAAGGAATTAGGAGCAGATGTTTCTGTTTTAACGGATTACGATAAAATGACCATTATCCCGACAGGTTGTCACGGATTTTGTGAACAGGGTGTTTTGGTAAGTATTCCTGATAAACACGTTACTTATGTGAAAGTTAAATTAGCAGATGTTGAAGAGATTTATGAAAGTCATATTAAAAATAACCAACCTGTAGAAAGACTTTTGTATACAGATCCGAAAACTCATGAAAAAATTCATAAAAGTGAAGATATTAACTTTTATGCAAAACAAACCCGTACTGCTTTAGCAAATTGCGGTCATATAAATGCCGAATGTATTGATGAAGCGATTGCTGTAAGAGGTTATGAAGCTTTAGCAAATGTAATTGCCGAAAATAATCCTGATGCTGTAATTGAAACAATTGAAAAATCAGGATTAAGAGGCAGAGGCGGCGGAGGCTTTCCTACAGGTCGCAAATGGAGATTTACTGCTGCTAACAGAGGCGGAAAATCTTATGTTGTTTGTAACGGTGATGAAGGTGACCCGGGTGCATTTATGGACAGATCCGTTATGGAAGGTGATCCGCATAAATTATTAGAAGGTATCGCAATTGCAGCTTTTGCAATCGGTGCAGATGAAGCTTATATTTATGTAAGAGCAGAATATCCGCTTGCGATTAAACGTCTTAGAAAAGCTATAAAAGATGCCGAAGAACGTCATTATTTAGGTAAAAATATTCTTGGCTCTGATTTTAATTTGGAAATCCATATTAAAGAAGGTGCGGGAGCTTTTGTTTGCGGTGAAGAAACAGCATTGATAGCTTCAATTGAAGGTGAACGCGGTATGCCAAGACCAAAACCGCCATTCCCTGCAAATAAAGGTTTATTTGGCAGACCTACATTAATTAATAACGTTGAAACTTTGGCTAACGTTCCTGTTATTATGCTAAAAGGTGCTGATTGGTTTGCATCTATGGGTACGGAAACTTCAAAAGGTACAAAAACTTTTGCTCTAACGGGTGAAGTTAATAATACAGGTTTAATCGAAGTTCCAATGGGAACAACATTACGTGAAATTATCTTTGATATCGGCGGCGGAGTTCGTAACGGTAAGAAGTTCAAAGCTGTTCAAATCGGCGGACCGTCAGGCGGCTGTTTGACAGAAGAACATCTTGATATCCCTATGGATTATGATAACCTAATCAAAGCAGGAGCAATGGTTGGCTCAGGCGGTTTGGTTGTAATGGCTGAAGATACTTGTATTGTAGAAGTTGCAAGATTCTTTATGAATTTTACTCAGCACGAAAGCTGTGGAAAATGTGTTCCATGTCGTGAAGGTACAAAAAATATGCTCAAAATCTTAGAAAAGATTGTTGCAGGCAAAGGTGAGATGAGTGATATTGATTTACTGGAAGATTTAGCAATGGCAGTAAAAGACGGTTCTCTTTGCGGGCTTGGTAAAACAGCTCCGAACCCTGTACTTTCAACCTTGAAGTACTTTAAAGATGAATATATTGCCCATATTAAGGACAAAAAATGTCCTGCAGGTGTTTGTACGGCAATGAAAAAGATTGTTATCGACGAGGCTTTATGTAAAGGCTGTACAAAATGTGCAAGAACTTGTCCTGTCGGAGCAATTTCAGGAACTGTTAAACAACCGCATCACATTGATCAATCTAAATGTATTAAGTGTGAAGCCTGCTTAACAAATTGTCCGTTCAAGGCTATTGTATTGGAGTAAATCATAACTAATAAGGAATTAAAAAATGACAGATAAAAAGACTTTATTTATAGATGGCAAAGAGGTTGAGTTTACAGACGAGCCTAATTTGCTTGAGGTAATCAGAAAAGCAGGCATGAATGTACCAACATTTTGCTACAGACCTGATTTAACATCTTTCGGAGCTTGCAGAATGTGCGTTGTCGAAGTTGAAGGCAGAGGTATTCAATCTTCTTGTACAATGCCGCCTGAAAATGGGTTAAAAATTCATCTTAATACTGCAAGAACACGCAGAATCAGAAAAACAGTACTTGAATTACTGCTTGCAAACCATGACAGAAAGTGCTTAACCTGCGAAAGAAGCGGTAATTGCGAATTGCAGCAATATGCTCAGGAATACGGTATTACAGATATCAGATTCCCTGATAAAGCATTGGAAGATTATCTTCCAGTAGATGATTCAAGTCCGTCACTTGTTCGAGACCCTAATAAATGTATCCTTTGCGGAGCTTGTGTTAGAGCTTGTTCTGAGTTTCAAGGGCATTCGGTTTTAGGTTTTGCAAACAGAGGTTCAAAAACTCTGGTTCAACCGATGAACGGAAGACCTTTAGGTCAGGTTGACTGCGTTAATTGCGGTCAATGTGCGGCGGTTTGTCCGACAGGAGCTTTGAGTATTAAAAACGAAATTGATAAAGTTTGGGCAGAAATTACTAATCCGAATAAAACTGTTGTTGTTCAAATGGCGCCTGCAACACGTGTTGCTTTAGGTGAAATGTTCGGGCTTGGCGCAGGTGAAAATACAATCGGTTTAATGAATGCCGCGCTAAGAAGAATTGGTTTTAATCTTGTTTTTGATACTAATTTCTCTGCCGATTTAACTATTATGGAAGAAGCTTCTGAGTTTCTTGAAAGGTTGAAATCAGGTAAGAATTTACCGTTATTTACATCTTGCTGTCCTGCATGGGTTAAATATCTTGAAGATCAACATCCTGATATGCTTCATCATCTTTCAAGCTGTAAATCACCAATGAGTATGTTATCTCCTGTTTTGGTTGATTTGGTTCCGAAATATTTTAATGTCGAACGCGAAAACCTTGTAGTTGTTGCTATTATGCCTTGCACAGCTAAGAAGTACGAATGTAAACGACCTGAAATGTATAGAAACGGAAGACCTGATACCGATTATGTCTTAACAACTCAAGAATTGGGTAAAATGATTAAGGCAGCAGGTATTGATTTTAAATCATTAGAACCTGAAGCAAATGATTCTCCGTTTGGTGAATATTCAGGTGCAGGTACAATTTTCGGTGCATCAGGCGGTGTGGCAGAGGCTGCTGCTCGTACAGCGTATGAGTTTGCAACAGGTGAGGTGCTTAACGACGTTGATATTAAACCGATGAGAGGTACTTCAAATCGTTCTAAGACAATTGAACTTGATATAAAAGGTCAAAAGCTTGTTGTTAGAGTTGTTTCAACATTAGTTGAAGCAGAAAAGGCTATCCGTGAGATTAAAGAAGGCAGGGCAGATTTTCAATTACTTGAAGTTATGGCATGTCCGGGCGGCTGTGTAAACGGCGGCGGTCAACCAAGAAGCTGCGATAATTCACACATAAAAGTTGAACGTGCTGAAGGTTTGTATAAAGAAGATAATGAACTTCCTGTTCGTAAATCTCATATGAATCCGTCAATTCAAAAACTTTATCAGGAATATTTGGAACATCCGGGTTCCCATAAAGCGCATGAGATTTTGCATACTGTTTATACAGACAGATTTGCAGGTTCTTATAAAGACATCTAAGTACAAAAAGCGACCTCTCCGACGAGAGGTCGCTTTTTTTTGTTTATTAAGTTAAATTATTTAACAACTTTTTTGATGTCTTCTGTTATATCTTTACCGCCAAAAAGAACGATACCTTTACTTAGTACAACATCGTAACCTTGCGCTTTTGCATGATTTTCGATTTGTTGAGAAATAGAAGCGTCAATAGCTTTTAATTTTTCTGCGTAATCTTTGTCCATTTTTTCTTTTTTAGCTTGAAGTTCTTTTGTATATTTTTCTTCGGCAGCTTTTTTCTTATTAGCATCAGAAATAGAAGCTACATCTTTTCTTGCTTTTTCAATAAACTTAACAATTTCATCAGCTTTAGCCTGTTGTTCTTTCTTTAATGCCTGAACTTGAGCTGAAGCGTTTACAATTTGAGGAACATCGACTACTGCAACTGAAACTTCTGCAGCTTGAACCGTATTTAGTGTCAATGCGCCAAGAATTGCCAAAGTAAATGCAAATAAACCTAAATTTCTCTTCATAATTATCTCTCCTTTTTAACAAAATCATATTAGCACAAAATCTTAAATTTTCCACTTAGTAATCCATTTGATTTATTTTTTTTGTAATAACTTTACATGATTTTTGTAATCTTGTATAATGTGTTAGTAGGTATAAAATATATACAGATTTAATTTTTGTAAAAATATAGTAACAAAAGTTAAAAAAAGGTTTTTATTTAACAATAATCGTAACACAATATATACTGGGAAGATATAAACCAAGATATAGATACAGATATACAATTACATAATTATAGAAGGTGAATAATACAATGAGAAAGATTAAGAAAAACAATCGATTGCTGGGAACTGTTCTATCGGTTTCTGCACTTTGCGCATTGTCTATTTCAGGGTTAGGTTCTTCTGCTTATGCGTTTGGAGAAGCTGCTGCTGTCGGTGGCGGATTAAATAATATAGGTTCTGGGTTTGCTCCGGGACAGGTGCCGGTTATGCACGAAGTCGGCGGGGCTGCTACTCACGACAGTGATATGATGCGTTATGATAAAAACCAACGTAGAAGTAATGAAGATTACTATCAGTATGAACAAAGAAGATACTATGGTACAGGCGGATCTCCTGTGACAAATTATGCATCTTCAACAAATTCTATTCCTGATTATATGAAAGCTACGATTGACGAAGTCGGTTCAAAAGGTGTTTATGTTAACTCTATTGAAGTTTCTCCGTCAGAAATCTTAACCAGAGATGAAATTAATAACGTAATAGGTCAATATGTCGGACGTAACGTGTTTATGTCTGATATTCAGGCTGCTATCAATGCTTTAAATAATCTTTATGCTGAAAAAGGTTATGTAACAGCAAGAGCTTATTTGCCTGAACAAACCGTTTCTAACGGCAATATCAGAATTGAATTGATTGAAAGTAGAATCGGAGCTGTTACTGTTGAAAACAACAAATATACAAGAGATAAATATATCTTAGACCGTATTCCTGAAAAATCAGGAGATTTGTTCGATATCGTAAGTTTAGAACAAGATGTTCTTGATTTTAACAGATATCATGACGGGGTTAATCTTGCTGCTAATTTAAAGCCTGGTCAAGAACCTGGGACAACAGATATTGAATTAACTGCACAAGAAACATTCCCGTTCCACTTAATCGGTATGATGGATAATGCGGGTCGTAGAAGTACAGGTCAATTAAGAGGCGGTCCTGCTATTGTTGCTGACAGTTTATTCCACAGACGTGATCAAATGTCTTTAGGTACATACTTCTCGAGCGGTGCAGTCAGCCCATTCTTTGATTATAATGTACCTGTTAATAAAAAAGACGGTAAGGTTGGATTTTCTTACTCTTCTACATTTGCAAGAGTTAAGCATGGTCCTGAGTACTTAACAGCTTTAGGTTTAAGAAGTAATTCATATATTTACAGCTTATACTATGACCAGCCGATTGTAAGAAAAAGAGGTCTTGAATTAAAGACTTTCGCATCTTTAAATTACAAACGTGCAAGAACTTGGTCTAAATATGATGATTTATGGGAAGCTATCAGCCCTACAGGCAGATCTCCTTTTGCTGATACTGACCAAGTTACAAGTATCGATGTCGGCTTGAACTTGAGAAAAGATACTAAACATGGTATTTGGTACTTTAACCAAGGTGCAGCTATGGCAATCCCTATTTTTGACAGCGATTCAAGCTATTTCAAAATGAGCGGTGGATTGTTAAGATTGCATGACTTCTCTCACGGTGTAATCGGTCAATTGAGAGGTAGTTATCAAGTTATTCCTAACAGTAAACACATTCCTTACCTTGATCAATTCCAAACAGGTGGTTTGGCAACTGTTAGAGGATATTCTGAAGGTGTAATGATGGGTAAAAGCGGTTACTACTTCAGTGGTGAGTTAATGTTCCCATTGCTTCCTAGAACAAGAACAGGTAAAGATGGTGAACTTCACAGCTTTATCGGTCAATATATCAAGGGTGCATTGTTTGCAGATACCGCAGGTATTTTCCCTTATGTTGGTGAAGATTATTATAACGGCAGTTACTTCTTAGCATCTATCGGTATGGGTGTCAGAGTTCAGTTACCTGGTGACTTAAGTGCTCGTTTATATTGGGGCTACCCGTTAGTTAATAATGCTTATGAACAACACAGACATATGGGTAGATTCCACTTTGAACTTACATTGGAACCTGACTTTGACGGATTGTTGAGTAAACGATCAACTAAGGCTCAGCCTGTTCAACCGGCTCCACAACAGCCGCAGGCTCAACCTCAACCACAGCCTGAACCTGTCGGTCCTAACAATTATGATGATATCAGACACTATGACTACTTGTTAGATGGTTCTGCAACATCTTTATAATTTGTAAATTATTTTTGATATATAATATAAGCGGTGACATTCTGTTACCGCTTATTTGTTTGGAGGAAGTATGACAAAATCTTTATTTGTTACGGCAACGGGAACTGATATTGGTAAAACGTATATTTCAGCTTTGTTAGTAAAAAAAATGAGAGATTTGGGTTTTAATTGCGGTTATTATAAACCTGCATTAAGCGGAGCTTACAACAAAAACGGAGCGCTTGTTCCGGGGGATTGTGAATTTGTTGTTAATACAGCTGGGCTAAATATTGAGCCGTCGGATTGTGTGATTTATTGTTTTGAAGAAGCTGTTTCACCTCACTTGGCAGCAAGTAGAAAAGGTGTAACAATTGAAATAGATAAGATTAAGGATGATTATAAAACTCTTTCTAAGAATTTTGATTACATGGTTGTTGAAGGTGCAGGGGGGATTACTTGCCCGTTCAGACTGGATGAGGAAACAATATTGCTTCCTGATGTAATTAAAGCTCTGGATTTAGGTATTTTAATTGTTGCAGATGGCGGCTTGGGAACTATTAATTCGGTTTTGTTAACTGTTGAATATGCAAAAACACGAGGACTTAATATCCTCGGAATAATTTTTAATAATTATGATAAAAACGATTTTATGCATGTTGATAATAAGCTTCAAGTTGAGAGATTAACAGGCATAAAAGTTATATCAACTGTTGCAAAAGGTGATAAGGATTTAGACATTGATGAAGGTGAATTATTAAAGATATTTGCCCCGGAGGTATAGGTATGAATTGGCAGGAAGAAGATTTAAAATATATTTGGCACCCGTGTTCACAGATGAAGGATTATGAAACTTTACCTCCTATTGTGGTTGACTATGCTAAGGGTATTAATTTATACGATGTGGACGGAAATTGTTATAAAGACATTGTATCTTCTTGGTGGTGCAATCTTTTGGGACATTGCAATCCTCGTATAAATGAAGCTATGAAAAAGCAATTGGACACGTTAGAACATGTTATTTTTGCAAATTTTACTCATAAAACAGCAATAACACTATGCCAAAAGTTAATGGAAGTTTTGCCGAAAGGCTTGTGTAAATTTAATTTTGCGGATAACGGTTCAGCGTCAATTGAAATGGCAATGAAAATGAGTTTTCAGTATCATCAGCAGACGGGAAATACTCAAAAGAAAAGATTTATGGCATTATCGGATGCTTATCATGGCGAAACAATCGGCGCGTTGTCTGTTGGGGCTTGTGACTTGTATTCAGAGATTTACAAACCTATTTTAATGGATGTTGTAAGGATAGACGGTCCTGATTGTTTCAGATGTCCTTATGGTATGTGTCGCGATAACTGTTCTTGTGAGTGTTTTGAAAGAGCTGAAAAGACATTTGAAGAGTTTGGAGATGAAACTTGTGCAATGCTTGTTGAACCATTACTTCAAGGTTCTGCGGGTATGAAGATTTATCCTCCGCTTTATTTAACAAAATTAAGAGCGCTGTGCGATAAGTATAATGTTCATTTGATTGCGGATGAAATTGCAACGGGTTATGGCAGAACCGGAAAAATGTTTGCTTTTGACCATGCGGGTGTTTCTCCTGACATTATGTGTCTTTCAAAAGGCTTAACGGGCGGTTATATGCCTATGTCAATTTGTGTTACAACTCAAAAGATTTATGATGCCTTTTACGATGATTACGGCAAGGGTAAAGCTTTTATGCATTCGCACACCTATGCAGGTAATCCTTTAGCTTGTTCTGCTGCAATTGAGGTTTTAAATATTTTAAAAGATGAACAAATAATTCCGAAGGCTGTAGAAAATGCGAAATATTTTAATAAAATAATAAACGAAAAATTTGCGAATTTGCCTTATGTTGGAGAAGTTCGTCATATCGGCTTAATCAATGCAATAGAGATTGTCAAAGATAAAAATACCAAAGAAGCTTATCCTTCGAATTTACGCTTAGGTTATCAGATTTATAAAAAAGCGTTGAAAAAAGGAGTCTTATTAAGACCTTTGGGTGATGTTATTTACTTTAATCCTCCGCTTATAATTCAGCCTGAGGATATGGATTTTGTAACGGATGTGGCTTTAGCTTGCATGAAAGATGTAATGAGGTAAACTTAATTATTTCCTCTCCGGGGGAGAGGGGTAGGGTGAGGGTTCATTCTTTAATTGGCTTGCCGAAAATCAATCTTGCTCCGCCAAATTTTTGTTGGAGAGTCTTTTTAACGCCTACAATGATATCATTTACGTTGCAGACAACAAGTTGAACTGCATCAATCAGTACGCTTAATTTTGGTACAAGAACAGAAAAATCAGAGCTTGTTTTGTTAAAGTTGCCTGAAATTGATATGAAATCTTTTGATGAATATGCAAAGTTTGATGTTATTTGTTCAAGATTTTGAGCGCTGTTTTTGATTGTTTGTCTTGTTATTTCATCGTTAACCTTTGAGGATAAGTCTTTGAGGTTTGAAGTTGTTGTTTCAAGATTTGCCATACTGTTTTTCAGGCTGGTCGTTGAAGAATGAATATTTTCACGGTTTTCGCTTAAAATTTCGTTTATTAAATCAAACATATCCGTTAGTGAATCTGTCGCTTTTGTGGCAGAACTCAATAGATTTTCTCCTTTTTCCGATAAATCATCAAGGTGAGCCTGGTTAATATCAGAAATTCCGCTGAAAGTAAAACCTGATTCCCCTTTTATAATGTCGCCTGTTTTGATGTATTTTAGCATTGGAGCGCTCGGATAGATTATGTCTACATATTTTGTATCTTCATCGTAATTTTTAATTCTGACGGAGATGTTTTTAGGCAGTTCAAGTCCGCGTTGATTCAGTCTTATGTATAAATAAGTTGTTTTAAAGTCTTTGGATATTCGAAGTTTTGTCGTTGTTCCGAGTTTGTACCCTTTATAATAAACTCCCATTTTAGATGGCATAGGGTCCATTTTTTTAAATTCTGCTTTGATATATGTGTGGTTCAGGTACATGTATATTGAAAATAAAAGAAATGTTATAAGTACAAGTAAACCGAAACTCTTGATTGCTTGAAAATTCATAAAGTTATTATTAAATAACTTTTAAAATTTATAAATTATTCGGTTGTGCTACCCCAGAATGTTTTGAAATTTCTTATGTATTTTTACGTTGTGAACCCTTATGTAATCAATGTTGTCATTTATCAAGATACTGTTTAGCGCAAGAGTATAAATATCTTTATCCTCGTTTGGAGCATCAGGCATTTCAAGCAGTGATTTTCTTGATAAACCTATTAAAACAGAACATCCGATTGTTCTTAGTTCTTTCCAGCGGTGTATAATTTCTAAATTGTGAGATTTTGATTTTCCAAATCCTATCCCCGGGTCAATTATTATATTTTCTTTTTTTATCCCTTTTGAAATTGCGTAATCAACTTTATTTTTTAAGTTAATATAAATTTCATCCATAAGGTTTTCGTATTGAGGGGAATCCTGCATGTTTTCAGGTGTTCCTTGTGAATGCTGAATTATAACTTTTATATCTGGGTTTTGAGCTATTATTTCAGCCATTTTCGGGTCGTAGTCAAATCCTGAAACATCATTTATTATATCAGCTCCAAGTTCAATACATTTTTGCGCAACTTCTGCACTTCTTGTATCAATGCTTATCGGAATTTGTATGTTATTAGCTTTTATATATTCTAAGACGGGAACAAGTTTTTCCAGTTGTTTGCTGCTGCTTACGGCTTGAGAATAGGGTTTGGTAGATTCTGCTCCGATATCAATAATATCTACTCCGTCTTCTATGAGTTGATTCAGTTGTTGTACTGCATCCTCAATATCGTAATATTTCCCGCCGTCAGAAAAGGAATTTGTTGTGATATTCAAAATCCCCATGATTTTAGTGTTTTGTGACATTTGAGGGTTACATTTTTCAATAAGTGCTAAGCCAAGCTCTTTCAATCCGAACGGTTGATGTTCAAGCTTTTTTGCAACTTTTATAAGTTGTGAAATACTTCCGCCTAATATTGCGTTTGAGTTTTCTATTTGACCTCTGATAACCTCTCTATGTGTTGCGCAATCTGCACCTACAGATAAAGCTGTTTGTTTAATAATATTAGCTTGTGCGGGGGTAAGATTAAATATTTTAAAGTTTTTATAGATATATTTATCTTTGGCTTTGTTTGTATAACTTTTGTCAAAGCCAATGTCTTTCAATTCTTGTTCAATATTTGTATTAGATAATTCTTTCAATAAAAAATCGTGCATAAACTTAGTTTAGCACGATTTTTTTTATTTAACAATTTTTATAACTTATGCGGCTGTTCTTAAAGTATGAACTTTATCTTTTAAATCACCTGCAGCTTCAACAGATGTTTTAACTGCTTTGTTAACCCCTGTTACAAGAACAAAGAATGCTAAAGCGCCGCCGAATAATGCTGCTGATTTCTTAACTATAGGGCTTTTAACGATTGCACCGATGAATTTTGTGTTTTCTAAAGCTTTAAATCTTGCTAAAATGTCTTTAGTAAAGATTGATGTATTCTTTTTGAATTTGCCCCATAAAGAAGTTGCTTTATCAGCGTTTTCTGTAATTTTTTCTGCTGTATTTGTAACATTAGCCATCATTTGTTGTAATGAAAGCCCTTTTTTACCTGCCATTTTTGTAGCAGAAGCTGTTACGCCGGCTGCTCCGCCAACGCCAACTGCAACTTGTTCAGTTTTATTATTGCCTGTTGATGATGGATATTGTTGTGTTCTAGGATTAAATTGTACTGTTTTCATTATTCATCCCCTCCAATTTCATCTTCAAGGTCTTCAACTATATCTTCTGTTTCAGCGTTATCTTCAACATCGTCTGTTTTTGCAGGTGATTGCTTCATTGCTGTGCTGTATGAAGCTGCTGCGCCTGAACCAACACCTAATGCGGTAGATGCACCATTTGTAACTTTATCGTAAGCTGTTTCAATATTAGAACTTTTTACTTTTTCGAATTTACCTTTTACGAATCCTACGGCTGTTTTTACTGCATTTACTACAGCTTTTCCTGCAGAAACGATGTATTTACCGTATTTTGTATTATTTAATTTATCAACCAATTCGCCTGCTTTTTTAGCTAATCCTGATTGAGAAAGTTTTTCAAAACCTTTTGAAATATATTCGCCTACTGTTTTGAAACCTTTTCCTATATTTTTAGCAGCTTTAGAATTTATACCTTTAACTGTTGAACCTTTAACAAATTTAGAACCTACTCTTGCGCCCCAAAGAACTGCTAAGCCTTCCCAAATGCCGTCTGAAATAATCTTAATTACGCGCATTCCTTTTTTCAAAGCTTCAGGCGATTTATCGTTGTTGATAATTCTTTCTGCTTTTTCGGATTGTTCTTCATAAAAGTCTTGTTTTTTTCTGATGTATTCTTCGGTGATTTCACCTGCGTCTTCATCTATACCTTTAAAATGCAGAGGACGTTGAGTCTTTTGTGTGTATTGTTTAGTTGTAAAATTTGGTTGGATTGTTAACATTGTAATTCCTCACTACCTGTAAATTATTTTATTTACTCGTCTTAAAATTCGAGAATATTTTTTTTTGCTACTACACTAAAAGCTTATTAATAAAATGTTACAATTTAACTCTTATATTATTTCACATCCGTTCAAGTTTGTAAAGTGTTTTGAACCTTGAAATGAATTTCTGTTAAGGAATTCACGGTCTATTTTGTTAAGACAATCAAGCTTTGCTCCAAGCCAGCGCGGTGCGATTAAATTTTTCTTTAATCCGTTACCTGCAAGCCTGTGTATTGTGGTTGTTTTTGGTAGGATTTCCAAAAAATCACAACATAATTTTACATATTCTTCTTCGCTCATAAAATCGATTTTACCGTTTTCATAAAGTTTAGACAGTTTTGTATCTTTTAATGCACAGAGCATATGTATTTTTACTCCATCAACATTAAGCTCTGCAAGTTTTTCGGCGGTTTGTAATATTTCATCCCGGCTTTCCCACAAACCGAAAATTACGTGAGTACAAACATTTATTCCTTTTTCTTTTGTTTTTTCATAAGCTTTTAGAAAACAATCAAAATCGTGTCCGCGGTTTATTTTTAATAATGTTTTATCATGGATTGACTGTAATCCGTATTCAACCCAAGTGTAGTAGTCTTTCGCTATATCTGAAATTAATTCAAGCTTTTCGTCTTCAACACAGTCAGGGCGGGTTCCTATAGAAATGCCGACAACATCAGGGTGTTTTAGTGCGGATTTATATATTTTTTCAAGCTCATTAACAGGTTTATATGTGTTTGTATAAGCTTGAAAATAAGACATGAATTTTTCAGCCTTAAACCTGTTATGAAGAGTTTCCGCCCCAATATTAACTTGTTCTTCTATAGAAAGAAGGTTTGAATGTGCTTGAGAAAAACTTCCCCCCTCATCACAAAAAATACAACCTCCTGTGGATATTGTTCCGTCCCTGTTTGGACAGGAAAAGCCGGCGTCAATTGTTATTTTATAAACTTTTGCTCCAAACTTATTCTTTAAATATGCACTAAATTGGTTGTATCTTTTGTCTGTATTGTTAAACATTATTATTTGTTATCATCATCCTCGTTGTCATAAATAGGATAAACATAATGTTCACCGCAATTTGGGCATACAACTTCCTGTTGTTTTCCGTCTTCAAGTTTAGCTACTTCAAACAAGCATTTGCATCCTGATTGTACGCATCTTACTGCCCATGTAGGTCTTATTAATCTTGCCATAATTTATCCCTCTTTTCTTCTATACAACTCAATTTTATCACTGAATTTTTATTTGTGCAAGTTTGATGATTTTGTATCATTTTACAATACTCAAAACTTTTAAGATTCTGAATCAAGTTCAGAATGACAAAAGTTTTGATAATATTTTATGAATACATTTCATCGTCCCAGTATTCAAGTTCAAGTTTTCCGACAATAATTGTATCGCCGTTTTGGATACCAAGACGTTTAAGTTCATCCATAATTCCCATACCTTTCATTATGTTTTGAAGTCTGATAACCTGTTCAGAGCTTCTCGGGTCGGTAACTTGAGTTATTCTGATTATTCTTCCGCCCGTTATAAGGTAGGTGTCTTTATTTAACTTTTGTACATCCCAATATCCGTCGTCATTATTTGTAGCATCTAAATCTTCTTCTACCGTAACTTCAGATTCGGGTTTTTCAATTTCGTCAACTTTTTTCTCTAATTCGTGTTTAATTTTATCAAAATTTTCGCCTGTCACAGCAGAAATTAAAAACGGTTCAACTCCGATTTTCTTAAATTCTTCAACTAAGTGTTCTTGAATTTCTTCAGGAATTGAGTCAATTTTGTTTATTGCAACGACTTGATAAAGTTTAGAAAGCTTTTCCGAATATTTTTCAAGTTCGGAGTTAATAATTTTATAATTATTAATTGGATCGTGTTCGGTTCCGTCTACTATGTGAAGCAAGAATCTGCAACGTTCAACGTGTCGTAAAAAGTCGTGACCTAAGCCTATTCCGTCAGATGCGCCTTCAATTAAGCCCGGAATATCTGCGATTACATAACCGTCCCCGTCAGATTTTCTTACAACCCCTAGGTTTGGCGTAATTGTTGTGAACGGATAATCTGCAATTTTAGGTTTTGCAGCTGAAACTCTGCTGATGAAAGTTGATTTACCCGCGTTCGGGAATCCTAATAACCCGACATCTGCAAGTAGTTTTAGTTCTAATTGCAATTCACGTTCAATTCCGGGTTCTCCCGGTTCACAATATTGCGGTGCACGATTTTGCGGAGTGCAGAAGTGAATATTTCCGCGTCCGCCTCTTCCTCCTTTTGCGACAAGTACGGTTTGTTCGTGTTTAGTTAAGTCAGCAATAATATTTCCGCTTTTTAAGTCTTTGACAATTGTGCCTGTCGGAACTTTTATATATAAATCTTTAGCACTTTTTCCGTGCATACTTTTTTTGAATCCGTTTTCACCGTTATCTGCCTTGAATATAGAACGATAAGTGAAATCTAGCAAAGTTGAAAGACCTTCATCTGCGATTAAGTAAACGCATCCTCCGCGTCCGCCGTCACCTCCAGCAGGACCGCCTTTGTCTACAAACTTTTCACGACGCCAGGCGACAACTCCGTTGCCGCCTTTGCCTGAACTTATTTTTATTTTAGCCTTGTCTATAAATTGCATAGTATAAATCCTTTTAATCTGATAATACTATGAACAAAGGTAAATGCAAAATGTTGTTGAGTTTTATTATGCTACTGTTACGCCTGCCGGTAAATCCAGTACTGACCAATTTACATCCGATTTTATATTTCCTGCACTGTCAAATATACTAGGATTCTTTTTAACAAATTCAATTTCGTCAGGAATAATTCCATTTAACTTGCTTTTGAAATCTACAAAGTTTTTGCAGTTACTGAATTTATTTACTTGAGAAGGAGCTATTCTGGTGTATCCTTTGGGTACCGGAGGGTTTGTTCCACCCGCTCCGCCTTTTGCTCTTGCACTTTATCTAATATCAATGCTGCCTGCACCCCAAGCTTCATCTCCTGCGTATTGGTTTAGTCCGAATGTTCCGTCAGTATTCTTTTCTAGTCTATACATATCGCCTGCGGCGTTTGCGCTTGTTGATTTATAAATAGCTACACCGTCTTTAGTTTCCTGATATTCATAAGTGTATCCTTTGACAGTAATTGTTTTAGGGTATCCGTCAGCGGATTTATCAGAGCTTAATTTAGTTTGTCCGTTTATATCTCTTCCGCCGCCTTTTACATCGTCGTGAACCCTAATTTGTGTACCGTCGGTTAAATCATCTGCGCCTGCAGGGCTCCAGCCTTGGGTTGCTCCAGGGCTTGTCGGTTCAGGAGTTTCTGTTGTACCTGTCGGTGCAGGAGTCTCTGTTGTACCTGTCGGTGCAGGAGTTTCTGTTGTACCTGTCGGTGCAGGAGTCTCTGTTGCTCCTTGTGTTTCTTTTGCTTTTCCTCCGCCGCCGAATATTTTACCTAAGCAATCAAACAATCCTTGAAAACCTCCCTGTTCTGTGAATCCTTGCATGAATCCCCAAAATCCGCCAGGTCCGTTTTGCACTTCAATTTGTGTCGCCTGTTGAAACGGCTGCATTTGATATTGTGGAAATATCGATTGATTATTGTAGTATTGCGGGACGCTTCTGTGTATGTTTACATTGCTGCGTCTTTGGTACTGTAAGTTGAAGGCTTGGCCCATTCCGTGAATGCCCATAATCTCATCCTCTTATTAGTTATTACTTCTTATATATATAAAGTATATATTTGTGATATAATTGCGCATATTTTGAGTTTTTGTAACATTTGTTTACAAAATAATAACTTTACAAATAAAAAAGGAGCAGATGTTATCTGTTCCTTTTCTTTTATTGTTAAAACTTTTTTAAACCTGCTGAGATGTTGATGCGCTACCGTTTTTAATTTTAGTCGTGTTTATTTTTTCCATAACGGTGCTATAATCGCCTGTTACTGTTTCATTTTCTCCGCTGTCTGCATATTGTGAGTCAAGTTTAGCTGTAAATGTTCCGTCATAATTATCTACGATTTTCCATTTACTTTCGCCCAGAGTGTTAAGGTTTGTCAGTAACGGATTGGTTGGTGTTGAACCTGGCAATCCTGCGGTTCCTGTTCCAAGATTCAATCCTTGAGGTTGGTAACTATAGCTGCTTGCTCCACCCCAGCCCAGGTTTGAACACATGTTGTTCCAGCCTGTGCACATGTTATTCCAACCGGTACGGCATCGTCCGCTTATTCCGTCCATAAGACCTGATGCAAAGCCCCAGAATCCCCCCGGACCGTTTTGGATATGTAAACTGGTAGTGTTATTAAATCCTCCAATAAATCCGCCGCCTTGATAATAATTACGACCGCAAAATACTGAAGGTGCTCCACCTGTTGTTGTTTGTGTAATTTTTATCTTACTGCCCGGCGGCATATTACCGATACCCATTCCGGGTAGCATTCCGCCAATACCGAAGTTATTACTGTTAAAACACATGTTAATTCCTCGTATTTTTTTACTCTTATATATATAAAGTATATATAACGTAAATAATTTACTTTTATCTTTGAAATGTTAACATAAGTTTACAATTAATCTTCAGGAATATATATTGAATGTTTTTTTAATAATTCTCTTGTGTGTTCGTAACAGCAGCTGTTTCTTGTGATTTGCTGGTATTCTCTTATGATACTTAATACGTCATCTACACTTAATCTGATAATTCGTCTTTCGTTTTCAATAATTGTTGCCATAAGTTCTTCCTTTCTTTTGTTTATTATCGGAAGTAAAAAAGGCAGTCTTTAATAGTTCATCTTTAGGGTTTAAAAATTTCGGGAAAAATTTGAAACGCGAGAGGATTACATATAACCCTCCCGCGTTTTGGATTATTTTTTAAAACTTAATCCAAGGTTTCCTACTGTACTTATGGTATTTAATCCTGCATTGTACCAATTTAGAGCATTTTGGTTACTTGCAGTATAAGATTGGTGATTGTAGTTGTTTCCTGATTCGGAGTTACCTATTGCTGCTGATGCGTAATTTAAGATATTATTGTTCATAATTGAATTTAAGTTGCTCAGCAGTGTAATATAATTAATTCTGTTTGTCATTTCTGATGAGTATAATTCACTTTCTTTTGTTAATAAGTCATCATTAAAGTCTGCTACTGCTTGTGCTTTATTATTGGTGATTTTAGTTAAATTATCCATGAAAACAGAATTATCAAAGTTTCCGAAACGGGATGCAATATCGTTTTTAAGATTTGTTTCCATTGGTGTATAAATACTGTCGAGTTGTTGTAAACCTTTTCTTTTGTAGGCATCTAGTTCAGAATTCCACTGTTGCTGTTTTTCATCTGAAATTTCAAAAAGATTAGACAGTGAGGTTGATAGACCTTTTTGAATACTGTTATAAATATCTTTTTCAGTATCTGACATATTATAAGAGCTTGATACTCCGTTTTTGTTTTTTGTCGTTGTTGCAACTGTATTTCCGTTCACGACAATGTTTCCTGTTGTGTATGCAGGATATTTTGATTTTTTACCCATAATTTATAATTTCCTTTCTACAAGGAAATATTTACTGGTTTTATAGCTCGGAATATCTTTATTATAGCATATTTAACCGTTATTGTAAAGGTTTCTGTCGTGAAAATTTGAAAAATCATTATACTCGTATAATAATATTGGTATGGCAGACATGATTAAAATAGTCGGAGCAAAAGAGCATAATTTAAAAAACGTTTCCCTGGAGATACCTAAAAATGAGTTAATTGTTTTTACGGGTGTATCAGGTTCTGGGAAAAGTTCGCTTGCTTTTGATACTATTTTTGCTGAGGGGCAAAGACGTTATATTGAAAGTTTGTCAACTTATGCAAGACAGTTTTTGGGTCAGCTTGATAAACCTAATGTTGAATATATTGACGGGTTATCACCTGCGATTTCTATTGACCAAAAATCAAAAAGTAATAACCCGCGTTCTACTGTTGGTACTATAACCGAAATTTACGATTACTTAAGACTTTTATATGCAAGGGTTGGAACTCCTTATTGTCCAGTTTGCGGGAAAAAGATTAAACCTCAAACTTTAGATGAAATTGTAAATAAAATCATTGCACTTGGCGAAGGTGTGAAAATTCAGATTTTAGCACCGATTGTTCGCGGGAAAAAAGGTGAATATTCTTCTACTTTTGAGGAACTTCGTCAGGAAGGTTTTGTCAGGGTTAAAGTTGACGGTGAGGTTTATAATCTTGATGAAGATGAAATAGAGCTTGCTAAAACTAAAAAACACGATATAAGTATTGTTGTTGACAGGATTGTAATAAAAGAATCTGCAATATCAAGGATTGCCGATAGTGTTCAGATTGCAATGAAAAAAGCTGACGGAATTGTTATTGTTGATATTTCCCCTCACCCTAACCCTCTCCCGCAAGGGGCGAGGGAAGCCGGCGAAGTCATTTTTAGTGAAAGACTTGCATGTCCTGATTGTAATATAAGTTTTGAAGAATTAACCCCGAGAATTTTTTCATTTAATGCGCCTTACGGGGCTTGTGAAAGGTGTTCCGGATTAGGTGCGGATTTTATTGTAGATCCTGATTTGGTAGTTCCCGATAAAACAAAATCCATAAATGACGGGGCTATTTATGCTTGGGCTACACGCAGTGCTACAACTTATTATCATGATTTGCTTTCTTCTGTTTGTTCGGCTTTTGATATTGATATGGATAAGCCGTTTGGAGAGTTAACAGAGGAAGAAAAAAATATTATTTTATATGGTTCTAAAAAGCCTGTAAAAATTAAGGTTAAGCAATTCGGAACAAGCCGTTACCAAACAAATATAACCCCGTTTGTAGGAGTTATTCCGTTTCTTGAAAAACGTTATAATGACGCTTCAGGTGATTACTGGCGTGAAGAAATTGAAAAGTTTATGGTGGCAAAACCTTGTCCTGAATGCGGCGGTGCTCGATTAAAGCCATTTCCGCTTGCTGTTAAAATAAGAGATAAAAATATTTTTGAATTTACTCAAATGTCGATTGATGATGAGTTGCAATTTATTACTGATTTGTATCTTGATTTGACAGAATATCAGATGAAGATTGCAAAACAAATCTTAGATGAAATTCGTGCCAGATTGAAATTTTTAAGCGATGTAGGACTTCATTATCTTAACCTTGCGCGTATGGCAGGAACTTTGTCAGGCGGGGAATCCCAAAGAATAAGGCTGGCTTCTCAAATCGGAAGCGGTTTAAGCGGAGTTTTATATGTATTGGATGAGCCGTCAATAGGTTTACATCAGCGTGATAACGATATGCTTATAAAAACCTTGTTTAAACTTAGAAATCTTGGTAATACGCTTATTGTGGTTGAACATGATGAAGATACTATAAGAAGTGCTGATTATATTGTCGATATCGGTCCAAAAGCAGGGGAAGCCGGCGGAAAGATTATTGCCAAAGGTTCTGTTGATGATATTATCGCCGCAAAATCTTCTATAACGGGTAAATATTTGAGCGGAGAAAAGTTTATACCTGTTCCTGACAAACTTCGCGAAGGTAACGGAAACTTTTTACAGGTAAAAAATGCGCATTTAAACAACCTGAAAAATATTGATTTAGATATTCCGCTTGGCAAAATTGTCGTTCTAACGGGAGTTTCAGGGTCAGGTAAGTCAACCTTAATGCAGGAGTTGATTTATGAATATGCAGCTCATAAACTCAGAAAGAATAAGCCGAAACCTCAAGGTATAGATGAAATTTTAGGGTTTGAAAATATTGATAAAGTTATTGATATTGACCAATCGCCAATTGGCAGAACTCCGCGTTCAAATCCTGCAACTTATACCGATGTATTTACTCCTATTCGTGATTTGTATGCAAAAACAAATGAATCAAAAGTTCGCGGTTACAAACCGGGAAGATTCAGCTTTAACGTAAAAGGCGGAAGATGTGAGGCTTGCAAGGGTGACGGGCTTGTAAAAATCGAGATGAACTTCTTGTCTGATGTTTATGTAAAATGTGATATTTGTAAAGGTAAACGTTACAACCGTGAAACTCTTGAGGTTAAGTATAAAGGTAAAACTATTGCAGATGTCCTTGATATGAGTGTAAAAGAAGCGTTAGAATTTTTTGACAGTATTCCTGCGATAAAAAATAAGCTTAAGACCTTAAATGATGTAGGTTTAGACTATATGAAACTCGGACAGAGCGCGACAACACTATCAGGCGGGGAAGCACAAAGAATTAAACTGGCTTCTGAACTAAATAAACGCTCAACGGGTAAAACTTTATACTTACTAGATGAGCCGTCTGTAGGTTTACACTGGGCGGATTTGGATAAGCTTGCAAAAATTCTTCATGCGCTTGCAGATCAGGGAAATACAATACTTATGATTGAACATAATCTTGATTTAATTAAAATTGCTGACCATATTATTGATTTAGGACCTGAAGGCGGTGTTGACGGCGGTCGTATTGTTGCTCAGGGAACGCCTTCTGAGGTAGCAAAATGTAAAGATTCTTATACAGGTAAATATTTGGCTAAGTATCTTAAAAAATCTTAGTTTTACTGATATATTGTCTTTTTTTGAAAATTTTGTTATTATGTTTTAGAGAAAAGGATTACTGTTATGAGGCAAAAATTTTTTTATTTTGTTTTTTTAATAGTATTATCAGGTATGTTTGCAAAAACATACGCTCAAACAGTTGAGGTAATGTCTTTGAATGATTTTTCAACAGCAGAACCTCCGAAAACAATCTCGGTTAAGCTTATTGAACCGCTGGAACTGAAAAATATGCAAATCCTTGATTCAGGAATTATTTTGAATGGGGATTTGGTTGATGTTATCAGCCCGAAAAGACTTAAAAGGGATGCGGGTTTCTCGTTTAAACCTGTAACTTATACAGATTTAGACGGTAATACTCAAAATCTGGATTCGAACATTATAGCTAAATATACAAAACCTGTTGATAAAGGCGGACTGGCAAAAAATGCGGCTTTAAGTGTCGGAAATCATTTTATTAAAGGTCTTTCAATGGGTGTTACTGCTGTAAAAGGCGCTGTTCAAAATGAAGAAGGTAACAGATTTAAATCTTCGGCTAAGTCTGTTTATGAAGCAAGCCCGTTTTCTTACGCCGAAAAGGGTGAAGATTTGTATATCAATGCTAATCAAAACTTTTTTATGAAGTTTTCGACCACAGATAAAAATTCAAAGAAAACCAAAGACAATTAAAAAGGAGTAATATAATTATGAAAAAATTATTTATGGCATTTTCACTACTGGTATTATCAGTTTTATGTATGCAGAGTGCTGAGGCTAAGACCGTTCAGGTTACTGCGTTGGATGATTTTCAATCAGCTAATCCTCCACAAGTGCTTCGTGTTCAAATGAATGCTAATACAAGACTGGATTATGATTTAATGTTGTTTCAGGGCTTCCAGGTTACAGGTAAAGTTGTTCCACAAAACGGCGGATTTGTTTTTGTTCCTGTAAGCTATGTTAACTATCAGGAAGAAAGTCTTCCTATTGAAAAACAATACCCTGCAACATTTAAAGGTAACAGTGGTTTAATCAGACAAAATCAACCGTTCTTCTTGGTATTCCCGGATAACGGTCCTGATACATTTCAATATTATGTCCCAAGCAATAGTGATATGGACAGCGTAAGATAATATTAATTAAGTACCCCCTTTAATTATTAAAGGGGGTAAAATATTTAAATAAGGAGAGTTGGGGATAAATATATTGAATGCCCCGAATTTGATAAAAATAGGAGAGAAAAGTATGAAAAATCAAGCTATAGTTAGGATTTCGGGGGGGGTAACTTTTACAGCTTAGCGCGCAGCGCTTTTACGTTAGCGGAAGTGTTAATTACCCTAGGTATAATCGGAGTTGTTGCAGCGATGACAATTCCTTCTTTAATTAATAATTACCGGGAAAAAGTTACCGTTGCGAAAGTTAAGGAAACTTATTCTATTTTTGCACAAGCTGAAAAACGCTGGGAAGAAGAGTTTGATTGTATCGCCGATGTTGAAGCTTGTATTTCGGGTTGTGGTGCTCATTCTGCTTGTAATTTAAATGAGTTTGTTAAGTATATAAAAGTTTCGGATGTTATTTATAAAGGTGACGGGTCAGACAGAAATAAGAAGAAGTGGTTATCAGATAAACCAGCGACTGCTCTTGACGGAACCTGGGGGCAAACTTATTGGGGTGTAAACAAGACTGACGGTTTATATTCTGTACAAATGTTGTTACCAAACGGAGTTTCAGCCGTTTTAATGCTTGATACTTATGTGAAAAATCTTCCGATATTTATTGATGTGAATAATTCTGCAGGTCCGAATCGAATCGGGATTGATGTTTTTCCTATAGCTTTAGGGGCTTACAAAAACGACAGGTATAAAGGTATAAATCCTTATTATGGCGAAGACGGTCAAGGAGGCGCTGATAAGGGGTTATGTTCAACCAGAAACGGTAATATTTGCTCTCCGGATGACGGTCATTCCCCGACGGCTTATATTTTAAAACATAACAAGGTTTTTGATTTGAAAAAACTCGGGTATTAATTTAAATATTATATGTAAATTGTAAGAAGTTACCCATAAGGTTTTCATTCCAGACCTGAATATCTTCTGGCACATCAAGAACTGTCGGTGTGAAGTTCCAAATGTATTTAATATTTGATTTTACGATATAATCGGCAGTTTCTTGAGCATGTTGCCCCGGAACTGTTAATATTGCAATTTCTACTCCGTGTTCTTTTGTGAATTTCGGTAAATCTTCTATGTTTAATATGGTTTTATTATTAATTTCGCCTCCGATTTTTGATTTGTCGTTATCAAAGAGGCTTATTATATTCAGTCCGTAGCTTGTAAAGTTATCGTATTTTGCAAGCGCCATTCCTAAGTTTCCGGCTCCTATAATGTAAGCTTTTTTTGTTTTTGCAAAACCTAAGTTTGTTTCAATAGATTTTTTAAGTTCTTTTACAATGTAGCCGACTCTGGATTTGCCTGAATTGTTAAGTAAATTAATATCTTTTCGCACCTGAGAATCATCTATTTTTAGAAGTGTTGCGATTTGTTTACTTGAAATATATTCGTTGCCTTTGCTTATAAAATCCTGCAAAATGCAGTGGTATAGAGTTAATCGGTTGATAACTTTTTCTGAAATCTTTTTATCCATAAAATAATTATACATGAAAATATATTATTAATGGTATAATCGGCTTATGATGAAACATATATTTGAACAAAAAGTATTTTATTCAGACACCGACGCATACGGTGTTGTTTGGCACGGGTCTTATTTAAGATGGCTTGAAATGGGCAGAGTCGGCTTGTGCGAGATGATGGGACATAAAATTAATGATTTGATAAATCAAAATATTACGCTCCCTGTTGTTAATCTTAATGTTAAGTATAAATCTTCTGCAAGGCTTGAAGATGAGATGATTATTGAAACTGAAATTTCTGAGTTTAAAGGATTTTCTGTTACATTTAAACAATCAATTAAGTCAAAAGAAACCGGTAAAACTTTTATAGAAGCAGATGTTGTGGTTGTTGCAATCTCAAATGACGGTAAATTATACCGCAGAATGCCTGAAGTACTTGCAGATTCATTTAATGAGGTTTTAAAATGCCCGATACTCGTTTAAATAAATATATAGCATCATCAGGGCTTTGTTCCAGACGAAAAGCTGATGAGTTGATTGAATCAGGTGCAGTTATGGTTAACGGGAAAAAGGTAACTGAACTTGGTTTTACTGTAAGCCGTAAAGATAAAGTCTTTGTTAACGGAAAAATGATTCACCCTGTGAAACATGAATATTACAGGTTCTATAAGCCTGCTGGGTATATTACATCAGCCGAGGATGAAAAGGGCAGAAGAACTATTTATGATTTATTACCTGAAAATCTTCATAATCTAAAGCCTGTCGGACGTTTGGATAAGGATTCTACAGGACTTTTAATCTTAACAAATGACGGTGATTTAATTAATGCGCTTACTCACCCGTCTGTTAAGGTTCCGAAATTCTACAGAGTATCAATTAACGGTAAAATTACACAAAATGATATCGATACTATGTATAAGGGTATTGAAATAGAAGAAGGTAAAAAAGCTTATGCAGAAGTTGATGTCTTAGAAGTTGATAATAATCGTACAGTTATGGAGATTGTTTTGTATCAAGGCTTAAACAGACAAATTCGTAAGATGTTTGAGCATCTGGGATATGAAGTTTTAACTTTAAAACGTACACGTCATGCAACTTTGGATTTGACAGGGTTAAAACGCGGAGAGTTTAAACCTATAAAACCGGGTCAAATTAAAGATTTGAAAAACTTTTTAAACAGGATTTCTCAAAAAAATGCTTAAGGTGGCACTTGTCGGTAATATTGCAAGCGGAAAATCCGCAGTTGAAGCTATTTTGAAAAAAAATGGCTATAGTGTCTTAGATACCGATAAGGTTTGTCATAACCTTTTGACGGAACTTCCGCAAGTTGCCAAGGAGTTTGGTGAGTATGATATTTTTGAAGACGGTAAAATTTCCCGAGAAAAATTGGGAACACTTGTTTTTAACAATCCGGTTTTACGAAAAAAGCTTGAAAATATTCTTTATCCGTCACTCAGAGTAAAAATAAATGAGTTTTTTGAAACCTCTGAAGGAGTTGCTTTTGTCGCTATTCCGTTGCTTTTTGAGGCTGAAATGACGGATTTATTTGATAAGATACTTTTTATTTATACGGATGATAAAATTCGTCTTGAACGGCTTATAAAGAGAAATAATTATACAAAAGAGTATGCAAAATTGCGAATGGCTGCTCAAATGTCGCAGGATGAAAAAGTAAAAAAATCAGATGCGGTTATTTATAACAATTCAACACTTGAAGAGTTAGAGCAAAATGTTAAGATTTCAATTGAACAAATCCGCTGAGACTTGGGTCTGAGGCTTTGTAGTGAGCTGTTTTAACCCTGTCATCACGATTTCCTTCTATTGAATCAAAAGATCCGTCCGCGTAGACTTTTGTTACAAATCCTGTGTGAGAAGCTCCGTTTTCTCGCAGAATTATTATGTCGCCTTTTTTGACTTTTTCCGCTATTGTTTGAGCTTTGTTAGATTTGTTTGCTACAGATAAATAGTTACCATGCCTGATGCCCCACTGTTTTATGTTTTCAACACGTAAATGCGGCATTCCCGGTTCTATTCTTAAATCTGAAGTTGGCGGAGTTAAGCCTTTTTCTCTATAGCTTTCGTTGATAACGTATTTGATAAAGTCTGCGCACCATTCTCCGCTTTTTGAAATCATGCGGGAGGAACCGTCAGCTTCATTAAATCCCATATATTTATATGCTGTATTAGTAAAATCTGCTCGTAAGTCGCGAGAAACAGGTTTTGTTACCTTAGGTTGAACTTTTGTTTTTGTTTGTGGCTTAGGTTTTTCTACCTTTTTTACGTCAGCGGCAGATTTTGTTTCGCTTGCTTTTTGAGGTGTATTATTGATTCTCGGACTACTTCCGCCTCCCGAGTAATAAAGCGCACGATTCATTCTTCTTGTAAATATGTTGCCTGATGTTTGTTGTGGCATAATAAAGCCGCCGCCTATATTAAAAAATGGTATAGGCATTGCCATTTGCATTGGTGCAAAGCCGCAGGTAAAATAACTGTTATATCCGAATGTTGGTGCATAAGAACAACATATTAAATTCTTAGTAAAAATATTTGCCATATTCCCTGTCTAATTTCCCCTATATTTATATAAAGAAAATTTTTCAGAAAAAATTGCTTTATTTGTAAATTAATATTAATTTAGTACAGCTTGTTCCTGATTTTTAAATTGCATTTCATAAAGATGCTTATAGTTGCCGTTTGGAATGTTGATAAGTTCATCATGGGTTCCCAGTTCTACAAGTTCACCCTCGTTGATTACCGCAATTCTGTTTGCATTACTTATTGTAGAAAGTCTGTGAGCAATGACAAAAACTGTTTTATTTTGCATCAAATTATCAAGTGCTTTTTGGACGATAGCTTCGGATTCGTTATCAAGAGCCGAAGTTGCTTCATCTAAGATTACGATTGGTGCATTTTTTATCATCGCTCTGGCAATTGCAACCCTTTGTCTTTGTCCGCCGGATAATGATGCTCCGCGCTCACCGACGTATGTATCAAGCCCGTTTTCTAATGTTGATAAAAATTCATCAAGATGCGCCATTCTTACAACATTTTGAAGCTCATCTTCTGTTGCATCAGGTTTTCCCATTAAAATATTTTCTTTAATTGAGCCTGAGAATAAGAAATTATCCTGAAAAACGAATGATATATTATCTCTTAAGGAGTTTATATCAAACTCTTTGATATCTGTTCCGTCAAATTTTATAGAACCAGAGTTAATGTCATAAAATCTTGGAAGAAGATTTACTATTGTACTTTTACCTCCGCCGGAATTTCCGACAAGAGCTATAGTTTCACCTTTTTCTATATGTAAATTAAGGTTTTTCAATACAGGAATATTTTCTTCATATTCAAAATTAACATTCTCAAAATCAATAGCATTATTTAAACCTGTCATAGTTTTAGGGTTATGGCAATTTTTTATATGAGGAACAAGGTCAAATAACTCAAATACCCTGCCAAGTGCTACAAATGTTGTTTGAAGGTCTGTTAATGTTCTGCCTAGGTCTTTTACAGGCTTATAAAGCAGTAAAAGTGAAGTTACGAAAGACGCAAAGCTTCCTGCTGTCATTTCGCCGTTTATAATCAGGTGATTGCCGTAAAACATTACAAGCGCTATACCTATTGAACATATAAAATACATAATAGGTGACATCCAGCCTACACGTTTTGTTAACGAGATTGTTAACGCAAATTGTGTTTTGATTTGGTTTTCAAATTTTGTATTTTGTTGATGTTGCAGGTTATAAGCTGTCATAATCTTGTTTCCGGCAAAGGTTTCATTAAAGTTTGTAGTCATATCTCCGCCGACAACCATTGTCGCATTAGATACTTTTTTAATTCTTTTTCTTATTAAAGTAACCGGAGTTATTGCAATAGCCATAATTCCGACACCGATTATTGCAAGTTTCCACGAGTTGTACAATAATACCGTAACAAGTCCGACAATACCAAATATTGTCATGATAAAACTTTTTATAGTGTTAATAATGTTTTTTGAAGCTGTTTCAGGGTCGGTTAAGAATCTTGTAAGGACAAGTCCTGAAGAATTTATATCATAGAACTTGGAATCCAGTGATGTAAGTTTTCTGAATAATTCAACTTTTAAAGAGTTTGATATTTTGTTACCTGTCCAGTCTGTTAAATAGTTGTTAGTATATTTTAACAAGCCTTGAATAACGGCAAACAGAACTATACCAAACGGAATAATTGTAGCCAAAAGACTTTGTTCTACCGTAAAGTTTCCGATAGTCCAAGTTTTACCGTTAATTACACAATCCATATAAGGTTTTAGTGCGTAAGCTACAACGGCGTCTAAAAGCCCTAAAGGAACTGCAACTAGCATATTAATTATAATTCTTGGCAAATGCGGTTTTAAAAACGGTGTAATTTTACCTACCAGATACCCGTATCTGAATGCGTCTTTTGACAATGTGTCTTTTAATTTATATTCCATAATAAGCCCTAATCCCCTTTTTATTTATTTATTATTATCTCACAAACACAAACCTTTTACAAATTTTGAATAATACGGCTTATTTCTTTGATTTTTTCGTCTTCCATTCTGTGCCCTCCGGCTGGTATAAGTGTATAAGTTTTTAGGTTCGGAATTAGTTTTGTTAACTTTGTAACTTTTTCAGCTCGAACATATCTGTCAAATTTTGACTGAACAACATATGTTGGTGTCTGGTTAGTTTCAATATATCCTGTTATATTAAAAATTTTGGAGTATTGGTCTTTAAATTTTGGAATATATTTTATCATATTCATTTCGTGTTTGTATTTTTTCGGATGTCTTAATACTTTTTTTAACCAGAATTCTAAAGACAATAATGGCGCAACAAGAACCTGAAAACTGATATTATGAGAATTTGAAATTTTTGCAGCCAAATATCCTCCGAAACTGTGTCCAATAAGCCCGACTTCTTCAATTCCCTTTTTCTTAAGGTATTTTAATGCTGAAATGGTATCTTGTGCAATATAGGATTCGTTAATGTGTTTTGACACCTTGTTTCTGCCATAACTTCTGTAATCTATAGCAAGAATTCCGTAATTGCTTTTTGATAAAGCTTTGTATAATGGTTGGTTACTTGTTATATTCTGTGAAAAACCATGTAGAAATATAATATATTTTTTAGCATTATTGGGATTGATATCAAATGCATTGATACTTTCTTTGTTTGATACAGGAATTTGTACTAATTCGGTAATATTTTCCAGAGTGCTGTCAAGTTTTGTGTATAGCCTTCTTGAAGCTTTGATTGAGCGCTGATAACATTTGTTTTTTAAAAATCTAATGATACATTTTTCATATATAGAATTACCCGTAAACACAGGAGATTTCTTTACAGCAGAGCTTCGCTCAAATCTGTCTTTTGATATTTCTGTTGATTTATATGATATCTTGAAAGTTGAGTTATTATATTTTGGATAAATTAATATAGTTTGAGGTTTGGTTAACTGAATTTTGTTAATTTGCATAATATATCCCTGCTCTTTTATATTAATATAAACAGTCGTAAAAATATTTTTTGCTATTTACTTGACATTTTGTAATGCTTATTATAAAGTAATCTTACTGCACGAGGGCGTGTGGTGGAATGGTAGACACGCTAGTCTTAGGAACTAGTGCGAAAGCATGGGAGTTCGAGTCTCTTCACGCCCAAACTAAAAAGGATAGTACCTTGTACTATCTTTTTTAGTTTGTAATGAGCGCGACGAGAAGCTCCATTTTGGAGTTCGGCGACCTGCGAGCTGAGTGCGCAGTGTTCGAAACAATGACAGTCGGTCCGAAGGACTTGGTTTCGGACACGTAGGCACGTTACACGCGAGCAGGTCAAGACAGTCTCTTCACGCCCACCATTTAAAAGGAACCTTGAAAGAGGTTCTTTTTTGTTGTGCAAATGTCGGGCAGAATCGACTCGAAAGTAGTTTGATTTAGTTGAAATCAAACTACCTAGTCAGCCGTCTTTACGGCATACCGCATCAGTAGGGCTCGAGCTTTCAACTCTTGCAAACTGCTGCTGCATCTTCACGCCCACCACTTAAAAAGAGAACCTTGATAAAGGTTCTTTTTTATATTTTTGTGTTAGTATTTTCATGTATGAAAAGATTAATAATTATAATTGCCCTGATATTTTTATGTGTGAATCCCGTTTGCGCTAAAGTCGTAAACGTCAATTTGGATGAGATGATAAAAATCGGCTTGGAGCGAAATAATGATATAAAAATTAAACAATTAGAGCTTGAAGCCGCAGAGAAAGATATTAAGATTGCAAACAGGCTTCAAAATCCTCAAATACAATCAAATGTTGTTATGGGTAATGTTGCGTTAGGTAACTGTTCTCAAGCCGGAGTTGTTTTACCTGTTGAGGTTTTAAAGCGCGGGGTAAGAAAAAAGTCCGCTATGGAAGCTTATTCTATAAAAGAAACCGAATTAAAACAGTTTATTCATAATTTTAAGCTTCAGATTATGAAAGCTTATTTTGATGTTTTGTATGCAAAATCTGTTTATAAAATTCAACGCGACAGGCTTAATTTGTTTAGCCAATTGGTGCAAATTACGACAGACAGGCCTGTTAATTCCGTATCATACGAAATTGATAATTTAAAAGCAGATATTCAATATGCAACTCAAAAAATTGAAGTTAACCGCGCTCGTGCCGAATTGTTGGCAAAGCAGTTTGAACTTAACAAGTTACTTAATATTGGTGATGATAGTGTAATGTATGATACTGTCGAGTCTTCTTTATTTGGAAATTGGGCATTTTTAAATATTAAGCTGCCTGAGTACGAAGAAATAGAAAAAATTGCGCTCAAATACAGTTACATGATTAAGATTACGGAAGCTAATGTTAAAAAATCCGATTTAGATTTAACTTTAACCAAAAGAAATCGTGTTCCTGATATAAGTTTAGCAGGTGGTTATGCCTGGCAGGCTCACCCTAATACAAACGTTAATTATGGCGGTGCTTTTGTTGGTATGGGCATGGATTTGCCTATTTTGTATAATTTTACTCCCGATATTGAAAAAGCTAAATTGTTTTTGATGAAAAATAAAGCCAATAAACAGGTTTACGAATATCAATTAAAGTATGCGCTAAAAAAAGATTATAATATTTTCAAATATTCTGCTGAAAATATGGCGTATTCAAAACAAATTCTTGAAGATTCTAAAAAAATCGTAAAACTTTCTACCGATAATTATATTGCGGGTAAAAATACTTATTCGGTTCTGGTTATCAACGAAAGTGCGCATCAAGACGTTTTGGCTACATATTTAGCTGCTATGTCAAGACATTTTTATTCTTATCTTGAATTGATGCAGGATATCGGTCATGACATTTTATTGCAAGATGAAGTGTTGTAAAACTTGTTAAAATTTGTTATCCTTGATGTCAAAGGAGAATATGTTTTGGATAGAATTAATGCAATTTCTTCACTTGATTATGTCAGAATACATCAGGTTTTAGCATCAGAAAGTTTAACTGACGTGCAGAAGGTAGAATTTATTAAGAAAAATTCTGCGCAAATAAAAAGTGTTTTAGAAACAGAAATTACTAAAGATGAATTTAAAATGCTTATGGAACACAGACCGTTGGTTCGTTTCAGACCTTTAAAAAATTCGTTTACAAAGCAGGGCGATGATGAACTTTTAGCTCAGGCGCTTAATATAAATAAAAAAGACATAAAAAAGTATATTAATTCGATTATCTCTTCTAATTTTGAAATTCATGATCGTCAGAAGAGGGATAATATTGAAAGTACAAAATCATATGTGTACAGGCATGGGACAAAAGAGCAGGTTGTTGCATATCTGGAGTATGAGTTGTCTGATGTTAAGCATGTTTTGCAAAGTCTTTATAAAACCTTAGACGAAAATTCAGGCGATTTTGCAGGGTATTTCAACCGTCCGATACATAGAATGGATAATCGAACAATGCGCAAGATTTATAATGTGGTTGAGAAAAGCCTTAAAAAATCTGCCGACGGAGGTTTTATTACCTCCGAACAACAGCAGGATGCTGCAAGATGGGCTCTTGTGAAAATTTATCAAATTCAAAATAATTCACGATTAATCAGAGCTTGTGAAGCTTATCGGGAAATAACCGATTGATATTTTTTGAAAATAGGTGTATAATAAGCAGGTCAACTGACGAGTAGTATAGTAAGAGAAAGAGTTAGAGGATAAACAAAATGAAACTACATATGCAGATTCTTATCGCCCTAGGGCTTGGTATCAAACGAAATTGGCATATATTCTTCGGGATTATTGCTGGTATTGTTGTTGGTATCTTTCTTCATTCGCATCAAAATGTGTTGGTCGCTAATGTATTAACATTTATTGGTCAGGTATTTATAAGACTTATTCAAATGGTTGTTATACCGCTTGTGGTATCGGCTATTATAATCGGGATTACAAGTGTTGGCGATAATAAGCAGCTTGGTAAATTCGGTTCTAAAATGATTTTATACTATGGTATTTTAACAACAATAGCTGTAACTATTGGTACAACTTTAGCTTTGCTTGTTAAACCGGGTACTGGTGCAGCTCATTATATTGCAGCTAATATCGCTTCTGATGTTCAAGCTTCTGTTGCAACTGCAATGCAGGAACAGGGTAATGTTTTAAACTTATTCCTGAATTTTATTCCTAATAATCCGTTTGCTGCAATCTCATCAGGAAACATGGTGTCTATAATTCTGTTTATCGTGTTATTTGCCCTTGCTCTTGCAAAAGTTGGTGATGTTAACAGACCTATCGTATCTTTCTTTGAATCTGTATTTGCAGCTACGATGAAAATAACTGATTGGATTATGTTATTTGCAGCACCAGGTGTTTTTGCTTTGACTGCAAGTGCTGTTTCAAGTTTTGGCGGCGGCATCTTTGCTGCTATTTCAAAATACTTGCTTGTATTGTTGGTAGGTTTCGGATTACAAATGTTTATCGTTTATCCGTTATTCTTAAAATGTTTTTCAAAAGTTTCAGCTATAATGTTATTTTCAGCAATTGCTGAAGCGATGATGGTAGCATTCGGTACTGCAAGTTCATCTGCAACATTACCTTTGACTATTGCATGTTGTGAAAAAAGAGGTATTTCTCATAAAATTTCAAGTTTTGTACTTCCTTTAGGTGCAACATTAAACTTTGACGGTACTGCTTTATTACAAACTGTTGCCGTAATCTTCTTAGCTCAAGCTTACAGTGTACCTTTAACTCCGTTCTTGATTATTCAGATTGCTATTTTGGCAATTGTAGCATCAAGTACTTGCGCAGGTATTCCTGGCGGTGGTTTGATTACTATTGCTTTAATCCTTAATGGTATGGGATTAAGCCCAGAACAGTTAGTCGCTGGTTTTGCATTCTTATTTACTATCGAAAGAATTACAGATATGTTCAGAACAACACTAAATGTAATGTCAGATGCCGTAGTTGCTGCAACTATTGCTGATAACGAAAATGAAATCAATTATGATTTGTTAAATAACCCTCAATCATATGAAGAAATTGCATAGAGCAGGGTAAAAATATATAAATAAATTTAAGATACGCTCGGGCTTTCGGGCGTATTTTTATGTTATTATATGCCTATGGATAATATTACAGATAAAACGGCTTCTACATTATTAGGGAAAAAAGTTAGTACAAGTGATAAATATGATTCATCTTTACTTGTTGCGGTTCCTCGTTTTGAAAACAGGGTAAGATATGAAATTGATAATGAGAATTTGCCGTTTGTCGGTTGGGATGTCTGGCACGCGTATGAGTTTTCCGTAATGACAAAAAATTCTTTTCCGGTAACTCGTGTAATGAAAATCAGATATAAATGTAGCAGTCCGTTTATTGTGGAATCAAAGTCACTTAAGTTATATTTAAATTCGTTTAATATGTCATGTTTTGGCAGTACTACTGAAGAATGTCTAACTATTTGTAAGGAAACGATTGAAAAAGATTTGAGTAATGTTTTGCAAACTGAGGTTGAGGTTGAGTTTTTATCAAATGATATAAAAAGAGTTGAAATATTTTCTAACTTTAAAAATATTATGGATTTTGTTAATGAATCTGAGGTAAAAATTACTCAATTTAAAGAAAGTCCGAAACTTTTAGAAGTTATTAAAGCCGGAGATGTTTCTGAACATTATTTAATGTTTGATTCTTTAAGGTCAAATTGCAGGGTTACACATCAGCCTGATTTCGGTGATGTTTTTATTTATTATAAGTCTTCTAAAATCGTTGATTGTACATCTTTAGTTAAATATTTGGTGTCATTTAGGTCAGAATATCATTTTCATGAAGAGTGTTGTGAGATGATTTATAAGCGATTATATGACATTCTTGATAATAATGATGAATTATTTGTCTGTGCGCTTTATACAAGGCGCGGAGGTATTGATATTTGTCCAGCTCGCTGGAGCCATGGGGTAAACGTTGAAGATGTTAAATCCCTGATAAACTTAAGTACATTTGCAAGATGTGGAATAAAACAATAATATGAATAATCGTGAATTTGGGAATAAGGGTGAAGATTTGGCTTGCGAGTACCTTAGAAAAAACGGGTATGAGATATTAGAGCGAAACAAACATTTTTCAAGATATTGTGAGATTGATATTATTGCAAAGAGAAAGAATAAAGTTGTTTTTGTTGAAGTGAAAACAAGACGTACAAATGCGTTTGGTCACCCGTTTGAAGCGATTACAAGAACTAAGTATAACCATTTAAAAACAGGAGTTTTGTATTATTTGCAAGAACATAAAGTTAAGGATTACCAAATAGATGTTATAGGAATTATTTTAGAACCTGTTTTAGATATTCAACATTTGAAAAATATTTCTATATAAAGAATTTTTATAGTAAAATATTCATTATAGGGAATATTTTTTAAGGAGTAGTAATAAATGCTTAGAGGACCGTTTTTAGATAGAAATTGGATGGCTCAAAATCCTGATTATGAATCATCAGATATTGTGATGCTTGGAATGCCTTTTGACGGAACAGTTTCATACCGTCCGGGGTCAAGGTTTGCGCCAGAGCAAATAAGACTTGCAAGTTGGGGATTGGAAGAATATTCTCCGAATTTTGATAGAGAATTATCTGATGTGAATTTTCATGACGTCGGGGATTTAGAGTTTCCTCTGGGAAATACTTATAAAACTTTAGAACAAATAGAAGAAAATGTTGAAGCAATTTATAAAGACGGTAAACGCGTATTTGGTATTGGCGGTGAGCACCTTGTAACATTACCTGAGGTTAAAGCCGTATCAAAGTTTTATGAAGATTTGGCTGTTATCCATTTTGATGCTCATACTGATTTGCGAGAAGAGTATATGGGTGAAGAAATGTCACACAGTGCTGTTATTCGTCACATTTCAAAGTTTGTTAAACCGGAAAATATTAAGCAAATCGGTATTCGTTCCGGGATGAAAGAAGAATGGGAATTTATGGCAAAACATAATACTCTTTGTCATAAGTATTCCGATTTAGATGCTTTAAAGGGTAAAAATGTATTTATAACGGTGGATTTAGATTGTTTAGATACTTCAATCATGCCGGGAACAGGGACTCCTGAAGTTGGTGGAATGACTTTTGATGAACTTATCGGATGGTTTAAGTATTTGAAAGACTTTAATATAGTTGGAGCAGATGTTGTTGAGTTAGCTCCTGATTATGACGCGTCAGGTGCATCAACCGCTGTAGCTACTAAAGTTATACGTGAACTTTTAATGGTAATGTAGAGGGCATTATGGATTTAAAAAATCGAGTTGAGTTTTTAAAAGACGAAATTAATAAAAGTAATTATAAATACTATGTGGAAGAAAATCCGTATTTAAGTGATATTGAATACGACAGGCTGTTTGCGGAATTAAAGGCAATAGAAGAAGAACACCCCGAGTTAAGAACTCCTGATTCGCCTACTCAAAGGGTAGGTTCAATGAGTGAAAAATTCTTCCCTCATACTCATAAATACCGTTTATACAGCCTTGATAATACCTATAATGCGGAAGAACTTACTATCTGGTATGAAAAAATCTGTAAAGAATATGAGCAAGAGTTAGAACTTGTTTGTGAACTTAAAATAGACGGACTAGCGATTGCTTTAACTTACGAAGACGGCTTATTTACGCTTGGAGTAACCCGTGGAGACGGGGTTACGGGTGAAGATATTACGACAAATCTTAAGACCGTAAAGGCTATACCGTTGAAGCTTTTTGAACCTAAAACACTTGAAGTTCGCGGAGAAATTTACATGCCGAAATCTTCATTTGAAAAATTGAATGAAGAAGCTAAACTTAGCGGAGATAAGGTTTTTGCAAATCCTCGTAATGCTGCAAGCGGCTCTTTAAGACAACATGACAGTACTATTACTGCTAAACGTGATTTATCTATGTTTACTTATACGGGAATTTTTGAAAATGATGAAGATAAACAGATAAAAACTCACTACGACGGGATGATGAAGCTTAAAGAACTCGGCTTTAAAGTTAATCCAAATATCAGGCTTGTTAAAAATGTTCAGGAAGCTATTGAATACTGCAAAGAATGGGAAACAAAACGTTTTGACTTAGATTATGCAACAGACGGGGTTGTAATCAAGATTAATGATGTCGCAGTTCAAAAAAATCTCGGATACACCGCGCGTGCTCCGAAGTGGGCTACAGCATTTAAATTTCCGCCAGAGGAAGTTTCAACAAAACTACTTGATATTGAACTTAATGTCGGTAAAACAGGTGTAGTTACTCCTGTTGCGGTATTAGAACCTGTTCAGTTGGGCGGAAGTGTTGTATCTCGAGCAAGTTTGCATAACTTTGATGAGATTGCAAGACTTGATATAAGAATAGGCGATAAAGTTTTAGTTAAAAAAGCCGCTGAAATTATACCGAAAGTCGTTAAGGTTATGAATACTAAGATTCATAAAACCTTACCTGAGTACGTTCCTCCAAAAACATGCCCTGCATGCGGCGGAGAGCTTGTTGAACGAGAAGGCGATGTTGGACTTTATTGTAATAATCCGAATTGTGCAAAATTAATGTGCGCTAAAATTGAATACTGGGTAAGTAAAGAGGCTATGGATATTGAAACTGTCGGACCTTCTGTTATTCAGCAGTTGTACGAAAAGAATTTTATATCAAACCCTGCCGATTTATACAGTCTGACTGTAGAAGATTTCTTAAAGCTGGATTCTGTTAAGGAAAAATCTGCTACAAACTTCTACACCTCTATTCAAAACAGTAAATCAAGACCTTTCAATCGCCTTTTAACAGCACTTGGTATCAGACATGTTGGGAAAGAAACGGCTGATCTTTTGGCAGGTGAATTTGAATCTCTGGACGCAATGAAAGAAGCTTCATTAGAGCAGCTTTCCAATATCGAAGGCATTGGCGGAATTATTGCTCAATCAATTTATGATTATTTTAGAGATGAAAATAATCTTACTATGATTGAAGAGTTAAAGCTTGCAGGGGTCAACCCTACATCTAAAGCTAAACCAAAGTCTGATAAATTGTCAGGAAAAACTTTTGTTCTGACAGGAACATTACAAAATATGACAAGAGATGAAGCAAGTGCATTAATTAAATCTCATGGCGGAAAAACCGCATCATCAGTGTCTAAAAAGACTTCTTATGTTTTAGCGGGAGAAAATGCGGGGTCAAAATTAGACAAAGCTCAAGATTTAGGTGTTATAATATTGACAGAAAATGATTTTCTTGAAATGATAAAACAATAAAAAGGAAATTTAATTATGAAGATTTTACAGATAGACGGGATAAAAGGTTTAGTAACTGCAGTTTTTATGGGAATCTGCCTTTTTGCAGGTTTTGTACTATTCCCGGGAATGGTTGCAATGCATTTTTGGAACAGATATTTGGTGAATTTATATATGTTCCCTCAATTAAGCTTGTTTCAAGGTGTTTTGTTGTGGGGAATTGTTGTTGTTTCTTATTGTATACTATCAAAAAGCGGACTTGCAGTTTCATTTAAAAGCACTCCGGAATTAAGCGAAGAAGAACTTGAATCTATTATTAAATCTGCAAAAATATCTTCAAATATGAGAATAATGAATAAAATAATGTCTAAAGCTGATAAGGTTGAAATTCATAAAAATTCTAAAGAAGACAAAGAATCTTCTTATGTATCTTCACCTATTTCTTTAAATAAAACTGATTCTGTTGAAAAAATAGAAGATGAAAAGGTTTCTAATATAAAATAACAGTTAGTAATGGAGGTTATTTATGAAAAAGATTATTGCAGGTTCAATGCTTGCAGCTATGCTTGTGACTACTCCGTTTATGTTTTCACAGGTAAACGCAATTAGTGCAGACAAGGATTCTGAAAGAGGTTGGATTGCAGTTTCTTATACTGCGGAAAAAGAGGTTTCACCTGACACAGTAGAGATTTCTATTGCGGTTAAAACAGATGACAAACGCTCTATGCAGGAAGCTGTAAGAAAAAATAAAGAAATATCAGATAAGGTTTATGCGTATGTAAAAACTTTTATTAATCCTGAAAACAAGGATTATGTAAAAACGTCTAACTTCTCGGCTTACCCTGAATATTCTTATAACAGCGGTAAACGCTTTTTAGATAAGTATACAGTATCTAACAATATTATTGTTCATACAAAATATGTTGATAAGATTTCAACACTTATTGATAAATCTTTAACTCTTGGGGCAACAAATGTAGACAGTTTAAACTTTAGCTTGTCTGAAAAAGATAAAGAATGCGCGGAATTATTAAAAACAGCAGCGACAAATGCAAGAAAAAGAGCTGATATTGTAGCTGCAGCTTCAGGTTCTGTTATAACAGGTATCAGAAATATTGATACTTCATGTTCTGTAAATAGAGCAGGGAATTACAATTATGCCAGAAATACTTTGATGATGGCAAAATCAGCAGGCGTAGCAGAAGATGCTGCAATGCCTGAAGCTTCTCCAAATATTGAAGCAGGAGTTATAAGAGTTTACTCAAATGTTAATGCAAGTTACTATTTAAAATAAGTACAAAAAAATCCCTCTTATTTAAAGAGGGATTTTTTATTATTAAAGTTTTCTTTTCCCGTTGTTAAGCCACGGTGCTGATTCTAAATCGTTTATGTTATATTTTAGCAAATAATCGCTTCCGTCTTGTTTATAGACTTTATCTGTAGTTGTTTTGTTACTTACGGGTTTAGTTGCTTGAGTTTTTTGAGCAGGTTTTTTATTATAAGTCCCTGAAGCGGCACTTGCTATAATTTGAGTTTGAAATAGTAATAAAGCCATTACAATTGCAAATTTTTTCATCATTTTATCTCCTGATTAGTATATATACTAGTATTGTAACATAGATATTATTTTTCCGCAATTATCTAATTTTGCTCTTCCGTTTAAGTCTTCCAACTCGATTAAGAAAGCTGCACCAACCAAGTTTCCGCCTGCTTTTTTAACTAACGAGCAAGCCGCTTTAGCTGTTCCGCCTGTTGCCAATAAATCGTCTACAACAAGAACATTTGCACCTTCTTCGATAGCATCAGCGTGGATTTCAATTGAATCAGAACCGTATTCCAAATCGTAAGATTCTTTAATCGTATCAGCTGGAAGTTTATTTGGTTTTCTGATTGGAATAAATCCGCAGTTAAGTTTATATGCCATCGGCATACCAAAAATAAATCCGCGAGATTCAATACCTGCGATATAATCAATTTTGTATTCTTTATACGCATCGCAAAGGTAATCAACCATAGCTCGCATTGTTTGTGCATCCTTAATTCCTGTAGTGATATCTCTAAAGATTATACCTTTTTTCGGGAAGTCAGGAACTGCTCTTATTTTATCTTTTACGTCTTCAATTGTTAATGTTGTCATTTATATTTCTCCTATTTTGCTATTAGTAACTTCTTTAATTCTTCTTTTGCTTTTTTAATCTTTTCTTTGGCTTTCTGGATTGCGTGTTCATGTTGAACAAGTCCGTGGGCTGTTTTACCCCAGTTCATGTCTTTTTTCATAAACAGGATTTTTGTACCTATAAAAAGTACCAGCGGGAACCAGATTACAAGCAGGTAAACTGATGTATAAACCGCTTGGATAAAAGCGTCTGATCTTGGAAGGTTATCGTATCTTCTCAGACTGTATCTGCATGCCATAAAAAATCCGAAACCGATAATACATCCCATAATACCGGAGGACATTAAAATATGAGGGTTTGCGTCTTTTAAAAGAATTTTCAATACCAGAATACCTATTTCTATAATAAACCATGCCGGCATGATGAATTGAGAAATGTAGGCTATCATATCAAGTCTTGCTCTCATAGACATCTTTTTAGATGTAAGAATATCCCAGAAGTATTCAAGATATCTTCTTATTGTTCCTTCAAGCCACCTTCTGCGCTGTTTGTAAAGCGGTGCAATATACATAATTCCTTCTTCATAAACAGCCGTGTCATGACAGAATCTTACGTCCCAGCCTTTTATGTGAAGTCGTGTTGACATGTCAAGGTCATCTGTAATTGTGTAGTTGTTCCAGCCGCCAATATCTTCTAACGCACTTCTTTTAATAAGTTCACCGTTGCCGCGAAGCTCAACTGCCCCTTTTATGGAATCTCTTCCGACCTGAAAGTGGGTATCCATTGTCATTTCATTGTTTTGACAGCGGGTTAAAAGATTTATGTCTTTATTTCTTACTATTTTTCTTGCTTGAACTGCTCCGACATCTTTTGGCTCAAGTTCATAGACAAGGTTTGTTAAAAAATCAGGTTCCATTGTCGCGTCAGCATCAAATACAAGTATTGCTTCGCCTTTTGCAAACTCTAAAGCATCGTTTAATACTGCCGATTTGCCCGGAAATGCGTCTTTCGGACGAATAAATGCTATAACTTTATTTGGGTATTCTTTTTCCAAATCTTTTAATACAGAAGCTGTGTTATCAGTACTTCTGTCGTCAATTGCTATTATTTCAAAATTAGGGTAATCCAGATTTAAAACAGTTCTCACGGTGTTTGCAATAACAGATTCTTCATTATGTGCAGGAATCATTATACTTACAAACGGTTTGTAAGCTTCGTTTTTAATCTGCGGCGACTTACGGCTTATACGTTGTTTGATTTTGTAAGCAATATTTGTAAATAAAGCGTAAGTCGCCATTAATGATACTAATATTGCCAAGCCCCAAACCGTATAACTTTGGAATATATAAATAAATGCCGTTAATCCCAAAACTATTAAGAATAATAATATTCTCTCTTTCATATCCACCTAATCTTTTTCCTTACTATTCCAATATATATATTAGCAGAAAAATCCTAAGAACACTTATTTATTAAGCATATTGATACAATTATTTTTCTGCTTCACTGGATATATACCCGTAAAATCTCAATCGTTAAGAGGTTTTTTCTGTTAATAAGTGTTAAAATTCTTTAAGGTTGTTGCATTCGGAGAAATTTTTTATATAATAAGAGAGTACACAAGAAAAGGAGTTTTATTATGAACAAAGAAGAATTAGTACAAGAAATTTCTAAAAAAGCTAACGTTACACAAAAAGAAGCTGCTGAAGTTTTATCTTCATTAATTGATACAATTCAAAAAACAGTTTCTAAAGGTAAAAAAGTTACTTTAGTAGGTTTCGGTACTTTCGAACCACGCAAAAGAGCTGCTAGAACAGGTAGAAACCCTCAAACTGGTAAAGAATTAAAAATCCCTGCTAAAACAGTTCCTGCTTTCTCAGCTGGTAAAAAATTCAAAACTGTTGTTAACGGAAAATAGTTTTTAAATTTATATAAAACTGAAATTTTGAACCTCGATAGATTTATCGGGGTTCTTTTAGTTATCCAATACATTTACCCCTTTTTGTGGTATAATCGCAAATATGAATAGGGAGAAGTTTTATGTTAGATAGTATATTAGCAGGATTAATAAGTTGGATAGAGCAGGTAATTACGGCAATGGGACCTGCCGGGATTGCTCTTTTAATGGCAATCGAGTCATGTAATATTCCTCTGCCAAGTGAAGCTGTATTACCTTTTGCAGGGTATTTGGTAAGTAAAGGTGAAATGGGATTCCATGCTGCCGCTTTTGCTGGTGCAATCGGTTGTGTTTTAGGCTCAATTCCGTCTTATTATCTTGGATATTTCGGCGGTAGAAAATTCTTTGAAAAATACGGAAAATATCTTCTTGTATCAAAAAAAGATTTGGATGAAGCTGATAAATGGGTTGAAAAATACGGGGATTGGGCATTTTTTATTTGCAGAATGCTTCCTGTAATCAGAACTTTTATATCGCTGCCTGCTGGTATTTTAAAAGCCAGAAAAAGAACATTTTTTACTCTTACATTCTTAGGCTCTCTTATTTGGAGTTATTTACTTGTTTATGTTGGGGTAAAACTTGGCGAACATTTAGACAAATTAAAATCAATTTGGCATAAATTTGATATTGTAATAGTTTTAGCATGTTTAATTTTAGGTGGAATTTATATCTGGAAACATGTTAAACATTTAAAAGATTAAAGGAGAGAAAAGGTATGGAAAATCAGACTATGATTAGAATTTCGGGGGGGGTAACTCTTACGGCTTAGCGCGAAGCGCGTTTACCTTAGCGGAGGTTCTAATTACCCTCGGTATAATCGGTATTGTTGCAGCGATGACTATCCCGTCATTGAAAACAAAAATTCGAAAAACTCAGATTCAAACAGGGGTTAAAGCTGCGTATAGTATTTTTTCTCAGGCAACGAAGTTGTCAATGAAAGAAAACGATAGTATTTCGGGTTGGGATACCGATAATGAAAATGAGTTTGCTGATAAATATATTGTACCTTATTTAACGGGTGTAACAAAGTTAAAAACACATCCAAAGATGAGTACTTTGTATGATGCTGATGATAATAATTCTCTTTTATTTTGGGCACCACCTTTTTATCAATTACAAAATGGTATGATTTTTTCAACGCATAACAGTAATGGTCCGATAAATATGCTGTTGATGGTTGATATTAATGGACAAAAAGGTCCTAATACCCTTGGTATTGACGGGTTTGTATTTTATTTTGATAAAGAAAAAGAGGCTTTGCTTCCTTCCGGTACGAATTGTACAAAGGATGAAATAACAGCAGGAAAAGGTTGTGGTTACTATGGAATGTGCTCTCGAGGTGCCGGTTGGAGATATTATCAGGGAATGCATTGTGCAGCATTACTCCAGAAAAATAACTGGGTAATTCCTAAAGATTATCCGTTAAAATAATGTAGAATACATAGCGACTTGAGCAAAGCCTGCAAGGATTTTAGATATTAGATTTTTTAGCAATAACAAGTGCATTAGATAGAGCGATGCCTCCGGTTTGATGTGGTCTGTTTACGATTTGACCGTTAACGTACATTACTGTTGAACCGCCGCCGTCAAGATTTATGGCGTTTGTACAGCCTAAATCTTGCATAAGATTAGCAAGTTCAACAAGTGTCAAACCGATAGAACTGCCCTCTCTTCCGTCTGCTGCGACTAAGATAAGGTCATTGTCTTTTGTGTACCCTATAGCCGTCCTCGGGTTTCGTCCCCCTATAGATTGAAGCTTCTGGGCAGTCATATCGATAAATATTTGGTTATCCTTAACTAAGTAAGGTCCTCCGCTTATTATGTGTTTAACATTTTCCCATTTCGGGTTTGTGTTAATCTGTATATCAACTTCTTTTGCTCCGAAAAGTTTGCTAAGTTTTGATTTCGGCCCGACAAGAACATATCCGTTTTCAGGAATGGAAAGGGGATTGGCGGACGCAGCAGTAATTTTATTTCCAACTATTTGAAGCTGGACACCATACTGAGGTGAGGCAGGAGCGTATGCCCCCCAATCCCGAGTGTATGCTAAAATATATGAGGATAACATTCTTGGCTGGTTTATATTATCGATTTTGACTGTTTGGTTGTTGCCTGTTATTTTTGCGTCAAGCTGAACCCTTCCAACATCATAGCCGTTGTCAAAGATTCCCAGAGCAACTCTATCGTAAATCGGTCCTGTGTAGATTTTCTTGTCAATCATAAGAGTACCAAGCGGAACTCCTGTTTGCGGTTTGAAAAATCCTCCGTTGATTGCTGCTATTGCATTATTATTTTGTGCAATATTTCTAAGAGTTCTTCTGTGCGGCAGCGTCTTTGATGCTGTAGCTGGTTTAACTTCGTAATCTGTTGCAACTTTTTGGTTAATTTCTACAATATTAATTCTCACTGGGCGTCCGTTGTAGTATTTAACCATTTTGACATGTTTTATACCGTCAGCTACTGCATTAACTTTTAACCCTTTGTATTTTTGTGCTATTCTTGCTTCAAATTTTTCTTTTTTTACTGTAGGGTTAAGCTCATCTAATATATAAGAACCCGTTTGTTTCAGGGTCGGTGCTGTGATAACTGAGTTAGCAAGTAAATCGTTTGCCCAAATCGGCGGTTGGAACAACGTATTTGTGAGGAAAAATAACGTAAAAAGCGAAAATGTCAGAACATATTCGCATGTCCTCAGCGGAATAATAAATTGTTTGCGCTCGATTAGTGTATCCATAGCATCACCTGTCGGGTTTTGGTAACTCGGATACCTTTTTGTTTTTAGAGTGGTGTGGGGAATAACACTCGTCAGAAGCCTATGAGGGCAAATAGGGTGTTCCTACTATTATTGTAACATATTTTTACAAATACTTCAATCCTTTTGATAGTAAGGGTTTTACAAAACTAAATAGTGGCAAAGTTACACTAATTAAGGATAAAAGTCTATAAGATTATATGTCTATGTCACCCTGAACTTGATTCAGGGTCTGTCAATGCCAATAATTACCCTTTACGGGACGAATCAACAATGATAGATTCCGTGTCAGGGCACGGAATGACTATAATTTACGATTATTAAGGCTGTTAGCGGCATAATGTTCCGTGCGGCGAACACCCCGCGGAGCGCGTTAATCTCGCAAAATGCAAGGTAATTGGTGGCATAATGCCCCGTCAAAAATTTCTCAAGTGTAACCGGGACCCCATACATTTACCCCTCGGCGTCGACAGGAGCGCGTAAGATTTTTTCTACCGCTTCGCGTGCCGTAAATACGAGCGCTTCCGGAACGTTATCTATTACTGTTAATTGGCGCAGAACATCGACTACTCGCTTAAACGCCCTTACGATATCTCCTTCGCCCATTTCTATTTGCTCAGATACGGTTTCCCATTCTGCACCTTCTACCCAAAGCTCAATGAGTGATGAGAAATACGGGTTAATATTCAATGGTGCTTCTATATCGTAGCGGGTTTGGGCTTTATATAGTTTTTTCTTGATATTTCTTATCTGGTTAAGCGTTTTTCTTACCGGTTCAGAGAACGGAATATAAGGGATTTCAATTCTTAATTCTTCAGTTGTTATCGCACAGATTACACCTGCAAGCTGTGAAGGTGTAAGATTTTCCAAAACACCTGAGAAAATTATTTCAGCAAGGAACAGTTCGTTTTCGGAACGAAGTTGTGAGGTTGTTTTTCCTCGTTCTGTCGGGTAATCGTTTTTCAGATATCCGTATTCTTCCAAGACTGCGCGATGTGCTAAGAACTTGTTCCAGTAAATATCTTTTTGGCGTTCGATTTCTCGTTCAAGTTTGTGTTTTTTAGATTGTATGCGTTTAATTACTTCAATATTTTTAGCGTGTTTTTTGTAGTGTTTGCACATATCACAGGCAAAACTTTGCAGTTTCTTTAAATCCGCTTTGTTGCGTTCTCCAAATTCAATAACCTCAGGTGAAAGCGGTCTGTGTTTAGCTTTTTCTTGTCTAAGAATCTTTTTATAGGTTTGTCTGTTTTGGACGTATAAAAATCTTAATTTATCGTATTCAAAGAGTTTTTCATCAGAAAGTTTACTCGGGCAGACAAAATTTCTTTCAGCGATTTCCGCATCATACTGTTCAAGCTGAGCAAGAATAGGTTTTAATCTGAAATCTGATGAGTAGTACCCAAAACTTTTCAGGATAAGTTCTTTTGATTCTTCAGGAGTAAATCTTTGTAAAAGATTAAGTACCATTGAATAACTCGGTGAAAATTTACTTTCTAAAGGATTAGAACCGCTTAAGACAAGTTCAGCAACTTCGTCAGGAGTTTGGAATGAAGTTCCTACAATAGTTACATAACCGACTTTGTCCATTCCGCGTCTTCCTGCTCTGCCTGACATTTGAAGAAATTCGTTTGCAGTAAGCATTCTGTGTCCGGAATCTGTTCGTTTGCTGGTTGAACTTATAACTGTTGAGCGGGCAGGCATGTTTATACCTGCTGCCAAGGTTTCTGTTGCAAAAACAACTTTGATAAGTCCTTGTTGGAAAAGTTTTTCCACAAGGTTTTTCCAAGCAGGCAATAGTCCCGCGTGGTGTGATGCTACACCTTGAATTAAGTATTCAATATGCTTGTTACCGTATAAATGAGGGTTTTCGGCGATAAATTCATCTATAAATTCTTTTATTTGGATTTGTTCGGCTTTTGTGTTTAACCCCAGTCCTGAACATTTTTCCATTTGTTCGTCGCATTTTTTACGGGAAAATGTGAAATATATTGCAGGAAGCATATCATTATCAGCAAGGTTTTTGATGATTTGTTTTACATAAGTTTTTTTGCGTTTATCCTTGCCTTTAGCCCATTGAGGTTTTTCAGGACGGATTTTTTTGTTTAATTTACCGTCAGGAGTCAGTAGCGGTAAAAGTTTAAACGGTTGAGAACTGTCAAAATAATGAAATCTTAAAGGGACGGGGCGAAAATCTGTGTTAACAAGTTTTGTTTTTGAGTGAACCGTATTTATCCAGTTTGTAAGCTCGTCACAGTTTGCGACAGTTGCAGAAAGCGCTATAATTTGGATATTTGTCGGACAGTAAATTATACTTTCTTCCCAAACAGTGCCTCGTTGTTCGTCATTCATATAGTGAACTTCGTCTAATACAACATAGCGAACATCTTTTAAGTTATCTGCCACAGCCCCGAAATTTGTACCATACAGCATATTTCGAAATACTTCTGTTGTCATAATAACTATTTGCGCACCCCGGTTTATTGAGGTATCGCCTGTCAGAAGTCCGACTTTATCCTGCCCGTATTTTTCGCTAAAATCGTAGAATTTCTGATTGGAAAGTGCCTTCAATGGAGTTGTATAAAAAATTCTTACTCCCTGTTCCAATGCTTGATGTATGGCGTGTTGCGCGATAACGGTTTTACCGGCGCCGGTCGGAGCACAAACAACAACGCTTTCTCCTTTATTTATTACTTCACAGGCTTCTTTTTGAAAATCGTCCAACTCGAATGGAAATTCGTACATGTATTTATCCCTTAAAATGCTATTCCTATAATTATTATAACATATTTTCAAAATAATATGTATTTTTGTTACAATTTATATGAAATCAGGCAAGAAAAGATATTTATGGTTATTAGAATGTTTAACTAAACAAAGAAAGGTATGATAGATGAAAGTAGATTTTAATTCACAATCCCCAAAATCAAATCCGCAGTTTGGACGCATTGATATCGGCTCAGCTGAATCAACTTTAAGAAAAGTTTTAAAACCGAAAGAATGGCAGGAGTTTTCAAAGCTTATTGAAGAACAAAAATCAAATCCTGTTGGGATAAACTTATTTGGGCACAACAATTCTAATAAATTATCAGCAAATGTTTTTACTGAGGATGTATGTATGCCTAATTCTTTTTGTAAATCTTATAGTCAGAGATTTTTAGAATCACAATTAAAGTTTATAAAAAGATGCTGTAAATATGCAAATGAATTCCGCGATAAATTAGAAACTATAAAAAATGTTAATGTAGATGAAATTATAAATAATGCAAGAAAATAAAGGAGTAAATATGCAAGTAAGTTTAAATTCACAAAACAGAGTTCGTCCACAATTCGGTATGGCAATAAAAGCTACACCTGAATCTTTGGAAAGATTAGGTAGTAAGTTTACAAAGGTAGCTGATTGGGTAGAGTTTGATAAATTGGTAACACGCGAAAATAATAATGATGTAGCTCACGTTTTATTATCAACAGGTAAAAATGGAAAACTGGTTGCACAAGTTGGTCCTCGTACATTTGTTGAAGGCTTTTTTGGCGGACCAATCAAAGCTATCAAAAAAGCTGTTGCTAGTGCTGAAAATCTTAGGGAAAGACATGACGCAGTTAAATTAGAAGCTGATGCTGATTATATAAGAACAATTAGAAACAACGTAGAACATTTACCTTCTCAAAAAGCACCTGCAGCTGAAAGTGCAGCAGATGATGTTGTTGAATTTCTCGGCGATGCTCCGATAAATAGAGGCACTGTTGTTGATATTAGTGAATAACTTTAGATAAATAAAAAAAGACTCCGAGATTTTCGGAGTCTTTTTTTTATTCTGTTTGTTATTATATTTTATCAAATCCTGTGTATTTTCTAAGTACTTCAGGGATAATAATTGTTCCGTCTTCTTGTTGGAAGTTTTCGACGATTGCTGCAAAAGTTCTGCCAACAGCAAGTCCGGAACCGTTAATTGTATGGATAAATCTTGTTTTACCCGTAGCTTTTTCTTTGTAACGTATGTTGGCACGTCTTGCTTGGTAGTCGCCGAAGTTTGAACAGCTTGAAATTTCTTTATATGTTCCGTAAGATGGCATCCAAACTTCCAAATCCCAACATTTGTTAGCAGAAAAACCAATATCAGCAGTACATAAAGCAACTTTTCTGTAAGGAAGTCCTAATAGTTGTAACATTCTTTCGCCGTCTGCTGTAAGTTTTGCGTGTTCGTCAGCTGAGGTTTCAGGAGTTGTGTATTTAACCATTTCAACTTTATTGAATTGGTGAACTCTGATAAGACCTCTTGTATCTTTACCTGCTGAACCAGCTTCTCGTCTGAAGCATGGAGTGTAGGCCGTCATGTATTTAGGTAATTCGTCTTCTGATAGAATTTCGCCTGAGTAAATATTTGTAACAGGAACTTCTGCTGTCGGAATCAGGTATAAATCTTCATCAACGCATTTGTACATATCTTCTTTGAATTTAGGAAGCTGTCCTGTACCTGTCATTGTAGCTGCGTTTGCCATAAACGGAGGAAGAATTTCTTCATAACCTTCGTTTTCAGTGTGTTGATCTAAGAAGAAGTTAATAATAGCTCTTTCAAGTCTTGCACCTTTGCCTCTGTATAGAGTGAATCTTGATTGAGAAAGTTTAACTCCGCGTTCAAAATCAACAAGATTTTTTTCTTCGCATAAATCCCAGTGAGCTTTAGCTTCAAAATTAAATTTTGTAGGTTCTCCCCAAGTTGAAACAACGACATTATCATCTTCTGATGTACCAACAGGAGTTGTTTCATCTGGAATATTTGGTGTATGTAATAAAACTTCTCGTTGTTTTGCATCAAGTTCGTTTTGTTTTTCTTCTAATTCTTTTATTTCATCACCCAGTTGACGAACTTCTTCTTGAATAGCGTCGGTGTTTTCACCGTTTTTTTTCATAAGTCCGATTTTTTGAGATTCGGATTTTCTTTTTGCTCTTAATTCGTCAGCTTGAGTTTGAATTTTTCTTCTTTCTTCGTCTATTTTTATAACTTCATCAATTGATAATTCAGGGTTTCTTCTTTTTAAAAGTTCGTTAATCTTTTCCGGATTTTCTCTAATAAGTTTAATATCAAGCATTTTTGCCTCTTTCTTTTTTACTAAACAGCATATTCATTTTAGTTTAAATATATTTTATAATCAAGCAGGATAATATCGTTTTTGGGGTTAATAATTTGCAATAATTCATAAATAATGTATAATATTATTGCTAAAGGGAGATGTGATGTTTAAAAAATTGGTAAAGCAATTAAGAGAAGAAAAGGTTGTCAATTCGGACAACAGGGTTTCTTCGCCTATTGAGTCGTTAAAAAATCAGGCGAAAATTAACTTCTTAAAAAACTTATCAAAGCATGCCCTTAATATGTACGAAAGAAAAACTGATATAAATAATTTTACACGTTTGGCGTTGTCTGACCCTGAAAATACATCTCATAATCAAATTGTAGATGAATTGTTTGGCGGGAAAAATCCTTTAAGCGACGAGGCTTTATTTGACCTGTCTGAAAATAAACGATTCCTTGATGATTTGGGTCTGTAAATCTTATTTGAGCCTTTGTTTCTCCCCTTGAAACTTTTTCATGTTCGGTGTATAATTTTTTCATAAGAAGAGATAGGAGTAAAAAATGTTCGAACGTTTTACAGAAAAAGCAATAAAAGTTATTATGCTTGCTCAGGAAGAAGCTCGAAGACTCGGTCATAACTTTGTTGGTACAGAACAGGTTTTGTTGGGTTTAATCGGTGAAGGCACCGGTGTCGCAGCTAAAACTCTTAAATCTATGGGGGTTAACCTCAAAGATGCAAGAACCGAAGTTGAAAAAATTATCGGCAGAGGTTCAGGTTTTGTGGCTGTTGAAATTCCGTTTACACCGAGAGCTAAAAGAGTTTTGGAACTTTCTTGGGATGAAGCAAGACAATTAGGTCATAATTATATCGGCACAGAACACCTTTTATTAGGTTTGATTCGTGAAGGCGAAGGCGTTGCCGCTCGTGTTTTAGAAAATCTTGGTGTCGATTTGAATAAGGTTAGAAGTAATGTTGTTAAGATGCTTGGTGAATCTAAACCTACATCTTCTACAGGTGCTTCAAGCTCATCTTCTTCAAGCTCATCATCAAGCTCCGGCGGAAAAACTAAGACTCCAAGCCTTGATGAATTTGGTAGAGATTTAACCTTAGCAGCTCAAGAACTTCGTCTTGACCCTGTTGTCGGTAGAGAAAAAGAAATTGAACGTGTTATTCAAATTCTTGCAAGACGTACTAAAAACAACCCTGTTTTACTGGGTGAACCTGGTGTTGGTAAAACTGCAGTAGCAGAAGGTCTTGCTCTAAGAATTGTTAATGCGGAAGTTCCTGATATTTTAGACGGTAAAAAAGTAATCCAATTAGATATGGGTCTTTTGGTTGCAGGTACAAAATATCGTGGTGAGTTCGAAGAACGTCTTAAAAAGATTATGGACGAAATTCGTCAGGCAGGTAATGTAATTCTTGTAATTGATGAAATGCATACTTTAATCGGCGCAGGTGCTGCAGAAGGAGCAATTGATGCTGCGAATATCTTAAAACCTGCCCTGTCACGCGGTGAAATTCAGGTAATTGGTGCAACAACTTCTGATGAATATAGAAAATATATCGAAAAAGATTCAGCTTTAGAAAGACGTTTCCAACCTGTTCTGATTGATGAACCGTCTGTTGATGAATCTATTGAAATTATTAAAGGTTTAAAACCAAAATACGAAGAACACCACAGATTAATTATTTCTGATGATGCAATTGTTGCGGCTGTTAAATTATCAAGCAAATACGTTAATGACAGATTCTTACCTGATAAAGCTATAGACGTAATTGATGAAGCCAGCTCAAAAGTCAGATTAAAAGTTTCTAATCTTTGTCCTGAAGCTAAAGAGTTGGAAAAACAATTGAAATCTTTAATCAAAGAAAAAGAAGAAGCTATAAGAAATCAAGAATTTGAAACAGCTTCACAACTTCGCGATGACGAAGCAGATTTGAGAGATCAAATCAGAGAAGTTGCAGCAAAATGGCGTGATGAACATGAGGCAAACAAACCGACTGTTACCGCTGAAAATGTTGCAGAAGTTATTGCAATGATGACTGGTGTTCCTGTTACAAAACTTACAGAAGGTGAATCCGAAAGACTTTTAAGACTTGAAGATACTCTTCACCAGCGTGTAATCGGTCAGCATGATGCGATTGTTGCTATTTCAAAAGCAATAAGACGTGCAAGAGTAGGTTTAAAAGCTCCAAACAGACCTATCGGAAGTTTTATCTTCTGCGGTCCTACAGGGGTTGGTAAAACCGAGCTTGCTAAAGCTTTAGCTGAAGCTATGTTTGGTTCTGAAGATAACATGCTTCGTGTTGATATGTCAGAATTTATGGAAAAACATTCAACCGCAAAACTTATCGGTTCTCCTCCGGGATATGTTGGGTATGACGATGGCGGTCACTTATCAGAACTTGTAAGAAAGAAACCTTACTCTGTTGTGTTATTTGATGAAATCGAAAAAGCTCACCCTGACGTATTTAATATCATGCTTCAAATCCTTGATGACGGTCGCTTGACTGACTCAAAAGGCAGACATATCAGCTTTAAAAATACCGTAATCATCATGACATCTAACGTAGGTGCAAGTATGATTCAAAATACTTCAAAATTAGGTTTCTCAACGGCTGAAGATGAATCTAAAGATAAGTACGAAAAACTTAAAGATACTGTTTCAGAAGAAATGAAAAAGGCATTCAGACCTGAATTCTTGAACAGAATCGATGAAACTATCGTATTTGCTCATCTTTCTAAAGAAGAAATCAGACAGATTGTTGATTTAATGTTGAAAGACTTATTCAAACGTTTGGCTGAAAAAGAACTGAATGTTGAAGTAACTGACGAAGTTAAAGATCATTTGGCTGAAAACGGCTACTCTGAAGCTTACGGTGCTCGTCCGTTAAGACGTTTAATTCAACGTAAAATGGAAGACAGTTTGGCTGAAGAAATTCTTTCAGGTAAATACGGTGCAGGTGATACAATAAAAGTTACACTTGTTGACGGTAAGATTTCTTTTGAAAAGGCGGCAAAACGTCGTTCAAGAAAAGTATCAGAAGAAGTTTCTACTGTAGAATAATTAGAAATAAAAAAGGACGGCGGTGATTTCACCGCCGTCCTTTTTTTGTTTTTATAATCTTTCTAAAACCTCAGGTTTTAAAACTTTTAAGTCTACGAGAACTTTGACGTATTCTTCCATAGGACCGTTTTCTTTTAACCAACTATGATCAGCTGCGTATGAGTTTCTTAATATTTTATTAAATTCATCTTTATTTTTAAATATACTCATTGCTCTATCAATAGCATTAGCAAATTCGTAGCGGTTATGTTGGAGAGCATCCCAATAGTTATCAAATTTAGGTCTAAAGTTTGCAAATATAGCGTTAACACCATCAGTAAGTCCGTCAGTTAATCCGCCGACTTTATTCACAATCGGGATTGCTCCGCTAAATGCTGCTATTTCTTTATGAACAAGCCCGCAAGGTTCAAACCAGCTGGACATAATTGTAAAATCAGACATGAGCTTACAGCCGTCGTATCTGCCGGGTTCTGAAAAAACTCTGGCAAAGACGATTCTGTCAGCCACTTTTTGTCCGTATTTTTGAGCAATTCTTCGTTTAACATCAAGTAATTGGTCTATATGAACTCTATCTCCGACACCTTGAGCATAGAAAACAGGTAAATTATCTTCCCAGTGATGACGTTCAAGAATTTCTTCAATTGCCTGCGCGTATATATCTAAACCTTTTTGGTCAACAATACGTCCGGCAGTTGAAAAGACCGGAGTATCAACTGTTACACCTTCAAGGTTTGTCATTTCTGCAAGTTCAATATTTAAAGGATTACCCTGATAGTTCCTTGCCATATCTATTTCTGATTTTACTTTATTTAAATAAACATCTTTGTTGTGGTTGTGGATATTTACAATATCTTCTCCGTGTTTTGGAACTCTTAGCGAACCTTTTTTAAGTCCTACAGCTTCTTCAATTTTGTTTGCAACAGTATTTGTAAGAGTATTATTAACTCTGTCGCAACCATTTGTTATTGGACGGTAGCTTGTATTTTCTCTTGAAACTAAATTTGGGTCTAGTCCGTTTTGTCTTGCAATATATTTCAAATGTTCGATGTCACTGTATTCATGGTATCTTGCACGCATTCTGAATATATCGTGGTTAGCTCCTCCAAAACCGCTGTGCGATGCCATTTCGTTTCCGTAACCTTTTGAAACCGGCACCAAAATATCAGAGTAAGCTGCAGCCATTGTTTGCGGATTTAGATTGTTGCCATGGAAAAGTCCGTTAAGTGAATCACCGTTCAGGTTTACATTTTTAGGCATCCAAGCATTTCTTGTAATCATTGCCGCATGTTCCCCAAACATTATATTAAGCAGTTTTGCCTGAGAATGCCATACGTTACCTGATAAGCCCGCATTATGCATAATTGTCATAACAGGTGTGTTATACATTTTATCTGCAATTGCGGGATCTAAGCCGAAAAATCTTCTGGCTGTAGTCAATAATTTCATCATTGCACTTATTCCGCCTGTTTGCCAGTCGTTTCCTATAATAAGATCGGCTCTTAACTGTTGGGTTGAGCTTTCTGCGTTTCTTAAAAGATGTTCGTAGAAGAATTTATCAAAATATGCAAATCTTTCGGTTTCACCTGCTTCGTGAGTAAGGTTATTATAAATATTTTTAGCATTTCCGTCTACTACAGGACCGTCCATTCGGAATTTATCTGATTTATAAAATACCGCATCATATTTTATAGTCGCCAGCGGCTCAGTAATTCCTTCTTCCGGTGCGTATTTAACTTTTAAATTTCCTGATTCTATTTCAAACGGTTCGCCTTTTGATATTGCTTCATCTATTTGTTCTGCTAAGTCTTTTGAGAGTCTGCTTCTCAAGTGTGTTAAGTCTACCGCTTGTTCCAGGTTGTGAGCCATATATAATTCAACAGCTTCATTTGTTCTGCCGTTTTCTGTATAAATCGGAAGGTGCATAGTGTCTATTTTTTCTAAAGTTGCTAAAGGCTCTTTGGATTTTGAACTTATGTAACTAAATGTTCCGTCAGCTTGTCTAACAATTGAGTAATAAACATTATCTTCAACTTGTCCCAGATATAGCGGTGTATCTACGATTAGTCGGGCTTTTTGTTTGTTATTAATTATTGCACCCAGATTAGCAAGAACTTCTCTTGGTACAACTGACATACCTCCTGTACTTGTGAAGTTTTTAAATTCGGAAGTCGGCATTCTTACCATAATTTCATCTGGCGGGATTAATCCTGAACGATCTACTATTCCAAAGATTCGTCTTGCAGATTCTGCTCTAAGGCTGTTTTCTAAATCCCAGGTATGCTTTCCATATCCGTTTAATACCGAAGCCAGATTAAGCTGCATTCCGTTAACTTCAACAGGTTGAAGATTTATTTCTTGCAGACCTGCTGCCTTTACAGGTTGAATAGGAGCTTGTCCGCTTGAGGCTACCCTGTTTCTGATATCTTCAATTTGTCCGTCTTGCCATTTCCCGAGGTCTTTGATTTGTTTGTCTTTGTCTGCAAGTGCTCTGTTGACTTCTTCTGATAAAGCTTCAACTGATTTTTTTATTTTTGTATCAAGACCTGTAGATAAAGTGTCTGCAGCAGCTCTTACTTCCCTTTGAATATCTGTAGTTAAATCTGTTGCAGGTTTTTGAAGGTTTTCTTGAATTTGTGTAAGTTCTGATGTTGTTTTGTTTAAATCTTTTGCTAATTTTGTTATTGTTTTATTTAATTTTCCGTTTTTTATTGCAATTGCTGTTGTTACACCAAGTGATGCAAGCGCGATTGTTGAACTGACATAGGCTAGTGTTTTGTTATTATTATTCGGATTGCGGGGTGGGGAGGCTATTGAAGCTGCATTATTAGTGACTGGCAGAGGTTTCTTCTCTTTGAATTGATTTATTAAGTTTGTGCTATTCTCTCCCTTAAAGCTTATTTTAGTAATCTTACTCATAAGCGGGACCCCTTTCGTTTACATATAAAACTCTAAATATATTTTTTTGCTATTTTGTTAGAAAAACTTAACTAGTTGTTACAAACCAAAATCTCATGCAGATAAGGCTATTTTATTATACTCATAACTGATTGTAAAGTAATAAACTATCTTATTTATATTGAAAATTTTTTGTTTTGTATAATAATAAATTTATCAAAAGAAGGAGTGTTGTTATGTTAGAAAGAATTGAAAAATTACAGATAGCAATTTTAGGTTTATTATTGGCTTTTGGACTTATTGTTGCTGTTAAATCAGGGGTGTCACAGTTTGCAAGAAATTCTGTATCTGTTACCGGTTCAGCTTATGAAATTGTAGAATCTGATTCAGGTAATATAGAATTAAATCTTAGTGTAAGAAGACCGACAAAAACTCTTGCTTATCAAGCTGCAAAAGCTCAAGTTCCGCTTGTTTTAGATTATTTAAAATCGAAAGGTTTTGATACGGAAAAAGATGTTAATGTAAAATCTGTTTCAGGTTATGAAACTTATAGATATACACCAAACGGTGTTAATACTAATGAAATAGCTTACTATAATCTTTCACAATCAATTACCGTGAAATCTGATGATGTTAATAAAATTAAAGAAACAGCCTTGGATATTACATCACTAATGGATAAGGGGATAGATATTGAAGCAAGAAATATAAGTTACTCTTATTCGGGTTTATCTGATTTAAAGATTAAACTCTTAAATAAAGCTACAAATGATGCAAAACAAAGAGCTTCAGCTATGTTAAAATCAACCCATAATTCTGTTGGGAAAATTGAATCTGTGAGAATGGGGGTATTCCAAATTACACCTGTGGATTCAACTGATGTTTCTGATATGGGAATCAACGATACTTCAACCATTGAAAAGAAAATTACTGCTGTATCAAATGTTACTTTTAGGATAAAATAATAAAACTGAGATTTATATTTGCTGCGGAGAAACTTGTTTCTCCGCAGCCTTTGTATTAAAATGTAGCTATGGGAAGACTTATAGGGATTTCAGATATACACGGCGAATATGATAAATTGTGTGCAGTTTTGGATAAAATTGCTCCTCAAAAAGATGATACGCTTGTATTTATGGGTGATTACATTGATAGGGGCAAGAAATCTCGACAGGTTGTTGATAAGATTATTGAAATGCAGGAATATTGTAACTGTGTTTACCTTATAGGTTCTCATGAATATGCATTATTGCATGCTTCTGTTGATGATTATTATAATTATCTGTTCTGGAATTATGGCGGAGATGCTACTGCCCAATGTTACGGGTCCTTTGAAAATATTTTTAAGATTCATGGAGAGTTTTTTAATTCTTTAAAACCTTATTATTTGACTGATGATTATCTGTTTGTTCATGCCGGTATCAGGATTGGAATACCGCTTGAAAATCAGGATTTGACCGATATGGTTTATATTAGAAGTGAATTTTATAACAGAAAGCACGGGTTAAAGCAAAAAATTATATTCGGGCATACCGAATTTGATAAACCTCAGGTGCAGGATGATAAAATTTGTATTGATACTGGTTGCGGAAAGTTCAAAGATGCCCCGTTAACTGCGATTGTCATTGATAATAATTCAGAACAATTTGTTACTTCTGTTTAGTCTATTTTTGGGGAGCATGTTAATATCAATTCTTATGCTTAAAGAATTGAATGATGTTTGCAATAAACGTTAGTGTTTTAAACAATAAAAAATTGCGCTTGGCGTGATTTGTCTTGTCAGGCTCGCTATGGGCGGCTTTCGTGGCGGCTCTATAGTCCTGCGAACAGCCTGCTATTTTCGCCGCCACCTCCAGCCTCTGCTCGCCTGCCGCCGAACACGGAAAATCGATTCTCATCGCTACCTAAGACGATAAAAAAGAGAACCAGATAAACCGATTCTCTTTTTTATGCGCTTGGCGCGATTCGAACGCGCGACCTATCCCTTAAAAGGGGAGTGCTCTACCTGCTGAGCTACAAGCGCAAATATCTATTTATATTTCCTAGCTAACGGCTGTGCCGTATGAACTTATATTAGCAAGAACATTTTTTATTGTCAACAACTTTTTTTCAAAAATTTAAAAAGACTCGAATTAACGAGTCTTTTTACTAGATATCAATATATTTTTTTGCACATTCAAACATTGAATTTATTAGGGCTGAGTTGCTGTTCAGGTTCATTCCGTTCGTTTCTAGAACTTGTTTGATTCGTTCTTCCCAGATGTTGTAGATGTCGTTTTTATCTAAATCCAGAATTTGTCCTATCATTGATAACTCTTTAAAATCAATCGGAATCGGGTAAGCTCCTCTTAGCATGTCAACTATTTCTACACGCTTTTTACGCGGGAATGCTTTTAAAAATGTTACGATACTCATTTTCCTTTCTTTAATCATGCTTTTTAAAAGTTCAATTGTATCATCTTTTAAAATCGGTTCTTGCGGAATTTTATATTCTTCAAACTCTTCAGGACTGATATTCATAACGGTTGCAATTCTTTCTAAGGTTGTACTTCGTGTAGAAAACGGGATTGTTTCATCTATAAGGTTATACACATAAGATAACGTTACTCCTATCATTTCGGCAAAATCTTTTTTATGAAGAGCGTTTTGTTCTAAAAATTCCGATACTTTTTGTGAGCTTTTTTGTACTTTAGTTTCGTTTTTCATAATTTTTAACCTCATTTTTATTTTAATTTAGTTATTATTTATTAATTTGTTAAGCATACACTTTCTACTCCATTATGGTAATATTTATTTACGTTAAAATATTAAATATAAGAATTATTAAAGATTGAAGGATAAATTATTATGAAATTAATAGTCGGACTTGGTAATGTCGGTGATAAGTATTGTTTTACACGTCACAATGTGGGTTTTATGGTTATAGATAAGCTTGCTATTGAACGAGGGGTAAGTTTTAAGCTTGAAAATAAGTTTAAGTGCTATTTAGGTAAGTATAAGCATGGGTTTGAAGATATTATTCTGATTAAACCGACAACTTTTATGAACTTATCAGGTGACGCGGTTCAGCTTGTAATGAATTATTATAAGATAGATATTGATGATGTTATTGTAGTTTATGATGATTTGTCGTTAGAACTCGGGAAGATGCGCTTCCGTCCTAACGGTTCTGATGGCGGACATAACGGTATCAAGTCCGTGATAAAATGTGTCGGAACCCAAAATGTTGCAAGACTGAAAATTGGAATCGGACCGCAGCCGCCTATTCCTTCAGAAACTTTTGTTTTGCAGAATTTTTATAAAGATCAGTTAGAATCTTTAAAACCTGTTTTAAAGCGCGCAATGGAAGGTTTAGAATATTATATTGATAACGGTATGGCATCTGCTCAAAATCAATACAATTAGAATTGAATAATCTTGTATTTAATGATATAATGCAGTGGCATATAGTAGTTATTTTAAAGGAGTAGAGCAAATGAGTTTACAGTTGGCTGAACAATTTGAGGCAAACGAACAATACGAACAAGCGTATGAAGAATATAAAAAAGAATATGAGAAAAATCCTGATGACTTAGGACTTTTAGAAAGAATGGGGCACTTGTCAATGATTCTTGAAAGACCGGAGGAAGCTTCAGGGTATTACTATGAAATTCTTAAACGCGATGTTACTAATCCTCTTGCTTATGAGCAATTGATGACTATTTATGAAAACACAGATAAGTACAAATATTATATTTATCGCGGAAACAAAAATTCTATTGAGGGTAAGTTAGAATATGCAATAAGCGACTTCAAAAAAGCTTTATCTCATGCTCAGGATGATGAAGCTCAAGTTGTAATGACTCGTTTAACTCTTGCTAATCTTTATCGTCAAACAGGTAATACTTTAAAAGCAATTGATGAATATAATTTGATTCTTGATTATGATAACTTGCATGAAGAAATCTTTTTACAGTTAGCCGATATATATATGCAGGATGAAGCTTATTCAAGTGCTATAGATGCTCTTATGAGAGGTAAGTCAAAAGGTTTTGATACCGATAGAATTAATGAAGGTTTGGCTGCAGTTTACCTAAAAAGCGGAGATGCCAAAAATGCGATTCAATATACGAAAGATGAACTTTTGAAGATTCAATGTATGCTTGAGTTGGGTGAAGTTGAAGAAGCATATTCTAAGTTAAACGCATTGCCTGAAGAATATAAAAACTCTCCGAAATTTTATACATTACAAGCTCAATACTGTTATTCTTCAAAAGATTTTGATAAAGCACTTGAGTATATAGATGAGTATAACAAAATTTCTCCAAATTCTCCTCTGACTTATCAAATGAGAGCTCTTGTTTATGAAGAAAAAGGTGATGAATATAATGCGCATGTTAACTGGGGTCGTTATAACATGCTTAGAAAAAATACTGACATTGCAATTAATGAATTTTTAAATGCAGTTCAATTAAAATCAGATGATGTTAATGTTTTATTTACGCTTGCTGATTTGTTAACAGAACAAGGTGATACAAACCACGCCGCAGAATATTATGACCGAATTGCTCAAATTGATCCAAAGAATAAAGAAGCGTTACGTAAACTTGCTTTATTTAGAGAAAGTATAGGTGATTACAGAGCTGAAGTTGATTATTTGGAAAAGCTGTATAAAGCTGATAAAAATGATTTAAACGCCTTAAAAACTCTTGCAAAAGGCTATGAAAAAATCAAAGATAAAGATAGTGCAATTGCAGCATATGAAAAATTCCTAGAACTGGTAAAAGACCCGACTGAATATAAAGTTGTAAAAGAAAAGCTTGATAAGCTTGAATCAACTCAAATGGAAGAATCTGTCGGACTACTTGATAAAATTATGGGATTTTTCAAGAAAGATATCTAACATTAACTTTTATCACATTTTTGCAAAAAAGAAGTCATTACAGGCTTCTTTTTTTGTATAATTGTATAGTGAACATTAAAGGGGCGCTATGAGTAGATTTATTGGAATTTTTGGGATAATTTTTATATTCGCGTTAGCATATTTTATGTCTAACAACAGAAAAGCTATTAATTATAAAACAATAGGTACAGGCTTTTTGTTACAGGTATTGTTAGCTATTTTTATTTTCAAGATTCCTTTAGGTCAGAAAATGTTTTTACTTATCGGTAAGTTTATTCAAAAACTTCTTGAATTTGCTAAAGAAGGCGGTTCTTTTGTATTTGGCGGGTTAATGAGTGAAAAATTTACCGAAATATTTACATCAGGCGGGCATATATTTGCGCTTCAATTGATTTGTTCGACTGTATTTATGATGATTTTGGTTAATATCCTTTATCATTACGGTATAATGCAAAGGGTTGTATCAGTTTTAGGCAGATGTATAAATAAAATCATGGATGTAAGCGGTGCAGAAGCCTTGTCTAACGTAGCAAGTGCTTTTGTAGGACAGATTGTTGCCCAAATTATGATTAAGCCGTATTTGGCGAATTTAACCCGTTCTGAATTATTAGCATCTATGTCAGGCAGTCTGGCATGTATTTCTGGTGCTATAATGCCGATTTATATCGGAATGGGAGTTCCTGCAGTGTATTTGTTGGCGTCTTCTGTTATGGCTGCTCCGGGAGCGCTTGTTATTTCAAAAATTATTTATCCTGAAACGGGTGAACCTGAAACCGGTAAAGATTTTAAATTATCTGTAAGTAAACGTAACAGACAACATGTTAACGTATTTGATGCAATTTCATCAGGTGCTTCTGAAGGTATGAAAGTTGCAATAAATGTTGTGGCTATGATATTGGCTTTAGTCGCTTTGGTCGCAATGATTGACTGGTTCTTGGGCGGATTCGGATCTTTGATTGTTAAATATCTTCATTTTAATCTGACGTCAATCGGAATGGATTTAACTCAACTTTCTTTAACAATGATTTTAGGTAAAATTTTTGCTTTATTTGCAATTTTAATGGGTGTTCCTGTTGCAGAAGCGACAACGGTCGGCGGGCTTATGGGAACTAAACTTGTTTTAAATGAAATGGTTGCTTATGTAGGATTAACTAATCCTGAATTGACTCTTTCTCCGAAATCATTTTTAATTGCAAGTTTTGCTCTTTGCAGTTTTGGTAATTTCGGCTCTATTGCTATTTTGCTTGGCGGTATTGGCGAGCTTGCTCCAAATCAAAGAAAGAACCTTGCAAGACTTGGCGTAAGAGCTTTAATCTGCGGTACCTTAACTTGCTATATGTCAGCTTGTATTGTCGGAATCTTATTTAATTAAAAATTTTAACATTTTTTACAAGATTATTTTTTGAGATATAATTTTATTATGGAGATAGTCAGAGAATTACGCGAAATTCCGAATTTAGCATTAGCCTTAGGCTTTTTTGACGGTGTTCACTTGGGACATCAGGCTGTCATTGGAAGTGCTGTTAAAGCCTCTCAATATACAGGTTGCGGCTCTGCTGTTGTGACGTTTAAAGAACATCCTTACTGCTATTTTAAGAGAGAATCTCCTAAATATATCCTGACCCATGAAGATAAATATAAGTATTTGGAAAAACTTGGTATTGATTATGTAATCGAGCTTGATTTTGCTGAAATTTGTCATATGACTCCTATTGAATATTTGCAAAATGTGTTGGTAAAATATTTTTCACCAAAAGCTATTTCAACGGGTTTTAATCATCGTTTCGGTGTTGATAAATCAGGTAATGTATTGTTTTTGTCTGAATGCCAGGATAGGTTTCATTATTACTATATAGCAACGCCTCCGGAATCAATTTTTGGCGATATTATAAGTAGTACTGCTATTAGAAGATATATTAAAAACGGTGTAGTTGATATGGCTGCTTCTATGCTTGGCAGAAAGTTCTCGGTATCAGGTACCGTAAAAAAGGGAAGACAGCTTGGCAGAACTATCGGTTATCCGACAGCTAATATTATTTATCCTTCTGATATTGTTGAGCCGCCTTACGGTGTATATGATGTTGAAGTTGATTTAGAGGACGGAACTTCATATCGCGGGCTTGCTAATTTTGGTTTGGCTCCAACCGTTACAAATGCTGGGGTTGCAAATTTAGAAACTTATTTGTTAAATTTTGACGGCGATTTATACGATAAGACCATAAAAGTTAATTTTAACAGAATGATTAGACCTGAGATTAAGTTTAACAACTTTGATGAATTAAAAACTCAGATAGATTTTGATATTCAATCAATGTATTAAAAAAAGAGTGAAAGTTAAAACCTTCACTCTTTTTTATATTTGTTTAATTGATATTAAAGTTCAACATTTTCAGCTAAAATATCCATTTCTTCAGCTGATCCGTAAGCTGAACGGCATCCGCAGTCAACATAGATAACTTCACCTGTTGTACCTGTAGAAAGGTCAGAAGCTAAGTATAAACCTGCTTTACCAACTTCTTCCAATGCAACGTTTCTGTGAAGCGGAGATCTTGCAACTGCTGCTTTAAGCATTTTAGAAAATCCGCTGATACCCATAGAAGCAAGTGTTTTAACAGGTCCTGCAGAAATACAGTTTACACGAACACCTTTTCTTCCTAAATCTACTGCTAAGAATCTCATTGCTGATTCTAAAGCTGCTTTAGCAACGCCCATTACATTGTAGCTTGGTACAGAAAGGATTGAACCAAGATATGTTAAAGCAAATATTGAACCGCCTTCGTTCATTAAAGGTTCTGCATGACGGCAGATAGTAACTAAAGAGTAAGCACTTACTCCTAATGCTGTATCCCAACCGTCTTTTGAAGTTTCAATAAATCTGCCCATTAAGTCTTCTTTTTTAGCAAAAGCAACTGCGTGAACTACGAAATCAAGTTTTCCGTAAACTTTTTCACATTCTTCAAAAACTGCTTTTACTTCTTCTTCTTTTGTAACGTCACAGCTCATGATAACTTTTGCATCCATACCTTCAGCAATCGGACGAACTCTTTTTTCCATTGCTTCACCTGCATATGTAAAAGCTATATCTGCACCTGCATCGTGTAATTGTTTTGCAATTCCGTAAGCAATCCCGTGAGTGTTAGATACTCCAAAGATTACCCCTTTTTTACCTTTCATTAAGTCCATAATAATTTCTCCCTAACTTATTTTCATAAAATTACTACTTAATTTTATCAGGAACAAAGAATTAAAGCAAATTTGTAACATGTAAACAAATGTAAACAATCCTGAATCTTCTGAAATCGAGCATTTTCAAAAGTTTTTATATATATAAGAGAGTTTTAATTTGGAGAGCTAAACAAAGTGAGCATTAATGGTGTAAACCAAAATCAAGATATTCAGAAGCTTCTAAAGCTAATGAAAAGCAGCCAAGGCAAAAAAGCCGGCGCTGCAAATAAATTACCTGCTCATTTAACAATGAACGGTTCAATTTTTAATGCTCCGGGTTTGGGAAATAATGCAAATACAATAAGTTCAGTTAAATCAAATAACACTGTAAAAACTTTAAATGCTCAAGCAAGAAATCTTGAAGGTACACAAACTGCTGATAATGTTTTAAAAGCAAATACAACAAAATCAGTTTCAAACGTATCAAAAACCGACGCTTCTTCAAAAACAGAAGGTGCAAAAGGTCAAGAATCAAATGAAAAAGAACAAATTGATATCGGAAACTACGATTTCGATAATTTAACAGCAGTTTCAGACGGTGAATTAAACGATTTAAAAGATACTTTAACAGAATTAAAAGACGGTGATATTCCACGTTTTCTGGAAGTTGGTATCGATAAAAAGTTATCAAAAGTAAAATCAGAGCTTCAAAAACGTGCATCAAACGAAAAAACAACAGGTACAGAAGATGCTGAAAACGAAAAGAAAGCTCAAAATGATCAAGCTAGTGGAAAAGAATCTGTAGCAGAATCAAATAATGCTAAAGGTGATGCTCAAGCTGCAACTCAGCAAACAGAAGCTGGTACTCAAAAAATGAATCAATCAGAATCAGAAATGAAAAGATTAGATTCAAAAATGAAAAAAGATACCAAAAAAATGCAAAAGCAGATGAAGACTGAGCAAAAAGCTATTGATAAAGCTCAGAAACAAATGCAAAAAGAAGCTGAAAAAATAGAAAAAGCAGCTGAAGAAAATGAAATGTTAAATTCACAAGTTGAAGAACATCAAGCTCGTCTTTCTGATGAATCAATATCTCAAGATGAAAGAACCTCTATTGGTGAAAAACTTCAATCAACAAGTGCAAGGATTCAAGCAAATCAAGCTAAAATGGGGAAAAGCAACGTTAAAATTGCTAAAACCAGAACAACAACAAATAAAAGAATCAGAACATTAACAAAAACTTCAAAAACTTTCCAAAAAACACAAGTAGCGAACATGAAAAATGTTCAAGCTAATCAGACTGAATCAAACACTGTAATGAAGGTTGCAGAAAAAGCCGATCAAATTGCAGGTTACACAACAATGGCAGGTCAAGCTACTCAGTATGTTGGTAAAGGTATGATTGCTTTAGGTAATGCAATGGCAAGTAACCCTTACACAGCAGCTGCAGGTGTAGCATTAGCAAATGCAGGTAACGTTACAGAAAAAGTTGGTACAGTTGTAGAAACTGTTGGTAATTATGGCAAATGTGCTGCAAATATTACAAAAACAGCAGTTTATGCAGCTCAAGGTAATATTGCTGGTGCTTTAACTTCAGCTGGTGCAGCTGTTATGTCAGGTGTTTCAGCAGGTAAAGCTACAGCTAATATGGGTAAAACTTTTGCAGGTATTGACCAAAAAACAGCTCAAGTTGCCAATAAAGCTACTCAAACTTTACAAAATAAAGCTAATGATGTTGCAGCTCAAGCAACTGATAAAATGGCAGAAAAAGGAGCTGAAGCTGCAGGCGACGCAGGTTCTAAAGCAACCGAAGCAGGCTCTCAAGCCGGTGATACTGCAGCAAAAGGTACTGAAGCCGCAGGTAATGCTGATAAAGCTACTGAAGCTGCAAAACCAGATAATAAATGGCAAGCAAAAACTGATAAGATGAAGGCTAAAGCTGATGCAATGACAGATAAGGCTAATAATGCAGCCAAAGATGCAGGTCTTGAATCTAAGATTGATCCCCTTAAAATGAATGAAAATGGAACAGTTAATACTGATAAAGGAACAGAAATTTTAGATACTGCTAAAGATGGTACTACAAAAGTTAAAGATAAAGGTATTAAGGGCTTCTTTAAAAATATGGATAAAGTTCAAGCAGGTATGGAATTTGGCGGATACCTACAACAGGCAGGTGCAATGTTTGGTCAAATGAATCAAGGTCAACAAACTCCTGTAAGAAGTGTCGGAGCACACAGAGTTCCTACTATTTCAAGAAGACGTTTCAGATAAGAATCCCTTTTCAAAGCTTAAGAAAAGGGATTTTTTATTGCCTTTTCTTATGTAGAAAGTTTTGTCTTTAATAAATTATTATCTGATTCTAAAAGGATACTAAGGTAAAGCAGTTTATTTGTCAGGCTTTGTGAATGTTCTATGTATTGGGCGCCTGCTCTTGTTTCTGTCGCATTTACTATCTGAACTTGTGTATGTATGGTTATATCCTTGTAGTTTATATGCAGAGGAATTATATCGCCTTCTTTTAGCGTGTTATTGTGCTTTAACCCTACACCGCCTCTTGATATATCTATTAACCCTTCTACTCCGTCTTGAATCTCTGTTAATTTAACAGGTTGAGTTAAGGTTCTTATATTAAATCTTTCGTACTGACGCTGTTCTTCGCGTGTTCTTAGGGTAAGTTCTTCTGATGTATTTGTATTACTAACAGCTGTTTCGTTAGCAGTACTTGTACAGATTACACCTGTATTAAAGGTTGTTATTAAGCTTAGAACCATGACAGTTATTATTTGTTTCATATGTTTATTATAACATCCAAAGATAAAATATTTTGCTAATAAAAAGACCTATCTTTTTTAGATAGGTCTTTTTGTTTTATTTATTATAATCTTATTATCTGAATGAAATTGTATTGTCTTCAAGCAAGATATTTAAGTATAATAATTTGTTTGCTGTTGCTTTATCTAAGTTAATGAATGATGCACCTGCTCTTGTTTGTGATGCTGTTACAACTTTTACGTCTGCTTTGATGTCAAGGTCTGCGTATGTAAGGTGTACAGGAATTACATCACCGACTTTTAACTTGTTACTGTGGGTTACGGCGATACCGCCTCTTGATACGTCTAATAATTGATCTATACCGTTATTTGTTTTTTCTAACATTACAGGGTGTTCGTTTGCTGCAATTCCGAATCTCATATATTGACGTTTATCAATTGCTTCGACATCGTTATCGTCAACTTTTTTCCAAGTCATTTTACCGTCTTGTCTGTCAGGTATGATATTTGGATCATCCGGACCCGGTGGAGGTGTAATCGGGTTATCTCCTCCTCCGCCGTCAACGATTACTAACGGTGTTCCGTCAACTTTGCCATCATCAGGGTCAACAGTTGTTGTATTTCCGTTGATTGTTTCATCTCCGTCGCCGTTTGGATAGTAGTAGTTACGTTCAGTTTCGCCTCTGCCTGTTCCTGTTACGTCATCAGGTCTTACTGCTTTACCAACAGGGATGTTGAATGAATCAGGGTCAACTACGCCTGTGATTTTGTTTGTAGAATCATCTTTTTTCTTAGTGAATCCGTCTTTATTAAATCCTGCATAGATTCCGTTTGCGTAAATGTTATCTGCAACGATTTCCATTTTACCGTTATCAATTACAGCATTTTTAATTCTTACGGTTGAGTTTGCCCAAGCTTCGTGGCCATTATCTACCAATTCTTCTGTTGGTCTGATATTGTGGTTAATATCAAGAGCTTTAACTGTTACGTTGTTAGGAAGAACGTCAGATTTATATTGACCGTCGTTGCGTCCGTCAAATTCATAGCCGTCGTGGCGAGGTCCGAAGTAGTCTGCAGGAGTTACAGAGTTGTCTTGAATATGACCTAAGTTTTCAATTTCAAGGTTTTTACCTCTTGTGATTACTGTCATATCGCCTTCAGCTGTAATATTATCAATTTTTGTATTGCCTGCAAACTCAACATACATATCACCTTCTCTGGCAATCATTGTTGATACTGAGTTTTGTGTAACTTCTTTATCTCTGCCGTATGCATTAAAGCTGTTTTCTTTTAAGTAAATGCTGTTGTTAGCTAACGCGTCCATTTTATGATTTGCAGCATCTGTTTGGATGAAGGTAATCATGTTATCTTTAGTACCGATGTTATTGTCTGCGATAAGTGATATACCCCAGCCTTCAACATTTGTTCCGCCGTCTTTATTAGCGTTAACCATACTGTATTTATGTTTTCCTTGCGCAGTATTTGAGTTGCCGAAATCGTCATCAACTGTTAAAATTACTCTTCCGTCAGCTTTGATTGTATCAATATTCATATTTGAATCAATTGCTGCGTAGTTAATAACAAGGTCGTTACCGGTTTTTGCGGCATCTTTTGTTTCGGCTTTAACATTACCTGCGACTTTAGCATTGATTGATTTAGTAAAATCACGTGCTCCTTGAGCTTTTGGTCCGATGCCTGTGCTGTTTGTTAATCCTGTTTGTCTTACAGGTTCACCGATTGTACCGTTTGTAACATCCATTGTTAAGTTGCCGCCTGCGTTAATAAGAGTTCTTTCTACTCCGTTATTCAGGATGCTTCCGTCATTAATAGTTAAGTTAATATTCTTACCTGCTGTCAGGTTGTTTGCAGTATTGTTATGTCCAAGTGTCAGATTACCGTTTGTGCTGTTAATTGTTAAGTTGTTATTAGCATTAATAATACCTTCAACATTTACAGCGCCTTCTGTTCTGCTGGTTTCTGATACTTTAGCAATTGTGTTAGAAACATTGATATTATTATCTCCGTTAACTTGTCCTGTTGAAGCGATTCTGATACCTTTGCTTCCTGTATTTGTCATTGTAATATCACCGACAGAATGTACTGTGCCGCTAACACGAATAGCATCAGTGCCTTCGTTTGTTATTTCTAATAATCTGCCGTTTTCAACTTCGCCTTCGATATTTAAGCCTTTAGCTCCGTTGTTTGAAATAAGTGTATCGTTATCTTCGTTATGAACTTTTGAGCCTCTGTAAATATAAAGACCACCGTTTTGATTAGTGTTAAGAAGTGAAAGTTTACCTCTTCTGTTAGTAATTGTGCCTCTGTTATTTACTTTTAAGTCGCCGTTAGTATTTTTAACTGTTGTAACACCAGTTCCGTCGATAGCACCGTTTACAGTCAATCCGTTAGCACCGTGGTTAGTTACATTTGTAGTTCCAACTCCTGAAACTATTCCGTTGACAGCTAAACCGCCGTTATTGTTAGTAATGTTTGTTGTTCCGTTACCGTTAACTCTGCCTGTTGTACCAACAGTAAGTCCGCTGCCGTTATTTGTAATATTAGTTACGGTTTTACCGTTTACAGTTCCATCAATTGTGAAGGCTTCTGTACTATCATTTGTCATATCAAGGTTTGCATTAGCAGTTACGTTTGCTCCTGATTTAACATTAAACTCACCTCTGTTGTTAAGCATTGTAAGTTTACCGTTATTGTTTGTAACTCTTCCGGTAACATCAAAGCCTGTGCCGTTATTAGTCATCGTAGTAACGCCATTATTAGTGAAGTTGCCGCCAACCGTAAGTTTCCCTGATTTATCAGAGTTAAGAACTTCAGTAGTTCCTGTATTTTCAACAGTACCGCCAAATGTCATATTGCCTGTACCGTTATTTGTGAATTTAGCAGTGTCTTGAGTATTTTTAACAGTACCATTGATATTGAAATCTTGACCGTTATTAATGTAATTACCGTTGCCGTTATTTGTAAGGTTTGCACTGATAGTGAAATTGTCACCGGTAGCTGCGTTAGTATAGTTACCTAAGCCTGTATTAGTAACAGTTCCGCCAAGGTTTAAGTTGCCTTTATTGTTAGTAATATCAGCTTGACCAACGTTAACAATTTCGCCTTGAGTAGTGAAACCTGAACCGTTGTTGGTCATTTTCAGACCTTTTGCGTTAATATGAGAATTAGTACCTGTAGTGAAAGCCCCTGTACCGTTATTTGTCATTGTTAACAAACCATCTGAGTTAGTAACGCTGCCGTTTACCGCAAAGTTACCTGCGCCTGTGGCATTGATAAATGTAGCGTCACCTGTGTTGTTAACTGATCCGCCAATAGTCATGTTACCTTTATTGTTTGTAAAATCAGCTTGACCAACGTTAACGATTTCGCCTTGCGTTGTGAAACCTGAGCCGTTGTTTGTCATAGTTAAACCATGAGCATTGATATGAGAATTAGTACCTGTAGTAAAAGCACCTGTACCATTATTTGTCATCGTTAACAAACCGTCTGAGTTAGTAACGTTACCATTTACGGCAAAACTTCTAGCTCCTACAGTATTAGTGAATGTTGCATTTCCTGTATTTGTAAAGTTACCACCGATAGTCATGTTACCTTTTTCGTTAGTAACAAGAGCTGTACCGATGTTAGTAACTGTTCCTGCTGTAGTTAAGCCGCCGTTACCTCTGTTTTCAATTGTTAAATCTTTGTTTGTATCAATATTAGAGCCTGCTTTTGTGTTAAAAGCTCCTTTTTCATTTTTTAAAGTTAACTTACCGTTTCTGTTAGTGATATTACCTGTAACATCAAAGCCTGTACCGTTATTAACCATTGTAGTAACTCCGGTGTTTTTGAAGTTGCCGCCAACAGTTAATTTACCTGAATTATCAGAGTTAGTAACTTTTGTTGTCCCTGTGTTTTCAACAGTTCCGTCAAATGTCATATCACCTTCGCCGTTGTTTTCAAAATTTGCAACGCCTGATTTGTTTTGAATGTTAGAGTTAGCGCCTGTAGTAAATGAACCATTATTGTTAATGTAATCACCGTTAGTAGAGTTTGTGATGTTACCGTTTATAACAAGAGCAGAACCGTTGTTTTCCATTCTCAAACCATCAGTTGTAATTTGAGAACCTTCTGTTGTGGTAAATGCACCTTTGTGGTTTGTCATTGTTAATTTGTGATTTTTGTTAGTAATGTTACCCGTAACATCAAATGCTTCACCATAGTTTGTCATAGCTGTAACACCATTATTAGTGAAGTTACCGCCAACGATTAATTTACCAGAATCTTTAGAGTTGATTACATTAGTGGTTCCAACATTGTTAACTGTACCGCTAAATGCCATATCTCCGCTGCCATTATTTGTAAAGTTTGCAGTACCGGAAGTATTTTGTATTGTACCGCCGATATTGAAGTTCACGCCATTGTTTTCAAAATAGCTGTCACTATTATTTGTGATATTACCACCAATAGTGAAGTCGCCTTGATTATTTGTGTATCGGCTGATACTTCTGCTGTCAATGCCTCCATTAATAACAAATTCTGAACCATTGTTAGTCATTTCTAAACCATAAGCATTGATTTGAGAACCATTATTAGTAATAAATGCCCCAGAGCCGTCATTTGTCATTGTTAAGCTGCTACCAGCACCTGTGTTGTTAACTGTTCCGTTAACAGTGAAGTTCCCAGCTCCGGTATCATTAAGGAAAGTTGAGTTTCCTTCATTCGAGAAAGTTCCGCCAATGGTCATATTACCTGCTTGGTTAGTAACAGTTGCAACACCTTTATTTGAAATTGTTCCTGCTGTTTTAAGACCGCCAGCTCCGGTGTTTAACATAGTTAAATTACCGTTTTGATTGTTTATTGAACCTGCACTAACATTTAATCCGCCGCCAGCGTAGTTATTGATAGTAGTATTACCTTGGGTGTTGGTAATGTTAGCGTTAATATTTAATTCACCAATGTTAGGGTTTCTTGTTGCAGTTTCTGTTCCTGCAAGAGCTCCGTTTTGGATTAGTAATTCACCTTGATGATTAATTGTTCCGCCAACATTTGCACCTTTGTCACCGTAGTTAATAACTTTTAACTCTCCGGTGGTATCAATGTTGCCTGTAATATTTAATTTAGTATTTGTGTTACCGTTTGATGTGTCACTAATTGCCCAACCGGTTCCTGACATATCTATAGATGTTTGACCAGGTCCATTTAAAATTGTAGTTGTTCCGTTGTTTTTAATCTTTCCGGAAATATTTAAATCTCCGGTATTATTTTGTATATTAACAGTTCCGTTTTTGGCAATATTATATACATTACCTTGGATATTTGTTCCTACTGTTGTTGGTGAATAATTTCCAAAAGGTTCAGCTGTTTTAATAGTAATTGTTCCGTTAGCGTTTACAAAGTCGGTAGCATTAGAATATGTACCGTTTACAATACTGTTAAACAATGCATCTGCACTTGATTTGTTTGTTACCATTTTTGATTGGTTAATACCTGAGATAACACCGCCAGCTTGTCCGATATTAACAGTATTACCGGCTAAAGTAACATTTTCGACTGCTAAAACTTTACCGTTAATAGTAATTGGTCCGCCGTTTTGGTTGTATTTTATACCGCCATCAGCATATTTTTCAATAAAGTTAGTGCTACCTTTAAATTTATCATATTCCCTTGAGTCAGGGGTATAAACGCCTAAAGAACCAACATTAAGTACACCAGAAGCTCCGACTATCATACCGTTAGGTGAAACAAAAATGGCTTTACCATTGTAAAAATTACCATTTTTCATTGTGTTTACAATACCGTCAATTTGGATTTGATTATCAACAAGGTTAACAAATGAACTTATTCCACTGTTATAAATGAGGTTAGCAATATCACCATTCTTTAATTGGAAATCTTGATAATTTCTGTATCCGATATTACCGTTAATGTAGTTTTCCGGATTAATATTATAAACACCGTTAGAGCCCGTTACACCGGTGATGTTAGTCGATGTTACGGCTCCTAATGCTCCAAGCATTGTCGCTTGTTGAAGTACTAATGCTCCAGTGAGAAATGATGCGATTAATTTTCTGTTATTCTTTTTTCTACCGTTTCTCATAATAATCAATCCTTTCATTGACTTGCTTGCTCATCCTTTGCTGGCATGGTACTACTATACCATATATTGTTATTAACGGTCTTTTTTTTATAATATTTAACATTTTTGGGAAATTTTTACAAAACTTAACTTAAAATAACAGGTAGATTAGTTATCTAATCTACCTGCTACTATTATTAAGTTTTTATTATCGTTTTGAGATATTATTTACATCATCAAGTATCATATTCAGGTATAATAATTGATTTGCAGTTGCTTGATCTAAGTTCACAAACATTGCACCTGCTCTGTTTGTTGTAGATGTTACGACTTTAACATCAGCTTGGATATCAAGTCCGCCGTATGCAATATGGACAGGAATTACATCACCGACTTTTAGATTATTATTGTGGGTTACTGAGATTCCGCCTCTTGATACATCCAGAAGCCCTTCAACTCCGTTTGCTCTTTCAATAGCTACAGGGTTTTGGTTATCAGAAACTCTGTATCTCATGAATTGACGTTTGTCGATTGAATCTACGCTGTTGTCAAGGATTTTTCTTTGAATATATGTTTGTTTGCCGTAATCATCGTCGTCTGAGTCTGCGTCGGCATCGGCATCAGCATCAGCGTCTGCGTCTGCGTCTGCGTCTGCATCAGCATCGGCATCGGCATCAGCATCAGCGTCAGCATCGGCATCGGCATCGGCATCAGCATCAGCGTCAGCGTCAGCATCAGCATCAGCGTCTGCGTCGGCGTCGGCGTCGGCGTCGGCATCAGCGTCTGCGTCGGCGTCTGCGTCGGCGTCGGCATCAGCGTCTGCATCAGCATCAGCATCGGCATCAGCATCAGCATCAGCATCAGCATCGGCATCAGCGTCAGCGTCAGCATCTGCATCTGCATCAGCGTCAGCATCAGCATCAGCATCTGCGTCAGCGTCTGCGTCAGCATCAGCGTCTGCATCAGCATCAGCGTCTGCGTCAGCGTCTGCGTCAGCATCAGCGTCTGCGTCAGCGTCAGCGTCTGCGTCAGCATCAGCGTCTGCGTCTGCATCAGCGTCTGCGTCTGCATCAGCGTCTGCGTCGCTATCTGTATCGTCTTCAATTTCTAAAGGTGTATCATCAACTACATCATCATCGTCGTCAACATCTGTTGAACCGTCAGAGAAGTCTCCGTCACCTTCGTGATAATAGTAGTTACGATCGTGTTCGTCATATCCTTCTTCGGTTACATCATCCGGTCTTACTGCATGTCCTGTCGGAATTTCTGATGCGCCTACAACTTTGTCTGTTGAATCATCAGCTTCTTTTGTATAACCTGTTTTACCGAAATCAACGTGAACTCCGTTTGCATAGATTTGATCAGCAGTAATATCCAATGTTCCGTTATCTAAGACTGCATGATTAACTCTTACAGTTGAATCTGCATCACCATAGTATCCGTTTTCATCATAAGTTCCGTCTGGTCTTACGAACTTATTAATATCAAGGGCTTTTAATTCAACGTGGTTAGGAAGAGCTTCATCTCTGTAATCTTCACCCATATAACCGCCGTCTTTTTGTCCTTGGTTACGTTCGCCGAAGTAATCTTTTGGAGTTACTGAAGGATCTTCGATATGTCCCAAGTTATTAATTGTAAGGTTTTTACCTCTTGTGACAACTTTTATATCGCCTTCTGCGGTGATGTTTTCAATGTAAGTATTTCCTGAGAATTCAACACCGATATCACCTTCTCTTGCAATCATATTGCAAACTTTATTTTCTGTGTATTTATCATCTAAACCTTTCATATAGATGTTTTCGTTAGCTAAAACATCCATACCGTAGTTAGCAGCATCAGTTTGGTTAAATGTAATTTTATTATCTTTTTCACCTACGCTGCCGTTAGAGATAAGTGAAATGCCCCAGCCTTCAACATTAGCTTTTGACGGATCAGTTGAAGCATTAACCATATTGTAGCGTTTTCCGTTGTTGTTATATCCGAAATCATCGTCAACGGTAAGAATTACTCTACCGTCAGCTTTGATGTGGTCAATATTCATATCAGAATCAATAGCTGCATAGTTAATAACTAAATCTTCAGGTTTTATAGCAGATTTTGTATTTTCGGTTGTAGCGTTTACTTTACCTTTGATATTAGCGTTAATTGATTTAGTAAAGTCGCGTGATCCGTCTTCTTTAGGTCCTACACCTGTACAACCTGAACCTTTACAAGCTCCTTGTTGAACAGCTTCACCGATTGTTCCGTCAGTAACATTCATAGTTAAATTGCCGGCAGCTTTTAATAAAGTCTTTTCAACACCGTAGTTTAAAATGTTACCGTCAACCACAACGATTTTAATATCGTTGCCTGCAGTGATGTAGTTATTATTTTCGGTATTATCACCGATTACAACATTACTGTTTTTGTTGTCAATGTTAACGTTTTTACCGGCATTAACTAAACCCTTAACGTTAACACCGCCTTTACCTGTATTGGTAATATTGATGTTATCAGTAGAATTAACTCTGCCTGTGCTGTTTAAGTTAATTCCGCCGTTAGTATTTACAAGGTTAACATTATTTTCTTGACCTTTGATTGTACCGTTAATATCAAAGTTCGTACCGTTGTTGGTCATTGTTAATTCTGAGTTTGATGTATCTACTGTTCCGTTAACTTTTAATATGCCGCCGTTATTTGTAATTGTTGTATTGGCACTGTCTTTATCAGAATCTTCAACATTGACTTTTGAATTATTATTTGTAATATTTCCGTTAATTTCAAAATTACCTTTGTTATTAGTCATTGTTAATTTTGATTTAGCACTGTTATCAGAAGAGGTTACTGTTCCGTCTACGACAAATCCGCCTTCCCCGTTATTAACAAATTCAGCTTCGTTAAGGTATTTGAAAATGCCTTCTTCTCCAACTGTTAATGCGCCTGCTTCGTTTCTTACGTCGGCATCTTTTGTATTAACTTTACCGTTAATAGTCAGTCCGTCAGCACCTGTATTTAACATTGTAAGCTTTTCGCCATTATTTATGGTGCCGTTTTCGGTTACATTTAAGCCGCCGTCAGCATAGTTATTAATAGTTGTGTTTCCGGTGTTGTTGATATCTCCTGAAATTGTTAGAGCATCAATACCCGGGTTATATTGCGAACCGTATTGTCCCGGAACTCCGTTTTGAACAAATAATGTTCCGTCATTGTTAACAGTTCCTGAAATGTTCATACCTTTTGTTCCGTTGTTGTAAATATTTAATTCACCTTTAGTGTCAACAGTTCCAGAAATATTTACGCCTGAGTTACGGTCAATTTCATAAGTATAAGATTTTCCGTCATCCCAAATTGTTACGGTACCTGTTGTAGGTACATTTGAAATATCTGTTTTTCCGTTGTTTCTTACTGTACCTGAAATATTCAAATCGCCCCAGTCATTATCTAAGTATAAACGACCGTTTGCGTTAGAAACTTCGCCGGAAATATTCATTCCGTTAGCGCCGATATTTTGAATTGTTGTATTACCTGTACCAAAGTTTTTAACGGTACCAGCAATGTCAATTCCGCCCGGTCCGTTGTAACCTTGTTCTGCAATAATTGAGATGTTACCGTTGTTGCTTGCAAAAGAGTTTGCAGTATTAATATTATCAGTATTAACTAATTGGTTAAATAAAGCTTCAGCTTGGTTATTTGTAGTCATTTGAGCCATTTTTGTTTCGTTAATACCTGCAAATACACCTGCACCTTTAGCTATATTAACTTCTCCAGAGTGGATTTTAATATCATTTGCCGCAAATACTTTACCATTGATAGTTACTTCGCCGCCTTTGTTAAAGTTAGCTAAAGTGTCTAAATCTGCGCTCGGGTTACTTTTATAAGCATTATATTTTGCGTTGCTTGGTGTATAAACGCCTAAAGAACCAACGTTTAATACCCCGGAAGCTCCGACAATCATTCCGTTTGGTGAAACAAATATTGCTTTACCGTTGTAGAATTTGCCATCTCTCATAGTATTTATCAAACCATTGATATTAATTTGGTTATCTACAAGGTTTACAAATGTTTCAACATTATTTGCTCCGTATTTATAAATAAGGTTTGCGATATCACCTTCTGACAAATTAAAGTTTGTATATTTTCTGTATCCAATATTTGTACCGTTAATAATTGCAGTCGGGTCAATATTGTATACCCCGTTATTGCCAGTTACTCCTGAAATTTCAGTCGCTACAACAGATAATAGCATTGTTTGGTGAGATAAGAATAATGTAGTAAGAGTTGCTGCCATTATTCTTCTTAAGCGTCTGCTGCGATTTCTCATATTAAAATCCTTTCATAACGTTATATAAATCTATTTATTATCGATAAAATCCGGCTAGATAATCTTATTCTAGCCCAAGCACACTGTAAAATGTGGATTTGTTACTTTTTTTTAAGCCATGTCACATCATGACCTTATAAAATATATAACGTTTGAAAAAAAATAAAATTGCTAACAATACATCAATTGTTAAGATTTCTTAATAATTAATTTTTTCGCTGTAACATAATACAGGACATAGAAAATAACTAAAATTAACAACATTTGTAGCTTAGCAGGGATATGTAAGTTGTATATCTTGAATGCATACAAAATACATCCTGTTGGTATAGCTGAAATAATCATTTTTGTAGCAGTGTTTGTCGGAAATTTTATGTTAAGATTTGGTAACACAATTATAATACTTAACAAAAAGTATAAGAAATTTGCGCTAAATGTTGCAATACCAACTCCGATTAATCCAAATTTCGGAATCAGAACGAAGTTTAAAACAACCCCGATTATTCCTGAGATTACTTTGATAATAAATTCAAGATGAGTTTTATTAGCAAGGTGGTATTGAAGTGTTGTGTAATCTGTCATCGAAAGGAAAAATACCCCGAAAGCGAAAAATGGTACAAGTTTGCAGGCTTCGTACATTTTAGGGTTTGCTACAAACATGTGGGTGTATTCTACGCTATATAAAGACATGACGGTTATTACAGGCAACGCTACAAGGATGTAATATCCTAAAAATCTTGATATAATCGGTCTTACATCAATTTTGCCTTCGTAAAGATTGATAATTCTCGGAATTGCCGCAACTGTAATCATTGCAAACAAAGTCATCAATATAGGTAAAGTTAATCCGTAACCGACACCTACTAATGCGGCTTTCGAAAATCCGCTTATGCTGTTCATGATGAATTTGTTACTTTGGGTTATAATCCACGCGCTAAGTGAAGTTGCAGCTATCGGAATGCCGTATTTCATAATAGGTAATATAAATTTCCATTCAATTTTTTGGAATTTAAAAATCTTTAAAATTTCACTTTGGTATAGGAGTAAAATGTCTATAAGTGATATAGATACGCCCATTGCAAGTAAAATTGAGGCTGCTCCTAAGTTGAAAAATTTTGCAAAAAATACAGCCAAAAATATTGTTGCAAATTGATTAAGAATTGTAGTTAAAGAGTAGGATATTGATTTTAGCTGTGCTCTTAGAATTTGTGACAGCAACGCTCTTACCGCAACAGGAATTATAAGTAAAAGTACTGATAAAAAGTACTTAAACGGTACATGGAAAAAACTGTAAAGACTGTCTTTGAATATGAATGAGATAGCAAACATTAACAGCATGTTAATTGTCAAAATAGTAACCAATGTTGTTAAGTATTTTGGCAAATCTTCACTGATTTGGTGATGTCTGAAAAATCTCAAACCTGAAAGTCCTACCCAGTCGGAAAAAATTATACAAAGAAAAGACAGCATTGCAATTGAGATTGTATATAATCCGTATTGTTCTTGTGAGAATAAACTTGTATAAATCGGTACTGTTATAACATTACCAAGCATTCCGCACAGTTTAGACGGTGCATATTTAATCATATCCGTAAATATGCCCTTAACTTCTTTTTCTTCCAACTCTTTATTTTCTATATATTCCATATTCTTAACCTATTTCTCCGAATAAATCGTATTCATCTGCTCTTGTTATCTTAACTTCTTCTATATCTCCGGGAACAACGGGATTTTCAGAAGTTGCGTATACGACGCCGTCAATTTCGGGTGCGTCGTGTTCCGAACGTAAAATAATAACTCCGTCATCTGTGTATCCCTCAACGATACATTTTAAAGTCGAACCTATATATTTTTCGTTGTTTTCTAATGAAATCCGTTGTTGTAATTTCATTAATTTATCTCTTCTGCTTTTTTTGATTTTTGCTGGAATTTGAGGCTTTAAACCGTATGAATAGGTGTTTTTCTCTCTTGAATATTCAAAAGCACCCATTCTGTCAAAGCGAATATTCTTAACAAAATTATACAAATGTTCAAATTCTTCTTCAGTTTCTCCCGGATAACCTACAATTAGTGAGGTTCTGACAGATACTCCCGGAATTTTTTCTCTTATTTTGTTAACAAGTTCTGTGTAATCCATGACAGGACGTTTCATAGATTCAAGAACTCTCGGGTGTGAGTGCTGAAGCGGAATATCAACATATTTAACTACTTTATCAAGCTTTGCTATAGTATCAATCAGCTCATCAGTCATTTGAGTAGGATAAGCGTACATAATTCTTATCCAAGAAATTTTTTCTATTTTGTTAAGTTCTTCTAACAATTGAGGTAAAGCCTGTTTGCCGTATAAATCGATACCATATGAAGATGTGTCCTGAGCAATCAGGATAATTTCAGTTACCCCTTTATCAGCAAGTTCGTTTGCTTCTTTTACAATGTTTTCAATCGGTCTTGAAATGTATTTCCCGCGAAGCTTAGGAATAATACAATACCCGCATTGATAATTACAACCTTCGCCTATTTTAAGATATGAACTTGCGCCCATTGTAATTTGTTGACGCTTAACTTCTTCAGGGTAAATATATTTAGGCTTTTCATCAATTATACTTTTATATTCTTCTTCTTTTTCTATGCTTTTAATTATATCAACAATATCATTAAGGTTAGAGGTTCCAATCATTCCTGAAATTTCAGGGATCGCGTCTTTTAAATCCTGATTATGTTTTTGGGAAAGACAGCCTGTTACTATAACTTTTTTACCCTCATCAATCATTTGCAAAATGCTTTGGACAGATTCTTTTTCTGCGTCATGAATAAATGAACAGGTATTTACGATGACAATATCTGCATCTTCGTCATTAAGTGTTATCTCATAACCGTTTTTATCCAATATACCCAGCAGAAGCTCTGCATCTACCAGGTTTTTTGCACATCCGTGGTTTATTAGTGAAATTTTCATGTTTCCCTCTTTTCTAAATTCTATCATTAATTGTAAAATTTATTCTAAATATTACGATTTATTGATAATTTTGTTATAAAATATGACTATGAAACAAGTAGAATTATTGGCTCCGGCTAAAAATTATGAAACTGCAATTGCTGCAATAAATAGTGGTGCAGATGCGATTTATATCGCAGCGACAAATTTTGGTGCGCGTAAGAATGCCCCAAACTCTTTAGACGATATAGAAAAACTGGTAAATTACGCTCATAAGTTTTATGTAAGAATACACGTAGTTATTAATACAATTCTTAATGATTCAGAGCTTGATGATGCTGTTGAATTAGTGAAAAAGCTATATAATATTGGTGTTGACGCCATAATTGTTCAGGATATGGGCTTGCTAAAATCGACAATTGAGAAAAAAATACCTGATATTCAAATTCATGCAAGCACCCAATGTGATAACCGAACAGTTGAAAAGGCTAAGTTTTTCGATAGTTTAGGGGTATCTCGTGTAATTCTGGCAAGAGAACTTTCTTTAGATAAAATTGAAGAAATTTGCAAAAATACTTCTTGCGAAATAGAAACTTTTATTCACGGGGCTTTGTGTGTTTCATACAGTGGTCAATGTTATTTATCATATGCTAACGGTGGGCGTTCTGCTAACCGCGGCGAGTGTGCTCAACCTTGTCGTAAGAAATATTCTTTAATCGATTCTAACGGTAAAGTTATATTAAAAGATAAATATTTGCTCTCATTGAAAGATTTTAATGCCTCTGAAAGTATTGAAAAACTTATTAATTGCGGGGTAAAATCTTTTAAAATTGAGGGTCGTTTAAAAGATGTTAATTATGTGAAAAATGTTACATTATTTTATAACAATTTACTAAATAAATACGCAGCAAGAACCTCTTCGGGTAAAATTTTTGCTGATTTTGAACCAAATGTTGATAAAACCTTCAATCGCGGTTACACCGATTATTTTTTAAACGAGCGCGGTCAGTGTTTTAACTTTTTATCGCCAAAATCACGCGGAGAGAAGCTTGGCAAGGTTAAACGTATATTTCATAATTATTTTGAGATTAATGCGGATATTCACCCGCAAGACGGTATTTGTTTTATAAAAGACGGTAAAATGACAGGATTTTTAGTGAATAAAGTTGAAGGTAAGAAGGTTTATCCGAATAAGATGGACGGAATTACTTCTAATACCGTGCTTTATCGTAATTTTGATGCTAAATTTGAAAAACAGTTGGAAAACTCTAAAACTGTACGCAAAATTGGAGTTGCTTTCTCAATCAAAGACGGTGTTGTAACTGCTGTAGATGAAGATTCTAATAGGGTTTGCGCTAATTTACCTCAGGGTGACGTTCCAAAAGATTTGGAAAAAATGAAAGAAAACTTAACATTACAGCTTCAAAAGACCGGAAATAGCGAGTTTTACGTAACTTCAGTCAAGTTTGAAGACGATAATTTAACATACTTACCTCTATCAAAAATCAATGAATTTAGACGTGAATTGTTAAGTTTGTTAATGAATGAAAGATTAGCTAATTTGAAACGATTACCTCAAAAACATATTGGTTATAGTGAATTTCCGACAAAGCAAATTGACTATAGGGGGAATGTTTTTAATAACGAGGCAAAATCTTTCTATGAACAGTGCGGTTGTAATGTCTGTGAAGAAGCGTTGGAAGGGTGTGCTAAAATCCCGTCTGGAATTGAACTGATGAGGACAAAGCATTGTTTGAAGTTTGCATCGGGACTTTGCGGTGTTGCGGGTAAAAAACTCTTTTTACAAGACGAAAAGGGGAAAAAATACCCTCTTCGCTTTGATTGTAAAAATTGTGAAATGGTTGTATTAAATCCTTAACTTACTTAATAAGTGCTTGAATCTCTTTAAAATTCGGATGTCTTGCTGTTTTTAACAGCTCAAATAATGCTATTTCAACACATGTTACTTTTGCTCCGTATTGTTGAAGCAGTGACAGACCTGTTTTATATTCACTTTTGTTACGGCTTGCACAGGCATCTTTTACTACATAGACTTCAAAACCTTCTTTAATTAAGTCAGCAGCTGTTTGAAGAACGCAAATATGAGTTTCTATACCGCCTATAATTATCTGCTTTTTACCTGTTGCTTTTAATTCTTGAATTTTCTGTACAAATTCTGGTGTTAACATTGCAGAAAAAGATGTTTTTTCTGTCACAAATGTGTTTTGCGCGAATGTTTCTTTTAGTTGTAATAATGTGTTGCCAAGTCCTTGCGGATATTGTTCGGTCACTATTGTCGGAATTGATAAAATATTTGCGGCTTTAGATAATTTTGCCATATTTTGAGCGGTTTCTGTACCGTATTTTGAGGCAAGTACCAGTCTTTCCTGTATATCAATTATTACAAGTATTGAATCTTCTATATTTAACATATGTTTTACCTTTCTGTGTATGCTGTTTGTTTATATTCATCTTTTAATTGATTTAACAGCGAAGTTAATAATTTGTTTGTCAGTTTGTTTAGCGGAATTTCCATTTTTGTATCTTCCGCGCTATCCAGTCCGCTGTGAGTAAGCTTTATATTAAATTTTGCATATCCGTCATATCTTATTATAAGTTCGCTGTGTATTTTTTCGTTTCTCAGGCTAAAAACGCTTTCTATGTCGTTTGCATATTGGCTAACTTGTGTGTTTGTAAGCTTTGTTTCAAAGTCTTTTTGAAATCTGAAAAACATTGGAGTAATAATATTATCTAATTTATTTGAAAATGCATTTTTAAATAATTTAAATGCTTTTTGCGGTTCGACATTTGTATCATCATCAAGCCAGGAGCTTAGTCCGTTAATATTGTTATCTTCAAGACAAACGGTTGTTACTTCATTTTGAGAAGCTGAAATTAAGCTGTCGTTAGCAATTTTGTCAAGGGTTTCAAATGATCGTATTCCGATTTTTGCAAGTCCGGCTCTTATTGGTAAATCTTCTCCAATTTTGTTTTGCAGTTTATCTATAACGGCTTTTACTCCGCATAGGTCAATATTTGAGAATATTGTATAAAATTTTCCGCCTCTTGATATTGCTGCGATATCGTCTTTTCGCAGGCTGTTTTTAAGTAGTCCAGCCAATCTGTTGGTGGAAACTTTTGTTCTTATCTTTTTATCTAAGGTTAGAACGCAAAATATTCCGTTTTTTATGCGCAAATTGTCAGCTAAGTCAATAAATATTTCTTTTAAATGCTTATACTCATATAAGTTTGTTTTGCTGTCAATTACGCCAAGCTGATATAAAAATTTTTCGTTTCGCAATTCTTTTTCTTTATTAATACGAAATTTGATACAGTTAACTGTTTTTATCAGCATTTCATAGTCTTCAGAGTCAATGAAAAAGTAATCAAAAATCCCTTCATCGTAAGCTTTTAATATCAAGTCTTTGTCTTTTTTATTTAAAAGCAGCAACAGTTCTGATTCCGGGTGTTGTTCTTTTAAGTTTCGTATAATTTTTATTGTATAGTCAGGTTCTTCAAATTCGTGCAGAATAATAACCGGAAAGTCTGCTTTTTCTAAATATTTTTTATAATCTTTTAAAGTACAAACTTCAACTTTGTCGTTTGCTCTTAACAAAATGAGCTTTGATAACAACAAGTCAGAAATTTCATTTTCATCCGTAATTAATAATATATTATTATTTGTCATGAATATTTACACCTGAAGATGTTTTTTTATACAAGCAAAGCTTCCTACAGCTCCAAAAAGTATACTCATTGAGAACATAACAAGTATGACTAAGCTTTGAGCGTGCGGCGGTGACGGTATCATAAAGAATTTATGAATATTCGCAAGTCCGTTTTGGACATAATTTAGCGGAATTAATGCCAAAAGTGAGCCTGCAAATCCGTAAAATGCACCCTGCATAATAAACGGAAATCTTATATACCAGTTACTTACACCCATTAGTCGCATAATTTCTATTTCATCTTTTCTTGATTGGATAACAAGTTGAATAGTATTATTAATAATTGTCACTGTTAAAAGTCCCATAATCGCGATTACAACAAGTGTAATTGTTTTTAAAACATGGTTAACAAGCTCGATTTTTGAAGCCAAATCCTTAGCATAACTCATATCTTCAACAGATGATATCTGCTTGATATTGTCAAATACAGGCTGTAAGCTTTCAGGTTTATCTACCCTGACATGAAGAGTGTCAGGTAGAGGATTATCAATGTTTGGCAGGCTCATTTCGTTTTTAAGTTTATTCCAAGATTCTGCTTTTGGAATTACCGTAATCAGTTCGACATGTTCAAATTCCTGAATTTCATGCTTTACAGTGCCTATATCTGCACTGTCTTTTAGGTAGACAGAAATTTCTAAAGCGCTGCCAAGTTCTTTTGAAAATGCCGAAATTGATAATGCTGATCGAAAGCATGCCCCGAATATCATAAGGATTGCAGCCATTGTGGTTATGATTACAATATTAACCCAGCCTGTTCTTATAATATCGTTTAATGTTTCTTTTCCAAGTCTGTATAATATTCTTAACTCACACAGCCAATCTTTTGGTATATGTCTTTTTACGTTAGATTTTAAATTTTTATTCATAAGTACCTGCTTGTATATCTCTTACTACTTCTCCCTGATCCAGAGTTATAACCCTTTTTCTGAAATAATCAACCATTGTATGATCGTGTGTTGATACAATGACAGTAATTCCTCTTTGGTTGATTTGATCAAGAATTTGCATAATTTCCAAAGAATTTTTAGGGTCTAAGTTTCCTGTAGGTTCATCTGCAATCAAAAGCGGCGGGCCGTTTACGATTGCTCTTGCAATACCGACTCTTTGTTGTTCTCCGCCTGATAATTCGGTAGGTTTTGCGTTCTTTTTCTCGTGTAAACCTACTATTTTTAATGCTCCGTTTACTCTGGCATCAATTTCTTTACTGCTGATACCGAGTGTTCTGATAACATATGCCACGTTATCGTATACGGTTTGGTTGTTTAGTAACTTATAATCCTGAAAAACAATTCCCATGCATCTTCTCAGGTTTGGAATATTTTTGTTTGCGATGTTTGCAATATTAAGTCCGCCGATAGATATAATTCCGCTGGTCGGTTTTTCTTCACTGTATAAAAGTTTCATCAGTGTAGATTTACCTGCGCCTGATGCCCCGACTATGAATACAAATTCTCCCGAATGTATTTCAAGGCTTACGTTTTTTAAAGCGTAATGGTCGTTTTTATATCTTTTGGTGACATTTTGAAAAGTTATCATTATATATTTCCTTGTTCTTTTTCTTGTTTATACATTGTTCTGATTCGTTTAGCCAGAGTTTTTGAATCTAATCCGTAGTATTCTACAAGTTCATCAGATTTGCCGCTTTGACCAAATTCATCATGAATACCTACTCTGTAAACTTTAGACGGATATCTGCCAGCAAGAGTTTCGCATATTGCAGAGCCTAACCCGCCGATAATTGAGTGGTTTTCAACAGTAATGGCAAATTTTGTTTTCTTAACGCTGTCAATTACGGTTTGGAAATCTAAAGGTTTTACAACAGGAACATTTATAACTTCAACAGAAATACCGTCTTCTTTTAATTCTTCTGCTGCAAGTAATACTTCTGCAAGTGTTTCTCCGTTTGTGAAAACAGAAACATCCGTACCTTCTTCTAAAACAACGGCTTTATGAATATTAAAATGATAATGTTCATCAAAAATATCAGGAACATTACATCTTGAAATTCTAATATACATAGGTCCGTCATGAAGTGCCGCATATTTAACGACTTCTTCGCATTCTCTGCTGTCTGCGGGAACAATTACTGTCATATGCGGGATTCCGCGCATTAATGAAATATCTTCCAACGCCTGGTGAGTTGCTCCGTCTTCACCGACAGTGACTCCGCCGTGGGTTCCGATAAGTTTTACGTTAAAATCAGGGTAACATACCCCGTTTCTTATTTGATCGTAAGTTCTTCCCGTTACAAACATTGCAAAACTTGCAACAAAAGGGATTTTTCCTTCTGAAGCTAAGCCCGCTGCGGTTGCAATCATGTCTTGTTCTGCAATTCCGCAGTCAAAGAATCTGTCAGGAAATTTATCTCCAAAGATTTTTGTTTGTGTTGAACATGCCAAGTCTGCGTCCATGACAATAATTTTTTCATTAAGTTCTCCGACTTGCGCTAAAGTTTCGCCGAAGGTTTTTCTGATTGAAGTTTTTTTTGTTTTGTCTATTTTCATCTATATCCTCAAATATATCTGGCTTTTTGACCAGTTAAACCATATCCTTGATACTAATTTTACCATAAAAACCAAATTCTATCCAACGTGTAAACTTAAAAATAGAAAACCTTGTATAGTAAGGGTTTTGGCTTTTAATGTAAAGTTTTATTAAAATATGAGAGAAAATTAGCAATATTTTCCCTTTACGCTCATTTAAACGGTAGAATAGTAATAGACTCAATTTTATGTAGGAAAGGAAATAGTTTATGAATCAAATTCCAGGCGTACCAATGACAAGCCCTTACATGGTACAACAACAGACACAAGTAATGCCAGTTCCACAACCGAAGTATAATGCAGTTAATATTGAAATTAACAACCCGACAGTTGGAACACCATGTGCACCGCAACAGGCTCCTCAAATGCCTGTATATAATTATCCGCAAGCACCGGTTTATACATATCCGACAGCACAAGCTCCGGTATATTATCCGCCGGTACAAATGCCGCAATCATTTCCACCTGTAGATGCTCCTCAACAAGCTCCGCAGGTTACAGTTCCACAACCTACTGTTGTAGAACCTCAAGTAAATGTTCAAACTCAACCGGTTCCGGCTCCTGTAGTAACTGAACCTACAGCTGCTCAACCGACTCAGGAAGTACAACCTGCTGTAGAAACTGCTGAAGCTGCAAAACCTGAAGTAGTACCTTCTGAACCTGTAGCTCCTCAAGTTGATATGAACGCTTTTATCGCTAAATTAGCAAACAATGATTTTGATGTTCAAGCAGCCGGTATGGAAGATATCGCAAATTTAGTTAACGAATCACCTGAAAAAGCTACAGAATTAGTTGATTCAAAAGTGTTTGATGCTTTAACAAACATTGTAAACTTTGACTCTTCAAAACTTGAAGATGTAACTCCTGAACAAGCTGCTGCAAGAGAAAAAGTAGCTTCAGGTAAAGATGTAACAGATGCTGATAAAGCATTAGCTGATACATTCTCACCAAAAGAACAAGCTGAAAGAAACAAAAGTTATGCATTGTTCACATCAGCCCTATTACAAAAAGTATACGGCGATGAAGTAGCTCGTTTAACAAATACAACAGTTCCTCTAACAGAATTACCTGGCGCAATGACAACTGTTGATACATTAAAAGACAACCCTAACCCGGTTGTAAGAGCATCGGCTATCGAAGCTTTAAGCTATATCCAAAACCCGGCTTACAAAAAAGACTTAACTACAGTCTTCAAAGTAGCTCAAAATGACGCAGATCAAGGTGTAGCTGAAGCAGCTAAAATCGCTCTTGATAAATTAGATCAAATCCAATAAGTTTGATTTATAAAGAATAAAATTCCTTTCTTTAAATAAAATAAAGCCCCTGAAAAGGGGCTTTATTTATTATACTAATTGTTCTTCTTTTGTTGTTATTGTTTCGGGTTTTGGTGTACAGTTTTCATACCCTGCAAGTTCCGAGATTTGTCTTGACCATTCATAAACAATTTCTTCTTCACTTAGATTGTAAGAAATCGGTGTGCCGACTTTTACTGTAACTTTTCGTCTTGTAAACGGTTTTAATTTCGGGTATCCGTTCCAATCCGCAATAGCAATCGGTACAATATCTGATTTTGCGGATTTTGCAATGGCAACAAACCCTTTTCTTATTCCTTCAAGTTTACCGTAAGGTCTTGTTCCGCCTTGCGGGAAAATTCCCAGTGACCAGCTTGTACTCACAACATCTTTTACTGTTTTAAATGTTGCAATTTCAGGCTTTGTACGGTCAACAGCGAAGGCACCTAATCTTTTAACAAGCCAGCTCAGTTTTTCTGTCGGCTCAAAAAGTTCTTTTTTTGCCATAAACGCTATTGGTCTATATGCTGCCAGAGCAACAAGAGGCGGATCAAATATCGATACGTGGTTTGCGGCGTATATATATTTACCGTTTTTATTTTTTCTTGTCGGAAGGTTTTCGCGTCCGACAATTTTGTAATCATAAAAAATGTTAAAGAAGTTATAAACAACTATAGACAGAAATGTCATAAAAAACATTGTTCTGAATAAGTTGTATTCTTTTGCATACCTCCGATTGAAGTTTCTGACTTCGCTCATACTATTCTTCGCCTCCGTCGGTTTTTTCGTTATCTTCTTCAATATATTTAAATCCCGTTAATTTTTGGATTTCTTCTATCCATTTATCTTTAACCACATCAGGGTTTTTATCGTAAGGAATGATTTCACCTATATTTACAATAATTTTTCCTGTGAACGGTAATCTTTTTACTTCGTTAGTTCCGATAAGTCCGACAGGTAAAATATTACATTTAGTAAGCTTAGCCAGTCCTGCAAAACCTTTTGTAACTCCTTTGATTTCTCCCGGAACTCCTCTTGTACCTTGCGGGAACATTCCTAAAACCCAGTTACTGTCTTTGATTTGTTGAACAGTTTTGATTGTTGAAGGCCCTAGGCTCTCCCTGTTTACTGCAAATGCTCCGAGCCAGTCAATCCACCAACGTAAAAAAGGTATATCAAAAAGCTCTTTTTTTGCCATAAAAGCCACACTTCTTGGCATAACCGCTACCATTAATGGCGGGTCAAGTGTTGACAAGTGGTTTGGACAAACTATGTAATTATTATCTTTCGGTACATTTTCAAGTCCGTTTATCTCTATTCTATAAACCAATTTTAGTCTAATCATATATCCTATTTTACAAACTAAAAACTGGAACAGTCTTCTCCAATTATTAAATTGAGATGCTTTTCTTACTGAATACTGTTTTTTTTGTTTTGCCATAAATGCTCTCCAATATCTGTTATTTATATTATACATAAAAATATTAATAGGGCTATTTATTAATTATTTTTTATTGTATTATTAAAAGAAAAATAGGGAGGGATTTATGACTGCATTAAAAGTATCTGATACAGCATTAGAAAATGAATTATTTAAAAGTGTTTACGAGAAGACTCCTGATTATGTTAAAAATCTTGAGTTAATGAATTTTGACAATAAAGGTGAATTTTCTTTTATTTTAAAAAAGGAATATTTAAAGCCTTATGATAAAGATATGAATCCGCAAGGGTTAAATTTGGAAGAATGGTTTGCAAATTATTCAAAAGAAGCAAAAGTATCAACTGCGGGAATCAGAGGTCCTCAAAATATTTTGTATCCGCAAGATACAAGATTCCCAATAAATTTAGTAGGTATTGTGCTTGCAACATTAGCAAAAGCTCTTGTTGCTAATGAAAAATACCCGAATAAACGTATTGTGAAAGTTGCAGGATGTGAAGTTCGATATAATTCAAAACTGTTTTTGGATGCTATAGCACGTATTCAAGCTGCTAACGGGATTGAAACTCTTGTTCCTGAAGATAAACAAACTATTCCGATTTGGCTTGCTTCGTTTTTAGCATTTAAATTAGATTTATTGGGCGGAGAGTATATCACATCAAGCCACGGAATCTCTGTAAAAAATGCTACTAAGGATTTAAATTCTCAGGGCAGCCAGTATTTACCTGAGGAATCTATGGAATTTGTTAATAAAATTCGTCAGATTTTTGATGAAGTTAACGAAAAAGGTTCTTACGAAATTAAGATATCGTCTGTTGATAACCCTTTAATTAACCAAACAGCAATGAAAAATCTAAATGACGGGGTTGATTTGTATGTTGAATACTTAAAATCAGGTGTTGCTAAAGATATTAATTTGGATTTAATCAAGTCTTTTGGCTCTAAAATTGTTATTGAAAATGTAGGTGGTTCTGCTTACAGAACATTATCCCGCGTATTAGAAAAACTCGGTATTTCTGATAAATTTGTTTGGTTTAACACTGAAGAAGACCCGTTTTTCCATTCTATCGGTAAATATGATGTTACGCCAAAGGGTGAAAAAGCTTTTTATGATTACTCTGTAGATGCTACAGTGCTTGCTAAAAAGGCTGACGGAACAAAGTTTTTCCCTGTAATTGATACCTTGCATTATGATGAAAAACTAAAAGATTTCCCTGTCGGAACTGCGGTTTTAATTACCGACCCTGATCATGACAGGTTAACGGTTACTCAAACTGAGTCAGCTGATAGAATCCCTGAACTTAAAAAGCTCGGAGTCGATTATATTGAACTGGGTTCAGATAGAGTTCTTACCGTATTTACTGCAAATCAGGCGTTTTTAATGCTTATGGATTTCTGGGCTAGACAGTTAAAATCAGAAAATCTATGGTCAAATCATCCGAGATTTATGATAAAAACAACGGCTTCTGCTCTATCTTGGGACGAGTGGGCTGCGAAAAACGATGTTAAAGTCGTTAATGTTCCTGTCGGATTTAAAGAAATTGCAAACATTATGAAAAAAGTTGAGTTAAAACTTAAAAATGCTCCAAAAGAAGAAGTTGTTGTTGATGATGTTTTCGGAAATCCGATAAATCTTGGAGTGAATCCTCGCTTACTTTTTGGCGGTGAAGAATCAGGCGGAATGATTATGGGTACGGAAGAATTGATTAAGTCTTCACATGGCAGATTTGCCGTTGCAATGAGGGAAAAAAGTGCAACAGAGGCTATTGTTGTTGCTTCAGCTTTAATTGCAAAACTTGCTGAGGATAATACTTATTTATCTCAATATCTTGATGAGGTCTTTAATTCAAATAATATTATCGGTCGATATGATACTCGTGTTGATATCGCTTATTATAATGAATCAGAACCTGATATTAATAAATTAAAAGCCTCTAAAGTCGAAGGAGAAGCTTTAAGAACAAAAAATGACATGTTTTATCTTTCAATGGCAATCGCAAAACGTAAGGGAAGTATTTCTTTAGATGATATCAAGCGTATTTTAAATGACAGATTCTCGATTGACGGACTTAAGTTTGATAACTTGAAATCAATAAAATTTGTCGGTGACGGAACTTATCTTGAATTTGATGATAAATATATTGAAATTCGTCCGTCAGGAACTGATGCGAAAACAAAAGCTTACGGCGGCGGATTAAATAAAGAGAAAATCGAAAAATATGCGGGGATTTTAGGTAATTATTCGGGAGAAAGAACAACCTTGCATAAAGAACTTATCTCAGAAACAGACTACGAAAACTGTAAATCTGACGCTATGGATTACTATCTGGCGTTTGTCGATAAGGATGCAAATAATGAACCGTTTGAGATTCCTGAATATGAGTTTTAATTTGAAAAGGGGGATTTAATTTCCCCCTTTTTATTATATAATTATCTTATGTGAAATATAAATAAGAGGTCAGTATGTTAAGAGATTATTTTTTGAATAAAATTGAAGATGCAATAGTTAAGGCAGTTGAAGCAGGTAAATTGGGACAAATGAGCGAATATACAAAAGGTTCGTTACCTGTAGAAAAACCTAAAAATCCTGATTTTGGGGATTTTGCAATAAACGTATCATCTTTAGCTCGCAGTGCAAAAATTGCACCTCCGATGATTGCAAATGCGATTGTCGAGTTTGTAGAAAAAGATGATTGCGAATATTCTGTTATTGGCGGATTTATTAACTTCAAGGCCGGTGATTCGCTTCTTGTAGATTTAATAGATGAAGTTTATTCAAAAAAAGAAAATTTCGGACGTCCTGAAAACATTGAAAAAGAAAAAATAATTTTAGAATATATTTCTGCAAACCCTACCGGACCTTTCCATATCGGACACGGTCGCTGGGCAGCTATGGGAAGTGCTTTGGCTAATCTTTTGAAATTCTACGGTCATGATGTCTATCAGGAATTTTATATTAACGATGCGGGTTCTCAAATCCAAAAATTGGGACGTTCGCTTGTTATCAGAGTTAAACAGGAACTTGGTGTTAATATTGATTTTCCTGAAGATGAAGTTGAAAGAAAAAATTATTATCCGGGTGATTATTTAATCCCTGTTGCTAAAGCTTTCTTGGCTGAGCATACTGAATTAAAAACAGACTCTGACGTTGATGCTGTTGATTTGCAAGTCTATTGCGATTTTGCTAAAGCTTATGAAGAAAAAGTTCAACGCGATTTATTGGATAATTTCAGAGTTAAATTTGATAAGTTCTATTCTGAATTGACTTTGCATAAGTCAGGAAAAGTTGATGAGTGTGTTCAAAAACTTAAAAATAGCGGTAAAATTTATCAAAAAGAAGGTGCAGATTGGTTCAAATCCTCAGATTATGGTGATGATCAAGACCGTGTAATTAAAAAAGCCGACGGGTCAAATACTTACTTAACTGCGGATATTGCATATCACGTTGACAAGTTGGAACGCGGTTTCGACAGAATGATTAATATCTGGGGCGCAGACCACCACGGTTATGTAGCTCGCGTTAAGGCTTCTATCGAGGCTTTAGGATATGATCCGAACAAGCTTGAAGTCTTGTTAGGGCAGCTTGTTAACCTTGTAATTAACGGTAACGAAGTCCGCATGGGTAAACGTAAAAATATGGTTACATTAGAAGACTTAATTGAAGAAGTCGGTGTTGATGCTACCAGATTTTGGATGTCTATGAGAAATATTGATACAACTTTGGACTTTGATATTGAACTTGCAAAAACAAAATCTGACGAAAACCCTGTATTTTATGTTCAATATGCTCATGCCAGAGCTTGTTCTATTATAAGAAATGCAACTAATGACAAGGTTGATACTGAAAGCGGTAAAACAATTCCTGCGGTTCTTTCTCAGGCTGAATTTGATAAGCTTGTAGGTGATTTTGATAAAAATCTTACCAAACTAACTGTTAAAGATGCAAGAAAACTTATATTAAAGCTTGAAGAGTTTAAATCTATGATTGAAACCTCAGCTAAATCTCGTCAGGTTTATACAATCTGCCGTTATGTTCAAGAGCTTGCTTCAGAGTTTCATTCGTTCTATAACTCAACAAGGGTTATTACAGACGATTTAGAACTGACTAAATCAAGATTGGCGCTTGTTTATGCATTTAAACAAGTGTTGGCTAACGCACTTGGTATCTTGGCTGTTTCAGCCCCTGAACGTATGTAGGTACTTCGTACTGTATATTGCTACAAACAGTAACTTTCTGACTCTGACAGTTCAGCTCCGCAAGGTACTTCGTACTGTAGCTACTAACAGCCTTGTACTTTGTAAAATTGACACGCTCCGCGGGAAAGCACGGGCTACTTTCCTACCAACAGTCTTGCGCTCCGCGGGGGGATCTGTTGCAGTTACGTTGCGAGTTAATGACAGGCGGGTTCTTGTCTATCAATTTTGCCGTTAAAATTGTTATCAATGCCGTCAGAACATGAGCCGATAGATTCGGGGCCTTCTGCTCGTGCGTTTTGTTTTAAGTATTTATTCGGTATCATTGTCCATAAATATAAGAAAAAGTCTTTGTGAGCTTTTGCAAGTTTGGCGTTTTTAATAATTACGGTATTCTCATCGTTTTTATTTTCTCCGCTGTTTGAAAAGTTCATTGAACCGATGATTAAATACTCATCATCTATAATCATTGTTTTTGAATGAAGTTTACCTGCATAGTTTTCGGTCTTTAAAAGTATTCCGTTCTGGCGCAGGATAGTGTGTTTTGAATTTCTGGTATTTGTACTGTTGGCATCAATTATTACACGAACATCTACTCCGCGCTGTTTTGCCAATATCAATTCGTTTGCGATATCTTTATGTGTTATTAAAAACGCAGGGATATAAATATACTTTTTGGCATTATGTAAAATTTGTGTAATTCTTGAGGCGGTTTTGTCTTTTGGTGAAAAGTAAATTTCAACCTTGCTTGATTCGAGTATAAATTTATTTGGAAGGTTTAGTTTCTCTTTTTGTTTATGAAATTTGCCGTTAAGCATTTGTTCAAATTCTTTTGTGTAAAGTTGTGCAATTTCTTTAGAATTAATAATCACAACATCATTCACATCATACCCTGACAGACCTGTCGGCGAAATATTCATAGAACCTGTAAAAACCTTTTTATTATCAACGATTAAGAATTTGTTATGCATAATCATATTACTTGAGGTTTGGTTTGCGGTTTTATCTGATATATGACTTGATGCAAGATTTATTATTATGTCGTTATCTTTATAGTAATCTCTGTCTGGTGTAAAACATTTGTCGTAGACAAAGCGTATCTTTACTCCTCTGTTTTTCGCTTTTGTCAGAGCAAAAGTTATTGCAGGAATTTCCTGATATCCGTAGATTGCAATATCAAGTGTGTTTTGTGCGGAATTTATTGTATTAACAAGTTCTTTACAGACATTTGCCTGACATAAGTTGTTTGGTTTTAATTGTTTTGTAAAATCTGTGTACAAAATCTTTATATCCCCGTCAGCTAAAGCTAATGTCGGTTGTGGAATTTGAGGCAGTTTTACTATATCAATTCCTTTTTTGAGTTTAAATTTCTTAGGTGTTTGTTGATGACAGAATTTGCATGGTTTTGCATTTTTAGGTAGTTGTTTTTGAGGAATAATAATTCTGTCATGTGCTGCATTTCCGTATGGGCAGTCAAGTGTATGATATTTATTTGAATGGTGGTTAAGTATTACAAGATGAAGCTTTCTTGCGTTTTCCAGATTCTTTCTAAACTTATCAGCATTTGCGGGTTTGTTGTTTTCCAGCCCGAAGCCGCTGTTATTTATAAGATTCTTATAATCTATGCCGTTTATTTTTATTGTTCCGTAGTCACATTCGTGCGTAACTTTTCCTGATAAGTTTAAGGTAATCTTTTGGTTTTGAAGAGTCTTTTGTGCGTATTCCTGAGCAAGGTAGCCAAGACTTATCATATCGGTTTTACTTAGTGAAAGCTCTTTTGAATACTTGTTGAAAAATTCTTCTGAAGGTTCTAAGGAAAATGCTTCGACATTTTCAATGCAGATTGTTTCATTGCCGTCTTTTGTGTCTATTTTAATTTTATCGGGTGTTATTACATCCAAAATCGTTTTGGATTTCCCGTTTATTGATATAAATACACAGAAAACTATAAATAATATTATTAAAAACAGTGAAGTTATATGTTTTTTCATTATCCCAAATTTTTGTAGTTTGTAATTTCAAACCCAAGACGGTTTATTGTATCTTGAAGAGTTTTGTTTTGAGTAATCCCAAATTCTTTTGTATGCGAGTCTTTTGTTGAATTATCATATTTGCAAGGGTGAATCAGTGCTTCTGCGATACATTCTTCTTCAAGTGTTTTAAGTCCGTATTCAATCGCATCAGAATCCATCATACCTGTGTATCCGACTCCGATTATAAAATCGTTTGTTTTTAGTTGATATTTATCAATGGTTTTTCGGTTAATCTTTGTGAAATATTGTAATAATGCAATTTTAACAAGATTAATCGGATAACTCAGATTAAGATGTTTTGCAAGTTTTGGTATAAAGTATAATTCTTCAAATTGTGTTCTGACGTATTTTATTCCGTATTCTTTAGCAAGCTTACAGGTGATTTCAAAAATCTCAGGAATTGCATGAGTATGGACATGAGAATCTAAATGGTCAACTTGTACGGCATTTATTACCTTTTCTGTTTGTGCTCTAAATTCTGCTTCAATTTGAGAAAGAAGCTCTTTATTTTTGCGGTTTAAAAGTAAATAACCGTAGCCTTTATTAAAGTTGCCGTTTTCATCTGTTAAAAGATTGCAGTCAGTTAAAGATTTACCTTCCATAATATTTAAGTGTACCGCAATTCCAAGATTCGGACAGTCGGGGATAACATCATGCACAGCACTGTCAAAAGCTTCTCCGTTAGCGCATAAACTAGCACTTGTTAAAAATCCGTTTACATAACCTTCCAAAACCGCTTGATTGTGATACTTGCTTAGTCCGAAATCGTCGGCATTTAAGATGAATTTTTTATTTATCATTTACATATCCTTGCATAATTCCTTTAAAATAATATAATTATAGAAGAAAGAGGGATTAAATGCAAACACCGAGATTAGCTGTAATTATACCGTGTTATAACGAAGAATTATGTATTGAAACAACTGTAAGAAGACTTTTAGAAGTTTTGCAAATGCTGTTTGATAAGAATAAAATAGCATCTGACAGTTATTTGTATTTGGTAGATGACGGTTCTGCCGATTCGACTTGGGAAATTATTGAGAGATTGCATTCTGCTAATCCTGAGCATGTGAAAGCTATGAAGTTTGTTAGAAATTATGGGAACCAAAAAGCTTTAACTGCCGGTTTAGAAGGTGTTAATAATCTTGGCTGTGATTGCTGTATTTCGATTGATGCGGATTTACAGCAAGATGAAAATTCTATTGAAGATTTTGTTGATGCGTTTATGGACGGAAATGATGTAGTTTTAGGTGTTCGCAATGACAGAAAAGGAGATTCTTTCTTTAAAAAGACGACTGCTGTTTTATTTTATAAGGTTATGAATCTTCTTGGTGCAAAAATTCCTATGAACCATTCAGATTACAGGCTTGTGAGTAAAAGAGCGCTTGATATTATGAAATTGTATCCGGAAAAAGCTCTGTTTTTACGAGGATTTTTCCATGAAGTCGGTCTAAAAACAAAGATTGTTAAGTTTAATGTAAAACCTCGTATGGCGGGTGAATCTAAATTTAATTTTATGTCATTGATGACGTTAGCTTTGAATGGTATAACTTCATTCAGTGTTGTTCCGTTGAGAATTATTGCAGTACTTGGATTTATTATGTTTATCGGCTCAATTTTAGTTGGTTTGGAAACAATTTTTGAAAAAGTATTTTTTAATGATTCACCAAACGGGTATGCAACAGCTATCATTATGCTATCATTTTTTGGCGGATTGCAGTTATTCTGTCTTGGGGTAATCGGTGAATATGTGGGACAGGTTTATCGCGAGGTTAAGGCTCGCCCAAGATATATTGCAGAAAAGGAATTAAAATAGAAAAAAGCTGTAATAAAAAAAATATTTATGTTATATTAAACTTAAGTCGTGCTCCACGGGGTGTTGCGAACTCTCGACCCGAAGCGAATGCGGGGTGCAGAGCCTGTTGTGAGGGGTCTATGAGCACGTTGAAGTTTAATACGATTGTTGATAGTAACAGTTGTGATGGCGTAAACTTTCGAACCGTGTCAGGGGGGAAACTCAGCAGCACTAAGATTGATTTTACGGGTGTTGTTTCTGTTAAAGGAGAAAGTATTAAAGGACAGCGGGTTTGTATATTTCGATAGACAGAGGCACGACTTTTTTATGCAAAAAATCTCTAACATCCGTATTGGGTAATGATTTCCCGTTTAAAGAAAACGAAAATAAATAGCTCCTGTTTATCAGCCGATTTCCTAATGAAATAATCCTTTCAAGGTTTATCCTTTATCGTGAAAGGAGATTTTGTAATGACCGAACGTTTAGATTTATATAAATGTAATGTTTGCGGAAATCTTGTAGAAGTTATTCTTGATGGTGTCGGCGAACTTGTTTGCTGCGGAGAGCCTATGGAATTTTTAGAAGCAAGAACACAGGATTCTGAGTACGGTGAAAAACATGTGCCCGTATTTTCTTCAACTGATGATAAGGGAGAAGAAGTTCGCGTGGGTGCCGAGTTACATCCTATGACAAATGAACATTATATTCAATTTGTTGAAACTATTGCGAAGGATAAAAAACGTGTTGAATTAGAATATTTTTACCCGTCAGATGAACCGATAATGCTTATCAAAGATAAGTTAGGTTTAGAAAAAGCCCGCGCTTTCTGCAACATCCATGGCTTATGGGAAGGTGAACAGGACTAGTGATAAATTTAAAAGGAGGAATAATGATTAGTGATAAAATCAGAGATATACTTAATGAACAGATTAACAAGGAATTTTATTCTGCGTATTTATATTTGTCAATGTCTGCTTATTTTTCTGAAATTGGTTTATACGGCTTTTCTAACTGGGCTAAAGTACAATCTAAAGAAGAAATTGACCATGGAATGATTTTGTTTGAGTATGTTTTAGGCAGAAATTCTCAAATCCATCTTGCGCAGATTGCTATGCCAAATTTTGACATGAATAGTCCTTTAGAAGTTTTTGAACAGATTTATACTCATGAACGTTCAATAACTTCGGCTATAGACTGTGTTGCCAACATGTCGGAAGGTGAGTGTGATTTATCTACCAGAAACTTTATCGATTGGTATTTAAAAGAACAGATTGAGGAAGAAGCTTCAGTATCAAGAATTATTGCGAAATTGAAAGCTTTTGGTGCCGAAAAATCTGCTCTGTATTTGATAGATCGAGAATTATCGACAAGGGAATATTCACCTTTGGATTATTAAAATATAAGAAATATTGCGGTTTTGTAAACAATTTGTTTCTTTTATAAAAATAATTTATCATATTAGTATGAATTTAGGGAAAATATTATACGTTGATGATGATAAATTATTAACCTCGACTTTTTCTACGTTAATGAAAGTTGAGGGATTTGAAGATGTGGTTATTTACAACAACCCCTTAGAAGCTGTGGAATATCTTAAAACAGAAGCTCCCGACTTAATTATTTCAGATTTTTTGATGCCTGAAATGAACGGTCTGGAGTTTTTGCGTGAAGCTAAAAAACTTTACCCGGAAACAAGTATGATTTTGTTAACGGCTTATGCCGATAAAGAAAATGCTATTAAGACTATTAATGAAATCGGGGTTTATAAGTATATAGAAAAACCATGGGATAATGATGACTTGATTATGAATATCAAAAACGGTATTGAAAGAAGTCATTTACTAGCTTCATTAAGAGAAAAAATTGCTCAGTTAGAGGAAGCAAAAGCTCAGTTAACCGTTTATTCCGAGAATTTGGAAACTCTTGTTGCCGAAAGAACTAAAGAATTATCTCTTGCTAATTTAAAGTTGTTCGGTATAATCAATTACTGTGCTGACGGAATCATTATAATTGATGCTAAGGGTAATATCGAACAGGTTAACCCTGCTTGTGAAAATATGATGGGGCTTTCATCTGACGCTATTTGCAAGATGAAAATACAAGAAGTTGCTTATACCGATAATCCTGAGTATAATCATGTTTCAAAATCTTCCGTGAAAAATACTATTTTAGGGTTGTCTTGCGATAATTCAGAGTTTTTACTTAGGGATTTGTACATCAGAAATGCTATTAATGGTGAATCTATTCCTGTAGAGATTAATTTTGCATCTTTGACAAATGAATATTCGGATGAAGAAAAATTCGTCGGGGTTATCCGTAATTTCAGTGTTCAAAAAGAAACAGAACGTTTGAGAGATGATTTTATTGCAACTTTGACTCATGATTTGCGTACACCTCTGCTTGCTGCAATTCAGACTTTAAAATTCTTCCTTGACGGTTCTTTGGGTGAATTAAAAGACCAGCAAAAAGTTTTATTATCTACAATGCTTCAAAGTAACGAGGATTTGTTGGGTTTAGTTAATGCGTTACTTGAAGTTTACAGGTTTGAAAGCGGAAAACTTTCACTTTGCAAAACCGTATTTAATATAAAAGACCTGGTAACTCAATGCTATAACGAATTAGAACCGATTTCCAAGAAGAAAAACATTGAATTTAATCTTCATTGTGAAGTTGATGATGAATTATTAATTGATGCTGATAGAGCAGAAATTAAACGTGTAATTACAAATCTTTGCGGTAACGCTTTGAATTATACTAACAAAGGCGGAGTTATTGATGTTTATGTTAAAGCTCAGTGCGGAGATTTAATATTCTCAGTAACTGATAATGGTAACGGTATTCCGAAAGAAGATATTCCGCATTTATTTATGAGATTTTCTCAGGGAACAAGTAAAAAACGCTCAACAGGAACAGGTTTGGGCTTGTATTTGTCACGCCAGATTATAGAAGCGCACGGCGGTAAAATTTGGGTAGAAAGTAAAGTTAATAAAGGCAGCGAGTTTTCGTTTCTGTTAACCAATGTTGCTGCAAAATCAAGAGTTTAAAGGTGAAAATATGTCGAAAAATATTAAAGTAACAATAATTGAAGATCATGATATGACAAGAATGGGGTTATCGTTTGCGTTGTCTAATAACGAATCTATAGAGGTTTTGGGAACATCTGCCGACGGAATGGAAGGTGTTGAGCAGGCACTTGAGCTTAATCCTGATTTAGTTATTATGGATATCGGTCTTCCTACTATTGATGGGATTGAAGCTACTCGTAAGATAAAAAATTCAAAACCTGAGATAAAAGTTTTAATGAACACTTCACGTGATAATGAAAATGACATATTAGATTCCTTTGCCGCAGGAGCTGACGGTTATATTACAAAGGGTGCTACATCTGAACAGACAATTTCGGCAATTAAGGCTGTAAGCGAAGGTGTAGGCTGGCTTGACCCTGCAATTGCAAGAGTTGTATTATCAAATATAAGAAAAAACAGCCAAACTGATTCAAAATCAGGCGGAATTAACTATCAAAAAGGTAAGAATCTTTACGGTTTAACTGAACGTGAAATGGAAGTTCTGGCGCTTTTGGTTGAAGGTTTGAAAAATCCTCAAATCTCTAAAAAACTTGTAATTACAATTGCAACAACAAAAACTCATGTTCATAATATTTTGCAAAAACTTTATGTAAAAACCCGTTCAAAAGCTGTTGCAACAGCTATGAAAGACGGCTTGGTATGAAGCTGCGCGCGACTGTATTAATAATGCTTTTTCTGGCTTCAAGGGCTTGTGCTTTTGAGCTGAATAATCCGTTTGCAAAAGATACACGCTCACGCGAATTAAAGTACCAGTTTGAAGTCTTGAAAGATGATGAAAAAGACAGAATGAACAAACGGCTTTTGGAGCTTAATCCGTCAGGGTATATGACTGTTGATGAGTATGAGGCTTTGTCTGAGTATAAAGATAAGTCTACAACAGAAATTGCAGTTCCTAAGGTTGGGACTCCTTCAGATTTTAAATATGTACCAAAACCGTTATATAGAATTGTAAAATACAATGATCCGCCGGGAAGTGTTGAGTTATCTTTAGGTAAACGTTTGTACGTTAATCGTCAGATTAATGCTCAGGGTATCGTTTCTCCTGATTATTCAATGCTTGTTTACCCTGCAATATATTACTATACGGACAGTGCCTCAGTTGCTGCGGATATGTTTGTTATCCCGTTGAGTAAAGAAGGTACAAATCTGAATAAGATATTAACTGCAAATGTTGCAAAACGTATTCCTGAGCCGATTTTATCAACAGATAAGGCGATAGATAATTATGCGGCATTTAGAACTCTTACGCCCGTAGATTTTAATCCTGACGGTACAAAACTTCTTATAAAACAAAAAATCGGAAGCCGTGAAGACGGTATCTGGCAGACACGAATTTATGTTTATGATTTTCAAAACAGAGTAAGTTATGATTTGGTAGAAGTTCGTGACGCTATTGTTTACTTTTGGGAAGAGTATATGAATTTGCGTCTTGAAGATAAGCGTTGGGATATATATCCTATAGGATTTGATAAAGATGATTCAGAAAGAATTATTGTTCAAGGATTTGCTTTTACCGGAGAAAAACCTGTATTTTTGGGTACTTGGAGTGTTGACTGGCAGGGAACTCAGTCAAGAATAATGTCTTTTGATAAAAATGTTGATAAGCAGGTCAGTGTTAACGGATATAAAGTTGTTCAAGACGGTATTGAACAGTATCAGGATGTTATGCGTCAGGAAGAAATTCTTAAAAAAGAATCAAAATATGTGCTGAAACAAAGAAAAGAAGAACGCAAACATGTAATAGACGAGATTAAGGATGATTATAAGTTCGCGGTTCGTAATTTGTCCGATAATTACAAGGAAGAATACCGAGATTATAAAAAGCTTCGTTCATTAGCCGGTTCGACAGAAGATGAAGCTTTGCAAGAAGCGTATAAACAGTATTTGATTGACCAATATAATAAAGATCTTGATAAAAATAAAAAACAGATTGAAAAGAAGAAAAAAGAAATTGAAAAGTTAGATGCAAAAATTGATGAATTGTACGGAAAATCAGGTGAAACCTCTACCTCTGAGTCTTCAGAATCTCAGACTCAGGCTGAATAAGTTTAAGTTTCTCTTCCCGTGATAGTTTGTGTTTTATCCGATATTCCTCTTTCAGGGCATCTGATTTGTTATTAAATTCTTTTGTATAAACAATTTTAACAGGCTTATTTGCTCGGGTGTATTTAGCTCCTTTTCCGTCTAAATGAGCCTGAAAACGTTTCTCAACATCATCTGTATACCCGCAATACAGTGTATTATTTTCTGTTAAAAGTATATATACAAAGTGTTTATCCTTCATTACTTTATTATTGCATATTTTTATCTGTTTGGTATAAACTAAACGTATGAAAAAATGCTATTCAATATGTTATAATCCGAAAATAGAAAATTCTGCAGAAGTAATGGAAACTTTAAAACGAATTTTAGTATCAAATTCTGTTGATTTTGATGTTTTAGATATAGATAATTTGAAATCGGGTTATGATTTTGCATTTATTATTGGCGGCGATGGAACAATATTAAAAGCTGCAAGGTTTTTTGCGGAATTTAAAACTCCGATATTTGGTATAAATCTTGGCAGATTGGGGTTTTTATCCCAAGCCACGATTGATAATTTGGATTGTGCAATAACTTCTGTTTTAAGCGGAGATTTTAAAATAGAAAAACGAATGATGTTAGAATGCGGCGAAAATAATGCTTTAAATGATTTTGTCGTAAAAGGTTCATCATCTTCAAGAACATCACGTTTTGCTTTGGAAATCAACGGGAAATTTGTTTGTGAGTATCTGGCAGACGGTATAATTATCTCAACACCGACAGGTTCAACTGCTTACTCAATGGCTGCAGGCGGTCCTGTTTTGGCTCCTGATGTTGAAGCTATTACTATAGTTCCGATTTGTCCGCATACTTTTTCGGCGCGTCCGATTGTTGTTTCTTCTGATGATGAAATTAAAATATTGCCTTGTAAAAATAATGAATACAGAGTATCCGCAGATGGGCAGATTGCGTTTTCTACGGATTCTGAACTTTTAGTCAAAAAGTCTTCAAACAAGGCTTATTTGGCATTATTAAAGGATAATGACTTTTATTCGGTATTAAAAAATAAGCTTAATTGGGGTTATTCTCCCGCTAAATGCCAAGATTAAGGGTTTATATTAATTTTTGTACATAATTTATTTAAAATTATTGTACTTTTTTTCTATTTAAAATACTATATTGTTATATTATATGTTTTAGGAACAATTAAAGAGGTAAATAACGTGGAAAATATCGTTTCAGATATCTTTGCAAGAAAAGATGAATCATCAGCTAATCAGACTTCAAGATTAGGTGCAAACCCTACTAATATTAAAGTAATCGGTGTCGGCGGCGGCGGCGGAAATGCTGTTAACCGAATGATACAATCAGGGTTATCAGGCGTAGAATTTTGGTTAATGAATACAGACTTACAAGTATTGGTTAACGGAAAAACAAGCCACAGAATCCAATTAGGTTCATCTTCAACACAAGGTTTGGGTGCAGGCGGAGATCCTTCAGTTGGTGAAAAAGCTGCAGAAGAAGCTCAACAAGAAATCACTCAGGCTTTAGAAGGTGCTGATATGGTATTTATCACTGCCGGTATGGGCGGTGGTACAGGTACCGGAGCTGCTCCTGTTGTTGCTAAAATCGCTAAACAGCTTGGTATTTTAACAATTGCCGTAGTTACAAAACCTTTCACTTGGGAAGGTAAAAAACGTCAAAACCAAGCAAACAGCGGTATTGATAAACTTAAAGAATCAGTTGATGCAGTTATTGTAGTTCCAAACGATAAATTGCTTCAAGTTGTTGATAGACAAGTTTCATTACAAGAATCTTTTGTAATCGTTGATGAAGTGTTACTTCGCGGTGTTCAAGGTATTTCTGATATTATCACCGTTCCTGGTATTATTAACGTTGACTTTGCGGATGTTAAGACTGTAATGCAATCTTCAGGTTCTGCGTTAATGGGTATCGGTAGAGCTCAAGGTGAAGGCAGAGCTGTTAAAGCTGCTCAACAAGCTATTAACTCTCAACTTCTTGAATCTTCAATTAACGGAGCTTCAGGTGTTATTGTTAACATTACAGGCGGTCCTGATATGGGTATTCACGAAATCAGCGATGCTGCTTCTATTATTCACGATGCAGTTCTTGATGATGCAACTGTTATTATCGGTACAGCTGTTAATGAAAATATTCAGGGTGAAATCCAAATTACTGTTATTGCAACAGGCTTTGAGCTAAGAAATAATTCTCAAGGTTTGATGTTTGGAACTTCCAATGAAGCTAAACCTGATAATCAGTTAAATGCAGCAGATTTCTTCTCAGGTGCATTTAATACTCAAACTAAATCAGTATTGTCTTCATCTGGTAATAACTTTACAAATATAGAAATCCCTGATTTCTTAAAAAGATAGTCCTCATTGGATGGAGTATTTTGTTACTAACAGTTTAGTTTATAAATTTTATAATTACGTAAAAAGGAGAATCTAAGTTCTCCTTTTTGTTTATTCACTTAAAATAGAAAGGTTCATAATTTCTATATCATCATAGTCAATATGGTCACTTGGCATAAGGTTTTGTCCTGTTTTTATTGTTATTTGATTTCTTTCATCAGGTCTGATTAAGTTGTTTGGAATTTTTATTCTTTGACCGTCACCATTTACGTGCAGTTGACCTATCATTCTGCCGTTAAAATAAATTTCGGCAGGGCTTGAGTAGGCTGAACGGATACGGTTTTGCCCCATTGATTTTGCAAGTTTTGTATCAAGTCCGACGATTGAGCCGATTACAAGATAGTTTGAACTTTGTTTTGCATTGTTTGTCATGATAAAATCTTTTGAATAATAAGGACCCATTGATTTAATTTTAAAATCAGATGCGTTAGCAGAGTTTTTAGAAAAATTGTTATCTCCAAGATGCAGAATTTCTGTATCAAGTGCGATATCAGTCGGAGAACTTCTTGCAATGGTTATTTTCATAGGTTCTGAGCTTAGACTTTGACCGCTGTTTATTGTAACAGAAAAAGGTCTGTAACCTTCTTTTTCAACGTTTAAAATCGTAGGTGAATCAATTTTTATGGCAGGAAGGTTAAAATTCCCGTTAGCGTCAGTATATGTATGATATTTTTTCTGAGGAATTGTAACTTTTGCAAAATCAACACCTTGTTTGGTATCCGCATCTATGACTCGGTTACTTTCTTGTTCGCCGACTTTTGACACTCCGCCTGTGAAAATTTCCCCATAGGCTGTGTTTGTCATGAAAATTGCTAATAATAATGTAAAAATTGTTCGTTTCATAATACAAATTTTATCCTGTATTTTATTGTTTTTGTTAATGGTTACGGGTATAAAACAATCAGGGGATTATAATTTTGAAAACTTCTTGAAAAAAAATATTTTTGGGGTAGAATTAATTTATGACAATTAAATAAGCCGATGTGATGGAATTGGTAGACGTGCTAGACTCAAAATCTTGTGAGGTTCAACCCTCGTGCCGGTTCGACCCCGGCCATCGGCACCATTTATAAGACTCCAAATGGAGTCTTTTTTAGTTCTTTTATTACTATTTTGTCGGATTAAATTATATATTTTTACTTTAAGATATCCTTATGAAAAAACGATATTTCTTTATAATGCTTTCAATTGTTACCGTAATTGCATATTTTGATATGGTTGACAGTTGCCGTAAAATAAATACTACAGTTGCTTCGGTTTTTAAAACAGAAAAAGTTCAGCTTCAGGTTAAAAATCAAAAATTAAATCATCCGAGGTTGTTTCTTTATAAAGATCGTTAAGTTCTGTTTGTAATTTAGGTTTAGAAAGATGCTCAAGTGCGTTTGGCATAAACTGAGATTCTTGGGTTTCTTGTTTAGGCAGCGAAAAGGTCCTTACATCTTTCGGGAAAAATCTTAACCTGATATTTTGACTTATTGTTTGTGAAATATTATTTTTGTAATATTGTTTAATCTTTTCTAGCTGAGAAGCTGCTTTTGCTTGATTCTCTCCTATGAAAAACCCGTTAGAGTCTGTTATATCAAAAGAATATCTACCGCTCCACATGACAGTATTATTAACTGTATCGGTTAAAACTGCATTCGTATTCAGTTTAAAAGGGTGTGAAATCTTAAAAGCGCTTGTTATTTCAAGAATTTCCCATAAGTTCCTTTTTGTTAATGTTTCTTCATTGCTTACCCAGCTTGAAACTAAAATAATAGATTTTACATCAAATTCGTTTGATATATCTTTGAGCGGTTTAAAATCAATTCTGTCTATTTTTGAAAATTTATCAAGCATTGTAGATGTTTCTGTTTTTAATTCCGGATTAGCGTTTAATTTTGCTCTTGTATCTGCTAAAGAGTATGCAGAAATGTTTTTATATGAATTTAATTCTTGAATTATATATTCAGAGGCTATTTCGGAGGCTTCAGGAAAACAAAAATAATTGTCACAAATATTAAAGATATCTGTTGGTAATACAACAACATTAAACTCAACCGCGTTAACTTTTTCTGCTGTTATTGCCGCAACTAATAAAATAAATAAAATTTTAAATATTTTCATAATGAGATTATAGCATAATTGATGATAATATGATATAATATATGTATGGATAGAGATTTGGTTAATATTTCGGGATATGGAGTTGATAGTTTTACTTTTGACCAAGCCGTTGATTATGCTTATAGTCATGGAGGTCAGATTGTTACGATTAATCCTGAAATGATAGAAGCAGCTTCGAAAAATCCGGAATTTGCTCAAATTATTTTAGAATCAGATCTGGTTGTTCCTGACGGAATCGGTGTAGAAATTGGTTTAAAACTTCTTGGTCATAATGTTAAACGAATCCCTGGTATTGAGCTTGGTAAAGCTTTAATTATGAAGTTTTATAACGAAAATAAGTCAATTGCTCTCGTCGGTGCAAAACCTGAAGTTATTGATTTAGCTGTAAAAAATCTTCGAGATGAGTTTAATAATATTAATATTGTATATTCTCATGACGGGTATTTCTCTGATGATGAGTCAATACTTAACGAGCTTACCACCGTAAATCCTGATCTGGTTTTGGTTGCATTGGGTTCTCCGAAACAGGAATTTTTTAATGCAGAATTAAAAAAACGTTTACCGAACACTCTTATGATTGGGCTTGGCGGTAGTTTTGATGTTTGGGCAGGTGTTGTTGACAGAGCTCCTAAAATTTATCAAAATTTGGGCTTAGAGTGGCTTTATCGGACTGTAAAAGAGCCTAAAAGGTTTAAACGTATTTTTCCGACTCTGCCGTTGTTTATCTTAAAAGTTTTAAAAGAAAGGTTGTTAAATAAATAAAATGTTGACAGATATTGAAATAAAAGAACTTGAGAGCTTATGCTTGGAAAATCGTCGTCATATACTTGATATGGTTTATGAAGCCGCATCGGGTCATATTGGCGGTTCATTATCGTCTTGTGAATTAATGACTGTTTTATTTAATAAATGTATGAAACATGCTCCAAAGGGTAAAAATTCTGCCGAATACGCAGAACGTGACAGATTTGTATTATCTAAAGGTCATGTTTCACCTATTTATTATTCAGTATTGGCTCAAGCCGGTTTTATTGAAAAATCTGAATTAAAAACTTTTAGAAAGCTTGGAACAAGACTTCAAGGACATCCTTCACTATGGTGTCCGGGGGTTGAAGTTGCAACAGGTTCTTTAGGACAAGGGTTGTCAATAGCTTGCGGTATTGCAATGTCTTTAAAACTTGATAAAAACCCTGCAAATGTATTTGTCTTGTTAGGTGATGGGGAAATGCAGGAAGGTAGTGTTTGGGAAGCTTTAATGGCAGCACCTCATCGTAATTTAAATAATCTTATCGCAATAATTGACAGAAACGGTTTACAAATAGATGGTTCAACAGAATGTGTTAAGCCTCTTGGAAATTTGAAAGATAAAATTTTAGCATTTAATTGGAATGTTATTGAAATAGACGGACACGATATCAGGCAGATTTATTCTGCGATTGAAGATGCTAAGAAATCTGATCGTCCAACAGCTATAATTGCTAATACGATTAAAGGTAAAGGTGTCAGCTTTATGGAAAATAATGCAGGTTGGCACGGAAAAGCACCGTCAAAAGAAGATTATGAAAAAGCTTTACAGGAATTAAAATAATACTTGGAGGATATACATGAGTTTTAGGAATAATATTAAAAAATCAGCGTTCACGTTGGCTGAAATCGTTATTGCTTTATTTATTGTTGCAATATTAGCGTTGGTAACGTTACCTGTAATTAATCGTCAGCTTGAAAAAACAGATGAATATGCTTATTATATGGCGTTTAAGTCTGTCGAAAAAATGGCATCTCAAATTGTTATTATGGGTGAAAAATATGAGGAAAGTGAATCTACTTCTGCACGACCTGCAGCAAATAGGCTTGCAAAACATCATGCTAAAGACAGTTTGGCTGCAAGAGTAAAAGGTTTTTTTAACGATATTACAAAACGTATAGCTTTTTCTGAAAACTCACTAATGAGAAAACTTTTCCCTAAGGTGTTTGCAGAAGATGAATATGTACCTTTTAAGACTGAAACATCTCTTTTTACAACCGATGATTTTATACAACAATTATGGCTGCCATATAAAGTATGTAATGGTGGAACTGTAGTAAAGACAAGTGTACCAGAAAAGGATGAATTAGGTAATATAATTAAATATCATCAAACTTTTTATGAGGAAAGTGATTTTAATAATTGTTACGGTTACACAAAGGCTTGTGCTGAAAATGCAAATTGTGGCGAGGTTACAGAAAAGGATGTTAATGGAGCTCCTCTAAAAGATGGGGATGGTAATATTATTAAGCACAAAATTGAAGGACCAATAGCTAAAGATGAAGTTTTTAAAGGAATGTTACCTCCGGAGGACTCTTTAAATACTTCTGTTTCCTCTTTATTAACTTATATAGGATATACAAATTCTAATCCGAATAGCGGAGCTGATTTATGTAATAATGGTATTAAACGATACCTTAAAGCTAATTCTACTGATTCTGTTACAAGTGATAAGTATGAGAATGTTGTAGAATTTAAATCGGATGAAGAAGAATCAGATGATGATGACGGGGAACCTGATGATAAGGAGGATTCAGGTGCAGGTTTTGATTCAAGTAAATTTGTAGATTATACTTCTGTTTCCAATAGAGGTGCTTGTATCCTATATCAGACGATATGGCGTAAAATTGGTAACGGATCAAGTTCAGCAGACGTTAAAGTTGAACGTCCGGTTTTTGATGATTCTTTTTGTAAACCTGCAAAAGGCTTTTATACTGGTTCACCCACCGGTACTTATAAAGATGACGGTTGGGTGAATGGAGATACGACTCATGATACTTTAAATTGTGTTCCAAATTCTGGATCCGGATATGAAATTTCGGAAAATAATCCAAAGGTTGTTTGTAAAATTACGGATAACAGTAAACTTTATTATTCTGTAAAATCATCAACTAATAATAGTTTTAAGTGTGTTGCTTGTAGTAATGATTTTAGTGAATCATTCGGGGATTGTTGTCCTAAGAATTCTGTTGCAAGCGGTGAAGGTTGCTCTTGTATTATAGGTTGGGCAAGACCAGATGGCGCTGCTCAGTCTGCAGGTTGTACAATTCGTACAGACTGTCCTATAGGTTATTCTTTAGATAAAGAACATAATATTTGTGTCCTGAATCCTCCAATCATCAGAGCTAACAGGTTTTCTCAGTTGATTGCTGAAAACTGGAATATTAAGCATGATTACAGTAGTGAGATTGTTTATACTGATGTTCCTAATTTAAAAGGTGCAAAATATTATAAAGAAGTATATGAAGCCGCTTTAGGCAGGTCAACAGATACAAGTAAACGATTAATGTCTATTGATTCTAAACCTGGTGCTTTTGCATTTAATCCAAAAACGGGTACAGGTTTAAAACCAAATATTATATTGGCTAACGGGTTACATTTGTGGATTATGAGTGACAGATTAGCGTCAATTCCAGGTTTGACTTATTCTACGGATAATAGTAGTACTGATCCTCGTAATATTTGTAAAAACTTGAATAAAAACACACAGGCTGCTTGTAAATCAGCTTCTACAGATGCATATTTCTGTGGTTCAGAAAATGCTTGTTTCGCTTTAGATTCTAAAAGTATAAAAGATGGAACTACAGGAGGTATGGGTGATGCCAGAAATTGCTGTGCAGCTCCTGACTTATCTGATATTGCGGCTGCAATGAATGCAAGTGGAGATAAAGCTAATTATGAAAATGATGTCAGAGTATATGCTATAAGTGGCTTTACCGTATTTGTAGATATTAACGGCTCAAAAGGTAATGGTACATTATGGGAAGATGTATTCCCATTCTATATAGCTTCAAATGGAACGGTTTATCCGGGGTACCCATTGGATGGTATAAAGGCTGAAGATACAACACATTCAAATCTTTTCTTGGGAGGTAATAGTGCCAAACAGCTTCCTGTAGATATTTATTATACGGAAAGTACCGGCGATACAAGAAAGAAACGGGTTGTAATGTCTAATGTTTCTTATGCTCGTGCAATTTGTACAATGCGTAAAATAAGTAAAAATTCACCTTACTGTAAAAACCTTGGTGAAAAGTTCTATACAAAGGCTTCTTATAAGGATTCAAGCAATGTAGAACATGAAGTTGAACTAAAAGGTACTAAATATTTAGGTAATGACAGTACTACATCAGCTACAAATAAATCAATTAATCCATGCGATTACGAACCGTGTGTAATGACAGTAAGACGTAGATTACGTTCATTCTAATAAGTGAATAAAAATATAAAGGCGGGTTAAAATCCCGTCTTTATATTTTGAAAGAAAGGTTAAATATGATAATTGATAAAATTGAAAATATTTCAAAATATAAAGAGGTTCCTGCGTTTGCGCTTGATTTTATAAAAAATATAACTCATGATATAAAAGAAGGCAGATATGAACTTGTTGATGAAAGTTTTGCCAATGTAGAATCTTATTCTACTAAAGCTCCTGAGGTTGCTAAATTTGAAGCTCATAAGGATTATATTGATATTCAGCTTCTTATAACTGGTAATGAACGTATTTATTATACTGATGTCGAGGGGCTTGTTGAATCAGAACCTTATGATAAGTCAAGAGATATTGTGTTTTTTAAGGATTCAGTTAAAAAATCAGATTACTTGACTTTAAATGGCGCAAATTTTGCTATGATTTACCCTCATGAAGCTCATGCTCCGCAAGTTTTTCTTGATGGTGCTGAGAATGTTAAAAAAGTTGTTGTTAAAGTTAAAATATAATTACTTTTTTAATTTTTCAGGGTAAACATTCCATTTTATCGATTCGTTTTTGCGAAACCATGTTAATTGACGTTTTGCATAGTTTCTGGTGTTTTTCTTTAGTAAATCGCAGGCTTCATCAAGCGAGTAAAGATTATCAATATATCCTAAAATTTCTCTATATCCGATTGTATTTATAAGGTTTGGGATTCTTCCGTGTTGGTTTAGCAGTCTTTTTGTTTCTTCTACAAGTCCTGCTTTAATCATTATATCTACGCGTTTATCAATCCTTGAATAAAGAGTTTTTCTGTCAAAATTTCTTCCTAGCCATTCAATATCGTATTCGCTTTCTCCTATTGAACGGACATTATTAAGCGGTTTTCCTGTTTTTTTGACTATTTCTATTGCTCGAATAAGTTTTTTTCTATCATTTTTATCTATTGTTTCAGCTCCTGTTTTATCAAGCTTTTCTAAGATTGAGTAAATTTCTGTGTTTTCAAGATTTTTTAGTTCTTCTCTTAAGTTTTTATCGGCTTCAATTTGAGGTAAGTCATAATTTTTTAGTAAAATATCTATATATAAACCCGTACCGCCTGTAATTATTGGAGTTTTTCCTTTTGCTAAAATTTCGTTAATTTTTTCTTTAGCTTGTTGTTTGTATAGACCTGCAGAGTATTCAAATTCAGGTTCGACTATATCAATCATATAATGAGGGATTCCGCATTGTTCTTCTTTTGAAGGCTTTGCTGTACCGATATCAAAACCTTTATATATAAGTCTTGAATCGCAGGAAATGATTTCTCCGTCAATTTGTTTGGCAAGTTCAATAGAGTAAGCTGTTTTCCCGCTTGCCGTTGCTCCAACTATTGCTATTACTTTTGGTTTATTTGATGAAAGTTTGTTCATAATAGGTAAATAATAACACAACAATATAAACCAAGAAATAGTAGTAAAGAATCAGTACAATAAAGTATAAGAGCGGATTAAACATTAAAAACGCACTTGATACAGTAACAAATGTTATTAAAACTGTAATGAAAAGGTATAAAAACAATGTTTTTGGCAGATTTTGAAAATTCTTTTTTATTGAGTTAAAAAGAGCTTTGAACGCATTTTTTTCGTTATATACAATCTCAGGAATCCAAAGCATTGTAATGAAATTCAGAACAAAACCACCTAATAATGTAATAATGTACCAGTAAATAAACGGCGGTAAGTCTTCTATAGCTAATTCATTAAATTCTTTTAAGATTTCATTACTTGTAACCAATCTGTCTATATGTAATCCTAAAATTTCAGGGTCGAAAGACGGATAAATATGATTAATTATAAAACCTGTTATAAAAAATAGTATTCCAAACAAAATAATATAAATTCCGATAACTCCAATCATCGGTAAAAACAATCTTCCAATACCTTTGGGCAAGGAAAGAACAAGTGTCCCAAAAGCTCGGGCTCTGTCTGAGTCAAAAATAACTATTTTTTTTGATAATTGAATTGTTTTTTTACACATGTATAACCATGCTGATAAAAATCCGCTTGCCATAATAAGCAGTGTAATTCCGCCTAAGATGAGCTTAGGCACGGTATCTGCACCGGTTAATGTGAATTTACAAAACCACCCTAATATAGACATAAATATAATAAGAGGGGTTGCAAGAATTATACAATCATTAGTAATATTGAAGCTGTTTTTAAATAATTTAAACATAAGAAAATTCCTTGTTAATTATTTTACTGTTTCAGTTTCCTTATTTTCTTCGACTTTGGTTGATTTTTCTTGGAGTTTACGTTTTCTTTTACGTCTTCTCATCAAGTCAACAAAAGCTTCTATTCTTGTAATATAACCTGCTCTGCCTGTTTGTTCATCCATAATAAGTGGTAGTATAGGAATCTCACAATTTTCTCTCATAGCAGGGAAAATGTTTTGTGACATAATTTCAGGCATACAAGTAAATGGTGAAATATGGATTATACCGTCAATTCCCCGCTCGTTAGCATATGCAACATCTGATACACATTCTAAAGCATCGCCGCCAATATCTCTCATTAAGTAAGGCTTAGCAAGTCTGTCGGCACGTTGAAGGTGAGTTTCACCTTTTCTGAATACTTTAGGGATAATTGCATCTTTTAAGAAGCTGCTGACAGTAAGACTTCTTCTTACTTGAACTCCCATTCTGCCAAGTTCTTTTTCAATATTTTGATTAGAAAATTCATCATTTACAACGTAGATTTCACCTGTAATATCAACATGAAGAACTTCTCTGTCTTTGTTGATTTCAACTTTTTTCATTTCTTCGTCAATTTGTTTTTGAGCTTTTCTTAAACCTAATAGCGTATCATTTTCGTCAATGATTTTAAGAGCTTTTGCATAATGCTTTTCGGCAGTGCCCGGTTTGATTTCACGCGCTCTGTAGTATGATAATTTTGATTCAAGTTTATCTAAGATAAATACTTTTAATATAGCAATCATAATAGCGCGCGCAAATAATGCGGGATTGTTTTTACCGCTGACTTCTCTTAAGAAGTTATACATTCCTTGGATTCCGTCATATAACTGCATTTCGATATATTTTGCTTCGTATCCTAAGTCTGTCAAAGCATTAGCAATACATTTTCCGTATTCACCCAAACGGCAGCAGCCGGGAGATGAAATCATTGCTACGTAATCTGTTCCGCCTTCGATTGCTTCAATAAAGTTTCCTAAAATAAGCTTGTAAGGCAGGCAAATTGCTTCAGGTGCGTGTTTGGTTCCTAAAGAAAGTGCTTTTTTACTTGTGTATGGTTCTACGTAAGGTTCACAGCCGATAATTCTTAATGCTGCAGACCAAGCATAGCTTATTGTTCCCATGTGCGGGAATGATACTTTTCTTTTCTTTTGTTCTTTTTTATTTGTCATCTTTATATTTCCTAACTAATGTATTTTAAATCGGGATTTCTGGCTGCCGTCACTTCGTCAATTTTTTTGACAGGAGTTGTGTGAGGCGCTGATAAAATCTTTTCAGGGTTGTTTTGTGCTTCCTGTGCAATTTTAATCATTGTATCAACAAATTCATCCAATTTTTCTTTGGTTTCAGATTCTGTTGGTTCTATCATTATAGCTTCATGTACGATTAATGGAAAATAAACTGTTGGCGGATGAGTGTTGCCGTCCATTAAAGCTTTTGCTATATTGAGCGTTGAAACACCGTTTTCGTGTTTTTGTTTTTCTCCTGTTAATACAAATTCATGCATACAAGGTTCATCGTATGGTAATTCGTAGTAACTTTTTAATTTTTCTTTCAGGTAATTTGCATTTAATACCGCATTTTCAGAGGCATTTTTAAGGTTTTTACCAAGCATAAGAATATATGCGTACGCTTTTACTAAAACTGAGAAGTTTCCGTAAAAATCTTTTACACTGCCTATAGAATTTTTCAAATCATAATTTCTGAAATATTTTCCGCCTTTAAAGTCAATAACAGGTGTCGGAAGATAATTTTTAAGCTTTTCAATAACTGCAACAGGACCAGCACCGGGGCCTCCGCCTCCGTGAGGAGTAGAGAAGGTTTTGTGAAGGTTAAGGTGAACGACGTCAAACCCCATAAGTTTAGGATTTGTCCAACCCATGATTGCGTTAAAGTTTGCTCCGTCATAGTATAATAATGAGCCGTTTGCGTGCATTAAATCAGAAATTTCTTTAACACCTTCTTCAAAGATACCTAAAGTGTTAGGGTTAGTCATCATAATAGCTGCAATATCTTCGTTAAGCACAGATTTTAAAGCTTCGATATCAACTTGACCTTTATCGTTTGATTTAATTTCAACAATATCAAAACCTGCCATTTTAGCACTTGCAGGGTTTGTTCCGTGAGCAGAATCAGGTATGATAACTTTTGTTCTTTTTTCACCGATAGAATCAAAATACTTTTTGATAATCATCATGCCTGTCATTTCACCATGGGCGCCTGCTGACGGTTGAAGTGTTATAGCGTCCATTCCCGTAACTTCAAGTAATGCTTTTTGAAGATTATACATTAACTTTAGTGAGCCTTGAGCTAAATCATCATCTGATGACGGGTGGATATTAAAACCTTCTAATGAAGCAAGAAATTCATTAACTTTCGGGTTATACTTCATTGTGCAAGAGCCAAGCGGATAAAAACCTTTTTCTATACAAAAGTTAAGGTCGGATAATTCTTTATAATGGCGCATAACTTCAAGTTCACTTAATTGCGGAAGGTTTGGAGCTTCCGTACGTAAATAGTTTTGCGGTATATACTTTGCAAAATCCGTATTTTCGTCTGTAAGATTTATTCCGTCTATACCGTTACTTTTTTCAAAAATTGTTTTCATTTTTTAAATTATCCCCTGTTTTGCCAAGTCTTTTTTTATTCTGTCCAACCCCGTTTGTATAATTCTAGAGATTCTCGATTGCGATATGTTAAATTCTTCGGCTATCTCTCTTAATTTTTTTTCTTTGAAGAATTTATATTCAATAAGTTCTCTTTCTCTTGGCGGAAGTTTTTTCATTGATTCTAAAATCCCGTTTTTAAGTTCTGAAAATTCAATATTTTCTTCGGGCGTTTTGTCTTTAGCCTTAATTTGAACAGGTACTTCGCCTTCTTGAAGTTCATCAATAGAAAGAATGTTTTTGTAGACTTCAGCTCTTAATTCAACTTCTGAAGTTTCGTCGTCAACTTCTTCTGTTGAACGGTTTTTAAGAGTATACCATTTGTATCTTCTTCTTACTTCGTTTCTTATTGCCCATTTGATTGCTGTTGAAAGGTAAGTGCTGTTGTAATCCTCAGGATTATGATTTTTGAAAAGGATATACAAAGCATGAGTCCCGATGTTAACAAGTTCGGGTAATTCAACAAGGTGAGAGCGTGAAAACTTTTGATACTCAACTTTTGCTATGATTTCTATTAAATCTTTGTATTTTTTTAGTTTTACGTTTTCTTCAGCCGACATTACTATAACTTATCCTAATAATAAAATGTATACATATTTTACTCCTTTATAATATCAAAAAAAATCATATATGACCAGCTAATGTAATTTTCCTTAACATAAGTTATTTTATTCAAAAAAGAGGAGAGTTTATGAGAGTATTATTTTGTACTGACGGATCAAAAACAAGTTATTCATCTATCAAGAATTTTTCATACTGGGCACCTGATTTTACGGCGGATATATTATGTGCGATTGATTGGAGTTTTTTACCTGATACCGTTTCGATTGAAGATAGTGAATTTGCAATGCAGTGTGCTAATTCAGCGGATTCAATTTTAGATTATTCAGAAAAATACTTGAAAGAAAATAATATTAACATAGGGCAGAAAATAAAAATGTGCGGTTCCACTGTTGATTGTATTGTTGAAACAAGTGAGAAAAATAAATACGATTTTATAGTGCTGGGTTCACATGGAAAGAAGGGTATTCAAAAGTGGCTTGGTTCGGTTTCTCAAGAGATTGCTTCTATTGTACATAATTCTACTTTTATATCTAAAATGTCTAACAATCGTAAAAAAGTCTTATTCGCGGTTGATTCATCAGAAATTAGTCCTGCTGTTGTTGCTAAGGCTTTAGAGTCTTTTGATTTTTCGGATAAAGAAATTTATCTCGGGACGGTTTATGATATTCCTGAATATTTGTTTTTGGAAGGTAATATTGATACAAATTGGATTCTGGAAATCCAGAAAAAACAAGAAACAGCCGCTATGATTCTTTTAACTAAATTTGAGAATATGTTTAAAGAAAAAGGACTTGCAATCTCAGGTAAAAGTGTTATGTCGGGAGCACCTGCCGAAGAAATCAATAATTATATAACCAAACGCGGTATAGACCTTGTTGTTTGCGGTATTAGAAATCGTAAATACTTATCAAGGTTTTTACTAAGCTCTGTAAGTAAAAGAATTTTAGAAAGTGCCAATTCAGACGTTCTGATTATCAGGCCATAAAGTCTTCGATTTTTATTGTCTCATTTTCTATTCTCGCAACGGCTCCGTATGGAACTGTTGCTTTTGTTTTACCATGAGATATAGGAAATATTCCTGCAACAGGAAGTCCTAAATTGTTGAAAAAATCATCTAAAAAGTCTTGATTATCGATGTTTAAAAATTCACCAAGCGCAACTCCTGCTATATTATTTCGAAATTTTTCAATATTAAGAAGTTGCGTAAAATATCTGTCTATTTTGTAAACGGGTTCTCCGATATCTTCGACGAAAAATATGAATTTTTCATCAGGAATAAAATCCTGTCCGCAAAGAGAAACAATTGTTGCAAGGTTTCCGCCAAAAAGTATGCCTGAAACATTTGCTGAGGTACCATTATTTGCGCTCAGAGTACATTTACCTTCAGTCAGAGTTTCAAAAAACGAATTTATTGTAAAATCATCTGACTTTGCTTGTCCGAAATCTCCTTGTGCCATAGGGCCTGAAAATGTAATTAATCCCGTTTTCTTTAAAATCATAGCTGATAGTGCCGTTATATCAGAGTAGCCGCAAAAGATTTTAGGGTTATTTTTTATAAGTTCATAATCAATCTTATTAATAAGTCTGATTGCACCGTACCCCCCGCGGGCACAGATTATTGCTTTTATTTCTTTATCCGCAAATGCGTTGTGTAAATCTTCAAGTCTTTCTTCATCGCTTCCGGCAAGGTAATTTCTGCATTTATCAATGTTTTTACCCAATCGAACTTTAAACCCCGATTTTTCAAAAAAACATACCGTTTTTTTTATCTTTTCCATATCGACTTCGCCTGACGGTGCAATAATTGCAATAGTGTCGCCTTTTTTTAATTTCTCAGGTTTAATTAAGTTCATAAATTACCCTTTTTGATTATTATTTGCTATAATTACTATATCATGGAAAAGAATTATATACCTTTATATCGCAAATACAGACCACAGGCGATTGAACAAATTGTTGGTCAGGAACATATTAAAAAAGCACTTGCAAATGCTATAGAAATGGATAGAATTTCTCATGCTTATCTTTTTACGGGTCCTCGTGGTACCGGTAAAACTTCAACTGCAAGAATTTTTGCAAAATCATTAAATTGCGAAAAAGGGATGACTCTTTCTCCTTGTAATGAATGCGAAAATTGTCGAAATATTACTAATTCGATTCCGATAGACGTAATAGAAATAGACGCTGCAAGTAATCGTTCGGTTAACGACGCTGATGAAATTATTCAAAAAGTAGCTTTAGCACCTGTAAGAAGCCGTTATAAGATATATATTATAGACGAAGTCCACATGCTGACCAATCAAGCCTTTAACGCTTTGTTAAAGACCCTTGAAGAACCTCCGAAAAATGTTATTTTCATACTTGCGACAACAGAAGTTCACAAGGTTCTTGATACAATAAAAAGCCGCTGCCAAAGGTTTGATTTTAAACGTATTACGACAGATGATATTGCAAAACATCTTCGATACATCTCTGAGTGTGAAGGTATAAATATAACAGATGATGCGCTTAAATTAATTGCTCAAAACTCCGCAGGAGGAATGCGTGACAGTATTGCGTTACTTGATCAATTAAGTGTTCTTAATTCGACACAGGAAGCTATTTCTGTTGATGATATAAATAATTTACTTGGAAGGCTCTCTTTTGACTCCTTGACCGCATTATTTTCAGCAATCGCTTCTTCTAACCAAAATGAAGCTTTAAGTGTTTTAAATGATATTTATAACCAAGGTAATGAACCTACTCAAATTTTGTCAAATTTGCTTGAATATCTTAGAAATTCACTTATTATAAAAACTATCGGCTCAGAGGTTTCAAATGCAGTTGTGCAACTTAACGATGAGCAATCCAAAAAGCTTGCTGAAAAGTTAAAGTCTGTGGAATCTCATCAAATAGTGTCATTAGTCGATAAGTGTGCAAATTATATAAAAGAATTAAAACTTACAACAAATCCAAAACTGTGGCTTGATGTTGCAATATTAGATATGTCAAATTTGGTTGAAAATACTAAGCTAGAAGATTTACAGAAAAGATTGTCCGCACTTGAATCAGGTGAGGGTGTTAAAATGGTTAATGTTTCTGCATATAATACTCCTCCTGCACCTGTTAAAAAGCCTGAAGTTATGCGTCCTGTTAAGCCTGCTGTCCTTAACCAGACTCAAGAAGTTAAACCAGCCGCAGCTAAAACTGTTGAATCTGCTCAATCAATAACTGAGGAAGAGGTGCTGTCAGCCCCTGTTCCAATGTCAAAACCTGCCGAAGTTAATAATTTGAAAGCCTCATGGGGAAAATTGCTTGAAAATGTTTCAAGTTTCCCTTCTCGTGCAATTTTAAAGCAACAGGCGCTTCCTGTTAAAATTACGGCAGATGAGGTTATTATATCGATTAAAAATCCTAGTTGGTTAAAACAATTTGGTGCAGACGGTTCAAAGCATAATTTTATTGTTGATGCCGTTAAATCAATGTATGGTAATGCTAATAAAGTTATTGTAAGGGCTCCTGAGTCAGGTGATGATGCTATAAGAAAAGAGGTTTCAAACGGAAACTCTGATGATGAGGCTCCTGCCCCTGCCCCTGCTCCTTTAAACGAAACTCCTGTTAAACAGCCTAAAAAAGAGCCTGAAATAACGGCGCAAGAAGTAAAAGAAGTTGTTGAGATAAAACAACAAACTACTCTTGCTAAGCCAAAAACAGGTGAAGCAATGTTTCATTCCGATACTGTAAATAATGTAATGGACTTATTTGAAGGCAAATTCATCGAATAATTTTAAACACTTGAAATATTATAAAAACAGATGTATAATATATCTAAGAGGATATATAGTATTTCAAAATGTAAAAAAGTCCCCCAAAGAGTTAAAGAAACGTGAAAGATAAGCCGATAAAGAAATCGGTAGAGAAATATTACACCAAAATATTTAAAATGTGATAAATGTCTTGAAATAAGTAATTTTAAGCTGCAATTTAAATTATCATAATCACTTCAATAGGGTAAAAACCCTTGTATTCACTTAATTCCAAAGAATACATCATTTTAAATAAAATGATGTATAAAAAACGAGGTGATATGATGAAGATGATTAGAAAGAATAGTATAAGATTATTATCAACTGCTGCATTAATTGCTTCTGTAATGATTATTGCTATTCCGTCAGATGCAAATGAAATTTATATTGAAAGTGATTTACAATTTATAGATGATAATAAATATGATCCAACTCCAACTTTAGATAAAATGGGCTTAAAGAGTGATTATAATTTAGAAGAATTTGTTCCTGATAATATTGAAAATCTTCCGAATAATTCTATTGTAAACTATGAGTTAAAAAACGTTATAAAAAGTGATAATTATATAAAATTTAATGATAAAGAGTTAATTCCTCATTATTATAACATATCTATAAATAATAATCGAACTCCAATCTCTAATACTGATATTATTGATTTTTTTACTGGTGATATTATTAATTCTCACGAAATTAATAACGCAGGTACAATATCAAATGTTATAGGTGATTTTATTAATAATACAGGTACCAGAACTAAAGGTGGAGCTATATATAATACAGGAACAATAACTAATATTAAAGGTAATTTTATAAATAACTTTACAACAAATGGTGCTGCGGCAATTGAATCTACAGCTGGAGCTGAAATAACTAATATTGATGCGAATTTTATTAATAATTCAGCAAAAGGTAGTGGATATGTTGTTGGCGCTGCAATTGAAAATGGTGGTCATATTGGAACAATAAAAGGTAATTTTATTGGGAACCGCATATGGTCAAATAACTCTTATGCTTCAGGTGGGGCAATAAGAAATAATGGTACTATTGATAAAATTGAAGGTAATTTTATCGGGAATAAAGCAAATGGAAATGTTGTTTATGGGGCAGTGCTAAGAAATGATGGTATTATTAAGTCAATTAATGCTAATTTTATCAGAAATATAGCTACATCTAATAATATTCAGGGCGGTGTAATAAGAAATAATGGTACTATCGATAGTTTGATTGGTAATTTTATTGAAAATGAGGCAAATGGTGGTTATGCTTCTGCAATTAATAATGGTAAAATTGGATATTTGAAAGGTAATTTTATTCGTAATAAATCTATAAGTACAAGCAATATTGGCATGTGGGGAGCAACATTGACTATTACTGTTACTGGAGAATTAATTGGTAATTTTATTGAAAATGGTGGGGAAACTGACACTTCAACTATTCACGGAGGTGTCCTATCTGGCTCTATTGGAACTTATGATGAATCTACAGGATTATTAAATGGAGGTATTGTTAATTCAAATTTTATAGCTAATTATGCAAAAACTAAATCTGGCGACGCCAAGGGCGGCGCAATCTACACCTCAAAAGACCTAAACATTATAGCAGACAACGGTAGTTCAACCTTCAGCGGCAACTACACCCAGGTAGGTGACGAGAAAGACGACAACGCAATATATATGGATAATGCAGACGCAAGCTTAAACTTCCAACTAAAAAACGGCGGAAGTATCGTAATGAAAGATAACATCCGCG